>PSQJ01000001.1 GCA_003045065.1 Candidatus Liberibacter europaeus
AAGATGCAGATAGGAAAAAACTAGCTTATTATACCACAAATCTACTTGCAAAAAACATATAAAAGGTGTGCAAGATCGTTGCAAAAACCGTGTAAAATCAAGGATTCAAGCTTTGATAGAAATTTACTTAAGTGTTTGAATTGAAGTTATAAAACCATATTATATCAAAATACAGTTTCAAATAATAATCCGATAACACCTATCAACACTCTCCATAAAGCAAATGGAGCATAACCTTGCCTTGATATGAAATTTAGCAAAGATCGAACAACAATTAATCCAGTTATAAAAGAGGCAATACAACCAATAATAATTTCAAAACCTATATTATCCATGATGATATCACGATTTTTATAAAAATCCAATGAACAAGCACCAATAATTGTTGGAATTGCTAAAAAGAAAGAAAAATCTGTGGCTGAACGCTTGTCAGCACCCAAAATCAATGCACCAACAATAGTAGCACCCGAGCGAGATGTACCAGGAATCATCGCAAAACATTGAAAAAGTCCTATTTTTAATGCAATAGATATAGGATAATTTTGAATATCAAAGTATCTTGATTTCCATTTTACACGATCAACTACCCATAATATGATGCCACCAACAATCAACGTAACATACATAATGATAGTTTCTTTAAATAGTATTGATTTAATAAAATTATGAGACAATAAACCAAAAATCGCCGCAGGAAGAAATCCAAGGAATAGAGCTATCATAAAACGACGAGCAGCAGGATCATAAGGAATAGATCGCAAAATAATAATAATTCTATTAAAATAGGCGTATATTAAAGCTGATACAGCTCCTAGCTGTACCAAAATAACGAAGCTATCCCCTCCTGGTGATTTAATGCCCAGTATAAGATTCATAAGCAATAAATGTGCTGTCGACGAAACTGGTATAAATTCTGTTATACCTTCAACGATACCTAAAATTATTGCAAAAATTATAGAATATTCAGACATCATATCTCACAATATTTCACTTGATTATTACTACTATCTCTTGTATCCGTCATCTCTACATAATACAACAAATTAGTTTTAATTGATGTTGTCCATATCAAAATAAGGGATAAATATTTAAAGGTACAATGGCCACACTTTATCACAACACAATGTCATCTAGTTCACGTTTTGTACGCTTAATTATTCGAGAGTATGGCTTGGAAGCTGACATGGTAGAAGAGTTTCCATGGAAAAAACGACGCGATTTTCTAGAAATGAATCCAGCAGGAACTCTACCAGTTTATGTAGATGACAATAAGCAGGTATTCTGTGGTTTCATTGTAATTTCTGAATATTTTAATGAAATACGCGACGTCATACAAAAGAATCGTCTTCTGTCTACTGATGCGTTGCAACGAGCTGAAACTAGAAGATTAGTAGAATGGTTCATGCAAAAAATGGAACAAGATGTTACTAAACCCATCATACATGAACGCGTTTATAAATTACAAATGAATTACGAACAAGGTGGTGGATCCCCTGATTCAAAAATATTACGTATAGCTCGTAATAACATGCAACAACACATGAAGTACATGACCTGGTTAATCAGGTCACGTGCATGGCTTGCTGGCAATAATATAAGTTATGCTGATCTTGCCGCTGCTGCAACTATTTCAATACTTGATTATCTAGGAGAAATACCATGGGAAAATGTACTTGCCGTTAAAGAATGGTATCAACGTATTAAGTCCCGCCCTTCATTTCGACCCTTGCTTTCAGATCGTATAAGAGGATTACTACCAGTAGATCATTATACTAATCTTGATTTTTAATTGTAATGTACTGCACCTAATATAAAAATAAAATTTTGATTTTAATTAATAATTCCTTTTAAAGCTCTCATAAAATAATAGGAGTTTATAAGCATGTTCCTCATGATATTAGGTGCTGGATATACTGGCAAATTCATCGCAAGTGCAACAATAAATATGGGCATACATACATCAGGTACTTCACGATCAATAGATAACTTACAATCATTGTATGACATAGGAATATCACCATTTTTATTTGCAAATAAAACAATAGACAAAAAATTACAAAAACAACTAAGTTCCACCACACACATAGTTCAATGTATTAAGCCCGATTTTGAAGGAGATCCATTCATCAATGCTACGAATGAAGACTTTTATAAATTCATGCCCAATCTCAAATGGATTGGATATATGTCTGCGACTAGCGTCTATGGAAATCGAAATGGACAATGGGTTAACGAAAACACACCAATACATCCAATATCTTGCTCTGCGGTTAGACGTTTTGAAACAGAAAAAAAATGGCTTTCAATAGCAAAAAAATTAAACATAAAAGTAGCAATCTTGCGATTATCTGGAATCTATGGGCCGAAGCGTAATGCCTTCATCAGTATACAAAAAAAACACACAATGCAGTTGATAAAAGAAGGTCAAGTATTTAATAGAATACGAGTAGAAGACATTGCTAACTGTATAGTTTTTCTGATTAACAATAATCTTGGAGGTGTTTTTAATATCAGTGATGACGAACCATCTCCTCCTCAAGATATAATAATAAAAGCTGCTTCCCTCATGAACGTAGATCCCCCATTAGAACAAGATTTTGAGACAGCTAATATATCCAGTATCACAAGATCTTTCTATTCAGAAAATAAAAAAATTTCAAATAAAAAGATTAAACATCTTGGTTTTCAACTACTATATCCTAATTATCGTATTTCATTACAACAACTATGGGAAAATAATCACTATATGTAAAAAAGAAAAAATACTTCTATATTCATCATAGTCATTCAACAAGAGTCTTTATTTTTACCAATTAACACACTAGTTATTATTCATTATAAAAGATACGCAGTTTTATAATGATTTGCTAACTTATATAAATAAACCGGCTATCTTAAATTTTCGAACAGAATAAATTAACATTAGAACAAGGCATAAAAATGCCAAAATTTACTAATCAAAGATATTGTATATATAACATATGTTATTTCCATCAACCGCACAAAATATAACAAATATCACTGTGGATTATCAAAACTAAAAAGCTCAGTCTGATCATCATACGAAAATAATTCTGCATATCTTCCCCAAGATATAACTGTATCAATCGTTTCTTGAGCATATTCTTCAGACATATAGTCTTCAAGTTCATTACGAAATCGTGCAACAGGCGCTCTATGTGATCCACGTTCATCAAGAACTCGTAAAATAAGACCTACCAAAGGGACGTATTTCAAAAGATGTTTTGCAAACAGTTTTTTGCGAGAATCTATGTCAAGATTTGCAAATTTTTTCCCTGATTTTGTCAATGTAATATCGCCTTCACTTAAATGAACTAACTTCAGTAATTGAAGCGATTCTCCGATATGAAAAAGCTCATCTGCCTCCAATTGCAAACTACTCGCCAATTCTGGAAGATCGGCTTTACCATCATACGGAGGAGATATAACAGCCTCTATAAGACCAGATAGTAAATTAGTTGAAACATGTCTAAGAAACATCCCTACCCCTGCATCTGTAGTATTTCCCAGAGCATCAAGCTTTGTTTCTTCTTGTTTAGTCATGAGAGAATATATCTTATCAACAATCTGCCGGAATGCGGGAGAAAGACGATTCCGTGGATGGGGAATAGAAACACGAATTTCTTCTGCTATACGACCTGGATTCGATGCAAATACCAAAACACGATCACACATCAAAACAGCTTCTTCAATATTATGAGTAACCATCAACATAGATTTAATAGGCAATCGCCCTTCACTCCATAAATCAATAATATCAGTACGAAGAGTTTCAGCAGTAAGAACATCTAGGGCAGAAAACGGTTCATCCATCAAAAGCAGGCTGGGATATACTACAAGAGCACGAGCAAAACCAACTCGCTGAAGCATACCTCCTGAAATTTCAGTAGTATAGGCAGATTCAAAACCATCTAAACCAATAAGATCTATCGCAGATAAAGCTCTTTTACGACACTCCTCCTTATCTATTCCTCTTGCAGCCAAACCTAATTCAACATTTTCCAATACAGTTAACCATGGAAATAATGCAAATGACTGAAATACAACACTAATATCTTTCATAGGACCTTTGACAGGATGACCTTGAAATGTAACTTGTCCTGAATTTGGAGCAACCAAACCCGCAATTATCCGCAATAAAGTTGATTTACCAGAACCAGATCGACCTAATAATCCAACAATTTCACCTGAATTAATATTAACATTAACATTGTCTAAGACCAGTAAATTGCCAGACATTCTCTTACGAACAAAACTTTGGCAAATATTTTTGATCTCTAAAAGACAATTATTATCGGCAACAATATTTACCATGTATAAAGCTCCATAAAACCACAAATATCATCTAACTCGCCAATGACGTTCGCCATACATATATAGAGGACGCCATAAAAATCTATTTAAAAACAAAACAAAACAACACATCACAAAGACACCAAGAACAACCTCTGGAAAACTACCTTTTTCTGTTGCTTCCGTAATATAAGCACCCAAACCAATTGCTTTAAGATGTATGTTCCCCCAACTTACTACTTCAGAAATAATGCTAGCATTCCAAGCTCCTCCACATGCTGTGATAGCTCCTGTAACATAATAAGGAAAAATCCCTGGCAGAATAACAAATTTCCACCAGCGCCAACCAGTCACATGAAAACTTCGGGCCACTTCTCTTAAATCATTTGGAAATGCACTTGCTCCAGCAATAACATTAAATAGAATATACCATTGGGTTCCTAGTATCATTAAAGGAGATAGCCATATATTAGGATTAAGATCATAATAGACAACAATAGAAACTACGATCGGGAAAAAAATATTAGACGGAAATGCAGCTAAAAACTGTGCGAAAGGCTGTATTTTACTAGCAATATGAGGACGAAGACCAATCCATATACCTATAGGAACCCAAATAATAGTTGCAATAATAATAAGCACTGCTACTCTTATCATAGTAATACAACCAAGCCAAAATACATTCAAAATATTTTCATAAGTGAAACTATAAGCAATATATTCAAAAGTGTTCCAAATTATACCTATAGTAAAAATACATATTATTAATAACCAAAGAACATCTAATACATATGATACTTTACGGTCATAATAAAAAAGCAATACTTTTTCCAATAAGCGAAACCGATTTCTTTTTCTCCTACGAAATAACTTCTTAATATTATTTGAAATTGGCAGTAAAATCTGCCAAAAACTATATCCTATAAAACGCAAAAATTTTGTTTTTCGAAATAAATATAAAACCCACGAATCAGAATAATACATCGTCGTCGTCCGTTCAAAACGAAATTTATCTGACCAAGCAATTATAGGACGAAATAACAGCTGATCATACAGTAAAATTACAAAAAACATCGTCAACAATGCATAACCAACAGCCAATAAATTCTGTTCTTTAATTGCCAAAGATACATAAGATCCTATTCCTGGAAGCGGTATCACAGTATCACCAACCATAATCATTTCAGATGCAACGACAAAAAACCAACTTCCTGACATTGAAATCATCATGTTCCAAACCAAACCTGGCATACTAAAAGGAACTTCTAATTTCCAAAACTTTTGCCAACCAGACAGATGAAAACTACGAGAAGCCTCTTCCAAATCTTTAGGAACATTACATAGCGATTGATATAAGCTGAAGGTCATATTCCATACTTGACTGGTAAAAATCGCAAAAATAGCCGCTATTTCAGCTCCTATAACCTTTCCAGGATACAAATTCATGAAGAAGAAAACTGTGAAGGTCAAAAATCCTAGAATAGGAATAGACTGTAAAACATCTAAAATAGGAATAAGAATCATCCCTAAACGACGACTCTTGGCAGCAAGAGTTGCATAAATAAACGTAAAAAATAATGAAACGACTATCGCTATCAACATACGCAAGGTAGTGCGAAATGCATATTGCGGCAAAAATTCTACGTCAAGTGTGATAGGAGTAATATCAGTAATATTACATGCTACTGTTGTCTCATGAAAACCATGAAAAAGCATGATCGTTATTCCCATAGCTAGAATAAACGCTAAAATATCAAAGATATTGGGAGCAACCCCACGAGAAACAGATGATGGTAAGAAGTTATATAAAAAAATTGCTGTTCTCCCAAAAATCTAATATTCAAAAAATCTAATATCAATGACAAATGCAATACGCGTTGATCACAGATGATCTTTATCAAGCAACGAGGGACACACCTAAAGACCAATCGATATTTTGCAAAATGCAAATAATTGGTAGTCAATATAATAAAATGCAACAACAATTTATAATAAAAAAATAATTAATACCTATAAAATTGTTTTTTATATCACAAATAAAAAAAGAAAAACCGGGCAAAAGCCCGGTTCAAGATCTTATAATGAATAAGAAATTTTAAAATTTCATCGCAACACCAACGGAGATATTATGTTGCAACTTATTTTGTTGGTTTTCAACACTAGGATAGTAAGCTACATTATATCCTACACGAGCAATTAGGTCGTCAACAAGAGTAATATCAACACCTATTCCGAAAGCACCACCAACATCAAGTCCGGTCTCATTATGCTCTGTCACTTCAGGAACAGTACCTTTTTTAGGACTAGTTGCAACATAATAATTGTTTTGCGCAGCAGATAACCCACCAGATACATAACCCAATACAGAATCAACAATCTCAGTTCCTACGCGTACTTGTACAGTACCTTGAGGCCCATATTGCTTAGCTTTTAAATCGGGCTTATTAGTATCATTTGAAAGAGAATCATCTTTAGGCTTTGTTTCCGAATCGTTGGAAAAATTAAACAAGTAAGAACCCTCAGCTTCAATTCCATAAACCATAGAACCAACCTGCATGTTATACCCAGCATAAACACCAGGTCCAGCAGATATCTGACTACCAGTAGTAGCATCCTGTACATGCGGAAGAAAAGAGGACTTGCCTTGAGCTTTTAAACCTATATACATACCATCCGTATAATTGTTGTAAGGCACATAACGACTTCCAGCATTATGCGAAGCCGTAGAAACAATCCCACGAGAATTATTGGCATATTGACGACGAACAGCATCAGCCGCTTGCGCAGAGTAAAAAGAGGCGAGAGAAAGACTCGACACTCCAACAGCTAGAAAAAATTTTTGCATCTTTCATATTCTCCATAAATGTTAAAAAAAGCAAATCTCCAAAAAGAAGATCTACTAAAAGGTCTTAAAAAAAAGACCACTACAGCCTCCATACTATCCCCCATCGTCAACAAAGCACCAAAGGCTAGCATATATCGGAAACCACAATTGATTTTAAGCATCAAACTGGACGATAATAAAGAGGATAAAATGGTTTTTTTCATTTATTTTAACGTCAAAAATAATAGTGGCAAAAAAGCAACATATATTTCATCCCGCCAAAAAGCAAACCTCTGCATTAACTATGCTTATAGCTTAATTAATACAACCTTTAGCATACAATGATTTAAAATATTGTAAAGAACTAAGTAAAATAAAACACACAACAATTGTGTATTTGTTATTATCATTCTATATAAAAGCTAGATTAAGTATCTTTTCCCATGTATAATCTTTATAAAACATTGTAAAATATTAATTTAGAGAACTTGTAATTAACGGCATCACAATAATTAAAATTAAACAAATGGTGATGATTGTGAGATATACAATCTATAATTGCCAAGGTAATTTATTAAAATAGAAATCATTCTCAAGACATGAATACTATAGAAAAATTTATAAAAAAAATGCCAGCATCACCAGGAGTTTATAAGATGTTGGACGCTAATGGAAAGATTCTGTATATAGGAAAAGCATATAATCTGCAAAAACGTGTTAGAAGTTATACACAACTAAAAAATCATACTCAACGCATTATGTATATGATTAGCCAAACAAAAAATGTGGAATTTGTAACAACCCGCACGGAAACAGAAGCCCTTCTTCTAGAAGCGCATATGATCAAAAGTTTAAAGCCTCGCTTTAATATACTTTTGAGTGACGACAAATATTTTCCATATATCCTAATTACAGATGATCATAAAGTTCCAGCATTATACAAACATAGAGGACCACCAGTTCGAACAGGAAGTTATTTTGGTCCATTCGCATCCGTTGATGCGGTAGAAAAAACCATAAATTCTCTCCAACGTGTTTTTTTTCTTCGTAATTGTCCCGATAGCACATTTGGATGCAGAACAAGACCTTGCCTTCTCTTTCAAATAAAAAAATGTTCTGGTCCATGCACGGGCGAAATAAGTGTGGAAAAATATATGGACTTAGTTAGCGATGCCAAAGATTTTCTGTCTGGACGCAATCAACATCTTATTAAGGAAAAAATCGCTCATGACATGAATCAAGCTACCATTAAAGAAGATTTCGAATCGGCTATCACTCATCGTGATAGACTAGAAGCACTATCTCATATCCAAAATCACAGTGAATTTAACGATGAGATAATGGATTTCTTTGCTATTTATCAAGACAAAAATATTGCTTGTATACAAACAATATTCTTTCGCTTTGGACAGCACAGAGGCGCTCGTATTTTCTTTTTAAAAACATATTCTCAATTAAACAATGCACAAATTCTTAAATCTTTTCTAATACAATTTTACGATGATAAGCCTTGTCCAAAAAATATTTTGTTGTCAGAAACAGTTGACGAGGCTAAATTATTAGAAACATCTCTTACTAAAAAATCTGGGCATAGAGTAAAAATAACAATACCTCATCGAGGAGAAAAGAGAAAAATTATTGAACAAGCACTTGTAAATGCTAACAAGGCTCATTCACAAAAAATTGCCAACGAAATATTTAATACACAGGTTATAAAAGATTTTGCGGAAAAATTTGCGCTACCTAGAATCCCAAAGCGCATTGAAATATATGATAATTCACATATTATGGGCTGTAGTGCAGTGGGATGTATGGTTGTATCTGGCGAAAATGGATTTATGAAAAATCAGTACCGAAAATTTAATTTCAACTTACATGATATTAACACAAAAGATGATTGTGCTATGATGCGAATGCTATTAACACGTAGATTATCGCAATTAATTAAAAATAAAGCACATGACGATTGTGATCAAACAAAAGAAGACATTTCCTTTTCTTCTTGGCCTGATGTAATTATCGTTGATGGAGGAAAGGGTCAGTTATCTGTTGCGCATAGTATACTAAGACAATTAAAAATAGATAATCATATTAAGATTATAAGTATTGCAAAAGGTCCACAGCGAAATGCTGGACGAGAAAAGTTTTTTATAGATAATGGGAAGGAACTTGTACTATCAATGCGTGATCCTGTGCTGTATTTTATCCAACGACTTCGCGATGAGGCACATCGTTTTGCTATTACTGCTCATCGTACGCGTCGAAAAAAAATAGCTTATAATCATCCGCTTGATGAGATTGGTGGCATCGGACCTATGAGGAAACGTTCACTTCTCCAGTCATTTGGAACTATTAAAATGATATCCAGAGCATCTCCTGAAGTGCTCACATCAACAGAAGGAATTTCAAAAAAAACAGCTACTAAAATTTATAATCATTTCCATAGCAACACTCAATATAGATCTACATGAATTCAACTGTTATCATGTAATATTCTCGTTAAGTAAAATTCAAAAAATAGATTCTACAACGTAGATCAAATTTCCACAAGAGAAATAAATGGCTCACCGTTCCTATAATATTCCAAATATGCTCACCTATGGCCGTATCCTAGTGATACCATTGATAGTTTTATGCTTCTTTATTAACGAGATAGGTGGATTTTCTAACCCACATCTAATGCGATGGACCGCTCTTTTTCTATTCACAATTGCTTCAATTACTGATTTTTTTGATGGGTATCTGGCAAGAATATGGAATCAAACCTCTAATATAGGACGTATGCTTGATCCCATAGCAGATAAGCTACTAGTGTCTTCAATTATACTATTAATGACAGCAGATGGCACAATTAACATATATTCAATATGGGCATCCATTACAATTTTATGTCGAGAAATTATAGTATCTGGGTTACGTGAATATCTAGCAGAATTAAAAGTAGGTGTACCAGTTACACGCATCGCAAGATTCAAAACTGTAATTCAAATGATCTCAATTGGATTTCTATTAGCGGGGCCTGCCTGCGAAGAGTGGTCATTTTACATTACACAAATCGGCATCATATTTCTTTGGATTGCCGCAATTCTTACAATCTATAGCGGACACGATTATTTTAGGGTAGGACTAAAACACATAGATTCAAAATATGAGCAGGAGTAACGTTTATAACGCGATATAATATTTAAATAAGATCGTAATTAATCACAAAAATAAAAGAAACAAATAGCTCTAGATATTCTATAGGGAAAATTCGCGATTGATACTTTTAATATAATAAAAAGCCACTCCAAATCACATAAATTTATCTATTAAATACTCTTTTGGACCTCTTAAATCTATTCTCAGTAGCACTGTCTTGATGATTCACAAATCTAGAAGAATTAGATGATCTATGATTTTTAAAATCAGGCTTTATTCCATTCATGGATTTAATCTGAATCCCTTTATCCAACTTTACAGAACGACGCAAAAGTTTAGCGCCATCTGCTGAAATCTCTATAAAAGTCTGTTCAGGTTGTACACGAATTGCACCAATGCTATTCCGACTAATTCCACTGCCACGACATAACATAGGTATCAGCCATCTAGGTTCAGCTTTCTGCTTACTACCTACCGAAAGAGAAAACCACGATGAATCTCTAAAATTATCACGCGAATTTTCCCTTGAAGACCTAAAACCACTTTGAATACGATCTTTTTCATAATTAAGGGAAATAGAATCCAATTTTTCAGGAGGACAACGACCTGCACTGTTAAGACGCAAAAAACCGGCCGCTATCTTTTCAGGTGTATGTTGTGACAATAAGGCATCTACAATCTTCTTCTCACCTTCTTGAATAGGTGAGGTTAATGATGAGTCTTCAAGCATTCTCTGCGTATCTCGATCTAATATTTCCGCAGACGAAGGCACTTGATCCCAGACCACAGAAACATTTGCATCTCGAAACAAACGCTCAGCACGACGCTGCATATTTTGAACAACAATAAAAACACTCTTGCCTTTGCGCCCTGCTCTACCTGTACGACCACATCGATGCAATAAAATATCAGGATTTGAAGATAATTCAGCATGAATGACAAGATCAAGATCCGGCAAATCAATACCGCGAGCAGCAACATCTGTAGCTATACAAACACGAGCTCTTCCATCACGCATCATCTGCAAAGCATTGCTACGTTCTTGCTGACTTAACTCTCCTGATAAAGCTACCACTTGAAATAAATGTTCTCCTAAAATCTTAGTAAACCTTGACACAGATGCACGTGTAGAACAAAACACTATTGCATTTTTTGCTTCATGATATCGCAATATATTGACAATGGCATTATCTCTATCACTCATTTTTACCAATACTGCACGATAATCTATATCACTATGTTGGCGATTTTCAGATGATACATTAATGCGTATGGCGTCTTTTTGATAATTCTTAGCCAAAGTCATAATAGTAGAAGAAATAGTAGCGGAAAACATCAACATACGTCGTTTCTTTGGCGATGAATCAAGAATAAATTCTATATCGTCACGGAAACCCAAATCAAGCATCTCATCAGCTTCATCAAGAATGACAGCCTTAAGGTTGGACATGTTTAAACCCTTGCCCCTAATATGGTCACATAACCTACCTGGCGTTCCAACTATGATATGTGATCCATTCTGCAAATCTCGACGCTCACGATGTAAGCTAACACCACCAATACAGACAGAAACAACAACGCCTGTTTTTTCATAAAGCCATGTCAATTCACGCCCAACTTGCATAGCTAATTCCCTAGTAGGAGCAATGGCAAGAGCTAAAGGAAACCCTGCAGGACCAAAACGATCATTGCCTTCTAAAAGATTTGAAGCTAAAGCCAATCCAAAAGCTACAGTTTTTCCAGAACCAGTTTGAGCAGAAACTAAAAGATCCTTATCCCTTAAAGAGGGATCAAGAATAGATTTCTGAACTGGCGTTAAAGTGGAATAACCGCGTTCGGAAAGAGCCTCTCCTATAACCTTAGGAATATCTTCAAAAATTGTCATAATATAAATCTTCCAAACATTAAATCCAATGCTTTACCACAGTCGACATATAATTCAAACATGCAATCAAATCCCCTTTAATATTCTAATAAATATTAAAAAAACAGCTCTTTCAAAACAAAACATTTAAATTCGAAAGAGCATAAATATCACCTGTAAAATTAAAATACGACTGATAAATAGTTATAACAAAGCATCAAATAACCTCACCTAAAAATACAAAACGATAAAAACCGCAAACACGGCTGTTTCGTAGCGAAATGATAAAAAATACAACTGTGGCAACAATCTTATAAAAACCCATAACCATACATCATCAGGAATTATAAAAATAATCAAATTTTAAGGATATTCAACAGAATAAACAAATATGCACCACGTGATATGACACACAGCCACAAAGAATACGTGAAATTCTTTATCTAACACAGAAGCTATTATGATTAGTGATATCTCTTTTGTCAATATCGCTAACGACAACTAAAATATGAAAAAACAAGCTAGCGATGCATTGCATGTTTAAAATGAAAAACAATGCCACAATATTTACTATATTACATACAAAATCAATCAAATATAATTGTTATACATAGGCCTCACAATATCACTATAAAATCAGCAGACAATAATTTATTGACATGAATTGCAAAAACGCTGAATTCTCCTGCAGGCTTCTTCCAAAACAGAATCCGAAACTGCATAAGAAATACGAATATTTGGGCCATAACCAAAAGCAGAACCATGAACAACGGCCACTTTTTCCATTTCTAAAAGTTCATTAACAAAATCTAGATCCGTTTTGATAACATTTCCAGAAGGTGACCTCTTTCCAATCAATTCATGACAAGACGGATATAAATAAAAAGCACCGCCTGGCACTACAAATTTCATGCCAAACGCCTTACTTAATATAGAAACGCACATATCACGCCTACTCTCAAAAACTGCCTGATTACGCAACAAAAAATCTTGAGGACCATTAAGCGCTTCAACTGATGCCCATTGCGCGATAGAACAAACACCAGAAGTTTGTTGACCCTGTATAGTAACCATTGATTTTATCAAATCCGTCATACCGGCAGCATATCCAATACGCCAACCAGTCATAGCATATGCCTTAGATACACCATTAATAACAAGAGTACGCTCATATAGAGACGAATCCACATTTATAATATTGCTAAAATTATAATTTTTATAAACGATATGCTCATAAATATCATCAGAAATAACCCTAACATGTGTATGCCTTGCCAACACATCGGATAAAGCTTTTAATCTACTTTCGGAATAAACCGCACCTGAGGGATTAGAAGGAGAGTTCAAAATCAGCCATTTAGTTTTTGGAGTAATGGCTCGCTCAAGACAATCTGGAGAAATCTGAAAATTATCATCTTGTTTTGTTTCAATAAAAACACATTTGCCACCACAAAGTGCAACCATGTCTGGATATGAAACCCAATAAGGCCTAGGAATTAATACTTCATCACCTGGATTGAGTGTAGCCATAAAGGCATTAAACATAACGTGCTTCGCGCCGTTACCAACAATAATCTGATTAGTATTATAATTAAGATTATTATCCCTCTTAAATTTATTAACTATTGCCTCACGCAACTGCAATATACCTGCAACATCAGTATACTTCGTCTCGCCTCTTTCCATAGCGCTAATAGCAGCATGCCTAATATTATCCGGTGTATGGAAATCAGGCTCCCCTGCAGTAAGACTCAACACGTCAAACCCTTTAGAACGCAAATCACGGGCTCTTTGTGCAGCGACAATAGTCGCTGAAGGATTTACTTGGCGGAGAATATTAGAAATAAATGCCATATTACTGTATACCTATCTTAAACAATCAATAACCCGCAAAAAATAAAACGATATACATAATAGCATGACCACAATGAATCAAACATAACGAAGTGGCCGCAAGATATAATATCCTAGTAAAACCAATAAAATATGAGGCATGGAGCGGGTAGCGGGAATCGAACCCGCGTATTCAGCTTGGAAGGCTGCTGCTCTACCACTGAGCTATACCCGCGCATCAAAACAACACAATTGTGGTGGTGGAGGGAGTTGGATTTGAACCAACGTAGGATAAACCAACGGATTTACAGTCCGCCCCCTTTAACCACTCGGGCACCCCTCCCACACATACGCATAGTCAAGAAATATCAACTTAGATACATCATACCGCAGTTATTATATGGCTTCCAATAACATAACTGTCAACATAAGACATTTAAAAATAATCAAATTATTTTATAAATTGCATGAATATATATAAATTATCACTAAAATATATCTATAATACGTGCAGCGTAATATACACTCAGCAAAAATTTTATCTAGAAGGCGGGCCATACAATCATGAATTCTATTTCACAAACAAGAGGAAAAACATCTGATGCTAAAAATTCTCACTATGCTAAACTTCGAAGAAATTATCGCGATAGAAAAAATTTAGGACATAATAATGGAACAACAAAAATTATTCAAAATCAAATTTCATCGCAAGAAAATAAGCTATTATTATATGGAATTCATACTGTAAGAGCGGCGCTTAATAATCCTAAAAGACAAATCTTCCAATTAATTGCAACGCGTAATGCAATAGCAAACTTAAATTGTAATGAAGATTTACCTCATACCTTCCCTATCAAGATAGTATTACCACGAGAAATAGAAAAGATTGTTGGGAAAGACAATTCTCATCAAGGGGTTGTATTAGAAACAAAACCTTTGAGCTATCCAGAACTTGACACAATTCAGAAGAGCCAATTAATAATTGTACTGGATCAGGTTAATGATCCCCATAATGTTGGAGCCATCTTACGATCAGCCGTCGCCTTTAAATGTGGAGCTATTATTACAACTAAACGACACAGTCCGAACGAATCAGCTGTACTTGCAAAATCAGCTTCCGGCGCATTAGAACACATTCCTTACATACGTATTGGCAATTTATCAGATGCTTTGCAAAAAATTCATTCGTTTGGTTTTCAAACAATAGGACTCTCTTCAGAAAGCAACACATCTCTTGAGGAAACTCTTCAACACAATAAAATCGCTCTTATTCTAGGATCTGAAGGAAAAGGACTACGTCAAAAAACAGCGACTATAGTCAACTCAACAGCCAACCTTAACATACCTGGTCCAATCAAGTCTCTTAACGTATCCAACGCTTCAGCCATAGCTCTTTATATCACCCAAAACCATCTTAAAGCACAGTCCTTTCTAACATAATAAAAAGCACAAGATATAATTTACCGTTAGCATGTCTTTTGAGGGAAATATATGAAGTAAGTTACCTAATCCATAAAATTAAAAGTTCAATTACTCAGAAGAAAATCGTAATAAATAATGAGCAACTCATTAGTGAACAGCGTACAACTTATTGGAAGGATATGGTACAAAACTTTTAATCCACTTGGGTTTATTATTTGACCCCCATCTCATCTTCTCCCATATTTAGCTCAATTTTTCACGGTTATATTGTTCAAATTATTGTGTAATGGAAATATATACCAAATAAGAAAAATTATATCCGTCTTGAAATTCAATCTTCCAAAAGAAACTAGCATTCCTTTTTCTCCACACATCCTAAAAAATAAGGATAATATTGCTAAAATACCTATAACTCAAATATTTATACCATATTATTATTTATGAAAACAAAAAGACAACAAATCAGTAGATAATTCACATACAATGCATCATCATGTAAGATGAATGATATAATCCACTGAACATTTCGAGATTGATCAATTCAATAAATAATAAGACATGTTTCTTGTTAGTAGAAAAATCCAAATGATTGTTTACAAAATGAATCATACAAGATTACTATCTTTATAGATTTTCTATAACAATGTATCAAATCAAAAAGTTTGTATTACTAAAAAAGGAAAAAATATGGATTTTGAAAATTTTTTCAAAAATCAGATTGAAAACTTACACAACGAAAAACGGTATCGTATATTTACAGAGATTGAATACGGTCAGTATAAATTT
This sequence comes from Candidatus Liberibacter europaeus, assembly GCA_003045065.1. Lineage (GTDB taxonomy): Bacteria > Pseudomonadota > Alphaproteobacteria > Rhizobiales > Rhizobiaceae > Liberibacter > Liberibacter europaeus. Next base: position 16,185 of record PSQJ01000001.1, read on the forward strand.
CCTTATGCAATGTACAATTCTATTGAAGGTTCAAAAAAGGTAACAATATGGTGTTGCAATGACTATCTTGGAATGGGAAAACATCCAAAAATTATAGAATCGACAAAAAAAACTGTTGATAATTGTGGTGTTGGATCGGGAGGAACCAGAAATATTTCAGGGAATCACCACTATCATGTAATGCTTGAGAAAGAATTATCGGATCTCCATGGCAAAGAATCTGCTCTTATATTCAGTTCTGGTTATATTGCAAATTGGGCTACTATAAGCACTCTTTGCTCCCAAATTGAAAATATTATATGCTTTTCAGATTCTAATAACCACGCTTCCATTATTGAAGGTATTCGTCATTCTCGATGTAGAAAAATTGTATGGAAACATAATGATCTAGATGACTTAGAAAAACATCTTGCCGCAACTAATCCTTCAATACCAAAAATCATTATATTTGAGTCAATTTATTCAATGGATGGCGACGTTGCACCGATTAAGCAAATATGCGATCTCGCCGAAAAATATAACGCTATAACCTATGTAGATGAAGTCCATGCGGTTGGAATGTATGGAGAACGAGGTGCTGGTATATCTGAGCGTGAAGGAATCATGGATCGCCTGACGATAATCTCAGGAACGCTTGCAAAAGGATTTGGAGTATTAGGGGGCTATATTGCTGCATCTGCCAATTTATGCGATTTCATACGATCATTTGCTTCTGGATTCATTTTCACAACGTCCTTACCACCAGCTATCTCTAGTGCTGCTTTAACATCAATCAAACACCTAAAAGAAAATAATGGTGAAAGAATACTTCATATGCAACGTGTCAAACAACTCCGTGAAGCTCTTGAAAAGACGAATATTCCTTATATACATAATTCAAGTCACATTATCCCAGTCATGGTTGGTGATGCTAAAAAATGCAAATGGATCTCTGATATGTTGCTGGAAGATTATGGTATTTATATACAACCAATCAATTATCCAACTGTTGCACGAACAAAGGAAAGATTACGAATAACCCCCACTCCTTTACACACAGATTATGATATTAAATATTTAGTCTCAAGCCTAGAATGTCTTTGGTTAAAATATGAATCAATGCAAACAATCACCTAAAAAGACAAATCATTGAATTAACACTAATATTGGAATTAAGAATTAGTTTTTAATTTGAAATAAAATCATGAATGTGATGCGCATAATAGTAGAGAAAATATAATTCTTACAAAATACAAAAATTATCAAATTGGAGAGACAGAATCTAGCAACCACGACATGACTTTTTTATCATCTATAAGCGGTGCAAGTATTTTATATATACATTGGTGATAATCATTTATCCATGTTTTCTCCTCATGTTTAAGAAGTTCAGTCAACATCAGTTTTTTATCTATCGGACATAAAGTGAGAGTTTTGAAACCAAGCATCAAACATTCTCCACAATTAATATTTTCTGGATTAGAAATATAAAGAGCATTCTCAATACGAATCCCAAAATCATCACATCTATAATAACCAGGTTCATTTGAGATAACCATCCCAGGAAGAAGTATCTGTTGATTCGTTCTAGAAATACCTTGAGGACCTTCATGAACGGATAAAAAAGAACCAATTCCATGCCCAACGCCATGAGAAAAATCTGATCCAGCTTTCCATAAAAAAACGCGCGCTATACTATCAAGATCACAACCACGTGTTCCTTGTGGAAATCTTGCAGTTGAGATAGCTATCATTCCTTTCAATACCAATGTAAAAAAATACTTCTTTTCGTTATCCACATTACCAATAGCTATTGTTCTGGTGATATCTGTTGTGCCATTGACATATTGCCCTCCCGAATCCAGCAACAACAATTCCCCATCCTGTAAAAATCTATTACTTTGGTTAGTAACGTGATAGTGAATAATAGCAGCATGAGGTCCAGAAGCAGATATAGTATTAAAAGAAATATCTCTAAGATGATTATTCATCTTACGACCTATTATTTCACGGAAACTTTCCAACTTTTTCACGACATCTATCTCAGTAATCTCTCCAATCTTTTGTGAATCAAGCCATGAAAGAAAATAAACCATAGAAATTCCATCTTGGATATGAGCTGATATCATACCATCAATTTCAGTTTTATTTTTTACAGATCGTAACAAATAGGAAGGATCTAAACCCTCAACAATAATCCCATCTCCTTGAGAAATTACATTGAACAAGCGATAAGGAATCCACTTAGGATCAATAAGAATAGGTATTTTATTTAATGCTATAGTAGTTAAACGTGAATCGATCTCATTTAGATCCAATATCACCGCCACTGACGATAAAAAATCACTTACTTCTCTATCAACACTGCCCTTATCAATAAAAATTTCAGATTGACCATTTGCATACACAATAGCTCGAGACAATGGATACGGCGTACATGGAACATCAAATCCACGAATGTTAAAAATCCATGCCACGGAAGCGGGATCACATATCAAAACCGCCTCTACCTCTTTAACTACAAGCTCAGAACAAACTTCTTTTACCTTTTCTTCGACAGACTTGCCAGCATAAGATATATCATGAATCTCAATCTTACGTTTTAATTGCTTAGGACGATCTTGCCATAAGGAATCAATAGGATTACTCGATAAATCAACGATCATCCCTCCTATCTTACTTAATGCGTTTTGCAAAACACTCACTTCAAAAGCTGAATGTAACCATGGATCAATACCTAGGCGAAGATTTGAAGGAGCATTGTTAGAAATCCATACATGCAACGGTTCAACTGTTATATTTTTTATATCAAATAAATTAGTATCAATTTCCTGTCTGACTTGAATAATATAACGCCCATCAACGAAGATGGTCGCTTGTTGTCGCAATACAATAGCTATTCCCGCCGATCCTGTAAAACCTGTAAGCCATGCAAGTCTTTCAGAATAAGCAGCGACAAATTCACCCCTATATTCGTCTGCACGCGGAACAAGAAAGGCGTCAATCCCTAATTTATCAAAACAAGATCGCAGATTTTGCAACCTACAAAAAGTATTATCTTTAGTTGATTGCAAATTAAAAGATTGAAACATACTGTTCTCCAAAACAAATATTAAGTATTATAATAATGAATTAAAATAAAAAAAATAAGTAAGAAATTCATGCTTATAGATAATTATATTTGTTGACGTAATTGTCGAAAAAAGATCCTGTTAATAGAATGATTGAAGAAAATACCGATTTTATTGAAATAATTTATGGTAATAAATTAAATAAATTTAACAATTGCTGCAACCAACATATCATTACCTATACACCGAATAGCCACTGATATTAATCTACTCGTGTACTGCAAAGGCTATGAGAAAATATATCCTCAATAACCGGATGAAAAACGTCTTTTTTCATTATTAGATGAGAAGATATTTTGTGGAAAACTATGATCATTAATTTTTATCTCTATATTTAAATAAACTGATTACATTTCAGAAGTAAATTATTAACCGATTTTTACTATTATCACTTTTAAAAGAGAAAATTAACCTTAGTGGACGACATGAAATTCTCAAAAATTGACTTGCAATGTAATAATATCCAACAAAAAAACGTGAAACTGAAACGTTTTTTACCGCAATGGCACGAGGCTTTTCTCCTTGCTCCCAATGTTCGTTTCACACGTACACCTGAAAATGAACTAAATCGCTATCATAAATTTTCTGTATCGCAAAAATGCGACAATACACATTTTGATCTTAGAAAAAATTATGCCAAAAAATTAACGGAAGAACGCCTAAAATCAAGCTGTTCTCTTGTAAATTTAAAAAACCAATTTATGACGACTGTAAATGCTAATAACGAACAATCCAAAACGAACAAAACACCCCAAAAGCTAAATATTACAAACAATGATCATTATAATATCAATATTGACAATCAATCAAAAGGCTTGGAATTTTCTTCAAAAAACACTGAAAAAATAAATTATATCTCTTCTGCCATTAACAACGAAAACAACCGTCTTACAAAAATTGAATGGATCTCAGATTTTGCTTTTTTTGAAGAATTAAATCCTTGCCTTCTGAGTAACAGTCAAAAACAAATAATATTGGAACCATTTAAATCTACAAAAAATACAAATTTTATTCCAAAAACAATCAAAGAAAATAAATGTCATCAAAATGAAGAAACCAATGATAGCAATACATTCCAAAGCTCTATTATAGCCAAGAATCAAAATGTTTCTCCTAAAAGCTCTATTTGGCAAAAATCACCCTCTTATGAAAACATTACGGGAAATATGACAAATGAAATATCAGAAGAAACAGAGGAGAAATATAAGCAGCCAAGCCCTTCTTTCCTACAGGAACAACCAAATCTTCATTTTCAAAGTATAACTCAAGAATACATTGAAAAAAATTCTGGACTATTAGAAAATATTCTTGAAGATTTTGGAATTAGAGGAGAGATTGTTAATGCAAATCCTGGGCCAGTAGTAACTCTTTACGAATTTGAACCAGCCCCTGGAACAAAATCCTCAAGAGTGATAGGATTAGCTGATGACATCGCCCGTTCAATGTCTTCTTCTTCAGCTCGTGTTGCTGTCATACCTAAACGCAATGCTATAGGAATAGAACTACCCAATGATATCCGAGAGACTGTTTACCTTCGTCAAATCATTGAATCACGAAGTTTTTCACATTCAAAATCAGATTTGGCTCTATGCCTTGGAAAAACAATAGGAGGAGAATCTGTTATAGCAGATCTTGCAAGGATGCCTCACATCCTTATAGCAGGAACTACTGGATCCGGAAAATCTGTAGCTATAAATACCATGATTATGTCACTACTTTATCGTCTTAACCCTAAAGAATGTCGTATGATAATGGTAGATCCTAAGATGTTAGAACTTTCAGTTTATGATGGCATTCCACATCTTCTCACACCAGTCGTAACAGATCCAAAAAAAGCTGTTATGGCGTTGAAGTGGGCAGTGCGTGAGATGGAAGAAAGATATCAAAAAATGTCAAAACTGTCTGTTCGTAATATTAAGAGTTATAACGAACGTATTACAGCAATAAATGAGGAAAATAAATCTTCTCTCAATAATGAAAGCATAACTCAAGAATATCCAGATGGTGATATTTCACATATGCCTTATATTGTCATAGTTGTTGATGAGATGGCAGATTTAATGATGGTCGCAGGTAAAGAAATTGAAGGAGCTATTCAAAGATTGGCACAGATGGCGCGTGCAGCTGGTATCCATTTGATTATGGCAACACAAAGACCTTCAGTAGATGTGATTACCGGAACAATTAAAGCAAACTTTCCTATCCGCATATCATTCCAAGTAACTTCAAAAATTGACAGTCGCACAATTTTAGGAGAACATGGAGCTGAACAACTTCTTGGTCAAGGAGATATGTTGTACATGTCTGGAGGAGGTCGAATCCAGCGTGTACATGGACCTTTAGTCTCTGATATTGAAGTTGAAAAGGTTGTAAAACACTTGAAGAAACAAGGACAGCCTCAATATCTAAAAACTGTCACTACTGATAGTATTCAGAATAGTGAAAATAACACCTACGAAAAGAAAGATCGTTGTGATCTTTACGAAAAGGCTATCACGCTAGTAATGAAAGACAAAAGATGTTCAACGTCTTTTATTCAACGTCGCCTACAAATCGGTTACAATAGAGCAGCACTGCTAGTCGAACGTATGGAACAAGAAGGACTAGTGAGCAAGGCTGATCATGTCGGTAAGAGGAATGTTTTTTCTGAAGCTGCAATATGACACAATGAATTTTAACAAATCATTGAAGTGGTTTTTATTGATAACAAAAATACATTTAACAAGCTATAACAAACGATTGATATATGCACCTGAGTGATACTTAAAACCAAATGAATCCCATGTTTTCACCATATGTGTAGGCAAAGGAGCCGTTACTTGTAGTCTACCACCTTCAGGATGAGGAAAATCTATATAACGAGCATGCAAATACAATTTGTTTTGAATATCATTAGAAAAATTTCCATTAGAATTATCCATATAATATTTTTTATCCCCAACAATAGGATGACCCATATGAAGGGCATGAACACGCAGTTGATGCGTACGCCCTGTATAAGGCTGCATTTCCAACCAACAAAATTTTTGTGCAAAAAAATCAATCATTCTGAAGTAAGAAACTGCCTTATTAGCACCTTTTTCACTATGATTTACCACTTGTACATAATCACCTCCTGGCCTACCCTTCTTCAATAACCAGTTAGAGATACATACATTCTTCTCATTGGGAATCCCCCTAACTAGAGACCAATATATTTTCTTTACCTTACGCATTCTAAAAGCTTCTGTTAGACTTTGAGCGGAAGCACGCGTGCGAGCTACAACAAGTATTCCTGAAGTTTCCTGATCCAACCTATGAATAAGATAAGGTTTTTTGCCATTTGACTCCAACCAATATTCCAATAGACCATCAATATGACAAGTAATCCCTGAACCACCTTGCACAGGAATGCCTGCAGGCTTATTGAATATATAAACCTTGCTATCCTTATAAATCAAAATGCTACTTAAAAATTCCGAACTATTTAAATAACCAATGGATGGAACACCCAAATATTTATTTTCTTTTTTACAGATTGAAGCTTGAACAAACGGTGGAATGCGAACTAATTGTCCTGATTTTACCCGATCATTTGACTTAATACGCCCTTTATCTAATCTTATCTGACCAGATCTTAAAAGTTTTTGTAAATTACCAAAGCTAATCTGCGGATAATTAGTCTTAAACCAACGATCAAAACGCATATTATCTTCATCTTTATCAATTGTTACATGCTTCACACACGTCATCAAATTAATCTCCTAATCCAAAATAGGCTTTTACGTGCATCTTGAAAGGGAAAGTATTACTATATCATAAGTATGAAGATAAATTGCCATAAAAATATCTATATAAAATTGATAATAATGATTTTGTATTATCATCTTATCTCGTAAGAGTATAATTGAAAAAATATCTTTTACATATTAAACCGAACCGATAATCTCATTTCAAATTTAAAAAACATCATCAAATAAATAATTAGATCAATTAATACATAATATAATTTATTTATACATTATAACTATTTACCAATAATATCAAAACGCTATAATAACCAGTATGTTTGTACTAGCGCATATATCTGATATTCATCTAAACTATCCTCCTTATTTATATGAATTATCTCTAAAAAGAATTATTGGATTAGCAAATTGGCACTTCAATAGAAAAAAATATTTGTCTCATGAGGTCGTCAAATTGTTAATTAATGATATTAGTTCACATAATGCTGACCATATTGCCATCACAGGCGATCTTGTTAATATGACTAGTAAACGAGAAGTATATGCAGCCAAAAATTGGCTTAAAAGCATCGGCAATCCTAATGATATATCAATTGTTTTTGGCAATCATGATGCTTATGTAAGCGGATCAAAAGAAAAATCTCTTAGAGCATGGAAAAAATATATAGCCGGAGATACTACATGCACAAGAGGCAAAATATTCCCCTATATGCGTGTACGCAACAACGTCGCTTTGATTGGTTGTTCCACAGTAGTAAACACTCCTCCCTTCATCTCTAATGGATACTTCGGACAAAAACAGGCAGATGATACATCCCAGCTCTTATGCAAAGCAAAGCAAGACGGTCTTTTCCGAATTATTATGATGCACCATCCACCTGTTTTAGATGAAAGTTCCATATATAATCGTATGTTTGGCATTAAACGCTTTCAAGATGTGATTGCAAAAGAAGGTGTGGAATTAATACTACATGGCCATACACATCTCAATAGTCTCCATTGGATGACAAGCCAAGAAACAGTAGCGCCGGTAGTAGGTGTAGCATCAGCATCTCAAAAAAAAGCCACCCGAAAGCCTATGGCATCATATAACCTTTTTTATATTGCAAAGAATTACAATAATTGGACATTAAGAGGAGAAAGATATACCCTATCGCCAGATGCTACCCACATCAAAAAAGAATGTTCAAATATTTTCCATAATAATCATGGATAATAATCAAATTAAATTTATGCGAGGATCCTCAATGTATATTCCTAAACAAGATTGAACAACATTTAAACGCAAGACAACCGATAGCATAGTTGGAAAGAGATGAATTGTTCAAAATTAAGATTATATACTATATGAGTTTTTTCTTAAATCAAATCATTTGACAATCATACAAGCTACGCAACTTAATAAAAAACTTTCTTTTCATTGACATGATAAAGTGGTAAGTTTCCAGCACGTATAATGTTTAACTTGACTGTATGAATTAATGATTTGTTATAACGTTACCAAAACAATTCAGCGATATCAAAAAATTATTACGTTTCTGCAAAAGTAAAATCAACGGATTTATATGACAATATTTTGTTTAAAACATTATTACATTACTCAACTAGTTTACATTGTAGCAATTAAATAAAAACATGGAATTAAAACCTGATAGTAATTTGCAACCTATTACAATTTCATTATTAGCTAATGATGACGCTGTGGGAAGAATAGACAAATGGTTGTCTGTGAAGTTAACAGAAAAATTTTCACGATCATATATAAAAACACTCATCAATAATGGTCATGTCAGTATAAATAATGTGGTTAACATTGATCCAGCACGAAAAATCATATCAGGAGATAAAATCCTTATAATCACACCTCAAATAAGACAATTAAACATACCTCAAGAAAATATACCTATAAATATATTATATGAAGATGATGATATCATCATTATAAATAAACAAGCAGGTCTTGTAGTACATCCCGCACCTGGAAATTGGACTGGAACTTTGGTAAATGCACTTTTGCACCACTGTAAAGATAATCTATCCGGCATCAATGGAACTAAACGCCCTGGAATTGTACACAGATTAGATAAAGATACAACAGGGATTATAATAGTAGCTAAGAATGATATTTCTCACCAGAAACTATCCGAACAATTCGCAGATCATGGACTACATATGGGACTAAAACGCCTCTATTATGCCATAGTATGGGGCACACCATTTCCAATGTCAGGTACAATCAACATACCTTTAGGTCGTTGTAAATATAATAGATTACGCAGAGCCATAAAAAGGGTAGATGATAAAACGGCAGATAGAGCCGTAACTCACTATCAAATAATCAAAACCTACAATAGAGATTCCAATTATGCAATATCATTACTAAAATGTCGTTTAGAAACGGGAAGAACACATCAAATTCGTGTACATATGGCTCATAAAGGACATCCACTAATCGGGGATCCAATATATGGGACAGGTTTCAAAACAAAAGAAAAACTTGTTAACTCTGTTGCAAAAAGTGCAATCAACTCCCTTGCAAGACAGGCACTACATGCATATTATATATCTTTCAGTCATCCTCAAAACAACAAAAGGATGAGCTTTGAAGCAGCTATTCCTGAAGATATGTTAAGTATAATTAAAGCACTATAGTGATAAACATATCTATTGGCATTATATTAGAATTTAAATATGAAGCTGGAGGATGGATTTAGTTATATTGCCGTAGCAGTACGTATTAAAAATATCGCAAAACAATATTTAAATAAGATGTTTTAAAGCAAAAGAAGGCAAACACTTGCATGACCAGTAAAAGCATACTTACAATAGCAAATGGTGAAGTTGGACTCAGTCGCTATATTCACGAAATAAAAAAAATTCCTATGCTGGAACAACAAGAAGAATACTTTTTGGCAAAAAGATATCGTGAAAACAATGATTTAAATGCCGCACATAGATTAGTTACAAGCCATCTTAGGCTTGTCGTCAAAATTGCAATGGGATACCGTGGATATGGACTACCTATCTGCGAAGTAATATCTGAAGGTAATGTGGGCTTGATGCAAGCAGTTAAAAAATTCGATCCAGATAAGGGTTTTCGTCTTGCCACATATAGCATGTGGTGGATCAAAGCCGCAATGCAAGAATATATCTTGCGTACATGGTCATTAGTCAAAATAGGCACTACAGCCAATCAAAAAAGACTTTTCTTTAATTTGCGTCGCCTAAAAGTACATCTTCAAGCTGTAAATGGCGCAAATTTAAAACCAGAACAAGTAACTGCAATTGCTACCAAACTAAATGTTTCAGAATCAGAAGTAGTATCAATGAATTGTCGCTTGAATGGAGACGAATCTCTCAATATGCTAATAAATTATTCAAATAACGATTCAAGCCAGTGGCAAGATTTGCTTGTAGATAGCCGCGATAGTCAAGAACAAAATTTTATTGAAGAAGAAGAAATGAAAAATCGTCGCGATATGCTGAATCGTTCCATGTCTGTGTTGAACCCTCGTGAAAGGAGAATTTTTGAGGCACGACGTTTACACGAAAATCCTATAACTCTGGATAATTTATCTTCTGAGTTTGAAGTTAGTCGTGAACGGATACGACAAATAGAAGCAAGAGCTTTTGAAAAGGTCCAATCGGAGATAAAGAAACAAACAGAAAATTCCTCAAAACAGCATATATAATACCACTGAATAAAAGAAAACGTTTATAAATTCAAGTAAGCAGTTCATAAATATAGTTAATGCGTTATAGCAATAATAGGTTGACTAATAATTAGTTTTTCCCCTCCCAATTAGAGATTGCCATTTTAAAAATATCTTCTCCTATACGACCTTTATCTATAGTTAGAACTACTCTTTTACCACCGCTATAAGTAATTGGAATATCAATCAAACGATATTCAGACAAAATTTTCGCATTATCTAAAGAATCTTTTAGCAAAATCGAATATGAATCTTTAGCAATTCTAAAAATATTGGAATCAAATAAAACACTTGGCCCTTTCTCTGTTTTTCTCATAGAAATTTGTCGCAAATCAACAACACTAACCCCTTGCCTTTCTTTAGGAAAAGAAAAAATTATTTCCATTGAATGAGTAGCCGGCAAAGCGATATCAACATTACGTTTTAATATTATTGATGCTGATAATTCATTGCTTATGGTAGAAATGTCTCCTTTTATCATCAATCCCTGCAATCCTTGTTGTAAGGACCAAACTACATTTGTTGGAACAGCCAAAAATTTGTCATAACCTTTATTAACAAATACCCTATTGCCTTCCTCAACATAATTGACATCTTCCAACGTATTACTCTTGGATATATGAAGACTACTATCTTTATCACCTTTTGAATAGCTTGTAAAAAGAGCATTATTTAAAGAAGAATTAGCAATATTTGAAGCATTAGACGAACCCATATCAATTTCAGATCCATCTGCTAATAATCTTCGAGTAATTTTTGGGCGTATATTAAATAATTTTTTATCTCTAATATTATTATCTACCGTTTCACTTGAAAAAATATTTAAACCTCCTCCTCGATTTTTTGAAAATGAATAAGATATGCCCATAAACACTCCCAAAAACATAATAAAAACCACAGAAAATTTCATAATTTTACGATCATATAGTGTAGAAAATGATACGAAAAAACGCTCTGTATTGAACAAAATTTTTTGTATAGAAAATAGTATTGTACTAATTAGAGAAGACAATTGTTCTAAATTAAATCTTCTAAAGATAGTCTTATCATGTTCCAAATCTGCATTAATAGAAACAACTAATTGGTTATACTTATGTTGAGAATTACCTTGAAAACTAAAAATACTCCTCAGTTTATAGAGTAAATTTTTTGAAATAAAATTATATAATAAATTTCTATTTCTTTGAGCAGAAGGCATCTCAGATCTCATTTTACTAGCATCAATATTCCGCAAAACTGACGAAATAGGCAATCGAGATGCAATCAAAAGTCGATTCTTAGAATTAATGCCATTATTAGGAAAAACTAATAACCTCTTCTTCTTTTTATCTTCAACTTGAAAAGCTCTCTGCTGTTTTCTTTCAACTTGAAGAATAGCATCCTCCAACTTTCTCAATTGACGATCTAAAATCTCTTTTGGAGGGCGTGGCTTCATAGAATCTAGCTGTCGTGCAACAGCATTCCGAGCACGCCCATATATCTTAAAACGCATTTCAGGAGTATTCTCAGGCAAACTATCTATAGCTCGCTGAATTACTGATATAAAATCCACCATTTATCAAATTTCCATTGCTTCCAATTCATAAATTTTTCATAAATTGGGTACAAATTTACACGAAAAATACGCCTCTAGTTTTCAAATGGGTTAAATACAATAATAGTGCTATCCCTTTCAGGTCCAACGGATAGCAAAGCTACTTGTACACCCAATACCTGCTCTATTTTTCGTATGTAATTAATCGCCTGTATAGGAAGATCATCCCACTTACGAACTTTAGAGATAGGTGTTTTCCATCCATCTAATACCACATAAATAGGTTCAAAACGAGTATGATTTACAAAATAATCTGGCAAAAATTCAACTTCTTGACCATCAATCTTATATCCAACACAAATTTTTAATTCATCAAGATCATCAAGAACATCAAGCTTGGTCAAAGCTATGCCTGTAATCCCATTAACAATAATAGAACGACGTATTGATACCAAATCTAACCAACCACAGCGACGTTGTCGCTTAGTTACAGTACCAAACTCTTTTCCAACTGTTTTAAAAAAATCACCAATTTCATTATTTAACTCAGTAGGAAAAGGCCCTTCACCAACACGTGTTGTATAAGCCTTAACAATTCCCATAATATATCCTAAAGATCCAGGGTTAACTCCAGATCCAATAGATGCTTGTGCAGATACTGTATTAGAGGATGTAACAAAAGGATAAGTGCCATTGTCAATGTCCAACAAAGAACCCTGAGCTCCTTCAAAAAGAATATTTGATCCTTTAATGCTTTCAGAATGAAGAAGTTGCCATACAACATCCATGAACGGAAAAATTTTTTCTCTTGCAAATTTCAATTCTTCTAATATCGTTTCACATGATACTTCATTCTGACCAAAAGCAGATCTCAATGCATTATGATGACGTAATAATTGCTCAATTTTCCCCGAAATATTCTCCATATCAGATAGATCCATCATTCGAATAGCACGGCGACCTACCTTATCTTCGTAAGCTGGACCAATTCCCCTTTGGGTAGTCCCAATTTTAACATCACAATAGGAAATAGAACTCTCTCGCAACATGTCAAGATCTTTATGAACAGATAATATCAATGATGCATTATTGGCAATTCGTAAGTTGGTAGGAGTAATATTAACACCTTGGCTCTTTAAATTTTCAATCTCAGTAACCAAAGAACTCGGATCTATAACAACACCATTACCTATTATAGACATCTTGCCAGGACGAACTACTCCTGAGGGAAGAAGAGATAACTTATAAATTATACCATCAATATCTATAGTATGACCTGCATTACTTCCTCCTTGAAATCTTACAATCACATCAGAATTTTCTGAAAGCCAGTCAACTACCTTACCCTTTCCCTCATCACCCCACTGTAACCCAACTACAACTACATTTGCCATTAAGAATATCTTTCTTCTTTTTATCTAATTCAATAAAACAACTTATACGAGGCTAATTATCATAAAAATACATTATGATTAATCAGCATATTTAACAAAAGAATATCAAATACGTATAGCAATTATACATTCAATCTAAATTATCTCACCAAATTTCATAATTAACAAAACATCAGATCAACTTCCTTAAAGAATACTTAACATACATAATAGATACAATTAATTTTTTATAAAGATATACAGATGATTGTAAATATCACAAAAATTATTTATAATCTGTGCTGGAACTATATAATAATGTATGGCATATATTGCTATTCAAAGATATTTTGTTTGTATTAACTAAAAATATAGGCGGATGTGGTGAAATTGGTAGACGCAACGGATTCAAAATCCGTCTTTGGCAACGAAGTGTCGGTTCGAGTCCGACCATCCGCACCAATGAATTTTATGGATGAAATTATTTAGTAATTTTGTATATTATTCAAAAAATATTGTTTTAATTTGATTTTTAGGCTCAATCAACCATTGAGAAGTCAATATTTCAAACTAAGCATTGAAATGCTGATTCATGTAACTATAACAGCATAGTAATTTTTTTTGATAAGATATGAAAATTGTTTTTTGGCTCTGATACCATTTTTCAATGCAGAGCTATTGTGTGTTGATCATTTGTAATCAGTGATTAGCCCTGTAATATTGAAATATAAATAAAAACATCAACAGTATGGTATATCAATTAACTCAAAGTAATCAAACTAATTATAATTAAGTAATTGTTAAATAATAATTTATATGAAAAACAAATCGTAGCAATACTTTATTCAAATATATCTGAATAATGACAAAATAAACTAAATGATTCAACTTAAATGCAAGCTATTGCGCAAACAAGATAAGTCTAGCACAAATTGCTCAAGATGATACTTGCGTTCAAAATCACATATATTTTCAATAATGTCATTAGTTTCAGATATACGACTATTTAATGCACCAACGCAAAATTCGTCCATTAAAAAAACGTTATCAGTTAAAATTATACAATTTAAAGATGAGACGGTGACGATTCCTTTAAACACTATATAGCGAAGGATATCACCGCAAACTGGTTCAATTGTAATTATACCAGGAGTTATAGTAGACAAAATAGCAGAGTGACCAGCAAGAATTGTCGTATAACCATCTTCCAACGGAAGTAAAATAGACTTAATATCCCCAGAAAAAATACACCTTTCCGGAGAAACCAATTCAAAATAAAAACTGCTTACTATAGACATAATACCCTATAATTTAATTGTAAAATCTTAAATTATAAAAACCATCGAACAAATCAAATCACCCCAGATGACAACTTTTCAGCCTTCTTAACCGCTTCATCTATTGATCCTATCATATAAAATGCAAGTTCTGGCAAATGATCATAATCACCCTTAACCAAACCTTTAAATCCCTTAATAGTGTCTTCTAAAGTGACAAACTTACCTGGAGTGCCCGTAAATGCTTCGGCAACATGAAATGGTTGAGACATAAAACGCTCAATCTTACGAGCACGAGCAACAACTAATTTGTCTTCTTCAGACAGCTCATCCATTCCAAGAATTGCAATTATGTCTTGTAATGACTTATATCGTTGTAATATTTCTTGAACACTACGAGCCACTTCGTAATGCTCTTTACCTACAACATCTGCTTCCAAGATGCTAGAATTTGAATCAAGCGGATCAATAGCTGGATAAATACCCTTTTCTGATATTTTACGTGATAAAACAGTAATGGCATCAAGGTGTGAAAAAGATGTTGCAGGAGCAGGATCTGTTAAATCATCCGCAGGAACATATATAGCCTGAACAGAAGTAATAGAACCTGTAAGTGTCGTTGTTATACGCTCCTGTAATTCTCCCATTTCTGCAGCAAGAGTAGACTGATATCCCACAGCCGATGGTATACGCCCTAGTAAAACTGAAATCTCGGCATTGGCCTGAGTAAATCGAAAAATATTATCTACAAAAAACAGAACATCTTGCCCCTGATCTCGAAAATGCTCAGCAACAGTTAAACCAGTCAAAGCAATACGAGCTCGGGCGCCAGGAGGTTCGTTCATCTGTCCATAAACCAATGAACATTTTGAGCCAACGGCAGAACCATTATTCTTAATTGGATCAATATTGACCTTTGAATCAATCATCTCATGATATAAATCATTACCTTCACGGGTACGTTCACCAACACCAGCAAAAACAGAGTAGCCACCATGTGCTTTTGCAATATTATTAATTAACTCCATAATTAATACGGTTTTGCCAACACCTGCGCCACCGAAAAGCCCTATCTTACCTCCTTTTTGGTAAGGGGAAATCAAGTCAATAACCTTAATTCCTGTTTTAAGAATATTGGCATCCGTAGATTGATCAATATAAGAAGGGGCTAATTGATGAATGGCACGTCTTTCAGACGAAAGAATTGGACCCTGTTCATCTACAGGATCTCCGACAACATTCATGATGCGACCAAGAGTAGCATCTCCCACAGGAACAGTAATCTGTGTGCCAGTATCGATGACAGAATCACCCCTGCTCACACCATCAGTCCTCCCCATAGAAATACACCTAACTGTTTTCTCACCTAAATGTTGAACAACCTCAAGCACAATACGAGAATCACCATTCATAATTTCAAGAGAATTAAAAATTAATGGCAAGGAATCCAAAAAAACAACATCCACAACAGCACCCATAACTTGCTGTACTTTACCAATATTCCGTATCTCCTCCTTAGTAACCATATATAACCATTCCCTCTTGTTTCTTATATTGTCTTATATTGCTTCTGCACCTGCAATTATCTCAATAAGCTCAGTAGTAATACGCATCTGACGATGACGATTGTACGATAAAAACAAATCATCTACCATCATACCAGCGTTACGAGTAGCGCTATCCATAGCGGTAATCCTAGCCCCTATTTCACTCACCTTATTCTCTAAAAGAGACCAAAATATCTGAGCAGCAACATTCTGAAGTGACATTTGTTCTAATACTGAATATAAAGTAGGATCATAACGATAAATTGAAGAATCTACATCTTTTTTATTTGTTAATTCCCCAACAAAATCAATTGGAACTAGCTTCGACATGATAGGCGTCTGTTGTACTACTGATTGAAATTCCGAATGTATACAAAAACAAACATCAAATGCTTTACTAAAAAAAAGAGATACTAACTTATGCGATATATTATTCGCATAAACAAAATCTATTCCTTTTTTAGAAGGCGGCTCCACATAATCAATAATCATAGAAGAAAAATCTTTATATAACCCCTCATAACCCTTCTTGCCTACTATAAAGATCTTAACCTGCTTATCTTGCGAAATAAATTCCATAATACGATCTCGTACAAAACGAATAATCTGAGCATTAAAACCACCACACAATCCTCTATCAGATGCGAAAACAACAATAAGATATATACTATCCTTACCTGTTCCCTTCATGAGATACGGAAGGTCTTCTTTTAAACAATCATCAATCGTACATTTCATAAAGAAATCTTTTATATGAGATTTATACAAAGAAGCATTCTTCATATCTTCCTGTGCCCTACGCAACTTAGTCACCGAAACCATTTGCATAGCCTCAGTAATCTTTCGCGTCTCTTTTAAAGAATGTATGCGATTTTTTAATTCTTTTAGCGAAGACATTACCTAATATTCACCTAATCTCTCAGTTAAATTTTTTTACAAAAAACTCAATCTCATCTTTTAATCTATCAGAAATATCCTCTGTTAGAATCTTATTCAAACCAATATTGTCTAAAATATCCTTAGCTGAAGTCCGCATATGAGATAAAAATTCTACCTCAAATCTACCAATCTGAGAAGTTTCAATACCATCAAGATGTCCATTAACTCCAGCAAATATAATAGCTACTTGCTCCTCCATCTTTAAAGGAGAAAACTGTGGTTGCTTTAAAAGTTCTGTTAACTTTTTCCCTCTTGCTAAAAAGCTCTGAGTAGCACTATCAAGATCAGAACCAAATTTTGCAAAAGAAGACATCTCGCGATATTGAGCCAAATCCCCCTTTATAGAACCAGAAACCTTTTTCATAGACTTAGTCTGAGCTGCAGATCCAACACGAGAAACAGATAAACCAATATTAATGGCTGGACGAATACCTTGGTAAAACAAATCAGTTTCCAAAAAAATTTGTCCATCTGTAATAGATATAACATTAGTCGGTATATAGGCAGAAACATCATTAACTTGCGTCTCTATAACTGGTAAAGCTGTTAAAGATCCACCTCCTAGCGAATCTGACATTTTTGCAGCCCTCTCTAACAACCTAGAATGCAGATAAAACACATCTCCTGGGTAGGCCTCTCTACCAGGCGGTCTACGCAATAGAAGAGAAATTTGCCGATAAGCAATAGCATGCTTATACAAATCGTCATATGCAATCAAAGCATGAAATCCACGATCACGAAAATATTCACCAATAGTACAACCTGCGAAAGGTGCCAAGAATTGCAGCGGCACAGGATCTGAAGCAGTTGCTACAACCACAATAGAGTAATCTAAGGCACCCCGCTCCTCCAAACATTTTACAAATCGAGCAACAGTAGAACGCTTCTGACCAATAGCAACATAAATACAATAAACTTTATCCTGCTTTTTACCTGTCTCGTGAATAGATTTTTGGTTTAGAAAAGTATCTAAAATAATTGAAGTTTTGCCAGTTTTACGGTCTCCAATTATTAATTCACGCTGACCACGACCTATAGGGATTAGAGCATCTATAGCCTTTATCCCAGTTGATAAAGATTCACATACAGATTGTCGATGTATAATACCTGGGGCATCGGTTTCAACAGAAGCTCTTTGCTTACACTCAATGGGACCCTTCCCATCAATCGGGTTACCCAATGCATCCACAACTCTCCCCAACAACTCTGGTCCGACTGGAATATCAACAACACGACCCGTACGCTTTACCACATCCCCTTCAGATATTTCTTTATAACTTCCGAAGACTACTATCCCAACATTATCGGTCTCTAAACTGATAGCCATACCATAAACACCATGGAGGAATAGAACCATTTCTCCAGATTTAATATTATGAAGACCATATACGCGAACAATTCCATCTCCAACAGAAAGAACATGTCCCACTTCAGAAAATTCAGAACCGTCACTAAAATTCTCAATTCTTGATTTAAGAATATCAGAAATTTCTGCGACATGGATATCCATCAACCAACCTCTTTCAATATAAGACTAATCCTAAACAACTTTGTACGCAGCGAAGCATCAATTTGATTAGAATCAATTTCCGCCACAAAACCACCCATAAGAGAATTGTCTTCAACTAAATTCAAGACAACACTCTTATTTGCAACCTTTCTTAAACAATCTCGCAATTGATCTTGCTGATCCGAAGAAATTGTACCAAATGTTCTAACATAAGCCACAACCTCATCACGATAATATAAACAAACTGCATGAAATGATCTAATAACTGACGACAAAATGGATAACCGACCATTAGCAACCAAAAGCCTCAGAAAATTACCAGTTATAGTACAAAAACTAGCTTTTTTTATCAAATCTTCAACGGCCATCTTTCTTTCTTTCATAGAAAAGACGGGATTATTTATAAAAGACCTAAAATCAAAAGATTCTAAAATAAGTGATTCCAACCGCATAATATCATTTGAAACAACATCCAAAATCCCCCCATTACTAGCTGTGATAAACAACGAATGGGAATATCTACCTGATAAATCAGAAAACAAACCTAAAGAATCTGCCACTAAAAATAATCCTTCAACCAAACAGGATACGACAAAACTTAACAATTAAAAAAATCACAAAAAGTAAAAATACTTATTTCAACAAAATACCAATAATCAACTAACACAAAATGAAAAAGCTATCAATCGCTTAATTAAATATTTCAAAAATTTAAACAAACTCTTTATCTACAAATACGATTTGGGAGCACCTCATTATTAAAAATTTATGAGCATAAACAACAATAACAATCAACTTACTACTCTGTCTCATACTATGAATAATAATTTCATAAAATTCTTCAAAAAACAATATACACATACTCAAACAACGTAGCTTGTAGCATATAAAAGACAAGTTTCATACTAAAATTTACATAAAAAAGACCTTAATGGTACTCATGAAAAGAGTTGCTCTTAAAATCACTAAAATTACGCCAAGAAATAATATTTTTCAATCAACATTATCCTATACAAATCCATATTTGATAGAAAGATTGTTAAATACGTCAAAACTAATATCTACAATCCAGCATCATAAAAAACTTTGTGGATCTATATCAATCTGCATATGCAACGAATTTGGTTTTTGAGGAGCATTAGCACGCATATCAGCAATGAACCCTTGTAAATTAGCATTAAGATTTTTCCCATGAATTAATAGTCGAAAACGATACCGCCCACGCAACATCAACAATGGAGCCTCTGCTGGACCAAAAACTAAAATATCTGGCTTACTAGGAATACTTTTTTTCATACTATAAGCATATTTCTCTACTTCCTTATATATTTTCCCTGAAATAACCACTGCCGCTAAACGTCCAAATGGAGGCAAACAAACCTCCTTTCTTAAACGCATTTCAGATTCATAAAAAGCATTAGAATCACCTGAAATAAGTGCTTGCATGACAGGATGCGTTGGCTGATAAGTTTGAATCAAACCAAGACTTTTTAAACCAAAACGTCCAGCACGACCTGTTACCTGCGATAAAATCTGGTAAGTTCTTTCAGATGCACGCAAATCTGCATTAGCAAGACCGAGATCACCATCAATTACACCAACTAAAGATATACGAGGGAAATTATGACCTTTAGCAATTAGTTGCGTTCCAATAATAATATCAATCTCTCCTTTGGCAATAGAATACAATTGTGAACGTAATTTCTTAAAACCACCATCTATATCAGAGGATAAAATAGAAATTCGTGCTGAAGGAAAATGATCACGAACCTCTTCGGCTATACGCTCAACTCCTGGGCCACAAGCTGTCATACGACCAGAAGCTTTACATTTGACACAAGTTTCCGGATAGGCAACCATATAACCACATTGATGACAATGTAATTTTCTTCTAGAACGATGTTCTACCAAACAACAAGAACAATAAGGACACTGTAATCTATACCCACATGCCTGACATAAAGTCAGCGGAGCATATCCTCTTCGATTCAAAAAAAGCAACGATTGCTCATTTCTCTCTAAAGTGATCTTTATACTGTTGATCATTTCTATAGAAAGAAATTTACCATATTTTAATGAGTTAATTCTCATATCAACTACACGCAATTCAGGCAACTCACTATTACTATACCTTGTAGCTAAATGTAAAAAACGATAACGCCCACGTATGCAATTTACTTTACTCTCTACAGATGGAGTAGCAGAAACAAGAACAATTGGGAAATGTTCAATTTTTCCGCGAACAATGGACATATCTCGCGCATTATACAGTATTCTATCTTCCTGCTTATATGAAATATCATGTTCTTCATCAATCACGATGAGACCCAATTTTTTAAACGGTAAAAATAATGCAGATCTAACACCAACAACTACAAGTGTTTTACCTTTTGTGATATTCCTCCAAATTTGTTCACGCGCGCCTATAGAAAGAGAAGAATGCCATTCAGCAGGTTTTACACCAAAACGCTTTTGAAACCTTTCTAGAATAGAGGATGTCAACGAAATCTCTGGCAATAAAATTAATACTTGCTTGCCTGAACGTAAAACCTCGGCAACAATTTCCAAGTACACCTCTGTTTTCCCAGAACCAGTCACTCCACTAATAAATGAAACAGAAAAAACGTCTTTGCATAAAGGAATAATCTGATCAACAACCTCTTGTTGATTTTTATTCAATGTCGGCAAAAAAAAATTTGTATCAGGGGTTTGAACAACAGGCGAAGAAATCACAGCAATTTTTTTAATAACTCCTTGTTTTTCTAACCCGTCAATCACGCTAGCAGAAACACTAGTCGCACGTATTAGATCTATTTTTCTCCATAGTTTTCCGTCTTTAATTTTATTAATCACACGAATACGAGAAGAAGTATTAGTCCGAGGTAAAATACCAGTAAATTTCATTTTTTCTTCTATCTTTTCTTTTTCTGATAGAGAAGAAACAACCATACGAGCAACTAATCCAGTTGAAGAAAATGTATAGTTAGCAACCCATTGGATAAACTCACACATCTTATGAGACAATGGTTCACAGTCAAAAACATATTCTATAGGGCGCAATTTAAAATTATAAACTGTATTATCTGATCTATACCAAACTATTCCAAGAACAGAACGAGATCTCAAGGGAACTCGTACGATAGAGCCTAATCTTACCCGCATTCCACAAGACACAGAATAACAATATGGGCCGGAAACTGCTTGTAGAATCAATACAAACACACTGGTATAAGACGTCTCTTCTGAAGTAAAATCAGACAAAACCATAGCACCATCTCTCACAATGATATTATCAACTGCCTTATAAATAAATAAAAACTACGTATCAAATAATTTATGATACAACATATGCAAATTATAATCTGGATATTTTAATTAAATTAAGTGTTGCAAATAAAGTTATACAATTAAAATATAAGTGATTGTTTTCAAAACTAATTTGCTTACAGTAACTGATTTTACCATAAATTATTAGGCAAAATAATATATAACAACTCACAAGAATGGTATAGATAAGACTCTAACTGCGGTAATTTTCAATATAAGACTTGAAGATATCTAAAAATATATCAATCATAATAATTTATATAAACTATTGTTCAAACTACAGTCAAAGGTTCTCAAACAATAATTTTCTATCTAAAAACAAACAAGAAGAAAGGAAGATTTTATTCATCCTTTCTTCTATAATATCACTATGCAGCAACGGCTGATTTATTTGACTCAATCATCTTTGTTTCATTTTTTGAAGACTGAGAAATCTTAATACGACGTGGTTTCATCTTTTCTGGTATATTACGAAATAACTCTATATGTAGCAGACCATTTTCTAAAGATGCAGATGTAATCTCTACAAAATCTGCAAGCTGGAAACGACGCTCAAAACTACGTCTTGCTATGCCACGATATAGATACTGACATTCATCATCAGATTTTTCTTCTGACTTCTTTCCGCCTCTAACCATTAACATTCCAGAATCAACCTCTATGTCTAATTCGGAGGCTTCAAATCCAGCAACGGCAATAGTTATTCGATACGAATTATCATCCGTACGCGCTATATCGTACGGAGGATAGGCAATAGATTGTCCAGGATTTCCTAAACCATCTAACATGGAAAGTACAGTATCATATCCAATAGCAGAATTATAAATACGAGAAACATCCATACGCATAACGTCCTCCTTGTGAAGCGACTATTTTACTAATATATCAACCCATCTCGTCATTAAAGACCGTAAATAGGAAGCATAGATCCTATAAGGCATCTATCAACCCTAATATAATAATATAGCTTAAATTTTTCAAGAGATGGGATTAACATATGTCTTCATCAGACAGTCAGAATCAAAGTCAAAATATTAAAATATATCACGAAAGATGTGAAATTTAATGAGTGATAAAATAAATTAAAATTAAGAACAAATTCTATAAAACAGTTTTTCTTACATTAAGATATTTCACAATTAAATCGCATAGTCTATTCGCCACTTCTGTCTTCAATAATTTAGGCCATTGTTCCACATCATCATGGGAAATAATGGTAACTTGATTATATTCTTTTCCTATAAAACCCTTATCTGGCAAAACATCGTTAGCGACAATAAAATCAGCACCTTTGTGCAATAATTTTTCCCTACCATTCTCCGTAATAAGCTGTGTCTCAGCAGCAAATCCTACAACAATAGAAGGGCGGCAGGGGTGGTGCCCTATAACGTTTAATATGTCAACATTTTCCACAAAATCAAATTTCATGTTAGACATTCCATATTTACGCTTAATTTTTTCCGTTGCCATTTCAGAAAATTTCCAATCAGAAACAGCTGCAACCATCACCGCTATATCTACAGGTAAAGTTTTTAATACCTCCTGCAACATTTCATCCGCCCGTTCGACATGAATGGTCTTAACATTTGGAGGATCAGCAAGTAATACAGGACCGGTTATAAGTGTAACATCTGCCCCCAAATATGCTAAAGACTCGGCAATTGCATGCCCTTGACGCCCAGAAGAACGATTTGTAACATATCTAACGGGGTCTAAAGGTTCATACGTTGGGCCGGAGGTAACCACAGCTCTTTTGCCTCTTAAAGGAAAATTTATCCCTCTTTCTAATAAAGTAGCCACATGACTAAGAATATCAAAAGGATCGGACATTCTTCCAATCCCACAACCATTGTTTTCAGCCATTGCCCCATTTTCAGGGCCTATAAAAAAATAACCATCTCTTCGCAAAATTTCAATATTGCGCTGTATTGCTAAATTAGACCACATCATAAAATTCATTGCAGGAGCTAAAAGAACAGGAACACTTCCTTTTGCCAACAAAATAGCTGATGCAAGATCATGTGCCATCCCATGTGCTATACGTGCAAGAAAATTAGCAGAAGCGGGAGCTACAACTATTATATCACAATCGCTTGCCAGTTTAATATGATTAGCATCATGTTCATTTTCATGTGCAAATAAATTCGAATATACATAGCTATTGGATATAGATCCTACTATCATTGGAGTTATAAATTTTTGTGCTGAATCCGTCATAACAGGAACCACAATAGCCCCTCTTTCACGCATCCTACGAATAAGATCCAAACTCTTATAAATAGCAATACTCCCAGACATAACAAGAATTATACGTTTCCCTGAAAGATTCATTTAAACCCTCTATAGAATAGGAAAAATAATATAAACAAATGTAGCCACAATAACCAACAAAACCAATTTTCCTAAATAACCATGTGAATTACGAGGTGTTTCTTTATTAGAACAAGCAAAACAATGTTCATTCTCAGGAAGACATGTGAATGCAGTGGAAATTTTTTCTAATGAATCAACAAAATTCGGAGCTACCTGTACAAATCTAACGGCAGCCTTAATTCCGTCCTGAAAATCAACTATTTTACTCATTGGCCCAATTTGATCACGAATCCAAGCTGCGACTATAGGTTCGGATGAAGCCCACATATTGAATTGTGGATTAAGCATGCGTGCAACTCCCTCCACAACAACCATAGTTTTTTGAAGCATAATCAACTCAGGACGAGTCATCATATCAAACAACTCGGTTATCTCAAATAGCATCGTCAGTAATTTGCCCATGGAAATTGTTTCAGATGACTGACCATGAATTGGCTCTCCTATAGCTCTTAGTGCCTGCGCAAAAGAAGCTGGATTATGATTACGTGGGACATAACCTGCTTCAAAGTGAACATCTGCCACACGCTGATAATCACGAGAAATAAAACCATATAATATTTCAGCAAGAAAATGTCTCTCTCTTTTTTCTAGCCTGCCTGTGATTCCCATATCAACCGCGACAATACACCCGTTAGAATCGACAAATAAATTTCCCGGATGCATATCAGCATGAAAAAATCCATCTCTTAGTGTCTGCAATAAAAATGACTGAATAAGAGTGACGGATAATCTTTCTAGATCATGTCCATATTCACGCAACTTCTCAATATCTGATATTTTAATTCCATCTATCCATTCCATAGTAATGACATCACGAGCTGTTCTATACCAATCAATCTTAGGAACACGGAAACCTCTGTCATTATTGATATTTTCAGCCATTTCCGAAAAAGCTGCCGCTTCAAGTCGTAAATCCATTTCCATTTTCGTAACTTGTTCCAAAGTACGAACCACTTCCGATATACGCAATCTCTTCATGGAAGGAATAAGGTTTTCCTGTATACGCGAAATCAAATACATAGTTTGAATGTCTCGAAAAAAACGTTTTCTTATACCAGGGCGTATAACCTTTACAGCCATCTTTCTGTATCCATTGATATCATCAACAATTGATGGATGAACCTGTGCAATAGAAGCAGCCGCAATAGGGTCAGAAAAATCACAATATAGATCTTCAATAGGACGCTTCAACGCAACGGATACAGAATGTTTAGCTACATCAGTAGAGAAGAAATCCATTTTATCTTGTAGTAAAGCAAGATCATTAGATAATCTGTCTCCAACAATATCAGGTCGAGTTGCTAAAAATTGCCCCATTTTAACATACGATGGGCCAAGACGTTCCATTGCACGAGCTAAACGATTACTAAGCTGATAATTCTTTGTTTTTCGCCTTGCCAAAAAAAACGTAATTTTCTTAAAAAACACAATGGAGAGAGGCAATTGATCAGAGGGTAAGGACTCAACAATCCCTTCTCGTATCAACACCCAACCTACACGTAAGATATCATAATAACCTCTAAAAAAAATACTCATAGCACCCTCAAAATTTCCATCCAGAATGAAGCGCCACAATACCACCAGTATAATTTTTAAAGGATATATTAGAAAAACCAGTCTCAGCAATTATCGCAGAAAAATCCTGTTGGTTTGGAAATCGCCGAATGGACTCAACCAAATATTGATACGGCTCATCATCACCAGCTACTAATTTTCCTATTCGAGGAATAACTTGAAAAGACCAAGCATCATATAACTTTTCCAAAATAGGATCTTGCACTTCAGAGAACTCCAGTATAAGCAATCTCCCTCCATACTCAAGGATACGATAAATCTCCCGAAGAACTGATTTTATACGTGGCATATTTCGAATACCAAAAGCTATTGTACAAGCACTAAAACTATCAGATTCAAAAGGAAGAAATTCAGCATCTGCCTCAACAAAAGTGATATTATTTTGTAATTTTTCTTTTAAGGCACGTTCTCGTCCCATAGAAAGCATATCTTTGTTAATATCTGCTACCACAATCTGAGATTTTCGATCTGAATATTCTGCTATACGAAAAGCAACATCACCTGTACCACCTGCAATATCTAATACTCGATAATTTGAAGATTTTCTAGGATTAAGAGCTACAACCATTGCTTCCTTCCAAAACCTATGAAATCCCAGAGACATGACATCGTTCATAATATCATAGCGATGCGCTACTCGTGAAAACACATGATTTACCATGTTCTGTTTATTCTCTGCTGGGATTTCACGAAATCCATAAGAGGTTTCCATACTCTCATCAGAATAAAAACGATCCTTTTTCATATCAATTTAATCCTACAAAAACAATTAACAAAAGGAAAGGTACAATAAAATCCTACCAAATTATCTTATAGCTAGATATCAATTGTTACAAATCACCAATGTGAAAGCCTAACTATTTACCACTATTACAAAATTAGGTTAGTTTATATTCTAAAAATTAGGTTAGTTTATATTCTATATGGCTCAAAATATAATTACTAGAAATAGAAAGAATTTATCCAATGCCTGAATTACCAGAAATAGAAATAATTAAAAGCAATCTTATACCAGTTATGAAAAATATGATTTTAAATGACATTTGCTTACATAGGAAAAATTTACGTTTCAATTTTCCAGATAATTTTAGATCGTCTATTAAGGGAAAAAAAATAATCAAAGTTTATCGACGTGCAAAATATCTTATCATTGAACTAGAAGAGGATCTGGCAATTATTTCTCATCTAGGCATGTCTGGATCATTCATAATCAATAATACCACAACATATACATCAAACACACAAAAAACAAAAAATCCTCGCCACAATCATGTAACAATATATCTTGAAAATGATACAAAAACGCAAAAATACTGCGTCATATATAACGATCCTCGTCGTTTTGGATTTATGGATCTAATACAAACTAGCCTAATAGAAAAATATCACCGATTTATAAAACTGGGACCAGAACCAACAGACAGCACCTTTAACACAACATATTTAACAAATCAATTTTATAAAAAAAACAGAAATCTTAAAAATGCCCTGCTTGACCAAAAATTAGTTTCAGGATTAGGCAATATTTATGTTTGTGAAGCACTATGGAGAGCCAAACTATCTCCCATAAGAAACGTAAGAAGTCTATTACAAGAAAACGAAATGACAAATGTAAAACTCGCTAAATTAATTGAAGAGATTAGAAATGTTCTTATGGAAGCCATCAACGCTGGAGGTTCTTCACTCCGTGATTATGTACATTTAGACGGCTCAATGGGTTGTTTTCAAAATTCATTTGCCGTTTATGGAAAAGAAGGAGAAGCTTGTCCATCAAATTGCGGACAATTAATCCATAAAATCACCCAAGCTGGACGCTCAACCTTCTATTGTCCACATTGTCAAAAATGAATTATAATCTGTTCTTTCAATCATTAGGTTTTAATATTGACCATAATCCATTATTTGGTTATCGTAGTGGCAAGTATTTTTTTAAAGAAAAATCTTTATGTTTTTTTGTTTATTAATACTCATAATACTATCAAAGATAGTAAAACATCTTTTTCTGTATTGTGATATATGCTTCCTTGAGAAGTGATTTTATTGATGAAAGGCACTGAATGGCTAATACGGAATCTGCAAAAAAAATGGTGCGAAAAATTGCTAGTCGAACATTGATTAACAAGAGTAGACGTTCTTCTGTTCGCTCTTTTTTACGACGTGCAAATGAAGCAATAACTTCTGGCAATGTTGTAGAGGCAAAAGAAGCTTTTAGAGTAGCGGAATCTTTTATACAACGTGCTAAAAGTAAGGGAATATTCCATCGAAATACGGCTTCTCGAAAAGTTTCCCGTCTATCAAAACGTCTAAAGGATATGGCTGTCTCGTCTTAATACATATTGTCAATTATACATACCAAAAGGAGTCGACAACAAAACATTGTCGGTTCCTTTTTGTCTTTTGTATAAGTAAAAATATCCACTTTTTAAAAATAATCGTTTTAGCTTATACACTAAAATTACTTGTAGAAATGATAAATTAGATTCTTAATTTTATTTTATACTGATTCTCATAATTTTTCTAATTTATATTATTAACGAGCAGGTTAATTTAAAAAAAAACATGAATAAATCTTGTTTGCCTAAAAGCTACGTTTTTTATTTTATTAAATATCATTTTTATTTCGAATCGGCTTAAAGACTCAAATTTTCGAATCTTATTGATTCAAAAGAGATTCTTTCTTCGACTAAAAATCCATAAAAACATCTATATAAAAGTCAATCCCCGAAAGCCCCATAGACCCCAAAAATCATCATTGATCTTATTTGCTGTTCTTGCATAAATAGGAACAGTTATGGATTTATTTAAAAATGAAATCGACTATCTACCTAAGGATTTGGGTAATAAAATGTCTTTATACGAATAAGCTTTAAAATATCATGACTGACTATTTTTTATGGAAAGTTTAGATGAAATATTATGGGGTATTAAAATGCAAAAGAAGGGGTTGATCAATTATTGTGAAAAATTGCAAAACAGCATACTTAAATACCATAGGTTAAAGAATAAGGTATAATAAAATAAACTCTTAGTTGTTAATTGAATGGATTTTGGTGAAAGGCATAGCAATGCAATCAATAGGAATATCGTCTTGTATTACAGAAAATAGCGATAAAATCAATGAAAGATCTTCCAACATCAACTCTGATACTGAATGTTTAGATCTAGCATACGAATCACTATTTGAAACCGTATCATCACGACTAAAAGATCAAGTTGGATCAGACGTATATGCTAGTTGGTTTCAGAGACTTAAATTCCGATCAATATCACACGATATAGTTTACTTATCTGTTCCAACAAATTTTCTAAAATCTTGGATTAAAAATCGTTATCTTGATACCATAACAAAGCTCTTCCAAGAAGCCTGTAACCGCATCCAACGTGTTGAAATTATTGTGAGATCTGCGGCATTAATGCCTTCTACTCCTCCCTTATCTTCTTCTACTGCTGCCCATTCTATCACGAAACCGTCTTCAATTTACACAGGCAAGGTTTCTAATATCATAGGAAAGCAGACTGTTGGTCCAATTTTTGGATCACCTCTTGATGGTAGGTTTTTGTTTTCCACATTTATAGAAGGTGCATCTAATAAAGTGACTATAGCTGCAGCCAAGACAATTGTAGAATCCAACTCTAGCTCTTGTAATGTTAGATTTAATCCCCTATTTATTCATGCTTCCGTTGGACTTGGGAAGACTCACCTTTTACAAGCTATTGCAAATGCCGCAATCAAAAAACAGCATAATCTTCGGGTAGTATATTTAACTGCTGAATATTTTATGTGGAGATTTGCTACTGCAATACGCGATAATTATGCACTAAATTTCAAGGATAGTCTTCGTAGTATCGATTTGCTTTTAATTGATGATATGCAATTTTTACAAGGCAAATTGATCCAACATGAATTTTGTCACTTATTAAATTCACTTCTAGATAGCGCCAAGCAGGTTGTTGCAGCAGCTGATCGTCCTCCTCATGAATTAGAATCTCTTGACTCACGCATAAGCTCTCGCCTTCAGGGAGGTGTCACGTTGCCATTAGGTTCACACGATTATGATATGCGTCTTGCCATCCTAAAAAATCGCCTTGCGACAGCTCAAAAAGATGATCAAAATCTTGATATATCCGAAGAAGTTCTTGCGCACGTCGCACAAACTGTAACTACCAGTGGTCGTGAGCTAGATGGAGCATTCAATCAACTAGTTTTCCGTCATTCATTTGAACCTGTTCTCACAGTAAAAACAGTCGACGAACTATTGTCACATTTAGTTAATATTGGCGAAAATAAAAAAATTAGAATTGAAGATATACAACGCATGGTGGCTAAGCATTACAATATATCACGAAATGATCTTTTATCTAATCGTAGAGTGCGTACTATTGTAAGACCTCGCCAAATTGCTATGTACATATCAAAAATCATGACACCACGTTCTTTCCCAGAAATAGGTCGCCGTTTCGGAGATAGAGACCATACAACTGTTCTACACGCTGTTAGAAAGGTAGAGAAGATGTTGGAAACTGATGCCACTCTCAAAAAAGAAGTAGAATTACTCAAAAGATTGATAATAGAATGAATACATAATTTAACAAATGTACATATAAAAATATTGTCTATGAAATCATCATAGGAGTAAGATTTTATTATGGTATGTGATTATTTTATATCTATAATTTATCTAATAAATTTCTATGGTAATCAATATCTTGCATAAATGTTACTTCAATCGTGAACAATATGATTTCACAAAGGTAACATTGTAGTATAGGTAAGAAATAATTTTTATCCAAAAACTAGGCAAGATAGGCAATATATTTCGTGATATAATCGATAGAACAACACTGCGCAGTACCCAATATAATAAGTTAGATTAGGGTAACAAATTTATTGCAAAATAGATGTGACAATTAATGCTGAAGATTGTCTAGACAAAAACGGCAATCGTAGTTTTTATGCGGACAAATCAGCAACTATCATATCAAGCATTAGCATTCCCAATTTAGTACATCGTAATCTTTCGGGTTCAACAAATTCAATTAGACCTTGTTCATGAAGCCTTTTTTGACAATCAATATCCAAATCTCGCCCTGCTAATCTTTTCCAGACATCAATATCGACACCTTCTTTCAACCTCATACCCATCATCAAAAATTCATCTGCTTGTTGCTCAGAACTCAAAATTTCTTTTTCAACAATAGCATGATTATTTGCTTCTACCATCTTGAGCCAACTTTCTGGATGTTTCTCAATAGCAATTGCCATTCGATGAGAAGCAACCTTAATACGACTATGTGCACCTGGACCAATTCCAATATAATCACCATATCTCCAATAAGTGAGATTATGTATACTTTCAGATCCGGGAAAAGCGTAATTCGATATTTCGTACGAATATAGACTATGTTCACTAGTGATCAAGTGAGTCATATTGTAAAGATCTGCTGATAGTTTTTCATCAGGAAGAATCATACTTCCATCTTTATGTAATTTGTAAAATAAAGTACCTTTTTCAATTGTTAGCTGATATAAGGAAAGATGATCAACTTTATAAGAAAGAGCCTTTTGCAATTCCACTTCCCATTGTTCTATACTTTGCCCTGGACGAGCATATATCAAGTCAAAAGACATACGTGGAAAAATATCACGAGCCAAATTTATAGCATCCACAGATTCAGAAACACTATGAGTGCGACCCAAAAATTTCAAATCTTGATCATCTAAAGCTTGTACACCAAGAGAAACGCGATTAACGCCCGCCTTTCTATATCCTAAGAAATTACTTGCTTCCACACTTGATGGATTTGCCTCAATCGTAATTTCAGCACTTGATGGCAAAGTCCAATTCTTCGCAATATTTTCAATAATGATAGCAATATTTTGAGGAGATACTAGGGAAGGAGTTCCTCCTCCAAAAAAAACACTTGAGACCACCCTAGGACCACTCAATTGCCTCATAAAATTCATCTCTGTAAGAATGGAATGAATGAAACGCTCTTGATCAATCAAGTGACGTCGCACATGACTGTTAAAATCACAATAAGGACATTTTTTAGCACAGAAAGGCCAATGAACATAAATCCCTAAATAATCAGTCATGTGATGCACAATATTTCATTCACTATCCCAGAAATCAAGTTATCCACACAAACACTCATCAATAAACAATTTGAATGCACGAGATCTATGAGAAATACATCTCTCCTCCCCTAATGTAGAGAGGTTTTTTCCTGTTACCAATCCATTTTTTTCGTTTTCTGTCATCTCTCCAAAAGTACAATCATAACCTTGTGGCTGAAAAATAGGGTCATATCCAAATCCTAATTGTCCACGTGGAGGCCAAACAATCGTTCCTTCTACTTTTCCAAAAAACTTTTCAACATGACCATCCGGCCAAGCAATACACAAAACAGAGATAAAATGTGCCGATCGCAATGCAGCCATAATAGCACCTTTGGCAACGAGAGCATTTTCAACTTTGTGCATTGCCATATAAAAATCACGCTTTCCATCACTTGTCTCAGCCCATCTAGCGCTATGAATTCCTGGTTTGCCATCAAGTGCATCAATCACAAGACCAGAATCATCAGCAAGAGCAGGAATACCTGTACTTTTAGTAGCGCTTAAAGCTTTAATAATGGCATTATCTTCGAAAGAATTCCCTATTTCTTCTGGAACAATAAGATTTAATTCAACAGAAGATTTAACAGAAAAACCTAATGGCGAAATAAGGTTGCGAATTTCTTGTATCTTGTCATCGTTGTGACTTGCAATAACGATGTTTTTTTCAATCAGCTTTCGCATCTAGATTCAACTCCAGATATCACATCTTTCTGTAAATTTATCAAATCATAAATTCTATCTTTCGCAACATCAATCATGGAAAGCAAACTATCGCGTGAAAATGATTTTCCTTCTGCCGTAGCCTGAATTTCAACAATATCACCTGAATCAGTCATAACAAAATTAGCATCAACATCGATCATGGAATCTTCTGCGTAATCAAGATCTACTATAGTTTGACCAGATAAAATTCCGCATGATATCGCCGCTACATGACCCTTAAGTATTTGTGATAACTGTAATTTACTATTATGGATCACCATATATTGCAAGCAATCATGTAAAGCAATCCATGAACCAGTTATTGCAGCCGTACGCGTACCTCCATCGGCTTGGATAACATCACAATCTATAATAATCTGGCGAGGGCCTATAGCAGCAAGATTAACAACCGAACGCAAAGAACGGCCTATAAAACGCTGTATTTCTTGAGTGCGTCCTCCTTGCCGACCACTAACAACTTCCCGCTTAGAACGACTTCCAGTAGAACGAGGCAACATTCCATATTCTGCTGTTATCCACCCTTGTTTTGTGTTTCGTAGCCATGCCGGAACTTTATCTTCAAGTGTGGCAGTAGTTATCAAATGTGTATCACCAAACTTCACCAAACAAGATCCTTCAGCATGTTTAGCAAATCCTCGAACTAATGATATGTTTCGCATTTGATTTGCAGTACGACCCGATAAACGCACGATTTTTCTCCTATATTATTTCAAGTATGTTTAACATAGTTACCATAGAAATAAACAACGAAAAACTATTCGTTGAATTATTTGCTATATAAGCTATAATCTGTTGTAGTATTATAAATATTAGATCATTGAGTAATAACTTGTTTACCATCTAACAAATCACTGAAAAACTAATTAACTAAATTTAATTAATATATCTTAATCTAACTTGCTATTTACGCTTATAGCATTTTTTGTGTTTTTCTTGAATATACCTAGATCAAAAGCATGTATATCTCTAAGAAGATGGATAAAACAAGACGAAAGATGAGATAACAAACGTTCTCCTTTTTCAGAGGTTGCAGATAAGGCATTTCCCACAACTCCTTCAAGATTTAAATCTTCCATAGTCCAACCAAAGCTATGCAAACCATATGCGCGCAGGTAAACAAAATTTTGCAAAAATTCCAGCTGTCTTGAAGAAAAATTTTTAGATAAATCCATATTTACCAAATTAGGTGCAAGTGCAAGCATCATACTAGTTTCAATTTCCCCACCGTGTATACCTATTTCCTTTTCATAAGAAGAAAAAATATCATCAGGAATTACAAATCTTGACCAACTTGTAAACGCCACCAACATTGAAAAACGTACCCTTGCTTCTGTAGCAACAATTGATATAAGCGGTGAATTACCTCCATGTGAATTAAATATTAAAACTTTGTGTATTCCAAGAGTATGTAATTTATCTATAATAGCCAACCAACGTTCTATAGCATCCCTATATGACATAGTTCTAGTGCCATCAGCATACATATGTTCAATTGAATAACCAATTGATTCTACAGGCATAAATGTAACTGGAAGTTCTGCAGGAAGTATACTAATCAAGCGATCTACTAAACCATCAGCAATAATGGTATCAGTGTCCATTGGCAAATGTGGGCCGTGTTGTTCATATGCCCCCAAAGGTAATACAACTATCCAATCTTTACGCGCAGCCACATCCAATGACAAAGAATTTTCTTCAAATCTAACCAAAGGATGTACCATAATAAATCAATCTCCTTAATTAAAAATATTCATTACGAACAAAAAATATTTTTAAAAACTTGGTATTCCTGCTATATCCCATTGTTTCATACAAGATACATCTACTTTAATACTATGCCATTTTACAATATATCACTGATGTTTTTTCTATTATTTGGAATAAAAACTATTAAAACAAAGGAAATCATACATGCGTTTAGGTGGCCGGCTTACAGCAGCTATTGAGATTCTTGAAGATATCAACACTTATAAAAAAACCGTAACAAACGCCATCAAAGATTGGGGAGTATCCCATCGTTTTGCTGGATCCAGTGATCGCGCATCAATTAGCAATATTGTTTACGATGTCCTTAGAAAACGTCTTTCAAGCGCTTATATAATGGATGATGAAAGTCCTTCCAATCTGGTATATGCGGTGATAATAAAGGAATGGAACATACCATTTGAAGAAATATCTTCCATATTACAAGGAGATCGTTTTGCCCCTCCTCTGCCAAAAGAATCAATAATTGCATCACTCAATTCTCGCCAATTAGAAAATGCACCTTTACACATTCAAGGAAATATCCCTGAATGGTTGCTATCATCTATTCAATCCAATTTCAATTCAAACTGGCTAGCAGAAGCAAAATCATTGTCTACACGCCCCCCGTTAGATTTGCGAACTAACACGCTAAAAGTTAGCCGTCAAAAATTATTCAATAATCTTAAATGCCATAACGTACATCTCTCTCCCATATCTCGACTCGGAATCCGTATACCTGCAACAACGAAGACATCTCGTTTACCTAATATTACAAATGAAATTTCCTTCCAACGCGGATGGTTTGAAGTGCAAGATGAAGGGTCACAAATAGTTTCAGACCTTTCAGCAAATAGGAGTGGTTCGCAGATACTAGACTTTTGCGCTGGAGGAGGAGGAAAAACGCTAGCGCTTGCTATGCTATTAAACAACAAAGGACAAATTCACGCCTGGGATAAAAATAAAAGCAGAATAAAACCCATAGTGTCTCGAATTAAGCGTTCTGGAGCACATAATATACAATTGCATAGTAGTTTAGAATCTTTACAGAAACTACGTGATCATTTCACAACGGTAGTAGTTGATGCGCCCTGTTCTGGTACTGGAACATGGAGAAGACGACCAGATATAAAATGGAGATTATCCATGAAAAGCCTTACAGAACGAATCGAAGAACAAAAAAACATCATAACAGAAGCATCAAAATTCGTACGACCTGGTGGCTATCTTATTTATATTACTTGTTCTATTCTTCCTGAGGAAAATATCCAGCAAATACATAATTTTTTAGCACATAAACCTTATTTTAGCATAGATTCCATAGTTGATGATTGGAATGATTTATACGGGACTGAACGCCAACAACCGCTGTTTACAGAAAATGGATGCTGTACTCTTACGCCATTTTCAACCAATACAGATGGATTTTTCTTTTGCAGATTAAAACGTAATTATTAATTTTTTTACGAATATTTTCAATTAACGACTAATAATACAATGGTTTAAAAAGATAAAAAATTTATTTTTCGTGATGATAATGCTATTTATTAAAGAAATTTATTCCATTTTTACAACAATATAACACCGAAATTATACATTTAACGCATCAAATAAATACAATATATGAAAATTAACTACGAAAATAGCTAATTTGACATATTGATCTAATCTGCATAATAGAGGCAAAATTAATTATATCTAATTTCTCTCGGAGAAAATGATGAAAACAAAATTATTTATGCATTTTTTAACAACAATTATTACAATTATAACAATCCAATCAAGTTCCTCTAATGCTTTAGCAGAAGTCACTCCAATTGATGTATTACGTCATCATACGGTCATGGCACATGCAAAATATGAAGATGCTCTTTTTAGTGCTAAACAACTAGATAGTGCTATCAATCTTCTTATTACTTCGCCCACCCAGAAAAACTTGGATAATGCACGCCTTCAATGGATTAAGGCACGTATCCCATATCAGCAATCTGAAACTTATCTCTTTGGAAATAAAATTTTTAATGATTTTAATAAAAAGGTAAATTTGTGGAATCTTGACGAAGGTCTAATAGATTATGTTGATAATTCATATACAACAGACAAAGATCACTCTGGCAATATATTATACAACGCTAATATTATAGCAAATCCCAAAATTTCCGTAAATAATCAAGAAATTGATTCCTCTATTATATCTCCTGAACTTATCAGAAGATTGAATACAGCAAATAATGTGGATACTAATGTTACAACTGGATATCACGTCATAGAATTTCTCCTTTGGGGGCAAGATTCGAATACAGTAACACGCGGAGCGGGAAATAGGAATTATACTGATTTTAGTATTAAACAATGTACTGGCGGTAATTGTAAAAGACGAGCAGATTATCTAAAAGCAG
Organism: Candidatus Liberibacter europaeus; assembly: GCA_003045065.1. Lineage (GTDB taxonomy): Bacteria > Pseudomonadota > Alphaproteobacteria > Rhizobiales > Rhizobiaceae > Liberibacter > Liberibacter europaeus. The sequence goes on from PSQJ01000001.1 coordinate 53,177, forward strand.
CCTCAAAACTTTTGGTATCTGATCTAGAGGAAATTAAAAAATCTTGGGAGAATAATGGTGAATCTACTAAAATTATTATGAAAGATATAAAGTCAGGATTAAATTTGATGATCTCCGGAATGACTTCTCTTTCCTATAGTGAATTGGCAGTTGATCGAATGAATCTTGGGCTAATATTACACGATCCCAAACAAGAAATTGATCGTTTTTCCGATAATACACACGTATCGTACTTGTATAATGTCATTGGCATTGTGTCAAATTATACCGGAGAGTACACCAGAATTAATGGAGAAAAAATCCATGGTCCTTCGCTATCGTATCTTATAGGAAGCAAGTATAAGAATCTAGATTTAGAAATAAAAAACAAATTATCCAATACCCTAAAATCCGCCCATATATTAGCAGAGCATGCAGAACATGTTGAATCCTATGATCAAATGATCTCCAGCAATAATCCTATAGGAAATAAAATAGTGCAAAACGTTATAAATGATCTTGTTGAACAAACGGAATCTATAAAAAAATTGCGCATAGTCCTTGATATAGAGGACACATCCTAATTATAAAAAAACTTAGTTTGTTGATTGATAAATAACAGTAAGCTGATTTTAGTTAGGGATTTATATATTGAAACTCTTCTTAAATCTCAGGTCATGTTATTATTGATAAAAATTGACACTCATGGTGTGTATTCCTGCAAATAATTTCATTCAAAATACTACATCCATATATGAGTATTGAGATATATTTACAAAAAAGTGATCTTAGGTATAATGCTGTCGATCATCTAAATATCCTGAAAAGAAAGACTCTATCTCTAGAGTACCTTCGAAATGCACGTGGTACATTGTTTTTTGTATACTTATTATAAAGGGGATTATGCCATATAGTGTTAAATCTTTATAAAGATATCTTATAAATTGTGGCAATTATCAATTTTACTGTTGCTTCTAAATGTTATTTAAGCGATATAACATTTCAGTGTTTTTGAAATTATCATTTGTTATTAAAGGTAAAGAATATTAGCGGGTGTAGCTCAGGGGTAGAGCACAACCTTGCCAAGGTTGTGGTCGAGGGTTCGAATCCCTTCGCCCGCTCCAATTTTTTTTCTATGTTTATGATTTTATATATGACTTCTGCTAATATTTTAATTTAACACAGCAATAATTGTACAAATGTGTGTTACTATTACACTCATTGCAGGAAACCAAGAATACAGTTTAATGATTTTGATCTAAAGATAGTTATTTAAACCCCGCACCCAATAAAAAGGTAAGGCGGGAGTTGTAAAAAACCATGTTAAATCAAATACTTAAGTCTATTTTCAAGATATTTATTTAGATAAACCATATCTTGCGTTTTATAAAAATTATATTTCAAATAATTAACTCAGAAGATAGCTTACAATAATCTTTGTAATAAAAAATTATTGGAATTAAATTGATTTGTGAGAAAAAATATCAACATTATCCCAACCCAATAAATCCAACTCAGCCCTGACCGCTAAAAAGTTAAAACAAGATGTAGCTATATCCACTCGCTCCATACATTTGAGCCTTTTCATCAATTTTTCACGCAATGCATGCAAGTAAATCACATCCGAAGCGGCATATTTGAGCTGTTCCGCAGATAAAATCTCTGAATCCCACTCAGATGATTGTTGTGCTTTTGATATATCTACCCCTAACATTTCTTGCAAATTACACTTGAGGCTATGATGATTGGTGTAAGTTCTAACTAATTTTGAAGCAATCTTCGTACAAAAAACTGGTTTCACAACAACACCGAAGGTATACAACAAAACAGCTATGTCAAATCTAGCATAATGAAAAATTTTTTCTCGTTTTATATCGGAAAGAATTGCCATAAGATTAGGAGCTATTGTTTGACCAGCGGAAATCTGTATAATGTCAGCGGTTCCATCTCCTGGTGACAACTGCACAACACATAGCCTATCCCGACGTGGAATCAAGCCAAGAGTTTCTGTATCAACAGCAATAGACCCAGTATACCTCGCAGCACATTCATCCGAAATATCTCCATTATGAACACGTATAGTCATCAAAATCTGCTATCTCACCTTCTAAATATACTTAAAAACATTAAATGCCTGTCATAATTGCAATAATACGAGAATAATTACAATAAAATTTCAAAATAAATATATACAAATATCCGGAAGAGATATCCACCTGATACTGCTAACTACAACACGCCCTCATCGTTAAACAACATAATTTATAATCCAAAATCAAAAAAGTATAGTAGTAATACCATACTGTCGTTATAACGCTATTTTTTCCCCTTTATTGATAAACGATTATCATAATCTGGCAATAAATTGTTTTTTCTCCTTCACATACAAATTAAGTTCGTAAGTATCGATAAAACAATAATAAATTAAAGATCACAATGATTTTGAATACATATGATATTCATTTAATTCTAAATACGAAACACAAATCAAAATACATCGTAATTTAGCACAAAAATATCATTTTTATTCATTCAAAGAAAATTAAATTGTCCAATGTGATATATTTTAATTGATTCTTATTCAAGCTACTTCTTGCAGTTATTAAATTCCCTCCTTATATGTATTGTGTAGTAGCATTAATTTTGCGTTCATTCATTAGTTATTAGGAGCTGTAAATGGAATGCTCTTGGAAGAGGTCCTGTATAGCTTGCTTAAGGGAGAAAAGTAATTATGTCAAAAGTCATAGGTATTGACCTCGGCACAACTAATTCATGCGTTGCTGTCATGGATGGTAAAAATGTACGAGTAATAGAAAACGCCGAGGGAGCTCGTACTACTCCTTCTATGATAGCGTTTACTGAAAATAATGAAAGGATAGTAGGACAGGCTGCAAAACGTCAGGCTGTAACCAATCCTCATAATACAATATTTGCAGCAAAACGTCTTATAGGCCGTAGATATAATGATGATGCTGTAAAAAAAGATTCATCATTAGTTCCCTTTAATATTGTTGAAGGGAAAAATGGAGATGCTTGGATTGAAGCACATGGGAAACAGTATTCTCCTTCTGAAATCTCGGCAATGGTTTTGCAAAAAATGAAAGAAACTGCCGAAAATTTTCTTGGTGAAAAAGTTGAAAAAGCTGTTATCACAGTGCCGGCATATTTCAATGATGCTCAAAGACAAGCAACTAAAGATGCAGGTCGTATAGCTGGACTTGATGTATTGCGCATCATAAATGAGCCAACAGCAGCTGCACTAGCATATGGATTAGACAAAAAAGGAGGAAAAACTATTGCCGTTTACGATTTTGGTGGCGGTACTTTTGATGTTTCAATCTTGGAAATCGGCGATGGTGTTTTTGAAGTTAAATCAACCAATGGAGATACATTCCTAGGAGGAGAAGACTTTGATACTTGTCTTGTAGAACACATATGTGAAACATTTAAAAAAGACAACGGTATAGATCTCAGGAAAGATACTCTTGCACTACAACGATTAAAAGAAGCTGCAGAAAAAGCGAAGATTGAATTATCATCAACACAGCAAACTGAAATAAATCTACCGTTTATTTCTGCCAACAGTGCTGGAGCTCAACATCTCAACATGAAGATAACTCGTGCCAATTTTGAACATATGGTTGATTCTCTAATACAAAAGACTATTGGCCCATGTAAAAAATGTCTGCAAGATGCAGGATTGTCGCCTAGTGATATTGATGAAGTGGTTTTGGTTGGCGGTATGACTCGAATGCCTAAGATTCAAAAAGTAGTTCAAGATTTCTTTAATAAGGCACCTAACAAAGGAGTCAATCCAGACGAAGTTGTTGCTATGGGAGCAGCTATACAAGCAGGAGTACTTCAAGGTGATGTAAAAGACGTTCTTTTACTAGATGTTACCCCCCTATCTCTTGGTATTGAAACTTTGGGAGGAGTTTTCACAGTTCTTATTGAGCGTAATAGTACAATTCCAACGAAAAAATCCCAAGTATTTTCTACCGCTAGCGACAATCAATCGGCCGTGACAATCCGGGTTGCTCAAGGTGAAAGAAAAATGGCGGCTGATAACAAGTTCTTAGGGCAATTTGAACTCATGGGTATTCTTCCTGCTCCTAGAGGAGTTCCTCAAATAGAAGTAACGTTTGATATTGATGCAAACGGTATAGTTCAGGTATCTGCAAAAGATAAGGGAACAGGAAAAGAACAACAGATCCGCATTCAAGCTTCTGGTGGCCTTTCTGATGAAGAAATTGAAAAAATGGTCAAAGACGCAGAAATGCATTCTGACATGGATAAAAAACGTCGCGAAGCTGTTGAAGCAAAAAATCAAGCTGAAAATTTGATACATTCAACAGATCAGTCGTTGAAAGAACATGGTGATAAAGTATCCGAAGAAACTAGGAAATCTATCCAAGAAGCGATTGATACTCTGAAAGCCACAGTCAACGACAAAGATTCTGAGGAAGGCAAGATCAAGGAAGACACTCAAAAACTACTGGAAGCTTCCATGGAGCTCGGTAAAATTATATATGAAAATCAAATGAAAAAGGAAGGTGAACCTCAGGATAACGATGGTGATAAAACTTCCAAAGATGATGTAGTTGATGCGGATTATGAAGAAATTAAGGATGATAAGAAGAAAACTTAATATTTCTTGATAGTTATACGAAAGTCATCATAAGAAATCCGGTTGTATAAAAACGACCGGATTTCGATCATTGGAGAATAAATTTAGTATGAAAAAAAATGATTTATATAAAATACTAGGAGTAGATCGTAATGCCAATGATAAAGAACTCAAGACTGCATTTCGAACTCTTGCAATGAAATATCATCCTGATAAGAATCAGAATAATCCTGAGGCAGAAGAAAAATTTAGAGAAGCAAATGAGGCATATGAAATTCTTCGCAACCCTCAGAAGCGTGCTCTTTATGACCAATACGGACATGATGCTTTCGAGAATGGAGGAGCTTCATCCAGTACCGAAGGATTTGGAATGGGTGGAGGAAGCGTTTTTTCTGATATTTTCGAAGACATTTTCGGAGCAGCGATGGGTTCTGGTCGTGGGAATAGACGAGGATCATCAACACGAGGAGAACCTGGCACAGATCTACGTTATAATTTAGATGTTTCTCTTGAAGAAGCTTTTTCTGGGAAAACAATGCAAATTCGCATTCCTACTGCTGTCAAGTGTAATTCATGTGATGGATCTGGAGCAAAAATTGGAACTAGTCTGAAAAGTTGTAATGCTTGCAATGGCTCTGGACGAGTATACACTACTGCCCAACACTTTTTCTCTATTGAGCGAACATGTGTTCATTGTAAAGGATCGGGACAAATCATACCTGATCCTTGTTCCAAGTGCCGTGGACAAGGACGTGTGGCAGAAGAAAAGATCTTATCTATTAATGTTCCTCCAGGAGTTGATGATGGTACGCGTATTAGACTGTCTGGAAAAGGCGAAGCTGGTTTAAATGGCGGACATTCAGGAGATCTATATATTTTTATCTCTGTGAAAAAACATCAATTTTTTCAAAGAGACGGCGCAGATTTATACTGCGTAGTTCCGATATCTATGATCACAGCTACGATTGGAGGAACTTTTGATGTTGCAACGCTTGACGCTACACAATCACGTGTTACCGTACCCGAAGGAACACAAACAGGAAAGCAGTTCCGTCTTAAGGGAAAGGGTATGCCAGTAGTCAATTCTAGTCGTAAAGGTGACCTATATGTGCAAATTCAAGTAGAAACTCCTCAAAAATTGACCAAGCGCCAGCGCGAGTTATTGGAAGAATTTGAAAAAATATCTTCAAAAGACAATAATCCTCAATCTGTAGGATTTTTCTCTCGAATGAAAGATTTTTTTGATTCCCTTGGAAACTAATTTTGACAGCTTAATTAGTCAATAAGTAAACTAACAAACCCTATATGAACATCTTCAAAGTAAGAAATAGTTGTTTAATTTTTTATATATCTACGGCATGTGAAAAGCAAAGTGTAAGATTTAAAAATCGTATAAACTAGAGTTATAAATCATAAACAACCTTTGCGTATATTGTATGATACTATAATCATCTATTCATTTGTCAAAGAACACTTGGTTATTCGCGAATTATCACTAATTTTCTCATGTTAGCAATCATTATAATATGGGAAAACTAGATATTGATCGAAAAAATAAAAATAGTTCAATAAGATTATATAATAAATTGTATAACCTAGAGAACAAGAGGCGACCGTACATCCCATGTTAATTAATAATATACTAATTTGGAGGAGAGAGGGGGATTCGAACCCCCGATACCGTTAGGTACTCCGCATTTCGAATGCGGTACATTCAACCACTCTGTCATCTCTCCCCAATTAAAGATTATAAAACCTTAAACAATTAAAACCATAAACATAAGAAACTACAATTTAAATCCACACTTTTCTTGACATAGAATGAAGGTTTGATTAGCTAATATCACTACTGTAAAAAAATTATCAATTATTGGAATAAAAATGTTATTATTATTGCTCAACTTTAGCGAATAATTTAATTATTACTGGAATTCGTTTACTATGCTTGTGCACAAATTAAAATATATATAGTATTATTAGAAGATGAAAGGAAATGATTATGTTTGCGATTATAGAATCTGGAGGTAAGCAGTGTCAAGTATCTGCTAATGATACCATCGTGGTAGAAAAGATCTCCTCAAAAGAAGGCGAAAATGTAAAATTTGACAAAGTTTTAGCGATTGAAAATAACTCAGGTATATCTATAGGAACCCCTTGCATAGAAGGTGCTTATGTTGAAGCTGAGGTGATAAAGCAAGTGCGCAATAAGAAAGTTATCATTTTCAAGAAACGTCGCCGACAAAATTCTAAAAGAACACGAGGACATCGTCAAGAAATGACAGTTGTTCGTATAACAGGTATTGTATCTGCTTAAGGCAGGATATTTCAAAAATTAAGATTATAGGAAGGTGTAATGGCACATAAAAAATCTGGAGGATCAACTCAAAATGGACGAGACTCCGCAGGACGAAGGCTAGGTTTGAAGAAATTTGGAGGACAAGCTGTAATCGCAGGGAATATCATTGTACGTCAACGTGGCACTCGTTATCGTCCAGGTGCAAATGTAGGTATAGGAAAAGATCATACTATTTTTGCTCTTGTTGATGGAAACGTGCAATTTAAAACCGCATATAATGGGCGTCCATGCGTATCTGTTATTAAACGTAATTAAAATTATAAATAAATTTTGATAGTACCTGTATTAAATTCAACATTTAAGAACATGGTATAGAGATACGTTATCGAAATAAGTATTTTATTTTATGGATTTTGCATGTATTCTACTTCAAGTATCTTTTGCAGATAAAATAATATTTGTAAGAATATAGGGAAGGCATATGTATGCTTATCTTGTTTGTATAAATAATAGGCGTTATGGAATTACTTAATAAAAGTTACTTATATAATTACATAATCTATTATGGATCTGGTGGATGTAATGAAGTTTCTAGATGAAGCAAAAGTCTACATCAGATCTGGTGATGGCGGAGCAGGTTGTATTTCTTTTAGGCGTGAAAAATTTATTGAATTTGGCGGACCAGATGGTGGTTCGGGAGGAAATGGTGGAAACGTATGGATTGAAGCGGCAAATAATCTCAATACCCTCATAGATTTTCGCTATCAACAGCATTTTAAAGCAAAATCTGGCGCCAAAGGAATGAAGCGAAACAAAAGCGGTGCAAAAGGAGCTGACGTAGTTCTCTCCGTCCCTGTTGGAACGCAAGCTTTTGAAGAAGATAAATCCAGCTTAATTTGTGATTTAACACGGGAAGGGCAACGTATTTTATTGCTTCATGGTGGTAATGGAGGGTTCGGTAACTTACACTTCAAATCATCCACTAATCAAGCCCCTTCTTATGCTAATGCTGGCTTGCCCGGACAAGAAAAAATTATTTGGCTTAAATTGAAATTAATAGCCGATATTGGAATTATTGGACTACCGAATGCAGGGAAATCTACCTTTTTAGGGTCTATTACGCAAGCAAAACCCAAAATTGCTGACTACCCATTTACTACTCTATACCCTAACTTAGGCTTGGCAAAAGTAGGATACGAAGAATTCGTACTAGCTGATATACCTGGAATCATAAAAAATGCTCATAAAGGCGCAGGAATTGGTGATAGGTTTCTACAACATGCAGAACGCACACAAATCCTGTTTCATATAATCTCTGCACTTGAAGAAAACGTCCAAGACGCATATACATCCATATTGAATGAATTATCAGCATATAATAGTGAATTAAATAAAAAATTAGAAATAGTTGCCCTGTCTAAAATAGATATGGTTGATGATGATACTGTAATAAAAAAGAAGAATGAGCTTGCTTCTATATGCAAGCATCCCCCTTTAGCATTTTCATCTATTACAGGACATGGAGTATCAGAAACATTGCAATATCTTTATGATAGAATTATACAGATCCGCAAAGAAAAAAATCACTAAAACCAATATGGTTCTATATTTATAGAAACCTCTCTTTTAGCCTATTCATTAATTAAAACAATAATACGCTAATCTTAATTTAAACATAATCCGATTTTCCTATATGATAACTATCTTTTCTCTGCTCTATTATTAGAAGCAAGAACAGTACTTGAAGCAATCTTGAAGACCGCTGATTTATACCGTTAGCACCACATCGGTGTCCCTACCCCCCCATATTAAGATAACCCAAGTTTAGAAGATTTATGATTGTTTATCCGCCGTTAAAGATATCCCCAGCACACTTTGATAGTTTGACTCCTTAAATATTACACCCCCTCATGTAGGTATGAATATCCCATCCTATAAGTTGACCGTTGCCAAATAAGGAACTATAGAATTGGGAGATGATCAAATATAACAGCAAGTTTCTGAATCGCATCTAAAGGGAAACTTACAATCATTAGGCAGAATATTAATACGTGTAAGTAGGATTTTAATACAATTTAAACATGATAATTGGACTTAGCAAACTTTTGATTGATTCAATTGAAAATGTTTTGTTCATGAGTAAAGCAGATTATAGGGACTCGTAATCAGGAGATAATTGGAAGCAGAATTGCTAATTTGAAAAGTAGCACATACTTAAAAGATAAAACCGAAATTGATAAAATACACCTTAAAATAAATGACTTATATTTTATCTGTTGACTCTTATACAATAATTATAATTTCTGTGAAATTAAAATAGCCAATAATACGGTGCTTATAGTGATCATAAAGATCTAATAAACATCATGTTCTAGGAAAATACATGCCAAAAAACAACTCAAAATTTAACGATCCACATATTGCTAATATTAAATATAGATCAGGAATAATAAAGATAGATAAAACAATAGGAAATAGATACCTTAAAAATATTACATGCATGCCTCACACAGAGCCTGGAATGAAGATTGGATTGTTCGGAGGAACTTTTGATCCTCCACATCACGGACATATAGCAATAGCTAATATTGCCATCAAAAAGCTTGGTTTAGATCAATTATGGTGGATAATTACTCCATCTAATCCTTTCAAAGATTCTCGATCCATATCACCACTGGAAATGCGCATTGAATTAAGCAAATCATTGGTCACAAATCCACTTATACGTATTACTGCTTTTGAATATTCTATGAATCAGCAGACCATTAATACGATACTTAAAGTCAAAAACCATAACAAATTAGTTGACTTCGTCTGGATCATGGGCGCAGATAATATCATAAATTTTCACCATTGGCATCAGTGGAAAAGAATTGTTATGGCAGTACCCATAGCAATTATTGATAGACCTAGAGAAAAGTTGAATTATATATCTTCTCCAATGGTAAAAGCTTTTGAACATGCAAGACTGGATGAATATATGAGTAATACTTTATGCAAAATACCCCCACCTTCTTGGATTTTTATTCATGACAAACATCATATAATAAGTTCTACAGATATTAAAAAACAAAAACTGTAATTCCATGCTGAATTTAGTCACTTAATATGATCCTCTCAGCCTTTTCCTACTAATTCTATCAATCACCGCGGCATCCACGAGGTAAAGTGATGAATAAGACAAATATTCATCTTTTATTATACTATTGATCACTTTTCCTTCCTTGGAAAAATCTTTTGCAATTCAGATATCGTTGGATAAGTTATCCAATCTTTCAATTGAACATAACCATCCTTATTAACTCCTTTAGCTATCACTTGTGAAACAAGAGCCAAACCTTTCTTTTGCAAAACTGCATTACTATAAAATGTTAATAAATCTTGCTGTGTAACCGTTTTCAATGCGTTGATTGTTTTTTCTTTTCTATCATCAAAATGAACATCATCCTGCCTCAAAGCATACATAAAACGATTTATCTCTTGATAAAAAGATTGCGGGGGTTGTTCAAGCTCAGTCAACAATATCTTTCTGTATTGCTCAAATTCTTTCTTTGGCATCGCCTTTAATTTTTTAAATGCTAATTGATAAAAATTTTGATAGCGGGTATGCAAATACGCAGGTGTTTTGTTATTGCTCTGCAACACAAACTTAATCCCCCATTGCTTACCAAGAATAGTTTCCGAGGCATAAAGAGAATAACCTAACTTTTCTTGCGTCCTAAGTTGTTCAACAAACCATCCATGCAAAATTTGGGCTAAAATACTTGATAATACAAATCCTTTATTCTTATCATATCCAATCGGAATAAATATTTCAGCTAATGCATTATCTGTATTATTTGCTTGATTTTCAAAATTTACTTTATATTCTTTATCAATAACAACTATATCCTTTTTCCCCCATTTTTTACCCTTATTATTTAATAAGTTACAAACGGATTTAATAGTATCAATCCCTTGTTTTGGTGTTAGATTCCCAAACACCATCGCTCTTAAAGGTGCATTTTCAATAGTATCTTTCCGATATTTTAGAATATCGTTTGCAGTTATTGTCTCTAGTTCTTTTAATAACTGATCCCTCTCAAAAAAAGGTACTTGTTCTAAACTTAGTGGATAAAGTGCTAAAGAACCAGCTTGATGATTATCACTAACTTCACACTGCTCTCTATAACGTGATTTCGCTTGAGCAACTTCTTCTTCTGAAATTGTAAATGCAAGATATTCTTTAATCACTTTGATCATTAACTCAGGTAAATGTTGCGTATAACCACTAGTTCGAAATTGCAGACCTAAATTTGAAGATAAATTAATATACATTCCAGCTACTGAAGCTTGGTAGTTTAATTGAGATATTTTTAACCATGCCAAGTATTGCAGTAACCATGAACTTATTTGAGATTTTGCCGTTTTATTACTCTGCTCACTGCGTAAATTTAAAAAGATTTCTCCTTGAGGTTCGTCAGCAAAATGTTGACTTGGCATATAAAATACTTGACAATTTCCTTGATTATATACCAATTCAGGATGCTGATAATGACGACTACTTTTAATTAAAGAAAAATCATTGGCAATATAAGGATTCAATTCAGGCAACGAAAACTTTATTGTTTTTTGTAAATCTGCCCATTTTTCGTATTGTTGCGGGTTAATTTTATCAACCTGATAGGGAGCATTGAGATGATAAGCTTCTTTATTATGTGGCTCATTCGGACTAGTAAACCAAATTCTGGCATTACGTGGAGTCAATTCTGATAAACGAGCGCTTATTGCTTGAGGATTAAAGCGATCAGCAATGTAATCAGCATCAAGAACATTGGCAATTGGCAAATACAACATTTCATTAGATAGTAGACCAGAAGACATACCACGCACAATAGAATAATTCTGATATAAATTATACATATTCCTTGCCATTTCATTAAAATAACTACTCTTAATCCCTCCCTTTTTTAACAAATTGATATAGGAAAATACTGCCGCAATAATCTTATCTCTGTGTTCCAAGCCCTTATCTGTTAATTCCATACCAATCACAAACATACCACTATTACCATCAATAGCAGGCATAGTATAAGCATGTATTCCTTCGGCGAATCTATTATTTAGCAACCAATCAGCAAGGGTATTATGACTTTGATGTCTTATTAAGTATGAAATATATTGATCTGTTTTACTACGAAACTCAGTTAAATTATTTGCAATACGAAATTCAAGAGACAAATTTTTGTTCGGCTGAAAAGGCACATAATGAACTATTATTCCTTTTTCTTTATCAGTTATCGCAGGTACAGTTATGGCTGGAACACTAGCTTTTCGATTAGGAATACGACCAAAAGTTTCAGCCGCTATTTTAGCCAATTGACTCAGTGATTCCTTACCATATAAAAATCCTTTCATCAGATTAGCTGAATAATAACGATGATGGAATTTTTTGAGTTCACTATGTAAATTACTATCTGGTTTGTCGCTTAATGTCTCTAGATTTCCAATCTTGAAACGTGAACTAGGATGCACAGAATTAAGTGTTTCAGAACGTACTTGATATCTCCTAAACATATCATTGGAACGGTACATTGTTGCTTCTGAATTAATAATATTTCGTTCTTGATCAGCCTTTATAGGATCCAATAATGGCTCGGCTAAAGCATCTGCCAAGCGATCAGTGGCTGCTTTTAAAGCACCATTTTTCACTTTTAGGTAGAAATCGGTCGAATGAAAACCAGTCATACCATTATGACTACCACCATTTTTTCCCACAAATTCTACTATTGGACGTGACACAGGATAGCGCTTAGAACCATGAAATATCATATGTTCAAGGTAATGTGCCAAGCCAAGTTGTTGGTTTGGATCACACATTGAGCCAATAGGTAAACTTACCGACGCGAATGATTCAACGGCTTCTGGATCAGATTCTAGCAATACAATCATCTCATTAGAAAGTTTTATCGCCTGATACTGTCTAGTATTCCTCTCACTTTTGTTTATCTTATCAGGTAAAACTTGCCAATCCGGCTCAGCAATGCTTACTGTACTAAATAACAACACAGACATGACTATCATTGTTTTCATGACAAATCTTATTATTTTCAGCATCTTTTTTAAATCTTTCTTTTATTTTTTCTAAAGATCGCCCTCGGCAATAAGTGAGTTACGTTTGTTTTTTGTATTGCATAAAGCAAATTATTATCTAATTATTAAAAACCTGAACAATATAGACATCATCCGTTTGATAACTTTTTTATAATAAAATTCTATAAATTAAGAAACCATTATATTAACAAAATGAAAATTACTCACGATCTATGGCATCTGATAATGCACAACTCCCAACTCTTTCCACCATCATGATCAACGTAACGGATACTAGCATCGGCAGCATATCTAAAGGCAAAAAACAACCATGAGCTATTATTCCACTAGAATGATTAATCAGAAAAATAAATATTCACAGGGATACAGATAAAAAGAACACAAAATACTGCAACAAACGTTGGTGCGCCCGAAGAGATTCGAACTCCTGACCCCCAGATTCGTAGTCTGGTACTCTATCCAGCTGAGCTACGGGCGCTAAAATAACCAGCACATTACCTGTAAAACGATATGAGTAAGATTGCAATAAGGGTTTGCAAAAAAAAGCAGTTATAAGAAAGAAATCGCACTAATAATCAAAAATAATGTATTGAATGCTTTTAATAAAAGTTAATTATTTTTTAATACAATACTACTGCTAACCATTATAAAAAAAGACTAATACCTAATTTATAAATTCATGTAATTATTACAAAGATCAAGATATAGTTAGATAAAATAAAAAATTACACATTTACATACAATAAACATGTACAAGATAATAAAACATTGAAATATCATAGTTACTAAATCCACCATGGTATTTATCACAACATAATATTTATACCATTAGATGGTCTGAATAAGTAGCAGATGATATACAATCAAAAATTTCCAAAACATGCTTCTAATAATTTAATTTGCGTTTGAACATGATTTGGCTTACTAGAAATAAAGTCAAAGTTTGTACTATAAATTTCTTTGTCTAGTAATATTATCCTATTTTGAAGCTGAATTGAGCGTTCCACAAGATTTCTAAAAAAATAAGGCACATCATTCCATCCAGTAATAGTAAAATCTGGATCAGAAGAATCAAACTTAATTTTCTTTTTCTCCATAATTACCTGTTCAAGAGACATCTCTCTATTTTCTAAAGCACGTTGCAACAATATCCATGAAACCATTTGCATCAAACGGGTTGTCAAACAAATCGATTCAGAATCATACAATGCAGAAGCGGCACGAGGTAATGATTTTGATAATGAACGCCCATCCCCATCAAAATAACAAGATGTAGCTTCTACAAGAGACATGCTTTCTTCATAAAGAACTTTCAAACGAATAAAAGACACTGTCTTATTCATAAAACTAATCGAACACGAAACACGATTAGACATAAACCAATCCTTATCTAAAATTCACCAAATCCATAAATTATGAATATTATGTATCACATAACCTCCACGAACTTTAAAACACAAATTCCAATAAACATAAGCGACCATTGGAAAATATACCCTATAATAAAAAACTAGTTTACGTGATTTTAAAATAGAATATTATCCTTTTTCCAAAATTATTTTGCATTATGCGTTTCCAAAATTTCCTTCCAACATCCCATGCTTGCTAAACTATTCATACGAGCACGATGAGATAAAATATTTTGCGCAGCAACCTCATTTTCTTTTTTACCCTGCCATGTACGCAATGTAGATTCCTGTAATGCACGACCATAAGAGAAACTTAGTTTCCAAGGACAATTACCTATTGCATTTATTGCTGACAAACGAGATGTAGCATCATGTTCAGATTGACCTCCAGATAAAAAAGCTATCCCTTGAACAGCAGGTGGTACTACACGTTTAAGCGTTCTTATGGTCTTATTAGCAATTTCTTCATCTGATACTTTAATAGCATCTTTCCCTGGCAGCACCATATTAGATTTCAAAACAAGTCCCTCTAAACACACTCTCATAGCAGATAATTCATCAAATAGCGCACGCAATACAAATTCTGTTACCTCTGCACAACGATCAATCGTATGGTTTCCATCCATCAAAACTTCAGGTTCAACTATGGGAACAATACCAAAACTTTGACAAGTAGCTGCATAACGAGCTAACGTATGCACATTTGCTTTTACAATCGCAGTACTTGGAAATACATCTGAAATAGATAAAACAATACGCCACTTAGCAACACTCGCTCCAACGCCTTTATATGATTTTAATCTCACATCTAAATCATCTAATCCTGCGACAATATTTTCTCCAGGGTATAACGGACAAGGCCTTAATCCTTGATCTACCTTAATGCCTATTAACACACCGGCAGAATTGATAAGATCCACAAACCTAGTTCCATCTTTAGCCTCCTGATAAAGGGTCTCTTCATACAGCAATATACTAGAAACATATTTCATAGCTTCCTGAGATCTAAATAACATCTCTCGATAATCACGTCTTGAATCTTTCGTGGATTCCAAGCCAATAGCATCAAAACGCTTTTGTATAGTAGCATTAGATTCATCCGCGGCCAAAATACCCTTGCCTGTCTGGAATATTCTCGCAACAACGTTTTCAATTTTTTCAACCATTCTGTACTATCTCCATAAAATATAACTTTCATAGGGTTATTCTTTTAAAATTATAACCTATGCTCAGATGATAAAGCCACAATACCGGGCAAATCTCCTCCCTCCAACCATGTAAAAAATGCTCCTCCAGCA
The DNA here is from genome assembly GCA_003045065.1 of Candidatus Liberibacter europaeus. GTDB lineage: Bacteria > Pseudomonadota > Alphaproteobacteria > Rhizobiales > Rhizobiaceae > Liberibacter > Liberibacter europaeus. The sequence continues at coordinate 68,879 of PSQJ01000001.1, forward strand.
GTAGATACATAGGTAAAATTGTCAATAACATCTGCATGAGCAAGTGAGGCAATAGTATCGCCACCACCAGCTACAGAAATCATCCCTCTTTCCTTAGTCAATTGAGCTACAAAACGCGCTATCTCAACTGTACTCAAATCAAAAGGCGGTACTTCAAAAACACCAAGTGGACCATTCCATATCAGAGTTTTAGCCTGAATAATGGACTTTTTAATATACTCTACTGTCTTATGACCAATATCCAATATCATGTAATCTCTCGGTATAGATTCTACAGAAACATTTTGTGTTTCGATTCCTTTTTTCAACTCTTTAGCAACTACAACATCCCTAGGTAAAATAATTTCACAACCATACTTATCAGCTTCAAATAATATTTGGCGAACACTTTCAAAACAATCTCTCTGACATAATGATTGTCCTATATCTATTCCATCCGAGAATAAAAAACTATTAGCCATTCCCCCGCCGATTACTAATTTATCAACATTCTTTGCCAAGTTAATTAACAATTCAATTTTTGTAGAAACTTTAGATCCTCCAGCAATCGCAACTAAAGGTTTTTTAGATAGACTGAAACAATCTTCTAGCATATTTAGTTCTTTATACATGGCACGACCAACACAAGAAGGTAGTAATCGAGATAATCCTGCAACTGAAGCATGCTCTCTATGCGAAACAGAAAATGCATCATTCACATAAAAATCCCCGTTATTTGCCAACATCCTAACAAAACAAGGATCATTTGTCTCTTCTCCTGGATAAAACCTCACATTCTCGGCAAGAATAATTTCTCCACTCGATAAATCTGAGACTGCTTGGGACAACAGACCGCCAATACAATCTTTAACAAATATAATTTTTTTTTTGAGAATACATTCTGCAATAGGCAAAACATTACCTAAAGAAAACTTCTCATCTGGTTTACTGTTGGGACGCCCCAAATGAGAAAGAATCACAATTTTTGCTTTTCTTTCTACAAGCTCAAGAATTGTAGGAACCACTTGCTCAATACGAGTAACATCAGAAACTTTCCCATCTACAAAAGGAACATTCCAGTCAACACGCAACAAGCACCGACGTCCCGTAATATCAGGAAGATCATCCATAGTCCTAAGATAACTCACAATACAACCCTTTTACTAATAAACTCAGAACATATGAACAATTGATAGATGTACTATATATCTCACGTCTTCTTCTCCTATCAGGAGAATAAATTTGGAATGAAAGGAAAATCAATCATCTAAACTAATTTTCCCATAGCGGATGCTGTATCCAACATACGATTAGAAAATCCCCATTCATTATCATACCAAGAAAGGACGCGTACAAAATTTTCATTCACAACACGTGTCTGATCAGCAGCAAATATAGATGAATATGGGCTATGATTAAAATCAATTGATACTAATGGAAGCACAACATAGCTTAAAATATTTTCTAACTCTTTTTCAGAAAATGATCTAATTGCATCATTTATCTCTTCAACAGTAACATTTCTACTTGCTATAAATTTCAAATCTATCATTGACACATTAGGCGTGGGAACTCGAATGGACGAACCATCTAATTTGCCTTTAAGATTGGGTAAAATCAATTCCACAGATTTAGTGGCTCCAGTGGATGTAGGTATCATTGATATAGCTGCAGCCCGAGAACGGTAAAGATCATTATGCCCTGCGTCTAGAATACGCTGATCACCAGTATAAGAATGAACAGTCGTCATATAACCTTTTTCAATACCAAAAATTTTATCTAAAACATATACTATTGGCACTAAGCAGTTAGTAGTACAGGAAGAATTAGAAACAATTATATCATCTTTGCTTAAAGATTCATGATTAATACCATAAACGATCGTATTATCAGCTTCCTTACAAGGAGCAGATACCAGAACTCGCTTAGAACCATTAGACAAATGCACAGAAGATTTTTCCTTGGTTGTAAACAAACCTGTACATTCCATAGCCACATCAATATCATCCCATGGTAGTTCTTGCGGATCACGGGAATTCGTCACCCTTATGGGACCAAAACCAACATCTATTGTATTATCAGAAACTTTTACCATTCCTGAAAATCTACCATGCACCGAATCATATCTTAACAAATGAGCCATTGTTTCTACTGGTTTAAAATCATTGATGGCAACAATCTTAACATCATCCCTCTTATTCTCAGCCATAGCGCGAACGATACATCGTCCTATACGACCTAATCCATTTATAGCAACTCTTACAACCATATATTATCTCCTCTGGATAGATAATTTAAAACAACCATAAACATAAAACAAAAATAACATTATGACGACAATCTGCTTTCGACTAAAGATAATATAGCCTCAACATTTATATTAAAATGCCTATAAAGTAATTCATATGGACCAGATGCTCCAAAACCATTCATTCCGATAAATGCCCCATCAGATCCTATGAAATAATCCCATCCTTGACGCAAACCAGCTTCAACAGCGATCTTAATCGGGGAAGAACCTATGATTTTTGTACGATAAGAGCTAGATTGTTCAAAAAACAATTCAAAACAAGGCACTGACACCACACGAGTAGAAATATTCTTTGCGGTTAAAATATTACAAGCATCCACAGCAATTTTTAATTCAGAACCGGAGGCAAAAATAGTTACCTGTGAATCAGGACAAGGGATAAAATCATACGCCCCCAAAGAACAAAGATTTCTTTCTTCATACGCAGTGTGAAGAAAGTGTAGTTTTTGTCTGGATAAAGCCATCACTGATGGGCGATTCTTTTCCTTAATAGCTATTCGCCAACATTCCAAAGCTTCTATAGAATCTGCAGGTCTAAATACCAGAAGGTTAGGTATAGCCCTTAATGCTGCCATATGCTCAACAGGTTGATGTGTAGGTCCATCTTCACCCAATCCTATGGAATCATGGGTCAAGACATGAATAACCCTTATCCCCATCAAAGAAGCTAATCTAATAGCAGGTCGACTATAATCAGAAAAAACCAAAAAAGACCCAGAATACGGAATCAATCCTCCATGCAATGCAATACCATTCATTGCAGCAGCCATAGCATGTTCACGTATACCATAGTGCAAATAACGACCCGAGAAATCCCTGGCAGAAATAGATTTCATTTGACTAGTTTTAGTGCCATTAGAACCCGTAAGATCTGCAGATCCTCCAATAATCTCAGGAAGACAATCATTGACAACTTCCAATATCATTTCAGAAGAACGTCGAGTAGCAACTGCTGGCTTAGATTGAAAAATACTTTTTTTATATTGATCTAAAATCGTATCAAAATTTTTAGGCAAGTCTCCCGAAAATCGACGTGTAAACTCTTCCCCAATACTTCTGTCAACAGACGAAAAATATTTTTGCCACTCCTTCCTTATTTTAGAAGAACGAGATCCAGCCAAACGCCATTCTTTAATGATGTGATCAGGAATACAAAAAGGCTTTTCATTCCAATCTAGTTTCTTACGAACTGCTTCCACCTCATCTCTTCCTAACGCAGAACCGTGAACTCTATTCGTTCCTTCTTTGTTCGGAGAACCAAATCCTATAATAGTCTCACATGAAATCATTGTAGGTTTGTCAGAAGATTGTGCTTCATACAAAACAGATGCAATAGCAGAAGGATCATGACCATTAACAGAAAGCGTATTCCATCCAGAAGCACGAAACCTACAGTGCTGATCAGTAGAATCAGCTAAGGAAACGGATCCATCAATCGAAATTCCATTATTATCCCAAATAACGATCAATTTATTGAGACAAAGATGTCCTGCCAAAGCAATTGCCTCTTGGCTAATACCTTCCATCAAACAACCGTCACCAACCAATACATATGTTTTATGATTGATTAATGCATCACCAAATTCGTCACGCAATTTACGCTCAGCAATAGCCATACCAACAGCATTGGCAATTCCCTGACCAAGAGGTCCAGTAGTAGTTTCGATACCAGATAGGCAACCATATTCTGGATGCCCTGCTGTTTTAGAATCAATTGTTCGAAATTTTTTTATTTCATCAATTGTTATATCTTGATATCCTAGAAGATATAACAACGAATAGTGTAGCATAGAACCATGTCCAGCAGATAAAACAAAACGGTCACGATTCGGCCATAACGGACATTCAGGATCAAAAACCATGAATTGCGAAAAAAGAACAGTGGCAACATCCGCCATTCCCATAGGCAAACCAGGATGTCCAGAATTGGCATTTTCTATAGCGTCTATTGATAAAAACCTTATAGCGCTTGCCATCTTCTTACATTTATCATTCAAATTCATAGGGATCAGATATTTTCCTAAACTAAACTATAACACCGCCATATTTACTTGAAATATGACTCAACAAATTACAAAAGAAACACTAATACAAAAAATACTTTCACCTAGTCTAACTTGTACAAATACAAAACAATAGTAGCTCATCATTTTGTAACTTATAATAGATATTTACAGTAAACCAATAACATTATTTGCTCAATAAGCAAGCTGGGATTAATTGCAAAAAGCTTAACATTATTTTCATAATGCTTAACAAATCATTCAGGGGGCAATTCACTTAATAAAACATTTATTCGCACTTATTACCAAAATACAATAGAATAAATTCGTGATATATAGAAGCTGTCTTAAAAAATATGTTTTACATCAATCATATGATGTTAATCACCAATAATACAGGATAGAAAAAATAATTGATGATTGGCAAATGTAGTAAAAATCAATCAATTATAAAGGATTTTAGATGACTCCTAAGGAATATAAACGTCTATTACGTAATAAAAAAATTGTACTACGTAATCTTCTGTCACCTGAATACCGTCATATTAGAAGCGTTGAATTATCAATTCTAGGAGAAAAAAGCATTCCTCTGAAACAGGGAATGAAAATAGCAACTTTTTACCCTATTAAATCCGAAGTGAATGTAACCATTCTTGTTGAAAAACTCAAACACAAAGGATGTTCGTTTTGCCTGCCATCTTTCAAAAATGAAAAAATGATTTTCCGCCAGTATACTGACCCCAACAATCTTGTAAAAACTAATTTTAATATTCTATCACCTCCACTAAATTATCCAGAAATTGATCCTGACATCATACTTATGCCACTTATTGCTTTCGATTCCGTAGGAAATCGTATAGGATATGGACAGGGAAATTATGATAGTGCTATAGCTAATGCTCGCATTAAGGGAAAAAATCCTTATCTTATTGGTATTGCATTTGATATTCAGGAAACATCATACATTAAAACTGAGCCTACTGATGTTCGTATGCATGCAATCCTTACCGAAAGTAGATTTAATCAATTTAAATAGAGTATATAGAACAATATGAGACTTTTATTCCTTGGAGATATAATGGGAAAATCAGGACGGTCCATTGTATATAAAACACTGCCCAATCTAATTAAAGATTTTAAAATCGATTTCGTAATAGCCAATGGAGAAAATAGTGCTGGCGGATTTGGTATTACTGAAAAAATATTTCTGGAAATGATAGAAGTTGGAATTGATGTTGTAACAACAGGAAATCATGTATGGAACAAGAAAGAAGCTCTTATGTTTTCTCAACGTCACCATAGATTCCTAAGACCTGCAAATTATCCTCCAGAAACTCCCGGAAACGGCTCTGGGATTTATCATGCAAAAAACGGCTCACAAGTCTTAGTCACAAATGTCATGGGGAGAATTTTTATGAATCCAATACTAGACGATCCTTTTAGAATATCTGCAAAAATTTTGGAATCATGCCCTTTAAAAGAACATGCAGATGTTATAGTATTTGACTTTCATGCTGAAACCACCAGTGAAAAACAATGCTTTGCACATTTTGTAGATAGTCGTGCAAGCATTGTAGTAGGAACCCATACACACATTCCAACCGCTGATGCTCGCATTCTTGATGGTGGCACTGGTTATATATCTGATGTCGGAATGTGTGGCGATTATAATTCGTCAATTGGAATAGATAAAGAAGAACCCATCAACCGTTTTGTTACACATATACCAAAAAATAGTTTCAATGTTGCTGAAGGACCAGCAACACTATGTGGAGTATGTGCCGAAATTTCCGATGTCACTGGGCTAACAGAAAAAATTGAACCTATACGAATTGGCCCCTATCTTGAAGAAAATATTCCTCACTTCTGGCGCTAACTTAAGAATCCATGTAGTAGGGAAATACAGATCTTAATAACTTAATTATTAAACAATCAAAAGGATTATTTCATGGCTGGACATTCTCAATTTAAAAATATTATGCATCGCAAGGGACAAAAAGATGCTATGCGATCAAAGATATTCTCTAAATTGTCTCGGGAAATAACGATTTCAGCTAAATTATCAGGACAAGATCCATTGGAAAATCCGCGTCTACGAGTGGCCATTCAGAATGCTAAAAATCAGTCAATGCCTAAAGAAAATATTGAACGAGCTATCGCGAAAGCCAGTAGTAGCGACTCAGAAAATTATATTAACATTCGATACGAGGGTTATGGTCCTGAAGGAATTGCTATAATCATTGAAACATTAACTGATAACCGCAATCGTACAGCCTCAAATATACGTTCTATTTTCACTAAAGCCAGCGGATCTCTCGGAGAAACAGGCTCCTCCATTCATTTCTTTGATCAAATTGGAGAAATCGTTTATCATTCAACAGTAGCAGATTATGATTTAGCAATGGAAGCAGCTATTGATGCTGATGCAAATGAATTTTTTACTGAAGATAATGAGTACGTATTTCACTGCGATTTCGAAAATATAGGGCAAACATCTAAAATACTGGAAAAACATCTCGGAGAGGCAATAAGCTTAAAAACCATATGGAAGCCAAAAAATATTATCCAAATATCAGATGAGGAGGCAGCTAAATCTATTATAAAGATGATTAAAACCCTTGAAGAGGATGATGATGTTCAAAACTTGTATTCAAATTTTGATATCTCCGATGATATCCTCAAAAAAATAAATTGCTCTGAGAATAACAAATGATTTATTCCAGGAAACAAACACATCAAATTACACACTTGATTCAATAAATACCTAACACAAATTTCGCTTTAATTTATATGTACAAGCATCCAGATCAATTCTGCATTAACCAATGCTAGAATCATCCCATTATAGCATATATCACTCACTCAAAAGCTAAAATAGTTAACTACACAAATATCAAAAAATGAATGTAGCGGATAAAATACAACCTTATTTAAAAGAGTCTTTTTAAAAATAAACATTGTAAAATAACAAATAATACCTTCCCATTGATCTATTTTAGCAATAAACATGCCATAAAAAAATCAACAAATTCACTTGTTTTGAATGGCGGAGAGGAAGGGATTCGAACCCTCGATACGATTTCTCGTATACACCCTTAGCAGGGGCGCGCCTTCAACCACTCGGCCACCTCTCCGATAAGAGGGATATGTTGGTTAAATAAAATAATCAAGCATTTTATTTGTCTAATAAGTAGAATAAACAATTACATTGCGTGAAAATCATCTAGAATAGTATTAATATCGTAAATCAACATAAAATTTACATAAGATTATGTTTTGAGAATTATCTCCGATATATACCGCTTCAAAAGTGTAAAAGATGCTCTAATAACAAGAAAATTGTTTAATACTACTTAATTAATTTTCTGATTCAATGCTAACACATACATAGAATAATATATCAATAAACTGCATTTCATTTTCCCGCTGCCAATCTCACAACAAAGAAATGTTGTTTTGGCAAATTTATAAATTGAAATTAATCAATAGTATTTTACAGCAAAGCTACTACTATAGCTCTCAATACAACAAAATGCTTATTCACAACCTAAGAAGGTCATAATGATATTCAAATTATAGAGCAATATATCAGCTGCGACTTATTTCTTATTGCAATCAAACAAATCAACAACTGGAAAATTTATTCCTTCAGGAATAACTTGTTTTAGATAGTCAAATAACTCTAAAATCAATTTCTTTTTATTTTCGTCACCTTTATGAATCAAATAAAGAGAATTCAATTTACGTATGTATTCATCAATTATAGATTGAGTAAAACGCATTTTACGGTGCTCTATCCAACTATTTTTCTCTTTGCTATTCAACGTATGAGGAAAATTGCGAGCTCTATATCTAAATAATAATTCATCCAATCTACAATCAACAAAGTTAATATCCAATTCCATAATTTTTTCTGGATCAGTCGCAAGAATAACATTCATTATCTCACGATCTTTATTCCCGAAAAAACCATCGTATAATTGATCATCAACATCTTCTACAGGAGTAAAGGAATCATCAGCATACATTGAAATTACTTTTTCCCTAAGACCATTCTGTGCACGCAATAATGTCAGGTTATCTAAACATCTACTGTAATCAATTCTCAAACGATCAGCATTTTTTGAATCGAGAACTTTGAGATTATTTATTAAAACCGGGCATGTAGTGATATTTACTGTTTTCAAAGGCACAGGAGAAGAATCTTTCAATTCATCATGACTGGTATATAAACGTACACGTAGATCAGCACTATCCAAGTCCTGTAATACTTGCATATCCCCACTTAAATCACAAACAATAACCTGATTACAAAATCTTGGGTGCCAAGCTATCGGCGTGACTAAAGCTGTATTACCTCTATATGCCCCAAACATACTTGAAACGTGTATCAATGGATCCATATTATCTATATTAATCAACTTTTTTAGAAGATGTTTGTCACGATAAAGGTATAAATAATCAAATAGTTTTGGTTGCACACTACGAACCAACCTAGCTATAGAAAGAGTGGCTTGAACATCCATCTCAGCATCGTGTGCATTGACATGTTCAATACCATTAGCAATCGCCAAGTCTTGAAGACTAAAACTAGGTAATCCATCATCTCTCAACGGCCATTGAATACCATCCGGACGTAACGCATAGCAAGCACGCACAACATTCAATAAATCCCATCTAGAATTTCCATTCTTATAGCTCCAGCTATATGGGTCATAAAAGTTGCGATATAAAATATTGCGACTATATTCATCATCAAATCGGATGTTATTATACCCAACAACACAGGTGTTTGGTTTACTAAACATTTGATGAACACGCAGAGCAAATTCAGATTCTATGACACCATCACGCAATGCCTTCTGTGGAGTAATTCCTGTAATCAGTACCGACTCTGGCTCTGGTATATAATCATCAGCAGGCTTGCAAAAAAACACCTTTTTGTCTTTTATATTTTCTAATGTTTTATCAACACGAATCGCAGCAAATTGTGCTGGACGATCCAATCTTGGATTTGCACCAAACGTTTCATAATCATATATCAAAAAATTATCATCCAAGGTTTTATCACCTCCACAGATATAATTACGACCTTTTCAATCTCATAACAACTTACCACAAAATATAATATCCTGTTGCAATTAAATGATAGATTTATTTACACACTACTGAAGTGACCAGTGCAAAAAATTATAAATCAACTAAACGAGATTAGTGCTAAAAACAATATGACATAATACTATCCAAATCTATTATTAATACCTTTAAATTTACGCTGATATTGAAATGAACAGCAGCAAGATATGTACATTTAAGGTATAAGAAAACGATAATTTCATGATTATATCAAACATATAATATATTGATTGATTGATTTGCTATAAAAGAAAAAATCAAAACAACAACAAAATAAATCTCACAGGTGCGTATAAACTAATAAAAGTCAAATATTCAATAGAAAACCTGAGAGAAGATGAGTAGCAACTGTTATGTGTGCAACAGTAACCTCTTCCACAGAAAGAATATCAAAAACCTGATTTTTTACTCCCTGTAACTTTTCATTTTGCATAATATCATCAACGGAATTACCCATAGTAATAGCTTTAGCAATCATCTCCCGTCTTGCAGAATACATCCAATCTAATCCTGCTGATAATGCAAGGTTCTCATAATGATCTTCTACAACGATATTATTAGCAACTGACAATAATCTATCAACACCAAGCCCCTCTGAAATAGCAGACCACATATCCAAAACCACTAATAAACTTGTATCACAAGTATCTGATATATCGATTAAATCTGGAACCACCATTAAAAATTGCACACGAACAATCTTATTAGCAATATCTTGTGGAAAACCAATTTTAGTTAAATTCATCACTTGATTATTAAAACGATCTAACCACTCTGCTGGTATCTTTTTACGCAAAAGATCATTAAGCTTATGAAATGCGATTTTAAGACGATTTGTCGAATTTCCTATATCCCCAAAAAATGTTCCGTTTTTTATTAAAAGACGTGTAATATTGATTAAAACTAATCTAATCTCCTCATATATCTTGTTTTGAAGCTCTCCATCAATCTTATTGTCCAGTATATCCACTTCCTTCCAAAGAGATTCCAATTCATAGCCATCATATGCTATCACAGCAGAACGAACAACATTTTCAATTGAGCAACCAGTTTCTTTCGCCAAACTTACAACAAAACATGATCCTCCATGATTAATAATTTTATTAGCTAAAACTGTAGCAATTATCTCTCTACGCAGTTGGTGATTCATAATCTCTTCAGGACATAACTTGCTTAGTTTTTGTGGAAAATAATTCAGCAATAATTTGTAAAACCATGGATCGTCTATTATGGTGCTATCTAACAATTGTTCTGATAATTTAAGCTTAGCATACGATAGCAAAACACATATTTCTGGACGAGTAAGAGGAATTTCAGCACGAACACGTTCTTCAAAAGAAGCAATATCAGGCAAATGTTCCACCTCTCGATTCAAAGAACCTTCTTTTTCTAAATTTCTCATAAGTTGGGAATAATTCCACATCATCGTCATACCCTTACGATGTTCCAAAGAAATTGCTAAGGATTGCAGATAATTATTACGCAAAACAAGATCTATAACTTCAACAGTCATTGAACTCAGTAGTTTATTACGATTTTCTAAAGTAATACTACCACTGCGCATTGCAGAAGCTAATGCAATCTTTATATTGACTTCTAGATCAGAACAATTAACTCCTCCTGAATTATCAATTGCATCGGAATTAATACGACCACCATTTAAATCATAAACAATGCGCGCGCTCTGAGTTACTCCAAGATTGGCCCCTTCTCCTATAACCTTTGCTCTTACTTTATCAGCGGTGACACGAACTAGATTATTTGCCCTATCTCCTATATCCATATCGCTTTCTTTAGGAGCACTAATATATGTTCCAATTCCTCCAAGCCATAAAAGATCTACTGGAGCCATCAAAATTGCTGAAATGATTTCAGAAGGAGTCACAGCCTGCTTCGAAAGATTTATTGTATTAGCTGCCTCTGGAGTAAGCTGAACAGATTTCACTTTTCGTGAAATAATCATGCCACCCTTAGATAAAACTTTCCGATTAAAATCCTGCCAACTCAAAGAAGGAGAATCAAAAAGCCTTTTACGCTCACTAAAAGTTGCCTCTAAATCTGGATTAGGATCTATAAATATATCTCTATGATCAAAAGCAGCCTTAAGACTGATCTTTTTCGACAATAGCATACCATTGCCAAAAACATCTCCAGACATGTCGCCAACACCAGCTACAGTAAAAGGTATAGTTTGAATATCAACATTCATCTCACGGAAATGTCTCTTGACCGCTTCCCAAGCTCCTCTCGCAGTAATAGCCATTTTCTTATGATCATAACCCGTTGATCCACCAGAAGCGAATGCATCATCCAACCAAAATTTTGATTCTTGAGCCAAGTAATTAGCAGTGTCGGAAAAAGTTGCGGTTCCTTTATCAGCGGCAACTACAAAGTAAGGATCATCTCCATCTAAACAAACAGTATTCACAGGATGAACTATTTCATTACCGTCAAAATTATCAGTTATAGATAATAATGCACGTACGTATATCTTATATGCATTAATCCCTATCCTAATAATATCATCCCTATTACTACTCTCAGATGGCAATGTCCTAGGATAAAAACCCCCTTTAGCTCCAACAGGAACAATTACAGAATTCTTAACTTTCTGCGCCCTAACCAACCCAAGAACTTCTGTTCGATAATCTTCTGCTCTATCAGACCAACGCAAACCACCTCTCGCTATCTTGCCAAAGCGCAAGTGTACGCCCTCAACCTCAACACCATATACAAAAACCTCTCGATGAAGCTTTGTTGTCTCTTGACCGTTTATTTTACAAGAATCAAACTTAAAAGCGAGAGCCATATCTTTATATTTTTGGAAATAATTAGTCCTCACAGTTGCCATAATCAAATTAACATAACAACGTAAAACAGTATCATCATCTAAACTAAGTACATTTAATAGAGATTCTTCTATTTTCTGTAGATTATTTTCAACACGTTTTGCTCGAACCTTATCAGATAAATTCGGATCAAATCTATTTTTAAATAGATCAAATAGCAAACTGCTAATTGAAGAATTTTTACTTAAAATCTGTGCAATAAAATCTTGTGACCAAGTTAACGCATTTTGTCTCAAATACCGAGCATAAGAACGTAAAACACTTATCTCATATACTCGTAAATCAGTCAGCATTATCAAATTATTGAAAGAATCATTATCTACTCTAACTTGAAAAATATACTTGAAAGCTTCTATAAGAGAATCTCTACGATTGACAAGGTCAAACTGTACAGCATTTGCTGGTTTTAACTCCATTTGATATAGAACCACAAGATGTTCTCCATCATCTGCCAACATCTTAATCTCAAACGTATCTTCGCTAATAACCGTAAATCCCAAGTTTTCAAGAAGTGGAACACGTTTCGATAAAGAAAAATGCTCATTTGCATGAAAAATCTTGATTTGAATACTTCCATCTTCCTTACTAGCAAAATCCACGCATAGCTTCTCTTTGCCTTCAGCGCAATTTATAACATAGTGCAAATCCTCAACCGCCTTCTCCGGAGAAAACAAGTCTTGAAAGATCTGGGGAAATACAAAATTTGGTACTTTATCTCCTGCTAATTTGCGAAATTTCTCTTCCCAACGAGCGACTATAGAACGCACTCCATCTTCAAGAGATGATTGGTGTGGACGTGGAGTTTTACCACATGATCGACCTATAACAAAATGAATCCTCACCAATCCTTCTTCAAGAAAACTAGAATAAAAAGCTGATACATGTCCCTCATAAACTTCGGATAAATAATTTCCAATCTTTTCACGAATAGAAGAATCAAAATCTTCACGTGGTATATATACAAGCAAGGAAACAAACCTATTAAACCGATCAATTCGCGGAAGAACTCGGATACGAGGCCTATCTAAAATATCAATAATTTGCTCACAAAAAGAAGCCAAAAGCATTGGATCTATTTGGAAAAGCTCATCTCTAGGATAAAATTCCAACGTATTCTGCAACATTCTACTGGAATGACTATTCGAATCAAACTTAAGGAAATTCTGAACCTTAACAATTTTTTCACGCAACAAAGGAATTTTAGAAGCACTTTGTGAATATGATAAATACGTAAACAATCCAACAACACGCAATTCACCAATTATATTGCCATTTTCATCAAAACATTTAATGCCTATGTAGTCCATGTATGCTCGACGATAAACGACTGACATAACATTAGATTTAGTAACAATCAAAAAATCTGGACATTCTAAAAAATCACAAACTTCTGGCGTGACAAGCGCTGTTTCCTTATCAAACCTCAAAACCAAAACATCAGATCTTCTCAAAACACCCAATCCCGGAGAGTCCCCATGTTCTAATTTTAAACTTTTTTTATCCCTTACGATAGAATAATAACGTACTCCAAAAATCTTGAAATTATCTTCTTTTAACCACTTAAGAAAGTTCAACGCCTCAATCATAGCGCTGTTATTTTTATTACTAATATTAATCAATTGAGAAAAAGAGGATTGCACTTTATCAAGCGAAGATATCATAGCTTGTGAATCTTGCGAAACTAACTTAAGCTGACCAATCACAAAGACCAATCCCTTTTTAAGGTCTTCAGCTTCCATTTGAGAGATTTTTGAAACATGAATCTGTATTATACTAATCTGTCGTTGCGAAATATCAGATTTTTCATGATAATATAACCGCAAATCGCAATCTTTTTCTTCCACAAATACCGGATGAATGGCCATTACCATGTTTTTACGGCTTGTAACTATTTCCGCGACAATAGATTGATATATGAAAGGAATATTATCCATAATGACGGTGATAATAGTAACAGGCATGCCACCAGGATTAACCCCCTCTATATCCCTAATATCTATATGCTCACTAGAACGATCCCAAGCCAAAAAAACATCTTTTGAGGCAACAGAAACTAGAGCTAACATTAAGGGAGTATACTTCTCAAGATCATCAAGACTTGCCCGTCCAAACAACGCAGAGGCACTTATAGCCGGAAGACCCAAAATATCTACCTCAGAATTGATCTTATCAATGATTTTTTTTCGTATTAAATCTCTAGAAATCACCGCTATTATCCCCTAAAAATTATATTTATATCATATCCAGATAAAAAAATACTATAACAGGTTTTTAACACCTTATTTGCTAATAATATCTCAATAATCAATAATTTCTTACTATATAAATATAAGTTGATTTATATAACTTTATAAACATAAAATCCATAATGATAACAGACAATTTTTGTGTGTTATGCTTGTCGAAACATTGAAAAAATAATTAATTTCAAGTATATTCCATCTTTATTGACCTTTATTATAAAAACAAAAACAATATGACCATGATAGATTTTCCGAAAACATTACTTAAGCGTCATAGCGACTTCATTAGGAATTTTTATGACAAGGAGTTTTTTCAAGAGCTCGCAAGTCAACAACAGCCTAAAATAATGATTATCTCATGCTGTGATTCGCGTGTTGCTCCTGAAACAATCTTTAATGCAAAACTAGGAGAGCTATTCGTGGTACGCAATGTTGCAAATATTGTTCCACCTTATGAGCCTGATGGCAAACACCATGCAACATCTGCTGCAATTGAATTTGCAGTTAAAGGTCTCAATATAAAACACATAGTGGTAATGGGACATGGTCGTTGTGGAGGAATACAATCTGTTTTAGATCCAATAAAGGAACCACTTTCTCCCGGAGATTTCATTGGCAAATGGATGGATGCTATACGCCCTATTGCGCAAGGAATAAAAGCAAATAGTACTTTTGAGAGGCAAACTATTTTAGAACAGCTTTCAATTAGAAATTCCATAAATAATCTACGAAAATTTCCTTTCGTTAAAACCTTAGAAAAACAAAAGGTTTTACATGTACACGGCGCTTGGTTTGATATTTGTTCTGGAGAATTATGGATCTTGGATCATACAAGGGATGAATTTATTTGCAATAAAACCTAATTATCCCATTATATGTCACAATGATATCAATGCCGAAAGTGCCTTATTCCTGTAAAAACCATTGCAATATTATTCTTATCTGCCAATTCAATTATTTCAGAATCCCTAATAGAACCCCCAGGCTGAATGACGGCGGTTGCCCCAGCCTTGATCAATTCCAAAATACCATCAGGGAAAGGATAAAATGCCTCCGAAGCAACAACTGATTCAACTGTTGTGATAGACTTTCCCACTTGAAGAGAAATTTCTTCAGATTTTATTGCCGCAAAACGAGTAGAGTCCAACCTACTTGTTTGACCAGCTCCAATACCAACAGTACGGCCCTCTTTAGCATATACCACAGCATTTGACTTGACATGTTTAACTACCTTGAAAGCAAATTTCATGTCATTAAGCTCCTGTGGAGTTGGGCACCTCTTGGTGACCACCTTTAATTCTTGATCATCTACAACACTGTTATCACGAGTTTGTACAAGCATGCCACCTAAAACTGTTTTAATAACCATTCCAGAAATACGCGGATCAGGCAATTCTGAAGTTTTTAAAAAACGCATATTCGGCTTCTGTGAAATAACTATTTCAGCCTCTTTAGAAATACTTGGAGCAATTACAGCCTCAGTAAAAACTTTTATTATTTCACTGGCAACATCCTGATCCAATTCCCTATTAAATGCAATAATTCCACCAAATGCAGATACAGGATCACACTCTAATGCTCTAAGATACGCTTCAACAGATGTATCCGCAATTGCAACGCCACATGGATTAGCGTGTTTTACAATAACGCAAGCAGCACTATCATCCGCATTAAATTCTGATACAAGTTCATAAGCAGCATCAAGATCACTGATATTATTGTATGAGAGCTGCTTTCCTTGAAGCAAAGTCGCATTAACTATTCCTGATCTTTGTTCAATTTTAGAATAAAGTGCAGCCTTTTGATGAGGATTTTCACCATAACGCATCTCCTGTTTCTTAACTCCAGTGATATTCAAATATTTAGGAAATTCCTCATTGTCAGAATTAGCGAACCAATTATAAATTGCTGTGTCATAAGCAGCAGTTCTGGAAAAAGCTTGCGAAGCCATTTTTGTTCGAAAAGCACGAAGTATCTTACCATTGTTTGAAGACATTTCAGCAAGACATAGCGGATAGTCCATCGGGTCAGTTAATACAGTTACATATTCATGATTTTTGGCAGCAGCCCTAATCATTGATGGACCACCGATATCAATGTTTTCCACTATTGTTCGGTAATCATCCTGATGACAAGATTTTTCAAATGGATACAAATTAACAACAACAAGATCAATCGATTTCAACCCATGCTCACGCATAGCAACAACATGATCTGGATTATCTCTAACATTCAAGATGCTACCGTATATCTTTGGATGTAAAGTCTTAACACGACCGTCCATCATTTCAGGAAATCCTGTCAATTCAGAAATATTTTTGACGGGTATATTTTCCTTTTCAAGTAATTTACAAGTTCCGCCAGTTGATATCAGATCAATATCCCATGAAAGCAATTTCCTAGCAAATTCAACAATTCCAGTTTTATTATGAACAGATATTAGGACGGTTTTTACTAATATTTCATCCTGACCATAATCCTTTTTACAAGACAAATCCATGCAACCTCTCCACTCCTAGACGCTAATACAAAAAGGATAATCCTTATACCAATTATATTACAACAAAAAACGATAGCATTACTAAAATAACTATGTAGAATCTACGAAATATTTGATTAAGTTTTAGTCTATATAACTTAAGGAATTTCCATCTAATAAATCAGCTAATTAGGTTTAATGTTATTTATGGGTATAAATTGCAATAATATCTAACCATGTATGGTGCAAAAATAATACTAAGATATATCCCCAAATAAATGGAATGCACACGTTGTTTTTTTTTATTAAATAACTGATAGTGGTTGAAATGTACTCTATTTCATGAAAACACTCTTCAATGGACGAATTATCCCAATCGTACAAGAGGTGTGATTGTAATACCTTGGATATGTTGTTGTAAGATTTTAAATGAAATCAAAGAGCCTGCATTATAGACCTTGATCAAAGGTAACATGATCTATAAAAATTCGTTTCTTTTTGCTTAATGATTGGGAGGAACATTAAAATGATTAGCGACTTTATTCAACGGATAGAAAAAGAAGATATAAAATTTGTGGATTTTCGATTTACTGACCCTAAAGGAAAGTTTCATCATATATCCATAGATGGATCTTTTATTGATGAAGATCTCCTGCGTGATGGCATTGTATTTGACGGTTCTTCTATCACTGGCTGGAAGTCAATTAATCAATCTGATATGTTGCTAATACCTGATATGAGCTCACTACACCAAGATCCGTTTTATAATCAATCAACAATGGCTGTGATTTGCGATGTATATAATCCTATCTCCCTTGAGCCATATAATCGTGATCCGCGATATATTGCAAAAAAATCATTAGAATATCTTAAAAAAACAGGTATAGGGGATACATTATTCCTTGGACCAGAAATTGAATTCTTTATATTTGATAGTGCTAGCTATAAATCATTACCAACTGAAGCTGGTTTCATACTAGAGTCTTCTGAATTGCCACAAAATGAAAAAAATAGTGGCAGAAGTACAGGACATCGTCCAGAAATCAAGGGCGGTTATGTACCTCTGCCTCCACAAGATAGTCTGCATGACATGCGTTCTGAAATGCTGACATCTCTTAAAAAAATGGGCATGCGTGTAGAAAAACATCACCATGAAGTCGGAGCCGCACAACATGAATTAGGGTTACAGTTTGATACTCTATTACGATCATCCGATAATTTTCAAAAATATAAGTATGCAGTACATCAGGTAGCAAATTCCTATTGCAAAACAGCAACTTTCATGCCGAAACCTATAGGATCTACCAATGGATCAGGAATGCATCTTAATATGTCTATATGGAAAGACAAAACTCCAATTTTTGTAGGAAATGAATACTGTGGTCTTTCTCAAAATTGCCTCTATTTCATAGGGGGAATTCTTAAACATGCAAAGGCTTTAAATGCTTTTACAAATGCTTCAACTAATTCTTATAAACGATTAGTTCCTGGCTTTGAAGCTCCAATACAACTGGTGTATTCATCTCATAATCGTTCCGCAGCTTGTCGTATCCCATTTGGGAAAAAACCAGCTAGCAAACGAATTGAGCTTAGATTCGCTGATCCAACCGCTAATATGTATTTAGCTTCCGCAGCAATCCTTATGGCAGGACTAGATGGTATTGAAAATAAAATTCATCCTGGTGAACCTATAGACAAAAATCTTTATGATCTTTCGACAGAAGAAGGAAAGGCAATCCCAAAAATTTGCTGTTCATTACGTGAAGCGTTAGAAAATCTCAATGATGACAGAGAATTCTTAAAAGTGAATAACGTTTTTGATGATGATCAGATTGATGCATTTATCAAAATAAAAATGGACGAAGTTACTAATTTAGAAAGAGCTCCTCACCCTATTGAATTTGAAATGTATTATTCAACATAAAACAATGTTGTTGTTTAAAAACATTGTTATTACATAATACGGCGCAATACAGCCGCAAAAAATCCATCAATTCCCGGAGATGCCCCTTCTATTTCTCTGAACATATCTGGAGTAATACGTATCCATCCTTCATTAGTGATAGCCATGGCAATATTTTTCCAATTATCAACTGTTAAAGGAACAAGTTCAACTGAGCCTAAGGAATTCTTCAGAACCCTCATAACAACTTCTTCACTATCTTGTTTATCTAAAGAACAATTAGAAAAAACAATTAGCCCTCCGGGCTTTATAAGATTCAATCCATGTAAAAGCAAACTTTCCTGAAAGTTTGCTGATTTCACTATGTCATCCATATTACGAGTCCATAATACATCAGGATGACGTCTCACTGTTCCTGTAGAAGAACAAGGAGAATCCACCAATACCGCATCAAATAATGTTTCAGGGCAATAATCAAAGGCATTAGATTCAATCACATCAGCAGACAAATCTAATCTTCTAAGATTATCTTTAAGTTTTCTCAACCGTCTTTGCGAAATATCAAGAGCTGTTACCTTAGCTCCAGCCATAATGAGTTGAGCCGTTTTTCCTCCTGGAGCAGCACATAAATCCAAAACAGAAACATTCTCTAATTCCCCAAACAATTGAACAGGAATCGAAGCTGCAGCATCTTGTACCCACCAATCTCCATCATCAAATCCTGGAATAGAAGAAATATTACCTTTAAATTCCTTAAGACGTATCCCGCCAGTAGGCAAAACAACAGCGTTTAATTTGTTCGCCCACATTGTAACATCAGACTTTACTGTTAGATCAATATAACTAGATGCAAGCAAGGATTCAGATATAGCATACCTAACTTCCTTACCATAGAAACTATCTAAACGAGTAGAAAACCATTCAGGAATTACCGATATTTCTGAAAAACGATTTAATAATTCTGTTTTTTCTTGCGAAGTTCTACGCAAAATATAATTAACAAGTTTAGAAAAATATCGATTTTTTTTATCGTATTTAACTTGCTCTACTGATAAGTCTACCACTGCATAATCTGCAACATCCAAATACAAAATCTGAGCAATGGAGACACGCAATAATTGTTTCAAGGAATGGTTTTTTTTGGGCAGAGGGAAAACAAGTAAAAAATCAAGAACAGCGTCAATGCGAGGGAGAAAACGCAACGTTGTGTTTAAAATAGCTCGAACTAGTGCCTGATCTATATTTGATAGTCGGAGAAACGCAGGATCACCATGTTCAGTATCCAGTAAACTACTTAAAGAAATATGTTTCTTCATCACAAGAGACAATAAATTAGAAGAAACAACACGTACATTCATACCGGGTTTCAATAAAACCACCAGCGCAAAAACATCATACGACCATCCTTAATTTGCATGAATTATTTGAGAATCAAAAGAAAAACTCAAAATGAAAAACACATTCAATAAAAAATCCACTGAATTATCCAATATCATATGTTAGTAAAATTCTACGTATATTTTCAAAAATATATTAGGATAAACAACAAAAAAACTACCAATAGATTACTTAATATTCTCCAAAATCATTCTAGACCATATCAAAATATTTTGTTATCTGATTGCATATTGCCATATTATCAAAATATTATCAGGAATAATCAAAAAATTATATAGATGTATAACTAAATGGAAAACGGCAAAAGGTATATCATGCATAACTCGACAACAAAAGAATATAAAAAAAAACTTTCCCCTATCGCAAAACGTGCTTTAGACGAAGCTAAACATCGTAGATCTTCCAATAATAATGAAGCAACAAATCCAAAAGAAATAGGTGGAAGAGATGGACCAGATCCAACTCGTTTTGGAGACTGGGAAAAGAATGGAATATCAATAGATTTTTAGCAAATAATCATGGCGTATATAATAAATTATCTGGTTTAAGACATAATATATAATTTTTTACGGTAGATAAATAAAAAACAAACTGTAATAAATAATTTCTTTTTAATTACATCAAAATAGTAAAAAATATTAGTCTATTAAATAGCATAAAATCGAATGCTAATTAAACAAACTGGAAATAGATTTTTCTTGAAACGTTCTGCTAATAGCTTCGCCAAGCAAATTGGCGATAGTAATAACTCTTATTCTAGAAGAATACTTCACTAAATCTGTAGCTTGTATGGAATCAGTAATAACAAGTTCTTTTAATTTAGATGATTCTATACGTTCAACAGCCGGTCCTGATAAAACGCCATGAGTAATATAAGCTGTAACACTAGTAGCACCATGTTCATATAAAGCTTCAGCAGCGCCACAAAGAGTTCCCCCAGTATCAATAATATCATCAATAAGAATGCAATTCTTTCCCTTAACCTTACCTATGACATTCATCACTTCAACCTTTCCTGGATGTTCACGCCTCTTATCAACAATTGCAAGCAAACAATCCAATCTTTTGGCAAGAGAACGGGCACGCACAACCCCACCAACATCCGGAGATACAACCATAATTTCAGACATTTCATAAACACTTCTGATGTCACGTTCCAAAATAGGCAGAGCATATAAATTATCGGTTGGAATATCAAAAAAACCCTGAACCTGCCCTGCATGTAAATCCAATGTAATAACACGATCTGCTCCAGCCTGAGTGAGCAAATTTGCAACAAGCTTTGCAGATATAGGTGTACGAGGACCAGGTTTACGATCTTGACGACAATATCCAAAATAAGGAATTACAGCTGTAATACGCCCTGCTGAAGAACGACTAGCTGCATCTATCATTATCAGCAATTCCATTAAATGATCATTGGCTGGGCAAGAAGTAGATTGAATAATGAAAACATCTTTCCCCCTTATATTTTCTTCAATTTCAACGAAAACCTCTCTATCAGAAAAATACCTAACTGAAGCTTTACCTAAAGATATTCCCAAATAATCACAAATCGCATCAGCAAGATGTATATTAGAATTTCCTGAAAAAATTTTCATATAGAAACATACCCTCTATTACTCGTAAACACAAAACAAATCCAACCAATATTTTCATATACGACATACACTAATTCACAAAAGGAACAAGATCTATTCTTTTATGAGAAACGACAAGAACTTTAAACAACTCACCCATGCTTTTTTTATCAGAAACCGTCCCTAATAAACGCCTAACTGAATCCAATACAATCTTTTCCTGTCCCGATTTTCTCATAAGGCAAAACATTCTTTGCCAGATTCCAAGACCCTCTAAAAACACTCTCTGCGTTGTGCATCCATTGATATATAATTTATTGCGAACAGCTAATGAAGCTAAGCGTTGAAAATCAACGTGACTAGTAAGATCGGCCTGACCAGGATTCATCAATAGAGAACAATATTTATGATCTTTAACTGCTTGAAGAGTATCACCCATACTAGACTGAAAATGACCATAATCTATAATTATTGCTGTTCCTCCATCACAAGACAGTCTATCGGCGACTGATACCATTTCATTATCACGACACGGAGATGTTTCAAAGATCGCTCCAGGAGAACAATTACTGCACATAAAACTATTCTCTTCTATTTCTTGATCTCCTTCACCAAAAACTAGAACTTCATTATGATTTATATCAATCATACGTTCACGTATCCCATTTCTCGTAACAATAAATTGTTTAATTGGCAAACTATCAAAAAATTCATTTGCAACAATAAAGGTAAAACCAGAAGGGACATCAGACAAATTCAAACACCAGTTTACTTTATCTATGTAATAAGATAATTGCTGCTTTTGAACGAGTCTCAATCTCTCACTATTTTCCATCAGATGGATGGATAATACAGAAAAAAAATCTGGACTTAAACAAGAAATAGCACGAATGATATCGGCCATCATAGTTCCCCTACCTGGCCCCATTTCTACTAATCTAACCCATCGTGGAAATCCATGTTTCTCCCAAGACAAGATTAAAAAAATTGCCAACATCTCTCCAAAAATTTGACTTATTTCCGGAGCAGTAATAAAATCCCCAAAAGCGCCAAATGGATCACGCGTCGTATAATAACCAAATTCAGAATCAGAAAGGCACAGCGTAAAATATTGATCAACAGTAATAGGCCCATTGCTTTTAATCAAATTTACTATTTTTTGAGTTAACTCAGTGTTCACAAAAAGCATTTTTTTCTAATATTATTGCCCTAACAATGCACCAAATTCCTATTATCAACATAGGAAAAGATAGAAGCATACCCATCGTCATCCATTCGCCCATAATATATCCTAATTGCACATCTGGTTCACGAAAGAATTCCACAACAATTCGTGAAATAGCATATCCACAAATAAAGACACCTGTTGCAAAACCTGGTTTTTTAAGAGCTCCACGATAAACTATTACCTGCATTATTAAAAACAGTACTATTCCTTCAAGAAATGCTTCGTATAATTGACTTGGATGACGAGGTAAATCACCTCCTGAAGGGAAAACCATAGACCATGGCATCCAAGATACCTTTCCAAATAACTCACCATTTATGAAATTAGCAATTCTACCCAAAAATATTCCAAACGGCGCAGAGGTAGCAAGAAGATCTGAAAACACCCAAAAAGAAAATTTATAAATTCTAGACAATAAGAATAATGATAAAAACACACCAAAAAACGCACCATGAAAGGACATGCCCCCTTCCCAAACGTATAAAATATGTAGAGGAAAGTATAAAAGTAAATCTAGGTTATATAAAATAAAATAAAATATACGCCCTCCTAATATCAGACCTATAATTATCCAAAATACACAACTACCTTGAGTATCATCGTTTATATGAATACGATTATATTTGTTCTGTTGCTCTGTCCATAAATTATTCCTACGTAATAAACTTTGCATGCACCAAACACTGAATAATGCTCCAGCTGCATAAGCTAATCCATACCAACGCACAGAAATGACACCAAATGATATTGCAATAGGATTAATTTGTGGATAAGCCAAAATAGACCACAACATAATTATATCTCCTATTTTATTGCTATAACTTGCTCTAAATTCAATATACAATCAATCTCAATAATTAATACTTAAACTCAAGATTTATATAGAAAGACAACCGCAAATATTATAGACCGCCAAATTATAAAATCAACCTATACCTTGTTATTATTTTAGTTTTGTAATATGCTAGAGGCGGTATTTGCTTGTTGAGGATATGATAATGTCATTTAATTCAGACAAAATTTTTGAAAAAGCTTCTCGCTTGGCTGATTGCGCTTCTGATACTATCAAAGATATATCTCGGGAGGCAGAAGCCTTTGCTCATGTTAAATTGCAAAACACCCTAAATTCCATGGGGGTCGTGCACACAGAAGAGTTTGAGGCGATTAAATGCATGGTATCTAAAATTAATGATGAAGTATCTTCTATGCAGAAACGCATAGACAAGATTGAGAAGAATATTTCAGATCTCCAAAATATTTTAAAAAATGATGAGAAAAGCATATAGTAGTTTATGCCACATATGTAATCAGAGATTTTTTGTTACAATTTCTCAACCATATACAAAATATTAGATATATTTGAACGATGGTTTTGGATTTTATAACATAATTATTATCAAGTTATAATTGTTAAGCATACAGTGGAGATATATTGAAAGTATCCTTTTTTATATATGTACTGCTTCAATATAGATAATCTACATAAGGCACAAAAAGCTCATAATTTATATTTAACGTATAAATGATTGTGTGAAAAAAAGTTCATATCAATCTGGTTATTATGACAAAATTTTAGCAATATCCATTTGCCATAATATCAATTAATTAATACATTTGTGTAACATCATATGTTATTACTCCGTGTATTTGTTTTTTCTGAAAGTTGTTTAATTTCCCTATATGAATAAAATCAGCAATATAGCAATTCAAATGGATCATATCTCCACCATTAACGTGGCGGGAGATTCAACTTTTGCGATAGCTATAGAAGCGCAAGAACGTGGCTACAAGCTATTTCATTACACACCAGATCAACTTGGTATGCGTGATAATAAAGTATACGCATGTGCCGAACCATTGTCCTTGCGCGATAATAATGATAGCTATTACTCTCTTGGAGCAAAAGAAATCGTTGATCTTTCTCAAATGGATGTAGTCCTTGTACGCCAAGATCCGCCATTTAATATGAATTATATTACTAGTACTTATCTTTTGGAAAAAATACATCCTAAAACATTGATAATAAATAATCCATTATGGATACGAAATTCTCCGGAGAAAATTTTTGTCACAGAATTCCCCGACTTGACACCACCCACCCTCATTTCACGCGATGTTAATCAAATACATCAATTCTACTTAGAAATGAAAGATATCATTATTAAGCCTTTGTATGGGAATGGAGGCTTAGGAGTTTTTCGAATCACTCTAGGCGATCGCAACTTTTCTTCTTTGATAGAAATTCTATTCGCACAATATCCTGAACCTCTTGTCGTACAAGCTTATTTACCTCAAGTTAGAAAAGGAGATAAGAGAATTATCTTGTTGGATGGAAAGCCTGTCGGCGCCATAAACAGAGTGCCCTCTGAGAGTGACAATAGATCAAATATTCATGCAGGAGGGAAGGCAGAATTAACAGAATTAAATGATACAGAAAAAGATATATGCCGGCGTATAGCACCAGCTTTACGAAAAAGAGATCTACTTTTTGTAGGAATTGATGTAATTGGAGATTTTATAACAGAAATAAATGTCACCTCACCTACTTGCATACGTGAAATTTATCAATGCGGAGGGAACAACATAGCATCACTATTTTGGAATGAAGCTGAAACTAAGCTAAATCTTCTTAGGAATAGTGCATTTGAATAGAATGCCCTAAATACCCATCCGTTAAACAGTCTTATAAATTAGTGATTTAACAAAACACGGTTCTTATTTGGCTGAAAATAAAACAAAAACTATAAAAATATAAACACTACATCAATAGATGATAGAAAGAATTGTATTATCAATTTAAGACTTATTTTTCGATATTGATAATTTATACAATAAAATATCTACTTGGGCGATCTAACGGAGTAATTAGTATCGTAATCAGCTACAAAGCGCAACTTGCGAAAATCCTTAACCTTCAAAATAGAACTTTTATAAAGCGGATCTCTCTTAAAAGCATCAAGAGATTCTTGATCGTCAAATTCTCCGTAAACAATTAAGTCTACTTCTTTACTCCAATTATCAATGCAAAGATTATCACCAATTTCTATCAAGCGAGCATGCGGGATATCTACTAATACAGAAAGACCCGAACGCACCAACTCATAATTTTCAGGTAAAACAGTAAAAAACACAATATGGCGGATAATAGCAAATCCCTCCCCAACATAACATTGAATAAAGCACAACTGTTTCCCTTCATCGCAAAATTAAGGAATCAAGTCATACGGTAACTAATAATACAAATATAACACAAAAAATGAACTATCTTTTTTACAACACTGGTACGGCTGGGCGGATTCGAACCGCCGACCTCAGGTGCCACAAACCTGCGCTCTAACCAGCTGAGCTACAACCGCATTTTAACAAAGGAAAAAAACAGTTATCAATGTACCTAATATAATTCCTAGCAATATTTATTATATAAAAATTGTCCAATCATCAATCAATATCACCCTACAATACATTCACCATTCTATTATGACATAACAAATGATACAAGAGAAAAAATCAATCAATAAGGACGTTAACCTTACTGATAAATTAACGTTAATAATCTTAGATTAATACTTCCAGATCAAATAACTGTTAGTTATTCTTGATTCAAAGATGCCAAATAGGCATCATCCCCATTTTTTGATTTAGTATATTTTGGATATAAGAATGCTTGCAATGAAAAATACACTTCTTACTGAAATTAGTTGTTCATATGAAAATTCTACGCAGGGAAACGGAATGTTTTTGTTCCTGATAAATATCATAAAAACAAAATATAGCCAACCAATGCAAATACATATCTTGATGAGGGATTATGCATGTACTGCTTATCCTTAACTATTCTAAGGGACAACACGTGTATAATATTGCAGCCTAAATAAACCGTAAGATTTCTACATTACATTAGAATAGTCCAGAGAGTGTGAACAATGAGCTTTGATTCTATCAATTCTAAAACTAATAATATTCTGACAAACAATTGTAAGAATAATGAGCATAATTTGCCTATTAGAGAGACAAAAGATAGACTTAACACCAAAAATTATACAACAGAAAATGATAGCAAAAAAGAATGTTTAAAAGAATTATCTCCTGTAGATGAAGAAAAAAATCTTGGTGTGAATATATGTTGTTCTACCAATACATATGAATCAAAAAATACGTTTTTGTTTGATCCAAAACCTCGTACTATACGATTTACATGGAAGATAGATTCTGATGGTTATATTTTTGAAATTTCAAAAGAATTATCTCAAACTATTGGACCATATGTTCTACGAATTATTGGCATTAAATTCTGTGATATTAACAATCTACTCCATATTGATCCTACAGAATGTTTATATGAAATTTTAAAGCAGCAAAACACTTGGTACGGAAAGACTACTTTCTGGCCAATTGAAGGAACAGATTTGATTGTTCCAATTGATCTATCTGCTCTGCCAATGTATTCTAGGAATCATGAATTTCAAGGGTTTAAAGGGTTAGGAATAATTCACGTTGACAAATATTCAAATGATCCAAATCAATTAGGCAAAATATTAGAATCGATATTATCTACTTTAAATAACAACGAAACACGCAATGACCTTGTTCAAAAGGATGATTCTGCCCTTTCAAATTATAAAGAAATACCATTTTGCAATACAATTTCCCATGATATAGCAAAGGAAAAAAACATAACAGAAAATCATATGTCTAAAAGATACAAAGTATGTTTATCAGAGAATTTTGATATTCAAAATAAAATGGCATTTCTATCCGAATATTATCTTACTAAAGGGGATAGCTTAAAACTAACAAATCATACACCATCATCAAAAAATGAAGATAGTTGTTTAGTTAATAATGATCTTAATCATACTGTTAATTTAAATAGATATACAAAAGACGCTTACATAAAAAATAATACTAAAAATGTAGCAGAAGATTCATCACATGACTATCATCCATCATTATCTGACTACTTTGATGAAGGTGAGAATCTAACACCTGCGAGTGTTGATAAATATCATATTGCCTTCATTGTACATTCAAATGGATGCTTGTTGTATGCAAATCCTTCATTTCTACTTCTTACAGGATATAAAAATATTGAAGAAATCAAAAAAGCTGGTGGACTAGATACGTTACTAGAAATTCAAAATGTATATAAAAGCGGCAGGCCTTTGGGTTCTGTTGCATTATATCGTTCTGATTGCGTGAGTATTGCTGTATCAGCTCATTTACATTCTATTAAATGGAATGGAGAAAATTCACTAGCCATGACTTTTGTCCCCTTTGAAAGAAAAATAAATTTTACCCAAAATATTTCTCAAACCAAAACAGTTGAGCATAATATCGAAAAATCAACCCCTCATAAAACTGAAATAGATGCAATACAATTATGCTCCATATTAGAAATAGCATCAGATGGTATAGCTATAATTGACGCAGATGGAAATATTATTTCTACTAATCAAGCAATCACTGATTTATTCGGATATCCTCAGCATGATTTATTGAACAAGCCATTGACTAAAATTTTTGCCTGTGAAAATGAAAGTATGATGAGCATCTATCTCTCAGAAATAGTATTTCTTGATACAGGAAATAAAATAAAAAAATCAACAGTAGGACGTACTATAAAAGGAGATCTAATTTCTATACGTGTTACAATAAAAAAATTACCTTTTTCCAACTGCTATTGTTTAATAGTTCATAATATCTCTGAATTTAAACAAGAAAAAAAAGATTTGTATGATAACAAAAAAATAGTTGAGAAAGAAAAATACACTAAAATTGATTTATTGGCACGGATTAGTCACGAGATACGCACACCTCTTACCGCTATCATAGGATTTTCTGAAGCTATTAAAAATCAAAAATTTGGATATGTAGGGAACCCTCGTTATGTAGAGTATGCTAATTATATAAATCAATCCAGTAATCTAGTCCTAGATATCGTAAATGATCTATTGGATATATCAAAAATAGAATCTGGACAAATGAATCTAAGTTTCCAATATTTATCTTTAAATGATATAATATCTGAAGCAATTTCGCTAATTCAATTATATGCAAACGACAAAAGAATCCTAGTACGCACTTCTTTTTCTAGAAAAATTCCTCAAATATTGGCAGATGTACGCTCCATAAAACAAATAGCACTTAATATATTATCTAATGCAATTCATTTTACACCTTCTGGAGGACAAATTATAATTTCCACTGCATGCACAAGAAACAAAAGTGTTGTTTTTCGAGTCCGCGACACTGGTATAGGAATGACCAATTATGAATTAGAAAAAGCCATGCAACCTTTTGGGCAAATACCTAATTCCGAGCAAGCATGCGGAGAAGGAACAGGATTAGGTCTACCTATTACCAAAGCAATGGTAGATGCTAATATGGGTAAATTTTATGTTTTCTCAACACCATCCAAAGGAACATTAGTAGAAATAATTTTTCCAATTAAAAAAGCATCATAAACAAAACGCCAAAAATTAATATAAAAATTTGAAATATATTTTTGAATCTTCTTTAATAAAAAACGGTTATTTTGTTTGATATTGATATCTACGAAATACTAACGTTCATATGGGCTAACAATAATCTATAATTATTCAAATGTATAAAATGCAAATACTAATAATCATCTAAAGTATTGATATATAAATATATGATGAATCTTATTTAAAGACAGAAATGAATAATCATTCCCATTCAATGGTCGCAGGTGGCTTAGAAGTTACATCGTATACCACTCTATTAATTCCCTGTACTTCATTCACTATACGAGTAGAGACTTTACTTAAAAATTCCATATCAAAATGATGAAAATCGGCTGTCATGCCATCAATAGATGTAACCGCTCGCAAAGCACAAACGTACTCATAAGTGCGACCGTCACCCATAACTCCAACTGTCTGTATAGGCAACAAAACCGCAAATGCTTGCCATATCATACTATAAATTCCTGCTTTGCAAATCTCATCAAGGTAAATAAAATCAGCTTCACGTAGAATACGCAATTTATCTTCAGTTATCTCTCCGATACAACGAATAGCAAGACCTGGACCTGGAAACGGATGGCGATCAATAAAATAATCAGGAAGACCTAATTCTTTGCCAAGAAGACGCACTTCATCCTTAAAAAGTTCTCGCAATGGTTCAATAAGCTGCATATCCATATGTTCAGGCAATCCACCTACATTATGATGTGATTTTATCACAGATGACGGTCCCCCAAAAAAAGAAACACTTTCAATAACGTCAGGATATAAAGTCCCCTGCCCAAGAAACTTAACACCTCCTATTTTTTTTGCTTCTTCTTCGAAAACTTCTATAAATAATTTCCCTATTATTTTACGCTTAACCTCTGGATCAATAATATTCTTCAATTTGTTAAGGAATAAATCTGAAGCATCCACAACAATTAAAGGAAAATCAGGATAATTATTAAATACACTAACAATACTATCCTTTTCATTCTTACGCATTAACCCATTATCAACAAGTACACAGGTTAAGTTATGACCTATAGCTTCATGTATAAGAAATGCGACAACAGAAGAATCAACCCCTCCTGACAAAGCGCAAATAACACGCTCATCTCCTACTTTTTTCTTAATAGAAGATACTATATCTTTGTGATAAGAAGACATAATCCAATCACCTTGAATACCAGCGATATCATGCAAAAAGTTAGCTATTAATTTGTCACCACCCAATGTATGTATTACCTCAGGATGAAACTGAACAGCATAATATTTTCTCCTTTCATCTGCAATAAAAGCAAAAGGAGTGCTCTCCGAAGAGGCAATTACATCAAATCCTTCTGGAATAATTTCTATCTGATCACCATGACTCATCCACACCTGATGGTAAGAACCCTTTTCCCAAAGCCCTGTCAACAATGAACAATCTTGCTTGATCTCAATAAAAGCACGACCAAATTCTCTGCCTTGCGAATTTTTAATCTTGCCACCAAGTGACATACACATAATTTGTTGTCCATAACAAATACCTAATAAAGGAATCTCAGCTTCAAATATTTCTTGTGGGATATTAGGATGGTTAATATTTAATGATGATGCAGGACTTCCTGAAAAAATAACTGCTTGAGGCTTCATCCTTGTAAAAGAATCCAAAGCACCATCAAATGCCACAACCTCACAATAAACACTGTTCTCACGCACACGTCGTGCAATCAACTGAGTAAACTGACTTCCAAAATCAATAATTAGAACTTTGTTTGATTTGCTAATTTCGTCCATTATAGCGTATTATCCCACATTTAAGAACCTATATTTTCTGAGCAACCATAAATCGTTATACTAGAACAAAAAAAACTTCCGTTAATACATCACTAAATTAATCTTAATTTAGTACTATTAAAAATAGAAATAACCTTTAAAATTTCGATCTACATATGTCATGTTTTAAGTATGCTAACTTTTACACGATCAATATTATGACCATTAAGTTGTAAAATTTCAAACCTGAGATTCATTTCTATAAAAACCTCCTTTTCTTGAGGCAAATGTCCTAACTTCCACAGAATGAATCCTGCCAAAGTAGAATAACGATCATCTTCATCTACTAAATCGACTCCAAATAATTTCGATGCATGACGCACATCAATCCAACCGTCCACTGTCAAAGATCCTTCTTCGCCTACTGTAACATCTAGCTTCTTGTCATCTTCATCGGGAAAATCTCCGGCAATAGCCTCTAAAATATTAGCAGGTGTTATCATACCCTCTAAAACACCATATTCATCCAAAACCATAACAAATGTCTGCGACGACCTACGCAAACGTTCCATTAATTTCAAAACGCTAATATTTTCATGGACAACTAAAGGCTTTCTAATAGACCTCTCTAAGTTGATATCTCCATCTTCAATAATATCACGCAACAAATCACGAGCTGATACGATTCCTATAAATTTATCCAAACTACCTTTAGCAATAGGAAATCTAGAATGTCCTAATTCAAGAATCTTCCACTGTAAATCTTTATCAACATGATTAATATCAAACCATACAATTTCCGTTCTAGGCGTCATAATTGATTTTGCAGGGCGATCAGCAAGAGTTAATACACTTTGTACCATATCTTTTTCCTGCTCTGATATTACCTGTTCCTCATGTTTTGGCAATGAAAATACGCCTGAGTTAGCATTAAATCCCTGTTGCTGTAGAATAGGCTTACCTCCCAACAAGCGAAGAACGGCATCGGCAGTACGGGCTCTCAGATGTGATGTAGAAATAAGTCGTTCACGATTTTGTCTTGCTACCTGATTCAATAATTCAATGATGCCAGAAAAACCAATAGAAGCATAAAGATATCCTTTTGGAACATCAAAATGGAGACCTTCAATAATAAGGGAAAAACCAATCATCAACAAAAATCCAAGACAAAGTATCACAACAGTTGGATGTCTCGAAATATAATTAATTATTGGACTAGAAACTGCCATCATCATCACTGCTGAAATAACTACTGCTAAAACCATGACAACAAAATCCTGGACCATTCCGACTGCAGTTATAACACTGTCTAGAGAAAAAATCACATCTAGAACAACTATTTGAAGAACAATTATCTGCCAAGATACAGGACTAAAAAATTTTTGCTTTTTATCATAATTATCACCCTCTAATCTTTCGTGTAACTCTATGGTGCTTTTAAACAATAGAAAGAAACCACCAAAAATCAAAACGATGTCACGCCCAGAAAATTCCAATTCTCCCAAAGAGAATAACGGCTGTTGAAACATACCCATCCAATAGGATATGGAAGCAAGCAAAGCAATGCGCGTAACCATCGCAAAGGTAAGACCAAATACAAACGCCTTATCCCGCTGACCTAGAGGTAATTTGTCTACAAGAAGAGTAATAAATATTAAATTATCTATACCAAGAACAAGCTCAAGCGATATTAGCGCAATGAGACCAACCCATACATAGTAATCGTATATCCAACCAAATATCATCTAATTAAACTATAAAAATAATATCACGATTTAATGTATATATCACAGAGTAAAATGACCTCTTAATGCGAACAAAAACAAATAAATTAACATCGCAATTATAAAATTAGAAAAATCCTCCTGTTGTCAAAACAACATAAAGGAAGAAAACAGCAAAACCAACCAACTATTAACAGAGACATATAACGCCCAGTAATACGACCGAAAACCGATCTATACACACACCACATGTTCCCACAAAAAAAAACTAGCCAGCGACAGTGTACTTTAAAATAAGAAAAATGCAATATCTTCAATTACATTAATAACAAGCATCCACGCCATAACAAGTAAAAAACATATAATTTAAATAGTATCCTAAAAAAATATCCCAAAATAACTTTAAAATATAACCGTGTATATAAAACAATTGATTTTACAAAAAGCTATATAATATTGTTATCGCTTTGATAATACAATTAAAAATAATAAAATATTGTTATTTGAAGTATATATAATATTGTAGGGGTGGATTTTTAGTTAGGATACATTCTGCTGGCACAAAGATTGTATTTCTATTATCCAAGAAAAATATCTCAAAAATCCTATTTCATTGAAAGGTGAATTATGACGTATGTAGTAACCGAAAATTGCATTAACTGTAAACATACAGATTGTGTTGAAGTTTGTCCTGTAGATTGTTTTTATGAGGGAGAAAACTTCTTAGCAATAAATCCCGACGAGTGTATAGATTGTGGAGTATGTGAGCCTGAATGCCCCGTTGACGCTATTAAACCCGACACTGAGCCTGGATTAGAGTTATGGCTAGAAATAAACTCAAAATATTCAATCCAATGGCCCAATATAACGGAAAAGAAAACAAGTCTTCCCAACGCCGATAAGATGGATGGTGTTGCAGAAAAATACAAAATGTATTTTTCACCTAATCCTGGTGGAGATAGTATATAGGATAATTGGCATTAAATTTACCCATCTTAACCATTTGTGAATTATTTTGTGTGTCAAGCCAGTTAATTCTTGATTAATATATATTTTATGATATTAATAGAGTTCACTCCGATATTCATAGCTTTGCTCTAAGAATCCATATTTCTTAGATTTCAGCAGTATTGATAATTTGGTTTATAGAGAATTAATTAGAATTTTGAGGGCGATTTTCTTGATTAGATTCTTGTAATTTTGCTGCTCATATATTCATGTTTAGTATTGATAAATAAGGGGGCGGTTAATGATGATCCAGCATAAAGAGTCTTTGATACGTCAAGGGTTCAAAACAGGGGAACATGTAGTCTATCCCGCTCATGGTGTTGGCACTATAACCGAGATAAAAGAGCAAGAAGTTGCAGGCATGAAGCTTGAGTTTTTTGTTATTGCCTTTGATAAAGATAAGATGTGTCTTAGAGTTCCTGTGAAAAAAGCAATTGAAATTGGAATGAGAAAGCTTTCGGGAGCCCATTTTGTAGAACGTGCCTTAAAACTAGTGCGTGGCAGAGCTCGGGTAAAGCGTGCGATGTGGTCTCGTCGTGCTCAAGAATATGACGCTAAAATAAATTCTGGAGATCTGATAGCAATTGCAGAAGTCGTACGGGATCTGCATCGTACTGATAGTCAGCCTGAAAAATCTTATTCTGAACGTCAACTTTACGAATCAGCACTAGATCGTATGGTGCGAGAGGTTGCAGCGGTGAACAGCATATCTGAGCCAGAAGCTATTAATCTTATTGAACTTAATCTTTCTTCAAAAAAATCTAAGACAGAAAAAACTCCTAGTGGGAGCCAAGATAAAGCAGCTTAATATTTTTGTAGTATAAAATTTACATAAGTTATCCACTTTGTTATAGTCTATTGTCATATAATTATTTTTTATACGGTGCTGTTGATCTATCATTTGTTCTTAAAAAGAGATAAATGGGTGAACAAACCGCGTGCAGATTTTATATATTATAGGCTTTGTGAAATAATTTTTTCATATTTAGTATTTTGTTAAGTTGAAAAGTTTTTTGTTGTTACCGAACAATGTAACATTGATCTTGAAGAAACATTATACTATAAGGATCAATTGTATATTTCATCCTTTCAGACGTGGTTATGCCATATAGAGTGCCAAATTGTCTTGGTATTGTGGTTTTGTTGTTGGTGATTGTGTCGGGATACTTGTAAAACGTATATATAAAGGAAATAAGGATCTATGGATCAGCAAGATTGCAAGATAAGTGCAGTAATTCGCGACACTGTTGGCAAAGGAGCTTCTCGTTTATTACGTAGAAATAAAAAAATTCCAGCTACAGTTTATGGAAACAAGCGTAATCCTGAATCAATAGCATTGTCAGCAAAAGAAATGTCACAAAGATTGCATCGAGGACGCTTTATGACTACTGTTTTAAAACTTGATCTTGGAGAAGAGACGGTTAGCGTATTGCCAAAGGATTATCAACTTGATCCTGTAACAGACAACCTTATACACGTTGATTTTCTTCGAATATCTGATGATTCTATGGTTTCTGTACAAGTTCCAGTTCGTTTTATAAATGAACAATCCTCCCCTGGAATAAAACAAGGAGGAGTATTGAATGTCGTTTGCCACGAAATACCCTTGCTTTGTCTGGCAAACAAAATTCCCGAATCAGTCTCTGTTGATCTTAATGGTTTAAAAATTGGCGATAGTGCTCATATAAAAGATTTATCTTTGCCAGAAGGAACTGCTATTGTCTCACAAACTAACTTCACAGTGGCTACAATTACGACACCCACATCAGATTGATAATCCAAAGCATTTAATGTAGAGTGGATTTAATTTGATATAGAGCTATATCTGATACCTTGTATTTGCATTAAATCAATAGGCGGCGGGGGGATAATTAACAAATAGGGCTGATTTATCCATTGACTAGCATTCCCGTAACTTACTTATCACATAATTCTCATATGTTTGTCTATGCCATACTCATAGCAAACAACCTAGCCTATGAATAAGATGCATAATCCGAATATATAATATGTAATATTATGACATTTTTTGAGATTGATCTTTATGGTTTTCTATAATCCGTAGTCCTAATTCTTGAAGCTGGCTATGGCTAGCAGCAGATGGAGATCCCATAAGATGATCACAGAAATTCTGGTTCATCGGAAACAATGATACATCTCTAACATTCTTTGCATCCAAAAGGAGCATAACTATCCGATCTATACCTGCAGCCATTCCCCCATGAGGAGGCATTCCGTATTGAAATGCGCGATACAATCCTCCAAAACGATTTTTTACCACTTCTTCGCTTATTCCAACATTAGAGAACGCTTTAAGCATTAATTCAGTCATGTGATTGCGAATTCCTCCTGAGGCAATTTCAAATCCATTACATACTAAATCATATTGAAAAGCCTTTACCGATAAGAGATCCTCTCTTTCAAGAGCCTCTATTCCTTCCTGAGGCATGGAAAATGGATTATGTGCAAAGTCTATTTTCCCATTCTCTTCATTCCACTCATAGAAAGGAAAATCTATAATCCAACATAACTCAAAACGATTAACATCAATAATATCCAATTCTTGAGCAATATGATTTCGTACTTCTCCAGCAAATTTGAAAAATTTCGAAGGATCACCAGCAACAAAAAAACAAGCGTCTCCATCCTGAAGATCAATAAACGAACGAATTGCTTCAGTATTATCATGATTAAGATGCTTGGCAACAGGACCAGAGCCTACTAAAGAACCTTGGTCTAATTTCCATAAAATATATGCAAGTCCAGGCTGTCCTTGCGATTGGGCCCATGTATTCATCCGATCACAGAAAGCACGATTGCCTCCTTTTTTAGCTGGAATTGCCCATACTTCACATTCCACGTTAGAAGACAACATATTAGCGAATAACCTAAATCCAGAATTCACAAAATAATCCGTAACATTCTTCATAACAATAGAATTACGCAAATCAGGCTTATCTGAACCATACATACGAATAGCATCATCATACCGAATTCGTGGGAACTTTTGAGTCACTGTCTTACCATTAGCAAATTCCTCAAAAATACCACGTATAATACTTTCCATAGTCCTCAAAACATCTTCTTGTTCGACAAAACTCATCTCAACATCTAGCTGATAAAATTCCCCTGGCAATCTATCAGATCTAGGATCCTCATCTCGAAAACAAGGGGCTATTTGAAAATAGCGGTCAAATCCAGACGCCATCAGCAGTTGCTTATATTGCTGTGGAGCTTGTGGAAGGGCATAAAATAAACCCTTATTAACTCTGCTGGGAACAAGAAAATCTCTTGCTCCTTCCGGAGAAGATGCTGTCAAAATTGGAGTGGA
Organism: Candidatus Liberibacter europaeus; assembly: GCA_003045065.1. Classification (GTDB taxonomy): domain Bacteria; phylum Pseudomonadota; class Alphaproteobacteria; order Rhizobiales; family Rhizobiaceae; genus Liberibacter; species Liberibacter europaeus. Next base: position 106,282 of record PSQJ01000001.1, read on the forward strand.
GTATTCAATAAAATTATTCTCACTCATATGACGCCGCATAGAGGAAATAATCTGCGATCTCTTCACGATATTCTTATGTAAAGTATCGCGACGCAAATCAAGAAATCTATATTTAAAACGAATATTTTCAGGATATGCTCTCTCACCAAAAACTGGCAAAGGTAGCTCTTCCGCCACAGATAAAATCTCTATTGATTGTGCATATAACTCAATTTCACCAGTGATAATATTAGGGTTTATAGTATCTGGACTTCTAGACTTAACCAATCCATCAATTTTAATAACCCATTCACTACGAATAGACTTGGCACACTCAAAACAAGAAATGTCAGGATTTGCTACCACTTGAGTTATGCCATAATGATCACGCACATCTATAAAAATAACGCCTCCATGTAAACGAACACGTTGCACCCATCCTGAAAGACGCACAAAGGCTCCAACATCAGTTGTTCTAAGATCTCCACAAGAATGAGTACGGTAACGATGCATATATGTTAAAATCCTCCAAAAACATGATCATTTAAACGTTTAAATATCAATATAAAACAATTATTTATGTCAAAAATCACTACAATCATTCAATCAGCAAAATTGCAATTGCAATATGTAATACAATTTTTATGACATTACGGCAAACAAAAACTTATCCGATAGATCATCATTATTAAATTGAAGCAGTCTTTTCAACAAAAAGGATATTTATGTATATAGAAAAATTTTATCTAAATTTACAAAAAATCACATTTTGTTATTAACTAAACACAATACTAAAAACGCACAAGAAGATTTTTTCAAAACACGAATGATCAGTAAAGCCATATTCTAAATCAATCTAAGGCAAAAAACCAAATTTTTGTAATGCATTAGTAGAAACTTCATAATACTAAAAAACCTATAAATATTTTATGAAGTAATTGTCCGAAAAGAAATACTAAAATATCATGCAAGATATTTATACTTGTCAATTTTATTAAAACAACAATCATTTTCAGTATATAATAAATCAACAAATTTTATAGTATTAATATTCTTTCATGGTATACAATTGGGTGAAAATTATAAATTTCAAGACCAAAAATATGAATTAATAATCGCATATAATCTACTACTAACAATGTATATTTGAATAAATAAAATCTTAAACTTTATATTTGCTTTGATACATGGCGGAAAAGTAGAACGATTTTCAACGATTAAGAATAATTGATTATGAAAATCATTGTGTTATAACAATATCTCCCATAAATTGACACAAACGGATTAACATAATCCTTTTCTCTCACGCATGAAATCCAAAAAACAATCAAAAAGATAATGACTATCTTGTGGTCCTGGCGAAGATTCAGGATGATGCTGAACTGAAAAAACCGGTTTATCAACAACACGTAGACCACAATTGCTATTATCAAATAATGAAATGTGAGTTTCTTCTACACCTGCTGGCAAAGTATCTGAATCTATTACAAAGCCATGATTCATAGATACTATCTCAACTTTGCCAGTCAATAGGTTCTTAACGGGATGATTAGCACCATGGTGCCCCTGATGCATCTTAACAGACTGAGCTCCAAGCGCTATCCCCAACAACTGATGTCCCAAACAAATACCAAAAATAGGAATTCCAGAAGCAACTAGACTACAAATTACGGGAGAAGAATAAGAGGAGGTTGTAGCAGGATCGCCTGGGCCATTCGAAAGCAATACACCATCTGGACAAAGGTCTAAAACAGCTTCCTCGGAGGTATCAGCTTTCACTATTGTTATTCTACAACCCAAATCGGCTAAAATTCTCAAGATATTTGCTTTGACGCCATAATCAATGCAAACAACATGATATTCAGAATTATCTTTGCTTAAAAAAGATTTTCCTTGTCCCCATTTCCAAGATTTCTCTAGCCAGTCTCTGTTTTGTAATATGGTAGCATGTTTTGCTAATTCTACACCCTTCAAACCATTACATTTTGTCACACCATCTTTGCCTTTCAAGGCATTGGAATGTTTCATATTACCTTGGAGATATTCTATATCAAATTGACCACTTGGATTATGTGCTATCACAGCATTTGATACACCATTCTCACGTATCCAAATAGTCAAGGCTCGCGTATCAATTCCTAATAAACCAATAATGCCGTAAGATTTTAACCAATTATCAAAATGCATATTTGAGCGATAATTCGACGGATCTGTAATATCAGCTTTAATAACGATACCAACAGCCCCCTTAAAGCTTGTTGTGGATAAAGATTCGCAATCATCATTATTTACACCGACATTACCAATATGCGGAAAAGTAAAGTTAACTATCTGACCCAAGTAAGATGAATCAGTCAAAATCTCCTGATATCCCGTCAAAGATGTATTAAAACAAATCTCAGCATAAACAAAACCAGTTGCGCCACAACCTTTTCCTTCAATAATACTACCGTCTGCAAGAATCAAAATTGCGGTAGGATTTTTAATATTCCAAGGAGCAATCACAGACATAAACCCATTCTACTAACATAAAAATATAAATCAATTACTATAACCGACATGAAACACTACCATAATATGAGTATGACAACATGTAAAAATATATTTCTTAAATTTACTATGTTGCAATATTAAATAATTATATTATCATCAGTAACAATGGTAAATAATTTTTTCGTACAGATAAAAGATAAATTTTTGTTTGGTCAATTGCTTTTTAGGCAAAATGGTAAATCATAAACTTAATCTCTTTACAAATTATTTTACATGAATCGTTTTAATAATCAATAACTATGAATAGGTAAATTTTGAATGTTTTTAAACTACTAATCAACGAGTATAATTTAGATGTTCTAAAGCAGATATATATAACTTAAAATTTGAATTATTCATCAATATATTTTATGGTACTATGTCCCGATCCAATTTTATGCGAACGAGTTCACAGCCTAAGTAAAATGAGGAGAATATGATGGCACCTACTAAGGATAAGCGATCTATTAAAAAAATGGTATGTAAAATTGGAACATGTCGCTATGCATTAGCAACATCTGTATTTATTCTGGTTATCTTATCAATAGCAACATGGTTTTACTTGCGTAATCCGTATGACGCCGCAACTGAAGATATCGTAGCAGATAGCTTTGCAAACGCTATAGGCTTATTTGAAAAAAATCAATTGGATGAATCTAATCTGGCTTTCGACAAGATATCATCCCAAGGAGATAAACCCTATTCATTTCTATCCAGCATGTATAGTGCATCAATACTTGTTAAAAAGAATGACTTTCGTGGTGCTGCAACGAAGTTCTTGGCAGTCGCCAATGATGATTCCATACCTTCTATTATTCGTGATTTAGCTAATATAAGTGCTATGCAACTACTTGTTGATAATATGCCATATGATGATATCTCTAAGATATTGCATAAGTTCAGCAACCCTTCAAGTCCAATGCATTATTCTGCTGCTCAAACGCTTGGACTTGCAGAATTAAAAGCAGGAAATATTCAAAAGGCAAAATCTATATTTGAAGCAATTGCAAATGATGTGAGGGCAAGCATTGGATTTTCAAATACTAGTAAAATGATACTTTCTAATATTGCCGCTTCTAATCAAGGCGATAAAATAATCATAAAATGACATAAATATGGTGTATACGATTGCTATTGTCGGATCTCCTAATGTAGGGAAATCTACCCTTTTTAATCGCCTTGTTAGAAGAAAAATTGCTATTGTTGGCAACCGCCCTGGAATAACTCGTGATCGTCTATATGGAAAAGCGATAATTAATGGTGTATGTTTCAATATTGTTGATACGGGCGGAATAGAAAATGGGAACAAAAGTTCTATTGTAAAACAGGTCAACGATCAAACAGAGCTAGCAATTCGTGAAGCTGATATAATTCTATTTTTGGTTGATTCTAAAGAAGGTATCACGCCTTATGATAACTTAATAGCAAAGTTTCTACACAAAAAAAATATCCCAATTATTGTCGTTTCCAATAAGATGGAAACTCGAGTTGCCCAAAGCAATTTTTATGATGTATTTTCCCTAGGTTTTGATGAAATAGTAGAAATTTCTGCTGAACACGGTCATGGAATACATGAACTGTGTGATGTTATTATAAAATTATTGGAGCAAAAATATCCTAATCATCAATTAGAAAAAGTCGATAACTCTAAAAATATAGATATAATATCAACTATAGATAGTGATGGTAGGAATGCACATAACTTACATAAAAAACCTTTACGCATTGCTATAGTTGGAAGGCCAAATGTTGGCAAATCCACTCTTATAAATCGTTTTATCGGATATAATCGTCTTTTATCAGGACCTAAAACTGGGACTACTCGTGACTCAGTCACTGTTCATTGGGAATGGAAAAATCATCCAATAGAAATGATTGATACTGCAGGAGTGCGAAAACGTTCTCGTATTATTGATCAAATAGAAAAGGCTTCTGTGAAAAATAGTTTCAAATCTGTACGTATTTGTGAAACAACAATTGTTGTTTTAGACGCCACAGTACCTTTCGAAAAACAGGATTTACGTATAGTAGATAACGTCATTAATACAGGACGAGCAGCTGTTCTTGCTTTTAATAAGTGGGATATGGTGAAAAATAGATCGCAAATACTCCAAAATATACGGAAAAAAGCAATAAGTAATCTACCACAAGTGGGTGATATTCGCATAGAAACTATTTCGGGGCATACAGGAGAGGGTCTTGATGATCTAATGACATCTGTTTTAGAAATAAACAACCTCTGGAAAAGTCGCATTTCAACCAGCCGTCTTAATTCTTGGTTGGAAGCAGCTCAGCTAAGAAATCCACCACCAGCAATTTCTGGTCGTCATCACCGATTAAAATACATTACTCAGATTAAGACATCTCCACCTTGTTTTATCATATTTTGTACTTATCCAAAAGAGATGGTTGAATCTTATAAAAGATATTTGATTAATAGATTGCGCATTGATTTCTCTTTATCTGGCATTCCAATTAGAATAAGTTTCAGATCATCTAAAAATCCATATATTTAAAAAATGAAGTATTTCCAAATTACTAATACATCAAGTATCATTAGAATATTTTTTAATGACTACTATATTTCGCAATCAATTCAAACCATCAGCCCATAAATATATAAAAACAATTCATCTCCAAATATTTTGAGCTGTTAATCTTCATAAAAAAGCACATAGGAATACAATTCATATTAAGGAAGTAATTGTTTCATAATCCAATTTGCTATTTATAAATTGACTTCGCTAGCCATATTTGTTCAAAATAATTACAAGCTACCACTAAATAATTTTAAACTCGTTTAAAAGAAAGATAGGCAGTATTACGCCCTGCGTATTTAGCTTTTTCTTCGTAATAGGTAGTAATCCAACCGCTAAAAGATTTCATCCAATCTGAACTATCTTCCGCAATCCACTGAAAAGAAGAGTGATTACAACAGTATAATAAAGTCCAATTAACGTAATGGCTAATGTCAGAAGCAAAATAAAACATACCACCTTTTTTTAAAACCCTTGCAAAGCGATCAAGATTTTTCAGAGAAATCAATCTTCTTTTCCAATGTTTTTTTTTGATCCAAGGATCAGGATATAGAAGATAAATCACATCAATACAATCATTAGGAAGCCAATCCAACAAATGAATTACGTTTTTATCATACAGAAGAACATTACGTAACTTTAATTGCTCTAAGTTTTTTATACATTGTGCCATTGAGTTGATAAATGGCTCTACCCCAATAAAACCAGCATTAGGACTGTCACTGGATCTTTTGATGAGATGTTCTCCTCTGCCAAAACCTATCTCTAATCTTACTTCATTGACAGGAATTGGAAACAACTTTTCTAGTGGAGCTGGAGGAGAAAAATCAATATCTATCTTCCAAGTCGGCAAATGATTTTTTATTAAATTAACATGAGATTCACTCAACGACCTACTACACCGACGTCCATATAATAATTCAGATGGGCTATAATTATCATTTTTATACATAAGAAGATTCAAAAACCAGTAATATTTCTCAAAGAGTCAACTAAATTCAATGACTCCCAAGGGAAAAAACCATCTTGATCTGCATCACGTCCAAAGTGACCATAAGCAGAAGTTTTTGCGTAAATAGGTCGATTAAGATTGAGATGATCACTAATCCCAGACACAGAAAGATCCATTAATTCACTGATTACTTTTTCAATGCAAATCTCACTGATCTTACCAGAATTATGAAGATCAACACCAATTGACAAAGGCCTTGATATTCCAATTGCATACGAAAGCTGTATAGTGCAACGCTCAGCCAAATTAGCAGCAACTATATTCTTTGCTAAATAACGTGCCGCATAAGCAGCGGTGCGATCAACCTTTGTTACATCTTTTCCAGAAAAAGCCCCTCCTCCATGTGGAGCATATCCTCCGTAAGTATCCACAATAATTTTTCGTCCAGTTAGGCCAGCATCTCCATCAGGACCGCCAATAACAAATTTACCTGCAGGATTTATATACCAATTACAATCAGGAGATATTTTAATGCCTTCTAAAGCCATAAGAACGTATGGTTCTACGACAGAACGAACCTTATATCTATCCCACATAGGATCAAAATGTTGTGTAGATAGCACGATTGATTGAACTTCACATGGTTTACCATTCACATAACGAATGCTAACTTGGCTTTTGGCATCAGGACCTAATAAAGATACATCACCCCGATCATTTTTACGAGCATTTGCAAGAATTCGAAGAATACGATGTGCATAGTAAATAGGTGCAGGCATGAAATCAGCTGTGTCTCGACATGCATAACCAAACATAATTCCCTGATCTCCAGAACCATGATTTCTATTATCATCGACAGCATTGTCTACCCCACGTGCAATATCAACAGATTGGGAATGTAATAATATTTCAATATCAACTGTCTTCCAGTGAAATCCGTCTTGTTCATAACCAATAGAACGTATTACTGAACGCACAACTTTTTCAAATTTATCTTTATCTACGACACTATCACCAGTTGCATTTACTGCTTTAGAAAGGCTATCCGGAAGACGAACCTCACCTGCAACTACCACCTTATTTGTCGTAACCATGACCTCACATGCAACACGAACGCTTCTAACGTCCATTTTGCTTATCATAGCCTCACGATAAACTAAATCAACAATCTCATCAGATATACGATCACATATCTTATCAGGATGCCCTTCTGAAACTGATTCGCTCGTAAACAGATAATCTGAACGCATTTTTCACCTCCAAAAAGCCTCTTATGTAATAAAAAAGAATACTTATAGATATAAAGAATGATCTGAGATTATCATTTCGGCAAATCAGCATCAAACACTATTCCACCGCATCTTTTTCCTCTATAACAACCTTATCGTTTTCTATTGATACTATAGACTTTAGTAGTTCTATGATTTTCTGACGAGTCTTAACATCTTTTATACGAATAAAATATCGATTAAGTCGCAATCCTTCTGGAGAAGATAGGAAGTCTATGACACTATTTTCTTCAGATGAAAATTCTGAATTGACCGCGGGAGCAACATCAAAAAAAAAGGAAATTGGTATATCGAGTGCCTCGGAAATACTCTGAAGACGACTAGCGCCTACCCTATTAGTTCCTTTTTCATATTTTTGAACCTGTTGAAATGTTATACCAAGACTCTCGCCAAGCTTTTCTTGGCTCATCCCCAATATTGTTCTACGCAAACGAATTCTTTTCCCAACATTAATGTCAATTGGGTTAGGACTTTTTTTATTTCCAATCATAAATACAGCCTTAAATAAAATATACGTGTTAAACAAATAAATATTTCTCTTCACTCCTTGTGAGAAATTACTATAAACATATGAAATAAATAAGATCAGTTAATGAAGCCGAAAAATAAAACAGGCACAATTCATATATATAAAAAATCAATCATCAATTATTCTGATAGAAAACAGATACATATCCAACCACGCCTCTCTAATTTTCTTACACAACTATAACAGCTAAAATCAACAAAATGAACTCAATAATCCAAAAATTTTTCATTCTAATTTCAGAATGAATGGTATTTCTTACTGTAGATTGTAAGTGTATGTCAATGGCTGCACTTCTATCAATATTCAAAGAAGCAATAAGTTGACCCCTTGAATCAAAAAAGGCAGAAATCCCATTGTTTTCAACTCTAATTAACGGTAACCCAACCTCTACAGCTTGAACTCTTGAATGTCTAAAAATCTGATAGGCTCCTCCAAAATTGTTTTTCAACCAATAATCATATGTCAAGTTCACAATCGCATTAGTTGATGAACGATTGTTATCAATATCATGATTTGATAGTATTTCCGAAAAAATACGAGGATGTATATTTACATCTTCAGATAATGATAATACTGACTTATTAGGAGAAGATAAATAATCTATTAAAAAATGTAAAAGATCAAAATTTAATTCCCCCAAAAATTTTTTATATGGTAAATATTCAAAAAACGGTAGCGTATGTTTTGTATTGGAAGAAGTTACAATCTTACCATTACTATCTAAAACATAGATTGATTTGTAGAAATTATTTTGTCCATTAGAAGTTACCCGCTCCATCCGTGTAGATCCAAAAATTAATAATTGTCCTTTCTTAAGAACGCCAGATATACGATTTAACGTCTGAGGACTGTCTACAATATCTAAAAAAGGGCTAACATCTGCCCAAATAATAATAGAAGGATCAATCTGTCCTAAATCAACGGGAAGAGAAGTTAGAGATAAATATCGCTCTAAAATCTTCTCCGGTTTTTCTTTAGTTTTAAAATTAATTCCAGGTTGCACCATACGTATAACAGGCATTTTTTTTTCATCTTTTTGTGAAAGGTCTGAATCATTTCCTAATCTCCATGCGCCATATACGACATGCAATGTTAAAAGAATGCTGGAAATAGAAACGCCCACCTTCATGCCCTGCCGCGTTCCAAATAATGCAGGCGATGAAAAACAGAACACGCTCAAAGAATTCATCCCAAACAATCCAATCCAATGAACAGATTGCATCATCACAGGTACTGGCATAGCTGCATATCCTATAGAACCCCATGTTCCTCCGCCCATAAACCAACTTCGCAACCACTCACAAAGTCCAAAAGAACACGCAATGATACAAATACGACCTACACCGTCATACCATAAAAATGAAGATAAAGACGTAGCTATTCCATAAAAAATAGCAAAAAAAATGGGTATGCTAACAAATAAAAGAATAATACCCCACGAAGGCAAAACGACACTATTTTGCTCTATTAGGATATCTTTTATCCACCATAGACCTGCGATAAAATATCCAATGCCAAAAGACCATCCTACCACAAAAGATGATAGAACCCTGCCTATGGAATATACTCTTCCAGTACCCGAAGAAATACCATCAAGCAACCATATTAATAATGTAAAAGATATAAAAGAGGCAATAAACAAATCACTTGGAGGCATAGCAAAACTGCCAATAACCCCAGCCGAGATTGCAATGAAATATCGCCTAATTCCTGCTAAAAGCATGACTTTGCCGGCTGTATTGTCCAATTTAAATTCTCCAATATATACAAAAGTAACAATGAAAAATTACGCTAAAATAATCTAGTCATAATATTCACTGTTTTGACCTATCTATTAGAATGAAGAATATTCTTAATACGGACACGACGAACACAACGAACATCTGAATCTATTATGAGAATCTCAAATCCAGGAATTTCTCGAATAACTTCACCTTGAACTGGTATACGATCTAAAACCGAAAAAATCAGCCCCCCTAGACTATCTACATCCTGTCCAAATTTGAATACATTACAATCTTTTCCCATAACTTTTGCCAATTCTTCCAAATCAGCACGAGCATCTACTATAAAAGTATGGTCGGAAACCGCAGAAATCATTTCTTTTCTACTATTATGTTCGGATTTTATATGCCCTATAAAAAATGCGACTATATCTTCATAAGAAACGAGACCTTCTGTTCCACCGTGCTCATCTATTACAAGAGCTATGTGTAAACGACTTTCCTGTATTTTACATAGCAAATCAGATGCCAACATAGATGAAGGTACGAAAAGAGTTTCTTTTATGAGATTTGATTCAGCTAGTGTCACACTTAAATTGGTGTTTTTAATATCATCATAATAACTTGCAATATGCGCTAAAAAATCGCGCATATGTACCATACCTCTAGGATTATCCAGACTTCCCTGGTATACAGGCATCCAAGATCTATCAAACTTCTTAAATAACATCATCACTTCATAGATCGTAGAATTGTTATCCACAGCATCTATGCTAGCACGAGGAATCATAATATCGTCAATGCGAGTCTCACGAAATCGCACAAAATTCTTAAAAAGTTCTTTCTCTATTGGAGATATAATCCCAAGCACAGAATAGTCTATGTTCTCTGCATAATCATCCTTTTGATTTGATTGATTTGAAATTGCTTTCCAAATTTTTTGGAATATCCGTAGAATACTACCCCAAAAAATAACAAAAAACATCTTAGATCTACGTGCTGATAAACTCACGCATTTCTTACTTTTTATCTTCGTATTCTCAGACAAATTTGTTTTAAAATCGCTCATAATTTAAAGTTATTTTATTCCCACATCAATATGCATATGGATCATTTACCCCGAGATCAGCCAGGATAGATATTTCCAATTCTTCCATTACACAAGCATCATCATCATCTACATGATCATAACCTAATAGATGTAAAAAACCGTGTACAATCATATGAGTTAAATGATCTTCAAATTTCTTCTCTAATAAATTTGTTTCTTTCTTTATTACTTCATAAGCGAGAATTATATCACCTAACATTGGACCTAAACAATCACCAGATAATGCAAAAAAAGACGGAAAAGATAACACATTTGTCGGCTTGTTTATCCCTCGACATTCAGTATTTATTTTTTTAATCCCATTAGAATCAGTAAATACAAGAGATATTTCAATAAAATCTAAAAAATATTTCACTTTATTGGATATAAGATAAAATACAGTTCTAGAAAAAATATTTTCACATAACGCATTTAAATCAATATCTTGCCTCCAATAATCGCTTTTTACAGCAATCCGCAAATCTATCCTAGGAGAATTCATCTATTTCACATTCCTAGACAAAAATACACCATAAAATAATTAATTTATTCGAACACAATACAAAGTTGCACGATAAAACCACCTAAAAAACACATCCATATAACAATCAATCTTTCATATATCAATATATGTAAAATATATACTGTCTCAATTGAAAATTTTTAATTAAATTTATTGCAACATATTTCCTGATAATATCCATAGAAAAAACATTAAACCATAGTTAAATAAAAAAACCTAACTAATTATTCTATAAAATAAGATCATGTTCTATGCTACTGTCTCACCATACAATGTACTCGTTTTAATATCTATGATGCGAATTTTAACAATATCTCCAATATTATAATTCTTTGCATCAAATACCACAGATTGCAGCCATGGGGATCGTCCTATAAGCTGTCCAATTTTTTTTCCTTGTTTTTCTACTAGAACTTCTACTATTTTACCGACGCAAGATTTATTAAAAAAGACTTGTTGTTCGCGAAGCTTTTCCTGTAAACGCAATAATCTTTCTGTTTTGACGCTATCATCAATTTGATTCAACATATTAGCGCTTGGAGTACCAGGACGCGGAGAATATTTAAAAGAAAAAGATTGTGAATAACCTACTCTATCAACAAGATTCATTGTCTCTTCAAAATCATCATCTGTTTCTCCAGGAAATCCAACAATAAAATCACTAGAAATTGCAATATTAGGACGAACTGATCTAATTTTATCAATTATTTGTAGGTAATATTTTGCAGTATGTCGCCTATTCATAGATTGCAACATCTTATCTGAACCAGATTGAACTGGTAAATGAAGATACGGCATAAGAATATCCAAATCACCATGCGCTTGTATCAAACTTTCATTCATATCCCTAGGATGACTAGTTGTATATCTTAGTCTTGTTAAGCCATTAATATTAGATAAAGCATATAGCAAATCACTAAATTTACATTTTTGTCCATACAAATCTTTTCCAGACCAAGCATTTACATTCTGTCCTAGCAAAGTAATTTCTCGAACACCCTGATCAACTAATTTACGAGCCTCTTCAACAACCTGAGACAATGATCGTGAAAGTTCAGCTCCGCGAGTATAAGGAACTACACAGAATGTACAAAACTTATCACAGCCTTCTTGTATTGTTAGAAAAGAAGAAACTCCTCGCTTACTATTATAACCACCATCAACAATAGAAAGACGTTCAAACTTATCTTCTACAGAATAATCGGTTTCTACTACTCTCTTACCAAGACGAACACTTTCTAACAACTCTGGCAAACGATAATACGTCTGAGGGCCAACTACTATATTAACAATAGGAACACGACGTAAAATTTCCTCTCCTTCAGCTTGAGCTACACATCCTGCTACTACAATTATTATGTCTTTACCCTTCTTTATACGATTAGACTTTAATTTTCTTAATCTTCCCAAAGATGAATAAACTTTTTCAGCCGCTTTTTCTCGTATATGACAAGTATTTAGAACCACAAGATCTGCATCATCTATAGAGTCCGCACGTCCATATCCCTTAGCAAAAAACATATCTTCCATACGCAAAGAATCATATACATTCATTTGACAGCCATAACTCTTAACAAAAAATCTTTGCGGAAAGATATTTTGATCAACTAATTGCAATACCATATTTAGAACACCCATAATTTATAATAGCAAGATAATTTATACGATAAGATACCATGAACTAAGCTATCATACGAACAAAAAATAGGCTTAAATATCTCATTTGAGAAATTTAATTTCTCAAAGAAATTATTTTAAAGTTTATAAACTACAAATCATACATTCGGACAATAGTATATCTCTAAACAATCTTCATATACCTAATGTAAACTGTTTTCATTAAAAATGCCGCAAATAAATAGGTGATGGAGAAATATGATTTTTTATAAGACCTAATCTAGCCAAAACATCAATAGGCAAGGTGTCAACTTCCTCTTTAATTCCATTTATAGCAGAAACACCAGATCCAATTACCTCACCCTCAAAACTTTCAACTTCACAACGAGCCTGACCGTAATTTAAAAGAATAGGATCGGATAAAGGCACTCCTTCTTTAGAAAACCTCTGAAGACAAACCTTTTCAAACAATAGATTCACTAAAACCATCACAGGACTATTGGAATCAACATCCAGATGCGAACGAGCCAAAACTTCTAAATTACTAACTCCACAGGATGGCTTATCCAAAACCAATGAAAAACCCCGAGCTACAGCCACTGATACCCGTGTCCCAGTAAATGACCCTGGGCCTAATGAGGTTACAATACGATCAATTCTAGTGATATCTATCGCAGAATCTTTTAAAACAGAATCTATAGCTTGAATCAAGTGTTCAGCATGCCCTCGACCCAAAGTTTTTAAAAAAGAACCTAATATACAATCATTTTTCCCGTCGTAAACAGCAACGGAGCAATTAGATCCTGTCGTATCAAGTGCCAAGACTATCACAAAAAACATCCACTCTTAAACTATACGAATATCATTTACTTCAGGAACAAAATGATTTAGCAGATTCATCACCCCATACTTGATAGTTGAAGTAGCAGAAGGACATCCCGAGCAAGATCCCATCATCGTTAAAAATACGATGCCATCTTTATATCCTTTAAAAACTATATCGCCTCCATCTTTGGCTACTGCAGGACGCACATGTTTGTCTAAAATATCTTTTATTCGAGTTACAACTACACTATCAATTGTAGCAAAACCACAATCCTCAACATCATTCTTAACACCATCTTCTACACTATAACCATCGGTAATAACAGGATCACCAGATATAAAGTGTTCCATAATTACACCAAGAATAGGCGGTCTGAGATTGCTCCAATCACATTTTTTTTTTGCAACAGTTATAAAATCATATCCTAAATAAACGGACGAAACTCCTGAAACTGCAAAAATTCGAGATGCCAGAGGAGATATAACAGATTCATCTGCATTAGAAAAATGAACTGTGCCATTGGGAAGAACAACTCGCCCTGGAATAAATTTCATGGTATCGGGATTAGGTGTAGACTCAGTCTGTATAAACATAATAACCCACTTGTCGAAATTAGATCTATGATGCTGATATGATAACAAAAAACGTTAAAACAACATCCAAATTACCGCTAGCATATCACAACATGTAGTTCAAAAACAACAGCCCTGAATAACGCCTATTAATTGACAATAAAATAACTTTTGCAACCCAAGGCAAAGATCAATCATTGAATGAAATTCATAAAAATGTTTCTTGTGTCGCTACAATTCCTCATATGATCACATTCACATGTTATACCTCTAGCACATTTTCATAGCACAATGTCACTTTGCGTTTGCTCGCACCTTACGACGATCTTGCCCCCGCTGATATGCAAGCCTTTTATGGTAATCACAATAAGGAGAATCATTGTTAACATCACTACCACAAAAAGAGAAATCTTTTCCAAAAGAATCTTCTAGAGGCCATTTACAGGTTCTATCTGTTAATTCTGTTAATCTCAAACAACGTGAAATAGGCAAAACAATACATGGATCCACATCATCTTTTGGTACAGATCGAGATTTTTGCTTCGAATTTGCAATAGAACCATGATTTCTCGAACCAGATTTACTAATACAAACGGTCATAGACCGCCTGACTTTAGAAGACCTACCCTTTGATTTTACACCTCCTCTATCAGGCAAAGATTGTTTCTTTTCGTCAACTTTAACACGACCGGATAAAAATAGTCTATGAACCTTGCCAATAACAGCATTACGAGTAACCCCTCCAAGCTGAATGGCAATTTGTCGAGCACTTAGCCCTTCTGACCAAAATTTTTTAAGCTTATCAATTCTCTCATCAGTCCAGGACATCTGTATCTACCTACCTTCTAAAATTTCTAGGGATATTCTAGAAAAATTCCAAGACAACAAACGCTCAAAGAATCATCTCTGGTAACTAATTATTAACTTTTAACCTTATTCTAATCTTATGTAGGCGTCAACTGACAACAAAAAATATTTTGAAATAAAATTGAACTGACAAATATCTAAAATGGTTATAAGTTTTGCAATTTTCTTTTCAAATAAGATATGATTTATTAGTGTAATCAAGAAATATAATATTATATTTCAAGGATATGTCATCTTCTTTATTTTAAGGACATCCTAAATAGGAAAAATTAAATGGACAATAGCAGATACTTGTTTGACACTTATACCCGAGCCAATATTAGTTTCAAACGGGGCAAAGGAACGTGGCTTTTTTCTGACGACGGGACTCCTTTCCTAGATTTTGCATCTGGAATTGCAGTCAATTCCCTTGGTCACTCACATCCAGAGTTAATATCGGTGCTAAAGTCACAAGCAGAATCACTGTGGCATGTATCTAACCTTTACCAATCCACAGCCCAAGATATTTTTTCAGAATATCTGGCAAAAAACACCTTTGCAGAAAAGATTTTTTTTACCAATTCCGGCTCTGAATCAGTAGAATGCGCCATTAAAACAGCACGTCGTTACCATTATATGACAGGGGAAAAGGATAAATACCGTATCATTACTTTCGAAGGAGCATTTCATGGGCGCACCTTGGCAACAATCTCCGCGGGCGGTAAATCACAACATTTAGAAGGATTTGCCCCCAAGGTTGACGGATTTGATCAGGTTAAGTTTTGCGATCTTAGCTCACTTAAAAAACGTATTGGAAATGATACTGCGGCAATTTTAATAGAACCTATCCAAGGAGAAGGTGGAGTGCGGAAAGCTCCGATAGGATTCTTGAAAAAATTGCGAGAAATTTGTAATGATATTGGTGCTCTACTCATATTTGACGAGGTTCAAACAGGATGTGGACGTACCGGAAAACTATTTGCTCATGAATGGGCTAATGTTACACCAGATATTATGGCAGCTGCCAAAGGATTGGGGGGAGGTTTTCCTATCGGAGCATGCTTGGCAACACGTAAAGTAGCTGAATGCATGGGAAAAGGATCACACGGATCTACATATGGAGGAAATTACTTAGCAATGGCAGTGGGTAAAAAGGTTCTTGATATCATTAAATCCGAAGGATTTCTTGAAAATGTTTGCAGACTGTCTAAAATTTTATTTGAAGGACTCACATTGATTCAAAATCGTTTTCCGAACATCTTTACAGAAGTGAGAGGGCAAGGACTACTAATCGGCTTAAAAACTGTATTTCCTCCAACTGTACTTGCAGAGAAGCTACGCAATGAATGTATGTTGGTGGCTCCAGCAAGCGATAATGTTGTGCGCATTCTTCCCCCTCTGACAGTCACAACTGAAGAAATTCATGAAGGGTTAGATCGTATAACAAAAGCTGCAATAACGTTATCATCTAATCCAAATAACGAAATGGGACTATCACCTTAGTCCATTAAAAAAAAGGTTTTACATAATATGACGTATCCAAAGCATTTTCTTGATTTATCGGATATACCAGCATCTGATCTTCATGTAATCATAGCAAACGCAAAAACAAATAAAAAATCCTTAGATTCCATGTTGCACAAAAAACCTCTTGCTGGAAAAACATTGGCGATGATTTTCGAAAAACCATCCACTCGCACGCGCTTATCATGCGACCTTGCTATGAAACAACTAGGTGGAGATACAATATTTTTATCAGGAGTAGAAATGCAGCTTGGGCGTTCTGAAACTATAGGAGATACGGCCAAGGTTTTGTCGAGTTATGTAGATGCTGTAGTATTTCGCACAACTGATCATTCACGACTATTAGAATTAGCAAAATATGCAACAATTCCTGTAATTAATGCTTTAACCGACGATACTCATCCTTGCCAAATTATAGCTGATATCATGACTTTTGAAGAAAATCGTGAATCAGTCAAAGACAAACTTTTTGCTTGGACTGGTGATGGTAATAACGTGTTGCACTCTCTTATAGAAGGAGCCGCACTTTTTGGCTACCGATTAAATATAGCCACCCCTATAGGATCAGAACCTAAAAAGTCATACTTAAACTGGGCAATAAATCAAGGAGCACATATAATGTTGTTTAATGATGCTACACAAGCAGTTAAAAACGCACACTGTGTTTTCACGGATACATGGATTTCTATGAATCAAGAATCGAAGGCTAGAGAAGAAAGAATATTTCAACCATTCCAAGTAAATTCCAAACTCATGGACTTGGCACATCCTGATGCGTTATTTATGCACTGCCTTCCTGCTCATCGAGGAAAAGAGGTTACCAACGAAGTTATGGATAGTATCCAATCAGTCGTTTTTGAAGAAGCTGAGAATCGTATCCATACTCAAAAAGCCATTTTCTCTTGGTGCCTTGGTATAATTTGATTGGTATTATATATTAACATATATTCTCCAAATAGAATAATTTATGAATATAGGTAATTTATATATTACGAACTGTTATTTATAGGGATCAATCCATTGTATATATTAGTATAAAATTTTTGTATTTGTGTTGGAGATATAATTAAGTAGTGTTGAACATTTTTCCTAAATTAGCATATCGTAGCTTATTGCTTTTAGATCCAGAAATAGCACACAATTTATCAATTGTTGGCTTAAAATCAGGGTTATTTTCTTCCTATGTAAAAAATGATCCGCGGCTCAAAGTAGAAGTTAATGGAATATCATTCCCTAACCCATTAGGAATGGCAGCAGGATATGATAAAAACGCTAAAGTTCCAATAGAATTAATGAAAATAGGTTTTGGTTTTGTAGAAATTGGAACAATTACTCCTAATCCACAAGAAGGAAACCCACGTCCACGTATTTTTCGATTAATAAATGATAAGGCAATAATAAATCAGCTTGGTTTCAATAATACAGGATATCATGTAGCATTTTCACGACTTGCAAAAATAAAAAAAATAGCTCCTATTGGCATAAATATTGGGGCAAACAAGAACAGCAACGACTTCGTATCAGACTATGTATCTGGAATTCGTCAATTTTTCACACTTGCATCTTATTTTTCTATTAATATCTCATCACCTAATACCCCAGGTTTGCGCAATCTTCAAACGGGGAAAAATCTCGAAAGGCTTCTTAGCAATGTGATGCAAACAAGAGAAGAGGAAAGGGAGAAAACAGGAAAATCAGTTCCTATTTTTCTAAAAATTTCTCCAGATCTATCTGAAAAAGAGTTAGATGATATAGCTAAAGAAGTACTTTCACATAACATAGAAGGACTAATTATATCAAATACTACAGTCTCCCGTGAAGGATTAAGATATCCTGTAAACTATGCAAAAACTGGAGGATTATCTGGGTCTCCTCTTTTCTCAAAATCTACAAAAATACTTGCAAAAATGAGACGACGTGTTGGCCCAAATATGACTATTATTGGATGTGGGGGAATATCTTCTACGCAGGATGCTATCGAAAAAATCATGGCTGGAGCTAATATAATACAGCTTTATTCAGCAATGATTTACGAAGGGATATCTCTACCCAACCGTATTATTAGAGGACTATCATGCTTTCTTGATAGAGAAAATACGAGCCTAGACAGCATACGTAGCACACGAACTGATCATTGGGCAAACCAAGAAATATAGTATTATTACTTTTTTGAAATGGGTGATTAACAACTCAATTACCGCATTTGTTATCATTTTAACACTATAAAATGATTCAAAAGATACGTAGAAATATGTTTTCAGAATAAGGATTTATAAAAAACATGTTAATGAGAAAATATTCAAGAATACGATATTTTCTTTTAGGAATATCAGCGCTGGCATCAAGCGGAATTCATTGTTTTATATTTGCTAAAGAGACAAACATTTTTCCCTATTATATATTACTAGATACAAATACTGGAAACGTGATTGAAGAAAATTATCCCGATTATCCGTGGAATCCCGCATCTCTAACCAAGTTAATGACCACTTATGTTGTTTTTTCTTTACTTGAGAAACAACAAGTCAAACTAAATCTAAATACACCTATTTTTATTAGTAAAAACGCAACTAGAAAACCGCCAGCAAGTAGCACCTTGAAACAAGGAAGTATCATCTCTCTGGACAACGCCTTAAAAATACTTATTGTAAAGTCAGCAAATGATATAGCTGTTGCAATTGCTGAATCTCTTTGTAAGACAGAAGCAGAATTTGTCAAACAAATGAACTATACTGCAACTAAATTAGGATTAAATGCTACTAATTTTACGAATTCTCATGGAGTTATTGAATATGGTCATTATACAACAGCACGTGACATAGCTATATTATCTCAGAGAATAAAATCTGACTTTCCTCAATATGCACATTATTTCAAAATAAAAGGGCTAGATATAAACGGGAAAAAGTATCCCAATACTAACTGGGCAATTGGAATATTTCCTGGAGCAAATGGAATGAAAACTGGATTTACATGTGCATCCGGATTTAATATCGTTGTATCTGCATCAAGGGATAAAAGGTCATTTATTGCGGTTATTTTAGGAGCAGAAAATAGAAATTTGCGTAACCATATATCTGAAAAATTGCTATCAACGGGATTTTCCAACACAATCAATAGAAAAAGACTAAATTACATAATAAAAAATTATTATCGGCAAAACTTATCAAACAATGTACCTGATATTTCAGAAAAAGTTTGCACAACAAAAAACGAATCTATAAATTACAGTACTCAAATACAAGAATCAAAAGATAAGGCAAAATATTTTAATACCTTTGATGTAATCACATTATTGGAAAATAAAAAAAGCGCTACCAAATAAAATCATTATGTATTCTGTTCAAAATAAAAAACGCTTATACATAATAATATGACGATAAATAAAATATTTATGAAAAATTAGCACCAAAAATCATACTGATGAAGTATATAAATATGTTGTAATGATGTTGTTAAAATATCAAACGAAGACTTCGTAACAAAAGTTTTCTTGATACCTTTAATTTTAATACCTGAAAAATTTTCATTAAATAAAAAATCGGATAGAATTGATAAAAAATATCCTAAAAACCACCCTTCTGTTATAGAAATACTATTTGAAACTTTATTAGATCAGCTAACTAGAATGTAGAATAGACCTCACTCTAGCAATACCATTTCTCGCCTTACTATATCCCGAATCAATCGCCAATGATTTTTTATAACATTCAATAGCATTGCAATAATCTTGCTGTATTTCATAAGCAAGACCCTGATTAAACCAAGAGTCAGGAATTTTTGAATCAAGACTTGCCGCAATTTTAAAATCTTCCATAGCACTATCATAGTTTTTGATAGCTAAATAAGAAAGACCACGACCATTATAATGATCTGGAGATAAAGATAATAGAGACATAGCTTGCGAAAAATCTACTATTGCCTTTTCATGATCTCCAAGTGCTTGATATACTAGAGCACGACCATGAAAAGCCCCTGCATCAGGGTTTCCCAACTGTATAGCGTTATTAAAATTTTCTAATGCCTTTTGAGGATTACTATAACCTTTTTTACGGTAAAGATCACCTTTACCTATATAAGCCATACCATAGTTAGGATTAATCTTCAAAGCAGAGTCATAGTCCCTAAGAGCTGATGCAAAATCACCAATTTTACAAAGTATTGAAGCACGATTCACATATGCTTTGTAATACATCGGATTTAAATTTAAAGCAGTTTGAAAATCTTGCAAGGCTTTCTCAAAGTCGCCGTACCTCCCATAAATCACTCCCCTAACATTATATCCCTCAGGATCATTAGGATAAGATCGTATGATGCTAGTAAGAGAATCAATATCTAACCGCCTATTGATAATCTCATTTAGATTAAACATGCATCCTGTCATTGAGTGCAACACGCAAAACACAACAACAAACCGAGAAGTTAGTCCTACTATAGATTTTGCATACTTCAAAAACTCACTTTTACACTCAAAAAGTACGAATACCTTAGACCAATTATGGAAAGACAACTCGCATCACTCCCTCAATAGATCTATTACCTATGTTTACGAAATCTAGATACAGGAGCTCCCTCACGCTGGGCAAGCTTACGTATCAATTTTCTATTTCTACGAATTGCCTCACATTTCAAGCGTACACGCCTCTGCGATGGCTTCTCGTAGTGATCACGCATTTTTAATTCACGCAACACACCCTCACCCTGCATTTTCTTTTTCAGGACACGCAAAGCCTGTTCAACATTATTGTCACGCACCAATACATACACTTCGGATATCTCACTCCTTTGAAAAAATCACCTTAAAGGCGATGAATAAGCTAATAAAATACATAACTAATGAATAATACCAGAGCATAAAAAATCTGTCTAGTACCCAAATAACTTTTAATTACCAACTATAGTTGCATATCGTAACATTTATAAACTATTGTTTATACATTTTAATTAAAGATTAATAAATCAAAGCTAGAAATTCAAAAATATTTTTCTATTTATCGGAATATTATTGTATATTCAAAGTGAAAATTAAAATTTTGTGGATGGAAGCCATGCCTACAAATGTATCTATCAATCTTAATGCTGTAGCCATGATTCGAAATCGTCGCAATCTTCCATGGCCAAATTTAGTACATATAGGAAGGATCGCCCTTCAATCTGGAGCTTCTGGGTTAACAGTACATCCACGCCCAGATCAACGTCATATTCGTTTCGAAGACTTACCTAAACTTCGTCAGCTGATTGAAGAAGAATTTCCAAAAGCAGAGTTGAACATGGAAGGATATCCCAGCGAAAGCTTCCTTTCATTATGCGAATATTACAAACCTGAACAAGTGACACTTGTTCCAGATGCACCCCATCAACTAACTTCTGACCATGGATGGGATTTTATTAGCAACAAAAAATTGCTTACGGAAGCTGTAACCAAATTGCATGATACTGCGGGATCTAGAGTATCCCTTTTTGCTGATAGTGATGGAAAAGAATATCCTCTAAAAATAGCCCAACAAACTGGAGCCGATCGCATTGAACTTTATACTGGGCCTTATGGAGCATGTCACAGCGATCCTGAAAAAGAAATTGTCTGCTTAAAAAAATTAAGTCTTACAGCCCGTATTGCACAAGACTTGCTTTTCAAAGTCAATGCTGGTCATGACCTTACAATACAAAACATACCTCCTTTGATACATGAGATTCCTTATATTGCCGAAATTTCAGTAGGTCATGCATTTACTGCAACTGCTTTAGATTACGGGGTAAAAGAGAGTGTTTTTCGTTTTCGAAGTGCATGCGGACAGTTTTAATACATTATGATTCGTGCATTTCGTTGTATTGCCATTACCGTATACATATTGATACGAAATAATATATGATCGTAATTACATTTCAATTGTTGTATGTTTATCAGGCATTACATTAAAATCACAGGCAAAAAGCAAGATATTTTCCATTAAAGTGCATGTAGTTTCAATCATAGATCAAAGTAAATTATAGATATGTCATAAAAGATAGAGGTTAACCAAAAAAATTATATTGTTCTCCAATATCTA
Organism: Candidatus Liberibacter europaeus; assembly: GCA_003045065.1. Classification (GTDB taxonomy): domain Bacteria; phylum Pseudomonadota; class Alphaproteobacteria; order Rhizobiales; family Rhizobiaceae; genus Liberibacter; species Liberibacter europaeus. The sequence continues at coordinate 128,869 of PSQJ01000001.1, forward strand.
GTATAGTAGTGTTATGGTATTCGTTAGCACTGACCATAACCCTAAGAACTATTTAAAAATAGCTAATGAAAACAACTAATTGGTTGCCTACATCTCATATTTGCTGTAATTAGAAGCTATATGTAAAATCAGAATAATAAATTGTGATCAAGAAATAACTATAAGTGATAATAGAGAAATTAAATGCCCAAACGTCAAGATATTAAATCTATCCTCATAATAGGAGCAGGTCCGATTATGATTGGACAGGCATGCGAATTTGACTACTCTGGTACCCAAGCCTGTAAAGCGCTCAGAGAAGAAGGATATCGAATTATACTTGTCAACTCTAATCCAGCCACAATCATGACTGACCCAGATTTGGCAGATGCTACTTATACGGAACCTATTACTCCAGAAGTTATATCAAAAATCATAGCGAAAGAACGTCCTGACGCACTATTACCAACGATGGGGGGACAGACCGCTCTCAACACAGCCCTTGCATTAAAGAGAATGGGGATTCTTGATCGTTATGGAGTTGAAATGATTGGTGCCAAGCCGGAGGCTATTGATAAAGCTGAAGACAGAGCTCTGTTCAGAAAAGCAATGAAAAAAATTTTTCTTACAACACCAAAATCAATTCTTGCAAATGCAACTGATATTAAGGATCAAGATCGCAAGCGATATGAAATAGAACGAGAAAATATCATAGATAATCTTTCTGGAAAAGAACTTGACGACGCATTAGACAAGTTAGAAATTAAGTGGAATCTTGAAGAAAACGATAGAAAACACCGTTATGTATGTCATGCTATGGCAATATCTGTGCGCGCTCTTGACGAAATAGGATTACCCCTAATTATAAGGCCATCTTTCACTCTTGGCGGCACAGGTGGCGGGATAGCTTATAATAATTCAGAATTTTTTGAAATAATTGAAAGTGGGCTACATGCCTCTCCAACCACCGAAGTTCTAATAGAAGAGTCTATAGTCGGTTGGAAAGAATACGAATTTGAGATGATTCGCGACAGAAAAGATAATTGTATCGTCGTATGTTCAATTGAAAACATTGACCCGATGGGAGTCCACACTGGAGATTCAATTACCGTTGCACCAGCCTTAACCTTAACTGACAAAGAATACCAGTTAATGCGAAATGCTGCAGTCGCAGTTCTCCGAGAAATAGGTGTGGAAACTGGAGGGGCAAATGTGCAATTTGCCGTCAATCCAAAAGACGGAAGACTCGTGGTTATAGAAATGAATCCCAGAGTATCTCGTTCTTCAGCTCTTGCTTCTAAGGCAACAGGATTTCCTATTGCAAAAATATCAGCAAAGCTGGCTGTCGGCTACACCTTGGACGAACTTGGAAATGATATTACCGGAAATAAAATTCCCGCCTCATTTGAACCCTCTATTGATTATATTGTAACAAAAATACCAAGATTTGCTTTTGAAAAATTCCCAGGAGCTGATACAGCATTAACTACTTCAATGAAATCTGTTGGTGAGGTTATGGCTATAGGACGAAGTTTTGCTGAGTCCCTACAAAAAGCACTACGCGGACTTGAAGATGGTCTAAGCGGATTAGATGATATAGAAATACCATTGATAAATTCCCCATATGATATAAATGCAATCCGATCTGCCATTAGCAGACCTTCCCAAGATAGAATTCGCATGGTAGCACAAGCCTTACGTTTGGGTATGACGGTAGAAGAAGCTCATCAAGGATGCAATATTGATCCTTGGTTCATTCAACAAATTAAAATGATTGTTGATATGGAACATAGAATTTGCAAATACGGAATTCCAACAGATTTCCAAAATCTACATGAGCTCAAGGCAATGGGGTTTTCTGATTCTAGGCTGGCGATATTATCTGGGAAAAGCGCATCCGAAGTAAGAGAAATACGAAATGAACTGAATATACATCCTGTTTTCAAGTGCATTGATACCTGTGCAGGAGAGTTTTGTTCTCCAACGTCTTATATGTATTCCACTTATGAAAAACCATTTGTTAGCCAAGCTATATCTGAAGATAAAATTTCCGATCGCAAGAAAGTTGTCATCCTTGGAAGTGGCCCAAATCGAATTGGACAAGGTATCGAATTTGACTATTGCTGTTGTCATGCTGCTTTTGCTTTGAAAGAGGCAGGCTTTGAAACAATTATGATCAACTGCAATCCCGAAACCGTATCAACAGACTATGATATTGCTGACAGATTATATTTCGAACCATTAACTGAAGAAGACGTTCTTGAAATCTTGTATCTAGAGCAACAAAAAGGAGAGTTGATAGGTGTAATAGTACAATTTGGAGGACAAACCCCATTAAAAATTGCAAAAACACTAGAAAAAAACAAAATTCCTATCCTAGGAACACAACCAGATTCGATAGACTTAGCCGAAGATCGTGATCGTTTTCAAAAATTATTAATTAAATTAAATTTGACTCAACCTAAAAACGGCATATCCTATTCGGTAGAGCAAGCACGCTTAGTCGCATGTGAGATCGGGTTTCCTATTTTGATTCGCCCTTCTTATGTTTTAGGCGGAAGAGCTATGCAAGTTGTCCATTCTGAAAATATGTTGCAAGATTATCTTCTTGAAACAGTGCCAGGACTCGTCTCAGAAGAAATCAAACGACAGTATCCAAATGACAAAACTGGACAAATAAATACTCTTTTAGGGAAGAATCCCCTATTGTTTGATAGCTACTTATCTGGCGCTACTGAAATAGACGTAGATGCATTATGCCAAAATGATCAAATTTTAGTGGTAGGTATAATGGAACATATTGAACAAGCAGGGATTCACTCTGGTGATTCTGCTTGTTCAATACCTCCTAGATCACTATCAAAACAGCTCATGGATGAGATAATACTTCATACTAAATCTTTAGCTAAATCGTTAAATGTTATAGGCTTAATCAACGTTCAATATGCTCTCAAAGATGGGATTATTTACGTTTTAGAAGTCAACCCCCGCGCATCACGTACTGTTCCTTTTGTCGCAAAAACTATTGGATTTCCAATCGCAAAAGTTGCTGCTCGTATTATAGCCGGCGAGAATTTTGATGACGCTATAGCCGTGTATGGGAAAAAACCTGATATGTATAAAATAAAGCATTTTGCAGTTAAGGAATCGGTATTTCCTTTTAATCGTTTTCCTGAAGTTGATATCCTACTCGGACCTGAAATGCTCTCAACTGGAGAAGTGATCGGAATTGATCGTGACTTTCCATTAGCATTCGCAAAATCACAATTAGGTGCTGGAGTTGATCTTCCACGTGAAGGGACCGTTTTTGTTTCTGTTAGAGATGAAGATAAAAAAAGTGTGGTTCCAATAATAAAACTACTCAAAACTTTAGGTTTTAAAATTATGGCGACTGACGGAACTGCTCGTTATTTATTTTCTCATGGACTGGAAACGAATAAAATCAATAAGGTGCTAGAAGGAAGACCTCACATTGAAGATGCTATTAGTAATAGACAGGTTCATTTAGTAATTAATACAACCGAAGGAAGTAAGGCCATAGAGGATTCTAAATCTCTCAGGAGAGCTACTTTGATTAGAAAAATACCATATTATACCACCATAGCGGGAGCAGAAGCGGCGACACAAGCGATTCGGGCGCTAAAAGAAGATGGGCTTGAAGTTTATACTCTTCAAAGCTATCATTAATCAATGATTATGTGTTTTAATTATTTACCATATAATTGTATTTTTTAGAAAAAAGATTAAACTTACTGTCAACAAACAACACGTCCTAACTATGTCATAATATAGATTTGGATAATTTTGCTAAGATAATGTTGTAATTCACATATGCCTATTTTGTGTAGATGGCATTTTTATTGCGAGGATATAACCATGGTAGAAAAAGTTCCTATGACTCCTAAGGGTTTTGCCAAGATACAGCAAGAATTACGTTGGAGACAACAGGAGGAGCGTCCTAAAATTATCAAAGCTATATCAGAAGCTCGATCATATGGCGATCTTTCAGAAAATTCTGAGTACCATGCAGCAAAAGAAGCGCAAAACATTAATGAAGGAAGATTAGGAGAGCTTGAAAATATCATAGCACGTGCTGAAGTCATTGATTTATCAAAAATGTCAGGATCAAAAGTATCATTTGGAGCTACCGTTGAGATTGTAGAAAACAATTCAGGTGAAAGAAAAAACTACCAAATTGTTGGAGATCAAGAGGCTGATGTGCGGTCTGGGCTTATATCTCTATCTGCCCCAATTGCAAGGGCTCTCATGAACAAAGAAGTTGGAGATACCATAGAAGTTAATGCTCCAGGAGGACAAAAAACTTATGAAATTCTTCAAGTTTCATGGATTTGACAACTAATTAAATATTATTTTACTATATCAATAAATTGAGATAATAAATATAGTTGTATCTTCAAATAAAATATTAATAGCATTTTCAGATATGTTTGCTATTTGTCTTATTCAAGATCAAATTAAACGACTTTGGTTGTTTTAGATATTTATTATCTCAAAGATATAGTATAGGTATTGGTATTTCACAGTAATACTAGGTTGACCTTCTCTATTAAAAAAGCTCTTTGGCAAAAGCCAACAGAAATAATGTAATCATTTTAGGTATCACGATGCTTTATGTTCTAAGTTGTAGGACATAAAATGCTTAAATCATGTTCACAAGGCAATAGACAGGTTAATCTTGTCTCTTTTGAATGGATAAAACACACTTAGCATAATATGGATTCAAAACGCCTACATCTATATATTATAAACATTCAGTAGTTCGTAGGCACCTTGTTTTCAATTTTTTTATATATCCTTGATTATAATAATCATCCGCACTATAGAAAATGAAAATAGCTATAATAGATAAAATCCAGTTTCATACTTACTCAGGCGATTAATAGACGTCTATATAGATTATATAGAGATTTTTAAGTCATATAAAACAGCCGTTATCACTTCCTAACTTATAACTAATTAATACAGAATAATTTTTCGAACAAATTTTTCAAACACCACTCAAGCCATCCGCTCCTATATAGACGATTCGCAACATATTAGTTGAACCAGGTGTTCTCAATGGTAGTCCTGCAGAAATTATTATACGATCCCCTGGCTTCCCAAATCCATGTTCAACGACAATACGACAAGCACGATTAACCATATCGTCCAAATCAAAAGCATCCTCAGTAACCACACAGTTAATTCCCCATACGAGAGATAATCTACGTGCAGTCCTAATAACTGGAGATAATGCCACCAACACACCTGTTTTCGGGCGTTCACGCGCAGTTCGCAATCCTGTTTCTCCAGATGCAGTATAGCACACAATGGCGGATAAACGAAGTTTCTCCGCTATTTGGCGAGCGGAAGCTGATATGACATCTGCGCCTGTTTCATTCGGTTCAATTCTACGAATAGATCTCATTTCCAGCCAAGTAGGATCGCTCTCAGCAGAAGATGCAACTAACGCCATAGTTTTTACGGAATCGATGGGATAAGAGCCAGATGCAGTTTCTGCCGAAAGCATAATAGCATCAGCTTCTTCAAATACTGCATTTGCCACATCAGAAACCTCAGCACGAGTCGGAACAGGAGATGAAATCATCGATTCAAGCATCTGAGTTGCAATAACAATAGGCTTTCCTAATTGACGTGCAATACGAATCAATTTTTTCTGAATTCCTGGAACAGATTCAAGAGGCACTTCCACACCAAGATCGCCCCGAGCGACCATAACAGCGTCTGATAATTGAATTATTTCTGCTGCAAATTCAATAGCACGTGATTTTTCTATCTTTGACATTAAACCTACTTTTTGTTGCGAAACAATTCCGCGAATTTCTTGTAGATCATCAACTGATTGAATAAAAGATAGAGCTACCCAATCTATCTCGGAAGTTTTTAAAGCAGCATCCAGATCATCACGATCTTTTTTAGTCAATGCCTGTGTCGCTAAAAAAGTATCTGGAAACGAAATCCCTTTGCGATCAGAAATATACGTCCCCGAAACCACTTTACATTTTATGAAATTTTTACCTGTTTCCTGTACACATAGATTTAATCTGCCATCATCAATTAGCAATCTATCCCCTGAATTCACAGATTCAAAAACCTCTGGATGAGGTAAGAAAACACGATTAGAATCACCAGGAGAATCATCATCATCTAAAGTGAAAATCTGTCCAACTTTCAGACAAACACTAGCATTTGCAAATTTGCCAACACGAAACTTAGGTCCTTGTAAATCTATCAAAATACCTATCGGATATCCGGAATGCAGCTCTACAGAACGAATATTTTTGATGAGATCGTACATCATATCATGACTAGTATGACTCATATTTATACGAAATACATTCACTCCCTCTTCATGCAAACGGCGAATCACATCCTCGGAACAAGAAGCAGGCCCCAATGTGGAAATAATTTTAATTTTGCGCAGGCTTGACATATTAAATCCTTATTCTGGTGCAGGGTTAGATAAATGAACTGTCCAACTTTCAAGTTGTCCCGTGTCGTATTCATTAAATCCAACCTTAAGATAACCACGGGCATAACAATCATTTATACCCATAATTTTAAATTCATCTTGTCCAACGCACATTTGGACATGACCAACCCAGTGCGCGCCATGAACAATCTCCTCAGCATACAAATAGTAATATTGTGCTTCCAAGGCACCCTTCAAAATGGTTTCACAAGATTTGGCAGGAATTTGCCACCATCCTTGTGTCATCCACCCCCCTTTAGGAGAGGGTTGACCTATAGCAACTCCAATTAAATACTCGCTATTATTACAAACTCGGAAGCTAGCTAAAGAAATACTTGAATTAAAACTCATAGCCCCAAGAAAAACGAACAACAAAATACCACGAATCATAAAAAGGCACCCTTAATACGATAGCACGAACAATGTCTTAAATGCTACTATACTAATATCTACATTAATTCAAATATCGCAGAATAGGTAAATAAATGTCAACGCCATACCATAATTTAGATCGTTTATAAAACACTAAATTCACAACGTATGTAACTATAAAATGAAAAGTGTGAACACAAGTATATATATTTTAAATCCATCATAAATCTTCAACTATAAAATTATAGTATTAATAATCCTACCAACATCAAAAATTGTTGACATAAAATCAAATATTCAACCACAGACAAAATGTAAAAAAATATAATTTAGCCTCAAAAATATATTATACAAATTTGCACAGAATTGTTATAAGACTTACCAAATTGAAAAAGGAAATATTAAAAGTGTATTTAAAAAAATGTTTACCAGAAATCGCATTGATATTCGCTCAACACAAATATCATTGATATTCACTAACATAAATATTAATAATTGAACGCATGAAGCTGATTCTGCGTTTTTTTTGAAAGACATACCCTATTCATTTAGAAATATTAAAATTCTAAATGGAGATTTTAGATATTATATTTAGGATGATTGAATACGATGTTTATACATTTTCTCACTTTTAACTTTACTATTCAATTAATTGAAGATAAAGCACTGCCCTTTTTTTCTGAACACAATGCAATCTCTGCATGTTGTTAAATATTGTTACTATAAAATAATATCGTGCCAAATCTCAGTTTATTTCATAATAATGAGAAGCGGATTATAAGATGATTTTTATTACGTGAAAAGCAGTATTTCAGCGAAGTAAATTTTTTATCTAAAAAAATATAAATACAAGGCCTTGATAATTATGACCAAATTGTCACATGAAAAGATCTGGGAAGCAATAGATAGAATGGCAGTCCGCCATAACCTGACCACCTCAGGTCTTGCACGCAAAGCAGGATTAGATCCTACTTCCTTTAACAAATCCAAAAGATTAGGATCTGAGGGGCGAAACAGATGGCCTTCAACCGAATCAATCGCAAAAATATTAGAAGCCACCAATGAAACAGTCTTTCAATTCCTTGAACATATATATACAGTTCAACCATCTAATGAAAGGCAAGAAAAGGAAATACCCCTCTTGGATTTTCCACAAGATAGCTCAGGAGGTTTTTTTGATAGTGGAGGATTCCCTATAAGAAACAAATGGAATACTGTAGGAGTGCCTGAAATTAGATCCCCGCATGATGGGATATATGCGATTCAAATACAAGACACCAGTATGTTGCCTCTATATCGAAAGGACGATATCCTGATTTTGAATGCACTTATACAAGTAAATTGTGGTGACCGTGTGTTAATAAAACCTCGTGAAGGCGATATAGTTGCAAAGGTTTTAATAAATCGCAGAGATGAATCTGTAGATCTTATGTCATTAAACTGTTGTTATCCTGTAGATACTGTTGATGTTGCTGATATAGAGTGGATGGCGAAAATATTATGGGCGAGTCAGTGAGTATACAAGTTCACAATAGTGTTAATGTGAATTTTATGTAATAAAAGATATGAAAATATTACAATAAATATAGATTTTCCCCGACAGTTTGCTAGAAAGGAAGGGTTATATGTTTTGTATACATTCTTTGATTGAAATGAGTTGGCTATGAATACCCAAAAAAAAACCAATTACTCTAAAACTTTATACTTGCCTAAAACAAGTTTCCCCATGCGTGCAGAATTGCAAACAAAAGAACCTGCTATACTTGAATATTGGGAAAAGATTAACTTATTTGAAAAACTGCGTAATAACTCATCCAAGCACAAAAAGTTTATATTACATGATGGCCCTCCATATGCTAATGGCCACATTCACATGGGCCATGCTTTAAACAAGATATTGAAAGATGTTGTGGTACGATCTTTCCAAATGAGAGGTTTTAATGCTAATTACGTGCCAGGATGGGATTGTCATGGACTTCCAATTGAATGGAAAATAGAAACGGAATACATCGAAAAAGGTAAAAATAAAAGTGATGTTCCAGTTGTAGCCTTTCGTAAAGAATGTCGTAATTTTGCCTCTAAGTGGATTAAGATTCAATCAGAAGAATTCAAAAGATTAGGAATCGGAGGTAATTTTAAAAATCCCTATACTACTATGGACAACGAGTCAGAAGCACAGATAGCATCTGAGCTTCTAAAACTAGCCAAAACAAACCAAATATATCGCGGGACAAAACCTGTTATGTGGTCCGTGGCAGAACAGACCACATTAGCAGAGGCAGAGATTGAATATCATGATATTATTAGCGATTCTATCTGGGTCGGGTTTCAAGTAGAATCGGCTCCGGATTATTTAAGCGACTCGCAAGTCATAATTTGGACAACAACACCATGGACAATTCCTGGAAATAGAGCCATAGCCTTTTCATCAAAATATCAGTATGGGCTTTATAAAATACTTCAATCAGATGGACAATATGAATTTAATCTGGACCGGAAAATTATTTTGTCTAAAGCATTGGCAAAAGAAACGGCAGAAAAAAACAGCCTAACAATTGAATTGGTTTGTGATGTAAAAGACGAAGATTTAAGAAAAATCATTTGTTGCCATCCGTTAAAAAAACTTGGTTATGATTTTTCAGTCCCATTAATTGATGCTGATTACGTTTCTAATGATTGCGGGACAGGATTCGTACATATAGCACCAGGTCACGGAAATGAAGATTTTGTTGCTTGGATTGGAGCAAAAGATATACTGGCGAAGAATTCAATTGATACACGAGTTCCCTTATCTGTAGATGCAAAGGGGTTTTATACAGTTGAAGCTCCAGGTTTTTCTGGCGTTCGAGTTCTGAATGACGATGGAGAAAAAGGCAGTGCAAATGACGAGGTGATTTCCGCCTTGATAAACGCTCACGCTCTTCTTAATAGAAGCAATATAAAACATTCATATCCCCATTCTTGGAGATCAAAGCAACCCGTGATATTTAGAAATATAGCTCAATGGTTTATGCATATGGATAAAGATCTAGGAGATAAATCAACTATTCGCTCTCGTGCTCTTTCCGCTATTGATCAAATACGATTTTTTCCTCCATCGGGGAAGGATCGTCTACGATATATGGTCGAAAAACGCCCTGATTGGGTTTTATCACGTCAAAGAGCTTGGGGGACTCCTGTTTGTTTATTTTTTAATACCAAAGGGGAAATCCTTGTTGATGAATCAGTAAACAATCGCATTATTGAAACATTTAAAACCCAAGGATCAGATGCATGGTTTTCCGAAAACGCGCGAGATTTATTTCTTGGAAAAAGAAAATCGGAATCTTGGATACAATCACAAGATATCCTAGACGTCTGGTTTGATTCAGCTACTACACATTCATTTGTACTGGAAAATAATAAAGATTTAGCTTATCCCGCAGACATATATTTAGAAGGCTCGGATCAGCATCGCGGATGGTTTCAGCATTCTTTATTGGAGGGATGTGCCACACGTAAATCTACACCTTTTAAGTCAATCATCACCCATGGATTTGTTGTCGATGAAAAAGGCGAAAAAATGTCTAAATCCAAAGGAAATGTTATTTCTCCTAATGATATTATTTCTAAATCAGGAGTAGATATCCTGCGTTTTTGGGCAGTAAATTCCGACTATAACGATGATCAACGTCTTGGTAATAATATTATTCAAACCAACATTGACGCATATCGTAAACTGCGGAATACAATTCGCTGGATGTTAGGAGTATTGCACCACGACAATGGACAGGAAGTGTCCATTTCCGATATGCCTGAACTTGAAAGATTAATACTACACAGGATAACCGAACTGGATAAGGTCATACGCGAAGGATATGATAACTTTAAATTTAAGATCATCATTCGTAGCATAATGGATTTTTTAAACATAGAATTGTCATCTTTTTATTTTGATATACGCAAAGATTCTCTTTATTGCGATCCTCCTTCTAGTATAAAACGTCTTTCTAGCATTGCGGTAATACGAAAATTATTTGAATGTGTTGTGATTTGGATAGCTCCCATGCTCCCATTCACTGCGGAAGAGGCCTGGACTTCCCTAAATCCAGATGATCTATCGGTACATCTTAAACAATTTCCCACGATTGCTCAGGAATGGGAAGATGTTAAGCTATCGGAAAAATGGAAAAAAATCCTTAAGTTGCGTAAAGTTGTCATATCTGCGCTAGAGGTTGTAAGAGAATCGAAATATATTGGCTCATCTCTTGAGGCCTTTCCTAAAGTTTATACTACAGATTCATCTTTGATTTCTGCATTACAAGGTCAAGATCTTGCTGAAATTTGCATAACATCAGGGATAACAGTGATGAATGAAAAAGGACCTTCAAGTGCATTTTACCTTCCAGATATTCCTGAAGTTCGTGTTCAGTGCGACTTAGCTGTAGGTAAAAAATGCGCTAGATCTTGGCGTATTACTCCAGACGTTGGCTCAGATTTAGAATATCCGGATGTATCAGCCCGTGATGCCGCAGCATTGCGCGAAATTGGATTTACTGCACATAAAAACACCTGAAAAATACATTTTTGCATACATATTTCTCACTAAAGCAAGCATTATTTGTGAAATATATGTATTCTTTCAAGGTATATGTAAAACGCATAATATACCAATAAAACATTTTTAAAACAAATATTAAATAGAATTTGTTACGAATTATTATCAAAAAGTAAATATAAGTTATAATAATAATAAACTATATTTTTATATAAATTATAATTTTATCTAAAAATTGTATATAATATGATAAATAATTTTAATTTATATTTTATGGAATTTTTAATATGAGTATTTCAAATATAGACAACTCAAAAGCCGATGATGGTGAACTATTATCCTCTTTCTCTATACAAGCAGAAAATAACAATATCTCTCATAATATAGAAAAAAGCAGTATAATTGGTAATGCCACTTATAGGGATATATATATTAGATCAATCGGATTATTTTTTTCTAGCAATATCTTTTACATAGCAAAAGAGGTATTTACGAGCATGATTCCTATTTATGGATCAATTCAGGCATTTAAAAAAGGAAATACTTTATATGGATTGTTCGGAATTATTGCTGACATTCTAACATTGATACATATCATGGCACTAGGTGATAAATTAGAAGGATTTTTAATACAAGGATGTAAAGCTATTGTTAGTAGTATAGTCTTAGTAGCCGAAATAATAAGTGGAAGAAACGACATATTAACAGAAGTTGATAATCTTACAATCGCAGAATCATCAACAGCAAATACTACCGCTACAAATGAACCTACGTGGCATAAACTATCAGTAGTTGACAATCTTCATTTATATAAACTGAGCCGTTGCTTCTTTTATGAATTTAGAATGTTAGAGTCAGATAAAGTATACAAACAACTGTTTGATGCAAGCAAAGCATCAGAATTTATTGTAAATGGACAAAACATAATTTCAGATAATCTAGATGGTATATTACACAATCTGCGAAAAATATTTCCCAATGACTTTAAGCAGATTCAACTCATTTCTGCTTTCGCACACGAAGGTATTTTCGACAAACCTTTCACACATAAAATACCACCTATAGATCCAAGTAATCATTTCAGATATGTAGCAACAAATGGTAAAACTTCTTATAAAATAAATACATTAGCAAATGGCAAGTTAGCATTTATCGCTAAATATGAATCAAAGTTTGTGCAAGCAGACGGCTCCCCCAACATTAATTATAATAATTTTGGTGTTAAAGTCAGCACAATTATTTCTACAAATACAATACCAGAATTTAATTATTCATATTACTATAATTAAGATGATAACATTGTATCAAACTACACAAAATTCATAGTAGTGGTAGGTTATAATTAATGTTAAAGGAAAATAAGTAATGGCGTATAATTTACCTAAAAAATAGATACAATAATTATATGTATAATACCATTATTATTATTATTACTATTAACATCATATATGTAAATACAACTTCCATAAATGATACATATCATTACATAGAAAAAAAGGCTATCTCTAATAAAAATAGCAACAATAAGGTATTCTATTAAAAAGCAAGCGAAAATTTTACTGCTAATAACCAGCACACGAAGCTTTAGTAAACACAATAATTATTTATGAAACTATGCAAGTATTCTAACACGGAGAAGCCGTATGGGTAATAATATTGGGCATTATTGCTGGAATCCAATTAGTATAGTTTCCGATGTAGTATTAAGCACTAAATCAACAGGATTTTTAGCAATGTAAAGAAAAAACGTCGTAGTAATCATAACTCACAATATCAGGGATTACACGAAAGCAACAAATCTTCCCAATAAAAACCATCAATGATAAACGCATATTAACACAAGCCACAAAGCAGAAAATGCTTCTAAAAATGTTATAATTCATACAATTCAATATATTGCATCAGATCACAATATAATCATAAGGCTATATCCTCTAGGAAGTAATTTCTTAATGACTTGTAAACTTTACAACCACAAAAAACATCTAACTTTATAGTAAATTAAAAGAAAATTCTCCTAGAGAGATACAGCTAATATAGTATAAAATATCAACAAATATTCCAAGGTGATTGCAAAAAATCAACTCATTTATACATTTACCCGAGAAGGTATATGGGAAAGATATGTCACATATAAAACAGCATTTATATATCAAGATAAAAAATCTAGATATATCGCAAGATATGTAAATGCCCTTTATAACTTAATAATTTAACAAATGGCAATCTTTAACTTATCACAAAATATGAAACATAATTTGTGTAATCTCAAAGAGATTATCTTATACAATATCATACTATAATATGGAGTTAAAGTAATCATCAATATCTACAGAGAAACGCCCCCCCCCTTAACTTATCAATCATATTATCTGATTAAATATATTCTTACTCTTATATGGGTATATTTAAAAATATGTCTATAATTAACTATTATTAATAATATTAAATATATTTCAATATTATTAATACAAACAATTGATAACTATTCTATAAATAGTTTTTATGTATTTTTTAATACATGACAATTCAAATAAACATCAAGTATTAATTACATTTTATTGCTAAAAAATAAACCAAATTTAAAATTTAAATAAATTATATTTATATATAAATAATTATTTTCGTATAATTTGTATATAATACATATTAAAATAAATTATTTTTAATTTACATTTACAGGAATTATTACTATGAATATTTCAGAAATAAATACACTTTCTACAAAAGAATATAATAACAAGCCACATCATATAATTGAAAAGGGGAGTATTCATAATACAAACCTTAAAAGCGTATCCAATATTAAACCAGTCGAAAATATGTCTACATTTTTTCATGTTGCGAAAGAGGTCGGGCTAAGCTCTATTCCTATTTACGGAACTATCCGTTCATTCAAAAATGGAGAAATCGGATGGGGAATATTCGGAATTGTTACTGACGTATTAACAGTGATACCCGTTTTAGGAGTCAGTGCTAAATTAGCAGGATCTTTAATACGAGGAGGCGGTGCTGCTATAAAAGCGGGAGCTACCACAGCTGAAGTAATAGCAAAAACTGGAGCCGCCGCCGCCGTCGCCGCCGCCACATCTGAAGCAATAGCAAAAACCGGAGCTACTGCCACCTCTGAAGCAATAGCAAAAACTGGAGCCGCCGTCGTCGCCGCCACGTCTGAAGTAATAGCAAAAACCGGAGCTACTGCCACCTCTGAAGCAATAGCAAAAACCGGAACTATCTCTACCGAAACAGCAATAAAAGAAAGCGAAACCATCTTTAAACCCATAAAAGTAGCTGCTGAAGGATTGGGGGGAACCGCGACGAAAACCACTGCGGAACATTCCATTTCACAAGCAGCAAATAACACGACAAAACGTCATGCCAAAAATCTTGCAAAATCGGTTGTACGCGCATTAGATCCAGGCGTAGAAGGTACCTATCAACTTGGCAAATATATGTATAAAAAAGGAGGAAAATTGGCAGGAAAATTGACTGCAAGTAATAAACATATCTTGCCATATGCAATTAAGTCCGCACCTTCAAAATACTTCGAAAATATACTTAAGCTACCCAAAGATACAAAATGGAGTCATGGAAATTTTTCACAAGCTGAACGTGTGCAACTAAATGAAGGAATGAAATTAATGTTTAAACATTTTAGAGAATTAGATTCTTTAAAATTAGACAAACAATTTAAGCTTGACATAAATCGTGCCAAATACGTCATCAATGATAAGATACTCCTAAAAGAAGAGCCAGAAAAAATGTTAAGCAAACTTACACAAATGTTCTCTAAAGATCATAAAAAACTGCAAATCATTTCTTCTTTTGCAAACCAAACTATTTTTGCCGATCCTTATTTACATCTCATGAACGCAGAAAATCGTCTTATAGAGTATAGCTCAATAAATACTAATATTCTTTATAAAATAGATACTACGGATAAAAATATAGTGAAAATTACAGCCAAATACGAAACGGATCTTAAAAAGGTAGATGACGACAAAGAACTAATTAAAAATATTAAAAAAGAAAAACCCCTTAAAAGCTACGGAATTAGAATGGAGATGACATTATCCCCTGAAAAGATAATTAGCGCAGAACCGTACTTTTACATCAATTAACGAATCATTATCAAAATTAGAGAAAATATATTCATATTAAATACTAATAAATAGTCTAACATATTGATTTTTTCACATTTAATGAGCATACAAAGCACACTTATTTAGCTGTAAATTGTGTGCTCATTTGTGGAAAAGAAGACTAATGTCAATTAAAGTTTATTCGTGATATTTTTTACAATAATTTTTTGAACAATTGTTTTCAAAATTAATATATAAAAATACCAACTTAAAACTGCATGTAAAACACATGAGAATACAAAATGCCAATTTATATTTACGACTCTTAACTAATAAATTTAGAATATATCAATTATTAAATTACTATTTTATATACAAATAAAAATATTTTTTATATATAAATTGTCCTAAACACTACTCCAAGATATTAAATGCAATAGTCCATAATGAAAATTATTCACAATGATGTATAATTTTAGTATAAGTAGTATATAAAAAAGATTATAGATGTTTTTATATACTTTTTTAATATTTTTATTGAGTATATAATAATCTACATTGTAAAAATTGTTATAAAAATACAAAACAACAAATGGAGACAATATTTTATATTTATCTAATGCATTAATTACGAATAAATAAAATATTAGCTCTTTTTGCAGGATATTACTTTAAAACAAAGCAGGTGTTTTAAGTGCTTGTTTATAGCGATAGAAAATTATGAATTTCGAAAATAAACAAATAAATTACTAGGCTGATGGGGTATGAGTAAAAGAGCACAACAGGCCGATATTACATTTCCTTTTGTCAACTATGTACGTTGCTCAGGAATAAACTTATCTATAATATTTTTGGGAATTATATTCTGTTTTATTGCTGTAATATTTGTAGTTTTTATAGATTCTCTAGAAAACAGCATGGTTGTTTTGTTGTTGGGATTGCTTGTGGTAATTGGCATCTTAGTTCTTGTATTATTTGCAATTGGATCTGTTGAAATGGCAATAAATCCATCTGATGCACTAGAAACAGTATTTATGAATAGTGAGCCAGAGGGTATATTAATTACAAACGAGCGTGGACACGTAATTTATGCTAACGATGCATATAAACAACTAACCAATGTTACTTGGAATAAAAGAATAAAATCATTAGAACATATTCTTTTCCGCAATCAAGAAGCTGGCGAAGCACTATATCGTCTTATCAACAGCATGCGTACGAAAAAAGAAGGACGAGAAGAATTTCGTTTGATCCAATCACTAAATAACAATTCTCAAGATACAGAACCTCACTGGTATCGTCTAAAAGCGCGTATACTACCCGTTTCACTGCATAAAGACAAAATTCTATATGCATGGCGCATTACCGATATTACCTCTGAACGCAAAGACCAAGAGAAATTTTTTAAAGAACTACAAAATGCGATTGACTATCTTGATCATTCTCCTGTTGGTTTTATGTCTTCAGATTGTCAGGGGAAAATACTGTATATTAATGCCACTCTTGCAGAATGGCTTGGGATTGATCTGACTAAATTCACATCAAAATCAATATCTATAGGAGATATCACCGCACGAGAATGGCTTTCCATCATTCAATCTGTTAAAGCAGAGCCAGGCCTTCAAAAAACCGTCAAACTAAATATAGATTTGCGAAGAATAGATAATGGGCATGGACTACCTGTACAAGTTGTTCATCATGTTATTGCTTCATGTGATGGCAAACTTGAAGAGAGTCGCACAGTCGTTATATCTCAAGAAAAATACAATTCCAGTGATTCATCTGGCACTATAGCGAATATGAGGTTTGAGCGTTTTTTTAACAACATGCCTATGGCTATAGCTTCTATTGATAAAAAAGGACGAATATTACATACCAATGCACCCTTTCTTAAACTTTTTCCTAAAGCCATGGAAGAAACCGAAGAATCTAATAGTATATTCTCTATTGTAAATGAAAATGAGAAACAGAAACTTATTACAGCTCTTGATGATGCAAAAGATCAAAAAAGCGACATATCCCCTATTGATTCACGTCATCCAGAAGATGAAAACCGTTATTTTCGTTTTTATATAAATGCGATAATTGATAAAAGTACAGAAGAACCTGCAGAACAGGCTATCTTATATGCCGTCGAAATCACAGAGCAAAAAGCCCTAGAAGCACGTATGGCAAAAACCCAAAAATTAAATGCAGTCGGCACATTGGCAGGTGGGATAGCACATGATTTTAACAATGTATTAACTGCGATTCTTCTCTCGTCTGATCATTTATTATTACAATCTAGATCTTCAGATGCTAGTTTTGCTGATCTCATGGAAATAAAACATAACGCCAACCGTGCAGCGATATTAGTTCGTCAGTTGCTTGCTTTCTCTAGAAAACAAACAATGCGTCCTATAGTTCTAAATCTTACCGAAGTAATTGGTAATTTAAGAATGATGATTCAGAAACTCATTTCTGAACCACCACAAGTAAAGCTAGTTGTAGATTATGAGCGTGATCTATGGGATGTTAAAACTGATTTGTCCCAATTTGAACAAGTGCTGGTTAACTTATGTGTTAATGCTCATCATGCTATGCTTGAAAATGGAGGTGTTTTAACCTTACGTACTCGTAATATACTTGCGACAGAAATACATTCATTTAGCGGATCAGATCTTCCTAAAAAAGACATGGTACTTATAGAAGTAGAAGACACCGGAACTGGGATGTCTTTAGATATTATGGAGAAGATATTTGAACCATTTTTTACTACTAAGGAAGTAGGAAAAGGCACAGGATTAGGACTTTCTGTGGTGTATGGAATAATAAGACAGTCTGGAGGGTACATATTGCCTGAATCTGAATTAGGGAAAGGCACTATATTTAGAATATTCTTACCACGATACATTGATGAAGAGAATATCACGTCAGATATTAAACAACAAAAAGATGATTCCATCAAGCAACAAGAAGAACCCGCAGATCTTACTGGAAACTCTGCTATAGTGCTCCTAGTTGAGGATGAAGATGCTGTGCGACGTGGTAGCAAAAGGATGTTAGAAACACGCGGCTATACTGTTCATGAAGCATGCTCTGGGACGAGCGCAATGAAGCTTATGGATGAGCTTCAAGGCAAAGTAGATATTGTTGTTTCTGACGTGGTTATGCCTGAAATGGATGGGCCTACATTATTACGTGAATTGAGGAAAACATATCCTAATTTAAAATTTATATTTATATCAGGATATGCTGAAGATGCTTTTTCTAAAAATTTACCAAAAGATGCTAAGTTTAGCTTTTTGTCAAAGCCATTTTCTCTGAAACAACTAGCAACATCCGTTCATGAGTTACTACAATCAGATTCTTGATGTTATATAGCATTCAAACACAGAAATTGGGAAAATACTTGCATATATCATACCAAAAAAATCATGTGCAAAAGTGCTGTTAATTTCATATGTAGCATTCAAAATGTACCTATTGAAAAAAACCAAAATCATATAAATGATAAAATCATTATCCGATCATTTATAGAAACTTAATTAACATGATTCAACAATCACAGTAACTTCCAATCTCTATTATAAATTCGTACATGGATTACAAATAATTATAGGTATTTGTGCAATAGAATATACTAATTTTTTCAATACATGCCATAATGATCATAGAAAAAACAACATTGTAAAAAAATAGTATTCTAGTAATTGATATAAATAATTAATGTAGAAGTCAGATCAAGCTTCCAAGCTCATACCTAAATTAATTGGCATTAATTACTCGGAAATAACTGTTCAGGAAGAAAGCTGCCTTAAAACAGTTTGTAAAATACCACCATTTTTAAGATATTGGAGTTCATCTAAAGTAGCAATACAACAAACAATAGGAATGCTTTTAGAAGTACCATCCGAAAAAGAAATTTCTAAAATAGATTTTTCACGAGGAAGAATTGTTTTTAAGTTTTTGATATTAATTATTTCATCACCTTTAATACCCAAATTTTCCCAAGAAATATCTTCTTCCAGAGCAAATGGAATAATCCCCATTCCTATTAAATTAGAACGATGTATACGCTCAAAAGACCTAGCAATAACAGCTCGTACACCCAACAATCTCGGACCTTTTGCAGCCCAATCACGTGAAGAACCATTTCCATATTCAATGCCCGCGAATACTACTAAAGGAATGTGATCTTCCTTATATCTCATAGCGGCATCATAAATAAACATTTCTTCTCCAGTAGGATAGTGAATAGTATATCCGCCCTGTCTTCCCTCTTGTCCCAACATATAATTACGGATTCTAATATTTGAAAAAGTTCCTCGCATCATAACTTCATGATTACCCCTACGAGTACCAAATTGATTAAAATCAATTTCTTTAATACCTTGTTCACGCAAGTAATAACCTGCAGAGGAGTTCAATTTAATTGATCCTGCAGGGGAAATATGATCTGTCGTGATTTTATCACCTAATAAACATAAAATACGTGCGCCACAAATATCTGAAATATCCGGCTCATCAACACCAATAGTTGTAAAATAAGGGGGGTTGCTCACATACGTAGAATTACTATCCCACGGATAAGTCTCACTCGTAGCAACATCAATGTTACACCAACTACTATCCCCATTAAAAACATCAGAATATTTTTTATTATACAGATCACGCGTTACATACTTTTCAACAAAGCTTTTTATCTCACTATCTTTAGGCCAAATATCTTTAAGGTAAACAGGATTTCCTTTATTATCTTCTCCTATAGGATCTTTCGTAAGATTTTTTCTTACGCTTCCAACAAGCGCATATGATACTACTAAAGGCGGAGATACAAGATAGTTAGCTTCTACATCAGGTGAAATCCGACCTTCAAAATTACGATTTCCCGATAATACACCAGCAACTACTAAACCTTTTTCATTAATGGCGGCTGAAATTTCAGGTTTTAAAGCCCCAGAATTTCCAATACAAGTAGTACATCCAAAGCCAACAAGATTAAATCCCAGAATATCCAGATATTTGTTGAGTCCTGACTGAACAAGATATGCATAAACAACCTGTGACCCTGGAGCTAATGATGTTTTAACCCAAGGTTTGGATTTTAATCCTGCAAAAACTGCATTACGAGCTAGCAATCCTGCAGCAATCATCACCGATGGATTAGAAGTATTAGTGCAAGAAGTGATGGCTGCGATTGTTACATCACCATGTTTTAAACAAAAGTCATATTCTTTAATAGGATATTTCGTATCTAATGTATCAGATTTTTTATAATATTCATCCATTGCAGCAACAAAATTAGAGGGTACTTCCTCAAGAGGCATACGAGATTCTGGACGCCTAGGACCTGCAACAGAAGGAACAACGTCCGCAAGATCAAGCTTCAATCTTTTTGTAAAAATCACTTTTTCGTAGTCTATGTAATCACGCCACATTCCCTGCGCCTTTGTATAAGCTTCTACAAGATTTACACGACTTTCGCGACGACCAGATAGTCGTAAATAGTCAATGGTACCCTGATCGACAGGGAAAAAACCACACGTAGCACCATATTCTGGAGACATATTTGCTATAGTAGCACGATCTGCAAGCATTACATGCTCAAAGCCTGAACCAAAAAACTCAACAAACTTTGAGACAACCCCTTCTTTGCGCAATATCTGCACTATCGTCAATACAAGATCTGTCGCCGTAACACCTTCCCTAAGTCTACCAATCAATTCAAACCCTACGACTTCAGGAAGCAACATTGATATAGGCTGCCCCAACATAGAAGCTTCTGCTTCAATACCCCCTACTCCCCAACTAAGAACTCCTAACGCATTAGCCATTGTGGTATGGCTATCAGTTCCAACACAAGTATCAGGATAAGCTATAGTCTTGCCATTTTCATCTTTTGTCCAAACAGATTGAGCAAGATATTCAAGATTGATTTGATGGCAAATACCTGTTCCCGGAGGTACAACACGAAAATTATCAAAAGCCTCTTGACCCCATTTTAAAAAGCGATAACGCTCCTCATTCCGCCGATACTCTAATTCTCGATTGCGATCAATGGCATTATTATCCCCAAAATAATCAACTATCAATGAGTGATCTATAACAAGGTCAACAGGCACTAGTGGATTGATCTTTTGAGGATTGTTTCCTAAAACGCGCATCGCATCACGCATAGCTGCTAAATCAACAACAGCTGGAACACCAGTAAAATCCTGCATTAATACGCGAGACGGCCTATAAGCTATTTCACTCTCAATATATCCTTTATTATCATCATTTAACCAATGAACGAATGAATAAATATGATCTTTAGTTATAGATTTACCATCCTCAAATCTTAATAAATTCTCAAGCAAAATCTTCATTGAACATGGTAGATTAGAAATACCCTTTAAACCATTTGCTTCAGCAGTTGGTAGGCTATAATAAATATATTCAACACCTTTAACCGTTAGAACAGAACGACAATTAAAACTATTCAATGATTTAAACATCCAATTATATCCTTATCCTTTAAAGAAATAACTTAAAAACTTATAATCAACAGCCTTTTCTTATAAGCTGGTCAAAACAACTACTGATTATTTATATCAAAACATTTTTAAGTATTACTATATTTTAGATTATTATGTGATAAAAATCGTACCTATTAAAGTTGCAAGCAACCATTACAATCATAGTAATCATTTATCAAATTGAAATCAAAGTTTGAATAGCAAAAGCCATATAAATATGAAACATAACCATCATCACTATAGTGATACTTAACGTTTTTAATGAAAGATGCAAACTTTAATATAATGTCATTACATGTAGGAACAATTCAAATACTTATGTAAGAAAATATTTTGTTATAAATCTAATCATGTAACTTACTGAGGTTGTAAATTTCCCCCACGTGTTATTACCATATTTTATTTTTAATTCATTCTATCAGAAATATTTTGTAATTATATCTCAGTTCAACTACACTAACGTAGATAAGTTCAGTAAACATAAACTTAAATACAAATTGTTTTATATATAATTTTTCTTTTAATTTATATAATACATGTCTACCCCATTGGGGTTTTATACAAAACTGGGCCATATCAAAAGACCAATATTTAGGCAGAGCTTTATACAAGGACAGGATATAATAATATTATCTAAAAATGCAATTTTTTATTTTTTAAAAAATAATTTCCATTTTTATCCAATTATTAAAAAATATATCATAGATACCTGTGTCCAACTTAAAATAATTAAAAAGGCGACCCACAAGGATCGCCTTTTGCTAAAAACTACTTTTCTAGTTTTTTAATCTCTTCTTTGTCCCATGAGCCTAAGGAGAAACAAAAACATATTGATAAAATCCATATATAAGGACAGGGCACTCATTACAGACTGACGACCAATTACATCCTCACAGCAGTGTTCAGAATAAGATTCCTTTATCTTCTGGGTATCATAAGCAGTAAGACCAGCAAATACAATCACACCAATAACAGATATAGTAAATCCTAATGCAGAAGACCGCAAGAATATGTTAACTATCGAAGATAATAAAATACCTACAAATCCCATAAACATGAAAGAACCAAGAGAATCCAAATTTCTTTTCGTAACATAGCCATACAGAGAAAGAGAACTAAAAGCAGCCGCAGTTACAAAAAATGTTTGAGTGACGCTCTTGCCAGTATACACCAAGAAAACACTAGAAAGAGACAAGCCCATTATAGCAGAAAACAATAGAAAAGCCATTGTTGCTGCATACGCGCTCAAAGAGTGTATCCGGACTTGAAGAAAAATAACCGCAACAAGAGGAGCAAAAAAAATCACCCACATCAATGGAGAGTTGTATAATGCAACACCGAAGCTTGTCAGCACAATACCCCTAGCAGAAGCAGTCGAATCAACTGCAAGACTGATAACCAAAAACGAAACAACACCAGTAATAACAAGACCAAGTGCCATAAGGTTGTAAACCTTGGTCATATAGGCACGCAACCCCGCATCAATCGCAGAATCGGCCACACCCCGCGAGCCCACCATTCTATCCTTATAATCATGACGATTAGACATTTTCAACCTCTATAAATTAAATGCATCTTACATATCATATACTGACATGCACCCAAAAATCCTATTCGGGATTATTATAAATTAATAACAATAACATATTCAACCCCCCTGTATACCAATTAATAATAAAAAACACAACTCATTACCCACACAAGAACTAAATTTTGATGTAGGGACATTATAAGCAATCAAACCTTTGCAAAAAAACTTTATTATACTCCTCACCAGTAGACACATTCTTAAAAAATGCAAAATTGCATGGATGATATCACCTATTAAGAAAAAGCAAGTCCGAAACATGAAAGTATATACCAAAAATGGTATGAGTAATCAAATAGAAAACTAAATCGCATGTAGAAATTGCTTTACCACTAATGCTGGATCAGAAGACCTAACAATAGGCCGAGCAACAACTATATGAGTAGCACCGTATCTAAACGCGTCTTTCGGAGACATAAATCTTTTTTGATTATCAGGCGTACTACCAACTATCCTTATACCAGGGGTAACAATAGCCATATTTTCCCCTATTATTTTTCGTACCATAGACGCCTCTCTAGGAGAACACACAACTCCCCCCATTCCTATATCACGCGCTTGAGTCGCGCGCATTCTCACTATAGAAGATATATCCCTATCATAACCGGACTCCTTAAGGTCAAATTCATCCATTGAGGTCAATACGGTCACAGCAAGCAAACAAATACCAGTTTCGTGAGCGGCAGATACGGCAGCACGCATGGTTTGGGGATATGCATGCACTGTTAACATCGAAATCCCCATTTTTGCTATATTCTCAATAGCAGATACTATGGTACTATCTATATCAAACAGCTTCATATCCAAGAAAACAATCTTACCATCCGAAGCCAAATCACGCGCAAATTCCATCCCCCCTGAAAAAGAGAGCTGATAACCTATTTTATAGGACGAAACCGTATCACCCAAAATAGATACTATTTTTTCTGCCTCACTTACTGTGGGAAGGTCAAGACCAACGATAAGACGATCTTTCTTAGTATCATTAACTAACGATTTTGTAATAAAATTACCGATTAATCTAATCCTCAATAAATAGAAAATAACAACACTTATTATTTTATTATGAAACTATCTTTTTGTTCATTGATATTTGATCCCTAATCAATAAAAAACTAGGATTTTTTCTTATGAATCAGAGCGTTCCCTAGCTTAATAAAAAAACATGCTCTTAATGAGTTTTTTAAGATGTACCTGGATACTTTGACGATTATCAAGATATTATATAACAAGCCAACAATAACAATATCTCAAAATGACATGTTAACAAAACAACACGTCATACTCTCATAGGCATCAACACATATAATGTGTTCATATTACCTTCCCCTTTAATAAGAGCCGAAGAGTCAGAATCAGCTAAAAGAAAAACCACGTCATCACTTGTAACATTATCAATTATTTCCAACAAATACCTATAATTAAAACTGATATCTATATCACAATCATTGTACTCAACGACCAAACTTTCTACAGCTTGTCCCATATCTGGATTGTCAACTGTCATACGCAGTTTTCCACAAGACAACGAACATTTCACAGCTTGACTGCTTATAGATGAAACGGTTGATACACGATCAACGGCCTGTCTCAAAGCAACACAATTAACTCGTAATTCTTTGTCGTTCTTATCGGGAACAACACTTTGGTAATCAGGAAACTCTCCGTCTATCAACTTTGCATTCATCGAAATTGAATCCATCTTCAGATAAATTCTCGATTCGGAAATGCCTATTTTTACACTGTCTATCAAGTTCCTTGCAGCAAGAATTCTTTGAATTTCACCAACTGCCTTACTAGGAACAATAATACTAGGAATTTCCGCAATCTGAACTGGAGTATCAGTCTTAGATATAGCCAAACGATGTCCATCTGTTGCCGCAGCACATAATTTTGAACCTTCCGCAATATGAAAAAAAACACCATTTAAATAATACCGTATTTCTTCGGATGCCATAGCAAAATGCGTACGATCTATAAGTCCTTTTAAAACAGAAGATTCAATTGCAAAAGAGTATGCAACATTTTCCTCTTTCGACATTGGAAAATCCAATTCTGAAAAAGATTGCAAACAAAATCTTGAACCACCTGAAAAAACCACCACCTGTTCTTCTTTATCACTATTAGACAATGATATTTCTGAACCATCAGGTAACTTTCTCACTATGTCATAAAAAAGTTGTGCAGGAACAGTAAAGGATCCTGAAACGTTAACATTGACAGAAATAACTGCTGTAATTTCAATATCACGCCCTTTCGCTTTTAATATAAGCGAACCATCATCACATGCTTGTAAAAGTATATGATAAGATATGGGAACAGCATTTTTACGATCAATAATTCTACAAGCATGACTTAAAGGCTCTAATATATTAGAGCGCTCAAAAATAACTTCCATAATACCCTAAACCATTTCTTTAAACCATAAGAACCACAAAGATTACAAATCAAGCTACCAAATAAAAACAGACTATCAATAATAGCTCTATAATAGGTAATTTATTTTCATAAAAATGAACACATTTGCTAAAAAATTTCAGCCAGAAACAATGTGACAAGATAAAAACTAGCAAATATGACTGATAAACAAACATAACTAATTCGGGAAAATATCTCAACCAACAAAATTAAAGTACTCAGTTATTCTAAATACAACATAATTATCTATATTTAATGATTATTTTTAAAGTAATAATTTACAATATGAATGCAATTTGTTAGAAACTCTTTTTTATTAAGGGGTAATTATTTGCATGAAATCAAACCTCATTTTCAATAGAAACTATAAAAGGTCTCAAATAAAAGATCCAATAATCACCAGTTTAATAGATACAGATTTTTATAAACTACTAATGTTACAGTTAATTTGGAAGTTTTATCCAAATGTTAGAGTAACTTTTTCGTTGTTTAATCGCAAAAATGAATTTCACTTATCAGATAAAGTAGATGAATTTGAATTGCGAGCTCAACTTGATCATGCCCGCTCTTTACAATTAAACCAAAAAGAAAAGAAATGGCTCTCAAATAGCATTTTTTATGGCAAAAAACAAATTTTTGAACCAGAATTCCTAACGTGGCTTTCTAATTTTAAACTTCCAGAATACGAACTCTCACGCGAACAAGGACAATATATACTGAAATTTCATGGCTTATGGCGAGATGTTAGTTTATGGGAAATACCTTCTTTGATTATAATAAGCACACTATATTCTAGTAATATAATCAACTCAATGAGTACCTTTGCTACAGATTTATTTTATGCGAG
Source organism: Candidatus Liberibacter europaeus (assembly GCA_003045065.1). Lineage (GTDB taxonomy): Bacteria > Pseudomonadota > Alphaproteobacteria > Rhizobiales > Rhizobiaceae > Liberibacter > Liberibacter europaeus. The sequence goes on from PSQJ01000001.1 coordinate 155,685, forward strand.
AGCAAAGGAAAAGCTTTGGTCTAAAATAATAAAACTACAAGCAATAACTGGATTAAAAATTGTAGATTTTGGAACAAGACGTCGCCATAATTTTCATTGGCAAACATGGTGTGTAGAAGCTTTGCAAGAAGGGATAAAAGATTCGTTTATTGGAACATCTAACGCTCTCTTGGCAATGAATAATAATATAAATATAGTTGGCACAAGTGCTCATGAACTGCCTATGGTAGCGGCAGCAATATCACAAACAGACTCAGAAATCCGCAACTCCCCTTATCAAATAATGAAAAAATGGAGTGATCTTTACGATGGAAATTTACTAATAACACTACCCGATTCCTTTGGAACGGATTTTTTCTTGGAAAACGCACCTTCTTGGATAGCAGAATGGAAAGGATTTCGCCATGATAGCTCGTCACCCATTGAAGGAGGAGAAAAAATTATTTCCTGGTGGAAAAATATGAAATGCGATACTAAACAAAAAACATTAATTTTCTCTGACAACCTAGACGTTGATTCAATAATAAAAATCCATAAACACTTCAAAAAACGCGTACAAACTATCTTTGGGTGGGGAACAAATCTAACAAATGACTTCAATGGTTGCATGCCATGTAATAATTTGCATATGGAACAATTACAAATTGTATGTAAGGTCATTACGGCAAACGATAAGCCAGCTATTAAATTATCTGACGACCCAACAAAAACCACTGGCGATATAACAGAAATCGCACGCTACCTAAAATTGTTCAGCACGAAAAATAAAAAACATTCAACATAAAATCTAGCCAACTGACTAATAGAAACATGCTGGATAAAGATAGTTTTTCACTAATGACATAATATTTTTATTTTACGATATATTTGATCTTCAACTATTCAGAATTATCTAAGAGAGATTCCACGAAGCTTTAGAATTGAGTATATTTAAAAAAGAAAATTATAAAGAGATCTTATATAAATTTGATCAAAGATCATGAATTAGCAGAAATAGATCTCAAAATACTCTCAATAGTAAAATACTTGCAAGCAAATAAAGGTGCAAGAGCTCTCGCTAACTAATGTATGTGTATAGATAACTAAACTAGCATATAAAACAACTAAAATGATAGAAGATAGTGTTTAAAAAATTAAGACAAACTGTTCCTATTTAGTATTACTTTGGAGATAATTGATTTTAACCATTTTAGCGGACAGAGCAGAGGCACCATTGAAATTATAAGGCATTGATTTTACAGTATTTTTTATAAGAATTGGTCTTACTTCTTAAAAGGTACGACTAACCATGTAATAATAAAGTTGCCTTAATTCTTGCAACTAACCCTTTACAGGTTTTCAACCTTAAACCCTCAAAGGTCTTAACCAATGCAACTAGTAATAGAATATTAATCATAATTGCCATTCTTTTAAATTAAAAAGTTATTGAATTAACTTTTGTCTGGCGGACAGAGAGGGATTCGAACCCTCGATACGCTTTCACGTATACACGCGTTCCAGGCGTGCGCCTTCAACCACTCGGCCACCTGTCCTTACTATAAAATACAAAGATAATTTCACAAATACACAACTTTTACAGCAAATTGAACGCAATCAAAATATATCAAAAAAACTATTCCTGAGAATTATCTCCTCGCTTCTTGAGAGCAGTACCAAGTATATCCCCCAAAGAAGCACCTGAAGCTTGGGAACCAAACTGAGCGATAGCACCTTTCTCTTCTGCTATTTCTAAAGCCTTTATCGACAAAGAAAACTTGCCGTCTTTTTTAGAAACATTAGAAACACGAGTATCAACTATCTGACCTCTTGAAAACCGACTAGGATCTTGATCCATACGATCACGTGATAAGTCAGAACGACGTATAAAAGCAGTCATTCCTTCATGATCAATAAGTTTAACCTCTATTCCATTGTCACTAACTGAAATAACTTCACAAGATACAACATCATTCTTGCACAAACCACTTGACGCAGAATCACTAGGAGCAGAACCACTGAGCTGCTTTATTCCTAAAGCTATACGCTCTTTCTCAACATCAACATCAAGAACAACTGCTTTGACAATATCTCCCTTGTTATATTCTCCAATAACTAGCTCTCCCGGACGATTCCAATCAAGATCAGAAAGATGAACCATTCCATCTAAATTTCCATCAAGACCAATAAATAACCCAAATTCTGTTTTGTTCTTGACATCACCTTCAATTTCTGTGCCAATAGGATGACTTGCAGCAAACTTTTTCCAAGGATTGTCTTCATGATGCTTTAATCCAAGAGAAATGCGTTTTTTAACAGGATTAACTTCTAAAATAACCACTTCTACCTTCTGACTAACAGCCAAAATCTTTCCAGGATGAATATTCTTCTTAGTCCAAGACATTTCAGAGATATGTGCTAATCCTTCAATGCCAGACTCTAGCTCTATAAACGCACCATAATCGGTAATATTTGTTACAACACCTGAAACTTTAGTTCCCTCAACATACTTATCCTTAACATTTTCCCAAGGATTTGGCTCAAAGTGCTTAGTGGCGAGAGATATACGATTTGTCTCTGGATTGATACGTATGATCTGAACCTTAATCTTTTGCCCTATACTTAAAACTTTTGAAGGATGTTGGACGCGATGCCATGCTATGTCAGTAACATGCAACAGCCCATCAATACCTGACAAATCTACGAATGCTCCGTAGTCTGTAATATTTTTCACAATACCCTCAATAATTTGACCTTCCTCAAGCTTTTGAACCACTTCAGAACGTTGTTCAGCACGATATTCTGCTTGAACAGCGCGACGCGAAACAACTATATTTCCACGAAGTTTATCCATTTTTAAAATTTCGAAAGTATGTCTTTCGTTCATAAGATGGGATACATCTCTGATAGGGCGAATATCTATCTGTGACCGAGGTAAAAATGCAATTTCTCCATCCAGGTCTACAGTCAAACCACCCTTTACTTGATTAAATATAACCCCTTCTACTCTTTCACCAGCAGCAAATTGTTCTTCTAGCCTTTTCCAAACCTTTTCACGAAGAGCTTTATCACGCGAGAAAACAGCTTCTCCGAAAGAATTCTCTATAAACTCAACATAAACTTCAACTTCATCGCCAACATTGGGGGCCTCTTGTCCTTTTCCAGTAAACTCTTTTAATGGAATACGCCCCTCAAGTTTAAACCCCACATCAACAACCACTACATCCTTTTCTAAAGCTACAACAATACCTTTAGTTACACAATTCTCAGCAAGATCCTTCTTAGAAAAGCTCTCCTCAAGAAGGGTGGCAAAATCCTCGCGGGATGGACCGGTAAAATACATCAATACTCCTGAATAGAAACAACCTCAAACACAATAACAAAACCTGCTCTCTCGTATGAGCCCAAGATTAAAAAACATAAGTCATAATAAGCACTCAAAACCACGAAAAAACAAGAAAACCAGTGAAAATACTTACCCGCTGTGAAGCCTTGTGTCAATAAGTCCTTTTGCAACTTTACACATAACGCTTATACTCATTGATGATGTATCAAAAAAATAAGCACTTGCATCTTGGATAAGCGGACAACAAACACGGTTTTTATCTTGATAGTCTCGCTTTTTCAAACTCTCACGGACAAAATCATAATCAACTTGCTCTCCATCTGCAACCATTTCTTTATGACGTCGCAATGCTCGAACATTTAAAGATGCAGTCACATAAAACTTCACAATAGCATCAGGGCAAATAACTGTCCCGATATCACGACCATCAAGAACCGCGCCAGGCTCTAATTTAGAAAAAGATCTCTGAACCTCAATTAATTCATGCCGAACAGAAGGTATAGCAGAAATTTCCGATGCTACTCTTGCCACTTCATAAGATGAAAGATTTGCTTTGTCTAGCTGAGACAAAACAATCTTCCCTGCCATTTTAGCAATTTCCAATTCATTATCAAGTGGTATACCTTCATCCAACACATTTTGGGCAACAGCACGATAAATCAGGCCAGTGTCAAGGTAATGAAAACCGTATTCATGCGCAATGAATCGGGACAAAACCCCTTTTCCAGCAGCTGCAGTCCCATCAATTGCGACGACTATACCCATTTTTGTATTTATCTCTCCAATTTAAGTTCAATTTTAGCGCCTAAACATTGCATTAAATCTATAAAATTCGGAAAACTTGTAGATATCATAGTACAATCATCCACAACAACCGGATACTCTGACGCAAGCCCCATGACAAGGAAACTCATTGCTATACGGTGATCAAATCTTGATTTCACCATGTGTCCCACACATGACCCTAGACCTTTTCCACTAGGAACGCCTATTACCACAAGATAATCTTCCCCTTTCTCACATTCAACATTATTAATTTTTAATCCTTCGAAAATCGCAGATAATCTATTTGATTCCTTAAAAATCAACTCCCGCAAGCCTTTCATAATAGTTTTTCCTTCGGCAAAGGCAGCTATTACAGCTAAAATAGGGTATTCATCTATCATAAATGGCACACGGTCCTCAGGGACCACAACCCCTTTAAGACTGGAGTAACGAACTCTAATATCCGCTATATCTTCACAGCTTTCCACGCGGCGATTAAAAAAAGAAATATCAGCCCCCATTTCCCTTAATGTATCAATTAATCCAATACGCGATGAATTAACGCTTACATTCAAAATCTTTAAATCAGATCCTGGAACTAATATAGCCGCAGCCAATGGAAAAGCCGCAGAAGAAAAATCTCCTGGTATTTTAATGGTACACCCCGATACATTCCCCCTGCCCTTTAAATGGATTTCATTGGGTTGCAATGATAAATCAACACCGAACATTTTTAGCATTCTTTCTGTATGATCACGTGTCTTAACTGGTTCAATAACCGTAGTTATTCCGGGTGTATTAAGACCTGCCAACAAAATAGCTGATTTAACTTGGGCAGAAGCGATAGGCATTTCATACGTGATAGGGTTAGATGTCCTCGGTCCATTCAAATATAGCGGCAAAAAATTTTCTTTAACAGATTTCACCTGAACGCCCATCATTCTCAAGGGATCTAAAACACGATCCATTGGCCTTTGAGAAAGAGATTCATCCCCTTGAAAAATCATTGGAAAATCATATACAGCAGCAAGCCCCATGATCAGTCTGCATCCTGTGCCGGAATTGCCAAAATATAATGGTCGCTCTGGAGAAAGAAGACAACCATTTCCAACGCCTTTAACAATCCATTCTTGTCCATTTTTTGTAAAATTTGCCCCAAAACAGCTCATTGATTTTATTGTATTGGCTATATCATCACTCTCAAGCAATCCAATGATACGAGTCTCTCCAGAGGCAAGCCCACCTAGCACGATAGCACGATGCGAAATGGATTTGTCCCCAGGGATATAAATAACACCCTTAATACTATCAGAAAAAGATGCTATCCCAGGATTTTTTTTGTATAAACATGACATATGACGGACAATATCCATTCCTAATAAAGTTGGGGAAATATCCGAATAATATAGCGAAAGAGCTACAAATAATACCATTATTTACAATAATAAAAGGAAAATATATCATAAACACATCTATATCTTGATTTTTTATAATATTTATAATAGTTTCTTGCCCGCATCTTGGTTGTTTTCCAGTTGTTTAATATATCCCCAAAATTAAGCATGGGTTATGTTGGGTTTACCCGTTATGAGGAGTTTATTATTTTGGCAAAATCAGCGCTCGGAACTAAGCGAACTTGTCCGGATACCGGCAAAAAGTTTTATGATCTCAAAAAGGATCCTGTTGTATCTCCCTACACCAATAACTCGTGGCCTTTGTCACGATTTGAAAAACCATCCGCTTTAGAAGCAGATGAAAGTAGCGCTGTTGAAGTAGATAATACTGAGGCACATACTTTCGTTAAACGTGGACCTATTGAAGAAGAAGATAATCAAAAATCCACCGAGGAGGATGAAAATCTTGACTTAGAATATGTTCAAGACATAGATCTGGAGGCTGAAGATGATTTTCTTGATCCGAACGATACGAGAGAAACAGATTCAGAGGTGGTTAATATCAGCATTCCAGATGAAGATGATGTCTGAGGGACTGATGTAAACACAGTTGCTATCTTTTCTATAACCAATATTTTACGAATATCTTCCTTGAAGGGTAAGCGGATAAATTAATACAATGGGGGCTTAGGTGTTCATCCATGTGAAATTATGGGGCTATAGCTCAGCTGGTAGAGCACTTGCATGGCATGCAAGGGGTCAGCGGTTCGAACCCGCTTAGCTCCACCAAATTATCTACACCGCTCTTCGCTCTATGTGTTGGTTGTATAAATTTAAATTGCGTTGTTGATTTACCAATTATAAGGTTGTAGGACGTTAATTCAGGTGAACAATGGTTATTTAAAGCAACATATTATTGAAATAAATCTAATATTTATTTGCTATGTAAAATATGATAAATAACAAATATATCTAAATAAAAAAACAGGATTCATATCGTTGCAATTCTAGTATACATAGTATATCGGTAATAAGAACTTAAACTGAATAAAACTTTATTAGTCTTCTGTAATGGGAAGATCCTAAAGAAAAATAAATTCGCACATTTCTAGTAACGAATGTATCAGTATAAAATTATGAGTTGGTGTAAAAGAAAGCTTGCAAATTACAATGCCGCATAGCAGCTTTAGTAATTAGATAAATTGGGTGTAAATGCTGTGATCATGAAAAATAGAAATTCTAGCTATAGTTATGAAGATATAATTAAATGCGGCCGGGGAGAAATGTTTGGTCCAGGCAATGCACAACTGCCCCTTCCTCCGATGCTTATGTTTGATCGCATCACACAAATATCCGAAACGGGAGGGCTGTATGGAGAAGGGTTTGTCCGAGCTGAAATGGATATTAAGCCGGACTTATGGTTTTTTGCTTGCCATTTTCAAAACGATCCCGTAATGCCTGGATGTCTTGGATTAGATGCCCTGTGGCAATTAACAGGATTTTTCCTAGGATGGATAGGAGAAAATGGTCGAGGGAGAGCTATATCTGTCTCAAAAATAAAGTTTAGAGGCATGGTAACACCTAAATGCAAACTCGTTGAATATGGAGTTGAGTTTAAACAAATTAAACGGGGTAGTGTCGTTCTTGGATCGGCTGATGGATGGATGAAAGTTGATGGAAATGAAATATATACAGCAACTGATCTGCGGGTTTGCCTTTCTGTAGAAAATAAAAAATAATAGCATAATTATTGAAAATTAAACGAAGAGGTTTTCTATCATGAGACGGGTAGTTGTTACAGGAATAGGCATTATATCTTCTATCGGGAAAAATGTTTCTGAGGTTATAACTGCGTTGCGTGAAGCAAAATCCGGAATTACATTTGCAGAAGATTTTTCTAGGCTTGGATTTCGTTGCCAAGTCTGGGGTAAGCCGTCAATTGATTCAAGTGAAATGATTGATCGAAAAGCTATGCGCTTTTTATCACAAGGAGGCGTATGGGGGCATTTGGCTATGCAACAAGCAATTTCTGATTCTAACTTAGAACCTAGCGATATATCGAACGATAGAACAGGGTTAATTGTTGGCTCGGGAGGTCCATCTACGCGGTGTATTTTTGATGCTGCTTGTCTAACCGAAAAACTTTTAAGCACTCGTCGTATAGGACCTTTTGCAGTTCCAAAAGCAATGTCCTCTACTGCATCTGCTACTTTATCAACTTGGTTTAAAATCCGTGGCACAAGCTACTCAATATCTTCAGCTTGCGCTACTTCTGCTCACTGTATTGGAAATGCCGCTGAATTAATCAGATATGGAAAACAAGATATAATGTTTGCAGGCGGACAAGAAGATCTTGATTGGACTATGTCTAACCTTTTTGATGCAATGGGAGCCATGTCTTCAAGTTTTAATCATGATCCTTGTGCTTCTTCTCGCCCTTACGATTCAAAACGTGATGGCTTTGTTATAGCTGGAGGATCGGCAATAATAGTTTTGGAAGAAATGGAAAGAGCCAAGGCTCGTGGTGCAAAAATTTATGCAGAGCTATCAGGATATGGAAGTACATGCGATGGGGATGATATGGTTGCTCCGTCGGGAGAAGGAGCCGCACGCTGTATGCGTCAGGCTTTAAATTCGGTAAGTGATTCTGTTGACTATATTAATACTCATGGAACCTCAACCCCCGTGGGAGATAAAAAAGAAATAGAAGCTATTAAAGAAGTATTTAAAAGTAAAATCCCATATATTCAGTCAACAAAATCTTTAACTGGACATTCGCTAGGAGCGGCCGGCGCACAGGAAGCAATATATTGTTTGATTATGATGCAAGAAAATTTTATTGGTGAAAGTAAAAATATTGAGGAAATTGATCCTGAATTTGAAGGCCTACCAATCGTTCAAAAACGGATTGATAATGCGAAACTTGATATGGTTTTGTCTAATTCTTTTGGATTTGGCGGGACAAACGCTTCTCTCCTATTTAAAAGTTATAAAGGATAAGAAAATTGTTTGATATTCTAGCGGGAAAGCGCGGATTAATTATGGGCGTTGCAAATGATCATTCCATTGCATGGGGGATATCAAAAACATTAGCGTCTGCAGGGGCTGATCTGGCTTTTTCTTATCAAGGAGAGACTATCGGAAAAAGATTGCAGCCTTTAGCTGCAGAATTAGGTTTTGATTTTATTATTCCTTGTGATGTTGATAATCCAGATTCTATAGATTTACTATTTGAACGTATTAAAGAGCGCTGGAATTATATGGATTTCATCGTACACTCCATAGCTTTTTCTGATAAGAATGAGCTCAAAGGACCGTATGCTGATACTAGTCGTGAAAATTTTAGTCGCACTATGTTGATATCCTGTTTTTCTTTTACTGAGATTGCGAAACGTGCAGCGAAAATGATGCCTAATGGAGGTTCAATGCTCACACTTACTTACGGTGGCTCAAGAAAAGTGGTGCCTAACTATAATGTAATGGGAATTGCAAAGGCCGCTCTTGAAGCGTCCGTTGTTTATTTAGCCGCAGATTTTGGATCTCATAATATTAGAGTTAATGCAATTTCTGCCGGACCCGTCCGTACTCTAGCTGGAGCCAGCATCTCAAATGGTCGGGGTATATCGTCTTGGAGCAAAGAAGTTTCCCCTCTTCGTCGCTCAGTTTCTTTAAATGACATAGGAAACTCGGCTGTTTATCTACTATCCAATCTATCTGATGGAGTTACAGGTTCAATTCTTTACGTAGACTGCGGGTATAATATAATGTCTATGCCTAAATATACTATGAAAACAAATAACTAGTTGTTTTCTATTCAAGATAATACCAATCAAGTAAAAATATATCCGTCAGTAATGCTTATTATATCACATAAGTACTTCGCTTAATTATATCTGCATCGTTTTATGTTTTATGAGCAATTGATCAATAAATGCACTTTTGTAATGGTAGGTCACAAATTGAAAATAACTATCTCACACCATATTTGGTAATATTAATTTGCAATGGTTACAAACGCCGTAATCATGATACTATGTGCGTTATAGCATTAACTTAGAATATGACTGTAATATCTTACTTATTTGAGCAATCACCTATAAAAAAGGAAATAATATATTATTTATTATACCCATAATAAATCCAATTTATCCTAAATATTGAATAAAAATATCAGCTTTTATCTGATATTTTCGTTCAAAATACCAAACGTATAAAAAATGTTTCATAAATTAACTAGTTTTTAACTACGTTTGTAAGACAATCGTAATGGCGGATTCTATCTAGCAGATTACAAGTGAATATGTTGTTATAAGAGTATAATAAAATACAATGAGTGGATTACAACAAAAAAACCTTCGTTCTGGCTATGATGCATTTGGTGTAAATGCGTCAGGAGTAACTGATATTCAGCGTATTGACAAACTCATTAAACAAATTAGAGGCAAAAACTTAAATCGTGATCAAATAGACAAAATAAATTGTTTACTTTCCTCATTGAAAAAGATTTTTGATGGCAAATTACAAAAAAACAATTCAACTTTAGATCTTTCTTCTAATCCCAATACTAAGTCCAAACAAAATAGTGAACCAGAAATTTCACACGATAAACTGCCAAATCAGGTGGAATATTCAGCTGAGAGTAATAAGGTTTCAAATTCACACGATAAATCAGAACCGAAACTTTATCGCAAAAATCTAGAAAAACATACCGATTTAGATATTTTTCATCATGATATTACAAATTTAGCAGACAATGTTTCTGAATTATGCAAAATCGTATCTCAGTCGGGAATACAGGATTCTCACGCTTATCTTGAACAGATACTATCAAAGATGGATGCCTTAGCCAAAGAATATTCACCGCGTAATTTAGAGAGCAATTTGCAATCTGTAACGAAGTATTTTAAGGAATTAGATTTAAAAAATCTACATAATAAAATTAATTTATTTTCATGCCAGATGAACGCAATAAAATTAAATTTTGACAAGAAGGCTAGTATTCTTAACGGACTAGACATAGATGAAAAACTTTTGTCTATTTTGAACAACACTCATAGTCTGCTTTCATTGCTTCAATCTTTAAGCGATAGAATATCACCAAAAAAGATATATTCTGTTGACGTAAAACTTTCTGAAATCAAGAGAGATGTTTCCAATAATGAAAGAGTTATCGAATCTTTTGCCCATAATTTTAATAAAAAATTAGAAGATGGCTTAGAAACAATAGACAAACAGATTAAAAATATACACAAGGAAGTTGTTAGTAAAAAAAAAACCACTGAAAATAATTTAGAATCCCTTGAATTATTGAATAAACGTCTCCAAATTTTGGAAGAACAACCTTCTTCTGCAAAATTTGGAGAGTTTCTGGCTGAAATTTCTCACAAAGTAAACTCTCTTATACATAATTCAAGCAATCAGGTTATTTCTGACAAGCTTGATTCCGTCATGATGAATATGGATAATATTATCAAACCCAGTCAATTTGATTTGAGTAATTCCTTTAAAAAATTGGAATCTAATATTAAAGACATAACCTTACAATTAAAAGGAAAACATAACTCTGCAGAAAATAATGCCCTGCTACAAAATCTAGAAACCAATATTTCTAGTATGAAAGAGATTATAGTTGATCAAGTAAATAGAAATAAACTATCCAAAACATCCGAACATCACATAGTTAATCTAGATGATTATATTGAACAAACCGCACAAAAAACTGCGCAATTAATGCTAAATTCGCTGGGAAAATCACAAGATATGGAAAAGGCGTTCAAAAACAACATCCTTGAATGCTTCGAAGATTTGCAAAAGATTCAGGCGGAACAAACAATCAAAAATTTTACTACGCTCTATGATATAATGGCAAAAATTTCCCAAAAATTAGATAAATCTATTGAAAAAAGTGCCAACCTTTCGTCTGATGATAATAAAAACCGTCAAAAATTAGGCGTGAATAAACAAAAATTATACAACCAGAATGAAAAATCTTCTCTACTTTCTTCTAATAATTTGCTCAATGTTAAATCTGCTCAACTAGATGATATTACCAAAGAACATGATAGCTCTATTAAAGATAAAAAACTTTGCGAAATAGACGAGGATCTCCCTAGTAATATACAGCAGATATTAGATCGAGTATCTTCTATACAAAATGGAATATGGGAAGACTATAATACAATTCCTAGCTATATATCTGCCGCACGGCGCGCAGCATCGGCATCTGTTATGGGTAACGATACGATACAAAAAGGAAATATAAATAATTCGAAAAAACAAAAGTGGAGTTTTGCAAGTTATTTTTCATCAAAAAAATTGCTCATATCAACAACGATAATAGCAACATTAATCGTTTCTTACCTTTTGCTTTCGCCTTCTGTAGTAAAAAAATATTTTTTATAAGACTTAAGAATTTAAATCCCGATTATACATATGTAAAATCTAGTTAATTATTGATAATACAATTAATGATCAAGATATTTTTCTAGAAAGAAACCTAAACTTCTTTCTAAAAATACTAGAAGCAATGTAATGTTTAATTGGAATTAATGGCAAATATTTATAATAACTTGATGGCAAAAAAACTTTTCTTGATATAGCTAAAATATTAGCTTATGTCGTATTGTTTTAGGCATGAAAAAGCCTCCATAATAGGAGGCTGAAAGAGTATTTATTGAGCATATATATAAAGAGGATTACTAAACATCTTTGTTATTTTTTTGAATTATAGCTTCTTCCATTTGACTAAAACATGCTTTTGTATACGAAGCACGCACCTTTTTTGCCTCTTTTAATCTGCCTTCACGTATGTAATCTACTATGGAGTCCATAGTAGATAAGTAGAAATGTAAATAATTACCATTCTTGATTAAGTAATCAACATTCTCCGTAGCAATGCTCGATACTGCTTGATGTGACCAAAGTAAAATACATCCTATATCATAATTCTGTAATAAGGTTTCAATAAGATTAACATTAGAAGTAATATCTCGTCCTTGATCTACCTTAGACTTATATTATGCGTCTAGTATTTTATGCAAACGATCCATACATTTGCTAATCGCATCCATATCTTCCTTCATATTTTGTCCACATACGTCAAGGCCAGATATGACTATACACAAACATACAAACAATAAAAATATTACGCTTAAACCCGCATACAATGGAACAAAGATGTCTGCTAAAATGTATAAAAATCCAAAAGGGAAAAAACAGAAAAGTAAATATTGAATTAATCTTGCAAAAGCCCTCAACTTCTGCCTTTGCCAAGATGACATCAAATTTTTAAATACCATCTTAACGCCTTCAGGCATCATAACACTTGATGAAGTATGAAAATAAATTGTGTATCCCAGAAATACTTGTGCTTATTTTTATAATATGAACGCGATAATCGAATATGTTGTATATCAATTCTTTTATATCCATGCCCTATAACTCCGCATAACAAACTAAACAGTTGTAAAGCTGTGTATAACATTTACAGCCCCTTCCCTCCTTGATTTTATCTGCGCGGATGAGGATAAAATATTTTGTTTTGCCCTAATTCTACGTTTTGGAATGATGATATCATCCCCAATGATAGATCCAATCAAGTTGCTTCCCTAAAGCATATTTCATTTGAAGTAATGTTTTGATTTCTATTTTATATTTCCACGTTGCGCAATCAGTCAGATTGTTTTTATAACTCATATTAGTGTCTACCCAGCTCTATTTGCATTATTCCTATTGCAATTCCTTAGATAGAGCTTTTATTACCCGATAGAATGTTAGAATCTAAAGCCTTACTTTTTAACTTTATCACAGAGGTGTATTTGCGTGACAGACCACAACTAAACATTTTCTTAGTATTTACGAAAAGCCACCTTAAATCAAAAAATTTTCAAAGTTTGCGCCAAATCATCAATAGATATGTGATCTACTGGACCTACAATTGCAAGAGTAGGAGTGCTATTAAATATCCGCTCCGCTACCTCAACGATATCTTCAAGTGTAATAACAGATATTGAGTTATTTATTTCCTCTTCACAAATAACACGTCCGCAAAACATTACTTGTTTAGCAATTTCTGATGCACGAAAATCAGAATTTTCTTGATTCATAATTAATTGTGCACGTATTTTTGCACGAACCTTTTCTACTTCACTTTGTTCTATATTTTTCAGCAAGGAACGTATCACTTCAGCAATAGAAGATACTAATTCTATAAGATTATCTTTTGATGTCGCAGCAGTAATGCCAAAAACACCGTTATCAGAAAAATTACTGTGATGTGCTGACACTGAATAGCATAATCCACGTTTTTCTCGGACTTCTTGGAATAATCTTGATGACATTCCACCTCCGAGAATAGATGCTATTATCTTAGTTGAATAAAAATCACGAGATTGATATGCACATCCTTTGAATCCTATGGCTATATGATCTTCTGAAAGAGCTCGTTCCTTAATATATTCTCCCCCTACATAAATAGCTGGTTCTATTATATTGTCTTCTTCTGGAGATTTAATATCACAATTAAAACAACTTTCAACCTTATTCACGCAAGAATCATGATCAACCGCGCCAACACAAACCACGTATATACGATCTGTGGTATAATTGCGTGAAATATAAGACTGTATCTTTTCTGATGTAAAAGATGACACTGTTTCTGGCTTTCCTAAAATTGGTCTACCTATAATTTGGTTCTTCCAAGTAGTTTCTAAAAAACGGTCATAAACAAAACTCCACGGATTGTCTTCTGACATACCAATCTCTTCCAAAACAACATTTCTCTCGTGTTCTATATCAGATGCATTAAAGGAAGAATTGCTTAACATATCCCCCATAATATCAATAACTAATGGGACATCATCTTTTAATACTTGAGAATGGTAAGCAGTTTTCTCAACCGATGTATAAGCATTTATATCTCCACCTACTTTTTCAATTTCTTCTACAATATCTTTCGATGTCCGTCGGGATGTTCCTTTAAATAACATATGTTCAAGAAAATGAGCCATGCCGTGCTCTTCTTTCCTTTCATTCCGAGAGCCAGATCGTATGTTGACTCCAACGAAAGCACTTTTAAAATGAGGAATTACCTCGGTAATCACGGTAATACCGGAAGAGGTTTTGCTAATTTTGAGGGTCACTTGTAATCTCCATTTTTCCTGTTTTTTATAAATTCTTTAACTTTATCTATATCTCGATTCATAATATCAAAATTTTCAGTTCCTTCCAAGGTCTTCTGCAAAAATATAGGAATATATGGAAAGACGCCCGAAGCATCCTTAACTGCATCTGGGAATTTTGCAGGATGTGCTGTAGCAAGCGTTATTATTGGCACTGAAGACTTTCTACATGCCAATGCAGCATGAATGCCAATTGCTGTATGCGGATCAACAAGATAATTTGACTTCTCTAAAACAGAACGAATAACATCATTTACATCATTCATAGAAGCCTTCTTAGCAGCAAATACCCGCCTAATCTTTTGTAAATGTTCAGGAATAATTTGAAAATATTTACGATTTATCAAAGAATCCATCGAATTTTTTACAAGAACAGTATCCCTCCCGCTAATTTCAAACAACAATCTTTCAAAATTAGAAGATAATTGTATGTCCATTGCAGGTGATGTTGTAGCCTTTACTGTCTCAGGTTCATATATGCCAGCATCAAACATACGAACAAGTGTATCATTATCATTCGTAGCTATAATTAATTGCTCTATAGGCAAGCCCATACTCTTTGCTGAATATCCTGCAAAGATATCGCCAAAATTACCAGTGGGAACACTAAATGATACGCCACGATCTGGCGAACCTATAGCAGTAGCCGCAACAAAATAATAAACAATTTGCGCCATAATACGAGCCCAATTTATAGAGTTAATTCCTGATAAATTAACCGCATTACGAAAATCAAAATCTGCAAATAGTTCTTTGACTAATTTTTGACAATCATCAAAACTCCCTTCTATAGCAATAACATGGGAATTAGATGACTTAGAAGTGGCTATCTGCTTTTGCTGAACAAGAGAAATCCTGTCTTTCGGGAAAATGGTAAAAATATTAATTCTATTCTTCCCTGCAAATGCTTTAACTGCGGCAGCACCTGTGTCTCCAGAAGTAGCCCCTACTATTGTCAGAGATTGATTCCTTTCTTCTAAAATATGATCAAGCAATTCTGCCAGTAATTGCATAGCGATATCTTTAAAAGACAAAGTCGGCCCATGAAATAACTCAAGTAAAAAATCATTGTTATCTAACTGAACAATCGGTGTAACTGCAGGATGCCTAAAACAACTGTATGCTGCATTAACTATTTTCTTAAGTTTCGCTAATTCAATTTCATCTCCAATAAAAGGTTTAATTATAAATAGAGCTATTTCCTCATAGCTTAAACCTCGCAACCCCCTAATTTCTTGCTCTGAAAAATAAGGTGTTTCCATTGGCATATACAATCCCCCATCTTCTGCTAGTCCGGAAACAATGACATCGCAAAAACCAAGGCGTAAATTAAAATTTCGAGTTGAAATGTATTGCATAGAACATCATCCTAAAAGATGGATTTGCCAACAAAAAATCCTTTTACGAAAGTAATACAATAAGAAATACACTCAACATCCACAAAAAACAAATCAAATTTGTCTAAATAATTGCAAATAGATATACTCAACAGCTTTAAACTGAGAAATATTTAAAAAATTATCAACATTTTACGTATAATTTTCCTAAAAGTTGTTTAATTTAATATTTTGTAAACTAACTTCGGTAACCATGTTCGTAAAAATAAATATATCAGAAACGAACATAAAGTATATGCATATGAAAAAAAACAGCTGTGTTTTTATTGATAACAATAAAGATTCCATTTGTTTATGGAAAGATAAAATAATTAAAGGGAATAGTATATCTTCTCTGGAAAAATTACCTGAAAAATCAGTTGATCTAATCTTTGCAGATCCTCCTTATAATCTTCAGTTAAATGGAGAATTGCATAGACCCGACAATTCTCTAGTAAGTGCAGTGACAGATTCATGGGATAAATTTTCCTCATTTGAAGCTTATGATGCATTCACGCGTGCTTGGTTATTAGCTTGTCGCAGGGTTCTAAAACATAATGGGACGTTGTGGGTAATAGGTTCATATCATAATATTTTCCGCATCGGAACGATATTACAAAATCTAAATTTCTGGATATTAAATGATATTATATGGCACAAATCCAATCCAATGCCAAATTTTAGAGGGCGTAGATTCCAAAATGCCCATGAAACCTTAATTTGGGCTTCTCCATCTCCTAAATCTAAAGGTTATACTTTCAATTATGACTCCTTAAAAGCCGCTAATGATGATATACAAATGCGATCTGACTGGACATTTCCTATATGCTCTGGCTCAGAGCGTTTGCGTGACAAAGATGGTAAAAAACTACATAGCACTCAAAAACCTGAGTCTCTGCTGTCACGTATTATTGTGTCATCTACAAAGCCTGGGGATTTCATCTTAGATCCTTTTTTTGGGTCTGGAACAACTGGCGCTGTTGCAAAAAAACTAGGTAGACATTTCATAGGTATAGAAATGGAACAAGATTATATCGATATTGCAACCAAACGTATCGCCGCAGTAAAACCATTAGGAAATACTGAATTAACCATTATGCAAGGGAAAAAATCTGAACCTCGTGTTGCTTTTAATGCTATTGTAGATCGAGGACTAATAAAACCAGGCCAAATTCTAACTAATAATAAACGTAGTATCAGCGCAATTGTACGCGTTGATGGCACTTTGGTTTCTGGGAATATATCAGGATCAATTCACCGTGTTGGCGCCAAAATAAGCGGTTTAGACGCTTGTAATGGCTGGAATTTTTGGTATTTCGAAGAAAGTGGTCAATTGCATTCAATCGATACATTACGCTCTTTGGTTAGAAAAGAATTATTATCATAAATGATATAGTTATAATATGTAAATTGCTAAATCATTTCTATTGTTTAGTAGGACTGAATCTGTTTCCAAATAAAAAACAAATCAATATATAGTAAAAAATAATCTTCTCTTAGATACTATATTGAAAGTTTTAAATGTTAAAGGCTTCTTATATAAAAAGATTTGCATAGTTTTATATCACATAGTATCACGGTATAATGATTTGAAGACCACGTGTAATGGTGTATAGATCAAAGATGTTATCTAATACTTTGAATGTAAAAATTTATTAAGACATATGCATACTAAATGTATTATGAAATGGATAAAAATAGCTAATAAAATATGCTTATTTGCAATGGATTTATAAAACAGCTAATATCTCGCGATGATATGACGACAAACATTACAAACAAAAATTACAGATCACATTTTAGGCAAAAGGATAGGCGGAGGCCACATGATCGTCGCAAAGCTTTAAAATATGGTTTTTTCGCTGAAATTTTATCTGCTGTGTTCTTGTTAATAAAAGGATGGAAAATTATAGCCATAAGACATCGAAACCATTTTGGAGAAATTGATATTATTGCCAGACGAAAAGATCTCGTCATTTTTGTTGAAGTAAAAGCAAGAAAAAGTTTCCAAGAAGCTGTTGATTCTATTTCATATAATAGTCGTAAACGTATTCACGCCGCTAGCAAGGCTTGGCTAACAAAACAAATAAACAGCCATAGACTTTCATATCGATACGATATAATAGCAGTAGTTCCTTGGAGATTACCAACTCATTTCCCAAATGCCTTTTAATCTTTCTCAATTGTCAATTATTTTAAATTGCTGATTATTTTATTCCAATTTATTCATAAATCATTTCTTAAAACGGCAAAAAGATATCTTGTTATTGACATAAATGTAATAACATTATGAATATCGTTATAATATGTGGAGAAAAAACAATGAACGATTCAGTTAATCAAGATGATGTTTCCCAACTCCCCTTTGAACAAGCAGTATCTGAGCTTGAAGATATTGTTACGAAACTTGAGCGTGGAAACACAACATTAAACGAGTCTATTTCTATTTACGAGCGAGGAGAAGCTTTGAAAAAGCACTGCGAATCCTTGCTTTATGCAGCAGAACGTAGAATAGAACAAATAAAACTGAATCGTGACAATGAGATACAAGGCGTAGAAGCTTTTGATAAAGACACTTGAAAAGGTTAATATTTATTATATCAAATTAAAGGCATCCTTACATCAAATGACCATAACAAATACTAAATTCTGTTTTATAAAATCACTTCCAATCATAGAAATTATTTTTTTACAAGCGGCAATCTTTCTTTTAATAATTTCAATACAGAATTTGACCTCATAGGATAAACTAAATTGGAAAATTGTCCAAAATGATATCCTATCTTTGCAAGCGCTCTTACACTCATTTTCCCACCATAAATATCGTTTGCTATTATATTAAGCTCTAAATTGCGTGCAATTGACGCAATTAAATGTAACGTAGAAATGCGTTTTTCTGCGGAACCGGTTATCAAAGATCTATTAACCTTAATTGAATCAAAAGGAATTTTATTAATATATGATGCCAATGACAATTTAGTTCCAAAGTCATCAAGAGTTAAACCAACTCCAATTCTTTGAAGTCTATCCAGTAAAAATCTGCTTTTTTCAGGATTATTAACCACAATTGATTCGGATAATTCTAACCTAATACTACTCGGCGAGCAAAGCGTCTTGGCAATGAATGCCCGTATATAATCGTATAGTTCATTGTTAATAAGACTATCACTAAAAATATTAATAGATATAAAAAATGGCATCCTATCTATATTATCACGCCAGTTAATAATATCTACGGATATACGTTCCAACATGAATAAATTTAATGAACCTATCATATCTGATTCTTCGGCAATAGATATAAATTCAGATGACGGAATATCTCCAAACTTGGGATGATCCCATCGTAAGATTGCCTCAAAACCCATAATTTCCTCATCCATTAATCGTATTACAGGTTGATAAACAAGATATAATGCAGAATTGTCTATTGCATGACGTAAATCTTCTTTGATTTGCGATTGCGCTGTGTCAAGCGATCTAAAAGATGATTGAAATCTTTCTATACGATTAACGCCCATATTCTTAGCACGATACATTGCTATCTCAGCATATTTCAACATTTCAAGTGAGGTAATCCTACTATTTATCCATCCAGCAAGGCCAATAGATGTAGTCATTATAATTTCACGATTTAATAAATGGATAGGAGTAATAATAGATTTGATAATAGTAGTAGTAAAATCTAATATTCTTACAGAATCACTTTCAGATACAAGAATAATACCAAATTGGTTTTCAGAAACACGCGCCAGTATGTCTTGAGGTCTCAACAAACCAGCAATTCTCTTGGATAAAGCCAATATAATATTATCACTAATCGAAACGCCCAATGTATTATTGATATGTTTGTATTTATCAATATCTATGACCATGACATTAGGACGCAAATTATCATAATGTAGTGATATACTAAGAATTGTTGTGAGACGATCCAAAAAAGATTGTCTGTTGGGAAGTCCTGTAAGATTATCTTTGAATGAATCATATAAAAGTCCATCTATTGCGTTTTTTTGTTCTGTTATATCGCTAACAGTACCAACACAACGCATAATTTCGCCATTAACATTCAAAACAGGACGAGCCTTAATAACCATCCAGTTAAACTTACGATCTTGTGCGCGCATTCTAAATTCGTGTCTCAACACTCCTCGTCGATGCTCCAAAAAACCATCAAATATCGCTCGGAAACAATCTCGATCATCGGAGTGAACGTGCCTAAGCCAATTACGTATAGATCCATGCATAAAATTAGAAGCAAATCCAAGTGTAGAGGAAATATCGGGGATGGTTGTTATCTCATCTTTAACTACATCCCAATCCCATACAATATCTCCCGAACCAAAAACAGCCAAAGATTGACGCCCCATATCCGAAAAAAGATCTTGGTTAGGACTACTAGCCATAACATGTCGCATTACCATTAGTCCTATCAAAATAACGACAAGCACTAAACCGCCACCAAGTGCTGGCTGTACTATATCGTTATCTACTAGTTTGCTAATAGCCATCCAAGCTACAATTAACCATACAACAATAAGAGTCCAGGCTGGAATCAGCATCACAGCACGATCGCACCCTTTGATTACAAGATAAATAATAAGCAATATACCAGACAAAACGGTGCCACAAAATGAAATGCGAGCAATACCGGCAGCCACTGATGGATGATAAAAAGACACACTAAACAATATAACAAGTGATATAATCCAGCCAAATGTAATATATGCCAAATTAGCGTGCCAACGATTCAATTTAAGATACGTGAAAAGAAAAATTATCAGCGATGAAGACAGTGATATTTCAGCACAAGCTCGCCAAATTTGCCCCCCTCCTGGAGAAAGATTCATTAACTTAGAAATAAATCCAAAGTCAATACAAATATACACAAAAACAACCCATGCTATCGTGGCAGCAGCAACAATCATACACGCATTGTTAACCATAAAAAGAACAGTTAGGAATACCGCTATAAGTCCAGATATGCCAAGAACAATCCCTTTGTATAAAGTAAAAGAATTCACGGTATCTTTATAAAAATCTGGTTCCCAAAGATATATCTGAGGCAAACTTGGAACAGCTAATTCCACAACAAAAGTGACAATAGCACCAGGATTAATCGTGATGCGGAATACATCCGAATCATGACTTGGCAAACGATCTAAAGAAAACCCTTCCGATGGGGTAATAGAAATAATACGACGACGCCCAAGATCAGGCCAAAATAATTTTGAGCCCACAAGACGAAAATGCGGAACAACAATTAAACGCTCTAGCTGATTATCAGACATATTTGCAAGCGCAAAAACAGCCCAATCCCCCCGATGATCAATACTTGACGATCGAACTTCAATACGCCGAATCATACCATCTATATCAGCGGCAGTGTATACTTGGAAATCTTCTCCCTGATTGGAATAAATATCTGTTGCATTAGTCAAATCTAAGGCATTATCACCGAGGGATAACTTAACTGGCTCAATAGCAAAAGAAGGATATGGATATATAATCCAAAGAAAAAATAGCGCTAAAACCAAGAAATTCTTTTTCAAAATGACTTTCCAAAGTATTGTTTGAAAAACACAAACTACCCCGTACCACTTCAAGATAATTAGCAATAATTATTCGAAAACACCACTTTCTAAAAAAGTATAATTCGGAAATCCACCCTATTTCTATTACATAATTTAAATAAATTTTCCACAAATTAAGTGATATTTACATGTAATATACACAAAATAATTTCTTAAAATAATAATCAATCAAACATAAATTACGCTTACATATCTCTATGTCTCAAAGAGATTCTGTGTTTTTTAGAAACTATACCAAGTCCATTTTCTAAATTTAATAAGTTTAATTGTTTACAATGTTACACAATTTAGAAAGTAAAATCATAATTCTATTAGAGAAGAAGGATTAATTAGCTACTACCATCCCCTAATATCATTCAAAAAAAAAGGTAACCCAATCCAATAAAGATCCAATCAAAACATATCAAACATGGTGCCCAGAGCAGGAATCGAACCAGCGACACACGGATTTTCAGTCCGTTGCTCTACCAACTGAGCTATCTGGGCATCTAAAAAGCAATCTTATACCAATACATCTAGCTCATACTAGCTGCATTTAACATAGTATCCTTTCAATTTCTATCCATAAAGATATATAAAACCAAAACAAAAGACATTTTTACTACATTAAACCCAAAAATTGCAATTTTCTAATTATCTTTTTCTATATCTTCCACAGCCATATCAACTGTATCTCCCGCTATCTTATATTCGTCAGAAAGCCATCGCGAAAGATCAATTGAACGACAATGTAAAGAGCAAAAAGGATAAAAACCACCCGTAGAATTATCTCCACATTCAGGACAAATATGTTTCAACTAATCCACCCTTAATATTCACAAAACACCGACATAATACTTATTATGCACAATACTACATTAATTCAACTAACAACAACGTAATAGATAAACATCATAAAAAATAATTCTTGTAATATTGCCAAAAATCACATTTATAACAGAAATCATACTTTAATTAAAATGCTATTTATATCTGTAGACAATCCGCCCTATTTTTGAATTATACGGACTAACTTCCATCTCTACTATATCACCTGTTGTTATACGAATCCTATGCCTTATAATATTACCTGCAGCATAGGCAACAACTCCAACATTATTGCTATCAGAATCTTTAACGCAAGATAACATGCTATTGATATCAGCACGAGATTGAGAATCAGATGCCGAACCTTCTTTAATCAGTTTTACTCGAAAACGAGCATTCGGCAACAATTCCAAAACAACACCAGTATATTTAAGCGTCTCTTCTTTAGTCATATTGACAGCTATCCTATATAAAAAACAAGCAAAAACATAAGCCCTATCATCTAATCAAAATTACATAATTTGCTGGGAACTAACTTGCATGCAAAAACCAATCATTAGGGATTTATTTAAACAACATCACACAGTTATATACTGTATGTATATGAGAATAAAGACCCTAACATCATTAAATAAAAGCAACAATTAAAATTTTTCACGGACTGTCCATACTATATAAACAATAATGTTTTCTTTTCCATAATACCTGCAAAATCACTATAAAATATTATATCCACCACATAATCTAAAAAACAAAGACATATCTCCAAGATATATGATCTTTACCATATAAAATTAGATCTATCAATTATGAGCATATGTTAACAACTCAACAAAACACAACTATTTATCTAATAAAATTCACTATTAAACAAATTAAAGCAAATTTACACCGTGACTCATGTTAAAAATCATCCAATGCAATTAAAATTATAAGTTTAAATGAGCAATAAATTCACGATCTGTTTTTTGCTAATGAACACTATTCATAGAACCCATTGGCATCATATTATTGTTAAGATGATACATAACCCAAACTGACCCAAGAAAACAAATAGCAATAATAATAATAGTAAAAACCATTGCAATAAAACTCCACCTATCTTCAATTTTCATATGCAAGAAATACGCCAAATGAACAAATATTTGTGCAATTGCACATAAAATAATTATTAAAAAAATTATTTGTTGATCTGAAAAGCAGTCTAGCATCACCACACCAAAAGGAATTGCTGTCAAAACTGCAGATAATATAAATCCAGACAAACAGTGTCCCAATGACCCATCGCTATAACTAGTCTTACTCTGATTATGTTTCACCTTATACTTATCCCTATAAAACAATATCAAATAACACCAATAAGATACACAAAAGAAAAAACGCATATCCATATCAAATCTAAGAAATGCCAAAACATGGATAAACACATCATGCGGCGCCTATTTGCTGGAATAAGCCCATGTTTTAAAATCTGTACTAATAGAACGAAAATCCATAAAATCCCGAAAAATACGTGCAATCCATGAACGCCAACTAATGTAAAAAAAGATGATAAAAACGCAGAACGTTGAGGTGTCGCACCTACAATAACCAAATGTGCGAATTCATTAACCTCCATAACAATAAAAACAATGCCAAGGAATGCAGTTATAAGTAGAAAAAAAATTGTTGCGTTTTTCCGAATATTTTCAGAAGCCAACATCGCCAAGCTATAAGATACTGACGAGAACAATAATATAAAAGTAGAGATCAAAATATCTTTGAGATTAAAAATATCAATTGGCGCCGGACCCGCCGCATAATTCTTCGCAAGAACAGCGTAAGTAACAAATAAAACCGCAAACATAAGGCAGTCACTCATCAGGTATATCCAGAAACCAAGCCTTGTACCATCATGGTGATCAGAATTAAATGACTGTTCATCTGCTACATAAAAA
Organism: Candidatus Liberibacter europaeus; assembly: GCA_003045065.1. Classification (GTDB taxonomy): domain Bacteria; phylum Pseudomonadota; class Alphaproteobacteria; order Rhizobiales; family Rhizobiaceae; genus Liberibacter; species Liberibacter europaeus. Next base: position 180,059 of record PSQJ01000001.1, read on the forward strand.
ACAGGTATATTTTTAGATTTCAAAACATCATGTTTTCTCATTCTGATAATGATCCTTGATTTGATGTAATCGTCAACTCCCTGCAACTTTTCTCAGAATACGCGACATTTTCTGCAGGAATTTCACGTCCACTACTATAGTTAAACGTATGAAAAATCGCATACGACACAATCGACAAGAACGAAAGAATTGCTAACCACCATATGTACCATACCATTGAAAAAGAAAACACAATGCTCAATACAGCCAAAATGAGGCCACTAGCAGTATTGTTTGGCATATGGATGGGTAAAAATCCGTCACTTGGACAACAATATCCTCGTGCTTTCATATCATCCCAAGCATCTATTTTATGTACAACGGGTGTAAAAGCAAAATTATATTCTGGAGCTGGAGATGCCATAGACCACTCTAAAGTACGCCCTTTCCAAGGATCACCAGTAGTATCACGTAATCTATCCCTCTTCAAAAAAGCAACTATAAATGACAATATAAAAGAAGCTATCCCTCCAGCTATCATAATTGCTCCAGCGAAAGCTATAACATAGTAAATTTGCAAAGAAGCATCATCATATTGACTAATACGACGCGTAGCACCTTTCAAACCTAATATATAAAGCGGAATAAACCCAAAACAAAAACCAACAAACCAGCACCAAAAAGAAACCATTCCCCAAAAGCGATCCAACATATATCCAAAAGCTTTAGGAAACCAATAAACGATGCCCGCAAACAAACCAAAAACAACACCTCCAATTATGGTATTATGGAAATGAGCTACTACAAACAATGAATTATGTAAGGTAAAATCCGCAGGAGGAACAGAGAGCAAAACCCCTGACATTCCACCTATCAAAAACAGTATCATAAAACCTATAGTCCACATCATAGGAACCTCGAAACGCACCCGCCCAAAACGCATCGTAAACAACCAATTAAAAATCTTGGCTCCAGTGGGAATTGCAATAATCATCGTCATGATGCCAAAAAAAGCATTTACATTTGCACCTGATCCCATAGTAAAGAAATGATGCAGCCAAACAGTATATGATAAAATAGTTATTGCCAACGTAGCATACACCATGGAATTATAGCCAAAAATGCGCTTGCCCGAAAATGTTGCAACAACCTCAGAAAAAATCCCAAAAGATGGCAAAACTAGTATATATACTTCTGGATGTCCCCAAATCCAAATCAAATTAACATACATCATTGGATTGCCACCAAGATGATTGGTGAAAAAATTAGTTCCTATATAACGATCAAGGGTAAGCAAAAAAAGTGTGGCAGTCAAAATAGGGAAAGATGCTGCAATCATTATATTAGAACAAAAAGCAGTCCAGACGAATATAGGCATTTTCATCATTGTCATACCAGGACAGCGCAATTTTATGATAGTAACGATTAAATTTATTCCTGATAGAGTTGTACCAATTCCCGCGACTTGAAGACCCCAAATATAATAATCAACCCCTACCCCAGGGGAAAAATGAACACCAGATAATGGAGGATATGCTAACCAACCTGTAGAAGAAAATTCACCTATAAACAAAGACAACATCATTATGACTGCGCCTGCAGCAGTCATCCAAAATGAAAAATTATTTAAAAAAGGAAAAGAAACATCACGAGCACCTATTTGTAAAGGAACCACAAAATTCATGATACCAGTAATCATAGGCATAGCCATAAAAAAGATCATAATAACGCCATGTGCCGTGAAAATCTGATCATAGTGATGAGAATTGAGATATCCTTCCCCTCCACCAGAAGCCATTGCCTGTTGGAGACGCATCATAATTGCATCTGCAAAACCTCTTACAAGCATTAATAGCGAAAGAACTATATACATAATTCCGATCTTCTTATGATCAACGCTCGTAAACCATTCTTTCCACAAATACCCCCAAAGCCGATAATATGTAATTGTGCAGACTACCGATAGCCCTACAAAGCAGACCACGAAAAATGTCCCCAAAACTATAGGCTCTTTATACGGGAAGGCATCAATCGTTAAACGACCAAACACTAGTTTATATAAATCAAACATTTATTTTTTTTCCTAAACAAGCAAAACGTCGCCCAAAAAAACATTTAATAAGAACAGCTAAATAATGCCTCATCCTAGCAAAAATTCACTGTCCTTTCATCTAATCTTATAATATAAATCCTATCCATGATCAGAATCAAGCAAACGTTGATTTATACCATAAATGCCACCGCCTCCTAATGCATCAATTCGCATCACTTCATCTATACATATTTTGTCGGAACGTACGCAAAAATTAAGGATAGAATGATATAAACCTGATTCTACAGAAGAAAAATACTGTACCGGATCATTTTCAGACGCCCTCTCTAATTTGAGGTATCTATTGCGATCAAGATGTGTTCCATTTTGTCTAACATGAGCAACCCAATCATCAAAGCCATTTGTTGATTTTCCATAAAACTTAAAGCGCATATGGGAAAAACCACGTCCCGAATAATTAGCAGAAAATCCACTATACAAACCTTCCTTATTCATTACAGCATGCAATTGGGTTTCCATGCCAGCCATAGCATAAATCTGCCCGGCCAATCCAGGAACATAAAAAGAGTTCATAACAGAAGAAGACGTAATCTTAAACTTCAAAGGACGATTAACTGGAACAGCCAGTTCATTTACAACGGCGATGTTGTATTCTGGAAGAAAAAAAATCCACTTCCAATCTAAAGCAACAACCTCTATAACCAAGGGTTTTTCATTGAGTGAGATAGATTGGGTTGCACTTATTTTTTCTAAAGGAACATACGGATCCATACGATGTGTGGCATCCCAAGTAATAAATGCCAAACAACCAATAATCACAAGCGGAGCAGCCCAAACAAAAAATTCTAATTTAGTGGAATGACACCATTCAGGATCATAGTGTGACTCCTTATTAGTAGAGCGATATTTCCAGGCAAAAAAGAGTATCGCAACAAAAACTGGCACGACTATTAATAACATCAAAACAACTGATATACGGATGAGATCAGCCTGTTGGGCGGCAATATATCCTTGAGGATTCATTATAACAAGATCACAAGCAGAAATAATCAGCATTGGGAAAGATGAGACAGCTATTTTCATAAATCTACTCATATCATTCCTTTTTCAACCGCAACAAACAATCATAACATTATTTTTCAGCCATCAAGCCCATAATTTACAGTGAGTGTAATTGCTAACCTGACGGCATTGTACTACACAAAACAAAAAAATTAAACCATCAAAAGCATAATTTAAAAAGTATTGTTAATTAATAACCATACACCATATTCACAACAAAATTTCACAAATTATTGCACATTGATATATTTTATAAAAAATAAAAATCATTTTACATACAATTTAAAAAACGAACTAATAACTATTCTTGACTTTACTCTCAACAATACGTAGGATCTTGTCCTAACTCACAGCGCAAGAAATCGCTTTCACGTTGAAAATATAATAAGATATGGAATAAGAAATGGCAAAGGCTGCAACCATAAAAATCAAATTGATATCATCTGCCGAAACTGGCACGTTCTATGTGACAAAAAAGAACTCTCGAACCATGTCTGGCAAGATGATAAAAAAGAAGTATGATCCTGTAGTAAGAAAGCATGTGGAATTCAAAGAAGGAAAAATTAAATAAAAACATAAAATAAGATTTTTGTTAAATTTTCTCCTCCATCAGCTGTGTTTTTTGTTAGAAGAGCTATACTAATTGTGAGCATGATTAACTAAGCAAGCATTCGCACATACCAATGTTTTATCTGAAAAGAATATACTACTCGCCCAGACGAATATTCAAAATACTTTTTGCGCCATATATTTTGCAAAGTGGGTTCTCTTTAAGTTTATCACGTAGGATGTCGGCGCTTTTATAATACCCTTTCTCTAATCAGTATATTTTAAAGCAACGTTTGTCCCCTATTTTAAAAGAACGATGATTTGGTTGTTATCATCAAAAATGATTTCTGTATTTATGAATTATTGTACAAACAAGGCTTTCTTACTCTTAAGCTTGCAACCATTAAAGCAACACAACTATTATCGCACAATTTCCACGGCTTTGTTTTAAAATAAAAATAAGAATAAAGCCCCCGCACCTTTCAAGCAAATGTAAAACTCTTTATTAGCAAAGAATATATATTATATAAAAACTTCAATATCGTTGTTATTGTATCGTTATTGTATCCATTAACGTCATAATAAACAATTTACTGATATATTTTGTCATTTTCCATCTATTTAAAAATAACAAAAACGTGACACAAACCAATTATCTTGAAAAAGATATGCCTAAAAAATACATAGATAGAAACATTTTCCATACGTTAGAGACATCTGCCGAAATTGCAAAAACAAATGAAATGCATTCCTTTGTCAAGCTTCCCCTATGTAAGTTTTGATAGTTTCTATAAAATTGAGAAGAGAGATGGGCTTAGAAAGATACGCCTCACATCCTCCCTTGCGAATCCTTTCCTCATCCCCTTTCATTGCAAAAGCCGTTACTGCTATAATAGGAATTCCTTTGAGAGCGCTATCCGCCTTAATTTTCTTTGTAAGCTCTAATCCAGAAATTTCTGGCAATTGTATATCCATAATTATAAGGTCAGGTTTATATTGATGAATAAGCTCCAAGGCCTTTATTCCACTCCTAGTTTGAATAGCGATATACCCAGACGTTTCAATCAAGTCCCTAAAGAGCTTCATATTAAGCTCATTATCCTCTATAATCATCACCTTTTTAGGCATTAAAATATTCCCGATCATAATTTTCAAATTTAGAAAAATACAATAAACACACCAAAAAACAATATCCGCTTATACCCTTTGTCATACTATTTCCCAATGTCAAACTGCACTGACGAAATCAGCGATTATCATTATAAAAAACAACCTCTAAAATACACAGATCCCACGATATATTTAGCCCAAATCTCAGATCCAAACATAACACCAAAAAGTATTAATCGTCTTATGACTCATCTTTATATAAGGAAGATACATGCATGGCTAAATAGCTATTATTAAAAAACAATTGAATCATAAAAAATGGCCTGCTAAAAAATAACAACTTCTAGTTATAAACACCTAAAGTCAAAGCATACTATCAATAATTTTAAAAAATATATCCGCTGACATAGCACCAGCATAAACATTACCACCAATCAAGAAAGAAGGAGTAGCATCAATGGAAAACTTCTCCAAAGCACGTTTCTTGCCTAAGTTGATATTATCTAATATATCCTGATTCTTAAGACATGAATCAAATTCTCTTTGCGAGAAACCTGCCACCTTTGCCATATTTAATAAGAATTGCCAATAATTTGATGATTTCAGCAAGTCTTCATTGTTTTTAAATACAATTGACAAAAAGCCAAAATACCCGCCTTCCGAACGATTTTCCGCACATCTTGCTAACATTGAAGCCGCCATAGAGGCTGAATCCATAGGAAATTCTCGTAAAATATAGCGTACCTTGCCAGTTTTTATATATTTATCCTCAATTTTTCCAAACACATTGTTATGGAATGAAGCGCAATGGAAACATGTCATAGAAGAATATTCAATAATTGTAACCGGCGCATCTTGTCTACCAATTGATATATCTATCATATTTCCCATAGAAGACGCTGATAAATTTACATCACTTACCACCTTAACAGGAGAGGGTAAAAGAACTGAATCAGAACTTTCTTGCATTTTTTTTCCACATCCATAAATAATTGATGAAATGGCTATGGCTACTAAAAAACCCATCCTTGTGGAAACCATATAACCCCTCCTATTTTAATATTATATTGATTGGAAAAAACACTTACTACAGCCTTACATATCTCTTTAATAAAATGATGTACCATATTTTCAATTAAAGATATGAAGATCTGATTACAGCATGCCCAAACCTAATCAAAGCTTTTTTCAAAGGGTCATTTTCAATCCCCTCAGTTATTTTATCAATCTTTTCACAATCATGTTCTTTTAAATCAGGAAAAGCTGAATCAAATTTTCTGTCTCCGTTTAAAACAAACATATTCTTCTGAACGACTCGCATTTTATTAATAGCACAAAATCCAAAAAAATCATTTACACTTCTAATTATTTTTGACTGATCATGCATTAAAAATAGAGCATATGGCCCCTCGCATGCTACTATTAGAACTCCTTCGCCCATACCTCCTATTTTATCTCTTGCGTCAACACAATTTCCACGCGGCCATATTATCCTCTCTGGCCTACATCTTGTGGAAATAGGGCTGGCTATAATCTCATCCCATGCACATATAAGAGACATGCTAATGCCCGCCCTGCGACGAATAAAAGGGTCTATTATATCATGCATAATATCTGCAAAACGCACCATCGTTCAAAACCTCTTTTTCAACAATATATAAAGACTTTGAAAGATATAGATAGCTACACAAAATAACTTAGATTAAAGACCTACTCTATCTTAATACAACTGGATCTTTAATTTTTCATTGTCAAAAAATATTTTACAGACCATAATATACCTTAATCTAACTAGTTTTTCAATTGATTGAAAATAGATTATAACATTGAAGCAATTTCATCTTATCATAAGCAACTAATATCTTTGCGAGAGTGCCTTTAAAATAAACTAACACAACACCCAATCTAACCATTAACGTGGCTCACAAAACATCCTAAAAATAGAATACCGTTGTAATAGAAAATACACGAAATATAAATTAAACTATCGAACAGAGTAAAATAATTTATAAATTATTTCCACGAAAATGCTTAGATAGCCTTAATCCCTGAGATTGATAATGAGATCCAATTCCTAATCCGTAAAGGTTTTTGGACTCCTTCATCATTGACTCATATTTAAGTCGTCCAATAATCTGTCCGTGCCCAAGAATAAAGGGAACTTGATGCGATCGTACCTCTAAAACAGCTCTTGCTCCTTTTCCTATAAATTCGTATCCAAACCCAGGATCAAAAAAACCAGCATAATGAACCCTAAACTCCCCTATTAGAGGATCATATGGCATCATTTCGGCAACTAAAAAAGGTGGTATTCGCACTGATTCCCGTGATGATAAAATATAAAATTCATTCGGGTCAAGGACTAGTTCACATTCCTCTTGGGAATACAAGGGATCCCAAAAATCCAAAACATCATATTTGCCTGCAGAATCAACATCTATAGCTGATGTATGACGCTTGCCTCTATATCCTATAATTGCATCTTTATTCTCACCTTTAAGATCAACCGATAGAGCAACCCCTTCTCCCGACAAACTAAACTTTCCCAATTGAATCAAAGGATCTTTCGTATGTAATGCCAACAATTCATCCTTAGAACAAAACTGGCATCCATATTTCAATCTAAGTTGAGACAAACGAGATCCAGTCCTCACAATAATCGGGAAAGTTCTAGGTGAAATTTCTAAATACAGTTGCCCACAATAACCAGGAGGAATTCTATCAAATTCCTGCGATCTATCAACTATAACACGTGCAAATACATCTATCCTCCCAGTAGAACTCTTAGGGTTTACATAGGCAGAAATATCATTTTTGAGATTTAGACGTTCCATTAATGGCACAATATAGACGCAATTTGACTCTAATACAGCGCCATTTGAAATATCAATCTCATGCAATGCAAAACGATGTATTTTTTCTAATACCAAATCTTCCGAATTTGGAAGAAAACTAGCACGCACTCGATATGCCTTGGATGAAAGACGTAAATCAAGACTAGCTGGTTGAATCTGATCTTCGTCCAGTGGAAATTCAGACATAATCTCTTTTTTTTCAAATAACTCAGCTATGGATTTGTCTGGCAAAATTCCTTTGTTCATTTTACGTATCTACCTTTTATTTGACCTAGAAAAAGATCTTTGTCTAAACTTATAGAAAAAAATATATTCCTACTTTCATTCATATAACGGAAAATAAAACACCCTTGACACCCACATTCTAAAATATTTGCCCCCACCAAACTAAAATTAGAATTGATTGTAATGCTATCTGCATATAACTCATAGCACTACAAAATCAACAAAATGCCCCGTCATCTGAAATTCAAATCACCTATTATTCTTCACATATATCTGTACAATCAACAAAATATATTTTGAATACCTGTTGAAAAATGTCAAATTATCTGCGTATTACATAACATATCTGGAATCTCAGAACACTTAATTGACTTCAGATCATTTCTTATTTACAGTGTAAAATCTATTGTGTATTTGTTGAAAAGGGCCGCTTGCGGTATATAGATAAAATGAAGCGTACATATAATCCATCTAATATTGTTCGAAAAAGACGTTGTGGCTTTTTAAGTCGCATGGCTACACGCGGAGGACGCAAAATTATAGCTTGTAGGAGAGCCAAAGGGCGTAAGAGATTGTCTGCTTAAGGACGATTGGCTTACTACTTGGTCATCTTGAATAGCTTCTTAAAACATAAAGCACAGCTTTAGGACTTGTATATGAAGGGGGTTATGCAACGTGTGACTAACGTATGTAGACTTAAAAACCGCAGACAGTTTGTCGCGGTAAAAAGTGGGGCTTTACGACGACGAGGGGCGTTTTTTTCTTTGGACATTCTTGACCACAAAAACTCCAAATTATCTTCGCGTATAGGATTTACCGTAACAAAAAGACAAGGTGGGGCAGTTGAACGTAATCGGATACGTCGAAGGCTCAAAGAAGTGGTTAGGCTTCGAGCAGAAGGAATTTTGAAAGCTGGGCATGATTATGTTGTTATTGCTAAACGTAGTGCCCTTTTTGCCAACTTTGAGGATCTTTGCATTGATTTCGTTAAACTCGCTAGCCGCAAAAAACAAATTATCTCTCTCAGAAAGAGTCGTTTTTAGGAAGTTATAATGGAAAAAAACCAGAACTATTTTATAGCTATCTTATTGTCAGTAGTCATTGTATGCATTTGGCAATTTCTATACGTCAATCCACGAATAGATGCTATACGACAAAACAAACATGTCTCTCAAAGCAGACCATCAAGTGGCGATACCAAATCTTATTCTCCTCTTCTGCCTGTCCTCCTAGAGGATCGTGATCAAGCCTTATCACTATCTCGTCGAATTAAAATTAGCAGCCCTTCTCTTAAAGGCTCAATCAACCTAAAAGGCGCTCAATTAGACGATCTTAGCCTAACAAAATACCATGTAGATGTTTCCAGTAATAGCCCAATTATAACACTTTTAAGCCCATCTAACTCAAAAAACGCTTATTTTGCTGAATTAGATTATGTTTCCACCAATAATTCTAAAATATCATTTCCGAAAGATGATACTGTATGGAAGCTTGTTGAAGGAAAAATTCTTACGCCTTCTACACCAATAAAATTATCCTTTACAAATGAAGACAAAATTTCATTTGAGCGTGTTATATCACTAGATGAACATTATCTTTTTACAATAAGTGATACAGTAATTAACAATAGCACACGCCCTATTAGATTTTCTTTTAATGGAAAGATTACACGTTATAAAACGAAAACAGAGTCGAATTCCTTTGATTTACAAGAGGGATTCATAGCAGCTTTGGGAGATCATTCCATTTTAGAAAAAAAATATTCTGATATTGAAAAGTCATCTATTTCTAATTTTCATGAATCGAATGGCTGGCTGGGAATTGCTGACAAATATTGGGCATCTGCTTTTGTGCCCTCTAAAGACAAATCATTCCAAAGTCAACTTAAGTATCTAACGGATGGACAACCTCGCTATCAAGCCAAATTCGAAACTGCTGAAGCGGTCTTACTGCCCGGAAATTCAAGTAAAATAACAAATTTATTGTTTGTAGGGGCTAAAGAAGTGCCTATACTCAATTATTATGAAAAAGAATTTGATATCCCAAGATTTGAAATGCTTATTGATTGGGGATGGTTTTATTTCATAGCAAAACCAATGTTTGCCCTCATGAGTTATTTTTACAATCTTGTAGGTAATTTCGGATTGGCAATTATTCTTACAACAGTTTTTGTCAAGATTGTATTCTTTCCGTTGGCAAGAAAGCAGTACGTTTCTACCGCCAACATGAAAAATATTCAACCGCAAATAGACAAATTAAGAGAAAAATTCAAACAATCATCTCCGCAATCGTTACAAAAAGCAATGTTGCAGCTATACAAGGATCATAACATTAATCCTCTGGCTGGATGCTGGCCTATACTGTTACAAATACCAATATTTTTTGCAATTTACAAGGTAATCTCCATTTCTTTGGAAATGAGGCACGCCCCATTTTTTGGATGGATTAAGGATCTTGCCGCACCAGATCCAACAAATATTTTTAACTTATTTGGAGTTTTGCCATTTGATACGCCTGCGTTTATGCACATAGGCATTTGGCCAATAATAATGAGTGTTTCTATGTTTATCCAAATGAAAATGAGCCCTCCTCCTACTGATAAGGGGCAAGAAATCATTCTAAATTGGATGCCGGTAGTATTTGTTTTTGCTTTATGCTCTTTTCCAGCAGGGCTAGTTATATATTGGTCTTCAAGCAATATTATATCAATAATACAGCAAGCTGTAATAATGAAAATGCACGGAGCTAAAATTGACATAGTGGATAGGCTGTGTTCTATTTTCAACAAATCTTCTTCTAATGAAAAATAGATACAACAACAGTTTTTGGTATTGTGTCATCGCCGATAAACCGTGAAATGGAAATTTATCTTTGTTATATCAAACAATTTTTACACAATCTCCTTGGATATTTTTGCGAGGGTTTACAGACAACCAGTTTTTGCCTAAAAAAGGGCCTCCTGAAATTGCCTTTTCTGGACGTTCAAATGTTGGAAAATCATCATTAATAAATAATTTGCTTAATAGAAAAAACCTAGCAAGAACATCTAACTCTCCTGGAAGAACCCAAGAAATAAACTATTTTATACCTGACGGATACTCTGGAAGCAATGATGGTTTCCCTCCCATAGCATTGGTTGATATGCCTGGATATGGATATGCTAGAGCACCCAAGAAAAACATAGCCACTTGGGGAAATTTGGTTGTTGGATATTTGCGAGAACGTTCTACTCTAAAGCGCATATATCTACTAATTGATTGTCGTCATGGAATCAAGAATAATGACACAGATGTATTTTCATTTTTGGATGATGAGGCCATTTCCTATCAAATTATTCTCACAAAAATTGATAAAGTTAAACCAATAATGGCACATGCAATGCTAGACAAAACCAGATGCGCGATGCATAGACATACCGCAGCACATCCAGATATAATACTTACATCTTCTACGCTTGGTAAGGGGATAGAAACACTTCGCAAATCAATTATAGAGGCGGTAAATTATTAATGAGAGAAATTGTTCTGCAATAAGTAGAAAACAATAAAGTAATTTAACAACACCTTTTTATGAAAGTTTATTTCTACTAATAGATATAATAATTGTTATTACAACGGAATATGGTTTAATGACGCACAATATATGCCAATATCAAAATAGTTTAATGGAACAAGCGCTTCCATTTACGAAATTTTATAAGAATAAAACCATCGTTATAAAATACAGCGGACATGTTATGGACAACATGGAATTGAGCAAAGATTTTGCAAGTGATGTGGCTTTTTTGAGGAAATCAAATATTATCCCCATTATTGTCCATGGAGGAGGCCCACAGATAGGGGTAATGCTTGATAAAGTAGGAATAACATCCAAGTTTGAAAATGGGCTACGTGTAACAGATCAACAAACAGTAGAAATCGTTGAGATGGTGCTTGCTGGATCAATCAACAAAAAAATTGTATCTTTGATTAATCAAACAGGTATGCAGGCCATTGGTATATGTGGCAAAGATTGTAATATGGTATATGCAGATAAATATCAAAAACATTTCATGGATTCATTGCCAAATACCAAAAAAGAGGTGGATCTGGGTTTTGTAGGAGAAATAATAAAGGTAGATCGAACTATTCTTGATTTATTATCAAAATCAGGAATTATCCCTGTCATAGCACCTATAGCAGCTGGCCCAGATGGATCTACTTATAATATAAATGCTGATACTTTTGCTGGATCTATCGCAGGAAAAGTAGATGCCACTCGTCTTTTATTCCTTACTAATGTTCCAGGCGTGCTTGACAAGAATGGGAGATTGATAAAAAAACTATCAGTAAAAGAAGCTCGATCACTTATTGCAGATGGCACTATTTCTGGTGGAATGATTCCTAAAATTGAAACTTCTATTAAAGCCATTGAGAATGGAGTAAAGGGAATAGCTATCATTGACGGCAAAAAATCTCATTCCATTATTTTAGAAATATTTACCGAAAATGGCTCTGGAACACTTTTAGAACCTTAGTATTAAGGTTATTATGTTTTATATTGTCCAATATAATAACTCATATTCTCTCACGATAAGTGATAATTAATAGCTTATATTTGAACAACAGATTAGATCTCGTTTTATGATATACGATATTATCACAGACACCTGCAATAATTATTCTTTCTGCCTTTATCTGTTACTTTAGATATAATTTTCCTTTATTGGTTACAATCAAAAATTATAATTGACATCACATGTAGTATTATAATAGGTGTATTATTGTCGTTTAAGTATTGTATAATATTACGTGACATTGGTATTGAACTATTAGAATAGTTAAGGTTGTTATGACATAACAACCTATCAATTCAATGTTTATTTTCTGCAAACCATAAAGAATAATGTATGCAAAAATCAGCAGCTATCTCAGAAAAAGAATTTAATGGTGTGGTGAAAAATTGGACTCATCAAGAGGCTCTCTATATATACAAAATGCCATTCAATGATCTCTTGTTCAGAGCTCACAAAGTGCACAGAGAAAATTTCGATCCTAATCGTATTCAACTTAGCAAATTGCTAAATATTAAAACAGGCGGGTGTCCAGAGGATTGTGGTTACTGCAATCAATCTGTACATAATAAATCCAACTTAAAAGCTTCAAAACTTATGGATGTTGACCAAGTTTTGAAAGAGGCTAAACTGGCAAAAAAAAGTGGGGCTAGTCGCTATTGTATGGGCGCTGCTTGGCGCGAACCTAAAAAACGTGATATGGAATCTATTTCGAATATGATCCGTGGAGTCAAGTCACTGGGTCTTGAAACTTGTATGACACTTGGCATGTTATCTTTCGAACAAGCTAAAGAACTATCTAAAGCTGGGCTTGACTATTATAATCACAATATTGACACTTCTAAAAGGTTTTATCCTGAAGTAATTACCACACATACCTTTGAACATAGATTGCAAACATTAGATCATGTCCGAAAAGCAGGTATTAAAGTATGCTGTGGGGGTATACTAGGGCTTGGAGAAAATATTGATGATCGTATTGATATGATGGTAACACTTGCTAATCTTTCAACTCCGCCAGAGAGTGTGCCGATCAATTTGCTAATTCCAATGCCCGGATCAAAATTAAAAGATAATAAAAAAGTTGATCCAATTGAGCATGTCCGAACTATTGCCGTAGCTCGTATATTAATGCCTAAGTCACGTTTACGTTTAGCTGCAGGAAGGCTGATGATGTCAGATGAATTGCAAGCTATTTGTTTTTTTTCAGGCGCTAATTCCATTTTTATTGGAGATAAACTATTAACAGCTAAAAACCCTGATAATGACAAGGATACATTTCTTTTTAATCGTCTTGGATTAAAGTCAGATTTAAGTGAATGACTCATGTAAAAATGTATTTATATGAAGAAAAATTACAACGACTAAAGTTAAGGGGACGATATCGACATTTGCTGCGTCATGAAGGGATTGACTTCACTTCCCATGATTATCTTGCGCTATCATCCTCTTCAATTTTACGAGAAAACATATTATCTTCTCTTAATTCTAATATTTCTATAGGATCTGGAGGGTCTAGATTGCTCCGTGGCAACTATGATCAACATATAGAATTAGAAGAAGAAGCTGCTGATTTTTTTGGGTTTGAGGCAATGCTATACTTTGGAAGCGGATATACCGCAAATATAGCGGTTCTTTCAACCTTGCCACAACCTAATGATCTTGTGCTTTACGACAAATTAGTCCATGCCAGCATTCGCGCGGGAATAGAATCAGGAAAAGCAGAATCCATTGCGATCTCTCATAACGACGTAAATTCGTTTGCTGATACCATTAGTAAATGGCGCAAAAATGGAGGAACAGGTTTTCCGTGGATTGTAATTGAAAGCATTTATTCAATGGATGGAGACATGGCACCATTATGCGATCTTGCTAAAATTGCTAATGACCACCAAGGATTTATATATGTAGATGAAGCACATGCCACGGGTGTTTGTGGTCATCTTGGCAGAGGTCTCACATCCCATATACTAAAACGTGATAATTTAATTGTAATGCATTCTTGTAGTAAAGCTATAGGCGTATCTGGAGCATTAGTAGGCGCAAAAAAGATAATATGTGATTATCTTGTTAATTATGCTAAATCATTTATATATACCACATCTCCTTCCCCCCTCTTAACGTCAGCTGTGCGAGAAGCTTTAAAACTTATCCAAAAAACACCTGATTTACATAAATCTTTGATAAATATCATTAATTTTACAGATAAAATTGCCACTAAAACATTAGGCTTCTCAAGCAAATCTCATATTCAACCGATCATCATCGGCAATGATAAATCCACTTTAAAAATTGCCCAAAAACTACAGTCTGCAGGATTTGATGTGCGTGCAATCCGTCCTCCAACTGTACCAATTAATAAAGCTAGGTTACGAATTAGTATTACATTGAATGTAGATAAATTAAAAATCGCCAAGCTTTTTGATATTCTTCCTAAAATTATTTCTGAGGAAATGTCATGAAATTACGTTTGGTTATAACTGGCACAGATACATCCGTTGGCAAAACGGTTTTTGCTGCTATGCTAACTCGCGCATTGAATGCACATTATTGGAAGCCAATTCAATCAGGGATGGATGAAGAAACAGATAGCGAAACTGTCCAAAGAATTGGGCTTGTCCCCAAAAATCGTATTATTCCAGAAAAATGGAGACTCAAAACACCTGCATCACCACATTTATCTGCAGCAATAGATGGTGTAAAAATTGATCCTAAAAAAATTGATCCGCCTAATATAAACTATCCCATAATTATTGAGGCTGTAGGTGGTTTACTCGTTCCCATCACACAGCAATATTTGTTTATAGATCTTATATCACACTGGAAATTTCCAACAATTTTATGTTCACGAACGTCACTTGGAACAATTAATCACAGTCTGCTTTCTTTAGAAAGCTTGCGTAATCGTAATATAGAGGTTGTTGGTATTGCTTTTATTGGAGATCCGCAACCTGAGGCGGAAAAAACAATTACAACAATTGGAAGGGTTAAATATCTTGGAAGACTGCCTAAAATTGATCCTATAGAACCCAATATACTTTACCAAAATTTTCACAAGTATTTTGTAAAATCACTGCTCCAGAAAAAGTATTATGAGTCATTTACAACATAAATCGCCGATATGGCATCCTTTTGTGCAACATTTTTTTAATCCTAGTTTTAAAAAGATCATTAAAACACAAGGAACCTATCTCATTGACGAAGATTACAATAAAATTATTGATGCGATTTCTTCTTGGTGGGTTATTACTCATGGACATTGTCATCCAAAAATTATGAACGCAATAAGATCTGCCTCTGAAAATTTTGATCAAATAATTTTTGCCGAATACACTCACGAACCTGCGGAACAACTTGCTAAATCGCTTGTGAAGATAGTCCCTCCAGGGCTAAAATATGCTTTTTTTTCTGATAGTGGATCTACTTCTGTGGAAGTGGCTATCAAAATGGCACTAGGTTTTTTTTATAATAATAATATGCCACGCAATAAAATTATAGTTATGGAACATAGCTATCATGGAGATACAATTGGATCAATGTCAGTTGGCATGCGCGGAGCTTTTAATGATCCTTATAAACCTTTACTATTTGATGTAGATACCATTCCATTTCCATCTTGCAATTCAGAACAAGAAACTCTTGATTGTCTTGAAAAATATTGTCGCACTAAAAAAGCAGCTGCTTTATTGATAGAACCACTTGTACTGGGCGCTGGTGGCATGAAAATCTATAGCACGTATCTTTTAAAAGAATTTATAAAAATAACAAAGAAATATGAAACACTATTGATTTTAGATGAAGTGATGACAGGGTGGGGAAGAACAGGGAAGACTTTTGCTTGTAATCATGCAGATGTTACCCCAGATATCCTTTGCTTATCTAAGGGTATTACAGGAGGAGCATTACCACTAGCTGTTACACTTTGCTCTGAAGAAATATTTAATTCTCATGTATCTTCTGATAGAAAAAAAACATTCTTTCACTCTAGTTCTTATACTGCTAATCCTATTGCTTGCACAGCAGCACTTGCTAATCTTATGATATGGGAAGAAGAACCAGTAATGGACAGAATCTCCAATTTAGAAAAAATGCATGCCAAAAGATTGAAATTATTAAAATCAAATCCAAAATTTATTAATATTAGACAAATTGGAACAATTGTAGCAATTGATTTGAATACACGTAAAAAAGGTTATTTTGCAGAACAAAAATCTAGCATAAAAAAATTTTTTCGTGACAGAAATATTCTTATTCGCCCCTTAGGAAATGTAATATATTTGATGCCTCCTTACTGTATAAGTTCAACTGATATTAATCACATATATGATACAATTGAAGAATATGGCGATCTTTTGGAGTTATAATTAATGAAAACTTCTAGCCAGATTATCGGATTCGGACACTCCGTGCCAAGTCAACGTATTTATAATTGTACAATTGAAAGAAAACTAAATATCAAATCTGGTATTATAGAACAAAAAACAGGGATTAAGTCTCGTTATTGGGCTGGAAAAGATGAAACTCTAACCGATATTGCCACGCAAGCAGGAGAAATGGCCTTAAATGACGCGAGTATCAACAAAGATGATATTGCTTTAACGCTTCTTGCAACTTCAACACCTGATCATCTACTGCCACCATCTTCTCCTATCATTACACATCGTCTAGGTCTTTCAAATTCAGGATCCATTGATCTTACAGGGGCATGTTCAGGATTTCTTTATGCACTTGTATTAGCTGATAGTTATTTAAATTTACATAATAAACCCATTCTTATAATTGCAGCTAACCTCCTAAGTAGGCGTATTAACATGGAAGACCATGATACTGCTATTATCTTTGGAGACGCTGCAGGAGCGGTTGTCCTAGCTCCATCACAATCTGAATATAAGCGAGGGATTATTGGAATAAAACTAATTTCAGATGGTAGCAAGTACAATCTAATTAAAATTCCATCAGGGGGAAGCATTTGTCCTACTGGAAAATATAATAGTCCAAATGATTTTTTTATTCATTTTTCCAATGGAAAAGAGATTTTTTATAGTGCTGTGAGCATCATGACTAAATCCGCTCAACAAGCATTAAGAATGGCTCATCTAGAACCCAAGGACATTGATCGTTTTATTCCACATCAAGCTAATATTCGAATAATTAATAAAGTTTGTGAGCAAATTGGATTTTCTAAAGATATAGTTGTGACTTCATTGAGTGATTTTGGCAATTCTTCGGCAGCTACCATTCCTCTTTCATTATCTCTAGAAAACGAGAGGAAGCCCTTTCAATCAGGAGAGAAAATTCTACTATCAGCAGTAGGAGCAGGAATGACTGGAGGATCTCTTGTTTTTATGATTTGATAAAATATCTGCATCTAGTATTGCGATATTTTTACCTTGATTTTTCAAGGAACAAGCGAGATTAACTGTTGTAGTTGATTTGCCTACGCCCCCTTTGCACGAAGCTACTGCTATAAATGATTTAATTTCTGATATGTTGTTCTTTGGGATAGATTTTCTTCTTGGTATCTCTTTATTAGATGTCAGGGTTACTACTGCTTCTTTTACTGACGGGATTTCTTTCACTATTTGTTCCGCCTCTACACGAAACGACCCTAATCCTTCCGCCTCTTCTCTTGATACCTGTATCGACAGATACACCTTGCTTTGTAATACACAGATATCTGATACCTTGCCTAAAGCTACTATATTATCTTCATTCCCCGGGATATGCAACTTTCTCAACGCATCTAAAATTTGCTCTTTTATCATTCTATCCATTGCAAAACAACACACCCTTGATATCTATTGGTTGCGGGGGTAGGACTCGAACCCACGACCTTCAGGTTATGAGCCTGACGAGCTACCATCTGCTCTACCCCGCTATTATAATATATCAATCATCATCTTAAAAAAAAACTGCTTTTTATAGACCTGGCAGCGACCGACTCTCCCGCATCTTAAGATGAAGTACCATTGGCGCTGGGGCATTTAACGGCCGTGTTCGGAATGGGAACGGGTGCAGAAACCCCGCAAAAACCACCAAGTCTACAAAAAACAGTCTTCTCATTATAAAATTATCTATGACTATTGACAATAAGAGCAATCAAGCCAATCGAGCTATTAGTACTGGTAAGCTTCACTGGTTACCCAGCTTCCACAGCCAGCCTATCAACGTGGTAGTCTTCCACGGCTCTGATAGGGAATACTCGTTTCCAGGTTGGTTTCCCACTTAGATGCTTTCAGCGGTTATCCTTTCCGTATTTAGCTACCCTGCTATGCCCTTGGCAGGACAACAGGTCCACCAGAGATACGTCCATCCCGGTCCTCTCGTACTAGGGAAAGATCCTGTCAATATTCCTACACCCACGGCAGATAGGGACCGAACTGTCTCACGACGTTCTGAACCCAGCTCACGTACCGCTTTAATTGGCGAACAGCCAAACCCTTGGGACCTTCTCCAGCCCCAGGATGCGATGAGCCGACATCGAGGTGCCAAACAACCCCGTCGATATGAACTCTTGGGGGTCATCAGCCTGTTATCCCCGGCGTACCTTTTATCCGTTGAGCGATGGCCCTTCCACTCGGAAACCACCGGATCACTATGACCGACTTTCGTCTCTGCTCGACTTGTCAGTCTCACAGTCAGGCAGGCTTATGCCATTACACTCAACAAGCGATTTCCGACCGCTCTGAGCCTACCATCGCGCGCCTCCGTTACTCTTTCGGAGGCGACCGCCCCAGTCAAACTACCCACCATACAATGTCCTGGTCCCGGATAACGGAACGCAGTTAGACATCCGCATCAATAAGGGTGGTATTTCAAGGTTGGCTCCACAAAAACTAGCGCCTTCGCTTCTACGCCTACCACCTATCCTACACATATCAACACACATACCAATGTAAAGCTATAGTAAAGGTGCACGGGGTCTTTCCGTCTAACCGCAGGTACCCCGCATCTTCACGGGGAATTCAATTTCACTGAGTCTGCGTTGGAGACAGTGGGGAAGTCGTTACGCCATTCGTGCAGGTCGGAACTTACCCGACAAGGAATTTCGCTACCTTAGGACCGTTATAGTTACGGCCGCCGTTTACTGGGGCTTCAATTCGGAGCTCTCACCCCTCCTATTAACCTTCCAGCACCGGGCAGGCGTCAGGCCCTATACTTCGTCTTGCGACTTCGCAGAGCCCTGTGTTTTTGGTAAACAGTCGCTACCCCCTTGTTTGTGACACCTTTCCCTGGTTGCCCAAAAAAAGGTCACGCTTATCCCTAAGTTACGCGTGCAATTTGCCGAGTTCCTTCAACGCAGTTCTCTCAAGCGCCTTAGTATTCTCTACCTAACCACCTGTGTCGGTTTAGGGTACGGTCTATTCGGTGGAGCTATTTCCTGGAATCAATCCAAAGCACATCTAATCCAATAAAAATGTACAATTCACTTGATCCGTCACTTCCACCAGGCTCACAAATATTAATGTGATTCCCATCGGCTACGCGTCTACGCCTCGCCTTAGGGGCCGGCTAACCCTGCTCAGATTAACTTTAAGCAGGAACCCTTGGTCTTTCGGCGAGAGGGTTTCTCACCCTCTTTATCGTTACTCATGTCAACATTCTCACTTCCGATACCTCCAGAGGTTCTCACAAATCCTCCTTCTTCAGCTTACGGAACGCTCCGCTACCACTTGCTTTTAACACAAATCCTCATCTTCGGTGTATGGCTTTAGCCCCGTTACATTTTCGGCGCAAAAATCCTTGTCTAGACCAGTGAGCTATTACGCTTTCTTTAAATGATGGCTGCTTCTAAGCCAACATCCTGGCTGTTTTGGGATTTCTACTTCCTTTCCCACTTAGCCATAACTTCGGGACCTTAGATGGAGGTCAGGGTTGTTTCCCTCTCCACAATGGACGTTAGCACCCACTGTGTGTCTGCCAACTATTACTCCTCGGTATTCGGAGTTTGGTTAGGATCAGTAAGGCGGTAAGCCCCCATAGCCTATCCAGTGCTCTACCCCCGAGGGTATTCAGTTAACGCTCTACCTAAATAGATTTCGCGGAGAACCAGCTATCTCCGAGTTTGATTGGCCTTTCACCCCTAGCCACAAGTCATCCCAATCTATTGCAACAGATACGGGTTCGGTCCTCCAATTGGTGTTACCCAACCTTCAACCTGCTCATGGCTAGATCACTCGGTTTCGGGTCTAATGCAACAAACTATTCGCCCTTTTCAGACTCGCTTTCGCTACGCCTACACCTATCGGCTTAAGCTTGCTTGCCACACTAAGTCGTTGACCCATTATACAAAAGGTACGCCGTCAGCCTTGCGGCCTTCGACTGTTTGTAGGCATCCGGTTTCAGGGTCTATTTCACTCCCCTAGTAGGGGTTCTTTTCGCCTTTCCCTCACGGTACTAGTTCACTATCGGTCATGCACGAGTACTTAGGCTTGGAGCGTGGTCGCCCCATCTTCAAACAGGATTTCTCGTGTCCCGCCCTACTCAAGGATAAAAAAAGCTCTCACGTATACGGGGCTATCACCCACTATGGCTTATCTTCCCAGATAATTCTACTTAAACTTCCTCTACCACTGGCCTGATCCGCTTTCGCTCGCCACTACTCACGGAGTCTCAATTGATGTCCTTTCCTACAGGTACTTAGATGTTTCAGTTCCCTGCGTTCGCTTCTTTCACCCTATTTTATTCAGGTAAAGATACCCAAAATACCTAAAAAATTATACTTACTCATACACTTTCCTAGACATTAAAGGTGGGTTACCCCATTCGGAAATCTACGGATCTACGCTCATTTGCAGCTACCCATAGCTTATCGCAGCGTATCACGTCCTTCATCGCCTGTGCATGCCAAGGCATCCACCAAATGCCCTTTTGCGCTTGATCACTCTCATTGTCAATTGTCACATTAACTTATCATTAAAATAAAACATCATTCATCATCAATGCTTTACTCTTAAGACCATTTTCTTGAGATACATATCCAACGCGCGGTTATACAACGCCGGTATCAACCATATCGCATACATTGCCAATACAACCAATACAAATATACATATCTTCTATTCAATTATAAAATATCTATTGCCCTAGATAACATCTAAAACAAAAACTCTCACTCGTGTATAATGGTGGAGCCGAGCGGAATCGAACCGCTGACATCCTGCTTGCAAAGCAGGCGCTCTACCAGCTGAGCTACGGCCCCCCTCTTCTTGGTGGGCCCAGGTAGAATCGAACTACCGACCTCACCCTTATCAGGGGTGCACTCTAACCGCCTGAGCTATGGGCCCCTCAACAACAAAATACGAACCCATCATACACAAATTCTTCCCAGATAAGAAAGAGACACTTGGACGGCGACCTTTAAAATTGCTAAAATAAATTCTAACAACTCATTGCTTTGAGCTTAAATGCTCTGTCCTTAAAAAATGCTACCATCATCAACTTACATCAATAATAATAAAACATCTTCCTTAGAAAGGAGGTGATCCAGCCACAGGTTCCCCTACGGCTACCTTGTTACGACTTCACCCCAGTCGCTGACCCTACCGTGGCCGGCTGCCCCCTTGCGGTTAGCACACCGTCTTCAGGCAAAACCAACTCCCATGGTGTGACGGGCGGTGTGTACAAGGCCCGAGAACGTATTCACCGCGGCATTCTGATCCGCGATTACTAGCGATTCCAACTTCATGTACTCGAGTTGCAGAGTACAATCCGAACTGAGATGGCTTTTTGGGATTAGCTCCGCCTCGCGACTTTGCGACCCTCTGTCACCACCATTGTAGCACGTGTGTAGCCCAGCCCATAAGGGCCATGAGGACTTGACGTCATCCCCACCTTCCTCCGGCTTATCACCGGCAGTCCCTATAAAGTTCCCAACTTAATGATGGCAAATATAGGCAGGGGTTGCGCTCGTTGCGGGACTTAACCCAACATTTCACAACACGAGCTGACGACAGCCATGCAGCACCTGTGTGCGAGTCTCCGAAAAGAAAATACCATCTCTGATATCGTCTCGCCATGTCAAGGGCTGGTAAGGTTCTGCGCGTTGCATCGAATTAAACCACATGCTCCACCGCTTGTGCGGGCCCCCGTCAATTCCTTTGAGTTTTAATCTTGCGACCGTACTCCCCAGGCGGAGTGCTTAATGCGTTAGCTACGCCACTGAATGGTAAAACCACCCAACAGCTAGCACTCATCGTTTACAGCGTGGACTACCAGGGTATCTAATCCTGTTTGCTCCCCACGCTTTCGCGCCTCAGCGTCAGTATCAGGCCAGTGAGCCGCCTTCGCCACTGGTGTTCCTCCGAATATCTACGAATTTCACCTCTCCACTCGGAATTCCACTCACCTCTCCTAAACTCAAGACAATCAGTATTAAAGGCCGTTCCAAGGTTGAGCCCTGGGATTTCACCTCTAACTTAATCGCCCGCCTACGCGCCCTTTACGCCCAGTTATTCCGAACAACGCTCGCCCCCCTCGTATTACCGCGGCTGCTGGCACGAAGTTAGCCGGGGCTTCTTCTCCGAATACCGTCATTATCTTCTCCGGCGAAAGAGCTTTACAACCCTAAGGCCTTCTTCACTCACGCGGCATGGCTGGATCAGGGTTGCCCCCATTGTCCAATATTCCCCACTGCTGCCTCCCGTAGGAGTCTGGGCCGTGTCTCAGTCCCAGTGTGGCTGATCGTCCTCTCAGACCAGCTATGGATCGTCGCCTTGGTAGGCCTTTACCCCACCAACTAGCTAATCCAACGCGGGCTCATCTCTCTCCAATAAAATCTTTCCCCCTTAGGGCGTATACGGTATTAGCACACGTTTCCATGCGTTGTCCCGTAGAAAGAGGCAAATTCCCACGCGTTACTCACCCGTCTGCCGCTAATATTCTCATATCCGCTCGACTTGCATGTGTTAAGCCTGCCGCCAGCGTTCGTTCTGAGCCAGGATCAAACTCTCATGTTAAAAAAAAAGGCCACATGTATATAATCCATTGTCAAAACGTCTCTCAACGTCTCAAAAAAAAAAAACACATGAACAAAAAACGCCTCATCATACTGCAACTATTAATATAATCACTAATATGAAAAATCGCCGTCCATGTCTCCCTTCCTTATCCTTATTCAATTTTCAAATAACCAGCTCAATACTAAACAGATCATCCAACATTAGTCAATAAAAATAACCCCCTAATATTATATATTTTTCTAAATCCTCTCTAATATTTGACCCATGATGGCAAAACCTAAAAACAACGAGTGACTTATAAAATATAGCGATATACATCCGTTTCCGACGAAAAATCTCCAATATGAAGACGTACATATTCAGCGTCAATAACAATCGTTTGCCCCTTATAATCTGAGGCAGCAAAAGATATCTCGTCCAAAACTCTTTCCATCACTGTCTGTAATCGACGGGCACCTATATCACCTACAGTACTATTCAAATTCACTGCCACATCAGCAAGAGCATCTATAGAATCTTCTGTGAAATCTAATGTTACCTCCTCTGTTTTCAATAACTCTTTATATTGAAGTATAAGGTTGGATTCGGTTTCAGTTAAAATCAAACGAAAATCGTCTCTACTTAATGATTTCAAATGTACACGAACTGGAAACCTCCCTTGCATTTCAGGCAAAAGATCGGAAGGTCTAGAGACATGAAACGCCCCTGATGCAATAAAAAGGATATGTTCAGTATTAACAGGTCCACATTTTGTTGAAACGGTAGCGCCTTCTACCAACGGCAAAAGATCACGTTGCACTCCTTCACGAGATACTCCCATACCTTCCCTAGACTCACTTGTAACTATTTTATCAATTTCATCCAGAAAAACGATACCGTAATTCTCAACTATATACACACTATCCCTATGAACCGTATCCATATCAATCAATTGATCAGATTCATCACGAACAAGCTCCGGATAAGAATTTTTAACGGACATACGTATCTTTTTTTTTCGCCCTCCACCCATTACTTTGGAAAACAAATCTGAAAGATTTAAAACCCCAACATTCGCTCCTGTGCCCGGAATATCAAAACCAGACATATCAGGAGACGTATCTGCCACCTCTATATCTATTTCCTTATCGTCCATTTCGCCATCACGAACTTTTTGGCGAAAAACTTCCCGCGTAGAAGATGTCGAGTTTTTGCCAACAAGGGCATCTAGTATCCTTTCTTCTGCGTTAACAACAGCTTTTTCTTTCACCTCGTTACGTTTTTTCTCACGTACAAGATTCACTGCGATATCAACAAGATCACGTATTATTTGCTCAACATTACGACCAACATATCCAATCTCAGTAAATTTGGTAACCTCAACCTTAATAAAAGGAGACCCTGCTAATTTCGCCAATCGACGAGAAATAGCTGTTTTCCCAACACCAGTAGGTCCTACAAATAATATATTTTTTGGCATCACTTCATCACGCAAATTCGCAGGTAATTGCCGTCGACGCCAACGATTTCTAAGAGCTATAGCAACAGCGCGCTTAGCATCTACTTGTCCGACAATATATCTATCAAGCTCAGAAACAATTTCACTTGGCAAAAAATTAAAAGTTAGCATTACGTATCCTATCAAACATTAACTTCCAAAACCTCCAATACAATTTCGTGGTTGGTATAAACACAAATATCAGCTGCGATAGACATAGCTTCGCGAGCGATTTCTTCAGCAGTTTTCTCCGTGTTCATTAAAGCACGAGCCGCAGCTAAAGCATAAGCCCCCCCCGAACCAATTGCCATCACTCCATGTTCCGGCTCAAGAACGTCGCCCGCCCCTGTAATCACCAATGTTATATCCTTATCGGCTATGATAATCATAGCTTCAAGACGACGCAAATATTTATCCATACGCCAATCTTTGGTTAACTCAACCGATGCCCTCAAAAGCTGCCCTGGATATTGTTCTAGTTTTTTTTCTAATCTTTCCAAAAGGGCAAAAGCGTCTGTGCCAGAGCCTGCAAATCCGGCTATAATATTACCCTTGCCTAAACGGCGCACTTTACGAGCGTTTCCCTTCATAACAGTGTTTCCAAGACTCACCTGTCCATCGCCTGCGACTACGACAAAACCATCCTTACGTACTGTTAAAATCGTAGTAGCACAAATTTTAAAATTAGAATTGCATTCATTCATTGTGGACCATTAATTACCTATATCTAGTATTTCAAAATAGAAGAGACCATTCCATAACAGAGAATCATTATAAAAGCTATCATGCCAAATGCAATCTAGTAATAAGAAATATAATTGCTCATACCTCTCATGCAATCTTAATCTAAAACATTTTTACATGTGTAAAGAAAAATCAAAGGTGATTAATTTAGCAATTTAACATCATATAGATAACAAACAATACTAAAACCTAGTCGCCATCTCACGAGCCCCGAAGATATTTTAATGAATTGAGAAAGAAAAATGTTTTCAATTATCACCCCCAAGAAATGCCGTTTAATTACCAGAAAATATTTGAATAAAATCACCGAAAAGCTATTGCTTTTTCAAATTAATAATATACGGGGAATTTGGCAGAGTTGCCAATTTACTATTGAATATTAATATATTTTATTTTGTGGAATCTGCGTACTTGCCGTAGCATTAAACAGCCGAATGACAAGAAAAAGCGCCTAGTAAGAGAAAACTATTGAAAATCTTAAAACACAGCATAATAATATTTCGTGTCGGGAACCATATATCACCCAATTTATTATTTCAAAGCAATTAGGCGGCGCACACCATAATATACATATGTAAGAAAGAAATAAATTGAAACAAAGAAATATTTCACATTATCATGTAATTAAATCAAGTGAATGGGCAAATTGTAATTTTGACTTACCGCCAAATCTCAAGAAAGACAAAATTGATCGCCTTTTTTCTTTTAAAGAATCAGTTAATTTAAATGAAATTTGCAGAATATATTCACCTCTAGCACAGCTACTATTTGTAAATATGGAGCACAATAAAATACTGTTTCAGAAACAAAATAAATTTTTAAACATCAAAGAAATAACCAATCCAACTTTCGTCATTGGAATCACAGGATCAGTCGCAGTAGGGAAATCTACTATGGCTAGCATTTTGTGTAAGCTATTACAACTATTTCCTTCTACTCCAAAAGTAAATATTATTACCACAGATGTATTTCTTTTTCCCAATAATATTCTCATAATCAAAAATCTTATGAATCGCAAAGGGTTTCCTGAAAGCTATGATTCCAACAAATTGCTAACATTTCTATATGACATAAAATCAGGCAAAAAAGAGGTGTTTGCACCACGTTATTCACACTCACAATATAATATCATTGAGGGCGAAGTCGATAAAGTCATACAATCAGATATATTGATTATTGAAGGAATAAATGTATTACAGCAATGCTACTCGTCAAAAAACGAACGTGTAATATCCATGATTTCGGACTTTATTGACTTCTCAATCTACGTAGATGCTGATGAAAACATGGTGCAAAAATGGTATATCAGCCGTTTTATGAAGTTAAGAGATAATGCTTTTGATGATCCAAGCTCATATTTTCATCGCTTCACACAAATGAGCAAACATCAAGCTAAAAAACTCGCAGAAAAAACATGGGAAGATATAAATCTACAAAACTTAAAACAAAATATTTTGCCAACACGCAACCGAGCAAATCTTATCCTAAAAAAAGGAGATAATCATTCTGTTGAAAATATAAAATTAAGAAAACTGTAATTTTTTATTCAACATATAAAAACATTTAGATCATGCTATCATATATAATGCTCACGCAACAAATGGACTAATTCCGCAGTTAAAAGCGTAAACATAAAAACCATAACTAAACCAAAATTATATGATTTTGGAATCATCAATTTCGATAGCCTAGACTATCCCTTAAAACCAATGGAAATAGACCCCTTAGAGCCATTTTCAAATTTAGAAAAATTACGTGAAAACATCGCCAATAACTCCCTCATTTTTACGTCATATAAATTTCCATCAGACCACGACTGTCTCGTATTTAAAAACTTTTTATCTACACCCTTAATCTCATTAGGAACAAAAAAACCAAAATTTTCATCAATACGAAATGAGGTATCCTTTATAGAATTATTAAAAATTTCATCCAATAAGGCACGTGTAACGCCTATAGGCATGCGATGACCTGTTCCATATGGACCATCGGTCCATCCAGTATTAATTAACCAACAATCAACATTATATTTTACAATATAATCCTTGAGAATACTGCCATATTGGACAGGATTTCTTGGCATAAAAGGCGCCCCAAAACACGCTGAGAACGTTGCCTCTGGCTCTACAACACCTTTCTCTGTCCCAGCCAATTTAGCCGTATAACCAGAAAGAAAATAATATACAGCTTGTTCAGGGGTTAAACGCGCAACCGGAGGCAATATCCCAAATGCATCAGCAGCCAGCATAATCACATGTCGTGGACAACCACATATCATAGACGACTGCAAATGATTAGAAATAAATTCCAAAGGATAAGCGGCTCGAGTGTTTTCTGTAAAATAACTATCATTGAAATCAGGTACCCCATACTCATCGACAACTACATTCTCAAGAATTGCGCCAAATCGACAAGATGCAGAAAAAATCTCTGGTTCCATTTCCTGTGAAAGATTGATGGTCTTTGCATAGCAACCACCTTCAAAATTAAATACACCATCTTCATTCCAGGCATGCTCGTCATCTCCTATCAGAATCCTATTAGAATCAGCTGATAGTGTTGTTTTCCCCGTCCCAGAAAGACCAAAAAACAATGCGACATCACCACTATCCCCCATGTTTGCAGCACAATGCATTGGCATAATCCCGCGTTCTGGAAAAATATAATTAAGATAGGTGAATATTGCTTTCTTTATCTCCCCTGCGTATGACGTACCACCTATCAATATTAATCTTGAACTAAAATCAATCGCTATCATTGTGCTTGAATTACATCCATGTCGATCTGGATTAGCATGAAAATCTGGTAATACTATTACTTGCAAACTCATCAAATCAGATTTGTTAACAACATCTTCTTTATTTTTTAACAAGTTGCGTATGAACAACGAGTGCCACGCATACTGCGTAACAACACGAACATCTAGAGAATTTTTGGTATTAGAACAAGCAACTAAATCCTGTACGAATAATTTTCGACCCTTAACATAATCCAACATATCTGATTTCAGGACAGAAAAGTTTTCAGGCGACATATCCTTGTTGCTATCCCAAAAAATACTTTTCTCGGTGTTTTCATCTAAAACAATAAATTTATCAAGAGGAGAACGACCTGTATGATGTCCAGTTAATGCTCTCAATGAACCATGACACGTGATTATTGTATTTTCATGGCGGATAGATTCTTCATACAGTTTGCTTACACTCAAATTATAGTGAACAAAAGAAGCGCCTTCCAAATCAAAATTCACCATATAATTATCTCCTCTATAAAACACTATTGAAGCTACAATCTAAAACGTCCAATCACTGTTTTTACTACACGTAACACGTAACACGTAACAAATTCAATTATGTTGTTATTAATAACCACCCCTGTGCGTTGCTAATTTAATGAGACAAAATCCCGACTTATTTGTGTATTAAAGAATATGATATTTATCAACCATGTACCGTGCGACGCCAAACGATGAATTGCCCTAGAAGAAAAATCAGGAATCTTAGCGCTTATTGATTAGTTGGAATCCATTCTAATACTGAATATAAACACTCCTACAAGATGGATCATTTGACAAAAAAGCGTAATTTTTACCTTTTGCAAAAAAAAATCAGAGCCATATTTACACTTTAGTTACAAGATACAACCAAGAAAACATAAGATATAAACTGCAACTTAAAATTAACTATCAGTCTTCAAATGATCCTAATTTGAAATGGATTCAATTACTTGCATGAGACTTTCCCCGCCTTGAGGTATTTACCTTTACTATTTTATTATATGCTGTCACCCAAATTATTTAACAATTATTAGGCAAATTATACCAAAGATTTATACGATCTATTCCCCCCTTAGCGCTCAAGTTTTTTTATTTTTATCTAACCTCCGGATCAAAATTTATTTTCTCTCATTTGTTAATAAATTCTATTGAACAACTATATTATAGTCTAGTCAAATTATCATAAGTATCAAGAATTTTAATACATCAAAAACGATGATTTTCCGCACATTTTACGATCAACATTAAATCAAAGCTTAGTAAGATTACTTGAATTGTTTCAGCGAAAATATTCAAGGTTTTAGAATTATATAAAATTCCTATAGTTGCACAATTTAAATAAATATATTAGTCTTCGCCCATCAATCGGGATAAACTATTTGTGTTAATATATATGAGCAAGATGGATAGTCCCATTTGAATTTTGAGATGTTTGAGGCATTGACCACAGGCATAGCATTACTTAAAATAGGGAAAATCATCAAATATAACTATCATTACCTTATATCTAATAAATACATAATCTTGTCTTGCCTTAAATATTAAGACCTGTTTTATCTTTATGAAGAAACATACATATGGAAATATCTCTCACATATACTGAAAATTTCATAAAAAGGATTGTTTTGATTTATATTTCGCGTAAACGTTGGCGTAAATAGCAAAATAAAATTACGAAGCTCTAAAGGAGTGACCAAATCATAAAAAGAATGATAATAAAAAATGTTTTTCTCAATAGAACAAATGGTCTTCTGGATCAAGATATACTAGAATCTACTAATTTAAAGACTACATTTTTATGTAATATCCTCTTATAAAGTAAGTATAATTATAAAAATGATAACAAATATGGTAACAACAGGTACTGAGGGAGGGATAGACATTTGGTCTATTTTCTCTTGTAGAATGGCAATCTTTGGAACGATAGTTGGAATGATATTAGCAATTATTGTTCCCATTGTTATACTAATAATACAAAGGAATGCTGTAGCCAAAAAAGTTAATGAGACTTATTTTTGCCTTTCCGAAATATGCTATCAACTATCAAAGTACCATTCATTATTATCTGAAAATAATTGTCGAATTGTTGTATGGGATGGGTATGACGAGAAGCCTGAAATAATTGGACAATTATCTCCAGAAATAGATATTCCTAAAAAAGAAGATGATTTTCTGTGTTTTGAAAATTGGTTAAAACTTGGTGATTGCATACAATTATCACATGGTATAGAAAAACTCAGAAATACTGGTCAAAGCTTTGAACTAATAGCAGAAACTAAAAATGACTATGCAATAAAAATAGAAGGACGAGTATCGGGCAGTTGTGCATTTCTTAGAATCTTAGCTCTAAACGGAATATACGCAGAGCTAGCTGAAAAAACGTTGCAATACCAAAAAATGTGCAACAATATATCTATTTTCAAATTATTGCTTGATTCTGTTGAATCTCCAATATGGCAACGCGATCAGCGAGGTCAACTAATTTGGTCGAATAATAGTTATAAAAAAAAATTAGAGTCTATAGACCCGCAACAGGCAATTTTTGAAAATCATACATTTTTTGAGGAAGAAGTCAGAAATCGAATGATATCTTCTGTTAAACCAGAAGAAAAATTTTCCGAAATTATCTCAACCAATGAACATGGACAGCGCAAATCCTATAAAATAGTTAGTGTAATGAATTCTTTTGGAGAAGCCGCAATTGCCATTGATGTATCCAAAGAAATAAATACACATGATCAATTAAGCCATACATATGAGATACTACACAATCTAACTGTTGCTATAGCTATATTCGACAAAAATCGCTATTTGCAATTTTATAATCGATCTTTTGTGAAATTGTGGGGAATGGATACTACATTTTTGGAATCCAATCCGAGCAATGATGAGTTACTGGAATTTTTGCGGTCCGCAAACAAATTACCTGAACAACTAAATTGGAAAACCTGGAAAGAAAATATTTTTTCCGTATATAAATCCTCAGAAGCCCATATGGATACGTGGCACTTACCTAATGGACAAACACTTCACGTCATAGTTGATCATCATCCACATGGGGGAACAATTTGGATGTTTGAGAATTTAACAGTCCAAGTTGATCTCGAAACTAAATATAACACTCTCGTGAAAGTACAGGGCGAAACTATAGATCATTTGTCTGAAGGGGTTGCTGTCTTTGGTCCAGACGGTAGAATCAAATTATCAAATCCTACATTTCGATCTCTATGGCAAGCAGACGAAGAACAGGTGTCTCCAGGAACTCATATCCGTAGCATTGCGGCCACGTGCTCCAAACAATACAATAAATCAGATGGATGGAATCTATTAGCCTCTATAATCACTAGTTTTGAAGATGAACGAAAATCCTTACAAGGTAAGATGGAGCTTTTATCAAACTCTGTCATTGAATACTCTATTATCCCATTGCCTAATGCACAAACTATGTTAACTTTTGTTGACGTAACAGACTCGGTCAGAGCAGAAAGGGCGTTGACAGAAAAAAATGAAGCGCTCCGCAAAGCAGACGAAATAAAAAATCGTTTCGTCCAGCATGTGTCGTACGAGCTACGTTCTCCTTTAACAAATATAATCGGATTTACCGATTTGCTTAAAACATCTAAATTAGGAAGTCTGAATCCAAAACAATCAGAATATATTGAATATATATCCACTTCATCGGCGCTTTTGCTGAATCTAGTTAATGATATTCTTGATCTAGCTACCGTTGATGCAGGTATTATGAAATTAAATTATAGCGAAATTATTATAGATGATCTTATAGATGATGTTAAAAAATCTATTGCTAACAAACTGCAAGAAGGTGAAATAACGTTAAAATGTTGCGCTAAAGGGAACCTTAAATCTATTGTTGCAGATCGACAAAGATTAATTCAAATTTTTGTAAAGATCCTCAGCAACGCCGCAGATTTTTCACCCAAAGGATCAGTAGTAATCTTAGAGTATTTTAACGATGATACCGATTTCGTTTTTTCAGTCACAAATAATGGGTCAGTCATTCCTTCAGATATGCGTGGAAACGTATTCAATAGATTTGTTTCAAGTTCACAAAACGGAAAACGTAGAGGAGTAGGATTAGGATTATCCATAGTCGAAAGTTTTATAAAACTACATGGAGGGCAAGTTTCTATTGATAGTTCAGATGACGGATTGACGAAGGTAACTTGCCGAATTCCTTCCAAAGAGCTAGAAGAATGACCCTTGATATGAATAATTATAATACGTTTGATTCCATAATTATTCCTCTTATACAAGAAACTGATACCATTCGACTTGGTCATAATTTAGCACGTATACTCAAATGCGGAGATTGCATAACTCTATCTGGAGAGATCGGTTCAGGCAAAACTTTTTTAGCACGCTCCATAATACGTTTTTTGCTAAAAAACGACAACTTAGAGGTTGTAAGCCCTACTTTTACATTGGTACAAATTTATGAGGACAGAATACCAATAGCACATTTTGATTTTTATCGATTGTCTAATCCGCAAGATTTTTTTGAATTAGGATTCGATGAAATTTTAAGTGAAAATATTTGCATAGTGGAATGGCCTGAGGCAGGGAAAGAATTGATCCCTTACGATCGTATTTGTATTCAATTTGAGCGAGAAAGTATTGGAATAAAAGCTACTATTTCCGCCAAAAGATGGATAATAGAGCATCTAATTTACGAAACAAATCGCACATATAAAAAAACATATCAAAGAATATAACTGAATCTAGTATTAATAGAAATTATGAAAAATCAAAAATCAAATGTTTTTACCATTGCTTCATATTCTCCATTTTTTAGAGAGCTTATTCTATCTCTCTTAAATGGCGAGTTAGTAGAAGGCTTTAAATACAATAAATCTAATCCTCTTTCTTTGGCTTCAGTTACAATTTACGTCCCAACAAAACGCGCAGCGCAGTCATTGCGTTCAGAATTCTTCGATATCATAGGTAATAAATTTACTATTTTGCCGACAATAAAACCATTAGGAGATATTCTTGAAGAAAATTATTTTTTTAATGCGGATTTACTACTATCATGTAACATTGATCTTCCCCTATCTAATATAAGACGCTTATTGGAATTATCTCGTTTAATTTTACTATGGCGAAAACATTTGCCTGATAAAATACGTGATATTCATCCTGAATCACCATTAACCCTATCAGCAAGCCATGCAGATGCAATCTGGCTTGCAAAGAATCTAGCAAGTATCATTGATATTGTTGAAATAGAAGAAAAAAATTGGGATGATCTGTATTTACTTGATAATGAACAATATGGAGCATGGTGGTTTATTGCTTTAGATTTTTTAAAAATTGCCAGCAAATATTGGAAAGAAAGACTTTCTGAACTAAGCGCTTCTTCAAATGCACATTATCAAATACAGCTCATACGAGCTGAAGCAGAATATATCTCACTTAAAGGAAGCAAAGGTCCAGTAATTATTGCAGGATCAACTGGCTCTATACCGGCAACTGCGAGATTAATGTCAATAATCGCCAATGATCATAATGGAGCAATAGTTTTACCAGGATTAGATGTCTTTATGCCAGAAAATATATGGCAGACTATTACTAAAAAATCTAATATTATTGATAAATCAAATGTTGACTACTCAATGCACCCACAATATTCCCTAGCCAAACTTCTTCAGTTTCTGAAAATTAAACGTAAAGATGTTAGATGTTTAGGTAATATAAATGAAGAAATGCGTTTACGTTCAATAATGATTTCAAAAGCTTTTTTGCCATCAAGTACTGATGCTCCGCAAAAAACTGAGATTGTAAATGACAAAACTGCAGATCTAGCTCAATCCTTTGCAGATGTAGCATTAATTGAAGCGACTAACGAACGAGAGGAGGCAACAGCCATAGCCATAGCTATGAGAATGTCCCTTGAAAAACACAAACACACACAAACAGCATTAATAACAGCAGATCAAGATCTAGCTCGTCGTGTAAAATTAGAACTCACACGATTTGGGATAGATATCGATGTTTCTGCTGGTATTCCGCTATCAACTACATTACAAGGCTCCATTCTTATAACAATCTTAAATGCTATCTTAAAATCCAATGATTGTATGACTACTGCTATTTTAATTAAACATCCCTTAGCAAAATTTGGATTCCCCGAAAAATACCTGTTGCAAGCAAAAAATGCACTTGAATTCATAGCACTTCGTGGTAACAGGGATTCTTACGATATAACGCAAATCAAATCTATTGTTACTAGCAAAATTGCAGAACAAAAAAATGAAAAACACACCCCTCATTGGAAATCTCGTTTATCCGACAAAGACAACGAATTGGCAATTTTGCTAGCAGAAAGTATAGTTAAAGCCATAACTCCTCTTGCTGAATACAGGATGGATAGAAGCTCCTGTTGCAATAATTTAGACATATCAGATTGGACAAAATTGACGGTACGCTGTTTAGAAAATATTTGCTTGGATGAAAATAAACAGTTGATTAATTTATGGACAGGGAAAGAAGGAAAGGCATTGTCTTCTTTTTTTAGCAATATTATTGAAACAAAAAACTGTCTTATTACTAGTCCTATTGAATGGATAGAAATTGTGTCCGCGCTAATTTCTGGAGAAACAGTAAAGCCTATAAATGAAAAATCATCCCGTCTTTTCATACTCGGAACTTTGGAATCTAGATTAATTAGTTTTGATACATTGATACTAGGAGGGCTTAACGAAGGAGTTTGGCCAAAACATATTTCCCAAAATCCGTTTTTATCAAGAATCATGCAAGGCGATCTAGGATTAGAAGCCGCTGAAAAATGTATAGGACAAGCCGCACATGATTTCGAAATGGCAAGTGGAACACGGCATATTATATATACTCGCTCCCTGCAAAAAAATAAAGATCCAACTGTTGCATCACGTTGGTTGCAAAGACTTTTAGTATTTGGCGGAAAATCATTTTTCGACGATTTAAAAAAAAAAGGAAATCAATATTTAAAGTGGGCAAGAGGAATAGATAGCACTAACAAACAAACAGTTTCAACGCGTCCAAAACCTTTTCCAAATCCAGCAACACAACCTAAAACTTATTCTTTTTCAGAGGTTAAACAACTTATAAGTGATCCATATGCTATTTATGCAAAAAAAATACTAAAATTAGATCCTATTCCTCATTTCAATAATGACCCTGATGCAAAATACCGCGGCACGTTTTTTCACAATGTTGTTACAAGGCTCATACAAAAAAAAATTAATAAGAACACACCAGTAATAATTAATTATATGGAGAAAATTATTGATGAATGTTTTGAAAAAGAAAAATTACCTCCGCATATTGATGTTATTTGGCGGCCTCTTTTCTATAAAATAGCATACTCATTCCTCTCGCATGAAGATAAAAAATCTGCTCTAATAAAACAAGTTGTTGTTGATACCCCCGCTAGAATGCAAATAGAATCAATCGGCATACAACTTACTGGAATTGCAGATCGCATTAATATATTAGAGTCGGGATACGCCGATATCATAGATTATAAAACTGGATCTACTCCTAAAAAGAAAACAGCTCAAAATCTTATAGATCCACAATTGGCACTAGAAGCGGCAGCTTTGCAGGCTGGAGCCTTTTATCAACTTGAGCGAAAAAAGGTTGAAAAAATTATTTATATACGACTCAAACCAGAGTTAGAAATTGATTGTATTACAGATAATAATCACTCCACAGAAGAACTTGCTAAAAAATCTCTAAGGAATCTTATTGAATTTGTATCTTTGCTGCAAAATGGCAAGCAACCATTTACATCACATTTACGCCTGTCAGAAAAATCCAATATTACTAGTGAATATGATCATCTTGCTCGTATGGAAGAATGGATAGAAGATTATGATCATGATAAATAACAATTCATTAAAAAATGATTTTGAAATAAAAGACTGGATTTCTTGGACCAAATCACAACAATTATTGGCTTCGGATCCTACTCGTTCTGCATGGGTTTCTGCTAATGCAGGGTCTGGGAAAACACATATATTAGTTTTAAGAGTGTTACGTCTCCTTCTTGCAAACACCAACCCTTCTAGCATATTGTGTCTTACCCATACACAAGCTGCCGCTGCAGAGATGTCAAATCGTGTTTTTGAAATAATCACAGAATGGTCTCATTTATCAGATGAAAAACTGTATGTTGAAATAACAAAAATACAGGATAAAAAACCAACTAGAATAGATATTTCAAGAGCTAGAAACTTAATTATCAAAATACTAGAAACTCCCGGAGGATTAAAGGCTCAAACTATTCATTCTTTCTGCGAATCAATTATTCAACAATTTCCATTAGAAGCCAATATCACAGGGCAATTCTCTATCTTAGATAAAGATCAATCAAAAAAAATGATAGAAGAAGCCAAAAAATCAACACTTGCCTCTATTGTGGTGGAAAATAATGTAGAGCTCAAACAATCCTTGGCTGAAATACTTGAACTAGTCAAAGAGACCGACCTAGAACAATTAATCTCTAATATCATTAGTCATCGATACTCTCTTAATAAATTTTCTTCTTTTGCTAATAATAACGGTGGAGAAGAAATTGTGTTAAAAAATCGCTTTGAACTATCTCATGATGAAAGCGATGAAAGAATACGCAACGATTTATGGCCATTACAAAATTTTGAACAAGAATACATTAATAAGTATGTAACTTTATATAAAGAAAATGGGAAGGGTACAAAATTAAAACAGGCAAAAATCCTTGAAGATATCCTTATAGAAGAATCTTTTGAAAAGCGTTTTAGTCTTTTATCTGAGTTTTTTCTCAACAAAGATTTATCACCTAGAAGCCAAATCATCACAACAATCGCTAATAAATCGCCTGATTTAAAAGATAAAATCAAAAAAGCACAGCAAACTTTTATCCAAATACAAGAGCGTTTCAATAAATATAAAATGTTTAAAATGACAATGGCATTATTAATACTAGCCAAACATCTGAATACTCATTATGAGGAATTGAAAAAAAAACACTGTTTTCTTGATTTCGAAGATCTTATTGTCTATACGAATGATCTTCTAAAAAAAAGAGACGTTAGTGCTTGGATACGCTATAAACTTGATCAAGAAATTAATCACATACTCATTGATGAAGTACAGGATACCAGCATGATTCAATGGGAAGTGATCAGATCATTAACTGAAGATTTCTTTGTTGGCGAAAACGCTCATTCGCATCCAAGAACTTTGTTCGCAGTAGGAGATGAAAAACAATCTATCTTCTCTTTTCAAGGGGCGAAACCTAATCTTTTTTTTCGTGAAAAACAAATTAACCAACAGCGCATTACTAATGCTGGACAAAAATTCTCCGCAATACAACTTCCCTTATCTTTTCGATCAACTGCTGATATCCTTACTGCTGTAGATAAAGTCTTTTCTATACCAGAAAATGCACAAGGACTAAGTGAAGATAAAACTCCTATTTTACATCGTTCTAACCGGATCGGACATGCTGGTAACGTACAACTTTGGGATCAGGTTTTGGCAAAAAAAAATCCCCGCCAAGAAGATTGGATATCCTATTTCGATTCTAGCCCACAAGAATCTTCTGCATCTATCCTTGCCCGACGTATTGCTAATACTATTTCTGATATGATTGGCTCTGATACTATAATCAGTAAT
The DNA here is from genome assembly GCA_003045065.1 of Candidatus Liberibacter europaeus. Classification (GTDB taxonomy): domain Bacteria; phylum Pseudomonadota; class Alphaproteobacteria; order Rhizobiales; family Rhizobiaceae; genus Liberibacter; species Liberibacter europaeus. Next base: position 218,059 of record PSQJ01000001.1, read on the forward strand.
GGTAAAAAAAGGTTCGTCCGCGCGGATGATATACTAGTATTAGTACGCAAACGTAGTCCTTTTATCGCATTGCTAGCACGATTTCTCAAAAATGATCACAAAATATCCGTTTCTTCTAATGACCGCTTCATTCTTTCAAAACATCTTGCTATAAAAGACTTGATGTCTCTTGGATATTTCGTTTTATCTCAAGAGGATGACCTGTCCTTAGCCGCCCTGCTTAAAAGTCCCCTTTTTAATTTATCAGAAGACGATTTGTTTGAAATATGTGCAAAACGTCAACAAACAGAAACCGTATACGATTCTATAAAAAAAATTTCCAATGACAAAACATCTAAGTTCCATCACATAACCGAATATATTCACGAATTAATTAATCTTTCTAAGTCTCATTCAGCTTATGATTTTTTTACATTAATATTGGGAGCAAAAAATGGAAGAAAACAGTTTATTGCTCGTTTTGGAACTGAAGTTGTTGATGTTATTGATGAATTTCTTGATTTTGCATTAAGAAATGAACAGAAAAGCTACTTTACTCTTCAAGAGTTTATATCGGAATTAGAATATTATCCGCCCGAAATAAAAAGCAATCAAAGCCGCAACCACCATGAAGTGCGCATAATGACGGTTCACGGTGCCAAAGGACTAGAATCTCCTGTTGTTTTTCTTGTTGATTATGGAACAGAGATTTTGTCTAACAACCACATAAACAATATGCACATTTTACCTTCTTCCAATGATGAACCCGGAACACCTATATGGATTCCTACCAAAAAATTACGTAATAGCATTATATCCAGTCACATAGAATATCTAAAAAAAGCTGCTATGGAAGAATATCATCGCCTTTTATATGTTGGAATGACCCGTGCATCAGATAAGCTTATAATTTGTAGCTATATAAATCAGGAAAACAAAACTAACAAAAGAACTTGGCATGATATGGTAGAAAAATCTTTTAATGGAGATAAAAGAGCCAAAAAAATAACGCCTAAAACTTCTGCAAATAAAGATGAGTGGTCAGCATGGCAATGGAATATTCCTTGTAATGAAGACACAATTATTGCAGAAGAATCCATTGCAACACAGTTAAACTACGGAGAAAAACTCCCAAAAGAATTTTTTTCCCATATTCAAAATGATACAATTACTCCATATATTTTAAATCCATCTATGCTAGATAAAAAAGATGAACCCACTTTAAATTTCCCGTTATCTGATAATAATAATGATGATGATGCTCTCAAACGTGGATTGATTATTCATAAACTATTAGAAATAGTATTTAAACTTCCTTTAGAACAGCGCAAACAATCTATTGTTTCGTATTTGAAAAAAAATTCGAAGTTTTGGACGATACAAGAATATGAAAATTTAGTATCATCTATTACAAGCCTTTTAGAACATCCTATAGTATCAACCGCTATGTCTTGCCTCTCATATACAGAGGTTTCAATTTCTGGAAAAATAAATTTTCCAAAACAGGAAGTTTTAGTATCTGGGCGAGTTGATCAAATATCAATTGATAATGAAAATGTTTTTATTTTCGAATATAAAACTAATCGTAACATTCCACAAGGAATCGAAGATATCCCTATATCTCATATTATACAACTTTCAATTTATAGAGAACTTCTCAAAGACTCATACACTGATAAGTCCTTTGTATGCTTGCTAATTTATGTTTTAGAGCCAAAAGTATTTATAATTCCTCAATGCAAACTAGACGAGGCTTTGTTGAAAATAAGCAAAGGAAATCTCTCTTTAATTGAAAAATAAACTACTTGATTATTAATAAGATTGGTATTAGTACAATAGGTATATTTATTTGTATGGAAGGATGTGTAATGGGTGCATTAGCAGTAAATTATGTTAATTTTGATTGTGAAGTTTTGAAATCTACAAAGCCAGTAGTTGTAGATTTTTGGGCAAGATGGTGTAATCCTTGCATGTCACTTGCTCCTATTATTGATGAGCTAGCTGATGAACTTGCTGATAAAGTTAAAATTACGAAGCTAGATATAGAAATAAAAGAAAACGCCACTATAAAGGAAAAATATAAGATAGCATCTATTCCCACTATTATTTTATTTAAAGATGGTAAAATAGTGAATACTATGGTAGGTGGATCTTCTAAGTCTAATATATCCAGTTGGATATTATCTATGATTTAGTTATATCTATTAATAATCTGATACATCATCCTAGCTATGAATGCATTGGTTATAAGGTGGTGCGATATATATTTAATTGATATAGACCTCGTTTTTGTGAAGGACTTCTCCGACTAAGTAAAGGGATCCTCCTATTAGGATTATAGGAGCAGGAAGACCCCTGTTGGTCTGTTTTATTCTATCGAATGCTTCCATAATAGAAGAACAAGCAAACGCTTGGATGCCTAACTTAGTCGCCTCCTGCATTAATAATTGTGGATCAGCACCAATTGGTTCGCTTCCATCTTCTTTGCATAAAATAGGAACTGTAAAAACAACTGGAGATAATTCTACAAATGCTTGTATGTATTTAGCATGGTCTTTGTCATTCCTCATTCCCATTAAAAGATAAAACGGTTTTTTATCAATCCCCTGAAATTTAGATATTTCCCTAGAAATAACTAAGCCTGAATCTGGATTGTGACCACCATCTATCCAAACTTCATAGTTACCTGGTATTTTTTTTAGCAAGGAACCTGCTGGTAATTTTTGAAATCGTCCATGCCACTCAGTCGATTGCAATGCCTTTTTTATACAATCTTCTTTTAGTTTAAATCCAGCCATTTCAACAGCACAAATAGCAATTGCCGCATTAACGTATTGATGCTCTCCTAATAGACTGGGAATTGGGAGAATTCTTTGAGAAAATTCATCTTGATAAATCAAATGATCATCTTTTTTAAAAACAAAAAAATGATCCCCGTAAACACGATATGGACAGCCTTTTTTTTCTGCTCTTGCGACAAGTAAGTCACGAACTTCATCATATAACTGATACCCTATAACCACAGGAAATCCACTTTTCATAATAGCTGATTTTTCTTCTGCAATTAAACTAACAGTATTGCCTAGATACCTTTCATGATCCAATGAAATAGATGTAATTACAGTAACAGCTGGCTTTTCGATTATATTTGTAGCATCAAGTCGACCACCTAAGCCAACTTCAATTATCGCAGCATCCGCAGGATTTTCTGAAAACAAAACTAACGCAGTGGCAACTGATAATTCAAAAGTGCTGATATCTTGCCCTTTATTTGCTTGTATAACACGACAAAATGCATCTACTAACACCTCATCAGATACTAATCTCCCTCTACATTTTTCAACACCCAAGCGAAAACGTTCATTCCACTTAACAAGATGAGGAGATGTATGGACATGCGCCGAAAAACCAGAGGTTTCTAGTAATCTCTGAGAAAAAGCTGCGACTGATCCCTTGCCATTAGTCCCTCCTATATGAATTACAGGAGGAATATTATCTTGTGGTCTCCCTAAATCTTCTAAAAGACGTTGAATACGTTGCAATGAAAAAATACTCAATATCATCCCATCCAATTTTTAAAGAGAAATAATCGCCCTGAGAAGCAAAAACGGAGATAGATCTCACATACTCTTAGTTAGGATTTTACATAAAGACGATAGAACCTCTGGAATATCATGTCTATGAACTATCATATCTACCATTCCGTGATCTACCAGATATTCAGATGTTTGAAAACTAGTAGGTAGTTCCTCTCTGACTGTCTGTTCAATAACCCTTCTACCAGCGAAACCTATTACAGCACCAGGCTCAGCTAAATGAATATCCCCAAGCATAGCATAGGAGGCTGTTACACCACCTGTGGTAGGATTGGTTAAGACAACAATATACGGCAACCCTGCATCCTTAAGCATATTTACCGCTATTGTAGTACGAGGCAATTGCATAAGTGAAAAAATACCTTCCTGCATACGAGCACCACCAGATGCAGAAAACATAACAAGAGGACATTTCTCATCAATAGCTTTTTCAAAAGCATTTACAATTGCTTCCCCAGCAGCAATACCTAGCGATCCTCCTATAAAGCTAAAATCATGAACAACAGCAACTAATTTGAAACCACGCACATTACCAATAGCAGATATAACTGAATCAACTAAACCAGTTTTAGATCTATTTTCTTTTAAACGATCTACATACTTTTTATTATCACGAAACTCCAGTGGATCTTGTAATACATCAGGTTGATCAAACAGACAATAATCCCCATCATCAAATAAGAAATTCAATCTTGCCTTTGCAGATATCTTCATATGAAAATTAGAAGACGAGATAACCCATTGGTTTTCTTCCAGATCCTTGTAGTAAACCATTTCACCTGTTTCTGGACATTTAACCCAAAGATTGTCTGGAATTTTTCTGCGGCTAAATACAGAACTTATACGTGGACGAACAAAATTGGTAATCCAGTTCAAATTAAAAAACTCCTAACTATACTTTAACTTGTTAACTACCGTAACATACGAAAATTGATAATGTGACCAAACAACAAAATTTGCAACCACTACTAATACCATAATGCATATGAATCTACAAATTCAATAAACCATATATTATATGTTATTCTAATTATAATCTGAAACTTAAGTCTCAATCCCCCAATAGTTAATACCATCTTTAAAGATAATAAACAGTTTATCTACGGCGCAATTCTCAGGTAATGATATGGAAAACACACCTAAATTATCTCACTTATATTAATGATTACTATTTTGTTGCGTATACACTTTGTTATTATACTGCTATTTTCATTTTTAAACTTATTTAATCTAGTATGCACTCCATAATAAGTTTTTTTTATCGTTGAATATTAATATTAACAATACCCAGATATCAATCTTTTTAATTGGCAAAAATAACAGATATTATATCATATTAATTTAAATTATTGTACAAGGTTTGTATATTGAAGAAGAACATCATAGTTGATTTTTATAAAAAGGTGTATTTCCAAAGAAACCCAGCTCCTATAATAGTTATGCCATCAGGTATCAATTATTATCCAAAAAATAATGCAAATAATTCTCAAATACTTAACAAAATAAATGGAAAACATCTATAAATCAATAGTGACCGATAGAGAGTTTTCTTGTATAAATTCGCGACGCGGTTCCACTTCATCGCCCATCAATCTGGAAAATAAGTCATCCGCCTTAGAAGCATCAGTAATTTTTACACGCAATAAGGAACGAACTTCAGGATTAAGGGTAGTATCCCAAAGTTGATCAGCATTCATTTCTCCTAATCCTTTGTAACGCTGCATGGATATTCCTTTACGACCTATAGCAAGTATCGCATCTAATAAAGAACATGGACCTAAGATCTTTGTTTTATTCCCGTTACAAATTAACCACGGAGGAGTTGAATAATACTCTTCGAAATCTTTTGAAAAAAATCTTTTATATCGAGAGCTAAATACATAAATGGTGTTTCCATTTAAAATAACCTGCTCTTGAACACCTCGTACAGTGCGTTTAACCAATATATTATTACCATCTACAATACTACCAATCCAATTTTTTTCATATTCTTCAGCGATTAAATTCAACCGATCGGCTAATTTTAAAGCAATATTTTCATCAATTAACTGATTATCATCATAATTAAAAACTCCAGCAATAACTGCTTGCTCAATAAATATTTTATCAAAAGTTGGATAAAAGCTTTTAATCATCGCATCTATCTTTAAAGCATCATTAATAAACTCACGTAAATCTTCTTTTGTTTTTCTTTCACCAGATTCAAAAGAAAGCTCTATTTCCTCTGATAAAGCCTGATTAATTAAATAATCTTCAAGAGATTTTTCATCCTTAACATATTGCAAGGATTTCCCTCTAGTTATCCCATATAGTGGAGGTCTTATAATATATAAAAATCCATTTTTAATTAATTCTGGCATTTGCCTAAAGAAAAAAGTCAAAAGCAAGGTACGAATGTGAGCCCCATCAACATCGGCATCTGTCATAATAATAATTTTATGATATCGCAATTTGCTTATATCAAATCCATCTTGTCCTATTCCTGTTCCAAGAGCGGTAATCAAAGTTCCTATTTCTTGACTAGACAACATTTTATCAAAACGAGCACGCTCTACATTCAAAATTTTCCCTCTCAGCGGTAAAATAGCCTGATTTTCACGTGAACGCCCTTGTTTAGCAGAACCTCCAGCAGAGTCCCCTTCAACTAAAAAAAGCTCTGATTTTCTAGGATCACGTTCTGAACAATCAGCCAATTTCCCTGGCAAAGAAGCTATATCTAGAACACCCTTACGACGAGTTAACTCTCGAGCACGTCGTGCTGCATCTCGAACCATAGAAGCTTCTATGATTTTTTTGACTATAATTTTAGCTTCAGCTGGATGTTCTTCCAGCCAAGCAGAAAGTCCATCATTGACCAAACCTTCTACGACAGAGCGAGCCTCTGAAGAAACAAGCTTTTCCTTAGTTTGAGATGAAAACCTTGGATCAGGAATCTTTATTGAGAGAACAGCGCTAAAGCCCTCCCTACAATCATCTCCAACAATAGATTTTTTGTCTTTTTTAGAAGAAATACTTTTTTCTACATAAGAGGTAAGCTGGCGAGTCAATGCAGAACGCAAACCAGCCAAATGAGTTCCACCATCTTTTTGGGGAATATTATTCGTAAAACACAAAATATTTTCGTGATATCCCTCATTCCATCTCATCGCAACATCAACATTAATATTATCTCGCGATCCGTGGATTCTAATGGGATCCTGTATTAAAGGTTTCTTATGCCGATCAAGATAAGAAACAAAAGCTTCTATACCCCCTTCATAAAACATATTGTTTTCACGAGGATTAGCACAACGTTTATCTATCAGACAAATATTAACACCAGAATTTAAAAAAGATAACTCTCTCAATCTATGTTGCAAAATATCATAATCAAACTCGTTAACAGAAAATATCTCCCCATTAGGAAAGAAGGTAACCTCTGTACCAGTTTCATTGCCGGCATCACCGATAACTGCTAATGGACTACTTACATCCCCATCAACAAATCCCATTTCAAAGATTTTTCCTTCACGCTTAATTCTCAATTTCAACCATGAAGAAAGTGCATTTACTACAGAGACACCAACCCCATGCAATCCTCCCGATATTTTATATGAATTTTGATTAAATTTTCCACCGGCATGTAACCTAGTCATAATAACTTCTGCGGCAGAAACTCCTTCCTCTTTGTGAAGGTTCGTTGGAATTCCACGACCATTATCAATAATTGTACAAGATCCATCAATATTAATTGTAACACTAATAACGTCAGCATATCCTTCTAATACTTCATCAATAGCATTATCTACCACCTCATATACCATATGATGCAATCCGCTTCCATCATCCGTATCGCCGATATACATAGCGGGTCTTTTCTTAACGGCATCCAGACCTTTTAAAACCTGTATTGAATCCGCATCATAATTGGAATTTTGAACACTATCACTCATATTTACTGGAAACTTTCAAATATTAGAAATAACGATTCGATTTTGAAAATCAAAAACACCCTATTACATAAAAAACAGAACAACCGTAGAAAATACTAAATTAATTTATTCCGTAGAAATTAACTTCCAATCTTGATTATCAGAAGAAATTCCTTTCACAAAAGTCCAAGTATCAACCACCTTACCAAAAACCTCAGGATCGCTGGAAATTAAAACATTATCCTTATCATAAGAACAAGAAATAAATTGCCCAACTATACGAGTGGTTATATACATATTACCATCTTCTATGTTTGCACCGACAATATTTACCTCGTCTATACCAACAAGACTTGACTTAAGAGTTTTATCCTCAAGCTTTCGTTTTGCAATAACCTCACCGAAATCTAAATAGACTTTATTATCAACTAATTTCTCAATTTTACTGATATCACCATTAAAGAAAGCAGTCACAATCAGCTCATAAGCCTCACGAGCTTCAGTCAAAAAATACTTAACATTAAAACTAGGACAAACTGAAACTATACCGCGAAGAGATTCATTTAACTTAGTGCCACATGGGAAAAGTTCATCAATACAATCAATATTATCCTGTTTCTTTTCTTTGTCTAACGATACAATTTTCCATTTATCATCCTTTGAAGAAGATGCAGAAAATTTCTTTTGCACAAACGAAAAGCCCGAAAAGGGTTTTTCATTGCCAGTTCTTTTTCCTAAAACACTACGTAGTTGTAAGACAACAAAAATTGTTATAAAGATAGACAAAAATATCAACAAATCACCTAAATCCATTCTAATACAAACCATCTCTTTAAAGTTATAATATACTATCGTAGCACATAAAATTTAAAATTATCACCAAAAACAAGCGAGGAAATTTCGACAAATGCAACTTACCTAAACAAATAATAATTAGCATGCAGTAAATTTATCCACGATTACTTTCATATGACGCAATCTTACTCATATACCTTTTTCTATACGCATAGGCAAGGGTTGTTGTGATTCAAATGCAAATGTTAGAAGCACAATACAATATTATAAGGACAAAAAATGCAAAACATTGAAAAAAAAGAAAAACAATCATTTACCGTTATAGCACAGTATATAAAAGACCTATCTTTCGAAAGCCCTACATCACCTCAATGTTTTATTAATGTACAAGATCAAACACCTCGAATACAAATAAATGTACAAGTAAATTCAAATCGTATTTCTGACACTGACTTTGATGTTGAACTTTCATTTGATGTTGAAGCTAAACACGATGAAAATGTACTTTTTCATTTAGAAATTTCATATGGGGGGCTATTCCGAATTTCTAATTTTCCAAAAGAAAATATTCCAGCAATTTTGTTCGTTGAATCTCCCAGACTCTTATTTCCTTTTGTAAGACAAATTATCTCAAATACAATAAAAGACGGTGGTTTTCCTCCTCTTATGATTGACACAATTGATTTTCTAAAATTATTTAAACAAAAAGTTGCTTCAAACGATAAATAGCCCTAACTTAAATAATATCAACCACTTGCAATATACTTATTCCAAATGGATTTTGCCCCAATCTTTTGGATCATGTTTTGGTGTTGATGTAATTCTTTTTCGGTTATTATTGGCAAAACATTTTTATCTCGCAATAAACAGGAAATATTTTCAACTATATTTCCTGCTCTTACGTTGGAATGATCTTCATTTTTACTAAATCCAAAGTCTATCTGAGATCCACCTCCTACCATGTGTATATAAACATCAGAAAGTAGCTCGGAATCCAATAAAGCGCCATGTTTCGATCTATGTGAAATGTTTATTTTATATCTTTTACAAAGAGAATTTAAATCATTTCTAGAAGAAGGATGCTTAATCCTCGCAATAGCTAACGTATCAACTATTCTTGATGAGTCCAAAGGTTCTTGTGCTATTCTATTTAATTCAGCATTTATAAAACCAACATCAAACTTGGCATTATGCGCTATCATCTCTGGATTATTATAGTTAAAAAAATCCCAAAATTTAGGAAAAATTTCATAAAATAAAGGTTTGTCCTGTAAAAATTCGTCTGTTATGCCATGTAACTTTAAAGCCTCAAAACTTACTTTTTTTTTACCTGGAGAAATAAAGGCTTGAAAGGTTCTACCAGTTTTAGAAAAATTTATTAGTTCAACGGCACCAATTTCGATGATCCTGTCGTTTTTCTTATCAAGACCCGTAGTTTCTATATCAAATATTATTTTACGCATTTTTTATTTGAATCAATCATTTTATAAATTTTCACAAGTATTTCCTGAATTTTTTTTCCTATTGTTTCAATTTTTCCTTCCGTGTTTATAACGTAATCAGCACGAGATATTTTTTCTGTTTCACTAAGCTGTTTAGATAATATAAATAAAAAACTTTCCTCTGTATATTTTTTCCTAGATAAAACACGCTTACGTTGAGTTTCAAAACTACAAGTAACAACAACTATTACATCAAATAAACAATCCATTTTTTTTTCAAAAAGTAGCGGAGTGTCAAAAAAAACCAACTTTTCTCCTCTATAGAACATTTCTTCTAATATTTTCTCTTCACGCATCCTAACCATTGGATGCACAATACTCTCAAGAACTTCTAATTTTTCTGGTGATTCTTTTAATTGTTCAAGTAAATAAGATTTATCTACTTTACCATTCTTAACTGATTTAGGAAAAGTTTTTCCAATTATCTCTACAGCATCATGTTGATACAGTTCACTAACTATATCATCAGAACTAATAACTGGAATTTTTTCCTTTTTTAAAAAATTAGCTACAGTTGTTTTACCTGTCCCTATAGACCCAGTTAAACCTGCGATTAACAAGTATATACCCTAATATAAGCAACAAAATCAGCGTAGAAATAATTAATAATATGTATTAATTGCAAACTCATTTTTCAAAACCCAATATCATTCAATTAATATGCATTTTAAATATACAATACGTAGTTTTTACATATTGTTAAAAACATATAATTAATTTAGTTCAAAAATAAATATATCTTTTATAGTTACTATCATGTTTTTTACATTTAAAGTTTTATAAAACGCCGTAGCTTTTAATACGTCAAATATCATAAAATATAGTATTAAAAGCAGTAAATAAAAACAGCACCAACTAATAATCAATCAGATTATATTTTCTTTTTTTAGATCATTGATAAGTTCCATGATAGGTAATCCTACTACCGTAAAATAACTTCCTTTTATAGATCTAAATAACTGAATTCCTTCTTTATCAATCTGATAAGAACCTATACTTAGCAAAGATTTTTTTCCAATTTTCTTCAAATAACATTTAACAAATTCTCTAGAAAAATTATACATAGTCAATTGTGCTATAGATATATGACGACGTAAAACCTTGCCATTGCTTGCTAAAACATATGCACTACCTAAACGATGTGTCTTCCCCGATAGTGATAATAAACTTTGCTCAGCTTCAATCATATTTTTAGGCTTATGATAGATGCAATTTCCTAAAGACATTGTCTGATCACATCCTACAATAACATATTGGGGATATCTACTACTCACCTCTAAAGCTTTTTTCTCAGCTAGTATCAATGCAATTCTTTCAGAATTTGTTCTATCAGATAAATCTAATGATTTTTCCACCTCTCTTTCATCAACATTTGGTTTCACAGACGTAAATGGAATGCCAGCATTTCTCATTATTTTTATACGTGATAAACTAGATGATGCTAAGATGATAGATTTCGACATAATAATAAGCCTTATAAACCATTTGTTAATAATCAAAGCATATTATGCCTTTGAAGGATGTTTTTCCACAATTAGCCTGTATTTTTTACAGGTTTTTATGTCGATTATTAATTATCTTTTTTCTATTTGTGAATAAATGCGAATTTAATTAACATGTTTGTGAAGTGATCGCAGATAATATCTAAGACTGTTAATATCGTTAATAAAATGTTATTTTATAATATTTTCCACATTTTGTTAACAACATTACACCATTAGATGTAAATTTAAGTATCCGATTTAACACATAACTATTATTTTATACCATTTATTCGAAATAAAAAGTTATTTTTTTCTTTTGATATAAAGATATATTCCATAAGTTAAAAATATTGTGTATAAGAAATAATTACCAATATATACATACTAATAATAATAATAGAATCTTATAAATATATTTAATTTATTATGATCTACGAAAATCAAAAAATATTGAAGGTTTTAAATGGTAATGTAATTACCCCTCCCCCTATTTGGTTAATGAGACAAGCAGGGAGACATTTACCTGAGTACAAAGATATACGTGAAAAATCTAACGATTTTCTAAGTATGTGTTATACACCTGAGTATGTTGTTGAATTAACAATGCAGCCGATCGTAAGATATAATTTTGATGCTGCAATTTTATTTTCTGATATTCTCGTAATACCTGATGCACTTGGAAGAAATGTGCGTTTTATAGACGGTAAAGGTCCAAAGATTAATCCTATAAATTGTAAGGATATTTATAATCTTACCAATGATATAGATCATATCCTCAAATATCTTTCTCCTATATTTGAGTCTATTTCTATTTTACGAAAAAAATTACCTGATCATATAACTCTTATTGGATTTTGTGGAGCTCCTTGGACTATTGCATCTTATATGATATCTGGCTGTTCTACAGTAGATCAGGCGGAAACCAGGATCTTTGCTTATCAAAATCCTAGAGAGTTTAGTTGGTTGTTAGATATTCTTTCTGATATTTTAGCAGAATATTTAATAGCTCAGATTGTTTATGGCGCTGATGTTATTCAAATATTTGATACCCATGCTGGGTGTCTTGGTGAGTATGAATTTGAAAATTATGCTGCTAAACCTGTTGGTCGTATAATAACTTCAGTGAGAAATAGGTGTCCAAATGCTAAATTTATTAGTTTTGCAAAGGGTGCTGGGTATATGTTGAAAAATTATAGACGTTTAACTGATTCTGACGCTATCAGTCTGGATTGGTCCGTTCCATTATCTTTCGCAGTTGATCTTCAGAAAGAAGGAGCGGTTCAAGGAAATCTTGATCCAATGCGTTTAGTTGTTGGAAAACAAGCTATGAGAGATGGTGCAAATGCAATTTTGGATGCATTAGGTTCTGGTCCTTTTATTTTTAATCTAGGTCACGGTGTTGTTCCACAAGTTAAACCTGAAAATGTTTGTGATCTTGTTGATATTGTTCGAAAGGAAAACAATCAATGAAATTTTTAGTTTCAGACCAATCTGGTAAAAAAGCTCAGGCTATAGCTTATATATCATTGTTTATTTTTCTTATTGTTTCTCTTGTTTTTTTCTTTTTTTTTACTTCTAACTTTTTTTTATGCATAAAAAGTATACATATTATATCCGTAATATCTTGGATGGCAGGTTTGCTATATATGCCAAGAATTTTCGTGTATCATAGTTATTCAACCCCAGGAACAGATCAATATAAGGTCTTTGAAATTATGGAAGAAAGGCTTTTAAAGGTTATTATGAACCCAGCTATGATATTATCATGGATATGTGGTTTATATATGATATATGTTAGAAGTCATTCTCAAATTGGATGGTTTCGATTGAAATTGGTTTTTACTTTTATTTTATCAGCCTACCATTTATATTTGGCAATTTTAATAAAAGATTTTAAAAACAATTTGTCACACAAGGATTCTTCCTATTTTAAAATTATTAACGAAATACCAACTATAATCATGATAATTGTTGTTTTTTTATCTGTTGTAAGACCTTTTTAGTTTTTTATTTTTAAATTTCATTGTTATATAATTGATGTTTTTTTGATTTCGTATTTATTTTCTTGTAGTTTATACGAAAGTTGTTATCAATTATATTGTTTGCTTGTTGTTTGATGTTTTCTTTAAACACAGATTTCCTTCTGTGTTTTTATTTCTCGTGATTTGATATTGTGTTCTCTTTGTATTTTTAAATATAAATCTTTAGGTGGGTTTAATCTATGTCTGAAATGAAGCTTCAAGAGCTTAAAAATAAGTCTCCAACTAAACTTATTGTCTTTGCTGAATCTCTTGGTATGGAAAATGCCAATGTCATGCGTAAGCAAGAGCTTATGTTTTCTATATTGAAAATTTTATCTGCTAAAGATGTGGAAATTATAGGGGAAGGTGTTATTGAAGTTCTTCAAGATGGTTTTGGTTTTTTACGTTCTCCTGATGCTAACTATTTAGCTGGTCCGGATGATATTTATGTTTCTCCCGCTCAAATCAGAAGTTTTTCTTTGAAAACAGGTGATACGGTTGAGGGTCCAATTCGTGCGCCTAAAGAAGGTGAACGATATTTTGCTCTCTTAAAGGTAAATTCTATTAATTTTGATATTCCAGAAAAAGTTAGAAATAGAATTAATTTTGATAATTTGACACCGCTTTATCCCGATGAAAGATTTAACATGGAGTTAAATGATCCTGAGAACAAAGATATATCTTCTCGTGTGATTGATTTGATAGCTCCAATTGGAAAGGGACAAAGAAGCCTGATAGTTGCCCCTCCTCGTACCGGTAAGACAATGATCCTTCAAAACATTGCCAATTCAATAAAATGTAATCATCCTGAGTGTTATTTAATTGTATTGCTGATTGATGAGAGACCAGAAGAGGTAACTGATATGCAAAGATCTGTTGAAGGAGAAGTGATATCTTCTACATTTGATGAATCTGCTATTCGTCATGTACAGGTTGCTGAAATGGTTATTTCAAAAGCCAAGTGTTTAGTTGAATACGGGCTAGATGTTGTTATACTTCTAGATTCTATTACTCGTTTATGTCGCGCTTATAATGCTGTTATACCTTCTTCTGGCAAGGTTTTAACCGGTGGTGTTGATGCAAATGCTCTTCAACGCCCTAAGAGATTTTTTGGTGCAGCTAGAAATATAAAAGAGGGTGGATCTCTTACAATTATTGGAACAGCACTGGTTGATACTGGGAGTCGTATGGATGAAGTTATTTTTGAAGAATTTAAAGGTACCGGAAATTCCGAAGTTGTTTTGGATAGAAAAATAGCAGATAAAAGAATTTTTCCCGCCATGGATATTATTAAGTCTGGTACCCGTAAAGAAGATTTATTAGTGGAAAGACAGGATCTTCAAAAGGTTTTTATGTTACGTCGTATTGTTTCCTCTATGACCAATTCTGATGCTATAGAGTTTTTGATAGATAAGTTGAAACAAACTAAAGATAATAAAGACTTCTTTTACTCCATGAACAAACAGAATTAAACATAAAATATTATTTGTGTTCTTTATTATGCATAAGTAGTCATCAATGAATAACAAAAAAAAAACAATTTTTGCTTTGTCTAGTGGTAGCACGCCTTCTGCTGTTTCTATTATTCGTTTATCTGGTCAATCTTGTTTTCATGCTTGTGAGATTATTTGTAAAAAAAAAAACCCCTCACCCCGCACTGCTTCTTTAAGGTTCTTTTTTTCTTCAGATGGAAGGATATTAGACAAGGGTTTGTTAATTATTTTTCAATCACCAAAATCTTTTACTGGTGAAGATTGCGCTGAGTTTCAGATTCATGGTGGAACTGCTGTTGTAAATGAGGTTTTAAAAGAATTATCAAAGATTCCGCATTTACGCCATGCCGATCCCGGAGAATTCTCTCGTAGAGCTTTCGAAAATGGTAAAATTGATTTACTTGAAGCCGAAAGTTTAGCTGACTTAATTTTATCGGAAACTGAAATGCAACGTCGTCTTTCTATGGAAGGAATTTCTGGATCTTTGTCTAATTTATATAAACAATGGATAGATAGGTTGACTTATTCGCGTTCTTTTATAGAAGCTCATTTGGATTTTTCTGACGAAGAAGATGTTCAAAACTTTTCTACTGAAGAAATTTGGCAAGAAATATCGTTGCTTAAAGATGAAATTAACTCCCATGTATCTCAAGGTAAGTTAGGTGAAATTATTCGCAATGGTTATAATATTGTTATTTATGGACATTCTAATGCAGGTAAATCTAGTTTATTGAATGCACTAGCAAGAAGAGATGTTGCCATAGTTACTGATATTCCTGGAACAACACGTGATATAATAACAATAGACTTAGATTTAGATGGATATCTTGTAAAGGTATCAGATACTGCAGGTGTTCGTGAAACGGATAATATTATTGAAAAAGAAGGTATTAAAAGAGCGTATAATGCAGTAGAAAATGCGGATCTCATTTTATTATTACAGGAAATTTCTTCAAAAACAAAAGTTACTTTTCCAGATAATGGTGACTTTATTTTTATTGGTACAAAAAAAGACCTATATACCGGTGACTTTAATGATTACGATATTCTTATTTCCACCGTTATGGGAACAGGATTAGAAGAATTAATAAATAAAATAAAAGATATTATTTCTAATAAATTTAAAAAACATTCTATGTCTATTCCGAGTCATAAAAGGCATTTAGAGCATTTATTACAAGCCACAAAGCATTTAGAACAAGCTTTGGATGATGCTGGTTATGGGTTTGATGTTGTTGCTGAAAATTTGCGCCTAGCGTCTGTTTCTCTTGGCAGAATAATGGGAAATGTTGATGTAGAGCAATTACTTGATATTATATTTTCAAAATTTTGTATTGGTAAGTAGTTGTTTTGATATTATGAGGTAAATCGTGGTAAAGTCGTGTTATGATGTTGTTGTTATTGGAGGGGGGCATGCAGGTTGTGAGGCTGCATCAGCAGCGGCTAGGTTGGGATCTTCTACTGCTCTTATAACTCATAAAATTTCTACTATAGGGCTTATGTCTTGTAATCCAGCTATTGGAGGATTAGGAAAGGGTCATCTTGTTAGAGAAATAGATGCTTTGGATGGTTTGATGGGACGTGTCGCCGACGCTTCTGGTATTCAGTTTCGCATGTTAAATGTTAAAAAAGGACCAGCAGTACGAGGACCTCGTACCCAATCAGATCGAAAACTATATCTTTCTGCAATGCAAAAAGAGATTTTATCTCAAGGTAATCTTGATGTAATTGAGGGTGAGGTAATTGGCTTTAACGTTAAAGATAGCCGAATTCATTCAATAGTGATGCAAAATAGTACTATAATACGTTGTGATACAGTAGTTTTAACTACGGGAACTTTTTTAAGAGGGATAATTCATATAGGAAAATCGAAAGTTCCGGCAGGTAGAATGGGCGACCCTCCATCAAATTCTTTTTTTAATATTTTGATGAAATTTGATTTTTCAATGGGTCGTCTTAAAACCGGCACCCCCGCTAGACTTGATGGAAAAACTATTTCTTGGGAAAAAATAGAAAGGCAACATGCTGATAAAAACCCAGTTCCTTTTTCTTTCATGACTGATAAAATTACCAATACTCAGATTGAGTGTGGCATTACTAGAACAAATTTAAAAACTCATCGTATCATTTCCGACAACATCAAATATTCTCCAATTTATTCTGGCGACATAAAATCGCGTGGTCCACGATATTGTCCATCTATAGAAGATAAGATTGTTAGATTTGCAAAATCTGACGGACATCAGATATTTTTAGAACCAGAGGGTCTTAATACCGATGTGGTATATCCAAATGGTATTTCTACTTCCTTGCCTGAAGAAATACAGCATGAATTTATTCATACAATATCAGGGTTAGAAAAAGTAAAAATTATTCAGCCAGGATATGCAATTGAATATGATTATGTAAATCCAAAAGAGTTATATCCAACTTTAGAAACTAAAAGAATTTCTGGTTTGTTTTTAGCTGGACAGATTAATGGAACAACAGGATATGAGGAAGCTGCCGCTCAAGGATTGGTTGCTGGAATAAATTCTGCTAGAAAGTCAAATGGATTAGATTGTGTTTGTTTTAGTAGAACCGATTCTTATATCGGGGTTATGATAGATGATTTGACTTCTAAGGGAGTTTTGGAACCTTATAGGATGTTTACTTCTCGTGCTGAATATCGTCTTTCGCTACGTGTAGATAACGCTGACAATCGATTAACACCATTTGGGATAAAATTAGGATGTGTCGGAGAAAAAAGGAAAAAACGATTTGAAGAATATATGGTAGAATATAATTTGATTCGCAATACCTTAAAATCTATTACTTTAACATCTGAAAATACTGCTTCTACCGCGATATCTTTGAAAAAAGATGGAAAGGTTAGGAATGTGTATGATTTTATGTCTTATCCGGATTTTTCTACTGAAAATCTTTTTTCAATATTTCCTGATGCTCGTAAACTATCCCCAATGATTATTGAAAGGCTTAAGATAGAATCTTTGTATGATGTTTATACAAAAAGGCAAATTATGGAGGCAAAAGAAATTAAATGTGAGGAAAGAAGACTTATCCCAAATAATTTTGATTATTTTACTCTTCCCGCGCTTTCAAATGAGCTGAAAGAAAAGCTATCTAGTATAAAGCCTTTTAATTTATCACAAGCTTCGAAAATTGAGGGTATGACACCATCTGCTTTGAGTTTACTTTTAGTGTATATTAAGAAATATTACTCTAGCGAAGAAAATAAAATGGTTTAGTATGATGTTATATGATTCTAGTAATATGATGCGGATGAATTATTTTTTAAAAAAATATGATGTTTCACGTGAAACACTAGAAAAACTAGATTATTTTTATTTTTTGTTTATAAAATGGTCTAAAGTAGTAAATTTAGTATCATCTTCTACAATAGATGATTTTTGGAGGCGTCATGTAGAAGATAGTTTGAGGCTTTTTCAATTGCATCCTTATCCTTCTGTTTGGATTGATTTTGGTAGTGGAGGAGGTTTTCCTGGAATAATAACATCTATTCAACTGACTGAAATTAATGATGGATGGGTTAACTTAATTGAATCTAATAATAAAAAATCTAGCTTTTTGCGTGTCGTTATTCAAAAAACCAGAATTCGAGGAGAGGTTTTTCCTTGTCGTGTTCAAGAGGCTCATAAAATAATTGATAAGTGTGATGTAATATCTGCTAGAGCTTTGGCAAAACTTGATCTTCTATTAGAATATAGTTTTCCATGGTTCTCTAAAAATTGTAATAGTAAAGCTTTTTTCTATAAAGGCTGTAATTATAAATCAGAAATTAGTGAAGCAAGATCTCGATGGAATTTTTCTCTAGTGAAGCATAGGAGTAATATAAAAAATAATTCTGTTATTTTAGAAATATCTAATTTGAGTCGTATTTCTATATCTTGAATGCGAAAGGCAATGTATAATGAAAAATAAGAATACTCGTATTATTACTATAGCAAATCAAAAAGGGGGGGTAGGTAAAACTACAACAGCTATTAATCTTGCTACAGCTTTAGCTGCTGTTGGAGAAAATGTTTTGTTGATAGATTTAGATCCTCAGGGTAATGCAAGTACTGGTTTGGGTATATCTTTAAATGATAGAAAATTCTCAACATATGATGTATTGATTGGAGAAATTAATATTAATCAAGCTTTAATCAGAACTGCTATACCTAATTTATCAATTATTCCTTCTAATATGGATTTATTAGGGATAGAAGTAAAACTAGGCAGAGAAAAAGATAGATTATTTAGGCTTAATAAATCTTTGTCTAATCAATATATCAATAGTTTTTCTTATATTTTGTTAGATTGCCCTCCTTCATTTAATCTTTTGACTATGAATGCTATGGCAGCTGCTGATTCAATATTAGTTCCTCTTCAATGTGAATTTTTTGCATTAGAAGGTTTAAGTCAGCTTTTAGAAACAGTTGAAGAAATTCGTAACACAATAAATCCAAGACTTGATATACAAGGAATTGTATTAACTATGTTTGACTCTAGAAATAGTCTATCTCAACAGGTTGTATCAGATGTGCGGAAAAATCTTGGAGAAAAGGTATATAATACAATTATTCCAAGAAATGTCAGGGTTTCTGAAGCACCTTCTTATGGAAAGCCTGCTATTATATATGATTTAAAATGTGCAGGGAGTCAGGCGTATTTGAGATTAGCGTCAGAGCTAATACAAAGAGAGCGTCAAAGGAAAGAAGCTGCTTAATTTTAGGGGAAGATATGTCCAGTAATAATTCTAAACGTCGACTTGGTCGTGGGCTTGCAGCCCTAATAGGAGAAGTTGATCAATCTACTAATTATGATGATGAAATATCAAAAGAATATATTAGATCTGAAAAGTATGTTTCTATTAAATCTATAGTCCCTAATCCACGTAATCCAAGAGATTCTTTTGATTTAGAAGAGTTGCAAGAACTATCGGATTCAATTCGTCGTCATGGTATAGTACAGCCAGTAATCGTGCGTTCAGTAGACAATGGATTATATGAAATAGTTGCTGGTGAAAGGCGTTTTCGAGCAGCTAAAATTGCTTCATTGTCAGAAATTCCTGTTATTATTCGCGATATGGATGAAAAGTCTTCTCTTGAGATTGCTATTGTAGAAAACGTACAACGTAAAGATTTAAATCCATTAGAAGAAGCCTTGGGTTATGAAAAATTGATTTCTGAATATGGATATACACAGAATGATCTTAGTTCAATTATAGGGAAAAGTCGTAGTCATATTTCTAACATACTTCGACTTTTGAAATTACCTAATTCAGTTAAAGAGATGATATTATCAGGAGATCTTTCTTTAGGGCATGCTCGTGCTTTAATTTCAACTTGTGACCCTTTGTCTCTCGCTCAAATTGTTGTTTCTAAAAAAATGTCAGTGCGTGATACAGAAGAATTGGTAAAAAATATAGAAAATAATGCAGATAGTTTTAAAAAATCTTTTAACCCTAATGTTAGTAAAAACGAAGATTTCACTGATTTGGAAAACAAAATATCTTCCAAAATTGGTCTAAAAGTGTCGATAAAGTGTCAGAATAATAAAGGTCATGTATTTATTAAATACAAAACTATTGAACAATTAGATTTAATATGCTCCTTGCTAAATAAGTAGTAATTGACTAGATACAATAAAATTTTACTATGGGGGTTTTATTTTCTATGAGCTATTTGTGTGATTGATAATATACTTTGAAAGACTATTATTTTGTCAAGGGCATTATTTTTTCTTATTAATTGTATTCCTCTATCAATTTTATATAAAAATTTCTTTACATTGTTTTTATTCCAAATTTTTATGAGCTTTTGTAATAATAATCTTTTTTTGAGAATACGAGTTTTTTCAAGTTTATCTACTGCATCCATAATAGATGTGGAAGAAAACTCAATTTCTGTATGTATTTTGTCTAAAAGTTGCAATCTTTTTAAAACTCCATGCAATAATGCATGTGAGGACATCTTTGATGAAAAAAAATTTTCAACTAGTAAAATAGATTTATGAACATCTCCTATCATGGATGTGTCAATAATTTCTTCAATATATAAAATATGTGTATTGCTAATTATATCTTTTACATGTTCTTCATTTATTATGTCTTCTTCTAAACAATAAGATGATAATTTTTGAAGCTCATTACGAGAAGCAATTCGATCTCCCCCCAAACATTCTAGTAATATATGCTTTGCCTCGATAGACAATCGTTTTTTGTCATATAGTAGCTCTTCTTTCATTAAATTTATTAAATTTATTTTTTTATCAGGATAACAAGATATACAAAGAATGGGTGAATGTTCTTTTCCCATTTTGCGCAGGCGATTTTCTCCTTTTATTTCAGCTGATTTAATTATTATTAAGATATTGTTAATTTTTTTTGAGATGATTATTGCTTCTAAACAATCCAAAACTTTTTTTTCAGGAGATAAATTTTCAATAAAAATAACTTTTCTTTTATTAAACAAACTTATTGAATTTATCTCATGCCATATTTTTTCTGGGTTTTTCTGAATATCAATAGAATTTAAAGTGACAAAAGAAATGGGATCACAATACGAAGAGCCTATTTTTTTTTTTAGTTTGGCAATTAATTCAGATACTAATCCTTTATCTGATCCATAGAAAATAAACATGCAGTAATTGAATAATAGTTTGTCAATATTTTCTTTTTCAAATTCATAAGATTTTATTTCAGCCATACTATTAGTCGATGCTTTTGATCAAAGTAATAACATCAGTGCTGATATTTTCTGCTAACTCTTTGATTGATTTTTTTTCTTTATCTTTCATAATACGCTCTTTAGAGAACTTTTGATATGAAAAATCAAATGTAGAGGTTACATTTGTATGCCCGTTAAATAGTATTTTTTTTTCGGCAATTGCTTTAACGGAATAATCCGCTTGTATGCTAATGCGTCCTGTGTTGCCAAAAAGACCTTGATTACTGACAAATTGATCTTTATCAAGATCCGCATTTATCTTAATCAGATATTTGTTTTTTGTAAGTACATGCGATAATAGAAAATTTAAATTATTATATAACTCTTGTTTGATGGGAGTAACAGATATAGATATCGTTATAGGATTAACGTATCCTTTGTCCCTTTTATTACAGGTATAATAAAGAGGATAAATTTGGCAACCAACAAGACAAAAACAATTATAAAATGTTATGATTAGATATAGTATATAATTTTTGCTATATAACAATATTAACTATCCTTCTTGATATAATAATTATTTTTTTAGGAGTTCTACCTTGTAGATTTTTTTTTATCGAATCCAAGTTTAGTGCTGCTTGCTTAATAAACTCGTCATCAACATCATTTGATACTTCAATTAATCCCCTTTTTTTTCCATTTATTTGAATAGGAATGACAAATTCCGTTTTTGTTATTAATGAAATATCAATCTCTGGCCATTTTTGTTGTACAACTAATCCTTTATTGCCGAGTAATTGCCAACATTCTTCTGCAAAGTGTGGTGCTATCGGAGCCATAATGATGATTAATTGATTTAGAGACTCTCTGACTATTAATTTTAGGTTTTCACTAGCTAGTCCTTCTGCAACTTTTATAAGAGGATTAGATAGTACATTTACTAATTCATGAATATTAGCAATTACTTTGTTAAAAAGGAGCTTTTTATAGTTTTCTGTCACTATTTTCAATATTTGATGTGTAGATTTGGTAATGTGCAATTCATCTTCTTTTTTTATAGGCTTAGAAGAATGTTTGAGCAATTCAGTTTTTGCATTGTAAATTAAACTCCAAATTTGTTGTATAAATCGATGTGTAGAAATCACTCCACGATTAGACCACGTAATATTTTTGTCTGGTGGATAATCTGACAAAATAAACAAACGAGCAGTGTCAGCTCCATAAGATTGGATGATTTTATTGGGATCTATCACGTTTTTCTTAGATTTTGACATTTTTTCTACAGGTCCGATAATCACTTCAGAATTATCATCAATTAGAAAAGCGCGATTTTCACCTTCTATATTCTTAAAAAATATTTCCTCAGGGGAAAAATACTTCTTTTTAATTCCATCTAATTGGTGATAAGTTTCATGAACAACCATTCCTTGAACAAATAGATTTTTAAATGGTTCTTTAATTTTAGTAAGTCCTAATTTTTGCATTGCGTAAGTAAAAGATCTAGCATAAAGAAGATGCAAAATTGCATGCTCAATACCGCCAATATATTGATCTACCGGCAACCAACGATCTAATAAACAGCTATCAACAGGTGTGTTCTTATGAGGTGTAATATACCTCATGTAATACCATGAAGAATCCACAAACGTATCCATGGTATCTGTTTCGCGTGAGGCTTGTGAGCCACATCTTGGACAAGAAACCATTTTCCAATTAGGATGATTATCAAGTGGGTTGCCTGAAATATCAAAATTTACATCTTCTGGTAAACGTACAGGCAAATCTTTTTTAGGAACTTCAACAATACCACATTTATGACAATGAATAATAGGGATAGGACATCCCCAATAACGCTGGCGTGAAATTCCCCAGTCACGCAAACGAAATATTACTTTTCGTGTACCAAGCGGAGATCCTTTAAGCACTGTAGTTTCTAAACGTGATATAATAGCTTTGAAAGCCTCTGTATTTGTCATCCCGTTAAGGAAACTTGAATTAATCATGATACCATCACCGCCAAATGCCTTGTTATCTTTAATTAAAGCATTTGAATCAGTGGTTTCGGATTTTATTATACAATTTATGGGCAAGTTGTATTTTTTGGCAAAATCCAAGTCTCTTTGGTCAGCGAATGGACAACCGAAAACTGCTCCAGATCCATATTCCATAACAACAAAATTAGCGATGTAGACAGGTATTTCTAAATTGGAAATAAAAGGATGTTTGACACGGATACCTGTATCTATTCCTTTTTTTTCAGTTTGTTCTAAGGCAGATAATGATGTTCCGATTTGATTTGATTCAATACAAAATTCTTTTATATCTGATTTATTAAGTGACAAAGCCTTAGATATTGGATGATCCGTAGATATTGCTAAAAAAGACACGCCAAATATTGTTTCTGGTCTTGTTGTATATACTAAAATCTCAGTAATATTATCTACCGCATTTTGAGAAATTTCCCACCTAATTTCTATTCCCTCAGAACGCCCAATCCAATTTTTTTGAAGAGTTTTAACTTTTTCAGGCCATCCAGGAAGATCTTTAAGAGAATCAAGTAATTCTTGAGAAAATGCAGATATTGTGAAAAACCATTGATCCAAATCACGTTTTTCAACTAAAGCGTCAGAACGCCATCCGCGACCATCTATTACTTGTTCGTTTGCAAGAACAGTTTGATCAACAGGATCCCAGTTTACTTTTGATGACTTTCGAATTACCAATCCTTGTTTCATAAAATCTAAAAATAGCAATTGCTGGCAATGGTAATATTCTTCATCGCAAGTAGCAATTTCTCTATTCCAATCTAAAGATAATCCTATAGATTTTAGCTGTTGTTTCATAGTTTTGATATTGTCATAAGTCCATTTTTTTGGATCAATATTATTATCACGAGCAGCATTTTCTGCTGGCAATCCAAAAGCATCCCATCCCATAGTATGCAAGACGGAAAATCCTCTAGCTATCATAAAGCGAGCTAACGCATCACCAATTACGTAATTTCGTAAATGTCCCATATGGATTTTTCCTGATGGGTATGGTAGCATCTCAAGGACGTAGTATTTCTTTTTATCTGGCTGGTTACTGGTTTTGAAAATATCAGATTCATCCCAGATTTGTTGCCATTTGGAATCAGAAGCTCGGTGATTATAATATGTGTTTTGCATGTATTTACTTTACCTATACTACGATGAAAAGATCCTGCATTCTGATTGAGGGTAATCTATGTCTTTAGAGAATAAATTGCAAGAGTATCGACGGCAGATTGCAAAAAGTGAAGAGGCTGCCAATCGTCCAAAGAATAGTGTATCTTTGGTTGCTGTTTCAAAAATGGTAGATAGCAAAACTATTTACTCTGCTTTGACTTATGGACAGATGATTTTTGCTGAAAATAAATTACAGGAAGCAAAAACCAAATGGAGTTCTTTAAAAAAAGATTGGCCAGTAGAATTAAGATTTATTGGCTCTTTACAATCAAATAAGGTGTCAGAAATAGTTTCTATTTTTGATGTTATTGAGACAGTTGATAGAGAAAAAATAGCATATTTGCTGTCTATTGAAATGAAAAAGCAGAAACGTTATTTACCTATATATATCCAAGTTAATACGGGATGTGAGCATCAAAAATCAGGTGTTATGCCTAAGGATGCAAAAAAATTGGTTGATGTATGCAAAAACCAGTATGGTCTTAATGTTGAAGGGCTGATGTGTATTCCTCCTTTAAAATTTAATCCAGGCCCTCATTTTTGTCTATTGGCTAAAATTGCTAGAGAATGTGGAATCAAAAAACTGTCTATGGGAATGACTAAAGATTACGAAATAGCTATCGCGTTCGGAGCCACTAGTGTTCGCATAGGTACTGGCATATTTGGAGAACGTTAAGTCATATATTAATTTATAAACTTCATAAAAACACACAAAAAACATTATCCCAAACTATATTTAACCATTTAACATGGGATGTGTTTTACATAATCTAATTAGAAGATAAGAATACCTTGTCTATTTTTTCAAAATTTGGATCTTAATTCTCTTTGGATACCTTTTTGATTTCTGCATCAAGATCAATTTGCGTACAAAGACCCAATGGGACTGGATCCATAGGCACTAAATTAGATGAATTCCAATGGGTTCTATTGCGAATTTGTTCAATAGTCGCATTAGTGGTTCCAACTAGGCGAGTAATCTGAGCATCTTTAAGTTTAGGACAATTGCGAATGAGCCATAATATCGCATTTGGCCTGTCTTGACGCTTTGATAAAGGGGTATACCGTTTCTTGGATTTGGTATTTTCAGTGATATAAACCCTTTGCTCGGAAAGATTAAGTTTATAATTTTCATCTTTTTCTGCTTTTAGTATTTCATCTCGAGACAATTGCCCAGCAGAGACTGGATCAAATCCTTGTATGTTTTGTAGCGCATCCCCATCTGCAATAGCTGCTACTTCCAAAGGATGAAGTTCGCAAAATTCTGCTATTTGTTTAAAAGATATTGATGTATTAGCTATAAGCCATACAGCACTAGCTTTGGGCATTAAAGGTCTTTTTTGAGCCATTTTTATTATTCCCATAAAAAAACAAGTCCTGTTTTTGATAAAATTAGATCCATGAAATCCGCTCGGATTATAACAGATAATAGATTAAAATGGCAATATTAAATTTGGATTTTCGGACAGACATATTTGTTATCACTTGTATTTTTGAGATGAAATTAATTTTAAGATTAAAAAATATTTTGCTAAATCAAAATATTTTATGGGTCAATCACGTAAAGATGAACTAATTTTTAACTTTCATACACGATTAATGGACTCGTATGCTTTCGTGGTAATAAGGAGTGATATGACTCTAAGCTTGTGTATATCTTGAAACTAACAATATGGTTTTTTATATGTCCCAAAATATAGTTACAATTATAGAAGACGGAAATAAAAAGTTTTTATTTTTAGCTTGGGTTAGAAAAAAGTTAAGGGTTTTGACTGGATTGACAATCATTGTTGTTCTTTTTTCTGCTGTTATATCCCTAGCTACTTGGGATGTATATGATCCTAGCTTTTCGTATATTACTCTTAACTCCCCGAATAATTTTTTAGGATATGGTGGCGCAATATTTGCTGATATTGTGATGCAGTGTTTTGGATTGGCAATTGTCTTTTGTCTTCCTCCTCCTTTTTCGTGGGCATGGTCATTGCTTTTTGGTGGGAATATTCACTTATTTTCAAGGCGATTCAGTGCATGGATAGCTAATTTTTTAGTATCAACATCTTTTTTTGCATCTTTCCCTCCAACTAGTTTGTGGCCCATCCAAAATGGATTTGGCGGCATAATTGGTGACGTTATCATAAGACTGCCTATTTTGTTTATTGAAGGACATCCGGCAGGCATTTTCTTATTTAGAATTGTATTGTTTGTTTCCATGATAGTTTTATTGCTTTTTGCTTCCGGTGCGATATTCCGTTGTCAGAATGGCAAACAGGATAATACCAATACAGATGATAATTTGGCAAATGTACAAAAAGAGCGATTGGAATATACAAAGTTAGATATTATACTAGGTATAGTTAAGGCATTTAAAATTGGAATTGCTCGTATTTTCAATTTAGTAAGTATGCGTAATCACGGTTATAATTATGATTTTAGCAATAAAAAAATAGAACCGACCTTGGATATTAGTTTTTCTGATTGCATGGATTCGGATCAAATATTAAAACCTCAAAATAATGATCTGTTAAATACAGATAACTCTCATAGCGCTGATCATGTTTATGAATCGTCTCCAGAAACCACTAGTTTAGGAGATTTTATTCTTCCTTCGAAACAAATTCTTTGTAGCCCCAAATCTTTTGTTCGGAATGCTAATTTATCTCCTGAGATTATGCATCAGAATGCCTGTGCATTAACAGGTGTTCTTAGCGATTTTGGGGTTCAGGGAGAAATTGTCAATGTGCGCCCTGGACCTGTTGTTACTCTTTATGAATTAGAACCAGCCCCAGGAATAAAGTCGTCACGTGTTATAGGGCTTTCTGATGATATCGCTAGGTCTATGAGTGCTGTTTCAGCACGTGTTGCTGTGATACCTGGACGTAATGCTATAGGTATTGAGCTTCCTAATGACATTCGTGAAACCGTTTTATTAGGAGACTTAATTTTATCTAATGCTTTTAATGACAGTAGATATGCTCTTCCTATAAATCTTGGGAAAAGCATAGAAGGAGATCCAATAGTAGCAGATCTTGCGAAAATGCCACATTTGTTAATAGCCGGAACCACCGGATCAGGAAAATCAGTAGCGATAAATACGATGATTTTGTCCTTGCTTTATCGCATGAGTCCAGATCAGTGTCGTTTGCTTATGATTGATCCGAAAATGCTAGAATTATCTGTTTACGATGGGATACCTAATCTTCTTACTCCGGTTGTAACCGATTCTAAAAAAGCGGTTTTTGCACTCAAGTGGTTGGTGTGTGAAATGGAAGAACGTTATCGTAAAATGTCCAAAGTAGGTGTAAGAAATATTGATGGTTTTAATATGAAAGTCACACAATCGCATAGTGCGGGTAATGTTATTAATCGTACAGTACAAACTGGCTTTGATAGAAAAACTGGTGAAGCAATTTATGAAACGGAACATCTTGACCTACAACATATGCCGTATATTGTTGTTGTTATAGATGAAATGGCTGACTTGATGATGGTTGCTAGGAAAGATATAGAAGGAGCTGTTCAACGCCTTGCTCAAATGGCTAGGGCAGCAGGTATTCATGTTGTCATGGCGACACAAAGGCCTTCAGTAGATGTTATAACTGGCACAATTAAAGCAAATTTTCCAACTAGAATTTCTTTTCAAGTATCTTCCAAGATTGATAGTCGTACCATTTTAGGAGAGCAGGGGGCAGAACAGCTTTTGGGACAAGGGGATATGCTTTATATGACAGGTGGAGGGCGTATTCAGCGTATACATGGACCTTTTGTCTCAGATATTGAAGTTGAAAAAGTCGTATCTCACTTGAAAAAACAAGGGAAAACTCAATATATTGACCTAAACGATAAGATGACAACAGGAGAAGTGGCAAACGTTTTGGAGAACTCCCCTTCTCTTGCAGCCGATGAATTATATCAACAAGCCGTGGCGATTGTTTTGCGTGATAACAAGGCTTCTATATCTTATATACAGCGTAGATTAGGCATTGGATATAATCGTGCCGCATCTCTTATTGAATGTATGGAAGAAAAAGGTATTATTGGTCCTGCTAGTAGTAGTGGTAAACGAGAAATATTGGTATCTTCTATGGAAGAGCTTGCGTAATAGTAATCTATTAAATAATGTCTCTCTATTGGAAAATTTGTCTATTTGTTTTAAGAAGAGGTTTTCTGTGATTTCATTATTCTATAGTAGGAGATATGTTGTAAAATTTGTTTTTTTCTTTTTATATAGTTCTGTTTTGTGTTCTTCTTTATGTGCGACACCCGATATTCAGAACAGGTTTATACGGAATACGATTGATCATTTTTTATCTATAAAAACAATACATGGAGATTTTATCCAAAAGGATGAGTTAGGTAATATCGTTAGGGGAGAGTTTTTCATGGCTCGCCCTGGTCAATTATACTTTAAATATAGCTCTCCTTCTTCTATACATGTGATATCTGACGGTAGCAATATAGCCATATATAATCCAAAATTAGATACTTGGAGCGTTTATCCCATTATCAATACATTATTTGGGGTTGTTTTCTCTGATAAACGATCTGAATTGGAAGATAGTATACATAGTATAGAAATAAACGATAAATTTATTACCATTTTATTTAAGAATAATTATAAAAAAAATGTTATTTCGATGACTTTTAGTAGAGCATCATATCGTCTGATAAATTGGAATATTATTGATAATTTTGGCAGAAGCACTCTCGTAGAAATACTGAAATATAAGGAAAATATTGCGCTTAAGTCCGAATTATTTGTTATTCCTTATGATAAGATTCACAATATAGGATAAATATTCACTTGTATCATATACGTTGGTAATTTTTTACATATAGCGAATTTAAAGGATCATATAAGTTATATATCAATGAAAATCATAGTCGATTATTATAGGACAATGATCACTCAGCCTGCGTCCTATTTCTTTTATATCTTGATCTCTGTATAAAAATTCAGAGAAACTACCTTTAATAAAGTATCTGTATGCTATTTGATTCATAACAAAAAAATCTATTGGCTCGGAATTTTTGTACTTACTTGCTGTACGGCACTTTGATCTTTTATAAGATGGATAACGTATTAAATCATTATTTTGATTTATTTCCAGCCAGGCTTCATCATTATTTCCAGAATTGTTCATTTTTCTATTAAAATCTCCTGCAATGATGAAAGGAGTATTAGAAGCTTTCTTCTTATTAATCCATTCTTTCAGCCAATCTATTTGTAACTTCAGTATGGAACAGCTAGAGTTATACTGATTTTCTAGTCTATCTAAAAAACAAAAAGATTTTAAATGTATTCCAAGAAGCCAGAATTCCTTTCCATTTACCTCAAACAGCATTTCTATTGCTTTTCGGGATCCTCTGTTTTGATACATACCTTCAGTGTTCATTGAAAGATATGATGTTTTAAGAATTTTGATGGTATCTTTACGAACAACTATCGCTGTGTGGATGTTCTGTCCATTGCCATTTTTCAAGAGCAAATTTTCCCAACTACTATTCCCAGAAAACAAAATTTCCCATTTATCTTCTGGAAATATTCTTTTAACGGCATTGTAGCTTCCCATTTCCTGCATTGATACAATATCAGCACCAATTTCTTGAGCATAATTCCTTAATATATCATAATCGCGATCTTCTCGTATTATTGAATTTTTCAAGATAGAATGACCTGATTTTTCGGAAAGAGTGTTTATATTCCATGATGCTATGCGAACCTTCTGAGCCCGATTCTCATTTGGGATAAATATAATCAAAAAAATAAATACTATGTATCTTGACATAAGAAAACTATCTTCTCCTAGTATAATCGTCACCAAAATTATATTACTATGGATGATCTATTTAATTTTGTTATTTTAAAAACGAAATTTATTAAGAAAAATTTATTGTATCGTTTTTATGAGACTACATTTTATAAAATGTAGGGGGGGATATAGGGTTAAACAAATATATAATATTTATTACTGTTATAACTTTTACAAAACCACTTTTATTTGAAACATCAAATTTTTACACATATGTTAAAGACAATATAAAATATTATTTTACAAATTTTTTTTCATTTTTTCTTTAAAAGACAGGGCAGCTTTTCGTGCCATTTGGTCAACTATTTCATTTTCTACATGTCCAGAATGGCCTTTTATCCAATATATGGTTACTTCATGATTTTCATAGGATTTTACCAGATTTTGCCATAGCTCTGCGTTTTTTATAATTTCCTTTTTAGAATTACACCACCCGTTTTTTTTCCATGTTTTTGCCCATTCGGATAATCCTTTATGGACATATGAGCTATCTGTATATAAGGATACTTTACATGGATACTTGAGAGCATTAAAAGCATAAATAGCAGCCATTAGCTCCATTCTATTATTGGTAGTGTTTTGTTCTCCTCCTGAAATTTTTTTTTCTGTGCCATTATATCTTAATAGCACTGCCCACCCTCCAGGACCTGGATTCCCAGAGCATGCTCCATCAATATATACTTTAACTTGTTTCAAATTTTTAAAATCCATATTGTGAGACAGATGATATATTTTTATGGAAGCGTATCTTATGGATGTATTCGAGAGGATCTTTTTTGATTGCTAAATTACTACATGGGATATTTTTAATATCATAAAATCTTGTCAAGAAAAAACGCAAAGCTGATCCACGCAATAGAATAGGAAGTGCTAATAGTTCATCAATCGAAATTTCTCGGATCTCATTATATCCTTTAAAAATAGAATTTCCTTTTGATTGATTATAAGTATAATCTTCATTAAAGCACCAAGCATTAATGCAAATTGATAGATCGTACATTAGAAAATCATTACAGGCAAAGTAAAAATCAATTAACCCTACAATACGGTTTTGATAAAATAGTACGTTATCTGGGAATAAATCTGCGTGAACGATTCCTATTGGCAAATTTTTGGGCCAAAATTTTTCAAGGAAATGTAATTCACAATCTACTTCTTTTTTTAAAGCATCATCTGTGTCATGTATAAGACATTTTTTCCATAAAGTTTTGCATTCAGGAAGAGATAACATGTTTTTCCTATATGCATTAAAATTAGCGGTTTTTTGATGGAAAAGGGCAAGCATACGACCAACCTCTTCACAATGATTGTTAGAAGTATGATTTAATGTCTTTCCTTTGATATAAGAAAAGATGTTGGCGGGACGACCAGATAGCATTCCATAAAGATTTCCATCATTTCTAGGCATTGGTTTTGGGCATTCTAATCCATTAGCAGAGACATGATTCATTAATTCAATAAAGAAAGGTAGGTCGGTTTCTTCCATACGTTTCTCAAATAAAGTAAGCACAAAGGTGCCAATAGAGGTTTTAATGACAAAGTTAGAATTTTCCACTCCTTCAATTATGGGCTCAAGTGAAACAATTCGTCCTATTTTATATTCATCAACGAAATTTCTAATTTCTTGCGGATGGGGATATGTATAGACAGCCAATATTTTAACTCATGTCCATTAAGAAAGATTGATCATCATAATGCAAAAATATGGTAGCAATCTAATTTTTGATAGTCAATTTATAAGCTAAAAAAGATTTTTTCGCAGCATTTTATAACCACTTCAAAAATATTAGTTAAAGTGTTGTTTTTTATGAATTTATAATCTACCCCTTAATATATAGGAAGGTAAAACTATAGGTTAATTTATACTATAAAAATATACAATTATGATGTATTGACTAAATTAGTTATGCATATGATAACCATATAAAGTATGATGTATTTTTATTTTCCTAATTTGTTGTTTTTACAATCTGCAAATCGATTTTTTCTGCACAATAGATTATTGCTGACAATCAATAGAATAATGCATGACAAGGTTAGACCTAGCGAAGATCTAAGGAAAATTTCAATTTGGTATATTTGGGATTAGATGCCCATAAGGTTAGCAAAGATAAAGTCTCATTAAAGTACAAGATTGGTGTTAAATAGGATAGATGTCTTCAATGCATCGATATTCCTACTTAAAACACTTAGTAATTTCAATGGGACAAACCAATCATATCTTTTACATGTGTCATAGTTTCTTGAGCTAGATGGCGAGCTTTCTCCGCCCCTTCAACCAAAACCCTATCTACGTAAGATATGTCTTTTAAAATATGATTGATTTCTGTGGATATAGGTATAAGCTCTGCTATTATGGTATCAGTCAAAGCTGATTTAAATTTAGAAAAAGACTGTCCTCCAAATTCTTTAAGAGCCTCATCTATTGTTATCTGTTTAATTGTTGCAAAAATTACAATAAGATTTTTTGCTTCAGGGCGGTTTTCAAGTTCAGATGCTACTGAAGGCAATACGTCAAAATCGGTTTTAGCCTTTTGAATTTTCTTTGCTATAGCATCTGAATCGTCAAGTAAATTTATACGAGAAAAATCTGATGGATCTGATTTAGACATCTTTTTTGAAGCATCTCTTAAAGATTTGATACGAGATACTGAATCATCTATTATAGGCTCCACATTAGGGAAAAATCCTTTAAAGGATTGGTTTCCAATTTTTGATGCATTCATATGATTGTGTATGTTAATTTTGTGCTCAAAATCCCTATTAAATTTATTTGCTATTAAATGGGTTAGTTCAATATGTTGTTTTTGGTCTTCTCCTACAAGCACGTGAGTTGCGCGGTATAGTAGTATATCTGCTGCCATCAAAACAGGATACGCATAAAGACCAAGAGAAGAAGTGGCACTATTTTTACCGCTTTTTTCTTTGAACTGAATCATGTTATTCATCCATCCCATACGTGCAACACAGTTTAAAATCCAAGCAAGTTCACTATGTTGAGAAACTGCAGATTGTTTGAATATCATGTGTTTAGATGGATCAATTCCAACTGATAAAAAAGATGCTGCTATCAGGCGTGATTGATTCTTTAGATCTTCTTGAACCAGTTCATGGGTTATAGCGTGTAGATCCACAACGGAATATATGCCTTTATAATCAGATATTTGCTGCATTTTTGCAATTTTACGTATTACCCCTAAGTAATTTCCGAGATGTAATCCTCCAGTTGGCTGGATTCCAGACACTAGCAACTTTTCTGTCGATGTCATTTTAATTCTCCAGTATCGTCCCTTGCATAAGGACAAATGCGGTGGTAAAGCATGCAATACCCATGCACGAAATTTTAAGTCAAAAATATGATAATGTCTATAGCTATTGCTATTTTATTTCCATATTTGTTTTAATAAAAATAGAAAATCTTTGCCAGCCAATATGACCATTGAGATAAAGTATACTAAAGCTGAACTTAACAATATAATTATCAGGGCTTTAAATTGATTAATGAATGTTTGTTCCGAAACAATTTGAGCGTAGATATAGGGTTTTGACAGCATGATAAAAAACCACATTATTACTGATGACGCAATAATAAATAGTATTCTATAAGTGGTTTTTGATAGAAAAATGAGCTGTTTTTTTTTCAATAAGCTTGATATTAGACAGAGAGTGTTGATCCATCCTGATAAAGTTTCCGCACAGGCAATTCCATATCCACCAATAAATTGAAACAGCAAAACTGATATCACACAATGAATGATGATAGATATCAATGTGAATTGCATGGGTGTTTTTGTATCTTCTTGGGCATAAAATGTTGAAAGCAGGATTTTTGTGATAATGAAAGCTGGTATTCCTATGCTATAGATTGATAAAATTGAGGATACAACATAAGTGTGTGTATGAGAAAAAGCGCCGCGTTCATAAATCACTAGGACGATTTCTTTTGAAAGTGTGCATAAAATAAAAACGGCAGGAATGGCAAAAAAGCAGACTAATTCAATTGCCTGATTTTGGAGTAGAAAACTTTTCTTTTTATTGCCTGATTTTATGGCGTTAGACAACTCCGGCAACATCACCATTCCTATAGCTACTCCAATTACGCCAAGTGGCAACTGGTATATACGCTCTGCATATTGAAGAGATGAAATAGTTCCCGCCTTTCCAGAGGCTATAGCTTGTCCTATTATCTGGTTTATTTGAACTATTCCTCCTGTCAAAATAACAGGTAATGTCATTTTCAAAAATTTTTTTACGTTGTTTGTTATTCTTGGATATTTAAGTTGTAGTTTAACACCGGAATTCTTAGTATAAAAATACACTATCAATAGCTGTATCACGCTAGACAAAACCACTCCCCAAGAAAGAAAGATCGCTGTATCTTCTGGACAATAATTAGTTGATAGCGCATATATCAGGACAAAAATAAGAGTGATATTGAGAAAAATTGGCGATATAGATGCTATAAAATAGCGCCCTAGGGAAAATAATATTCCGCTCATTAATGTAGATAGAGATATGCACATCAGGCTAGGGAATATGATTTTAGATAGTTTTATTATTAAAGAATATTCATCTGGCTTATGATAAAAACCCGGCGCCAATATAAAGCGAACGAGTGATGGCATGGTGAGTTCTACGAGTACGGTCAATACTAACAGAACATAGAATAAAACACTGAAAATTTCGGACGAGAGGTTGTGGGCGCTAATAGATCCCCGATTCTTTTCTTCGTGATAGAATAAAGGGATAAATGATGTATGGAATGTTCCTTCGGCTATTAATCGGCGAAATAAATTAGGAAAACGAAACGCTATGTAAAAAATGTCTGCTATTTGGCCAATTCCGAGGGTGGAAGCCATAAGTGTTTCACGTATAAAGCCAAGAATGCGACTACCTAAAATTGAAGCGCTTACTGTAAAAAATTTCCGGATAATATTCATTATTATTGGAGCCTATTTTATTAGTCTAATTGAGGTTATATATGAACATAATATACATGTAGAATGTACACCTTAATAATGTTTTCTACAGAATTAATGTAACAAATACATGGTTCTTAGTAACTTATATGAAAAACTATTTTGTATTCTAATGCCTTTTTTAAATCTTATTCTATAATTTGATATTGCTGAGGATTTAATGTGGATTTTTCGTGAATTGATTGTAGGATGTTTTTGCATGTTATATTTCCAATATTTTTAATAAGAGAGGCTTTTATGGATAGTGTTATTTCTTCCGCGGCACACATTGATATGGTTCTTATAGAAAAGCTTGCAAAAGTTGCATTGCAAGTTGGAGTAGGTATTAGAGAGGGACAAAATCTTATAGTAATGGCTCCAATCGGTGCATTGCCTCTTACAAGATTGATAACTAAGCATGCTTATATGCTCGGAGCGGGTCTGGTGAGCATTTTTTATACGGACGCTGAATCTACTATTATGCGCTATAAGCATGGATCTGATATTTCTTTTGACAGATCTGCAGATTGGTTTTATGAGGGGCTTGCAAAAGCATATTCGGGGGATACCGCTGTATTAACTGTTTCAGGTGATAATCCTTTATTGCTTATTAACGAAGATTCTGACAAAGTAAGCAGAGTGAATCTCTCTCATTTAAAATCATATAAGCCTGCACTAGAGAAAATTTCTAATTTTGATATTAATTGGAGCTGTATCCCTTATCCTAGCCTTGCGTGGGCAAATCTTGTCTATCCTGATGATCCTGATCAAATTGCCATAGCAAAACTTGCAAAAGCTATTTTTTTGGCGTCTCGCTCTAATTGTGCCGATCCCATAAATGCGTGGAGAGGACATAATAACTTCCTTCATAAAAAATCTCAGTGGTTAAATAACAAGGATTTTTCGGAAATTCGTTTTTCTGGGCCAGGTACATGTTTAACAGTTGGGTTGGCAGATAATCATAGTTGGTTAGGAGGAGCCTCTTCTAGCCAAAATGGAATAACTTGTAATCCTAATATTCCTACGGAAGAAGTATTTACCACTCCTCATGCGAGAAGAGTAGAAGGATATGTATCAAGTACCAAACCTCTAGTATACCAAGGTATGTTAATTGATGGTATCAGGGTGCGTTTTGAACAAGGGCGTGTTGTTGAAGCTTTTGCTTCAAAAGGTGAGGATATGTTAAACAAAATATTATCCATTGATGAAGGGGCGCGCAGACTAGGAGAAGTAGCTTTGGTTCCTAATTCCTCTATCTTGTCCAAGATGGATACCTTGTTTTATGACACCTTATTTGACGAAAATTCAGCATCTCATATAGCTTTTGGACAGTGCTATTCTAAATGTTTAAAAAAACCTCTGAATGCTTCTTGTGATTGGGTAAAAGAGAGGGGGGGGAATGCAAGTATAGCGCATGTTGACTGGATGATAGGCTCAGGAAATATCAATGTTGATGGTCTGACTAAAGGTGGTGATATTATTCCAATTATGAGAGAAGGAGAATGGGCTAATTCAGAATAAGTCACCTTGGTTTTCTAAGTATTGTTTCTTGTTTTTGCGTTTGGACATATCCCCCCTAGGGGAAGAGCTCACTATAGCATTTGCTTGCCCATCATAAAAATCAATCAATATATTTGTTCCTAAAGATAAGTTTTCTGCTTTTGTAATTATGTTTTGATTGGTTATGCGGATGATGGAGTAACCACGTTTGAGCGTATTTCTATGTGAAAGCGATTGTAATATACGATTGGAGGATGAGAGGCATGTATGATAATTTTTTATTTTATATGAAACAATAAACTTAGCGCGATTGAGTAGTTCTTCTATGTGAGCGTGCAGATGTGATATGCGAATATTAGTTTGTTCGCACAAGACGTGGAGGGTTGTACATTTTTGTCGTTGTTTTAGTCTAATACATCTCAAATGTTGTTCTATCAGGTATTCAATGTATTTTTGTTGTTTTATAACATTACTGCGATGATTTTTTATGTAATCTATTGGATAATTTGCAATTGTATTGATAGCTTTATTTTTAAAATCACGGTTTTTACGAAAAATTATTATTTCAATATTGTGTTCTAGCTCGCGAGATAATTGATCAAGACGATAAAATGATCGGGATAAAATTTGATCGTACGTTGGAATAGCTCTTTTTAAAGAATTAAATTGATTGGTTTTATTGTTTGTTAATCGCACAATTGTTTCTTGTAATCTGGATTCGAGGCTTGCAATTGATAATTTTAAATTATGTTTTACTGGAACAGACATTTCAGCTGCTCCTGTGGGAGTTGGCGCTCTTAAATCTGCGGCATAATCAACTAATGTCCAATCGGTTTCATGTCCGATAGCTGATATTATGGGAATGGTACTATTCGCTACAGCTCGTACAACTGTTTCATTGTTGAAATGCCATAGATCCTCTAAGCTTCCACCGCCACGAGCTATGATGATAACATCTGGTTTTGGGCATGTATCATCTTCCTTTAACGCGTTTAATTGGCAAATCGCATTGCTTATTTCTTGAGAGCAGCCATATCCTTGTACCTTTACGGGAAACACTAGCATTCTTGTAGGGAATCTACAAAATATCCGTTGTAAAATATCGCGAATTACTGCTCCTGTAGGCGATGTTATAACTGCTATTGTTTTGGGAATAAAGGGTATGGGTTTTTTTCT
This sequence comes from Candidatus Liberibacter europaeus, assembly GCA_003045065.1. Classification (GTDB taxonomy): domain Bacteria; phylum Pseudomonadota; class Alphaproteobacteria; order Rhizobiales; family Rhizobiaceae; genus Liberibacter; species Liberibacter europaeus. The sequence continues at coordinate 256,161 of PSQJ01000001.1, forward strand.
TTCTGCGGAGAATAGCCCCTCTTCTCTTAATTTTCGTTTTCTTTCTTCTAGAACGGTCATGAGAGCCCCTGCTCCAGATGGGATGAGAGACTCTATTATTATTTGATATCTAGAAGTTTCATGGAAATTGGTTATTTTTCCAAAGGCTAGACATTCTATACCTTCTTTTGGGTGGCAATCCATTTTGTTGAGTGTTCTTTTCCAAATGACAGCATCAATTTTTGATTGGTTGTCTTTTAAAGAAAAATAAGCGTGACCAGATAAATTAGTTTTTTTATATCCCGATATTTCTCCCTTCACACATACATAGGAAAAATTTGACTCAAGCGTGTGTTTTATATGATATGATAATTCTGATACGGAGTATTCTATATGGTTTAAAGAATTGGTTTTTGTAAAATAAGCCATAATGTAAAAACCCTTTTAATCAGCTAAATATTCACTGCATGCTTATTTTTCAGGTGCTATTTATTGCGGGTAGAAAGAATAAATTTGAATTAGTTTATTTGATAATAATATTATATTCCATTAATTTACCAGTGATTTTTTGCAAAACGTGCATGTATACATAGATTAAATTCAATCTTATAATCGGAAATAACATGATATTTAATTGTTTTTTCTATAATCTGCGTGGATATATAATATAAAATAATACGATAATATTAAACTATAATGTAATGTTTTTATTTGTATTAAATTAAACTAGGATCATTTGATGGATACATGCTTTTTATTTTTTTATAGGGAAATTATTATTTTATGTAAAACTGTGTTATAGATTGCTGCTATGTTTAATTATTATTTTCTTTAATCAGGTAGTGCGTAGATTGTATAACTTATCTGTATTTACAAGATATTCTTCTATATTTATTTAGATGAAATTGTATAGATATCCTTTTCAAATCTCAGTGCAATATTATTTTTGGATTCTATATAATCATGATACTTTTTATTTACATGATGGGATTAATTGATTGCAGATCTGCATAAAATGAAACGATATTACTTATGAGCAATAATAATTGCTCAATAGCGGTCATGACATTTTCTGCTAAGGAGTCAGTATGAAGAAGTTGTTTGTTTTTATAATTAATATTCTTATTATTTTTTTAATAGATGCATTGTTGTGTCTAGCTCTGATCAAATTAGATTTTGGTCAATTGAGGAGCCGTTTATTTTCTATAGTAATTGCGTTTTTGTTAACTTGGCAGCCTAATCGCCTTCTTGTGTTCGCAAAACTACGTCATAGATCTGCTGTTGAGACTTTCCGATATGGAATTGTAGGCTTGTTTTCAGCGCTGTTAAATTATATGATATATGCAAAACTATTTGCAGTTTTTCCAAATTTGCAACCGTTAATGTTGATCTTGCTATCAGCAGTGCCTTCAATGTTATTTGTTATTTTGTTATATGTTCGTTTCATGCTTAAAAGATATCCTACTATAGGGAAGTAGATCAAAAGCAATAAGCGATCTGTTAATGATATTGCTTTGATTTGCAAGTTATTGTGTCATAGTATATGTTGGCAGTATTGACAATTCGGACGTTAGAGAGTTACTGTTTTGCGTATTGTATAAGAGCTGTGTTTAGTTCTTTAGTAATTGATGGGAATTGCATTTGGTGAGGATAAGTGTTGGAAAGCACGCGTGTTTTTTGCAGTAAATATGAGCCTCGTCTGTTTAAGGATGAGGGATTGTGTCTGGGTATATCTGATGTAATTCAGCCTGTTATTGAAGAAATGGGTTTTAAGATTATAAGGATATCCCTTCAAGGAAAGGATAGTCTTCTGTTGCAGGTTTTGGTAGAACGCGATGATGGAACTATGACGTTGCATGACTGTGAAGGGGTGTCTAGAGCTATATCTCCAATTCTTGATGTTGAAAATCTAATAGATAAGCGTTATACATTGGAAGTTTCTTCCCCTGGGGTGGATCGTCCGATGGTTAGAAAGTCAGATTTTATTCGATGGGTGAGCCATGTAGTAGAATGTGAAATAGTTTCGTCTTCTGGGGATAGAGAAAAGTTGATTGGGAAAATTTTAGAGACAAGTGATACTGGCTTTTTTCTTGAGGTGAAGAAGAAGGGGATAAAGGGAGTTGGATTGTCGCGGGTTGCGATATCATTTAATTCTCTTCTTGCGGCAAAGCTTGTTGTCACGAAGGAATTGCTACGCGCTACCTTGGCGGATAATTAAGGTCGTGGACAAGTTAAGGGGTTTAGAGGAGATTTAGTATGGTAATTGCAGCAAACCGGCTTGAGCTTTTGCAGATTGCAGATGCTGTTTCTTGTGAAAAGTCAATAGATCGAAATATAGTATTGTCGGCTATGGCTGAATCTATTCAGAAAGCAGCCTGTTCTCTTTATGGGACGGCATCTAATATTCGTGCTGAAATTGATCCTGTAACGGGAGAGGTTTCTATTTATCGGATGTTAGAAGTGGTCGATGTAGTTGAAAACTATTCTTGTCATATTCCGTTGCAATTGGCGCGTGATCGTGATCCTAATGTTAATATAGGGGACACCATATCAGAGCTTCTTCCTCCTATTGATTTCGGTCGCGTTGCGATTCAATCTGCTAAACAGGTAATAGTTCAGAAAGTGCGTGAGGCTGATCTTGATCGTCAGTATCTTGAATTTAAAGATAAAGTGGGTGAGATTGTTAGTGGCACGGTTAAGCGGATTGAATATGGCAATGTAATTGTTGATCTTGGTAGAGCGGAAGGGATTATCCGTCGAGGTGAGACTATTCCTCGTGAAAGTTTGCGTCGAGGAGATCGGGTTCGAGGTTATTTATATGAAGTGCGACGCGACCAAAGAGGAGGGCAGATTCTTCTGTCTCGCACTCACCCACAGTTCATGGTAAAATTATTTTTTATGGAGGTTCCAGAGATTTACAATGGCGCTGTTCAGGTTAGGGCTGTTTCTCGTGATCCTGGGTCTCGTGCAAAGTTAGCAGTTTTCTCAGAAGATTCTTCTATTGATCCTGTTGGCGCTTGCGTTGGTATGCGTGGTTCTCGTGTTCGGGCTGTTGTTGGTGAATTGCAGGGAGAGAAGATAGATATATTTGTTTGGTCTCCTGATCCTGCTACTTTTGTAATTAATGCTATTCGTCCAGCTGTCGTAACAAAAGTTGTATTGGATGAAGATGTTAAGCGTATTGAAGTTGTTGTGCCTAAAGACCAGCTTTCTTTGGCGATTGGTCGTCGCGGACAAAATGTGCGTCTTGCCTCACAGCTTACGGGTTGGTCAATTGATATTGTCACCGAGGAAGAAGATTCGATAAGTCGTCAAAAAGAGCTCAATGAGCGCGCTCAATTTTTTATGAAAGCTATTGATGTTGATGAGATAATAGGACGTCTTCTTGCTACAGAAGGATTCTCTGATGTTGAAGAGTTGACCTGTGTTTCTTTGAGTGAAATATCTTCTATTGAAGGGTTTGACGAAGAGACGGCAGCTGAAATACAGGGAAGGGCAAGGGAATATATTGATGGCCTAGATACCAAGATTAATGAGAGGATAAAGGAGCTTGGAGTTTCTGAAGAATTGTGTAAAATTCCCGGCATGACTCCTAAAATTATGCTCTCCCTTGGAGCAAACGACATTAAAAATGTAGAAGAATTAGCGGGTTGTTCTGTAGATGATTTGCTTGGTTGGTCTGAAACCAGGGATGGTATGACCAAAAAACATGAAGGTTTTTTGTCAAACTTGGGTATTTTAGAAGATCAGGTTGAGGGCATGATTCTTCATGCTCGTTACAAAGTTGGTTGGATTGCCAAAGATGAAATAGGTGTTGAAGGTGAGGATTAAATATATAAAGTTTTATTGAGCGCCTTGGTTGTAGAATGGTTTTATTTTTTGCATCGACTTGTGGTTTTTAAGTGATGTTTGTAGTAAACAGTTTCCTATGTTTTGTAATCTTTAAGGGCTACAGAAAAACAATTATTATTTTGTTTGGGAAATTTTAGGTATAATTTTGATTGTCAGGTGTGGATGTATTAGTTAATGTGAGCAGGATTTTGAGTTGTATAACAAGATTGATTTATGTGATTTCTCCACGATGGAGATTAGGGATTGATGACCGATAATAAAGATAACAAAACATTGAATGTAAAAGAAAAGAAGACCTTAACCCTTAAAACCTCATCCTCGAGCGTTAATGGTTCTTCTGTTCAGAAGAGTCAAGGTCGTGCTAGGTCTGTTGTTGTAGAAACGCGTAAGCGACGTTCTTATGTTCAGGGCGACGAAAAGATTTCTGTTGTTCGAAAAAGCTCAAGGGTTATAGACTCTTCTTCCGCTAATTTTCAAGATTTGTCACAAGTAAAAATCAAGGAAAATTTGAGCAAAGCATCACGTTCTGACAAAAAACAATCTTATCAGAAAGATGAATCTTCTTTTGTAATTCTATCTAAGGATGAGATGGAAAGTCGTCGTCGCGCGCTTCAAGAAGCACAAATGCGTCAATTGGAAGAATCAAAAATCAAGCTTGAACAACAGGCTCAAGAGAAAATATCAAGGCTTGATGCTCTGAAGAACGAGCAAAATCCAGATCAGGTTGTAGACGAGACTTTTAATGTTGTTTGTGAAAAGGGGTCAGATTCTGTAAGTTTAGATGCAATAGTAGAAAAGAAAGATATTTCGTCTCATGATGTTAGTAAGAATGAGACAAAATATTCTATGGATGCTAAAAGTAAAGATAGAAAATATATTGACGATTCAAATGTTGATCGCAGCAAGTCTAGAGGGGCAGGAACAGGTAAGAATTTTTCGGCTAACTCTTCAAAGCCTGTTGCGAGTCGCAATAAGTCAGATTCCGTTGTGAGTCGCAATAAATCAGACAATGATGATAAAAGACATAAAAAACTTAAAATTATATCTGTTGAGCCTGACGAGGAGATAGAGAGAGGGCGAGGAAGGTCCCTTTCATCTATGCGTCGTCGCCAAGAAAAGTTGCGTAGGAGTCAACAGCAAGAAAAGCGTGAAAAAATTTCTCGTGATATTATAGTACCTGAGACAATTACGATACAAGAATTATCGCAACGCATGTCAGAACGTTCTTCAGAAGTGATAAAGTTTTTGATGAGAGAAGGGCAAATGATGAAGCCGGGAGATGTCATTGATGCTGATCTTTCTGAGATAATAGCTAATGAATTTGGACATGTTGTGAAGCGTGTTTTAGATTCCGATATTGAGATGGGCATTTTTGATGTTATAGATGATGAAGATGACTTAGTAATTCGTCCTCCTGTTGTAACGATTATGGGGCACGTTAATCATGGAAAGACATCTCTTCTTGATGCTATACGTAAGTCTAATGTTGTAAAAGGAGAAGTGGGAGGGATCACTCAGCATATAGGCGCTTATCAGGTTGATTATAATGGTAAGAAGATTACTTTTATTGACACACCGGGTCATGCGGCTTTTTCTGAAATGCGTGCTCGAGGAGCTCGTATTACGGACATTGCTGTTATAGTTTTGGCTGCTGATGAAGATACTCAGCCCCAGGCTATTGAATCTATCAATCATTCTAAATCTGCAGATGTTTCAGTTGTTATTGCTCTTAATAAGATAGATAAGCCAAATGCTAATGCGCAAAAACTTCGTACGGACTTGCTAAAACATGATGTTTTTGTGGAAAGTATGGGGGGCGATGTTCTTGATGTTGAAATTTCTGTCAAGAAAAATCTTCATTTAGATAAATTGCTTGATTCAATTCTTTTGCAGGCTGAAATTCTTAATTTGAGGGCTAGTATAAATCGAAAAGCTGAAGGGGCTGTGATTGAAGGCAGTCTGGATCGAGGACGAGGTCCTGTTGTTACTGTTTTGGTACAAAAGGGAACTTTACGTATAGGGGATATTTTAGTTGTTGGTGATCATTGGGGAAAGATAAAGGCATTGTTCAATGATAAGGGGCAAAGCGTTAAAGAAGCCTTGCCATCTATGCCAGTTGAAGTTCTTGGTTTGCAAGGGGTTCCTATGGCTGGAGATAGATTTGGCGTCATTGATAGTGAGAGTCGTGCTAGAGAAATTTCGCAATACAGAAAGCGCTTGACCCAAAATAAATCCATAGCACGTCAGGCAGGTTCTCGTAGTTCTTTAGAAAAATTAATTAGCAATGCAAATATTTCTGTAAAGGCAAAAGAGTTATATGTTATCATAAAAGGTGATGCACAGGGATCAGTTGAGGCCATTGTTAATTCTTTGAATGAGCTGGGGACTAACGAAGTTCGTGTTTTGGTTGTTCATTCCGGAACTGGGGCTATAAATGAGACGGATGTATCGCTAGCTAAAGCGTCTGATGCTATTGTTTTTGGTTTTAATACTCGTGCCAGTCCTCAAGCTAGATGTCTTGCTGCAAAAGATGGTGTGACGGTACTTTATTGCAATATTATTTATGATCTTATTGATGAAGTAAAACAACATATGTCGAATCTTTTGTCCCCAGAAGTCCGAGAAACATTTTTGGGTAGGGCTGAGGTATTGGAAGTATTCGCTGTTACTAAATTGGGGAATATTGCTGGATGTAAAGTATTAGAAGGAAAAGTTGAGCGTGGCTCTGGCGTGCGTCTTATACGCGGCGCTGATGTTATATATGAGGGGAAACTTAAAACTCTTAAACGTTTCAAAGATGAAGTTTCAGAAGTTAGTGTGGGACAAGAATGTGGTATGGCTTTTGAAAAATATGATAATATACAGGCGGGCGATTTGGTTGAATGCTTTAATGTAGAACATGTAAAGCGTTTCCTATGATGCATATATGTAATTTGAGTATTGGTTGGGAGGTAGGTGTTTTTCCTTGAAAAGTAGGGTGTTACAGCCTTCTCGGCGTGCATTACGTGTTGGGGAAGAAGTTCGTTCTGTTCTCATGTCGATTATATTAAATTATGAATTTAAGGATAATTTAATTGATAGAAATATTATATCTATTCCGGAAGTGAGGATGTCGTCTGATTTGCAAGTGGCTACGGCATATGTTTATGTGTCATCAGATATTTCTCCTGATAGAGTGATTAATGCTTTAAACTGTAATAGTAAATTTATTAGGAAACGTATTTGTCGGAGTCTTAGAAATTTAAGGTATATACCAGAAATTAGATTTCGTTACGATGGGTCATTGCAGAATTATTGGAATATTGATAGGCTGATGCGTTCATCTAGTATGGAAAATGATTTAAAAGTTGACGATGCCGTTTAGAGGGGTGTTTTGGATAAAAAATGGATTCGTGGACTTGCATGACAATATTTTTTAAGAAGTTTTCTTTGTTATAGAAAAGAAATTTGGTTTGTGACTACTGTATTGTCTAGATTGTTTTGTCGGATTTGTTCAGAGTCAAATTAGGATTTTAGTTCAAAGTCTTTTGGTATTTGTTTTTGGGAAAGGGGTGTTTATGTCAATAACTTTAGAGCGCAAAAGACAGCTTATAGAGGAATATGCTGTGACGGAGGGAGATACTGGTTCTCCAGAAGTTCAGATTGCTATTTGTACGGAACGTATATCAAATCTTACATCTCACTTTAAAGTTGCTAAAAAAGACGTGAATTCTAAAATGGGTCTTAGTAAATTGATATCCTTGAGAAGCTCTCTTTTAAAGTATCTTGGAAGGAAAGATATAAATAGATATAAAAAAGTGGTTAAAAGATTAGGGCTGCGTAGATGAAGCGGTTTTCTATTTTTTTGTTATATGGGCTTAATTGAAGCCAGTCGTTGTTGTTTTTGTTTACGTTAAGGTTTAGCAAAAGATGCAAGTGGGTGTTGACCGTGCCATTTGCATCTTTCATGTGTGCTTCTTTGCGTATTCATTTTGGGTTATTGTCTTAAATAGCTTGCTTTCTGTTTTTTTGTTAGGAATTATAAAATGTTTGATGTTCATAAAGTTGAGATTGATTGGGCTGGGCGTCCGCTTAAATTGGAGACCGGTGAGATTGCTAGGCAAGCTGATGGCGCTGTGTTGGCAACTTATGGGGAAACAGTTGTTCTAGCGACTGTTGTTTTTGATCGCAAACTTAATGAAGAAAAAGATTTTTTTCCTTTAACTGTGAATTATCAAGAGAGGACTTATGCTGTTGGCAAAATTCCAGGGGGGTATCTAAGACGCGAATCTCGTCCTACTGAAAACGAAGTTTTAATTTCTCGTATGATTGATCGTTCAATAAGACCTTTATTTCATAAGGGCTACAAGAATGAGACACAAGTAATCGTAAATGTTATGCAGCATGATTTAGAAAATGATCCTCATGTCGTTAGCATGATAGCAGTTTCGGCAGCGCTGATGTTATCGGGATTGCCTTTTAATGGTCCTATCGCGGGAGCACAAGTAGGTTATATAAACGGTCAATATGTTTTGAATCCCCGTTTGGATGATAAAGACCAGGGATCTCTTGACCTTGTCGTTTCCGGCACGGAAGCGGCTGTGCTTATGGTTGAGTTAGAGGCTAATCAATTGTCAGAAGATGTAGTTGTTGATGCCATTATGTTTGGGCATGATGGATATCAACCGGTTATTGATGCTATTTCCAAGCTTGTTAATATTTGTGCGAATAAACCTATTTCTGTTAATTCAGATAATTTACTGGATTTAAAGGAAGATGTTTTTCCTCTAGTTGAAAAAGATCTTCGAAAAGCTTGTTATACTACCGATAAGTCTATGCGTTGTGAATTAATTGATGGTATAAAAGAGAAAGCTGTTTCGCAGTTTGCAACAGAAGATTCTGTTTGGGGGAAAAAAGATATTATTTCTGTTCTGGATGATATACAGGCTGATGTCGTTAGGAAAGATATTCTTAAAAACAAAACTCGCATGGATGGGCGTGATCTTACGACAGTGCGGGAGATTAGTGGGCAGGTTGGTTGGATGTCGCGTACACATGGCTCTGTAAAGTTTTTTCGAGGAAATACTCGTGTAATAGTTGTGGCGACTCTAGGGACACAGGGCGATGAGCAGCATATAGATTCTTTGTCTGGGATGCAGAAGAGCGATTTTATGATGCATTATAACTTTTTTCCTTTTTCTGTAGGGGAGATAGGTCGTGTTGCTTGTGCTCCTAGTAGGCGAGAAATGGGACATGGAAAAGTGGCGCAACGTGCGTTGCGCTGTGTTTTATCGACGGATTTTCCTTATACTTTGCGGATAGTTTCGGAAATCGTAGAATCTGACGGATCTTCTTCAATGGCAACGGTATGTGGATCTTCTCTAGCTTTGATGGATGCTGGTGTTCCGATATCGAAACCAGTTGCAGGTATAGCTATGGGTCTTATTAAAGAAGGAGATCAGTTTGTAATTTTATCTGATATATCTGGGGATGAAGATCATTTTGGAGATATGGATTTTAAGATTGCGGGAACAGACGCGGGTATCACTGCTATGCAAATGGATGTGAAGATAGAGGGAATTTCTAAAGATATTATGACACTTGCTTTGAAGCAAGCAAAAGATGGTCGTATGCATATTCTTGGGGAAATGTCCAAAATAATATCCGAAAGTCGTGTTCAGGTAAATGAGTTTGCCCCACGAGTTGAGGTTATGAATATCCCTGTTGATAAAATTCGAGAGGTTATTGGTGTTGGTGGAAAAGTGATCCGTGATATAATTGATAAAACGGGAGTAAAAATTAATGTAGATGATGACGGGACTATCAAGATAGCGTCGTCTTCCGTTGAAGCAATAGAAGCTGCGCGTGAAAGGATACGTTCTATTACTGATGTTCCAGAAGTTAACAAAATTTATAAAGGGCATGTTGTTAAAATTACGGATTTTGGAGCTTTTGTGAAATTTTGCGGCGCCCGTGATGGACTAGTTCATATATCTCAGCTGTCTTCTGAAAGAGTTGCTAAGACAAGTGATGTGGTAAAACAAGGTGATATGGTATGGGTTAAGCTGTTGGATTTTGATGATCGTGGTAAAATTAAATTATCTATGAAGGTTGTTGACCAGAATACGGGTAAACCAATATCTTGATCATGTAAATATTTTGTTCTTGGATATGTGTTTGAGGCATTTCTAGTATTATTTGAAATTATTTTTGCGATTATTAGGTTTTACTATCGTAAGGTGATTTTTAAATACTGCTGTATAAATTATCTTATTTAGGATATTTAATTTGAGTGCTTATAATAGAAAAACTGATATTTATTTCTTTAAGTATGTTGTGCCTTCATATTTTGTTTTGCTTCAAGTTGTTTTTTTTGCAATGGCTATTCTTGGTTGTTAGATGAGTTTTGTTATAGGAAAGTAAAAATATAGATTTAATAAGTACAACATTGTTTTTTATTTGTATTTTTTGACAAGAAGATAAATTTGTTATTGTAAACACTATTTTTTTGACTACATTATAAGTTAGGTTTATGTTATGTGGTTGTTTTTTATGATACATGATAAAGTTTTTTCGATATTTTTAGTATAAATTATTTTTTAGTGTAAGAAAATTTTTGGAAGTAATATTTGCAATATGTTGCTTTGCAAGGTTGGTTATATAAAAAGATTTTTAATTGTTTTTGTCTAGGTGGATGTGTTTTATCGTATTTGCCGTACAAAGATGATGGGGGAGGTGTTTGTATGGATGACGATTCTACTGTTGATGGTTCCTATAGACTTCTTGAAATGACCGTTGATATAGTTGCTGCATATGTGGGCAATCACGTTGTTCCGATGTCTGATATTGGATGTCTTATTACAGATGTACATTCTGTTCTTAAGAATACCGCTTCGCGAGATTGTGGGACTGAATCTGTTGTTAATGAAAAACTTAAACCAGCGGTTCCAATACGCAAGTCTATAGAAGATGGTCGTTTATATTGTCTTGAGGATGGTATGAAATTTAAATCGTTGAAACGACATCTTATGACGCATCATAATATGACTCCTGAGGAATATCGCATCAAATGGAATTTGGCAAGTGATTATCCGATGGTTTCTCGTGATTATGCTAATGCTCGTTCGAAACTTGCTAAAAACATGGGTCTTGGTCGTAGTCGGAAGAAAATCTAGGCTTTAAATATTAAACTAGGACTATCGGTGTTTTAATTCCATTTTTTTCTGATAACCAAGGTGGTTTTGTATTTATATGATTCAGGAAGTTATATGTAAGTTTTAAGAATTAGCAACAATGTTAGGAAATGTCCTTGTCTTCAATATATGGGGATGGGGGTATAATTTGTGAATTACCATTTTTTGCAAACCATTTGCTGATGAAATTGTCATAGATACAAGTTAAAAGTTTCAGGTCTGCTATTGACACATTTTCATTAGTTGAATGCATTGTTTGTCCTATAAGTCCAAACTCTATAACCGGACAGTAGTCTTTGATAAAGCGAGCGTCAGATGTCCCTCCAGAAGTTGATAATTTTGGAATTTCTCCAGTTACATCAGTGATGCTTTCAATTAATAGAGATGATAGCTCCTTATTTTCTGTTAAAAAAACTGGGCTTATAGGAGATTTAAAATGTAAATCGTGAGATAATAATGAATTATTTTGGTTGCTATTTTGCATGCTTTTTTTGACACGTCGTGTAACTTCTTCTTTTAATGTTTTCTCATTCCAGATATTATTGAATCGTATATTAAAAGATATTCTTACTTGTCCAGGAATCAAGTTTAAGGTGGAATTGCCTACGTCTATTGTTGTTATTTCAAGATGGGTTGGAGGAAAATCAGTGTTGCCATTATCAAAATCCACGCAGGTCAGTTGTTGTAATAACGGTATGATACCGTTTATGGGATTGTTTGCTAGGTGTTGATATGCGACATGTCCTTGTTTGCCATGAATAATGATATCCCCTGACAAACTTCCTCTACGTCCAATTTTTACTGTATCCCCGAGTTTATGGCTACATGTTGGCTCTCCAACTATGCAGGCGTTCCAGCGCTCCTGCTTTTGTTTTGCCCATAAAAGCATTTTTTTTGTGCCGTTTATTGCAGGCCCTTCTTCATCCCCAGTAATTAGCATTGAGATAGATCCGAAGTCATTATTTCTTGAAATAAAACGAGCAACAGCGGTTATAAAGCAGGCAATACCACCTTTCATATCGACAGCTCCCCTGCCATATAATCTGTCATCTTCAATAGTAGCTGAAAATGGCGGATATTTCCACTCATCCAAGATACCAGGGGATACAACATCAATATGTCCAGCAAACATTAAATGAGGATCTTTTTTGCCAAAGCGAGCATAAATATTGGTTACATCAACAGTTTTTTCTTCTTGGAATACTTGTTTATTGATAGAGAATCCGATTGGTTTTAAAATATTAATAAGTACATCTGTTGATCCTCCATCATTTGGGGTGATAGATGGACAATTTATTAATTTGATAAGATTAGTCAAGCAATCAGTATAAACCATGTAAACTCCACTTTTTATCTAAGAATTGTCACGTAAAAGTGCATTGACGCTAGTTTTAGAACGCGTTTTTTCGTCTACTTTTTTGATTATAACTGCACAGTAAAGGCTCGGTTCAGTTAGGCCATTTTTTAAATTTTTACCAGGATAGCTGCCTGGGACGACAACAGAATATGGGGGAACTTCTCCGTAAGTGATTTCTCCAGTATTTCGATCTACAATTTTGGTAGATTTTCCAATGAACACTCCCATTCCTAAAACGGAACCTTTGCGTATTATGCACCCTTCTACGATTTCAGATCTCGCCCCAATAAAACAGTCATCCTCGATGATCGTTGGACCTGCTTGTATTGGTTCAAGTAATCCTCCAATTCCTGAACCTCCAGAACAGTGCACATTATCTCCAATTTGAGCACAAGATCCAATAGTTGACCAAGTATCGATCATTGTTCCTTCGCCAATATAAGCGCCGACATTTACAAAAGATGGCATTAAAACAGCTTTAGGTGAAATGTATGCTGAATGGCGAACTATAGCACCGGGAACAGCGCGAAAATTATGTTTTTCAAAATCTTTGGATGTCCATCCATCAAATTTGGCAGGGACCTTGTCCCACCAAGTTGAGTGTCCGTTTCCACCTGTAATGATTTGTGTAGGATGAATCTTGAATGACAATAAAATAGCTTTTTTTATCCAGTTGTGAGTTATCCAATTATTGTCTTCATTGCGAGATGCAACTCTTATGGTTCCTTTATCTAAAAGATTTAATGTGGATTGAACCGCATGTTCAACCTCTTTTTGTTTATGGCAATCTACACAATCAAATTTTTCAAAATATTCATTGATAATTTCTTCTAGTTCTGCGATGTTGCATTCGCTCATAAAATATTTTCCTTTTTTTTGCGGAGGGACAAGGGACACGATCTATTTTATTGAAAATCTTAGAATTAATATAGGTTCAAATTATAGCCGATAGTTCTTTTCGGATCTTTTGTGCATTACTTTCCAAGGTTTCTAATTTTTCAATCTTTTTTTCGGAATGCATGTTTTTGTGTATGGTATTATTTTCGTTTTTATAGGGAATTATATGAAAATGTAAGTGGGGTACCATTTGCCCTGCAGCAAATCCATTTAATTGCATTATTTTAATTCCATCAGCTTGAAAAGCTTTTTTACAAGCAATGGCTATTTTTTTAGAAACAAACATTATTTGGTTAAGAGATTCTTGCGGAACGTCAAATATATCCTTTGCGGGATATCTTGGAATAATTAATACGTGACCAGGATTGTCAGGCATAATATCCATTATAGCAATTGTTAGGTCATCTTCGTATACGTATACCGCACTTGCTTCTTTGCGTATGATTTTCATAAATACGTTTTGATCATCATAATTTCCGGACACTATTCATTCCTTTTTAGAGATATAAGTGGTTTTACAGTAAACTGACCGCATATATTAAATCATATTAGGGCATTTGTTGTTGAGATCCGCATGTATGACGATCAACTAAATGCCATTGTAACATTTGATTCCATTTCTACAAGGAGGGGTGGACATATTTTTAAAATTTCTTTAATTATAAGGCAAAATAGCTGTTTTTTTAGCAATTTAATGTGATTTTGTGGGTATTGACTTGATTTTATTCTAAGTCAAGTGTATCTCATTTCTATATTTTATATTTCGCACGCAAGGTTACGGGGTTGTTGATTATAGTTGTATAGTTGATGGCTTTTTCCGATGCCACAATGTTATGCATTGTGTATCACGTCTTGCGGAGGGCTAATCGGATTTACAAGGATTTTTAAGTTATGGCACTTCCAGAATTTACCATGCAACAGCTCTTGGAGAGCGGGGCGCAGTTTGGTCATAGAAGTTCTTTATGGAACTCAAAGATGAAACCATTTCTCTTTGGTGTACGTAGTAAAACACATATCATAGACCTTTCACAGACAATGCCAATGTTGCATAGAGCATTACAAGCTGTATCGGATACTGTTGCGAAAGGTGGGCGTGTTCTATTTGTGGGGACGAAGCCTCAAGCTTCAAATCATATAAAGGAATCTGCCAAGCGTTCTGCTCAGTACTACGTGGACTCTAAGTGGCTTGGTGGTATGATGACTAACTGGAAGACTGTTTCTAAGTCTATTCAAAGGTTGCGAGATCTGGATGAGATTCTAAACAATGAAAATCATGGCTTTACTAAGAAAGAGCTGTTAAATATTAAGCGCAAACGTGATAATCTTGACAGAGCATTGGGTGGCATTAAGGGTATGGGTGGGCTACCTGAGGCGCTTTTCGTTGTGGATACTAATAGAGAAAAACTTGCAATTGCAGAAGCTCGTCTTTTGAAGATAACTACGATTGCTGTGGTTGATACTAATTGTGATCCCGATTTTATAGATTATATCATTCCTGGAAATGACGATTCCTCTCGATCTATTGCATTGTTTTGTGATCTTGTTTCAGCTGCTGCCATTGATGGGCTTGCTAGACAACAAGGTGCAATGGGTGGAGACTTAGGATCTTCAAAAGATGAGCCTCTTGATGAAGAGGAAGAGAAAAAAGTGGCTGTTGTTGAATAGTAGATTTATTTCTATAAAATTTTTTAGATGGAGGAAATGTTTTTATGAGCGAAATATCCACTGTTCAAGTAATGGAATTGCGCAATATGACTGGCGCAGGTGTTATGGATTGTAAAAATGCTCTAATTGAATCAAAAGGTGATTTGGAATTGGCAATTGAGCATCTTCAGATGCAAGGAAAGTTAAAGGTAAGAAAACGATCCGGAAAAGATGTTTCTGAGGGTTTGGTGGGAGTTGTTCATAGCGGATATGAGAAAGCGGCTATTATAGAAGTTAATGTTGAGACTGATAGTATGGCTCGTAATAGCGACTTTCAGGATATTGTTTATAAGATAGCTAATATTGCTCTTTCTACTGATGGCTCTGTGGGGAATATAATGTCGTTTCCATTTGATAATACTGGAATCACTGTAGAAGAAAAACTTAATAATCACATTGCTATTGTGGGAGAAAACATCAAGTTAAGTCGTGCGGAATTACTTTCTGTCTCTGATGGGGTCGTTGCTTCTTACATTCATTCTGTCTATGCACAGTCATTAGGGAAAATAGGTGTTCTAATAGCCTTAAAATCTTTGGGAGATAAAGAAAAGCTTTCTTCTATTGGAGAACAGATAGCAATGCATGTGGCGGCTTCTTCTCCGTTGGCAATCTCGGTGGAAACTATTGATCATTCCATTATTGCAAAGCGGCGAGCTTATTATATGAAAGAAATGCTTGATTCCGGCAAATCGGAAGCTATGATCGAAAAAATAGTAGATGGGAAGATGCGTAAATTTTTTAAAGAAGTTGTACTGCTTTCGCAAGATTTTATTGTTGATTCATCCAAAACCGTGTTGGATTTTTTAAAAGAATCTGAAAAAGTTGTTGATGCACCGATTGAGGTTGTTGGTATGGTGCGTTTTGTTTTAGGTGATTGGGTGAAGTCGGTATGATAGAAGCGTTATTTTATGCCGTTAATGGCATTTCTCATATATATTTCCTTATTCCTAAAACTTTTAACTAGAGATAGATAATTGTCTGGCTTACTCTATAGACGTATTCTTTTAAAGGTTTCAGGCGAGGCTCTCGCTGGCGACGCATCTTTTGGAATTGATATGAAATCGATTGATAGGATATGTGCTGATATAGCTGATGTTCATTCAAAGGGTGTTGAAATTGGTATTGTTGTAGGCGGGGGTAATATATTTAGGGGTGAGAAATCTGCTGGGGATTTGCAATCAATAGAACGATCTGCTGGTGATACTATTGGTATGTTATCCACTGTTGTTAATGCTTTATTATTGGATTCTGCTCTACGTAAGATCAATGTTCCAACCAAAGTTTTATCCTCTATATTTATGCCCCAGATTTGTGAAGTTTATTCTTGTCAAAATGCAGCGTCATATCTTGCTCAGGGCTGTATCGTTATATTCTCTGGGGGGACTGGAAATACTTTTTTGACTACCGATTCTGCTGCAGCGTTGCGAGCTATTGAGATAAAAGCTGATGTTATTTTAAAAGGCACTCAAGTTGATGGTATTTATTCTAGTGATCCAAAAAAAGATTCGTCTGCCGCTCGATTCAATAGCTTGACTTATAATCAAGTTATAGAAAAAGGATTGAAAATTATGGATTCTTCTTCTGTCGTTTTGGCTCGTGATGGTGGTGTTCCTATAATTGTATTTTCTATTCATTCTTCAGGAGGGATTTGGGGGGCGTTGTCTGGATCGGGGCGCAGTACCATTATATCTGGAAAATGACTCCCTATGGAAATAAAAAAGTTTATATGAAAGGTGGATATGGATTATGAGTCAGTCAATTGATTTGAAAAGCCTAAAAGGTCGTATGGAAGATGCTATTTCTTTTTTAAAGAAAGATATGATGACTTTGCGTACAGGCATGGTTTCTGCATCTATGCTTGACCCTGTAAAAATAGAAGCTTATGGATCTCGTGTTCCTCTAAATCAGTTGGCTAGTGTAACCGTTATGGATCGTCGTATGCTTGCGGTATCTGTATGGGATAAGTCGATGGTTGCTTCTGTAGAGCGTGGAATTCATGAGTCCAATCTTGGGCTTAATCCTATCGTTGATGGTCAGGTATTGAGAATACCAGTTCCTGAATCTACTGAAGAAAGACGTCTTTCTCTCGTTAAAACTGCTCAAAATTACGCTGAAAAAGGTAAGATTTCTGTTCGCAATATTCGTCGGGATGGAATGAATCATATAAAAAAATCTAAGAAGGATGGTTTAATCAGTGAAGATGAAAGTGTTGTTTTAGAAAATGATATTCAGAGAATAACAGATAATGCTATCAAATCTATTGATGATTTTTTTGAAGAAAAAAAGCAAGAGATTATGTGTTTTTGAGGAGGGTGTTGAATATTGCAGTTTTTTTTTAGTGGCTATAATTTATGGCGTCATTATTAATTCCTAATCATGTTGGTATCATTATGGATGGTAATGGGCGATGGGCTTCTGCTAGGGGGTTTCCACGTTATTTCGGGCATCGTAAAGGTATAGAGGTCATAGGTGATGTGGTTGTTGCTGCTAATGAAATAAGTATAAAGTATCTTACGATTTATGCGTTGTCAGTTGATAACTGGCGTAGACCTGGGGCCGAGATATCAGAGCTTGTGAAGCTAATTCAGGGATTTGTTAAAAAAGGTTTTGATGTTTTTAAAAACAATAATGTGCAAGTGCGTATTATAGGTAATCGTATGAACCTTAATAATGATATTTTGCTATTATTAAACGAAGTTGAGGAAAAAACAAAATTTAACACAGGGTTGAAATTGTTCATTGCCTTTAATTATAGTTCTCGTGATGAAATTGCTCGTGCTGTAAAGAGTATTTCCGAAGATGTAGAGTCAGGATTTGTATGTTCTCGTGATATAAATAGCTCTTTAATTGCCAGGTATTTAGACACAGCTAATGTGCCCGATCCGGATCTTATAATTCGTACTGGTGGTGAAAGGCGCCTGTCTGATTTTTTGCTTTGGCAATCTGCCTATTCTGAATTTGTTTTTATACCGGACTATTGGCCTGATTTTTCAAGAAAATTGTTTTTTTATGCGGTAGAACAGTATGGCCTTCGTGATAGAAGGTTTGGTGGACTGTCTAAGAAAGAGATGAGAATTATTTAAATGCTTCAAGAATTGAGATTGAGAATATTTACTGGTATTTTGACTGCTGGTATGTTTCTTTCTATGTTATGGATGGGCGGTGTATTGTTTCGTCTATTGGCAGTAATGATAGGTTTGTCTATTTATTATGAATGGATGAACATAACCAAGTCTTTTTTTGTAAATTTGGTTGGGAAAACTCTGGAAATAATTGTTTTGTTGGTTATGTCCTGTATGTTTGTTTTTGGAGCCTTTAAGCCTGCTATTATTGTTTTTCTGTTATATTTTTTGATAGATTTGCTTATTTCCGTCTTGTGGAATAGGAAGTTTTGGCGTTCTCTGGGTATTATTTATTCTGTATTGCTGCCAGTTACGATGGTATATCTTCGTGGAGATGGTTTTGAGGGTTTGTTTTTGATGGGCTTTGTTTTATCTGTTGTATGGTCTACTGACGTTTTTGCGTATTTTATTGGTCGATACGTAGGTGGGCCTAAGATTGCACCTAACATTTCTCCTGGAAAAACTTGGGCGGGATCTGTTGGTGGTGCTGTTTGTGCTATTTGTGCTGGAGTAGTTATCTTATCGTGTTTTTTTTTGGATTATTTCTGGGCAACTATTGTTCTCTCTGCGCTCATATCCGTATCCAGCCAATTAGGAGATTTGTTGGAATCTTTCATTAAGAGATACTTTTGTGTAAAACAATCAGGATGGTTTTTGCCTGGGCATGGTGGCGTGATGGATAGGGTTGATGGATTAATTTTTGCTTGTTTAGTTATGGCAACGGTTGCTTTTTTGCTAGACAAAAATCATGGAAAACAAGGCTTGCTGTTGGATAGAGTACTTATGATTCTCTGATATATTTTCGAATTTATTGATTGGATGTAGAGGCGCTGATGATTTCTGTTTTTTTAGAATATTTTTTTTCATATATTGTTGATATCTGCGTGATTGTTATTGTACATGAGTTTGGACATTACGTTGTAGCACGTTTGTGTGGTGTGAGGGTATTGTCTTTTTCTGTAGGATTTGGGCCGGAGATTGTCGGATTTACTGATTATTCCGGAGTTCGTTGGAAAATATCTCTTTTCCCCCTTGGAGGATATGTTAGTTTTGTGGATAATGAAAGTGACAGGGATTCTTTTTCTAGTATTGCACACTGGAAAAAGATGCTTGTCGCGTTGGCTGGTCCGTTTGCAAATGTTTGTTCGAGCGTTTTAATTTTGACATTTCTATTTTATAGAATAGGTGTACAGATAATAGATCCGATTGTATCAAATATAGTGCCTGGGAGTCCGGCGGCTATTGCTGGTATAAAGCCTGGGGATCGTATTTTATCTGTCAATGGAATGTCCATGTCTAATGCTGAAAATGTCGAGACCTATTTTAGCTCAAATACTTCAAAAGAGATACCTATTATATTAAATCGTGATCATGTGGGTATTGTAAAGTTAAATGTAGTTCCTAGAATTCAAGAGATCGTTGATGGCTTTAGTGTTAAGAGGCAGGCTTTATTTATTGGTGCATATTTTAAGAATAATGCTCGAATTCAGAATATCTCAATTATGCAAGCATTGTTGGAAGGATTGAGTTATTCTTTTTCTATGGCCAAAGAGATTTTTCATGTTTTGTATATAATGTTTTCTGGAGGCTTTCAATTTGATCAAATAATTGGTCCAATAGGTGTTATAAAGATATCAAAAAGTTTTTATGAAAAAGGGTTGAATGAATATATGTTTTTTTTGGCTGAAGCGTCGTTATCCGTAGCTCTATTTAATTTAATTCCTATTCCTATTCTTGATGGTGGAAACTTTTTGATCTATTTTGTTGAAATGATTCGGAGGAAGCCTCTTGGAGAAAAATCAAAAGCGGTTATTTTTGGGATTGGATTTTTGATAATACTAGCATTGGTTGTAACTGTTCTCCGTAATGATATTTATGAATTGAATATCTAGTTTTAAACTTTGTGGTGGTTGGTATATGTTTGCTAGGGTGCTTTATGGTTGCTTTTTTGGTTGTGTTGTTTTTATTTCCGCGGCTTATGGAGCAAGTAGATTTGTTGTAGATAATATTAAAATCCAAGGTGTTTCTTATAGGGATGAGAAAATAATTCTTTCTCATATTCCCATAGTTGTTGGAAAATACTTTTCTGAGGAAGACATAGACACTTCCGTGAAGGCGCTTTATTCTACGGGGTATTTTTCTGATGTAAAAATAAAGGTTGTAAACTCCACCCTTAATATATCTGTAATAGAAAATAAAATTATAAATCAGCTGGTTTTTAATGGAAATAATTCAATAAAAGATAGTCAATTGAAATTGATAGTTAGTGCGCGTTCATCATCATCATATGATAAATCCGTTGTTAAGTCTGATGTTAACATTATCAAAAAAGTATACGAGTATAATGGCTATCCAAATGCTTCAGTAGATGTTCAAGTGTATCCAATATCTCCAGGAATGATCAACCTTGGTTATGTTATTACAGAAGGCCCCAGAACAAAAATAAATCAAATTAATTTTTTGGGAAACAAGTCTTATTCTAGCGTTAGATTAGGTGGGGTGATATCAACTAAAAGATCAGGATATTTTAGTTTTTTATCTAATGGATCAGACATATATAATAGCCAAAGGTTGGAATATGATGAGCAATTAATCCGTAGATTTTATCATAATAGAGGGTATGCTGGAGTTAAAGTTTCTTCACAAACTATATTTGACAAACATAATAATGTTTATGATTTGGCTTTTAAGATTTATGAGGGGGCGGTTTATAGGATTGGAAATGTTTTTGTTCAATCTGTTGTACAAGGCGTGGAACATGATAGCTTGCGCGCATGTATTAAAGGCAAATCTGGTGATTTGTATAGTATGCAAATGATTGAGGAATCAGTTGAAAACATTTCACAGTATTTATATTCAATTGGAAAACCATTTGTTAATGTTACTTCTCGAATTAATCGTGATTTTGTAAATAAAACAGTTGATGTTAATTACTTCATCGATGGTGTTAGCCCTGTTTATGTAGATCGAATAGAAGTACAAGGTAATGATTTATCACGCAACCACATCATTCTTCGTGAGCTTGGTTTTAGTGAAGGCGATCCAATAAATGAAATGATGATTGCTCGTGCTAAGCGTCGTATAATGTCAACAGGTTATTTTTCCAATGTTGATATTAATCAATCGCCAACAGGAGTTTTCGGGCGTGTAATTTTGACTATTCGGGTTAAACAAGTTAAGACTAGTGAGATTTTTTTATCTGTTAGTTGGAGCCCAGAAACTAAGAATATATCGACCAATTTTAATGAAAACAACTGGTTTGGAAAAGGATATGTTTTTTATGTTATGGGTTCTCTTGGAGAGGGGATAGATGCAAACTATTACAATATTGGCTTTAAAAACCCATATTTCTTCGGAGATCATATTTCAGCAGGTTTTAATATTTCTCAATCCTATTTTATTGACAGATTTGCAAAACAATACAATGGTTTATTTGCTGTAAACGTTGGATTTCCTATATCTGAACACATATCTACACTTTCTACTTTTCAATATAATTTGATGACGTATGGTGAGAAATCTAAATCAAATTCTTATATTGGAAAGTATATAGATGGCTTATATAAAGAGTTGGCGGACCATGGTAGATTTAATAGTTTCTCGGTTTTACAAAGTCTCGTATATGATACGTTAGATAACAGAATTATGCCCCGTGATGGTTGGTTGGTGAATTTTGCTTATCAATATGCAGGTTTTGGAGGGGATTCTAATTATCATAAATTAAAAAATCAGACACAATACTTTTATTCTTTGTCTGACAAGTATGATATTATTTGTTCTATACGTTTCGGATTGGGATATATTTTCCCTAGAAGTAGTGAACTGCAAATTTTTGATCAATTCTCAATAGGAACGGATATTTTAAGAGGATTTGAATCCAAAGGCATAGGTCCTCGTTTAAAAGAAGAACAAGAAGTAAAAGGATATGCAGTTGGCGGAAGTTCTTACGTTTCGGCAAGCTCAGAGATTGGCTTTCCTATTCCTTTCATCTCTCCTGATACTGGACTGCGTGGATCATTTTTTATTGATTCTGCTAATCTTTATAAGAACTTTTTTCATTTACGTGATATTGGTAGTCATTTATATGGAGATGAATCTTTTTTGCGTATTTCTGTTGGTGCAGGCATAAATTGGGACACTCCTTTGGGGGTTCTCAAAGTTTATTATGCTATCCCTCTGCGTAAACAACCATATGATGGTGTTCAGTATTTTGGTTTTGGTATTGGAGCTAGGTATTATTAAACAAATATATTGTTGAAAATAAGAGGTTTTGTTGATTGAAAAGATCAAATGATTTTTCGGAGTGCAAAGGAATCTCGCTGATAAAATTAGCGGAGATCATAGGATCGGTGATTTCAGACGAAGCTTACGGTGGAAATCTGGTTTTTTCTCTTGCGTCTATTTTTCGCGCATCTCAAGGTGACATTTCCTATGTTGGATCTCGTAAATTTCTTGATAATATTGATATATGCAAAGCATCTGCGATCATATGTGGTTATGATATCTTTTCTTTTATTCCTAAACATATCCCTTGTTTATTATCGAATCAGCCAGAAGTGTCTTTTGTTCTTGCAGGATCTATTCTATATCCAAAAGAGATGCGAATGCAGCCAGTATCTAGATCTTCAAAAGGTTTTTCCTCTAAAATTTCCGTTGCAAATGATGTAAAATTTGAGAATGGGGTTGTTGTAGAGCCAATGGTAGTTATAGGATCTGGTGTTGAAATTGGAAGTGGTACATATGTGGGATCTGGATCAATTATTGGTTCAGGTGTTAAAATTGGGCGTAATTGTATTATTGGATCAGATATAAGTGTTTTTTCATCTTTTATTGGTAACGAAGTTGTTTTGCATGATGGGGTAAAGATTGGCAGTGATGGTTTTGAATATGTTAGACACGAATTGGATATTTACAAGATGGTACATGTTGGCCGTGTAATTATTCAAGATAAAGTTGAAATTGGAGCTAATAGCACTATTAATCGTGGAACAATGGATGACACTATTATTGGAGAGAATACTAAAATTGGTGATCAGGTACAGATAGGACATAGCGTTTATATAGGTATTGGATGTATGATTGCAAGCCAGGTTGGAATTTCTGGATTTGTTCATATAGGTGATAATGTGTTGATAGCAAGTCAGTCTGGGATTGCAGCTCATATAAATATAGGCGATAACGCACAGATAACTGCTAAAAGTAATGTGATTAGAGATCTTCCCTCTTTACATTCGAATGATTTTTCGCCTGCTTTTTAATATAAAATAACAACTACTTCAATATGTGTTGCTTTTGTTAAGTTAATTCAATAGAAGTCATAATCATAAGGTTAAGGAAAGAAATGGTTAGTGAAATTTCATGTTTAGATGCAAAAGATATTATTGAATTAATGAAGTTTTTGCCCCATAGGTATCCTTTTCTTCTTGTGGATCGAATCATTAATATTCAAGGTGATCATTCTGCAATAGGAATTAAGAATGTCACGTTCAATGAACCTCACTTTATGGGGCATTTCCCAGGTATGCCAGTTATGCCTGGTGTTCTTATAATAGAAGGTATGGCACAAGCTGCAGGTGCTATTTGTGCTATCAAAAATGGTCTGACTAGTAGTAATCAGGAGCCTGCTTACCTTACGAATATTGACAAGGCACGCTTTCGTCAGAAGGTTGTGCCAGGAGATCGTTTAGAGTTTCATATACATAGGGTGTATTGTCGGCGTGGTTTTTGGAAATTTAAGTGTTGTGCAAAAGTTGATGAAACAATTGTCTCCGAAGCAGAGATTTGTGTTTTTATTGTGCTAGAAAAAAAATAGTGCTAATAAAATTTTTATTAGTTATATAATTACATATATGTAGTTGCTGAGGATATTTATTCGTGACTAGTATTTTTATTGATTTATAATTGAAATATATTTTTTTATAACACCACATTAATTTTAGGAATTATATTCCTGTATAAACATTATTATATACTATTTGATATCAATTTTTGATTTTATTATTGTTGCCTACCGAGTTTATTGTTTAAAAGTTTAGGAAATTTGCCAGTTCTGGGTTATTATAACAAAATATATGATACTATGAACTTTAAAATATAGATATTCAATAATGGTCGCATAATTTGTTTACTTATACTTTATTATTATGTTTTATGACGATCGTCCCTGTTTTTGCGCATGATGTTACCATATCAAGCGGACAACCTATACCACGTTTTGTCACAATTAAATTTGATCGTACTAACGTTCGTATTGGGCCTGGAAAAAATCATGCAATCTCTCGTATATATATACAAAAAGGATTTCCAGTTGAAATTACTCAAGAATATGGAGACTGGAGAAAGATTCGTGATTTTCATGGGAATAGTGGTTGGGTGAATAAAGTATTATTATCTGTAAAACGCTCGGCAGTTGTTTCTCCTTGGGAACGAAAATCAAAAGTTTTAAAATATATCAATCTATATAAAAATCCGACAACACATGCGATAGTCATTGCAAAGATTGAGCCGGGAGCATTGTTATCAATACGTGAATGCTCTGGGGAGTGGTGTTTTATAGCAAATTCCGATATAAGTGGCTGGATTATGCAAAGTGAAATTTGGGGGGTATACCCTAGAGAGGTATTTAAATAAATATTTATACTAAATATAGTAATAATGAAATTTCATAATATAATTAAAGCTGTCTTTAATTATAATCAGTACTATTTAGATGTCTTTTCATTGTGGTTATATTATACAAATATATAATGATTAATATTATAAAACATCTTTATTATTATGTAATTTTATGGAATCAGACATAATAATATTTCAAGTATTATCATCAAATTATCTGAAAATTTATGTTTGAAATTTACTTATTCTATCCATTCCAAATATCAATAAGGTAGCGTATTTGAATCATAAACAAATGAAAATTTTAGTTAAATTTGGATGTAACAACACTCTTCATATCACATATAATACGCTTGATTATTGGAAATGCATATAAATTTTGCACTTTTATCAAGAGAAGAAAAGATTGATTTATCAGTACCTGTCATGAAAGTTTGACTTCCTATATCGTTGATAATTCGAAATAAAGAATTGCGTCTTTTTACATCAAGATGTGCGGCAATTTCATCTATCAATAAAATAGGAGCAAAACCTGTTATGTTGGATATTAGCCGTGCATGCGCTAAAAAAATTCCGACTAAAACTAATTTTTGTTCGCCTGTGGAAGTATGATTTATTTTTATACCTTTGTCGCGATAATGAACGATTAAATCACTTCGATGAGGACCTATTAAGGTGCGTCCTGCAATAGAATCAACTTCGCGCTTTTCTAAAAGAATCTTGGCATATTCCTGTTTTAATTCAAGCAAAGAACAATTCAATTTTTCTTTTATAAAACTAGATAAACTTAACCCAGTATTAGGAAAATTTTCTTTTTTTACATAGTCTGTCATAACATAAGATATTTTTTCGATCATTTTTATTCTTGCCAAATCTATTTCAACACCTAGTTCTGCCATTTGTATTTCGATACTACTGCACCAAGATGGATCAAAATATCCGTCAGATAACAAACGGTTGCGACTACGCATCAATCGTTCAAAATCAATCATGCGGCGACGATGTTTTGGGTCAAAAGAAAGAACCATTCTATCTAGAAAGCGACGTCTTTCTATAGAAGATCCGCTAAAAATTTTATCCATAGAAGGAATGAGCCAGCTTATTCTTAGATGATCGTTCAATTCATCTATAGTTCGTATTGCAACATCGTTGATTTGTAAACATTTCATACTCTTATCATCTTTTGATTCCAATTTGACGGATATATCTGCTAGTCCTTCCATACCTTTTATACTTGCGCAAACGGAAAAAAAATCATCAGATCCTATTCTTGTTACATCTGAATATGAGACGTGACGTAGTCCACGCCCTGGGGACAAGAAGGATATAGCCTCTAAAACATTAGTTTTTCCTGTCCCATTCTCGCCAATAAAAATAATTTGTTGTGAGTCGAATGCTAGATGCAAACAATCGTAATTACGAAATTCATCAAGATTTAAATTTTTAATTTTAGTTTTGTTAATCATTATCTACACATCGCAAACATTTGCTTTCGTTTCACTATCAACAAAAAACATCTTGATAAAATTCAAAATGCAATTATTGCTCCTTTTAATAAGGATGGAGAGTTGTTTTTATAATTGAAAATATTCTTTTTTGTTTCAGTGGCATCTTAATATTAGTTTTATGTTATTAAAACCCATCATATGGAACGATGTTACAAAATATCGTTGTCAATGGTGACATTAACATAAATATAAGCTTCGTCACACCATTATGATGTTTAAAATATTTAGAGATCATATTAAGGATAAAATTATCAAGAAAGTGAATGAGGGAATTTTTATATTATTAACTAAAAATTTTTATATTATTAACTAAAAAATGAGACTTTAATGATTTGTGCTATATTTTTGTAATTTGATGCAATCATATAGCTATATTTGCTTGTGTTTTATAGAAATATTTCCGATAATCACAGTGAGAAGCTGAAAGATGGACGCTGTTCTTGTAAATCGGGTCAGGTCTGGAAAGAAGCAGCCCTAGCAATGTTATGGTGGGTCGTTTTATCAGCTTCTCTTTTATTGGTTTGTTTTAAAGATTGTGAGATAATTTTTCCTGTACAAATTTATGAGCAATTACCATATTTTAGCACGAAAGTATCGTCCTCAGAGTTTTGCAGATATGATGGTGGGTCAAGGACCTATGATCAAGACCCTGACCAATGCTTTCAAATCAGGTCGTATAGCACAAGCTTATATGTTATCTGGTATGAGGGGCGTCGGTAAGACTACGACAGCTCGTATTATCGCACGATCTCTAAACTATAAAACAGATAAAATTAATGTTCCCACGGTAGAATTTGATGGTTTTGGTGATCATTGTCAGGCAATACTACGGGGTTGTCATATTGATGTTATTGAGATAGATGCCGCTTCTCATACTGGTATTGATGATATTCGCGAAATTATTGAGCAAATGTTCTATAAGCCAACATCAGCTCGATATAAGGTTTATATTATAGATGAAGTGCATATGTTATCAATAGCGGCCTTCAACGGTCTTTTAAAAACCTTGGAAGAGCCGCCTCCACATGTAAAGTTTATATTTGCAACTACAGAAATTAGGAAGGTTCCAATAACTGTATTGTCAAGATGTCAGCGTTTTGATTTGCGCCGAATATCTATTGTTGATCTTGTTGAGCTGTTTACAAAAATTATGCAAAAAGAGTCTATAGAATATGATAATGAAGCGATTGCAATTATTGCGCGGGCTTCCGATGGGTCAGTTCGCGATGGATTGTCTTTATTAGATCAAGCTATCGCCAGATGTATTGATAGAGTTACAGTTTCAGCTGTGAGTTCAATGCTTGAGTTTGCTGATCGAAATCGGATAATTGATTTGTTTGGATATTTGGTAAAGGGAGATATTGTTAGAGGTTTAAAAGAATTTTCTTTGCAATATGATTCTGGTGCAAATCCTTTGATTATTCTACATGATCTTGCTGATTTCACACATTTGGTTACAAGACTTAAATATTTGCCAGAGATGGTTAATAGTTTATTGTATAGTGAAAGTGAAAATTTACGAGCTTCTGAATATGCGAAAGAAGTTTCCGTTACCGTTCTTTCACGGTTTTGGCAAATGATTTTAAAAGGTATTTCTGAATCAGAAGGCTTTTCTCGTCCTGCTGAGGCCGTTGAAATGGTTCTAATACGTTTAGCACATGCTGCACATTTGCCTTCACCGGAGGAGATAGCACGCTATATAGTAGCAGATAAGCAGAAAAAAAAACACTTAATTCAGTAAATTCTTGTCCTACACTACCTGACCAGCAACTTATTGGCGATCAATATTTGCAGGTTGGTAATTTATCCAATAATGGATCATACCATTGTGAGGATGATGAATTAATTGAAAAAAGTAACATGTCTCATACAGGGGTTAATTCCTATATATCAGATAATAATGAGCATAAGAAAAAGTTGATGAAATTATGTGATAGATATTGTGATGATACAATGAAAGAATTATTGCAAAATTATTTGACTGTTTTTTCTTTTGAAGAAGGATATTTAGAGGTATCCTTAGACAAGGGATGCCCTGATTATCTTCTTAAGAATCTTATTATAAAACTTAAAAATTGGACAGGGAACAATTGGGAAATACAATCTTCTCAAGGGTTTAGTTTTGATAATTTTCGGGAGGATGATAATATTCAGGCTATTCGGACATTTTTTCCTAGTTCCACAATTGTTTGTATTCGTACAAAATAGTAACAAAAATATGGATATATTAGATTATAATGGGTTATATACATGTGTATTTATTGGTGGAGTATAGTGTGTTATGAGTAGCATGATAAAAATGATGGGACAGATTAAAGAAATACAAGGCAAGATGGAGAAAATACAGGAATCCATAACAGCTATTGAAGTAGACGGAGTGGCTGGGGGAGGAATGGTTAATGTCCGTTTAAATGGTAAAAATGCTTTGATAAAATTAAAAATAGATGATTCTTTATTATGCAAAGATAATTCTGAAATATTAGAAGATTTAATTATTGCTGCACACAGCGATGCTCGTAAAAAAATAGAAGGTTTGGTTGAGGAAAAAACTTTAGAGGCAACAGCAGGATTGCCTATCCCTTCTGGATTTAAATTTCCTTTTTAAAAGGCATATCATGCATTTTACATGAATATAATCTGATCCATGTAGGATCTAAATGGATCAATAATGATTGATTGTGCATTGTTAATAAATAATATGAGTTGATTGTATAAAGTTAATTTAATCAGCACTATCATACATTACCTGAGAATCTTTGAAGATTCCTTATTCTAAGGTTTAGATAGACATCTAATATGAAAAAACAAATAGCAGGGATAGAAATTGAAAATCTTATTAGAATGTTGGCGCGTATCCCAGGGTTTGGTCCCCGTTCTGCTAGGAGGGCTGCCCTACACCTTGTAAAGAAAAAAGATCAGATTTTAGGTCCTTTAGCTGAAGCTATGACCAATATATATGATAAGGTGATTGTATGCTCTAATTGTGGGAATATTGATACTGTTGATCCTTGTGTTGTGTGTATGGATGATCGGCGCGATAATTCAGTAATTATAGTAATAGAAGACGTAGCAGATTTATGGGCATTAGAGCGTGCCAGTGCCGTGAACGCGCGATATCATGTTCTTGGGGGAACACTTTCTCCGATTGACAAGATTACTCCAGAAGATCTGAGAATTCAATCATTAATAGATAGGGTAAAATTTCATCAAGTTAGTGAGTTAATTCTGGCTATTAGTGCTACAATTGAGGGGCAAACAACAGCTCATTATATCATTGATCAACTTAAAGGCATTGATCTTAAAATCACTCGGTTAGCATACGGCATTCCTATGGGGAGTGAATTAGATTATCTTGATGAAGGAACACTATTTGAAGCTATGCGTTCTAGGACCATTATATGAATTGTTTTATTATATATGATATAGCAGTTATGTGTTTTGATAGAGGATTATTATCGTGTGAAATTTGCAAGTTATTTTTTATGGTCTTCGGAGTGTATGTATTATTTATAATGTTTTTATTTTGCCAACAGCTATTGCAAGCAATAAATTACTGAACGATAATAGCTTGTAATTAAGACATTTATTTATGTAATCTGATAGACAATTAATAATTATGGAACATACTTTACAATTTAAATAAACTTTCCTGGATTCATTATGCCGGCGGGATCAAATGTTTTTTTGATCTTTCGCATTATCATTAGATCTGTAGGTCGAAATATTTTTTCTAATCTTTCCTTATGTAACTGTCCAATGCCATGTTCAGCTGCGATAGATCCTCCATAAGATAAAACGATAGAATAAACTATATAATTAATTTCATTACAGTGACGAGATAAAAATATATTTTGATTATCGTCAATTGGCGGGAATACATTAAAGTGAATATTGCCGTCTCCCATGTGTCCAAAAAGGCATATGCGTGTTGTAGGAAAAGAGGATAATATGGAGTTTTGTGCTTCTTGCAAAAAAGATGGTATCGATCCTACAGGCACTGATATGTCATGTTTGATAGATCTTCCCTCTTTTTTTTGTGCTAAGGGGATATTATTGCGGATGTACCATATTGATTGTTTTTCTGCTTCTGATATGGGCAATATCCATTCAGCGATCAAGCTTGTTTTTAAAGATGTTGATAATATGGTATTAGCTATTTCATTAACTACCTTGGGGGCATCTGTAGTAGATAATTCTAGCAGTATGTACCAAGGATATCGTTTTTTGAGGACATGAAAGCTATTTGGGATATGTTTTATAACTAACTCTAGCGCTGATTGAGAAATTAATTCAAAAGCTGTAAGCATATTATATGCTGTTTTTTTGGACAGTTGTAATAATTGAAGAGCCTTTTCAAGAGATTCCACTGCTATAAAAACCACTTGTTGTCCATTTGGATAAGGAAATAATTTGAGTATTGCTCCGGTAATAACGCCAATAGTTCCTTCTGATCCTATCAATAGATCGCGTATATCATAACAACTATTATCTTTTATAAGTTTATGCATGCCATTCCAAATTTCACCAGTGGGCAAAACGGCTTCTATTCCTAAACATAGCTGTCGCATGTTGCCGTAAAATAATACGGCAGTTCCTCCTGCATTTGTGGCAAGATTTCCCCCGATGTGACATAATTTTTCTGATGGGAGAGATAGGGGAAAAAATCTCATGTGACTTTTAGCTATATTTCTTGTTTCGAATAGGCTGATGCCAGCATCGACCGCAATAGTATTGCTTGTCAAATCAATATCACGGACACTCTTCATTCGATTAAGTGACAAAACAACGTCTTCGTTGTTTTCACGTGGTGTTTGTCCGCCAACGAGACCCGTATTTCCTCCTTGTGGCGTAATGAAAGTTTTTGTTTCTGTTGCTAGCTTTAGAATTTGGGACACTTCATTTGTGCAAGATGGGAGCAATACCAAAGGTGATTTGCCATGGTAAAAGTTTCTTTCTTCTTTAAGATATGGAGATATTAGCTTTTGGTCAGTCAACGCTCCTTTTTTCCCAACAATTTCTATAAATTTTGTAGTAATATCAGGAGATAACTTGCTCATATTATTTTTCCTGTGGCATTGGACTGGCGTGGTGCAGCTGCTCTTTCAAGCCTATTATTAATTGCTATTCCCAACCCGTGATTTGGTATAGGGGTAAATGCAATAGAAGTAGGACAACTTTCGTCAGCTATTTTCATGTAGTTAAATAGATTAAATGCTGCTTCCTTTAGATTTCCAGATGGGCTTAAATCAAGTGAGATAGTTGTTTTTTCGATGTTTTTAACGTGGAAATTTGCAAAGCGGATCAGAGCCTCTCCATAATTTACATGATTTGCTTGCAATCTTACTTGAGCTCTTGGGGCATAGTGCGATTTTAACATTCCTGGTGCCTGGGGGTTAGATGTTTCTATGGGATATGTCAACTCTTTACCAGTAACTCTTTTTATTTCTTCTATTTCCAATCCGCCTGGACGTAAAACTTGGATTATTTGGTCATCTTTAACTTGTATAATTGTAGATTCTAAGCCAATTTCAGAGTCTCCGCCATCAAGGATGAGAGGGATTTCTTTTCCAATAGAAGAAGATAAAACGTTTTTTGCATTAGTTAAACTCATCTGACCAGATATATTTGCAGAAGGCATTGCTAAAGGATAGCCATAGGTGGCAATAAGATTTCTGGCAAACCCGCATGGCACTCGAAAACAAGCTGTTTTTAAATTAGAAGTAGTCAATGGATGAATATCATTTTCAGGAATAAGATCAAGTAAGAGAGTTAAGGGGCCTGGCCAAAAAATTTGTGACAAATATAGTGAACATGAGTCAACAAATGCATATTTTTTTGTCATATCAATACTACTGACATGGCATATAAGAGGATTTATAGGTGGTCGATTTTTAATTTCATAAAGACGACGAATAGCCGAAGGATTCCTTGCGTCAACAGCTATTCCATATACTGTTTCAGTCGGGATTACTATTGGTAGTCCAGATTCCAGAAGCTCACAAGCTTTCCATAAGGCGTTTGGGTTTTTTGTAGACATAATCTGTGTCATAAGAACTGTATATCTCTAAGTTATATTTTTATTTTCAATCAGAGAGTTATACTTGATAGTGATATCATATACAATATACGTATAGCAGTACAAAAGATTGTATAGGGATATATCTTTTATAGAATATTATAGTGCATAATTTGACTATATTTGAATGTGTATGATATTAACATGATATTTATGATTCATAGTATTCAGCATACCTTCTATTTTATCGTGCATTGTGCATCCTACTATATGTCCATTTATAAGACCGTAAAATTCCATGAAAGATTGAATTATGGTATAAGCCTTGTAAAGACCCCCTATCTCTTAAATTTTTTGTCAATTTTATTCTAGACTATTGTTTATAATAGTCATCTAGACCATGAAATGGTGATTATTTCCAGAAATAACAAGATAGAGGCCTAAATTATTAATATCGCTGATTATTCCTATAATTCTGGTTTTTTCTTCTTGTAAATCATTTGATAATGCCAAAGTTGATATCTCAACAGCAGTAATCTTTTCCAAATCTGCATTAGAATCTTTAATAACGTGTCTTTCTTGTTCTGTTAAAGGTTCTTGTTTCTCCAATAAAGGTAATAATTTTCTTTGCAAGTTATCTATTGCAGTCGTCGCTTTTGATATACTTGATCCTGTGGGAGATGTTTTCTTATTTGCCGTATCAATTGCACTAATTGCTACTTCTTTATAAATTGCTGAATAACCCGCTATATGATTTGATTGGAAATTATATATATAATTAGACAATTCTTATAGAGTGAAATCCCGTATTGATAGGTGTTTTAACAAGTTGAATATCAAATTTTAATGAAGGTTCAACCTTGCTACTTGCATTATGTAAACGAAATGAAATATTCCATCCTCCATTAAATATAACTTCTATCGTATTTGAGAATCCGTTTCTACGATTTATGGAATGTATCCTATCTGGTCTTTTCCATTTTGGACCATAATCCAAAGTTCCTCCAATATTTACTGATTGAATAGCGACTGATTTCAGTTTACCACTTGTTTTTAGAATTATTTTATAGAAGTCATATCGTCCTAATAAATATTTGAATAATCGTCCCACAAACAAATCGCCAAAACTCCCACATAATCGCTTTAATTAATCTTCAAAAGCGATTAAAATTGGTAGATAAATTATTGTATCTTTGTCTTTTATATCTCTAAAAAACATACCTTGTATCTTCATATCTCTTAACTTACCGAAAACAGGTGAAATAGTTTTAAAATATTCTTTACTACAAGAGTAATCTGCCCATTCTTTACCAAAATCTATGGTTTCGGAAAAACGACAATGTTTTAGCAGTATGATTATATTTAGCAGAAATGCCAATTTGGTTTTTGGGAACTTCAATAACAATATCTCGTACATCTCCTTTTATACCAACGTTATCTCGTTGAAGGAAAATTGAATGGGCTTGATATATTCTTGGATCATTCACCTGTAAAAACAGTGCAGCTTCAAGTGACGCCCTTTTTAAAATATTTCTATGATCATGATCTAGGGCTTCATAGAAATTTTTAGCTATTTCTAAAGATGAATTGTCCTGTAGCAGAGCTTGTGTCATTTCACTAAAAACCATTGATAAGGAATATTTAAATGCTTTTCCATTATGAGTTTGCTTTACTCTATTTTCCTATAATCCTTACTTAAAATGAGTATTTCATTTGATTTTTGGGAATTACCCATACCGTATTCCCATTCGGGAACAACTGTATAGTATTCATGATATATATATCTCTTATTTCTTCACGGTCATTATATGATAAAACCCAGCCATCCCTGGCAGTTAATAATTTTGCAAGTCCTTGATGGTCAAAATTTATATGTTTGTCACCTTTTTTCCATAGAGTTTTTGAGTTATTAAATAGGGAGTATCGCAGTAAAGAAAATCATTTGCATGCCTAGCAATGCTTATTTTGAAATCAGCTAAATCAACAGTGATATTTTTTGCCGAAAATTCTTTCAGCTTCTCTATAGAGCTTTGCGTAAAACGAGGATGACCCAGAGACATTCCACCAGATAATGTCGTGCCACTAAAAGATGAACGATTTAATGCAAAAAACGCAGCAGCTATCTCAACACTGTCATTTAATGCAAAAAATGTTTTTTGCAAATTATAAAACATATTCGGCGTCATTTGTTCATATTGACGTACTACTTCGGCTAAATATGGTGCATTTTTTAAAAGAACCTGC
The DNA here is from genome assembly GCA_003045065.1 of Candidatus Liberibacter europaeus. Lineage (GTDB taxonomy): Bacteria > Pseudomonadota > Alphaproteobacteria > Rhizobiales > Rhizobiaceae > Liberibacter > Liberibacter europaeus. The sequence goes on from PSQJ01000001.1 coordinate 290,627, forward strand.
CAAAAATGGACAAGAGGTTCAAATGCGTCCGTTATGCATAAACCATAGTTCCTCTGCTTGCTAGTGCCAATTCTATTGAGCCACCAACAACAAAAGGTGAGCAAAGGGCAGGTAATCCTTTTGGGATATATTTTATCAATTATTTGTGATACGGCACGACTTTTTCCACTAGGACAACGGAGAGGAGATTTTATAAAAGAACTAACTTTACCTTTTTTATTCGCATGAGTAGGTTTCTTTCCCATTGATGCAAGTACCAAATTTTCAAAGGATACATCTGTATCAATAATATTCTTTGCTTTATTAATGTAATCAACTCCGAATAGGTTATTCTCTTCTCGACAGAGATTCTTATCATATACCTAAACCGTTCATCTGAACCCATAAAAAGTGTGTTATGGCGAGTGGAAAATTCGCTTACATATTGATTTAAATGTTTAACGCTAAAATGATGGAATGTACCATAAGAACCACGCTTAAGCAGAGCCCAAAAAATTGCAACTCCATTTATACTTGCTTTAATTTTAACGTATTCTCCGGTAGAGTGTTTTACTCTGTTGCATGATGGTAATTTTGAATCCCCAGATAAGATCGGTGGTCATCTGTATAAATGGTAGAGCCCTTAATCATATTAAATTTAATGGCATCGTGAATAGTTTTTTATTTGTTTTACTAACTGAAAACGATTTAATATTTCCATTTTCTCTTGATCTTATAGCTACTACTGGTACTTTTCCAGTCGTCCCTCCGCCAATTTTAATACGATTGGATGCATGTTTGTTTTTTCTTTCCCACCAAAATATGCTTCATCGATTTCTATTTCTCCTGAAAACATATTATTTGCCGTAGCCCAGGATTCTTTGATTCTTTGAAGCATAAACCAAGCTGTCTTTTGTGTTATTCCAATTTATCTTTATATTTGACAACTGGAGATACCTTTCCTAGCAGTTGTCATCATATAGGTTGCTAATAACCAAGTTTTAAGCGGGATACGACTTGATTCCATAATTGTACCTATTTTAACACTAAAGTATTTTCTATACGCACCGCAATGATAGGGCATCGGTTTTTTATTTTTAACCACAATTACACGGTTTTTTTGATTGCAATAAAGACATCGTGTACCAGTTGGCCATCGTTGCATTTCATAAAATTCCGTTGCTTTTTCTTCTGTATCAAATCGCTGAAAAAATTGGTAAAGGCTTATGAATTCAGGTTTTATAGACATACATACATTCCACCTTTAATTATGTCTAATTATATATATTATATATAGTTCCCTTTGATTTGTCTTTTAACTTCACCTATTATTTGGGATTTTCCTTTACTGAGGTGGTGCTTATTGATTGTTGATTGGCTAATACTTTGGATAACTTCTGAATTTTTATCTAGTGATTCGTCAACGTTGTTTCGTATATTTTGTGAACTTGGAGCTGATGTATTTTCTAATTGAAGAACAGATTAATTATCTATTTTCCCCAATAAAGAACAATTGCTCAATATTGTAGAGGTTGACATTAGTAAAGTAATTATTGGAGTTTGTTTGACACTCATAAATTTACCACTCGTTTTTGTACTATAATTTTTATAATATAAAAAATTATTCTGTATACTATGTTCCCAACGTGGCATATTTATTGGTATAATTTAGTATTTATTACGGCTATTTTTATCACCCCACAATTTTTTTACTGTTATTTCAAAGATTTGAATGCATTTGGTTATAATATAAGTCATTTGATTCTTATGGATCATTTTCATTCTTTATTATATTTTTGCGGTTTGATTGGATTATATTATTATTGATTATAACCTTATTCTTTTTCATAATCACTTAAGGTTAACCGTTCCATCAATTTTTCACGAAATATTTTTTTAGCTGCAGCAATATCTTTTTTTGCTTTTTTTGCATCTAAGATAGCTTGTTGTAATTGTTCATGTGCGTTTTCTTGCTCCACTGCAGTATTTCCGAATCGTGCTTTATCAAGTAACTCATCTATTTTTCTTTTAGCAGCATAATCTTCATCAGAGGCTTTTTTTAGATTTTTTGAATAAGTATGTAGATCATTTGTAGTGTTATCCTTATTGTCTTGTTCTTCAAGGCTTGTAGATATACTTCTTTCATTTTTTATATGTGACGTGATATAATCATTTGTTACTATTGATAGTAGCTGTTCAAGCATTTCGTCATTGTCGTCAACAGTACATGTAGATCTTAATTCTGAATTTTGTAGCTTATTATCTGATTTTGACAAATCACAACCATTTAATGCAGATATTGACAATATTAAAGAATATAATGCATCTTTTTTAATAATCATAAATTTAATTTCTAATTTTAATGTAAATATGGGTTTATAAATAAATATAAAAATATATTTTATGCTATAAATACTTCAAATAATATAAATTTTTCTAAACAATACTATTCAATATTTATGATTTAATACACATTTCAATAGCATTAACATTATAGGCATTGCTGATTAATGGTATTTTACTTATTTCTTATATTTGAATAATGAAGATGATTCAAAATATAAGAGGTAATAAGTTGAAAGTATTAATTATGAGAATACAAATAGAGGTATATTTGGGAGATTGTCGCAAAATCTAAGGTTCACAAAAAAATTGGGGGGGACTTATTAGGCATAACGTCCTAAACCATAGGCATAAGCTACAACTTCAAAGACAGCTTTACAGACAAAAGAACTGGTTATAATTATGAGGTAATGAATAATGAAAACTATTTTATAAGTACACATCTGGTGAGGAAACGAATACTTCTTGGTTTTATGCTAACGTATGTTAAAGAAGTAGCAAAATTAACTTATAAGAGATGTTAATTTTACTCCTAAGAAACAAGACATCTAATACCAATAATACCAAATAAAACAACAATTACTATTGTCATATAGTAGATATAATTCACTATGATCAACAAATTATTCTCGTAAGATCTGTATATAAGGTTTTTTAACTGATACGTCCTATACAAAAGTCAACCACCTCTATAAAAGATTCTTTCCAAGAATTTTCCGGCAAATATTTGAGAGAATCTTTGGCTTTTTGACAATAGAAGTTCGCCCTTGATTCTGTGTCTACCAATGCATTGCTATCCTTTATTAAAACAAGAGCTTTTTCTAGACTATCCGCGCATATTTTGCTTTCGTTAATAACAGATTTCCAAAAATCTTTTTCTTTATTTGTTCCTCTTTGAAAAGCAAGTATTACTGGCAGGGTAACTTTGCCATTGCGAAAATCATCTCCTATATTTTTACCCATTTCATCTATACCTCCGCTATAGTCCATAACATCATCAATAAGTTGAAAAGCGATGCCAAGATTCATCCCATATGATTTAAGAAATTGCTGAATAGAGTGTTCTGCCCCTGCAATCAAAGAGGCTATTTCCAATGCAGCGGCAAATAATACGGCTGTTTTGGATTCTATAACTTGCAGATAATCTTCCTCTGAAACGTTGATATTCTTAGATATGGACAGCTGTCTCAACTCGCCTTCCGAGAGAGTACATGCAACTAATGACAACGCTTCCAGAGCCTGCTGTGATTCCGTCTCTATTACCATACGAAAAGCTTGGCTCAACAAAAAATCTCCAACAAGAACGCTTGCCTGATTTCCCCAAACCAAGCGTGCGGCAACTTTACCTCTTCTCAATTGACCATCATCTACAACGTCATCATGAAGCAGAGTAGCAGTGTGAATAAACTCAATAGCAGATGCCAACAGTAAATGTTTATCTCCATCATATTTAAGCATTGATGATGTTGCCAAGGTTAGCATAGGACGTAGTCTTTTGCCGCCAGCAAAAATAAGATACTTTGCAACTTCAGGAATCATTCCAACATTTGAATGAATCCTATCAAGGATAAGCGCATTTACTTTTTTCATGTCCTTGGCAGTAAGCTCTTCTAGCATTTTCATGGGAAAGTATTTGTCTCCTATTTTCTTTAAAGGAATAATTGCAATTAATATCCAAGATCAATAATGTTACGAATACGAGATGATTTTACATGTATATACGAAGATTCATATTGAATAATCAAATACTTTTGGACGATGATATTAGAATAATTAATCTTCATATAAAATCATGTTTAACTGTATAATGAACAAACAATGACGCAAGAAACAATAGATGCTTTTCATCAAGGTAAGTTCTATCTAGTACAGCCTTTGACATATGGACATCGTTCTGGGATGGACGCGATGATTTTAGCATCCTTAGTTAACGCAAAAGGCCTCTTTCATTTAGCAGATCTAGGTGCAGGGGCAGGGGCGGCAGGTCTTGCCGTTGCTTCTAGGTTAGATAAAGCACACATCCTATTAGTTGAACGATCTAAATTAATGGCAAATTACGCACGTAAGACTCTGTTACTACCCGAAAATTCAAATATTTCCAGCCGAATTTCTCTAATAGAGGGAGATGTTACCTTAACTGGAGAAAATCGTAACATAGTTGGTTTGCAAAACAATTTCTATGATCATGTAATTATGAATCCACCTTTTAACGAAAGAACAGGAAGTCTTACCCCAGACAAAATCAAAGAAGAGGCACACGTAATGTTTGAAGATTCTTTTGAAAAATGGATTCGAACTGCATGTGCTATAATGAAACCTAACGGACAATTATCATTAATCGCAAGACCTCAATCACTAGCACAGGTTGTCAATGCTTGTGCAAGACGCATTGGCGCTTTGGAAATAATACCATTATATCCAAGGGAAGGAGAATGTGCCTCTCGTATTTTAGTGACAGGACTAAAAGGTATGCGTGGAAGATTGATCTTACGCCCTCCTATTTTTCTACACGAAGCTAACAGTCAATCTTATTCACATTTTGTCAATGATCTTATTAATGGAAGAACAACCTTATCTCGGATAAGCAAGTAAAGTAGTATATCATTTGAAAAGTTTTATTGTAAAACGGACTTATGATGTATAACAATATTATAAAATGTGTTGAACTAAATTTATGATACGTAGGATACGGAAATTTTCCTTATGCCAACGCTGTCTTATATGGTAAATCGATCGCATTTTCTATTTCTTAGACTCAAATTCTTATAAGTCCACACATATGTTATAATATACAGCAGGTATTTTAAAAGATGAGAAATTGCTATATGAATTGAAAGAAATATATGATGTGTAGTAATAATATCAATATTTTTCTATACTAATAGGACAGACGGTTAATATAATTACAGAACGGGAATTGTTTTGCAAAAGACCGTCTTGAATGAAAGGCACTACTATTTTGGCACCCATTCACGATAAAAAAGATCACCTTTCCTTTCAAAATATCATAATGATTCTGACAAAATATTGGTCGGAACATGGCTGTACTATTTTACAACCTTACGACATGGAAGTTGGTGCTGGTACATTTCATCCATCAACTACTTTGCGTACATTAGGCCCACTTCCTTGGAGTGTGGCTTATGTACAACCTTCACGCAGACCGTTAGATGGCCGATATGCTCAAAATCCGAATCGCTTACAACATTATTATCAGTTTCAAGTTATTATAAAACCTAATCCTCCTAATCTACAACAGCTTTATATCGAATCTCTTAGGGCTATTGGTATTGATACAATGATTCATGACATACGTTTCGTTGAAGATAATTGGGAAAGCCCAACACTTGGCGCCTGGGGATTAGGGTGGGAGTGTTGGTGTGATGGCATGGAAATATCTCAGTTCACATATTTTCAACAAGTTTGTGGTATAGAATGCTCTCCTGTATCTGGAGAGATTACTTACGGCCTTGAAAGGCTTGCAATGTATGTTCAAAACGTCAATAATGTCTATGACATTATATTCAATGATTACAAAGGCAAAAAAGTTCTTTACGGAGATATATTTTATCAATCAGAACAAGAATATTCTCGCTATAATTTTGAATATGCAAACACTGAAGTTTTACATGATCATTTTATTGATCATGAAAAAGAATGCTTGGATCTGTTAAATGTGGGCACTAATAACAAAAATAACACGTGTCTTCCGTGTGTTTTTCCTGCATATGATCAATGCATAAAAGCTTCCCACATATTTAATCTTCTAGATGCGCGAGGAGTAATATCTACAACTGAACGCCAGCGATATATACTAAGGATTCGCACTTTGGCCAAAGCTTGTGGAGAAGCATTTATCACAGCATACTGCGGAGGATTAAAATAGCAAACATCGTCAATACGATTATTTGAATAGTATTTAATCATAAATTAATTTTATCATATTACCTACAAGATGATATTTGAAAGATTTTTGAAGTAGATTTGTCATTACTTATCTAAAATTACTAACTAAGGAGTTTTCTGTGTCTAAACTATCTTTTCATATAGTACAGGTTACTCCTTTCAAACAGAATTGTACATTTCTATTTGACGAAGAAAGTCTAGAAGCTGTTGTTATTGATCCTGGTGGTGATGTTGAGATTATAAAAGAAGTTATTAAATCCCGCAATTTTCGCGTTAAAGAAATTTGGATTACTCATGGACATATTGATCATGTAGGAGGAGCCTCCCAATTAAAAGAGGATTTGTCTTTAACAATAGTAGGTCCACATAAAGATGATGCCTACATGATGAAAGAATTAAAAGAACAAGCTATATTATTATCGCTTTGCATGGAGACAAATAGCACCACATCGGATCGTTGGTTGCAAGATGGAGATAGATTGCTATTGGGTAGCCATATTTTTAATGTATTCCATTGTCCAGGGCATTCGCCTGGTCATGTTATTTACGTCAATTTTAAAAGTAATATTGCGCATTTGGGAGATGTCTTGTTTCGCGGAAGTATTGGAAGATGTGATATCCAAGGTGGAAATCAACATCAATTGTTAAATTCAATAAATAATAAGGTTATGACTCTAAACAATGAAATGTTTTTTATCTGCGGACATGGACCAACTAGTACTATAGGCAAAGAACGCCGTTTAAATCCTTTTTTAAATGAACAAATTTAGAATACTTTCCATAAATAAATTGTAACAATAAAATAAATTAATACATGTATTAATATTCACGTTGCAATGACATCTCAAATTATGATAGCAAAGTCTATTTGAGGAGTTCATGCATCCGTAGCTCAGCTGGATAGAGTATTGGATTCCGATTCCAAGGGTCACAGGTTCGAATCCTGTCGGGTGCACCAAAGAAATTTTATACCATTTATTTTACTTGTTTTTTAAGGGTTTAGTCATATCTATTAAAGGATAAGACTGTTGAGTATATAACAGTTTTAGCATTTGTAATAACAACAACCCCGCCTATATCTCTCTTCAAGCAACAAGGCCCTGTAACCGCTTTTCTCCTGTAAAAACCAATCTGCAAATTTCACGAGAGGCATTTTCTCAGTAGTCGTTGATGTTCCTGCAAATAAACGTGAAAATTATTCTAGAAATCTCAAAAAAGTAAAGCTTATATGGAAAACAATCAATTGCTTTCTTTATATACGCGATTTAACTTATACATTATCAAGTTGTAATTTGACCTAAAACGAAATTATCATAATATGAAAAATATAGCTGCAATACTAGCCGGTGTTTCAACGTTACCAAGTTATATTCTAGCTGACCCAGCAAAATATCAAGAAAATCAATTAATAAATCGCTTGAATTCTATAAAAATAGAGGTTTCATAAATTCAGATCTAAATCTCAATAAGCATAATTTGAAGTCAAATCCGAATTTTTAGAATAATTCGGTAAACAGGTAACAGAAGAATTAGCTAGACGGATGCAGAAGAATCTAATAAAAGAGATCTAGATAGACAAGAATCCCTAACTAGACTATGACTATTAGAAACTGATGATACTTAGCTAAAACAGAATCTGACAATGCAAAAGAAAACTCTATCAAAAGAATTATAAGTAAAAAACCAATTGAATACTTAGGTAATTTAAAACCTATCCAAAATCAAATAGGATCTCTCTAGCATCTTAAAAACCCGTAAAGGCAAAAAAGGTTAAGCCAAGGTATTGTTTTACCTAGCCTTTTTCTTGGTTACACTGAGCTGATATTGTTTATCTATAGAATGATAGGGGGGGGGAGATAAACATATTCTATTTTTTGGTTTTATTGTCGCTTTTATGCTATATTGATAAGTTAGTATATCGTTATTAATTCTCCGTTTTTTTGTACAATTACTTGAGATATATATTGTGAATAGAAACATACAAAAGATCCATTTTATTGCATCTGATACTGTGAAAGCACAGGGAGCGTATCATAGGTTTGTTGATATTTATGGAAATTCTTCTTCTGAAGAAGCAGACGTTATAGTTGTATTTGGTGGGGATGGTTTTATGCTTCAAAACCTCTATAAATCAATAGAGCATGGAAAGCCTGTATATGGTATGAATTGTGGCTCTGTTGGTTTTCTCATGAATGAATATTATGAAGACGGTCTTCTAGAGCGTCTTTCTATGGCTTTGGAGCATGTTTTTCATCCTTTAAGGATGGTGGTTTTTAAGAACAATGATGATATCAGTGAAGAGATGTTTGCTGTTAATGAAGTATCAATTCTTCGCCAATCGTTTCGGGCTGCTAAATTAAAAGTTATTATTGATAATCAAGTTAGATTACATGAACTTGTTTGTGATGGCTTGATTATTGCCACTCCTGTTGGTTCAACTGCTTACAATTTTTCCGCTCATGGGCCAATTTTGCCTTTAGATTCCCCTCTTTTAGCGCTTACTCCAGTAAGCCCTTTTAGTCCACGTCGATGGCGTGGGGCTCTTCTTCCAAACAACGTTGTGGTAGAAGTTCAGGTTTTGGAAAGTGAAGATCGTCCTGTTAGTGCAACTGCCGATCATACAAGGATTGAATATATTTCGTGTATTCAAATATCTCAATTTACTGATGCTAGTATACATATTCTATCTGACCCTAATAGATCGTGGTCAGATCGGATTATGGCGGAACAGTTTCCTGTTTAATATTAGTTAAGCTATTTTTTTGATTGCGAGTGCCGCTTTCATAAAATCGTCAAGATTTCCGTCTAAAACATCAGAAGGGGAAGGTTTCTCTATATTTGTGCGTAAATCCTTCACCATTTGGTATGGCTGTAATACATATGATCTAATCTGTCTACCCCAACCGATTTCTGTTTTAGAAGATTCTCCTATATTAGTCATTTCCTCACGTTTTTTGAGTTCAAGTTCGTAAAGCTTAGCGCGCAGCATATTCCATGCTTGAGCTTTGTTTTTATGTTGAGAACGTTCCTGTTGACATTGTACAACTATGTTAGTTGGAATATGTGTGATTCGCACTGCTGAATCTGTCGTATTGACGTGTTGTCCTCCTGCTCCTGAGGCTCTATAGGTGTCAATGCGACATTCGCTCTCATTTATTGCTATTTCGATTGATTCATCTATAACTGGATAAACCCCAATAGAAGAAAAGGAAGTATGTCTACGGGAATTGCTATCATAAGGTGATATTCGTACGAGTCTATGAACACCTGTTTCCGTTTTTAGCCAACCATAAGCATTATGTCCTTTGATTAACAAAGTGGCTGATTTTATTCCTGCTTCTTCGCCATCATGTATTTCTAGGAGATTTGTTTTGAAATTTCTCCTCTCGGACCATCTGATATACATTCTTAATAGCATATTAGCCCAATCTTGGCTTTCTACTCCCCCTGCACCAGAGTGTACTTCAAGATAGGCGTCATTGGCATCCGCTTCTCCAGAAAGCAGGCTTTCAAATTGTTTGTGTTCGGCATCTAATTTTAGCTTTTCTAAATCCGATATTGCTTCTTGAAATGTATCATCATCACCTGACTCTAAAGCTAGTTCTAACAATGTTATGTTGTCACAAAGGCGGTTTTGTAGTTCTTTTATGTCATGAATTGCATCTTCAAGATGCTGACGTTCACGCAGTAATATTTTAGCTTTTTCTGCGTTTTCCCATAAACTTGAGTTTTCTGCCTCATGATTTAGACAGTGCAAGCGTTGGATTGCATTATCCCACTCAAAGAGACCTCCTGAGCAGTTCAATAGCCCTCTTGATATCATTTATAATGTTTTGAGTTTCGTTATTTAGTTGAGACATGTTTTTAATTTCCAATGTTAATAAACTGTCAATAATTGTTTTGTAGTAAACCTTATATAATTATATTAGTATAGCCCCTTTGTTTTAGAGCGAAATATTTGTTCGGCTTGAGGTGATCTTCTTAATATTTCTTCAGAAGAAGCATTGTTACTCTCATCAATCACTGTATAGGTTTTAGATGGTCCCGTTCCAGGCTTAAAAGCTTCAATAATTGTATTAGGATCATTCTTTTTGGCTAACATTCCTGTCCACTTATTGATAGGGATTAGCTTCATCCCTTTTGGTATTACGAAACGGGAAGGTGGAATATCTTTAAGCGCTTCTTTCATGAAAGAATTAAAGATTGGCGCCGCAAGAGTTCCTCCGCTTGCATTATTTATTAAAGGCTCCGGAAGGTCATAACCTATATAGAGACCAGCTACTAGCGTAGTAGTATATCCTATAAACCAAGTATCTCTTGAGCTGCTAGTTGTGCCAGATTTGCCAGCAACTGATCCTTTCAGTTTAATTGTGCCTGCAGCAGTACCATGTTTAATAACTCCTTCTAACATAGAAGTAATTTGATAAGCGGTCATAGGATCTAATACTTGTTCTCTTTTATCAATTATTTCTGGCTCATCTTGTCCAATCCAATTTTCGTAGTTACAATCATCGCAAATACGTTTTTCTTGGTTGAATATTGTTTTTCCGAATCTGTCTTGGATACGATCAATAAATGACGGTTTAACTTGTTTCCCTCCATTAGCAAAGACCGCATAAGCTGCAACCATACGAAGAACAGTGGTTTCCCCAGCACCTAATGACATTGCTGAATTTGTTGGCATTTTGTCATAAATACCAAAGTTTTCGGCATATTCAGCTAAGACACTCATTCCCATATGGTGAGCAAGACGCACAGTCATGAGATTACGGGATTTTTCGAGTCCAAAACGTAAAGTAGATGGTCCGGAAAATGTTTTGCTGGAATTTTCTGGTCGCCAAACTTTACCTTCGTTGTTAACGATTTCAACTGGACCATCCATAATAACTGATGCTGGTGTATAGCCGTTATCTAATGCCGCGGCATAGGGAACTGATTTAAAACAAGATCCTGGTTGACGCATTGCTTGGGTAGCACGGTTAAATTCTGAGTGCGAATGTGAAAACCCCCCTACATTTGCTAGGACTCGACCAGTACGAGGATCCATTGCTATGAATCCTCCTTGCACCTTGGGAATTTGACGCAACCTCCATCCCTCTCCGACATCTTCCACATAGATTACATCACCAATGGATATAATATGGCTAGGTTCTTGGTCGGATGGTTGATTATCTGGCAAAGAATTATAAGCCCAACGCATGGAATCTACTTCAATCACGCCTTTTTTTCGTTCAGGGTTAATTTTTCCATTAGAATCTACTACTGGACGCAATCCTATTGTGATATTAGATTTTGATATTTCTAGAACAACAGCAATATTCCATTCTGGAACATCATATAATAGAGGGATTGATGTCAAAGCACGTCCCCATTCTTCTTTTTTTAAGTCTATATGAGTTATTGGTCCGCGAAAACCACCATATTGATCATAATTTATTAATCCATCTTGCATAGCTTTTCTAGCATATGATTGTAATTTTGGATCAAGAGATGTTCGAACATAAAAACCGTCTTCTTGGATTGGTTTTTCTCCATAAAGCACGTTGAGTTGGCGTTTTACTTCATCAGCAAAATACTCAGTTCCAATTAGATTAATTCTACCTTGTCTATTACTAACCTTAAGAGATTTGCTTTTTGCAATATTAGCTTGTTCTTGGGATATATATCCATTTTCTGCCATACGATCTATGACCCAATTGCGTCTAGCAATTGCAGCTACAGTTTTTCTAAATGGATTATAATTGCTTGGACCTTTAGGGAGGGCGGCTAGATATGCTGCCTCCTCTATGGTTAATTCACTTACTGACTTGTCAAAGTAGGTTAAGGCTGCCCCTGCTATTCCATAGGAATTAAATCCAAAAAAAATTTCATTTAAATAGAATTCCAAGATTTTTTCTTTATTATATGCTTTTTCGAGGCGGAAAGATAATAGTATCTCCTTAATTTTGCGATCTATGGTTTGATTGGAGCTTAAAAGAAAATTTTTTGCAACTTGTTGTGTTATGGTTGAGGCACCCTCTGGACGCCTGCCATGACCAAAATTTTTTATATTATGTATAGTAGCTCGAATAATTCCTAATAAATCAACCCCTGAATGGTGATAAAAATTTTTATCTTCGGCAGAAACAAAAGCATATTTGACGTGAGCAGGTATTGTTTGAATAGGCAAAAATAATCTATTTTCTTTTGCATATTCTGCCATAAGCGAGCCATCGCCTGCATGTATCCTAGTTGTAATGGGAGGTGAATAAGAATTCAGAACGGCATAATCAGGGAGATTCTGAGAAATTTTGGCTATATAAATGCTAGCCCCTAATATAGCCCCTAGGACTGAATAAGTAGCAAATCCAAAAAAATATCCAAGCAAGCTAACTATACGAGAATACACCAGAAATTCTCCGATGTTGATGAAAAACGTTAAACGATTGATTAAACTTCAAAAACTATACTAGACAAAAGTAATATGTGATTGCAACGATCCTATTTTTTGATCTTTTGCATCATCAAGATCAGTAATAAGTTCCTGTATGATTGATTTTTAATAAAAACGCAAGCTTTTACCTTGGTATAAGTGGATCGTAATCCTATTTTTAGATTACGGTAGACATTTTTATGTTATTTCTAAAAATTTTGCCATTGTATAGATTGCCATGAACGATATTACGTTGATTAATTAAATTGTTGATATTTGACTAGACGCGTTTTTTTTGTTGCTATATTGCTATGTAAGGATTGCTAGTAAACATTTATCTTGTGCTTTTGGAATAGTTTTTTACAGTGAATTGTATTATTGTTAAAAAGTGAAGATATGATATACATAGATAGGTTATTTTTAGAAAACATTCTATTTTTCATGGTTTTACCGATGCAAATCGGATTTCCTATCTTCTTTAAGTGGTTGATTAGGATATTTTTCGTTGGATTATTCCGCTATTGGGAGGGGTCTGTAGTATATATTTATAAGTTAGTTTGACTCATGTCGCATGAAAGTTGTTTAAGTTATATTATGCAAGTAGCACAGGTATGCTTCGTATTTTATGCTAAGTGCGCATTTGAGATCCAAATATCTTTATCATCAAGTGCTATCAATCTTATTTTTCTGAATTTTTTACTGATGCAGATTGTTCGGATTGAATGCCTAGGAGAGAGAATTTAATGGCCAATAAGATGCTTATTGATGCTTCGCACGTTGAGGAAACGCGCGTTGTTGTTTTGCGAGATAATCGCGTAGAAGAGATTGATTTTGAATCTGAACATAAAAAACAAATAAAAGGAAATATTTATCTGGCGAAGGTTACACGTGTTGAACCTTCTTTACAAGTAGCTTTTGTGGATTATGGAGGAAATCGTCATGGATTTCTTCCTTTCCATGAAATTCATCCTGATTATTATCAAATACCATTTTCGGATCGTCAAGCAGCGTTGAAAGTTTCAAATGTTATTCATGAGGATGAAGATGTTGTGATAGATGATAATATGGAATCAGTTGAACCTAGTGATATTAAAGAAGAACAAGGGGATATTGATTCTATTGTATCTGGCACTTCTGAAACCGAAGAAGAATCTGCTGAATGTTTAAATTATGATATAACTTCTGACAATGAAGATAATACAAGTGATAGTTTGCATAATGTATCTAAGAAGTTGCGAAGGCAGTATTGTATTCAGGAGGTCATCAAAAATCGTCAGGTTCTATTGGTGCAAATTGTTAAGGAAGAACGTGGAAATAAAGGAGCGGCAGTTACAACGTATCTTTCTCTAGCAGGGCGCTATTCTGTATTAATGCCAAATAATCCTCGAGGAGAAAGTATTTCTCGAAAAGTAACTAATCCTATTGATAGAAAGAATCTTAAAGAGATTGCGCGTGGTCTTGAAGTACCTGCGAGTATGGGTGTGATTTTGCGTACGGCTGGGGCATCTCGTACTAAAATCGAAATAAAACGAGATTTTGAATATTTGATGCGTCTTTGGGATAGTGTGCGTAATCTTGCTCTAAATTCGGTTGCGCCTCACTTAGTATATGAAGAAGGAAGTTTAATTAAGAGAGCAATTAGAGATCTTTGTGGCAGGGATATATCAGAAATTATTGTCTCTGGGGAAAAAGGATACAATGAGGCAAGGGATTTTATGAAACTATTGATGCCTAGTCATGTTAGAATAGTTCAGCCATATCGTGATGTACATCCAATTTTTTCTCGTTCTGGTATTGAGGCTCAATTGGATTGCTTGCATCAAACAGAGGTTACTTTGCCATCCCGAGGATATATTATCATTAATCAAACGGAAGCTCTTGTCGCTATAGACGTTAATTCAGGCCGTTCAACACGAGAACATTCCATAGAAGATACCGCTCTTCAAACTAATTTAGAGGCTGCCGAAGAAATTGCACGTCAGTTACGTCTTCGTGATTTAGGTGGTTTGGCAATTATTGATTTTATTGACATGGAAGAAAAGAAGAACAATCGTTCTGTTGAAAAAAAACTCAAAGATAGTTTGAAAAGAGATAGAGCACGTGTTCAAGTTGGTTCAATATCTAATTTTGGTCTTTTAGAAATGTCTCGGCAACGTATTCGATCTTCTGTTTTAGAAAGCACTACAAAAACTTGTGCTCATTGTAAAGGAGCTGGATATGTTCGTTCTCAGTCATCAATAGCATTAAGCGTTTTAAGAAACATAGAGGAGTATTTATTGCAATGCACTAAATATAATATTATTGTTCATACACAGCCAGATGTTGTATTGTATTTGCTAAATCAGAAACGTGCAGCAGTTGTTGAATATGAGAATAGGTTTGGTGTTTCAATTAATATAGTTATAGGGCTTAATCTAGAAAATAAGTTTGTTTACATTGAGAAGGGATCTCCTGTTAATTCTCCAGTAAAAATTGAAAATGCAGTTGATTTTTCTAAAATTCAAGAAGCAGAAAATTATTTGACAGATAATGGAATAGGTGAATATTCGCAATCATCAGAAGATATGAAAAAGGGTGAGCATGCAGAAAGCCAGCCAATTTCTATAGATGAAAAAGATGTAGCCGATGCTTCTACCTTTACATCCTCGTCTACTTATAGGAGGAGGAGACGACGTGTTAGGCGCAGGCGTCCTGTTCTTGAAAATTGTGATATTTCTGCATCGGACGTTTTAGGTCCTATAAAAAATGTCGTTGATGATCCTTTGGCAAATCAAGATTTTATGCTTTCTGGGAATCATGATGAAAAATCTTTGGCTGTTATTTCTCATGATTCTTCCGAGCGTTCTGATTGTGATAAAGTTACTTCCGAGTCTATGCCCGAAAAAGATAGTGATCCTATAGAATCTACGCCTGTTAGAAAGTTTAGTTGGTGGCTACGTCGTAGTAGGTCAAAATGATTTATTGCTTGTGTTTCGGGTAATATATTTTGAGTTTTATTTATTATTGTGGCGCGTATTTTTGTATAGCTAATATTATACGAGTTTGGCTAATCAGCATTTTGTGATATGGGATTACAGCTATAGCTATGATGATAGTTATTATTAAAGATACGGCGCCAAAGATGAGTTGTTTTTGGCTATTGATGATTGTATTATTTAATAAGGTACATTTTGACCTTTATTATTAGGTGTAACTTTCAAATATTTTTGCACAACTAAAAGGCGATACATAGTCAAAAAAGAACAAAATAGATGCTCACGTTTTCAGAGTTTTGCTATTGCTGATCATTATAGTTAATTGCATTCTCATCAACAAAAATGATACCAAAATTGCTATGAACTTTACTTTAATTCATACTCTTGTCCATTCATTTGGACAAGGGAGGAATTAGCGGTTGCATGTAACCTTTATTAGAATTGCTTCCGGGGAAATTATGGAATGTTTATCAAAAACACCGTAAACTCCATTCTTTCATGATGGGAATATATCAGGAGTGGTGTTTTTTTTGCCACAAATGTACTTTTTGCTTAAATATTGTATATATGAATCAATAAATCTTATTATTTTGCCTTTGATATATCCGAAGCTAATTTTTTGAAAGAGAAAAGTGTTTCCAATGCTTCTAAGGGGGTAATTTCATTGATGTTAATTTCCTTAATTTTTTCAATTAACATATCACGTTCGGAGATAATTTGCGTTGATTTTTTCATTGGTGTTTTTGCTATTTGATAAGCAACTTGGTTATCTCCATGATTTTTATGGTATAATTTTTCAAATATTTTTAACACATCATATGCACGAGAGATAACTGAATTTGGCAGTCCTGCTAGCTTGCCTACTTGTATTCCATATGAATGATCAGCGATACCTGGAACAACTTTATGGAGGAAAAATATTCCTTCACTGTTCTCGCTTACCTGTAAGGTGGCATTATGAAATCTTGTTAAGCTTTTCGATAAATCTGTCAATTCATGAAAATGGGTTGCTAACAGTCCACGACAACAATTAATTTCATGTAAATACTCTATAGTTGACCATGCTATAGCAAGACCATCTAAAGTTGAGGTTCCTCGTCCAATTTCATCTAAGATGACGAATGATTTATTTGTTGCTTGATTCAAAATTGCTGCTGTTTCAATCATTTCTACCATGAAAGTAGAACGTCCACTTGCTAAATTATCGGCAGATCCTACTCTTGAAAATAATTTATCAACAATACCAATATGAACGAAAGATGCTGGTACGTAAGATCCCATTTGTGACATGATTAAAATGAGGGCATTTTGTCGTAGAAATGTGGATTTTCCTCCCATATTGGGACCTGTGAGCAACCAAAGATTTCCAATATTTCCATTGTTACTGCATGATAAATCGCAATCATTAGCTATAAATGGTTTTGATAATTGTTGTTTGAGTGTTTTTTCGACAACAGGGTGACGTCCGTCTTTTACAATAAATTTCATTGAATCATCAATGATTGGGCGACAATAATTTTGTTCTTTAGCTAGCTTTGCTAAAGCTATTGATACATCAATTATGTAGATTGCATTTGATGCTACATTTAGTGATTCCGATTGTTCTATTATAGATAGGGATAGCATTTCAAACGCTTCTAATTCAATTAATAATGCTTTATTTGTAGCATTGTTAATACGATTTTCTAGATCAATTAGTTCAAGTGTAGTGAAGCGCATTAAATTAGCTGTAGTCTGGCGATGTATAAAGCGATTTTTTGCTTCTATATTTTGTGTTAATGCATTCGAATTATTGGAGTTTACTTCAATGAAATATCCTAGGTGATTATTGTGTTTGATCTTAAGATTTTTTATATTGGTTTCTTCTGAATATTCTAGTTGTAAAGACGCAATAATACGCTTAGATTGATCACGTAGCAATCTTGCTTCGTCTAAATCTGGATCGGATCCATCTCTTATAAATCCCCCATCTCGTTTTAGAATAGGTAAATTTTCGGATAACATGGATGATAACGTTTCTTCAAGAGATTTGGGCAATGTTTTTAATTGTTCAGTAGCTTTACGTAATTCCTCCGTCATTTCATTTGCTGATATGATATTAAAAATATCTGTTCCAGAACGTATACCATCACGAATGATAGCTAGATCTCTTATTTCTCCCCTTCCAACCTTTATACGGGAAATAGCTCTTGGAACGTCAGGAGTTGATTTTAAAATTTTTTGAATGGGATCAATCAATTCTGGATTTTTAAGGAAGAAATTAATTGAATCAAAGCGTGAATTGATTTGTTGATAATCAGTCAAAGGTGATGCTATTCGTTCGGAAAACAGTCGTCCACCGCCTCCAGTTATACTATAATCAATGGTTTTTAAGAGAGATCCTTCGCGAGAGCCTGATAATGTATTTATGATTTCTAAATTAACTCGGGCAGCATAATCAATAAACAGCTTTGATTTAATATCGTCTCGTTCAGGTTTGCCGATAGTAGATTTTTCTAACTGTTGTGTTTTTTTGATATAAGAAATAGCTGCTGCCGCTGCTGTTTTTTCAGATAGAGAGAAATGACCAAAGGAATCAAAAGTTGTTATATCGTAGTAATCAACAATGCGGTTTTCAGCAATAGTACTATCAAAGAATACACATGGTTGCGGTATTGCTAAATTCCCTAACGTATCAAATATTGACTTATTTTCAGGATTAAGTAATTCTTTTTCCGAAAATATGACTTCGCGAGGATCAATTCTCATTATATCTGAAATTAACCTATTTTTATCTGATGAAGATATTTTGAAAATACCAGTGGATATATCAATCCAAGCTATAGCCCATTCTGTTTTAATACGTGATATGGCCATTAAATAATTGGAATTTTTTGGGGAAAGCAGATGCTCGTCGGTGATTGTTCCTGGTGTTACAAGTCTCACTACATTGCGACGTAGTAGCGACTTATTTCCGCGTTTTTTTGCGTCGGAAGCAGATTCAATTTGTTCACATATAGCAATTCTATAACCTGCATTAATTAGTTTTTGAAGATAGTTATTTGCTGTATGTATTGGAACTCCACACATTGGAATGTCTTTTCCTAGATGTTGTCCTCGTTTTGTTAGTGTAATTCCAAGGCAGCGAGAAGCTTCAATAGCATCGTCAAACAACAATTCATAAAACTCTCCCATTTGATAAAACAATAAGCTATCAGGGTTGATAGATTTTATTTCAATATATTGACGAATCATGGGAGTTGCTGACTTATGTATCTTATCTGACCGCGTCTCATGATATGATTCTTTTGTCATGTTCTGTACATTTCCTTATGTATTAGAAATGAAAAGAGATAAACAAACAGATTGTATACTCTATGAATCAAGTTGTTTTGTTGATTTTTATTGTTTAGTATAAATCTTTCATTGATCCAAAATTTTTCAAAATTATTTAGTATCTAAAATGAGGATTTTTTGTCTTTTTTCCATAGCAAAATCTCATTGTACACTATAAGGCATGCCCCAATAGATATTATAGAATCCGCAAAATTAAAAATTGCAAAAGACCAAGTATTGGTATGGATCATTAAGTAATCAACAACGTAACCGTATAGACAGTTGTCCATTAAATTTCCCAGTGCTCCAGCTATGGTTAACATATATCCTATATTAGTAATAAGTTGATTTTTTGGTGTTTTGTTCCATATAAAAGTAATAAAAGCAATTATTAATACTCTGATAGTGATAAGTATCCAAGGAGATATATTGGATAGCATGGAAAAAGATACACCAGGATTATGTGTGCGATATAAGGTAATAAAAGTAAAAATATCAAATGGTTGGTGTAGGGTTAGATACGATTCAACTGCTATTTTGATTGCTTGATCTATAATTAACAAACATATGATTACAGTAAAAACTATAATATATCGACAGGAAATCATTCTCTTAACCTCACAAATTATCGTTAAATAATTCTACAAATACTATGACTATTTATCATGATTTTTATGATCATAATACTTCATGCTGCAAACAAATAATTGATATCAAATTAACAAAAAAAAATTGATTTATAAGCACCTATAATCGAACAATAAACTACAATGCTATCACTTTAACGTAGGCAAAATCATTATTTTTAAGATAGAAAGTAAGTGATTTTTGTTATATTGATTGGCAAACAGCTTGAGATAAGCTTATTTATGATTAACTGCCTTTTTTATATCACGAATGACTTATTGTTTGCCACATAAGGTTTTTTCGTTCACCAAAAAGAATTATAACTTCAGGGACAAATCTTACTCAGGCGCTGATACATCTTCAATAGTGATTTTAGATGGATTTAGGCGTTCTTGTAATTTTTTACCTGATCTGAAAAAAGGAACCCATTTTTCTTTAATAGCCACAACATTCTTGCTACGAGGGGATATTCCTAACCTAGCGGGGCGTTTTCTTGTAGACAAGGTACCAAAACCACGCAGTTCAATGCGACGTCCAGATGCAAGAGCTGTAGACATTTCATTTAATAGCTCATTTACCATCTCTGCAATAAGCTTGTAATTCATAGTTGGATTTTTTTTAGCAATAGCATCTATCAAAGAAGACTTGATCATTTGTTTTCTCCTATTAAAATCCTCATGGATGATACCACATTGCTAATAATCTTCCATGGCTTTGGTTTTTTATAAACGGCAAGACATCTCCAAAAATCATTTCTGAAACAAAACTTTCGATAAACCTAGTCTTATAATTATAGGGGGTCCTATCTTTGATTTTACGAATACTTTTGTCAACTTTCCATGACGAGCGGAGGCTTTCTATAATTGCTTCTTCCCCTCCTATTATGTCAACAAGTCCAAGTTTTTTCGCCTGGGAACCAGACCAAATAGATCCATTTGCTAAACGCAACACTTTCTCATATGGCATATTTCTACATTTAGCAATTGTCTGAACAAACGAATGATAGTAATCTAATACTAATTTTCTCATCATTGTTATTGCTTCTTCATTAGGAGCGTTGAAAGGCAATGGTTCCGCTTTCATTGGAGATGACTTAATTGTTATAAATGATATTCCCAATTTATCTAACAAAGGCTTGACTTGCGGGAACACTGACAAAACCCCTATAGATCCAACTAAAGAACTATTGGAAGCTACGATACTGTTGCAAGCACAAGCAATTTGATAAGCTCCAGATGCTGCCGTATCAAGCACTTCAGCAATCACCGGCTTGTGTTTTCTTACTGCTAGAATCGCGTTATGTATTGCTTCAGATCCATAAACAGTTCCACCTGGCGAAGATATTGAAATGATCAGTGCTTTAGCAGCATTATCGTTTCCGACTTGTCTAATAGCTTCTATTAATTTTGAATTATTGTCTTCTATTTGACCATTTATCCGGATTCTTGCTATATGGGGGATTTTTACCTCAACAAACGAATCCCACAAGTAGTTTATCCCGCCTAACGCTATCAATGATATAACTACATGACGTAACTTGAGTGATTTCAGTAGATTATTTGGTATGAACTTCATGTCTGAACAGTCCTTCAACTAGGATTTGATATGCACGCAGCACATTCTTTTGTGAATTGCATGCAAAGCGCACACATCTCAAACAAAGAAAGATATTTCATCTTATGTAATAAAATTGATGGTTTTACAAGCTATAATGTTTATTATAACCAAGTAATTATTTAAATAGGGAAAAATTATTTTATGACCAGCGTGGATCAAATTGATTACAAAAATAAAATATTATTACAAAAACAAAAGGCGTATCATCATTCAAGATTTGTTTGGTGCTGCAAAATTATATTACCTGTTATAGCTATAACGCTTTTATTTTGGTTATTGCTTGTCTCTTGGATGCGTTTAAATGCTATTTATTCAATGCCAGTAGGATTTGACATTTCTGCCTCTGCTGGACATACGTCCATGAAAAAATTGATTATGAGCAATTATGGTAAGGATAGCAATGTATATTCACTTGTTTCGGATAGCGTAAACACTACTATTGATAATCAAAATATATATCTTTTGCGTGGTATCAATCTTACTGTGACTACAAACGGAGGTGGTAGCGATATGAAGATAATTGCAGATTCTGCACAATTTGATCTTTACAAAAATGTACTTGATATTAACAAGCCTTTCAACATGATCCTTAAAGGTGATACAAAAATGAATTGTAAATCTGGTATTATAGATGTAAAAAATTCTACTATGAGAAGTGAAGAATGTTTTTTATCCAGAAATCGGGATCTTAATATTTTATCACACTCTTGTCAGATTGAAGGCAATAGCAAGGTTGTGACTTTTTCAGGTGGTGTATTGGCATTAATGAAGATTTAAATCTTTTGATAATATAACCCGGATGTAAAAAATTCGTTTTTTGATGTTTGTAAGGATAATACATATTTGTGTTTTAGCGGTGACTAATTATTGCAAATATTTTGTAGAGCTAGACAATTCATATTTATGATTATATCTATAAACGAGATATGCAGTTAAAAAATTTATTTTTTCAAATATTTCATAATGTTTATTATGGTAAAATCACTTTAAGCGCTGAAGAAGTTATTATTTTTTAAAATGTAAATGTATAATATAAATGTGAATGAAAATTTTTTATACTTTATGGGCTTATATTTTAAAATTTGGTGATATTTTGTTGAATTTATAAACTATCTGATCCTTGATTTATAAAAAATCAATTTTGATAAAAAGTATCTGTAGATTTTTGGGGATTAGCTGATTGCAAGTATAAATTCAGCTAATGCTTGATATTTATGGGTTATGATCGCAAGTTATACTGGCTATAATTAACGGATGATGTTCAATCATGAAAATGCTATCTTTTTTTACTGGGTTATTTGGGAAACAGGATTTGTTATCAAGTGATCTTCAGCAAGAAAATGTGTTATCAGTTCGTTCCTTGGCAAAAAAATATAATGATGAATATATAGTAAAAGATGTTGATTTAGATGTTAGGCCTGGTGAAATTGTTGGCTTGCTTGGACCAAATGGCGCAGGTAAGACTACTTGTTTTTATATGATAACAGGGTTGATTTCGGCAGATATTGGTTCAATTAAAATTGATGGTAATGACGTTACACAAATGCCTATGTACAGGCGTTCTCGACTTGGGATTAGTTATTTGCCTCAAGAAGCATCAATTTTTCGGGGATTAACTGTTGAGGAAAATATTCTTGCAGTTCTGGAAGTGCACGAAAAAGATCAAAAGAAGCGTTATGAGAGGTTGAACCTGCTTCTGGAAGAATTTAAACTTTCAGAATTGCGTCATTTATTAGCTCCATTATTATCTGGAGGGCAAAGACGTCGTTTAGAGATAGCACGTTCTCTTGTGAATCATCCGTCTTATGTATTGCTTGATGAGCCATTTGCTGGTGTAGATCCTGTTGCAATTTTTGATATACAAAACCTTATCCGAGATTTAGTTGCTCGTGGCATTGGCATTCTTATAACAGATCATAATGTATATGAAACATTAAGTTTAATTAATCGTGCTTATATTATAAATGCGGGGAGAGTTCTGGCACATGGCACAGTAAGTGATATTGTGAATAATGAAGATGTGCGACGCTTTTATTTAGGGGATAGATTTTCATTCTAGATATTTTATAACAAGTGAGACCCAATTTTCATGGGGCTTATGTCTTTGGTTTGATTATTTAATAACATTTAAATAGGTTTTGTCTTCTACTTTGTTTAGATTAAAAGTAAATAAATCCAGTGTTCAACTTATGCCATATTGATAAAATAAGTCATAGATTAATTATATAAAAATGTTTTTTACTTGATTTCCTATAAGGAAAATGATCATTAATTGCCATATGTATGTTTTTTAGTTAGCATATTACTGCAGAATGAAATTGGATTGCTTTATAGATTAGATAGCGGAGGTATTTTATTGTTACTGCCAGCTTGTACTTGTTTTTTCTCAATTATTAAAGTAATAAAAGGACACCTTTTGCAGGTGTCCTTTGCGCGATAAAAACAATAATAAAAATTTATTATAAAAATTGCTTATGAAAACTTTAATTGCTTATGAAAACTTTAATGGAAACACTCTAAATTCTTACTTCCTATAATTTAAGGATTGTCATGAAGATCTATTCCCCATAGAACAAACATCATCAAACCTACTATTATCTACTCTTTTGTCCATAATATAATATGCAGAAAGATCCGAAAAAAATCCTATTTTGTAAAAATGTAAAAAAAATTAATTGAATGAAACACATCAGACTATAATAGTATACGTGAAAAAATCATAAAAAGAAGTGCTATTAATAGATATCAGCAATGCATAAATTGCATTATAATGGTCGATTTTATGTTGACATATTTTTCTTATTAGAAATATTCAAGGCATCTTTCAGAGTTAATAAATCACGCCATGCTATCTTTTTTACCAAAGGGTATTCAATCATTTCCTTAGGATGTACCGTAGATAAAGTTGGTATTGTGTTATTATTGATAGTAATTTGTTTCCACTTTCCAAAGTTATGATATACTGACTTGTCATTACTGAAAAAAAAATTTGCTGTTTCATTTCCAAGTAGCAATATGATCTTGGGATATACGAGTTCAATTTGTTTCAGTATTATAGGGCGACATATCTGTTTTTCCAATTCGGATAATTTTCTATTACCCATAGGATTCCATGGAGAAATCATAGATATGCAAGTATTTTTTCTCATTATGCCAATAGATTTGAGCATTTTATTTAACATATCTCCAATTTTTCCAGTAAATGGCTTTCCATTGATATGATCACTATCACTGGGCGTATAACCTATAATCATTAGCTCTTGTCCATCATCTTGATCGGCACAAATAGTTGACGATGCCGTGCTTTGCAGTATGCAATCATGAAAAGAAGAAAGTGATGATTTAAGTTCAATCAATGAACGGGCATGTTTGGATATTAAGTAGGATTGTTTTACAATTGGATGATCTACTAAATTATGAGCTGTTTTTTCGGGGTTTGGGGTATGATTAATTTGGGAACTTTGTTCATGTGATAAATTTATTGTTTTAGATTCATGCTTTTCCTCGGCTGGAGATTCAAACAGCCAATAAACGCCTGAATCAGCATAAAAAAGTGCAGTAGCTAAAATTTCCTCATGAGATAGTGTATTGATATAAGTCACGACATTTCTTTATTCAAAGTGATTTTTATAGAAAATGCATCAAAAAAATCTTATGACAAAAAAAGTTCTTATAAGCAAGGTAATTAAAATTCATTTCGCAAATATAGTTTTAATCATATCCTAGATATGATCTGTTGCTCAAATTTGTAATTTTCCCAAAAACATTATCTTAAATTAGTGAAAGGCTTTTAAGTATGGCTCTCATCAAACTGTAAGGTATAATCCCTACCTTTTTCACGTATTGAAGTAGAAAGACCCATCTTGTGAAGGATTCCAAGAAATGGTTTTGGAGGAAGATCCTCAATATTCACCATTTTTTTGACGTTCCATATTCCTTTTGCTATTAAAATAGCAGCTGCTACAGGAGGTATTCCAGCTGTATAAGATATCCCCTGACTTTCTACTTCCTTGTATGCGCTTTGATGATCAGAAATATTGTATAAAAATATTTCTCGAGGCTTTCCATCATGTATCCCATTTATCATGCAGCCGATGCAGGTTTTGCCTTGATATTCTGGAGCTAATGAAGTTGGATTAGGTAACACAGCCTTTACTACTTTCAGCGGGACAACTTCCATATTCTCCGCGGTTTTTATTGGTTGTTCCGATAAAAGACCAAGATTTTTCAATACTGTAAATACATTAATATAATGTTCGCCGAATCCCATCCAGAATCTTACATCAGCGCCACCCATATTTTTAAATAGAGAATGAATTTCATCATGACCGCTTAAATAAACTTTTTGTTTGCCGACTATAGGAAGATTGTATTCTCTGCTGACTTCAAACATTTTATTGACGCGCCACTGGCCTCTTTGCCAACTATGAACCACTCCTGTAAATTCACGTAAATTGATTTCTGGATCAAAATTAGTTGCAAAATACCTGTTATGTTTTCCGGCATTAACATCTACTATATCAATATCCGTAATTTTATCAAAATATTCATCTTTTGCTAGGCGTGCGAAAGCATTAACTACTCCAGGGTCAAATCCTGTTCCAAGGATGGCTGTAACGGACTTATCACAACATTCGTCAAGCATCTTCCATTCATAATTTTGATACCAAGGCGGATTTTCGCATACCTTATTAGGGTCCTCATGAATAGCGGTATCGATATATGCAACATTAGAATTAATACAAGCGCGCAATACCGACATATTAAGGAAGGATGATCCCACATTTATTACGATGTTAGTTTTTGTTTCTTTTATAAGTTTTGTTAACGATTCAATATCCAAGGCATTCAGCTGATATGTTTTAATATCGCCAGCAATCTTCATTGATTTTTTTTTATATATGCTGTCAACTATTTGTGAACATTTACTGCGTGTACGAGAGGCTATGTGTATGTTGCCTAGTATATCGTTATTTTGTGCACACTTATGCGCTACCACTTGTGCAACGCCACCACCTCCAATAATTAAAACATTATTTTTCATCAAAATATGACTTTTCCTTTTTTGTATTTACTTTATAAACATCAAGATGGAATCGCTCGTAGCTTGTTAAGAAAGGCTGTGATAATAATCATTATAAGAAAATTCACGTAATATCTGTATAGTACCATCTAAATTTTTTACTGCTATTGTTGGCATATTTATGCCATTAAACCAATTTTTTTTAATCATGTTATAACTAGCAACATCTTCAAATGATATTTTATCTCCTATTTTGACAGGTTGTTTGAAGTTAAATTCTCCAAATATGTCTCCTGCAAGACAAGATCTTCCGCATACCATGGCTGTATAAGGTCCCGTATTGGGGGATATAATTGCTGATTGTTGGTAAAGTAAAAAGTCTGGTATATGGGCTTCTACAGAAGAATCAACTATTGCTAAGTTTTTATTATTTGTCGAAGTAGCTATTACTGTAACCTCTAGGCTTGTAGTGCCTGTTACAATTGCTTCTCCAGGTTCTAAATATACTTGGACGTCATACTTTGCTGCGAATTCTTTGAGACGTTGACAGAAATCGTCTATAGGATAATTTTCTCCTGTAAAATGAATCCCTCCCCCTAAACTAATCCATTCAACTTGGTGAATAAAATCGCCAAATTTATTTTCAATATGTTTTAACATTGAGTTGAAGATAGGGAAAGATTTGTTTTCACAGTTATTATGGAACATAAATCCGCTTATATGCTTTATCTCCGATTCTATTTTGTTTTTATCTAATTCTCCCAGACGGCTAAAAGGACAATTAGGATCAGCAAGTATGAAATTGGAATGAGATACGGATGGATTGATGCGTAAACCAATTTTCTTTTTTGATTTTGTTGCTCTTGCCTGAAACTGACTTAATTGATCAACAGTATTAAAAATTATTTTATCACAGTTAGACAGAACCTCATCAATTTCTGAATCTTTATAGGCTACGCTATAGGCGTGAGTTTCGCCCCCGAATTTTGTATTACCTAGCATAGCCTCATATAGCGATGAAGAAGTGGTTCCGTCCATGTATTTGCTAATTATCTTAAATATTTTCCAAGAAGAAAAGCATTTTAGCGCAAGAAGTAATTTTGCTCCCGAATTTTGTCGAACGTAGGAGGCTTTTTCTAAGTTATTGAGAAGTTTTTGGCTATCAATTAAGTAATAAGGTGTTGATATCATAGGATTTTAAACTCTTTCTTATGATCATAAGGTTTGACATTTCTTGTCTGAGATTAATAAAATAAGAAAAATGTTTTCATATAAAAATCATTTTTGGTACGCTTTTCATTCTATAAATTAATCCCCTTTGATTTGATGCGGATGAAAAATTATAGTTTTTAGCCCTGTATACAACAGAGTTTTTAGGTTTTCTAGTCCTTGTGTTTTGATAATGTATATGTCTATCATGTAATTGTATGACCAATTGATATATTATGTTATTAATTTTTATAATGCTAGAAAAGACATTTGATATTTGTGCAAATGATAATGCAAATTGGTGATGTTTATGAAAGTTGGTAATTCAATATACAAAAACCGTGAAGATCTTCCTTGTTTGGTGCCTATTTTACCTCTTTTGGGTATGCTGTTGCTTCCGAGAAGTAGATTTTCATTTAGTATTTGTGAGCATCGTTATGTTGTTATGTTTGATTCTGTATTGGCTGCGGATAGATTGATAGGTCTGGTGCAGCCAGCTTTGAATGGTTTTCCTAAACATAATGATCAGTGTTTGTCTCAAATTGGTTGTATTGGTCGTGTCACGTCTTTTTTGGAAACAGATGACGGTCAATATGTCGTAACTTTAACAGGGATTTGTCGTTTTAGATTATTAGAAGAGGCTTATCAGTTAAGTCCATGGCGTTGCTTTTATATTTCGCCATTTGTTTCGGATCTTGTTAGCGAAGATAATGATGGTGTTGTTGATAGGGCTGACTTGTTAGAGGTTTTTCGTAATTATCTGCTAGCCAATAATTTAGATGTTGATTGGGATAATATTGAAAAAGCCAGTAATGAGGTTTTGGTTAATTCACTTGCTATGCTTTAGCATTTTAGTGATGTAGAAAAGCAAGCATTGCTAGAAGCACCTGATTTTAAAGCACGTACGCAGACTTTGATTGCTATTATGAGGACTGCAATTATTCCTGATCTGTATAATTATAATAATCGATTACAGTAGAGAATATTATTTAAATATAGGTAATGTTATGACACTAAAATAGATCAGGAATTGCTGGAATTTTGGTTTGCCACATACAATAAATATTAACTTTGTCCATGTTTATGACAATGGTAAGTTTTTATCAAAAAAGTATTACTTTTATATCAGATAAATTCGACAATTTTATATATCAGAGGATTCTCAGGATAGGCAATACGGATTTGATTCAGACCAAAATTACTCATGATTGATTTTAGCACATGTTGGTGAACAGGATAAAATATCCACTTTGTCAGGATTATAAACCCTCACGGTATTTTTTTCATTTTCAGATGTTATTAATGCTGTATCAAGAAGGACTTTTCCTCCTGAGCCTAAAATCAAAAGGTTAGTTAAACCATTGTTCTTTGCAGTGATTATTATGCTTTTTTCTTTCTCTAATGCTGTGATGTTTGCTATTCTGTCATCACCAATTATTACTTTTACAGGATCCGTATCAAAATTTAGTACTAGTGATTGGCCTATTATTACACGGAGAGGGTTTTTATCCTCTGAGTTTGGTTTAATTGGATTGACTGGTTTAGTTGGATTGTTAGATTTCTTAATATTACTCTTTGTATGCGGTGTCTCTATAGTTATTTTCTTTTTTGATATGTTGTTTTGATTATGGATTTTCTCTCTAAACTTTGGCTTTGAAGTTTTTGCATTTTTATTTCCACTTAATTTAGAATTAATTTCCTTGGCTTCTATTTTTTCATGTTTTTCAGTGGGATAACTGTAACTATCGTTTGAAAATTCAGGATATATATAAACAGCAAAGAATGTGGACAAAGCCAGCATAGCGCGTTTGGATGCCATAGATTCCGCCCATAATCCTAATAACAACGTGTAAAACCTTTGAACTATCGTAAGATGTTTAATGCTTTTTTATTAAATTAAAGTAAATTTATTAGCAAATTTTTTCAACAATCAACTGTTTGACTTTTTTACGATTTGGTGTATATATTTAATTTCATTTTATTTTTATGTCTATGTTATTTTATATTAAATCTAATTTATTTTTTAGGAATTACAAATGTTATTTTTTATGAGAAATTTTTTTAAGAACAAATCAGGTGCTACAGCTATTGAATATGGATTAATAGCATCTCTTATTGCGGTAGTTATTGTTGCCGCAGTAACAGAGGTTGGAACCGGTCTAAAAGACAAGTTTGAGTCCATTAGGGGTGAGATTAATAAGAAAAGATGATGCGGTTAAGATGGGTTGGTTGTATACGAAAAGTGTAGGAAAATGGTGAAGAAAATGGAACAAACATACTAAGTGTTATTTTTCTTGTTGCGTGGTTTGGCCAGCATTTGTTATGACGAGTATCCGCGGGGTGTTATTTGATGCGGATACTCGTCATTATGATGGATTAAAAACAGCGGTAGGGTATCAACTACGTGTTCGTCGTAGTCGGCTTCTTATCCAGCTCAGTATGAATCTTCTCAAACTTGTCTTTTAGACTGCCTCCAAGTCCTTGTACTGATGCCATAATAGCTACCGCAATAAGAGATGCTATTAATCCATATTCAATGGCTGTAGCACCTGATTTATCTTTTATAAATTTCTTGATGGAATGTATCATTTTATCTTATCCTTATTGGTTATTAGACAACATAATTTTAGAAAATCCAAAAAGCTGCAAGGCATTATACCCTTATAAATACTTTCATACTGATAGAATAATGATGTAATTATTCTATATTAATATAAAAATATTCGGCAACTTTAATAGGGATGATAATTAATCTATATCTATAAGCTATATCACAAGTATATCCCAATAGATTTTCCTCAACTGCAGGTAATTTACACACAAAATGATTTAAATTTTATTAAACGAAGAGCTTTTTGCTTGTGATTTAATTATATATCATTATAAGTTGTGTTATTGTTAAATTTTTCATAATATAGATTTAAATAATATTTAACTTTAAATTATAATATTTGATAATAATAACTAAAATTGTTATTTTAGATTAAAATTTTACTAAAATTTGTTAAGTTATATTGCTAATTATTAGCTGTTAGTTTATTTGTCGTATGGTATATTATTTTTTATTATATCTTCCTGATATTTTATAATTGGTGCAATAACATCCAGAAGAAAACATTATCATCAATAATATTATTTATAACAGCCAAGTTAATGTATTAAAATAAATAAAAGTCATAAGTTTTACTATCATTGTTGATCTTAAGTAACACTATAATATATATTATCTCATGAAATATTGTAAATTATAACGCTTATTCAAGTATAATGATAATTAGATGAAGAAGGTTTTGTATGCTGATAATACAACTATTTATTGTTATTAAATAGACAACAATAGATGTTTCGCATATGTATCATAAATATTCAATCTTTTAAAGTTGTGTTGAAACTAATTATAAAATATGTGAATTGGGGCTATATTTGATGTATGGTACGCATATAACATGAAACTATTATTATGAATTATAAAATAAATAATAAATGGATTTAGTACTTTTGTTATTTTGTGGAATCATTGCTTTTGCTTCGTAGAGAATTACTTCTTGTTTTGTTCTTGAATATCATCAATTCAATCTTGAACACAATGTATCTATTGCGACAATAAATGTTATTAAAACATATTCAATAGATGTAATTCCTGATGTGTCTTTAGACATTATTTAAAAATCTGAATTTTCATGAAATTAATTTGCTCTATTATATAGTATATTTTTATTTATAAGACGTGAAAAACGCAATTTTATATAATAATTAATATCATTAAAAAAATTGAATGCCTTATTTATATGCAATTGTAGCAATTTATATTACATTTATACTATTAAAAAAATATTTTATCATCATATATAGTGTAGTATGTGATTATCTAATTTAGATGTTACATGCAATGTTGTTTTATTATTAGGGTTTATTATGAAAATTAATTATTTAAAAGTTTTATTGAAAGATAAATCTGGTGCTACAGCTATTGAATATGGATTAATAGCATCTCTTATCTCTGTCGCTATTATTACATCAGTGCAAGGAGTGGGGGATAAGATAAAAGGAGTGTTGAATAATATAGAAAAAAGTGTCGAACATAGCGGTAACAGTAATAGTCACATTAACAGTTACAGTGGAGGTCACCACAAAATACACGATGAAGACATTAGATAAAGCTTTATAACAACTACTTTGTGATTTGTTTAGATATTTTTTGTAGCAGCTGTACTTAGAAATAGGTATGGTTGTTCTTTATTGTAGATCATATTGAAATATGAGGTTTTTATAAAGATATCTTTTAAATTGTCATGTATATTTTTTATTTATTTGTAGTTTAGTACTATAAAAGTCGGTTCACTATTAGATAATTTTTTAAAAGATGATTTTTCATAAAATGTTTTTGTGCTATTATATAGCAAATATATTATATATTTTTATTTATATAGAAAAAATTATACAATTTTATACAATAATTAATGCTATACAAACTGTTAAATACATTATTATACTATA
>PSQJ01000002.1 GCA_003045065.1 Candidatus Liberibacter europaeus
TTATTATACTATAATATAGTAATTTATATTAAATTTACTATTAATTAAAATATATTTATAGTTTTAAATAAACAATTTATAGCTATATATAGTGTAATATATGTTGCAATATTGAGATGTTGTTTTCAATATTGTTTTATTATTACTTTAGTATAGGAATTCATTATAATGAAGATTAATTATTTAAAAGATTTATTTACAGATGAATCTGGGGCCACTGCTATTGAATATGGATTAATAGCATCTCTTATCGCGGTAGCTATTATCGCAGCAGTACACGGCCTTGGAGCTCAGCTATCCACAACGTTTGATAATATAAAGCAAGGGATAGCAAATGCCGGCCAATAAATATTGATAGCAATACCAAAGGACTAGTACTACTCCTGAAGACGGTTAAGGCTATAACCACTTTATGAGTGATTTAGATACTTTTTGTAACAACCATACCTCCTCAAAATAGGTGTGGTTGTTATTTTTTTGTAAGCAATGCCATGGTATGGTTCACTGTGTTTTCTAGTGTATTAGTTATCTTATGATGATGAATTATGTTGTTTATTAATGTCTGCGATTTAGATTAGATGTTTTAACCTTCTATATGAAAGAGGAGAATAGTATGATTTTGTCCGTTATATTTGTTGTGGTTCCTTTTTGTTTGTCTGTTGCTGCGCTATCGGATCTTTTTTTTACTACCATACCTAATCGTGTTTCTATGGTTGTGATTTGTTCTTTTTTGTTGATTGCTCCACTTATGGGGTTGGGTTTTGTATCAATTGCATCTCACTTGTTGTTGGGATTAGCTGTTTTTGGTGTTTGTTTTTGTTTTTTTATATTTAATACTATGGGTGGTGGAGATGCAAAATTTTTGACAGCAATGGCTATATGGTTTGGTTGGAATAGTGTATTTTTTCAGTTTTTATTGCTTGTTTCTTTATTAGGAGGATTATTGACTATTTTCATCCTGTTTTTAAGGAAGATATCTTGTATTTTTAACATATCAATTCCACAAAGCTTTCTTCTAAACAACAAGATTCCTTATGGCATTGCAATTTCTATAGGTGGATTGATCACTTATCCAGATTCATGCTTGTTTAAGATTGCTTTAGGCCAAATTTCTTAGCTAACTTTAATAAATTTTAACTTCAATAATATTTATTAACCTTATTTTGATTTATTTATTATAACTGCTAGTAGCGTATTGGGACAAACAAATGAAATTAAATCGAATCATGGGATTGGTTATCTCTGGTATAGCTGCTCTTATTGCAGGTATTATTGCTATGCATCTTGTATCTCATGATTCTGTTAAGAAGGAAGACGTTATAGATAAACCTTCTATAAATCTTGTTAATATTTTAGTGGCTAATAATGATGTGGCGATCGGGATGCGTGTTACTAAAAATGATATGAAATGGATTGCTATTCCTGAGGAAAACGTACTTGCTTTTACGGGTTTAATTAATGATGTTGGAAGACCTGATGCAATGGAAGAATTGGATGGATTGATGGCGCGCATGCCTATTTTGAAAGGGGATCCAATTCGTGCGGAAAAATTGGTAGGTGGTATCCATGGTGAAGGTGGAACTTTGGCCTCTCTTCTTCCTCAAGGAAAGCGTGCTGTTTCATTGGATATTAGTACTTCTACTGCTGCTGGAGGTATGATACTGCCAAATGACCACGTGGATATTATGACGGTTCATTCTTCTGGTGATAAGAATACAAGAGCGGAAGTAATTCTTCGCAATATACGAGTTCTGACTATAGATCAAAATGTTGGTGAAGAAAATCAGATGTCGTTTATTGGAACAACTGCTACGTTGGAGTTAACAGATAAACAGTCACAGATTTTAGTTGCGGCTCAAAGTATGGGAGCGAGATTAATATTGGCGCTTCGATCTGCTTCAGATGCAATTAGATCTACTACTGACGATGATTTGTCTTCAAGTTTCGGAGGAGAGATAACAATAATCAAGTCAGGTGTTATCGTTCGTAATGATGGAGAGGAACTAGCAAGATGATAAATTTACAGCGAACATTCGTTGTACTTGTCGTATTTTTCTTTATAAACACTGTGTCTGTATTAGCAAGGTTGGAATATGCAAATAGTGATGTTGGTCTTAAAAATAAATCAGCTGTTATCAAGGTAGTTAAATCGGAATTATCTAAGAGTAAGAAGATCAGTGTTGTTTTAAATAGAGTGATTGTTCTGGAGATGCCATCTGATGTTCAAGATGTTCTTGTTTCTGATCCAAGTAAAATGGATGTAGTGGTTCATACTCCTAAGGTTATTTACATTTTTGGAAAGGATATTGGGCAGGCAAATATTATTCTTCTAGGAAATGACGGTAAGGAAATTTTAAATCTTAATGTGTGTGTTGAGCGTGATGTTGCTAGTCTTGAAGCTACTCTGCGACGTTTTATAGCCGACTCAAAGATTCGTGTTGAAATGATGTCTAATACCGTTGTATTGCACGGGATTGTGAAGTCTGCTCAAGACTATAAGCGAGCAGTTGACTTGACCAATGCTTTTCTATCAAAAGAAGTATTGAGTGGCGTGCAAAATAATGTGATCAACCTATTGAATATTGACGGGAGTGATCAGGTAACCCTTAAGGTAACCATTGCTGAGGTTAGACGTGATATACTAAGGCAAATAGGATTTAATCACACCATCAAACATGGTGGAAGTGCGCCCGCGACTATGGGCATTGATATATTAACAGAATCAGGCAATACGTTTTCTATAGGGAAATTGATTAATCATTTTGCTTTGACTAGTTTGTTAAGAGCGTTGGAAAATTCTAATTCTATTCGAACTTTAGCAGAGCCAACTTTGACTGCTATTTCAGGACAAAAAGCCAGTTTTAACTCTGGTGGTAAACGTTTCTATAAATCTATTGATAAACAAGGTGGATCTACTTTCACCTCGGAGCAATATGGTGTTATGCTTGATTTTACTCCAACTGTATTATCTTCAGGGAGAATTGGATTGCGTATTCAGACAGAGATTTCTGAGCCTTTGGGAACCAATACAGATGCTCGTCCTCCGGAGTATCGTACGCGTAAGGCTGATACTAGTGTTGAATTACCTTCTGGTGGTACGATAGTATTAGCAGGTTTATTGAAAGATGATATAAACAGTAGTAGATCAGAAACTCCTTTATTGTCCAAAATACCAATTTTAGGAGCTCTATTCAGGAGTTATACTATTGAAAAGAGTGAAACGGAAATATTTATTGCAGCCACTCCGTTGCTTGTAAAACCTGTTGGTATGCATGAATTATCTCGACCAGATGATAATTATGTATTGGAAGATAATTTTAAGTCTTTGTTCTTGAACCGTATCAATAAGATTTATGGAGCTAAAGAAGCATCATATAGCACTGAAAAGAGCTATAAAGGTGCAATTGGTTTTATATACAAATGATGGCGGATAATATGATGAAAATTATTTTTATAATTGGTTTAGCTTTCAGGAATTTTTTCGAAAAATCATTACAGAATATGGTTGGTTTGAGGATACTTGCTCTGATTCTATTGGTTAGTTCTACATCATCTTGTATATTAAATATGACACCTCCTATTATTGATCGTGATTCAAATTATCCAGTTGTTATGAAAAAGCAGGAAAAATTTTTAGATTTGAAGTTTTTGTCTGGAAGATGGAAGATGAATCAACAGATGATTGATTCAATAAGGGGTTTCTTAGCTTCATATAAAGCTGATAGTTCAAGCGTTTTATTTATAATGATTCCAAGTCCTACTGTCTCTTCTAACGCT
Organism: Candidatus Liberibacter europaeus; assembly: GCA_003045065.1. Lineage (GTDB taxonomy): Bacteria > Pseudomonadota > Alphaproteobacteria > Rhizobiales > Rhizobiaceae > Liberibacter > Liberibacter europaeus. Next base: position 3,778 of record PSQJ01000002.1, read on the forward strand.
ATACAACAAGCTGTTGGGAGTATTCATTCTATCATCATTTCTTATGGTATTCCATTTCGATTCATCTCTAATAGATTGTACGATGCTGATTATGGACTTGATATTGATACTATTAGACTGAGTTATTTTGCAATGAGACCGTATGTTAGGCAGTGTGGTTTATGGCCAAGAGATATGCTTAGTGACGATTCATTTAATGGACATTGGGCTAATTACGGTTGTTCTTTCCATCACAATTGGGCGGTACAGGCAGAAAATCCTTTGGATCTATTTTCTCCACGGGAAATGACATATCCTGATTCAGATAATCGTATGAAGGTTATAGAAAATAATCAAATACAAAAACCATAATAGTATATCCAGACCTAATGATGAAATTATATTTAAGGGTGGAATACGTGAAGATTCTTAATTTGCAGATTAGTTGTAACAATACATGATTATAGGATAAACGGTGATTAGCACTGAATATAATTCTGATAGGAAGTCTGGTACCAAAAAGAATAGTGATAGTGCTTTTATTAAGAGCAAATACTCTTTGCCAGGCGTATCTGTTCACGCTTTTTGTATAACCGATACTTTGTGCTCAGTAGTAGAGAAATCTAAGATTGATCCCAAGATGAGTCAAATTAGTATAACTTTTACGAAAGGATCGATAGCCGAAGCTGTTAGCATGTTTTCTAACTCTGCTACTCCTGATTTGATCATTGTTCAAACTAAGTTAAGTCCTGGAGAAATTTTACAATCTTTAGGTGCTTTAGCTGACGTTTGTGATTCTAATACAAAAGTTATTGTAATAGGGGATACCCATGATGTGACGCTGTATAAAGAACTAATAGCCAATGGAGTATCTGAGTATTTGATTGAACCATTGTCTGTTAAAGATCTGATTGGGGTAATTGGTAAGATTTTCGAAGATAATACTGAGGAAGAATCATTCGGGCAAACTATATCTTTTATAGGGTCGAAGGGAGGTGTGGGATCCTCAACCATAGCGCATAATTGTGCTTTTAGTATTGCCTCTATTTTTGCAAGGGGAACTGTTTTAGCAGATCTTGATCTCCCATATGGCACTGTCAATATTAATTTTGATAGAGATCCTATAAAAGGTATCTCGGATGCCATTTACGCATCTGGAAAAGTTGACAAGGTCTTTATTGATCAATTGCTTTTGTCATATACAGATAATTTATCACTTTTAACTGCTCCATCTATGTTGGATCGTACGTATGATTTTGATAGTGATGTTATTTGCCGAATACTTGATATATTGCAAAGATCTTGTCCATTTACAATTATTGATATGCCTCATTTATGGAATCACTGGACACGTGATATCCTTGTTTCAAGTGATACGGTAGTAATAACTACTACACTTGATCTTCCAGGATTACGTAATTCTAAAAATTTAATTGATGTTTTAAAACGTTTGAGACCTAATGATAAGCCTCCTTATCTTATTCTAAATCAAGTGGGTATGCCAAAGAGACCTGAAATTTCTATTGATGATTTCTGTGGATCATTAGGTGTAGAATCTTCTTTAGTCATTCCTTTTGATAGTGCTATTTTTGGTATTGCCGCTAATTATGGGAAAATGATTTGTGATATATATCCTAAATCTTCTATTACCAAGATGTTTTCGAATTTTATTCATATTATTACTGATAGTGTAACTATAGATAAATCAAATCAAGGTATATATGGAAAGATCAGGAATTTTTTTAAAAGAAAATGAGTTATTTGCATTACAGGATATATACATATGTTTGGAAGACGTGATAAGAGATTGCCTGGAACGGAAAAAAGAGAAAACTTTAATTTTACGCAGAAAGAAGAGATTCAGCATCATGAAAATGATAAAGATTCCTTTGTAAAATCACCTCCTGAATCAGAAATAATTGCTGATTTAAAGCGTCGTAATCCTAATTATTATGCAATAAAGGCAACAGTTTTTACGACTATTATCGAAATGATAGATGTTACCCAACTTTCTCAATATGATCCAAAATCTGCTCAGGCAGAGATTGGTGATCTTGTTAATGAGGTTATTGGTATCAAGGGTATATCCATGTCGGCTGACGAACAGGAAGATCTTCTTGAAGATATTTGTAATGATATTTTAGGATATGGTCCGCTTCAGCCTCTTATTGCTAGGGATGATATCGCTGATATCATGGTAAATGGTTCGAATAAAATATTCATTGAAGTTAAAGGTAAAACTGTTGAGACAGGTATTAATTTTAGGGATAATCAACAGCTTCTTTCGGTATGTCAACGTATCGTGAATCAGGTGGGTCGTCGTGTAGACGAGGCGAGCCCTATATGTGATGCACGTTTGCCGGATGGTTCTCGTGTAAACGTGATTATTCCTCCTCTTGCCCTTGAAGGCCCATCTTTGACTATCCGTAAGTTTAAAAAAGATAAGCTGACTTTAGATCATTTAGTGAGCTTTGGTGCCATCACAGCTGCAGGGGCATCGTTGTTGCAGATAATAGGTCGTATTAGATGTAATATATTGATTTCTGGTGGTACTGGTTCTGGAAAAACCACATTACTTAATTGTTTAACTCGGTATATAGATCAAGATGAACGCATAATTACTTGTGAAGATACTGCCGAGCTTCAACTTCAACAGCCACATGTGGTTCGATTAGAGACTCGTCCTCCCAATATTGAGGGTGAAGGTGAGATAACTATGCGTGATTTAGTTAAGAACTGTTTACGTATGCGTCCAGAACGTATCATTTTAGGAGAGGTTCGTGGTCCAGAAGTATTGGATTTATTGCAAGCTATGAATACGGGACATGATGGATCTATGGGGACTATCCATGCTAATAATCCTAGGGAGAGCTTTGGTAGGATGGAGACAATGATTGCTATGGGGGGATTTTCTCTTCCATCCCGTATGGTTAGAGAAATTATTACTACTTCCTTGGATGTGATTGTTCAGACTCAAAGATTACGAGATGGCTCCAGAAGGATTACGAATGTTTGTGAAGTTGTTGGTATGGAAGGGGATGTTATCATTACTCAAGATCTTCTTAAGTATGAGATTACGGGAGAAGATGGATCAGGAAATCTTGTAGGTCGTCATGTGTGCCCAGGTGTTTCTCGTCCTCGTTTTTGGGATAGAGCTGCTCAATATGGTGAAGAAAAAAGATTGGCAGAAGTTCTTGAATCTATAGAAAAACAAGGACAAAACCTAGGAGGATAAACATGGAATATATTGGAATACTAGTTATTGTAGTGCTGGTTTCTTTCTCGGTATTTGCTTTAGTATATTCTGTTTTCTATTCTCAAACAGATGATGTTAATTCTATACTTGATTCAAAAAAAAATCCAAAATCTGACAAGAATAATAAAAGCAAATCTAATTCATCGGGAGTAAAACGTCGTAAGGCATTGTTAGAAGCGATGCAGAAAATAGAGGAAGATAATAAGAAAAAATTTGGGAATAAGGCTGTATTGTCATCTTTAATATCTTATTCGGGATTGCCTATTTCCAAGAATAATTTTTACATTAGCAGCTGTGTATTAGGATTTTTTTCAGGGATTATAGCGTTAATTTTAGTGCATAGTTTGTTTGTTATTGCTTGTATATCGCTGTCATCCGCATTGATTTTGCCACGTTTGTTGTTGAAGTTTATTATAAAGAAGAGGCAGGCTAAGTTTTTAGACGAATTTCCTAATGCTTTGGATATAATAGTGCGTTCAGTTCGTTCTGGGTTACCGGTATCTGATGCAATCGCTGTTATCGTAAATCAGTCTCCAGATCCGGTGAAGACGGAGTTTCGTCGTGTTGTTGAAGCTCAACATTTGGGTTTAAGTGTATCTGAAAGTGTTGCACGTATGGTTCGCTATATGCCACTACAGGAAGTAGCTTTTTTTGCGACGGTTATTTCTATTCAAGCTCAATCAGGCGGTAATTTATCTGAAGCTTTATCTAATTTATCAAAAATTTTGCGTGATAGAAAGAAGATGAAAGCAAAAGTTCAAGCTCTTGCTATGGAAGCAAAAGCTTCAGGATGGATAATAGGATCATTGCCTTTTATTGTATCTTTACTTGTTTACTTTACATCTCCAGAATATTTACGGGTTCTTTTCGTAGATCCAAGAGGACACATGCTTCTTGGAGTTGCGGCATTTTTTATGCTTGTCGGCATATTAGTTATGCGTTCAATGATAAATTTTGAAGTTTAATTTATAAGGTATAAAATGCATTTATATATTTTTTCCATGATTGATACTGTGGATATAGCAATTGCTATAGCTACTGCAATTTCAGTTTTTGCTCTAATTTATGCTGTAGTTTTACCATCGTTGAGTGGTGATAATTTAGAAAAACGTATGAAGTCTGTTGCTGTAGAAAGAGAGATGTTACGTAAGAAACAACACGTGCTTTTGGCAAATTCTTCGGGCTCTGGATTGCGTACACGCGACAGTAATTCTTTGCGACAATTGGTTAAACAGTTGAATCTTAAATCTCTGTTGATGGATGACAACACTGTTAATCGACTTCGGGCTGCTGGTTTTAGATCTGAATATTCATTAAATATTTTGCTAGTATCTCGTATGGTTATTCCGTGTATTTTTCTTGTAATGGGGATAATATGGATATTTGGATATGATAAATTATCGAATCATTCATTTCCTATGCGTGGTATGGCTGCACTATTGATAGGTATTGTTGGATTTTATTTGCCTAGTATCTTTATATCTAATTTGATGACAAAGCGGCAGATGTCTATAAAGCGTGCTTGGCCAGATGCTCTTGATTTGATGCTAATATGTGTTGAATCAGGTATTTCAATAGATCAGTCTTTGCGTCGTGTTGCTGAAGAAATAAGTGGACAATCGATTGCTCTTTCTGAAGAGATGTTGCTCACTACAGCTGAGTTATCATTTCTTCCTAGTAGGCAAGCTGCATTTGAAAATTTTTATCATCGTACGCAAATGGATTGTATAAGAAATGTTATGCAATCATTAATACAATCAGATCGTTACGGAACATCAATAGGCGATTCTCTGCGTGTTTTAGTTGATGAAACTAGATCTGAGCGTATGACCGAAGCAGAAAAAAAAGCAGCAGCTTTATCACCAAAGTTAACAGTTCCGATGATTCTTTTTTTCTTACCTGTTTTGTTAATGGTTATTTTGGGTCCAGCAGTTATAAACATAATGGATAATTTTAAATAGTATTTTTAGTATATCCACTATATCAATTTGAAAATTAGATAGGATAACAGTTAATATTTTTTGTTTTATTTAATAATGAGGAGAAATCCATGAAGTATATTTTATAAAATTATAAAATATATAGCAAAATAGGATCTTTATAATTATTAGATTATTTGGATGTTTAATTTTAACCTGTTTACACGAAGCACATCGCCATAAAAACAGTTTTTTATAATTTATTATATTATCTAAAAATATCAAAAAGGCTTTTGTTAACCTATTTAAAATCCTTAATCAATATGATGCATAGGAGATTAGCAAAACCAGCATGGTGCGTATTATTATGAATCTTTATGGGTATGTGTCTTTTAATATCCAGTAATAAGTATGACTTAATATAATAAATGTTCAAAACATCTTATAATCCAGATATATCCTTGCCGATTATTCATATCCAAGCAGAACATTAGTCTACATTATCTGACCAAGTCATATGCAAAGTCGTACTCACTATTAGTCACTATCTAAAAAATGAAACAATATATCATATAGTCATTTTACAAAATATCTATTAATTCTTATTGCGAAAATAACAAGAACACTCATGCATAATTCATTAATAAACAATCTTAATATTAATTAATGAACTACAGAATAATATAAACTATTCAACAACTTTTTTATACGTCTAAGTAATTCATCTAGTTCATAAACAACAAAATATGCAAATTACCTGCTTTGAGTCATTTTACCTATTTCTATATCAATTAGATAATGTGTATGAGGTCCAGATCCTATAAGGTTTATTATGTCCAAGATACGACGGCACAAGGTCATTTCTTCATGCTGTTCATTAACGAACCACTGTAGAAAGCTCAATGTCTGATTATCTTTTTCATTTAATACGCATACTATAGCATCATCGTATGCCTTTGTTACATCGACTTCACGTTGGTATATTGATGCAAATAAATCTTCAACTGTATTAGATTCTACATTGGGTTTTGGCAAATCAGAGAAAATTGCATTTGCTCCTAGATCATTTATATATTCCAATAATTTTCTTACATGAGAATGTTCCTCCTTGGCATGATCCAAGAGAAACTTACTACACCCATCAAAATTACGGTAGGAAGCCCAAGCAGCAGCTTGCATATAATGATAATGAGATTCGAACTCAATGTTCATGAGTTTATTGAGCAGATCATGAATTTTTTGATTATTCATATAATTAATCCTTTAATACAGGAAAGTCCTCCATATAGGGTGGGTATGGACATGATGTTAAAGCCCAACCTATAAACAGGGCAACTAGCTAGCAATATATAATACAATATTAAATTAATCAAACTTTTTCATATATATTGTGATAATAAATAAAGAATCCTTATATTCTAGTATGTTGGCTATTAATAATTTCAATATTATTCATTCTAATATATTTTTTTATTTTGATTGGAGTGTATTACATATTTTTTTTATTAAACAAACGTTTTCTAGGCGTTGGAATACAACTGAATAAGAAAAATAGCAAATTTGCGATTATTATAGATGGTCCTGAAGGGGTGTCAAAAATCAATGATCCATATAGACCAACAATTACGCCAAAGATACTAATTATTGTTGATATTATAACCATATTTTCAGGACATTTTGAAAAACGTCTCGCTGTAGCTGTGGGCAATATCAACAGGGATGTTATAAGTGTAATTCCAATGACTTTTATAGAAATAGAAATCATCAGGGCTGTTATGACTGTAAAAATTAACTTATTTTTTTCTGGATTAATACCCTCTGCCTTTGCGAGTTCATAGTTTACAGTTGTAGCTAGAAGCGGTTTCCATATTTTTATTAATATAATGATATTTATGATTCCGATGCTCCATATAAGGATGATATCATTGTTATTCACTGCCAATATATCTCCAAACAAAAAACTTGTAAGATCTGAGCGAATCCAATCAATAAATGATAACATGATTAGTCCCAATGATAGTGTCGAATGGGCAATTATCCCAAGGATGGAATCGGAAGATAGATATTCATTTTTCTGTATTTTAATCAGTATCAGAGATGTGGAGGTTGCTATAAAGAATATACAAAGTGACAAAGGCGCCTCAAACATCAATGAGAGAGCTACTCCCAACAGCGCTGAGTGAGCTATGGTATCTCCGAAATATGCCATGCGTTGCCACACGATAAAGCATCCAAGAGGGCCAGTTGATAAAACTACTCCAATTCCAGCAAGCAAAGCACGAATGAAAAATTCGTTATACATCCCGCCATTCTATCCATTACTTACATCTAAGTCTATAGTATAAATGATTGATATGGTAGTTGATTATATTATTGATCATGTTTGTGATTATATATTGCTAATATTTCTGTTGCACGTGGACCAAAAAGACGAATGTATTCCTCATTGTCTTTGATGGTTTGAGGTGTACCTTTACAACAAATTTTATGATTTAAGCAGATGACAGTATTTGTAGAAGCCATAATCATGTGTAAATTATGAGATATGAGCAGTATGGCACAACCTGTAGATTGGTGAACTGATGTTATAAGTTCGTATAATGCCAACTCCCCTGGGAAATCAATTCCTTGTAGTGGCTCGTCTAGAACTAACAAATTGGGTTTACGTAATAAGGCTTTTGCAAGCAGTGCCCGTTGAAATTCACCTCCTGAAAGGTCTTTGATATTTCTGTTTTGTTTCCCTGTTAAATTAACTTTATCAAGTACTTGCAAAATATCGTTTTGTGAGGTAGAAACGGTTAGAGTAACGAATCGCATAAGGTTTAAAGGTAATGTGTTATCTATAGTGACTTTTTGTGGGACGTATCCTATAATTGTGCTTTTGTCGCGTATTATTCTGCCCGCGCTGGGTTTGATCACTCCTGTAACTAATTTAGCAACTGTCGATTTTCCAGATCCATTAGGACCTATTAAGGTGACTATTTCGCCAGATTTTATGGTGAAGTTGATATTGTGCAAAATATTCTGTCCGTTCTTGTGGATGCTTGTGTTGATTAAACTTATTAAGGGGATAGATGAACAGGTAGGCATAACTAAGATAAATATACTCCATTGTATTTGTTGATATTATTATAGTATCTTATAATAAACAGGATTATATACTATGAAAAACATTTTTATATTGATTATTTTTTCGTTCTTTATGTGTAATATGGCAATGGCAAATTCTTTGAGAGTGGTTGCTTCTATTAAGCCAGTCCATTCAATAGTATCTTCCATAATGTATGGGGTAGGCAATCCCATCTTACTTGTAAAAGATAACAGCTCTCCTCATGAATATAGTTTACGTCCATCAGATGGAATTATGTTAGATAATGCAGATCTTATTTTCTGGATTGGTTCGGAAATTGAAAGTTTTTTAGAAAAGCCATTGAGTTCTTTTAATAAGACATCAAATATTATAACACTTTCTAATTCTCCGAATTTGCATAAAATTTTATTACATAAAAAGAAGCCAAGTTGGTTGGATTTTGGTAATTATAAAAGAGGGGATCATGATCATGGGTCTGAGATATATGATATGCATTTATGGTTGGATCCTACTAATACAAAGCATATAGCTCATGTTATTGCTATGGAACTTATCAAAAAGGATCCATATAACCAAAAAGTTTATGAACAAAATGAAAAAGAATTTGTAGTTAAATTAGAAAAATTGGATAAATTATTATACGAAATTTTACAGCCGGTTTTAGAACAAAAAATAGTTGTTTTTCATGGTGCTTATCATCACTTTAAGAGTCACTATGGGATTAACATTACTGAGTCAGTAATGCCAAGGTCAGTATCTCCGGGGGCAAAATCTTTCCGAAGAATTAAAGATGGGATAATTTCAGGAAATGTATCTTGCGTTTTTTATGAACCAGAATTTGATTCTAAAATTATAAAATCCATTACAGATGACACTGGTGTTAATGTGGGAATACTTGATCCAGAAGGTATTTTGCTTCCTGCTGGTCCTAATCTCTATTTTCATTTAATGGAAGATCTTGCCAGATCAATAGCAAAAAAATGTAAGCCAGCTAATTATAACATTTTGTGATAGTATAATCATAGTGATTTATTCCAAAATCCATGACTTTCTCCCTATGAAATATAAAACAATATAGATGTTCTAGGATTAGATTTGCAGTTACCTGAAATTGGTTTTCAATTATTAAACAAGTAAAGAAGCTGCGGAAGTTTTGGAATAGGGTATCCATATACAATATGTCATAACTCTAAGGATATTATTTCGCTTTATTTTTTTCGGGAGTATTTGAGATCATTTTAGTGATTATGTTATCTATTTAAAAAGAAGTTATTGAATAAATCATACTTCACGCCAGTTATTTGTAGTTTATTGATATTTGTAAATTCCCATTTAGATTGCTGGTAGGCTATCCCCATTGCTAAAAATTTTTGTGTATAAGCAATAATTTGATCGGTGTCATATACGATAATACCATCAATATTTTAGTGATAGGGTAAATAGACTTATAGTATTTATCAGTGATTTTTTATTAAATAAGAGTTTAATTATCATGTATTTTAGGCTGAAAAATAACCACTTAACTCCAGGGATATTTGATTAACTAGACCAGTATCTCCTTGGCAAATAATAGCGATTATAATTTTTCTATTAGCTGATCAATTGGCTTCATATCTGTTATCATAATAAATATTATGTGATGAGGATAAAGAGACCTTACCATTTGTTGCAGAGTTTTTGTTACGATAACTTTTTTAGAAACCATGGTTGGTTTTTATGACGAAAATATCGATTAATTCTGGCTTATGAGTATAAACCACCAATTTGAAACCCTTTTCCAAACACGGTCAGAGCAATATTTAATGCCATAGAACCAAGCCTGATAATCCTATAACCTCTGATTTTTTCATTCAAATCCTCTAATATTTTGCAACAATCTATCATATACATAAAAAGTGTTGATAGTTATATTTTAAATGGCAATAAAATCAAGACTCAATAAAAGCCACAAATGATATTGTTTTCGACAAATTAAAAAATCATCTTTTGTCTACAAGAAATCTATCTGTTCAAATATTAACTAAATATCGTTTAATATGCGTCTATATTGATGCCGATTTTTTAGAGGTTGCAGTTTTACGAGCCTGATCATTGAGATACTTTGCGCGTTTTCCAGTATTTTCTGCGATGCGGGCAGCTTTTCCTCGGAGGCTTTTCATATAATATAACTTAGCACGCTTAACTTTTCCACGACGTACGACCACGACATCTTGTATTAATGGAGAATACAAAGGAAAAAGACGATGAATACTTTCGTTCCCACTTATTTTTCTAACGATAAAATTTTTATTAATTCCACGACCAGAACGAGCTATACAGACTCCTTCGTAAGCTTGAATACGATTTTTACTTCCTTCGCGAACGATTGTTTTGACACATATTGTGTCTCCAGGCGAGAACATTGGTAATACACGTTTAGATTCTATCCTCGCTATTTCCTCACACTCTAGTTCATCAATAATATTCATAAATCATCTCCGTTTTTATAATTATAATAATACCACCATCACTTTAACGCACTATTTTCATATTCACCATTCTTATTTTATAGTTTTTTGCTATAACTACCTAATAACACTATATATCATGAATGCTGGTTTAATTCATCAGAAGGTATATAAATAGATTAATTTGACTATTGTACATTCGATATATCTTTCTTTAACAAAAGATCAGGCCTATATTTTTTTGTCAATATAAAGGATTCTTCTTCACGCCATTTTCTGATATTTGCATGATTTCCAGAATTAAGGACAGGCGGAATCTCCAACCCTTCCCATACTCTAGGTTTAGTATATTGAGGAAATTCTAATAGCCCATTTTCAAAGCTTTCATGAGCTGATGATTCTATATTTCCCATAACTCCAGGAATCAGACGAACTACGGTATCAAGTAGGATAAGAGCTGCGGGTTCTCCTCCTGAAAGGATATAGTCTCCTATGGAAATTTCTTCAAGATTGCGTGCCTTTGTAACACGATCATCAACTCCCTCAAATCTTCCACATATAATAATAGCACCGGAATTGGTTGCGAGTTGTTTTGCTCGTTTTTGTGTTAAAGGTTTTCCACGAGGACTCATTAGTATACGAGGAATATCTTTTTGCTCATATTTAGATGTTGCGTGATCAATTGCCTTCCCCAATATATCTGGCTTGATAACCATTCCTGCTCCACCGCCTGCAGGAGTATCATCTACTGTACGGTGTCTATCTAGGGCAAAATCTCGTATTTGAACAGTATCAATAGACCATAAATTGCGCGCAAGCGCCTTTCCAGACATTGATTTGCCTAGATGTCCAGGGAACATTTCTGGGTATAGTGTTATTATAGTAGCGCGAAAAGTCATGATACACTTTCTACTGAATCTGATTGAGATTCAATATTGTTTTTTTTCATATTCATATCGTATAATCCTGCAGCTATAGGATCAATCAACATTTTATTTTCGTTCATATCAATATCCAATACTGCGGTTTTTGTAAACGGTAGCATAAACTTCTTTTTCAAGGTATCTCCACACAGCTCAATAACAGTGCCAGCTCCAAAATCATATATACCGCAGATAGCGCCCCAGTATTTGCCCGTAGCGTCAAATATTTTCATTCCTTCTAAATCAGCATGAAAAAACTCATCCTCTTTTAATTCTTCATCTTTAAAACTCTGACGTTTAACATATAAATTGAGATTACGAAGTTTTTCAGCATCATTTCGGTTGCTAATTCCATCGAAAAGAACTATCACCCGTTTGGTTTTTTTGTATATGTTCAATATTTTAAATTCTCTGCCGTCATCTGAATACAAGATACCATATCGGTTTAATTCCACTGGATTGCTTGCATATGACGTGACGTTAAGCTCTCCTTTCAATCCATGGGCTGTTCTGATAGTAGCCATAAGGACAAGTTTTTCAGGATCTGCCATGATGTACCTCAAACGTGCATTAAATCAATGATTTAAATATTTTCAAATCATGGATTTAATCCAAATTGCAGAATTGCTATTCTATGCAGTTGCATTTTCTTCTGCTTTTTGTTGGGCTGCAAGGCGTGCAGAGGCTTTCTTTTTAGGCTTGGCTTTTATGGGATTATTTCTAGGCTTTTGGTTAATCATTCCAGCCTTGCTCATAAAGAATATAACGCGATCTGTTGGTTGAGCTCCTTTGCTTATCCAATATTGGACACGCTCAAAATTAATTGCAAGCCTTGAAGGGTCTTCTTTTGAAAGAGATGGACTCCAATGTCCAATCCTTTCTAAGAATTTTCCATCACGAGAGCTACTAGAATTTGCAACTACAATACGATAGTGTTTGCGCTTTTTAGTGCCTCCACAAGCAAGACGAATTTTTACTGCCACTATTTTATGTCCTTCTCAGAAAAATGGTTTTTATATTGATCAAAACCTTTATATTACTTAAATTTCTTAAACCTACCCTAGATTAATAATCATTTATAAATAATCAAGATAACTGTTAAATTATATAAATTTCTACATTGGTATAGATAGTATATAATAGATATACTACATGATCCGACATTTACAAATATTTATAAAGTAGAAATATGATGATCATGTTTAAAAAAAAATCGTTTTGTTGTCAAAGGTGTTATTTGTAAATTGTAACATTCTATTTTAAATTTCTTTATATCGCCAAGAGATGTAAATGATCTTATGATTGATTATTTGGATGAAGAACAAACATAGTACTCCTAATATAAATAATATTTTTTTGTAATTGGGTACAAAAATAACTGTGTGAAGATATATAAGTTCGTGACAACAACTTCTATCAGATATATGGCAATCTCCCTATTTTACCAAGCCCTACTTTGTCTTTTAGATTTCCCATTATATTATGATGTAATTCACCGCCATCTTGACCTTTCATAGATTTCATTATATCTGCCATTTGGCGGTATAACTTCAAAAGCTTATTGATTTTTATAGCATCAGTTCCTGATCCTTTTGCTATACGCTGCTTACGGGAGTGTTTGATAATGCTTGGATTTATACGTTCTTCTTTCGTCATAGAAGATATAATCGCGATGTTATGTTTAATTGTATCGTCACTAACCCCCGGAGGCATGAAGTTTTTCTTAAAGGAATTTACTCCAGGCAACATTCCTAAAATGGATCCGATTCCACCTATATTTTGTGTTTGGCGAAATTGCTTTGCTAAATCATCAAGGTCAAATTTACCCTTGGAGATTTTTTTTGCTGTTTTTGATGCTTCTTCGTTGTCTAAATTTTGAGTAGCTTTTTCAACCAGAGAAACAACGTCTCCCATCCCGAGAATTCTATTAGCAATTCTTTCGGGAAAGAAATCCTCTAAATCTTCTATTCGCTCTCCAGCACATATGGCTTTAATTGGTTTTCCAGTAACTGCGCGCATTGAAAGAGCGGCTCCACCACGACCATCGCTATCCATGCGGGTTAGCACAATACCAGTGATATTAATGGTGTTGTCAAATTTACGGGCTATATTAACGGCGTCTTGTCCGGTTAATGCATTTGCTACTAGCAAAATCTCATGAGGTTTGGTTATAAATTTAATTTCTTTTATTTCTTGCATGAGAGCGTCATTGATATGGGTACGTCCTGCTGTATCTAAAATCACAACGTCATAACCACCACAACTAGCATTATGTAGTGCACGTGCCGATATCTCCGCAGGAGATTGTTCAGGTATAATTTCCAGAGTATCAACTTGAATTTTTTCCCCAAGATATCGCAGTTGTTCTTGTGCTGCCGGACGATATACGTCAAGAGAAGCTATTAATACTTTCTTTTTTTGTAAAGATTTTAGACGATTAGCAATTTTTGCCGTTGTTGTTGTTTTTCCAGATCCTTGTGGTCCTATCATCATTATCACAATAGGGGATGGTGCATTAAGATCTAAGCCCTCATTTTTCTTGCCTAGTATTTCTACCAATTCATCATGGATTATCTTAACAACCATTTGTCCAGGTTTAATACTTTTTAGGAGCTTTTCTCCTTTTGCCTTTTCTTGCACTCTATTAGTTAGAGAACGAACTACTTCAAGCGATACATCCGCTTCTATAAAAACACGACGTATTTCCCGTAAGGTTTTTGAGATATCTGCTTCTGATAAGCTTCCTCTCCCAGTAATATTCTGAAAAATAGACCCAAGATGTTCTTGTAGGTTATCAAACACTTCATTTATCCCCTGATTGCAATTTTCTTTTATAGATCTATGCTAATACTTCTAGTAGAATTATACAGATAAATAATGGACACTTGATTTAAAAAAACACTAAATAATAAAATTGTATTTAACCCTATAATTATCATCATTATTCTAGCCTCGCTCTGTCACTAAATCATTGAAAATTTTGTGAGTCAAGTTTTGAGTGTATGCTTTGGATCATTATCGGAATTATGTCGCAACAATCAGTGTTTAAAATGTAATAAGGGAGGGATAGATGCAATCATCTATGGTGGACTTTGCACGTATGGAGGGGATAGGAAATATAATTCTTGTTGTTGATATGCGAAATAGAAGCGATTTCATAAAGCCACAAGTTATCAAAGTCTTATCTTCAGATGATAGTATTAATTTTGATCAAATGATGGTCATTCATGATTCTAAAAGAAAGGATATTGACGCTTTTATTCGTATTATAAACCGTGATGGATCAGAGGCACAATCTTGTGGAAATGGAATGCGATGTGTTGTTCGATTTCTTTCTTTGAAAACGAAGCAGAAATCTTTTGTTTTTGAAACATTGAGAGGATTTCTCAAAGCCAAAGAAAACAACGATAATTACATATCCGTTGATATGGGTGAGCCTATATTTGATTGGCAAAGTATTCCTTTGTCCCAACCATTAGATGATGTTGATATAGCTAAATTTCACATAGGGCCCATTAATCATATTTTTTTGAGGTCACCTTTTATTGTTTCTATGGGAAATCCTCATGCAGTTTTTTTTGTTCAAGATGATGTATATCGTTATGATTTAGGTGGTTTTGGCAGTCTTTTAGAAAATCATTTTATGTTTCCGGAAGGGATTAATCTTTCAATAGCTCGTATTACATCTCCTTCTTCAATTGATTTGCGTACTTGGGAGCGCGGTGCTGGCTTAACAGCCGCTTGTGGATCGGCGGCTTGTGCTTCTGTTGTTGCGTCCGTATGTTCTGAAAACACCAATCGTTCTTTATCAGTTAATATGTATGGTGGAAATATTTTAATTGAATGGCGTCATGATAATCACGTTATTATGACTGGAACAGCGGAGAAAAAATGGGACGGAAAGCTTGACACAATAACTGGAAAGTGGTTTTTGACATAAGTCAGGCTTTTCTTTAATTGGTATTACGTGTTGGAATATCTTTTTTCAACTGGCACAAATCATTTATTTATGTATTTTAGTAGGCTATGCAGATTATTCATAAATATAATATATTGTATTAATATGAGATTATGGTTTATTGTAAGTTGCCCTTATTTTATAGTTTTTCAGGATTGTTTTAGCGGTGTTATTTGACTATTTTAGAAAAAACAAGTCTTCTAAGAAAACAAGCTCTTCTATTGATTCTGCGCCTCATTTATCAGATGGGAAGTTGTTGAACTCTTCAAAAGTGGAAATGGTGCAAAAGTCTTGTACAAAAGGTGAGTTGGATGATCAACGACATTCTGTAACATCTCATTTATTCAGGATTGCTAAGAGTTTTACGGCAACTTCTTTGAAGATAAAAGAGGGAATTGCAGATATTATATCAGCAAGGAAGATTGATGATAGTAGTAGAGAAGAATTGGAGGATTTGTTAATTCGTTCTGATATGGGGGCGGAAGTTTCGCAGAGAATAGTGGGTGCTTTAATTGGAAAACGTTATACGAAGGATGTTTCTATTAAATGTGTATTAACAGATATATCTGCTCAAATTAGTGAAATATTGTCGACAGTTTCAAAGCCTTTTCCGACAGATTTTGTCCATAGGCCTCATGTTATTCTTGTCGTTGGAGTAAATGGTGTTGGAAAGACAGCCGCTATAGGGAAGCTTTCTAAGAAAATATCTGATGCTGGATTAAAAGTAATGCTTGCTGCGGGAGACACATTCCGTTCTGCAGCTGTTGAGCAACTAAAGATATGGGCAGATCGTACTTCATCTGATTTTGTTGGCTCTAAAATTGGATCAGATGCCGCTGCTCTTGTTTATGAAGCTATGAAGCAGGCGAAGATGAAAAATATAGATGTTCTTATTATTGATACCGCAGGGCGTATTCACAATAATGTGGCTTTGATGGCTGAAATTGGTAAGATTGTACGTATATTGAAAAGTCTTGACAATGATGCGCCTCATAGCGTGCTACAAGTTTTAGATGCCACTATTGGGCAGAATTCTTTGCGTCAAGTAGAGATGTTTCGTGATGTGGCAAAAGTAAATGGCCTTATTATGACAAAACTTGACGGTACAGCACGAGGGGGGGCGCTTGTCTCTATTGCTACGAAATACCATCTCCCAGTTTACTTTATAGGCGTTGGAGAGGGAATAGAGGATCTAGCTCCTTTCGTGGCAAAAGATTTTGCAGATGCTATTGTAGGGATCTCTTGTCATGATAAGGAGGAAGTGTGAAATTGTCACCATCAAAAAATAAATGTGTTAGTTTTTTACTAGAGTTTGGACCTTTGATAGTATTTTGGCTGTTTAATTACTATGGGCAGAATCTATTAATTCATTATCCTATTCTATCAAATTTTGGTGAAGGAATTTTTCTTTCAACTGTTTTTTTTGTTATTGCCACAGGATTATCATTGTTGATTTCTTGGTTTTTATTTCATGAAATTAGCAAAATATCGCTTATTTCTGGAATATTTGTGATTATCCTTGGAAGTTTAACTGTTTGGTTTCGTGATGAAAGATTTATAAAAATTAAGCCAACTATCCTTTACTGTCTTTTTTCTGCTATTTTGTTTATTGGTTATGTGTTTGGCAAAAATTTTCTGCGTTTATTTTTATTTAAAATCATACGTTTAGATGGTGCTGGTTGGGATAAATTGACTGTTAGATGGGCTGTTTTTTTTCTGTTTTTAGCGTTTTTAAACGAATTAGTTTGGCGCAATTTTTCTACAGAAATGTGGATTACTTTTAAAACTATAGGGATATTCCCCATTGTTTTAGTGTTTGGTATAGCGCAAGTAAACCTTATGAATAAGCATGCCGTATCTTCCAAAGAAGACTATGATTAGGTAACTACTTCTATCGTGACTTGGATTTATTTTGCGATGGTGCCACCTACGTGAATCGAACACGTGACCCCATCATTACGAGTGATGTGCTCTACCTACTGAGCTAAAGTGGCTTTAATTATTTTATCGTATAGATATAATAAAGTAATTCTAATGAACATAGCGTCATTATATAAACTCTATTATAAAATCACAGAAAAATCATCACTTATCTATGGATATTATTTTTTGTTTTTGAAATATTTTATAGAAGTTTGGTGATTAATGCGGTTGGTGTTGTATTTAGAATACATTTGTAGATTTTTTTGTCCTATGTTATTTAAGATATTTTATGCAATATATTGAAGGTGGTTATAAAATAAGAGGATAAAAGGATTGTTTTTTATGAGCTTAAAAATTTTATATGTATGTATGTTGTTTTGATTTATTTTTATTAGTTAATATAATATATTTTAATGAACACAATTAAAGCTTTTGTATTTTTTTACTAGTGTGTAAGTTGGGATTTTATTTGAACGATTGTTTTTGATCTTTGATTATTAGTTATGAAATTCTGTGTATAATGAGGGGGAGAAATAAATGTGCAATATAAAATGTGATAGAAATTTGGACATTATTTATCTCAATAATTCTATTGCAACGAGAATAATATAATATATATATAATTTCATTTGTTGAAATGCGGGTATGTGCGTAGTGGTTTGAACAAGGCTACTTGCTATAGGGATTTCTATGAAGGGTTACATCAGTTTCGTTGCTTACGTAGTTCTTTTTGGCAAAATTTTTTATGCCGAAACTTTTGCACGTGATCGAATTAGGATATCTGGATCTTCAACATGCTTCCTTTATTCAAAAATTATAGCTGAAAGTTTTACAGAATACTTTCCTAAATTCAAAACTCCTTTGGTAGAATCTGGTGGATCTGGTATTGGCTTAAAAGATTTTTGTAAAGGTGTAGGTGAGGATACGGTTGATATTGTTAATTCTTCTCGCAAAATAACTAAAAATGAGTTAGCTGAATGCAATAAGAATGGGGTTTCTGACATTCAAGAAGTGACGATTGGTTATGATGGTATAGCTTTAGTAAGTGATAAAGATATGAAAAGCTTTTCTGTAACTATTGAAGATCTTTATATGGCATTAGCAGCTAATTTATTTATAAAGGGCAATCTTATATTAAATCCATTCAAAAAATGGTCAGATATTAGACCCGATTTGCCCTCAATTAATATTTCTATCTATATACCTAGTGATAAGCACGGAACTAGAGAGGTCATAGAACAGAAAGTCTTGAAAGAAGGATGTGTTAGGTCTGGTAGTTTTGCAAAGATGCAAAATTGTTTAAAATATAATGATTTGCAATTAAACATAGCGTGTAAATCGATTAGAAAAGATGGTCTTGCTATTGAGGTAGATGGAGATTATGCGGAGACTTTGGCTCGTATAAAAGTAAATAAGAATGTTTTTGGTTTTTTAGGGTTATCTTTTTATAAAAACAATGCTGATGTTTTAAAAATCATCCCTATTAATGGAGTTATTCTTTCAGTTTCCACAGTGACTTCAGGTTTATACCCGATTGTACGACCTCTTTTCTTTTATGTGAAAAAAAAGCATTTTAGTAATATTATTGGGCTTAGAGAGTATGTTGCATTTAGTGTATCAGATGAGATGATGGAATCTAATTCCCAGCTTGTTAAATATGGTTTGATTCCTATTTCTGAAAGAGAAAGAAAGATTTTTCGGGATTCTGTTGTGATTAGAAAGAAATTATTAAGAAGATTCGGTTGAAAAAATTTATTCAGTGGTTAAATATGCTGTTTTGACTAAATAGGGAATGTTTTTCTTGTTATTTGTTCTGGGTATGGTTCCTTTAGGGCTTATGTCCTATTTTATTGGATGTCTTCGTGCAAGATTTATATCTCGCAACATTACTCGTCTTTATTCTAAAGAGAGTTATTATGGAATTTACATTTTACTTTATACTATTCTTCCCTGCTTGTTGTTTTCGTGTGTTTGGCTTCTTGCTTCTCCATATGTCATTGATAACCAAGTTCGAGAAAGATTTTCTACTAACATATTGATTGTAAATGAAAATGATCGGGATTTTTGTTATGATACGGTGCGTAAAATAGCAGGAATTTTACCTGTTATTGATCTTCCGGATAGAGAAAAAATTTATAAAGGAGATGTTGGCATATATGATTTACTAGGTGATAAAGGTATAGCTTTAGTGAGTAATCCTGAGCCATGGATGATTAAAGCTGCGTTTTATTATGAAGATTTATCATTTAAGAGTCACGTATTAATGAGCTTATTTATACTTTTACTTGCTTGTATAGGATGTTTTTATGCCATATCCAATATTACGCCACAGTTGTGTGTTCGTATTAAGGTTGAGAAATGTTTGATTTTTTTATTATTGATGTGTGCTGTTTTGTCAATTTTTATATCGCTCGGGATAGTACTTTCGTTGTTTTTTAACTCATTAAGTTTTTTCTATATAATACCTGCAAAAGATTTTTTCTTTGGCACTGTCTGGGATCCTCGCTTCTCATCCCCTAATTCTACCAATTCTATAGGTCAATTTGGTCTTATTCCTTTATTAATAGGTACATTTTACATTGGATTTGTTGCAATGTTATTTGCTGTGCCTATAGGTTTATTGATAGCTATTTATATGGCAGAATATGCTTCTAAGAGGTTGCGTTCAATTATCAAGCCTATTACTGAGATATTGGCGGGGATACCAACAATTGTGTATGGTTTATTTGCGTTATCCGTAGTAGGTCCATTTTTACGAGATATATCAATATGTATGAATGGTTTGATTACAGGTAACTATATAAATTTTATTGAAGCTCAGAGTGTTCTTACAGCAGGTTTAGTTATGGGTATTATGCTCATTCCATATGTTTCATCTTTATCGGAAGATGTTATTTCATCGGTTCCTAGCTCACTAAGAGATGGTTCTCTTGGATTAGGTGCTACTAGATCAGAAACTATGAGATATGTAATTTTTCCAGCAGCATTTCCTGGGGTGGCTGGAGCTATTTTGATGACCGCATCACGTACTATTGGTGAGACTATGATTGTGATATTGGCTGCAGGTATTTCTGCTAATATTCAATTTAGTCCTTTTGAATCTATGACAACTATAACAGTTAAAATTATGAATCAATTGACGGGGGATATTGATTTTACTTCACCACAGAGACTAGTGGCTTTTGCTCTTGGATTGACTCTATTTTTTATTACCTTTTTCCTTAATATGTATGCAATGTACATCATGAAGAAATATCAGAGAAAATACGAATGAATTTTTTTTCCTTCAACAAAGATAGATTAAGATGTCGTTATATTGCTGAAAGGTTTTTTCGATGTTCTTGTATAACCTCTGTTTTGGTTGTTTTTTCTTTTTTAATTATTTTATTATATTCGGTTTTTTTTAGGGGTATTAGTGTGTTATGGCAAACACATGTTTATTTGCCGATAGAATTTTCAGAGAATATTATTGATCCAGATGGTAAACGTTTTTCGGATCCTTCTATTTTGGACAAGGTAAATTATGGACTTCTTGCTCGTAATGCATTGGCACGTAAATTAGGTGTTTCTGAATCAGAACATAAATTGCTGGCGCAAGTAAATGATATGATTTCTAGTACAGTACGATTTAATCTGCGCAACATTATAATTGAGGATCCTTCATTGGTGGGAAAAACAGTGGAGTTATCATTACTTGTTAGTGGCAATATCGACTCTGCTTTTAAGGGATATATAGATTTATCCTTACCCGAAGATGTTAGAAGGATATCTGATTGTCAGTTGAAGTGGATGAGACAACTTATTGCAGATAAGGTTCTATCTTCTCGTTTTAACTATGGTTTTTTTGTCAATGGTACTTCTACTAGATCTGAAAAGGCTGGGATTGGCGTGGCAATTGTTGGATCTTTGTATATGATGTTAATAGTAATAGGAATATCCTTGCCTTTGGGTATTGCTTCTGCAATATATTTGGAGGAATTTGCCCCGAAGAATATATTTTCTAGTTTTATTCAGGCTAATATTAATAATTTAGCATCTGTTCCATCTGTTGTATATGGAATTCTTGGTTCAGCTATGCTTATTAGCTTTTTTAAGATGCCACGTTCGACACCGCTTGTTGGAGGTTTGATTTTGGCTTTAATGACCTTACCTAGCATTATTATTTCTACAGGTGTAGCATTGAGGACAGTTCCTTCCTTCATTCGCTCTGCTGCATTAGGTTTGGGAGCCTCCAAAGTTCAGACTGTTTTTCATCATGTCTTGCCTTTGGCTATGCCTGGTGTTATAACTGGATCGATTGTTAGTTTAGCTCGTGCATTGGGAGAGACAGCTCCGCTCTTGTTTATAGGAATGGTTGCTTTTGTTACGGATTACCCAGATGGCATTACGGATATTGCAACAGCATTACCGGTACAGATTTATTTATGGGCAGATGATGCAGACAAGTCTTTTGTTGAAAGAACTTTTGGTTCTATATTGCTTCTCCTGCTTTTTTTAATAGTTATTAATATAGCCATGTTATGGCTACGTAATAAATTCAAAAAACGATGGTAGTTAGGATTTTTGGTATATTATATGAATCATATTCATAAAATTATAAGCAATAATGTATCGGTTTATTACGGTGAGAAACAGGCATTATTTGATATAAATTTAAAAATCCCTAAAAATTCAGTGATGGCTTTGATAGGTCCTTCTGGTTGTGGAAAATCTACCTTTTTGCGTTGTCTAAATCGTATGAATGAAACGATTGATAATTGTTTTTTTAATGGAGAAATTATTCTTGATGGTCAAAATATTTATGATTCATCTGTTATTGATGTTGTGAGATTGCGTGCTCGGGTTGGAATGGTATTCCAAAAGGCTAATCCATTTCCAAAATCAATATATGACAATGTTGCATATGGACCCATAATACATGGTCTAGGTAGCAATAAGTCAGAAATAGATCAAATTGTAGAGATGAGCCTTAAAAAATCTGGGCTTTTTAATGAGGTTAAGGATAGACTTTTTCAAAATGCTAATCTTCTTTCGGGAGGGCAGCAGCAGCGTGTTTGTATTGCACGTGCTTTGGCGGTTAATCCAGAAGTACTATTAATGGACGAGCCTTGTTCTGCTCTTGATCCGATTGCTACTGCTTCTGTAGAAGAATTAATTCATGAATTACGTGAAAATTTAACAATTGTAATCGTGACACATTCTATGCAACAAGCAGCTCGTGTTTCACAACGTGCCGCTATGTTTCATATGGGTCATTTGGTTGAAGAGGATGATACTGATAAGATGTTTACAGCTCCGACTGATCAACGGACTCAGGATTATATTATGGGTCGTTTTGGTTAAATTTGTTTTGAGTTTTTTGATAATTTGTTCTTAAGTTGGAGTGATATTTATGTCGTGTCATATAATTTCTGCATATGATGAGGATCTGGAGTTTCTTTTTCTAAATATTGTTGAAATGGGTGTTCTTGCTAGAAAAATGGTTGATTCTTCTGTCCGTGCCTTTATAGATGGAAATACTGTTCTCGCTCATAAGGTCATTGACAGTGATATTGTTTTGGATCAACTAGAGAGGGATATAGGTGATAAAGCTATTATCACAATAGCTAAACGTCAACCAATGGCATCTGACCTGCGTGAGATAATGGGTTCAATTAGAATAGCTGCTGACTTGGAGCGTGTTGGAGATTTGGCTAAGAATACTGCGAAACGTGTATTGGCTTTGCAAACTTTAGGTGTTCCGAGAAAATTAGTTTCAACTATTGAACCTTTAGCAACACTGTCATTGGAACAGCTTTCCGAAATTGTAGATGTATATGTTAGTCGATCAACAGAAAAGGCACAAGAAATCTGCAATCGTGATGATGAATTAGATTCAATGCATACGTCATTGTTTCGAGAGCTATTGACGTATATGATGGAAGATCCTCGCAATATAACATTATGCACGCATCTTCTCTTTTGTTCTAAAAATATAGAACGTATAGGGGATCATGTTACCAATATTGCGGAAACCATACAATATGTGACTACGGGCATACAACCACATGGAGATCGTTTAAGACAGGAAAACAATACAAAAATTTCTGATAAAGATTTGAGTTAGTTTTTGTTCTTTGAGATATAACTTACATAATAAAATTTAGTATTATTTGATGCATTTAAGTTTATTATTGAGAAATAATAATCATCTAATTTCTATCCTATGATTTGCTAATTTCTTTCCTCATTACGAGGAAAGAAATGCAAGTTTCTATTGAGGAATCAATTTATCATTAGTATTTTGCAGTTTATTCATTTCCTACATGATCAGATTTATCTTCATTGTCAATAGGTTGTGGATCATCCTTTAGATGTTCCTTTTTTTGCAAATTATTTGGAATTCCTTTAGAAATTCCTACTAGAGCTGGTCTTAGAACACGATCATTTATAGTATAACCATCTTGAACCACTTTTATTATAGTATTTGCGGGAATAGTTTCATTTTGTTCTTCAAACATTGCTTGATGAAAATTTGGGTCAAATTTCTTACCATCTGATTCAAGCTTTTTTATTCCATGTTTTTCTAATGTAGATATCATTTCACGCTTGGTCATTTCTATGCCATCAATCAAAGATTTTAGGCCAGTGTTTACAATTTTTTCTTCATCTGTAGGAGTATAATCAAGAGCACGAGAAAGATTGTCAGCAACTGATAACATATCACGAGCGAATGCTGTATTTGAATAATATTGAATATCTTGTTTTTCTCGATCAGTCCTACGGCGAAGATTTTCCATTTCTGCGACGACACGTATATATTTTTCGTGAAATTCCTTTGCTTTAGATTGTGCTTCTTCAATGGGATCAGTGGTTGTTTCCTCTTCTATAGGAGCGCAATCTTTCTCAGAGCAGACATTTTCTTTTTCAATGTTTTCATCATTCATGAATTTCTCCAGTATTCTATATGATAAGTCTATGACGGAATTGATATGATGTTGATAATTTAAAAAATCAATAGCAAAACACCGTCATAAATCATCTAAATGGTTAATTTATTGTAAATCTTACTTCTAAAAAGATGTTCATATTACCCAAGCTATTTTATTATAACTCAAAAGTTAAATCAAATTATACTCAGGAGCTATTCGTCTATCAACGATTTAAGTAGTCTTATAGGAAATTGAATTTAAATAAATTTCAACGTTCAATTTAGACATTTTTTAAAATTGTTGCAAATATAAACCCCCCTACTTTTTTAGATATAGAACAAATTGACTGGATTTTACAGTTATCTTTTTAACATAGATTGGAGAACTATAATAATTTAATTACATCTAATCAACTAGTCTAAATAAGATTTATAATTAGATATATTGTTGATGGATGGTTATTTACATTACAAATAATGATTAAATTGTGATTTAAATTATAGTATTATAAATATGGATTTGTTTCCAATTATAAAACTTTATATTTATATAATTATCATTAGTTTTTTAGTTTGTAAAAACAAAATAAACCATTGGATATTTTTTTATATATGAATTTTATGAAAACTTATTATCTAATAAAAGATCAAATAGTATGTTAATGTTATTTTAAACTTCCTGTTCATACTATGGAGCAGTAACTTGAGGTTTTAATGTAGCATAAATTTTTAAAAAATTTATGTCAAATTACGATAAGAATATAGTGGCTGGCTCAGATAAATTTCAACAGAAAATTATGCATCGTCGTATCGCTCATGCTAGGTATAGTTTGGGCATAGACCACCTTTCTAGCTCTGATTTTGATCGAGAAATCATAAACCTACACGTTGAGTCTCTATTTCGTGTTTCTCCGATTTTACCTCTATTTGTATTGCTTGTTGCTAATATAGGAACTTGGTTTACCCAGGATTCTATGTTGCCTATGTGGTCTCTTGTGACTCTGGCGATATATTCTGCCAATCTATCATTGGGTCACAAGGTGATTTCTAGTGATATTAAAAATGATAAAGTGCGAATATGGCGTATATTGCTTCTTGTAGGCCAAATCGCAATAGGATTATGCTGGACACTTCTGACATTGATTGAACCGGGATCTTGGACACCTGAATATCTGACAATCTATAAAAGTGCTACTCTTCTAATTGCATTGTCCATTAGTGCATTATCCAATTTTATGCTACCTTATGCTGTTTTTCTATCATTTTTCCCAGTATTGGTAGCGCTTAGTACTCAAGCAGCTATGAGCATGCATGTACTGGATATAAGCCTAGCTGGAATGCTTGCGACGGCATTATCTTTTTTCACTTACATAACATATCACTTGTTTAAATCTAATATAAAAATCCTTGCTTTCCAAGCTGAAAAGGATGACCTTATTGCTGAATTAGAAGTAGCAAAATCTATATCGGATGAGACTAGGAAACGCGCTGAAGAAGCAAATAGTGCAAAATCTCATTTTCTTGCTTCAATGTCGCATGAATTCAGAACCCCTCTTAATGCCATCTTGGGATTTTCGGAGGTTATAGAATTAGAGACTATGGGTCCATTAAATAATGCGATTTATAAGGAATATATAGGAGATATTCATCGTTCTGGACGGCATCTTTTGAATCTAATCAATGAAATATTAGATCTGTCTAGAATTGAAGCGGGTCGATATGAGCTTATTGAATCAGCTATATCTCTTGTTAATATTGTTAATGAGTGTATCATCATGTTACAGTTGCGAGCACATGAGAAAAATATTGAAATATTTCAGCAGCTTGATTCAACTATTTCTTGTGTATGGGCTGATGAAAAAGGTATGAGGCAAGTTGTTCTCAATCTTCTTTCTAATGCTGTGAAGTTTACTTCTCCTGGCGGCAAGGTTTACGTAAAAGTTGGTTGGACTTCTGGAGAGGGACAATATGTTTCGATAAGAGATAATGGTCCTGGTATTTCTGAAGGAGAAATTCCAATAGTTTTATCAACTTTTGGGCAAGGTTCTATAGACATTAAAAGTGCTGAACAAGGAGCTGGTCTTGGTCTTCCTATAGTTCAATCTATTCTAGCTAATCATGGTGGACAATTTCGGATCAAATCTAAGTTACATGAAGGAGTTGAGGTAATGGCAATACTTCCTAAAACTAGAGTTTTGGATATATTCCCTGAATCTCCGAAAAAAAAGCAAGATACTACTCAATATAAACGTTATGCATAATGATTGTTAGATTAGTGTTTTCTTGAATTAATTATTAATAATTCCTTAAAATTTTGCTATTTTACATTATACTTTTTGACAATAGAAAGTTATGCAGTGATTTTGAATTGAAATGATATTTTCTATAAAATTAGCATTATATATAGCTTTACAACTTCTGATTCTTTGTGATGCTTCTAATAGTATAATTGATTGTGCTCCTTATATTATTAGTTACTATATTATTACATATTTCATTTTTTATGTTGATGTTTATAATATAATTAGTATTTAGGAAAATAGAGGGGTGGGTGAATAATGAGTGTAATTTTAGTTTATTATTTATAATTGTTTTATCTAAAAATTCATTTTTGGTTAGTTGTTTACTTCCATAGGCTCAATTGTTTGATTTTTTTACTATAGAGTTATTTTTTCAGGGGTGTAGTTTTTATATATGTTGAAAATTCATATTTCTTTCGGTCGTATTTTGTCAGTTATAGTGAGTGCATGTGTTGTTTTGAGTGGAATATGTTCTATTTCAGAGGCTAAATCTGTTTCGTCTGCAGACATATCTCCTGTTGTTAAACGTGTTTCTTCTTCTGTCGTATCTGTGGTAGTGACAAAAAAAGAACCTTCTGCTATGGAGTTTAAAAATTGGCCTGATAATAGTGTTATGAAAAAATTTTTTAGAATCCATTCTCGTGAATCAGGAGATAATTTTAGAAACAATTATACAGTTGGGTCGGGATTTTTTATTAGCGAGGATGGTTATATTGTTACCAACAATCATGTTGTTGAGGATGGTGCTAGTTTTACTGTCTTTGTTGAAGACGGGGAATATATGCCGGCAGAATTGATAGGTAGGGATGCTATTACTGATTTAGCTGTATTGAAAGTGACAAGCAAAAAGAAATTTCGTCCTGTAGAATTTGAAAGTACATATAATATTTTTGTTGGAGAAACGGTTTTCACCATTGGATCTCCTGCAGGACTTCAAGGAACTGTAAGCTCTGGAATCATATCGTCTTTTAAGCGCGCTGATTTTTCTCGCAATCTAAACGGGAATAGTTTTATACAAATTGATGCGTCAATTGGTTCTGGTAGTTCTGGTGGTGCATGCTTCAATGTTAAGGGGCGTGTAGTAGGCATGAGTAGTTTTATATACAGTAATCCTTCAGGACATGGTACTTTTGGGTTTATCATTCAGCCTTCTGTTATCCAACAAGTTGTACCTTACTTGATTAAAAAAGGTAAGGTTGATCGTGGTTGGGCTGGTTTTTTCGTTCAAGAGTTAACTCAAGAGTTAGCTATACCCCTTGGTTTGAAAGATGTAAATGGCGTGATTATTACCTATGTTTCTAAGGATTCTCCATCAGATAAAGTTGGTTTGAAAAGAGGAGATGTTGTTTGTGCAATTAATGGAAAGGTTATAAAGGATGCACAAGATTTTATTTTTAGTGTGAGATCTTATCTTCCTAAAGATAAAGTTGAATTTTCTTTATGCAGACAGGGGGAAAAACGTTCTGTCTCGTTAGTACTAGAAAATGGTTCTGTATATGCTATGAATTTGGATCCAAAAATATTACAAAAAAGCGAAAAAATATTGGGATTAACATTGCAGAATGTTGTTTATGAAGACAAAAAGATGGTAAGAATTGTTGATTTAAAACCAAATTCGGAAGCCGAAATGAAAGGGATTGAGATAGGAATGTATATCAATTCCATTAATGGTGCTCAGGTTTATTCTGTGGATGATGTTAAAAATCTTCTAAATGAATCAAAAGCAAAAAATAATCATTCTGTAGTTTTACTTGTGCAAAATAATCCGGATATTAATAATACTTTGTATAATAGCTCTTTGCGTAGGGATTGGTTTATTCCATTAAATTTGGTTGATTAATATTGGTTTATACAATCTTTTTTAAGATAATTATTATCTCGGGAAAATAAGCTATTAACTTTTGTTGATGTAATCCTAGATGTATTCTATTTGGATTTATGTCTTTATAATATTTTGTTTTATGTTCCCGATATGTATTAATACAGGGATTGTGCTTTCTCTAGATGAGATGTTAATGTTTAAATTTGTTCTTGGCTGACTTATTCTCCATGCGCGAGAATTATATGTCATCCAAGATTCTATGAATTCTCTTGTTATTGATTTTATTGTTTGTTTGCGATTAGACATGATAGCGTGAAGTGCTATTTCGTGGAAAATTTGCGCCATAGGTCTCAATTTGCTCGCTTTTTTATTTTCATTTATAAAATTTTCTAGAAAGTAATTTTCGAGTTTCATAGATATCCCTGTATACTTTTTAAAAATCAAAACAGTTTCGCTTACGATAAACAAAGACTGTGAAAATAGAGTAAAAAATTTTTGAATATTACGATCGTACTTTTTATAAACAACAAGTTATTTTGTTAATTATTTAATATCTATAAGGTGTAAGGTAATGTTTTGTGTATTAGGAAATGTTGCAATTAACACATTGATTGGATGTAAGGAATTTGCACGCAATCACAATGAAACTAAGGTAATATAATTTACTTTTTTAAATGCTATTATTGAATATGGCTAAATATTGATTCACAAAATTTTTTGATTTATTTTTTATATGGTAGTATCTTTGGTTGGTTTTGGGATCGACATTAATCTTATCTGTGGAATCAAGTTATTATGTTTTTTGGGAAGATTTGATGAGATTTTTTTGTGGGTTTCAGCTTTTTTTCTTTCTAGAATAAAATGTTTTAGTTGTAGCATTTTATTATGTGAGTGGCGTGATTGGGAGTTATTTTTAAAATTTTTATTAGCTCGCTTACGTTTTTTGTTTATAAATGAAGAAATGAGATCTAGTGTTTTTTGATCTCTTGTTTGACTAGTGGGCATTCCCATTACAACTACAATTGCTGATTTATCATTAGATCTTAAGGAAGCAACTATGTTGAATCCTGATTCTTGCGTATATCCAGTTTTAATTCCGTCTATACCCGTTTTTTTATTTATCAACTTATTATGATTTAAGATTATTTTATTTCTATATCGGAATTGGGTTAATGAAAAATATTTATAGTACTGAGGAAATTGTTTGCGGAGCTGTATTCCGAGTATTGCTTGATCATGTGCTGTAGTAACTTGTTTATTATTGTGCAGCCCGCTAGAATTCTTATAAACGGTTTTATTCATTCCAAGCGATTTAGCTTTAATAGACATGAGATTTGCAAATTTTTTCTCTGAACCGCTGATAAATTCTCCGAAAGCTACAGAAACATCATTTGCAGAACGTGTAATTAGGGCTAGAATTCCTTGCTCTACCGTAAAATAGGCGTTTTCTTTTAAATAAAGCTTTGAAGGGGATTGCATTACGGCTTTTTGGGATACTATAACCTTAGTATCTAGTTGAATTTTTTTTGATTGTAAATGTTCGAAAATGATGTATAAGGTCATCATTTTTGTAAGAGATGCAGGATATCTTTTCTTATGTTGTTCAAATCCATAAACTGTTTTATTATTTTGTACATCAATAACTATACTTGAATATGATGCTTTAGCATGTAATTTTGTCGTTGTCCCAGCGATTATTATGCTAACTAGAAGAGATATTTTTAACAATATTCTTGTTGATTTTTGTAGCAAGATATATCCATAGTTGATATCATTTTCCAAAAAGTATTTTTTCCTCAAAAGTTATCGCTTCTTTTTGCAACATGTATTAGTTATATTACTCTAGTAAAATGATAGATTAATTATCAGTCACAAAGTAATTAGTGATAATTAGATCGTTAATATATACATAAATTATCTTATTATTCATATGAATTACAGTCATTATAATTAATATCAACTTATTTTAGATATCATAGTGTTTATGTAAAATTATTCTGATAACTGTTTTGTTAACGAATTATTAAAATTTTATATTCATAAGTTATGTATTCTGACAGCTACATAGGAAATACTTCCTTTCGCATATTTAAATGTGTTGAAGTTATACCACCGGTATACTACGAATTATTTTTTTATATTTAGAAAGGATACAAAATGTTTAACCTTACATCTATAATAAGCGACTTCAAACAATTTATTGCTCGGGGTAATGTGATAGATCTCTCAGTTGGAATCATCATGGGCAATGCTTTTGGTCGTATAGTTCAATCTCTTGTGGAAGATATTATTATGCCATTGGTAGTTCTTGTTATGGGAGGGGGAGCTGATTTTTCTGGCTATTTTTTACCACTAAGTTCAAATATTAACACATCTGTCATATCAGAAGCACGTAAGCAAGGGGCAGTATTTGCTTATGGTAATTTTATTAGTGTGTTTGTGAATTTCTTCATTTTAGCAAGTGTTGTTTTCTTTCTAATAAAATTTGTTAGTACGTTGACTAATAAAAAATTTTCAAGCAAGTCATCCGAGGTACAACTTCTTACTGAAATTCGTGATTTATTGAAAAATCGTTAAGTAATTTGGAATAATTTTCTACTTATTGAAGTTATTTTGTCAAATATTTTGGGTATTTTTATGTCTCAATAGAGGTATCTTTCTATTTCTTAAAACATGGAGAGGCGTTTTAGTAGAATATTTTTTTGAAAAAATTTTATGATCACACTAATTTTTGTATTGTTTATAGCTGTAATTAGTCATTTATTTATAGAATGTTGAGTATAATATAATGTTGTGTGCAAATTAATAATTTTATTGAAATAATTGGGATATAAAAGTGCGCTAGTAAATTATACTTATGCTATAAATATTATAAGATAAGTTTATTTAATTTTAATAAAATTATTGATATTTTAAAACTCTATTTTTTTATATTTATATTAGTATTTACAATGTTGTTCTTGGTTATTATATATAATTAATAATATTAATAGCATTTTTTACTATTGTAAATCAGTGTTTTTTATGGAAAATACATCATTTATACTGTTTATATAATGTATATTATGATTTAATGATGTGCATATAAGTACATTTTTATAATAGTACTAATTTTATCAGAACTTAGTATAGTAATTAAAATATCTTATGAATCATTTTGCTTTTTCGTTGGTGAGAAATATTACTTCTCAATATATTTTCTTATACTGATAGCTAAAATATTAAAAATAAAGTTGTATTTTTACTGCAAATAGGTATTTTTTCCTTACAAACACCATAAAAATTATATATGTTTTTTTACTGGGGGGACAGTTCTATATTGTGGTGTAACTTTCGCACAAGCTTTGACAAATAGAGATCACACTTAGTGTTTATACCATTTTAATTTCAGCGGGAAAAAGTGGTTATTATAGATAGATTGTTACAGTTTTTTAGAAATATTGCGTCTTTAGGGCGAGGTAGATTAATTATTTTATCTTCGGTAATTGTTGGTTCTATTTTATTGATTTTTATTGCAAGATTTTTTGTAAGTAACCCGACATATGAAAGTCTTTATGCAAAGCTAGAAGTTTCTGATGTTAATAGGATATCTATGGCTTTATCTGAAGATAATATAGATTTTCGCATTGCTGATAATGGTTCTAGTATTTTGGTTCCATCTAATTTAGTTAGTAAGGCTCGTCTTCGTCTTGCGTCTAAAGGTTTGCCTAATAGCTCTAATAATTCTGGTTATGAACTTTTTGATAAAGTTAATTCTTTTGGTCTTACCTCATTTATGCAAGAAGTGACACGGGTACGTGCTCTGGAAGGAGAAATATCTCGTACTATTCAATCTATTTCTGGTATTGTTGCTGCTCGTGTACATATTGTGATGCCTGAGATAGGGAGTTTTCGGCGAGTTGGTACTAAGCCTACAGCTTCGGTAATGGTTAGATCCATAAATACTTCTGTCTATAAATCAGCCGAAGCAATTCGTTATCTTATTGCTTCTGCGGTTCCTGGTCTTGATACTAAAGATGTAATAGTTCTCGACTCTACAGGTAAATTATTGGTTGCGGACAATGATGTAGAGCAAAATACATTTGGCAAATCGTTAGGAATAGCACAAGCCGTCCAGCATGAAATTGAGATGAGTATTAATAAAGCTCTAGGGCCTTTTTTGGGGATAGATAATTTTCGATCTGCAGTGATTGCTGAGCTGAATACTGATACACAACAAATCAAAGAAACAGTTTATGATCCTGATTCTAGGGTTGAACGCTCTGTTCGTCTCTCTAAAGATATTCAGAGATCAGAAAGTGTTCAGCAAGATTCTGCTGTTAGTGTTGAACAAAACATGCCACATGTTGCTGATAAAACAACACAGTTGCCGCATTCTAGAGATAATTCTGATAAAAAAGAAGAACAAAGTAATTATGAGATTAATACAAAAAGTATTTCTACAAATCATAATAACTATAAATTAGAGCGTTTATCTATTGCTGTTGTTGTTAATAGAGGTCGTCTTTTAGATATTCTTGGTGAGTCTGCTGACAAAAATAAGATTGATAACTATCTATCTGAAATAAATCGTATTGCTGCTGCTGCTGCTGGTATTAACTCTACACGTGGAGATACTATAACTATAACATCTATGGATTTTTTAGACAACCAACTGTTAGATTCAAGTTCTTTACATATAGGTTTTATGGATATTTTATCTCGTAATTTTTCGATTATTATTAATGCTATACTTTTCTTAGTAATAATATTGTGTGTCTTTCTATTTGGTGCACATTCAATGCGATGGTTGAATAATATTAGCGTTACAAGCAAAAGAGAGTTGGATGATAAATCAAATTTTGATGTACCAGTGACCTCAAGTGCTAGTGAAGATTTTTTTTTAGAAGATGGTGATGAGTTGAATTCTACAGAGAAGGAGCTATTTGCATATAGGAATAATTTTGCATCTAATATTAACAATTACATTAGTGAAAAACTTGATCGTCGACTCTTGCATATGATCGAAATTAATGAAGAACGTTTTGCGAACATTATCAGAAAATGGGCTAGATCTGAAGTAGATGACAGATATACTAACCATATTGGTTAGCATGATTATTATTGTATTGATTTATAATTAGACATTATGAGGAAAATTCAGTAAACATTGTATTATTTTATAATAAAGTTATTTGTTGACTATTTAAAAACGCTTTGAAAAATTGTATTATAGCTATTATTGATATTTTTTATTTATTTTTTGAGTAGGTTTACTGTTATTTTATTAGATATTATGAATTATTTTTTTTTATAATTTGATTTATTGGCAATTTTGATGTGTTTTACATTGTTTCAGTAAGCAGTAATATTTTCATGTATTAAATGAGGATTATGAATTGTCTTCATATGAAACATATGGTTAAAACATTTTCTTTTGTTAATACTAAACAACATTATACCTTTGAAGGTAATTTGCATCATGAATTTCAACATGCAACAAGTGGATATTAGTGTAATTAGCGAAGACGAACAGCGTACGTCTTTTGTAGCACATCTTCCAACAAGAAGTGATTTATTAGCTCGCATGATTCCTTTGGACTGTACAGTTTCTTGGAACATGAGAATGTATGCTCTTATTGAATATGTAGGGGCAAGTCATTTTTTATTGGTGCGCTGGGATCTTTTTCAAGAGCAGAAATTGGATTCTATAGTTAGTTCTGATTGGCCATTTGATTTAGTTAGATGTATGGCATGTAATGATAAAGACAAATGTTATAATATTATGCAACGTCCAGCAGAATTATTTTGCCCTGTTTTTCATACTATTCCAGACAATGTAAATCTTCCATCCGGCATTGATAATCGTTATTGCGCTCTTACATTTGATGTAGGTCGTATACGTATTGGATTGATGTTGTTGTTTCCAAAGGGGCGAATTATTCTTCAAGATCGATTATGGGAAATTGGTTTATTAGCATCTTATCAGGCTAATATATTTAAAAATTATGATGTTGGTTTTGGCAAAGATTTTGAATTAACTGGTCGCGAAGTTGAATGTTTGACGTGGATTTCGGAGGGTAAAACTAGTGATGAAATAGCGGTCATACTCGGCATATCCCGTAATACGGTTAATAATTATATCGCTAGTATTATGCGTAAAACCGCTACGAAAACTAGATCAGGTGCAATAGCTTATGCCGTTCGTAATAATATAGTTTAGATTAATTTATAGTTATTAAATAATTAAATCATTTTGAGGTAATAATTTTGTCCGAAAACACACTAACAGAAAAAAAATCGTTTAGTCTGCCGGAACTTTCTTCAAGATTGGATGTCATACAAAATAAAATAAACGCAAGGAATTTTGTTTTATATACGATTAGTTTTGTGCCTGATTTTCCAAGGCGTCAGCAACTTATTTGTGAACTAAATAATTATGATTCGGAAAATAGCAATATCCCAAATGTTTTAATTGAGACATACGGAGATGAGTTTTTGTGTCACTTTAACTCAGGGCTATTGCCTATAATCTGGAATAATACGCAGGAAAGAACTATAGTTGAAACATCAGGGCAATTTTATGTTAGATTAGATGGAAATATCTTACCGTTTTCCGGCATTGCATTTCCTGTTCGGCTTGGGTTTCATAAGAATGGATATATTGTATTTACTGCTGAATATATGATGCTTGCTAACGAAATTATTATTGAAACGCATGGAGCGTGTTATCAAGTGATTATGGATTTTTTATCTCTTTTTAAAAAACGTTCTACGGCCACTAGAAATTTAACAGAGCGTGAAACTTCGTGTTTGCAATTGGCGGGTGATGGTTATACTAGCGAAGAAATTGCTGAGAAATTAAGATTATCAGTTCATACTGTTAATGCATATCTTGGATCTGCAACGGTTAAGCTTGACGCTGTAAATCGTATCCAAGCAATTGCCAAAGCAATTCGTCTTGGATATATTTGTTAATGTAATTCATAATATAATTTGAAGTTGTGTCTCAACGTTTTTTGGCGTATATTTTGTGTATGAGCTGTGCGACGGCTTTATAAAAAATTGGGGGGATACTGCTATTTATTGGAACCTGCTTGAATAAAGATCGTGCTAAAATAGGTTCTTCAAATATTGGAATATTTTGTTGTTGGGCGACTTCTTTAATTTTTGCGGCAATTAGATTTTGGCCTTTTGCTAATATTATTGGGGCATCATTTTCTTTTTGCACGTATCGTAATGCTAACGCGTAGTGCGTTGGATTAGTTATGACAAGTGTTGCACGTGATGTGGCTTCTATCATTCTATGTCTTAATCTGGATCTTGCTATGGATTTTTGTCTACTTTTAACCAAGGGATTGCCATAAGTTTGTTTCATCTCATCCTTTACTTCTTCTTTTGACATCTTTAATTTTGAGTACCATTGGTAGTAGGTCCATCCTATATCTGCGCTTGTTAGCAAAACTGTGAATAGTAAGATGATAATCAGTATTTTCCGTATAGTGAGAAACATTTGTTGTAATATTAGTTGAGGGCTGGAGGTGAGAGAATCAATCATTTCTAGGTAATTTTCTTTTAAAGATAATGCGATGATAATTCCAACAATAACTATTTTCAGAACTGATTTTACAAATACAATCAAGTTATTTACGCTATAGATTCTTTTTATCCCTTCTTGTAGTGATATCCTTTTTAGAGATGGTCTGATATTAGTAAGATTAGGAGAGGGAATGCCTTGTACAAGGTAACAGCTAATTCCAAATACCATAAATAACAATAATCCTGGAAGAACTAATTTTATGGCTCCTGAGCCTAAATTCACCAATATAAACAACATATGAGCAGATGTACTTAGTTCAAATTGTATAGATTTTTCTAAAAAATCACGCATATCATGCGTCAATCTATGGATTCCTGAAATAAAGTAGAATAACAAATAAATTAAACAAGCTACTATTGAAGACAATAAAGATACTTCGCGTGAAATAGGCACATTGCCTTTGCTACGCGCATCCTCAATTTTTTTTGTAGAAGGAGCTTCAGTTTTACTTTCAGTAGTATCGTTTTCAGACACATCAATCTCCTACGAGGAGAGTTAGTACTCGTTTAATTTATTGTTTTCTGCTGTTGTTTATAGAAAGTTCAATGCTCATGTACTTGTCTGTGATAGGGCAATTGCTTCTTGTACTATGGAGCGGCGAGCAAAGGCAATCTCGCGTGGAGTGGTGATAGAGCCATTGGTAACAATACTTTCCTCTATTATTCTGCGCTGACGAATACTAAGGCAGTTAATTATTTGACTTTTTATTTCTTCTGAAGTTCCATTTAGAGCTGTTGCAAGAGTTTCAAGTGGGATGTTATTACATAAAGCAGATAAATTATTAGGAGATAATTTTATTAGATCTTCAAAGAGAAATACCTTAGGACGAACTTTTTCAAACGCTTCTTTGCTTACTTTTTCTAAAGAAGTAAGAAGTGTATCAACTTGAGGTTTTTCAAGTTCGTTAATAAGATTAGCTACTTTTTCTGATCCAGACATATTTTTGTTTGATGCAATTTGATCAAGTATTTTTATTATGCATTGCTCAATTACTTCTTGCATATAAGGATGGATTTTTTTCAGATTAACAGTACGTTTCATTATATCAGCGTGTATTATACTTGGAAATTGTAATAGGACACCGGCTCCGATTGATGGTGGTATCATGGATAATATATAAGCTGTTGTTTGAGGATGTTCTTTTAGCAAAAATTCCGCGATTGCAGTAGGGGATATTTCTTTGAAATTATCCCATATAGATTCGTGTGAATTTTCCAAGATATTTGATTCATTCAGCAATTGATCCAATTCGTTTCTGCCCAGACCTTCTTCTATAATTCTTTCTATATTTTTGGCGTTTTCTGTGAGTCCTATTCCTGCAATGAACTGACTCTCAAATTCATCAATTATATCTTCTAGTTCATCTGGTGATATTTCTGGCAGCAATTTTGCCGAAGCGACAACTTCTTTTAATTCTGCATGTGTAAAATATTTCAAAAGTTTGCCAGAAACTTTTTTTTCCATTGCTAATAGGATTGCGGTTGCTTTGTCTTTCCGTGTTAGGGGGGCATGTGAAATTTCTTTGTAAAAATTTCCAAAAGACACCGTATCTTCTTTTTTTATCAAGACAAATACTTTCTTGTTATGTTGTTATTTGATTATGGAAAAATTATTCTATAATGTAGATTTTTTATCAGGAGTTTAGAATTTCTAGTATTTTAACTCCGAATCGAGTATCATCATCTTCCATGATAGTTATTTCTCCTTTTGCGATTTTTTGATTGTTGATGGTGACATCAACATACTCACCTATTTTTCTATCAAGTTTTATAACGTCTCCTTTTGATAAATTAACAAGATCAGCAATTTGCATACAGCAAGATCCAAGTATAATTTGAATATTAATTGGAATATTCATCACTAAATCAATATTATCACTAAATTTTTCGCATGTATTGTTAGTATTAGATGATGATGTTTTGTTTGTATTATTAGTAATGCTATTATTAAACGAATCATCTTGGGATATATTATGGTCTTGTTTCAAATATTCTTCTTTTGGATCAATGTTGTGATCTTCAGTGGCATGTATGTCGATGTTCATTTATTGTATTTTCCGATTGAAATTTATAGGATTTAAATTTTATTCTTTATGCATAATTTTTTTTAAGTTTTTTTGGTCAAATGTTATTTTATCTTTTATACGTACTGTGTAATTATTGGCAATGCGACCTAATTCGCAGGAATAGGTTTCTTTTCCATTGATGCTTACAGTGACTCCGGCATTTTCCCTATCTAAAAAAGGTATTATTTGTCCTATCTTTAATTGTGCAACATCTTTAATAGTAATTTGTTGTAAGTTCACACGAGTTTCGATGTCTACGCATAATTGGTATGTTTTATTAATAAGCTGATTATTATGATCTTGCACTGTATTTTCTGATTTATCTTTTATAGGTAGTGTATCTATGGCATTTTTTAATAACGTTTCTTGGGTGACAATTAATGTAAATAGTGACACTATATTTTTTACGGTAATCTCTATATTTATAGCTGACACAAATTCGTTAGATAGTGGGTGTATACCTTGTTTTAAAAGGTCAATATTATAAGGCCCATCTAGGGGATTTAGAGCATTTGTCGACTTTAATATGAATTTGTTCATAATCGTAGATGTTTTTGTTAGAATCAACTCTGCTAATTTCTGTTCAATAATTGAAAGGCAACGATTTTGTGATGTTTTTGAGATGTCGTCATCTGTATCAAGTAAATATTCAAGTATTGTAATGACAAGATTATTGCTGCAACCAACGAAAAAATCAGATTGTGATTCTTTTAAAGATGCTTTGTAGAATACAAAATATTCTTTGAATGAGTTGATAATATGCGAAAACTTTCCTGACTTGCACTCAATGTAGGATGCGCTCATATCTATGCCGACGTCTTCTTTGAAAACTATAGGTAAAAACTTGTTATAAATTTGAGCAAAATTTGATGATATTCTTTCGATGGTTTTTTTATCTCCTAGTTTGCCAGTTAAACGTGCAACTAATATGGGAGGGAATTGAATTGTATCGTTGTTTGTAGTTTTGCTATGCATGTTTTTTTAAGAAGCTTTCTTGTCGTAATTGGACTGAATCACTTCCTGTTCGACAAATTCTATGGAAGGTCTTTCAGATAGCGGTAGTGCTTTGCGTCCATATTCGAGAGCAACTTGAGGTACAGCACCATTCATGTAAGCAGATATTGTTTTTTTTACTATGATATATGAGCGATGTTTTTTTAATCTTATCGATTTTATTTGTTCAATAATAGGATGACATATGGAGTACGATAGTATTATTCCAATCATTGTTCCAGTTAAGGATGATCCGATTGAGCTTCCTAATATTTTAGGTTGTTGTGTGATATTTCCCATTGCTTTGATAATGCCAAGTATAGCCCCTACTATCCCAATAGCAGGGAAGGATTCTCCCATACTGGCAATTGCATGATAAGGTTTTAATTTTTCAGATAATATCGTATCAATTTCTTCATCCATCAGCATTTCAATTTCATGGCTTTTAGAATTTCCTACTAAGATCATTCTGATATAATCACAAATGAATGTTGTTAGTTCAGTGTCTTCTAGAATTTTTGGTATTGCTGTGAAAATATATGAGTTATACGGATCGTCTATATGATTTTCTACCTCAGTCCGTGATTTTGTTTTTAAATGTGACATTAAGGAGTAAAGTATTTTTAGTATGTCACAATAGAATTGTGGTTCAATATTTTTATAGCCGAAAATTTCTAATATGGCGATTCCGGAATCCTTAATGACTTTTGTGGGATTTGCCATGATAAATCCTCCAAATCCAGCTCCAGCGACAATTATGATTTCAAATGGCTGGATAAGAATATATAAATTGCCTCCCATGGCTGAAAACCCACCTAGAATGCAACTAGTTATTATGGTTAATCCTAAAATTATATTCATGTAATAATCACTCAGCTATTTTCTGCACATCCTATGATGCAGGAGAAGTATGGAATAAGGCTTGTGTGAAGCTATTATCGAAAAAGATATTAGCAAATAGGATTTACAGTCTTGCACAAGTCTTAATTTATATTGCTAGAATCAAGTCCTCACACTCAACTGGGAGCGGTAATTAATGCAGTCATCTCTCAATATTGGACTTGCAGCGCAAATGGCTTTAGAAAAAAGGCTTTCTACTGTGGCAGATAACATGTCCAATGCCGATACTACAGGTTTTCGTACGATTAAAGTAAAATTTTCCGAAGTTGTGCATTCTATTAAAAATGATCTTGATCAAAAAGTTTCTTTTGTTGCCAAAGGCAATGAATATCTTTCTGAGAAAAATGGATCTCTTATAAATACTGGGGGTGAGTTAGATTTTGCATTGGAAGGAGATGCTTGGTTTGCTTTGAAAACTCCTCTAGGAGTCATTTTAACCCGAGATGGGCGTTTTAAGGTAGGGGATGATGGAATATTAATATCATCAAGTGGAAGATATCCAATTCTTGATTCCAGTGGTTCGGAAATTCAAATACCTAAAAAAGATGAGAAATTTGAGGTTGGAGATGATGGAGAAATTTCTCAAAAAGGTAAAACAGTTGGGGTTATGGGTCTTTATTATGCCGATTTATCGAGAGGTTTTGTACGTCGTGAAAATAGTGGCATATCTCCTAATATTCCACCGATTCCGATATCGGACTATTCTAATATTACGCTTAAGCGAGGTTATTTAGAAAGTTCTAATGCGAATTCTATGTATGAAATGGGTCAGTTGATTCATCTAACACAGAAATTTAATTCTATTACTACGCTTATTGATGATAGTGAAAATGCATTATTGGAAGCAATAAAGAATATCAGTTAATATCAAGGTATTGCTCGCAATCATATGATTAAATTATGACATAGATATGAATGACAGGCTGGCAAGATTAGCGCAACTAGCAGAGGATTATTCTGATAATCTGATTGTTCAAGGCGGTTATATAAAGAGTATCACTCTTGGTCACTATACGGTGATCGGTTTATCAAAATACGTTTGTTTAGGAGATTTTGTTGTACATCGTGGAAAATATTCTGATAATTTAGGCCAAGTAATACGTGTTGATTTTGATATTGTGTATGTTTGTCCTATAGGTATAGGTGATCCAATTAGTTTGGGAGACTTAGTGTTTCTCCGAGGTTCTTTTCGAATTTCACCGAGTCAGTATTGGTGTGGGCGCATAGTTAATGCATTAGGTCAGCCTATTGACGGGAATATACCTTTAAAAAAAGGTGATTCTTCCTTGGATATTGTATCAATAGTTTCACCTGCTATGAATCGCAAACGAGTGGACAAAGGCTTTACAACGGGAATACGTGTTATTGATTTATTTACTCCTCTTTGTCAGGGACAAAGAATAGGTGTTTTTGCTGGTTCTGGTATTGGAAAATCAACATTGTTGTCAATGTTTGCAAGATCTGATTGTTTTGATAAAGTTGTTATATCTTTAGTTGGTGAGCGTGGTCGTGAAGTGCGTGAATTTATAGAAGATGCCCTAGGAGATAATTTAAAAAAATCAGTCGTAGTTGTAGCTACAAGTGATGAAAGTCCAATTCTTCGCAAAATGGCACCTTTAACTGCCGTTACCATTGCAGAGTATTTCTGCTCTCAGGGGGAAAGTGTATTACTAATATTAGATAGTATTACAAGATTTGCACATGCTATCCGTGAAATTGCGATGAATTCTGGAGAGTTGCCTGTTGCAAGGGGTTATCCAGCTTCAGTATTTGCTGAGTTGCCTCGTCTCTTAGAAAGAGCTGGCCCTGGAGAAAAAGACAGTGGAGATATTACAGCAATAGTTTCAATTTTGGTTGATGGTGATAATCACAATGATCCAATAGCTGATTGCATGCGCAGTATTCTGGATGGACATGTTATTTTAAAGCGTTCTTTAGCAGAAGAGGGTCGTTATCCTCCTGTTGATCCTCTGACATCAGTATCTCGACTTGCGTGCAAAGCATTAAGTGCAGATGAACAAAAGTTGGTTTCTCATTTAAAGAGTCTCATTCATCGATTTGAAGAAACTAAAGACATTAGACTTATAGGCGGATATCGCCCTGGTATTGATCTTAATCTTGATACAGCGGTTCAACAGGTACCAGTTATTTATGATTTTTTGAAACAATCGCTGGAGGATCCTCCATCAACAGATGTTTTTTTGGAAATATCTACCAAATTACAGCTTAAACACTGTTGTAAAAATTAGTGTTTTATTATTGTTAAACCATGAACATAACATTTTGTTTTAAATATGGCGTATTATATACGTTTTTGCCTCTTATAATGCACTTGATATTTTTTCGTATTTAATTTCACCTGTATATCACAAGGTCGTTTTTGTTTTTGAAAACTCATACTTCATGATTTAAGACAATTACCTTTTACTAATATCAATACGATCATTCTCGTTTTGTAGTATAGTTTACCATTTATATTTAAAGAATATCCATAATATTTAACATATAAAAATAAAGAGCGATTAATTACTATGGAAAAAAGATATGATTAAATATTTTTGGTTATTAATTTAATATTTCTAATTTTTACTATCTCGCAATCCGTTTTTTAGTTGCTAAATATATTGTCTTTTAAAAAGTATTCTTTTGTAAGTTCCACACAAGATTATCATCATAGATTCTCCTTACATAGTAGGAGATAAATAATGGTAAATCCTGTTACATTTTTTGAAATGGCGTCTCAGCATGCAAAGTGGTTGTCAGAGCGTC
Source organism: Candidatus Liberibacter europaeus (assembly GCA_003045065.1). Classification (GTDB taxonomy): domain Bacteria; phylum Pseudomonadota; class Alphaproteobacteria; order Rhizobiales; family Rhizobiaceae; genus Liberibacter; species Liberibacter europaeus. The sequence goes on from PSQJ01000002.1 coordinate 46,612, forward strand.
AAAAAGTTGTATCTGAGAATATTGCTAATGCTAGTACCCCAGGTTATCACGCTAAAGACATCAGTTCTTTTGGAGCTGTTCTAAATGAAAACTTTGCGATGGCTCGTACTAATTCGTTACATCTGGAAGAGTCTGATTCTCAAGGTTTTTATAAAAAAAATCGTATTATCCAAGCTCCATTAGACCAATCAATAGGAGTTCAAGTATCAGGTAATACAGTCGGTATAATTAATGAATTGTATAAGTCTGGACAGATTAAATACTTGTATGAATTAAATTCAAGATTAGTGGGAAAATTAAATTCCATGATGATGCGTATAGCAAAAGGATAGTAATATGGATTATTTATTAGCATCTTCTAAAATTGCAAATTCAGGTTTAATTGCACAGTCAGCACGCATGAATGTAATATCTGAAAACATTGCTAATGCTCGGTCTACTGGAAATACTGTAGGGGCTGATCCATATAGACGTAAGATTATTTCATTCGAAGAAGTTATGCAAAAGGATGGTGGGGTTCGTATTAATAAGATAGGTGTGGATCGTTCTGCATTTGTTGAGGAATTTGATCCTGGACATCCTATCGCAAATTCTAGTGGTCTAGTTAAATATCCTAATGTTAATATGTTAGTTGAGACAGCAGATATGCGGGAAACAAACCGTATGTATATGGCAAATCTACAAGTGATAAAACAGTCTCGTGATATGATTTCTATAACTTTAGATCTTTTAAAGGATTAATAATGATAGAACAAGTTCAAGGATTTGATACTAGTTTTTATAAGGGCTCTACTATTGGATCACAAAGTGATTTTATTCAAAATACACAGATGCAAGAAGAAGTTTCTTCGATAGATTTTTCTTCCTTATTGCAAGATATGGCTAAAGAAGCGGTTGGAACCATAAAGAATGCAGAGGAAGTCTCCTTAGACGCTTTGCAAGGTAAAGTATCAATGAGGGAAGCTATTGATTCTATTATTCAAGCAGAGAGAACTTTACAAACATCAATAGCCTTACGGGATAAAATCATCTCATCCTATTTGGAAATTTCTAAAATGCAAATATAATTGACGGGGATTATTAAAAAAAATGAAGGCTTTTACTATAGCTGCAGCTGGTATGTCTGCACAGCAGACCAATCTTGAAATAATTGCAAATAACATCGCTAATATTAATACAACTGGATATAAAAGAGCTCGTGCAGAATTTTCCGATTTCCTTTATCAAGCTGAAAAAGTAGCTGGCTCACCTAGTCGAAGTTCGGATCAAGCTGTGGTTCCAGAAGGAATTAACATTGGAAATGGTGTACAAATTTCGTCTGTACGTAATGTGTATACTCAAGGAGAATTATCGCATACTGGTAACAGTTTAGATTTGGCATTAGTAGGTCGTGGTTGGTTTCAGGTTGAGTCTCCCGATAAAACTATTCTGTATACGCGAGATGGTTCTTTTAATATAGATTCGAGAGGACAGCTTGTTACTTCTGATGGCAATGTTTTGATTCCTGGGATCATAATACCTGATGACGCTAGAGAAATAACTATTTCTAGATCTGGTCAAATTATGGCTGTAACAGGTAAAAGTTCCGAATTTCAAACTTTGGGACAGATATTAATTGCTAATTTTGTTAATGAAGCAGGACTGCGTAATATTGGCGATAATCTTGTTTCAAAAACAGAAGTTTCAGGAGAAGCAATCATATCATCTCCTGATGATGTTGGTTTCGCACATATTAAACAAGGTTATTTAGAATCATCTAATGTTGATGCCGTCAAGGAGATATCTGAGATGATATCTGCTCAGCGTGCCTATGAGATGAACTCTAAGGTTATGCAAGCTGCTGATGAGATGTCTTCGTTGGTTAGTAAGATGCGATAATTACATTGGAGATTTGAAATGATGCGATACTATTGTATTGGATTATTGCTCAGTTTTTATTTTTTTATACTTGAATTTAATTGTATATTTGCTAATAGCCTTGGTCGTGCTGTCGTTCCTTCTGTTGTTATTAATGTAGGCGAAGTCCTAAATGAATCAAAATTAAAGGAATTAGATGTTACAAATCCACATATTATAGGGGGCTATGCACGTTCTATTAAAGATGTGATAGGGCTTGTAACACGGCGTTTGTTATTGCCAGATCGTGTTATTCCACTTTCGGTATTACATCGTCCTTATATAATTACTATTGGTTCTAAAGTTCGTATCATTTTTACTCAGGGCAATATGACAATATCTGCTGCTGGAATTGCCCTTTCTGATGCAAGTGCTGGAGATATAATTTCCGTGAAAAACAGTGATACTGGCGTGATAATTTCCGGCAATGTTATGAGTGATGGAACGGTTAGTGTTACAACAAAATGATTTTTCGTATAATTGCTTTTATTGTTTATTCCATAATGTGGAGTGAAGCATCAGCACAAGTTGTATCTCGTATAAAGGATGTTGTTTCTTTGCAATCAGGTAGAGATAATCAACTAATTGGATATGGTCTTGTTGTGGGACTCCAAGGAAGTGGTGATAGCTTGCGTTCATCACCTTTTACAGAACAATCAATGCGTTCTTTATTGCAAAATCTTGGTGTATCGATTCAAGGAGGAAAATTAAGAGCGAAAAATATAGCTGCTGTTATGGTAACTGCTAATTTGCCTCCGTTTGCTAGTGTTGGAAGTCGAATTGACGTGTCTATTAATTCATTGGGAGATGCCTATTCATTGCGAGGTGGAACTCTAATCATGACTCCGCTTTTAGGAGGTGATGGCAATGTTTATGCGGTAGCACAGGGGTCTGTAATGGTTTCAGGGATATTTGTTAAAGGTCAAACTTCTTCTTTTTTAGAAGGAATATCTACTGGGGGTAAAATTGTGAACGGTGCTATTGTTGAAAGAGAAATACCTTTGAAATTTAAAGATTCAACAAATCTTATTTTACAATTACGTAATCCAGACTTTTCTACTTCAATGCGCATTGCTGATAAAATTAATTCTTATTCTTTAGTTCGTTTTGGACAATCTATTGCAGAAGCTCGTGACTCACGAATAGTTAAAGTGTTAAAGCCAACGCAGATTGATCTTACAAGATTGATGTCTGAGATTGAAATGCTGCAAATAGAGACAGATACACCAGCTAGGGTAATTATAAATGAACGTACTGGTACGATTGTTATAGGTGATAATGTCAGGATTTCTAAGGTTGTAGTTAGCTATGGAAATTTAACAGTACAAATAACTGAAGATCAGCAAGTTAGTCAGCCTAACCAATTATCTTTATGGGGAGTGACTGATATCCAAACTAATACTGATATCAAGGTTTCCAAGGGGGGGGGATACGTTTCTATTTTGGATGCTCCTGATTTGAATAGTCTTGTATCAGGCATGAATAAAATTGGACTTAAGCCGGATGGAATAATAGCTATTCTTCAAGGTATTAAGGCAGCAGGAGCTCTTCAGTCAGAGATTATAATTCAATGATACCTTTATCTATTATCTGCTTTTATAAGGGTAAAGAGATTACTTCAGTATATTGCTGTTTATTATTCTTTTTTTTACAAGGTTTGATTTGTCAAAGTTATGGGGATTTATTAATTAACCCTGATCAAGAAATGCAGAAATATTGTACTAACATAGCTGATTTAGTTCGAGAACGTAATTATTTATCGAATAAAAAAGCATTGGAAGATTTGCAGAAAAAAGTAGAAGACCTTTTAGTGTTATTAGAAAACCGTAAAAATGAATATGATACTTGGTTTAAGAAATATGATAATTTCATTTCATCATATAATAAAAATATTTTGGATATTTACAAAAAAATGGATTCTGATTCTGCAGCTATTCAATTGGAAAAAATAGATCCTGCAATATCATCTCATATTCTCATGCGATTGATTCCACGCCAATCAAGCTTAATTATGTCTAAAATGGATCCTAGATATGCAGCTATTATTACCGATACTGTTGCCAATATGTTAAAATTTAAAAAATCAAAGAGATAAAAGTGATGATTAGGTATTGTGTTGTTGTTGTGATGAATATTTGTTTATTATTTGGTTGTCAGGGGAGAACTATCTCTGAAATGGTTGGTGTTCCTCATATGAGTCCAATGGGCTCAGATTTGCATAATAATGATCGCAAACTTTTTTCTGGTCTGTATTTTAACAATCCTAAATTAATACAAAAAAATTATTCTTTATGGAGAGATTCTCAATCTGCTCTTTTTAAGGATTCACGGGCTATCAATATAGGTGATATCCTAACAGTAAATATACAGATTAATGACAATGCTACTTTTGATAATAAAACTGGGCGTAGTCGAAATAGTTCTTTAGGCAAAGAATTATTGGGAGGTTTTTCTTTTCTAGGAATTCAATCTAATAAAATGAACGCCAATGTAAAATATGATTCAAATAGTTCTTTATCAGGGAATGGGTCTATTAGTCGAGCAGAAAAATTGGAGCTTCGCATAGCTGCTATTGTTACTGAAATATTAGACAACGGCAATCTTATTATCAGTGGATCTCAGGAAGTGCGTGTCAATGATGAAATTCGTATTCTCAATGTTACTGGATTAGTGCGTCCTCAAGATGTTGATGCTCATAATAGTATTTCTTACTATAAGATTGCCGAAGCAAGAATTTCTTATGGTGGCAAAGGGCATGCTATAGAATTGCAGAAAGCACCAATTGGACAACAGTTAATGGACAAATTTTCACCAATATAGATTTTAGGTATATTCGGAATTATTATATATGTCAGATGATGCTGCAATCCAGAAATATTTTAATGCAAATCGATATTATCAGGTATTTATAACAAAGTTCATATTACTAACTTGCACTGGAATCTTTTGTGGGTGGTTAGGTGGTTTTGAAATAATATCACTATTATCAGATAAGGAAAAAAATGGGGTTATTATATCATTGCTTAGTAGTATGCGTAATAATCAAAATAGCTCTGTTAGTACAGATATGGGTGAAATTGCGCAAGACAAATCCCATATTATTCCTCTTAAGCCTATCATAACAAATTTTGGAGCCACACCTGAGCATATGATAAGATTAGATATTGCCTTGATTTGCAAAAATATACCAGACAAGGTTTTATTAGAAATGATACACCAAGATATTATAGCTTATTTTCGGACTATTTCTATTGAACAAATAACAGGTCCTCAAGGTTTTCGGTATTTGAAAAATGATGTTGAAGAGCATATAAATTTGCGTTCAAAAAATTTAGTTTCACAAGTTATATTTAGGACATTTATAATTACATGATTAAATATTTGATTTTTGCAGGTTTTTTTGTATTTCCTGAATCAATTTTTGCACAATCATCTTTACATGAAATGTTGGCAATTCCTTCAAATTTATCAGTTTCTACTTGGATTGTAAGAACCTTTGGACTTTTTACTATTTTGTCAATAGTGCCTGTTCTTCTTGTTATGGTTACTTGTTTTCCAAGATTTATAATTGTTTTTTCGATACTGCGGACAGGGATAGGAATGACATCTATTCCTCCTAATCTTGTTATAATAAGTCTTTCATTATTTATGACATTTTATGTTATGTCTCCCACAATAGATCATGCAATTGAAATGGGTGTTAGACCTTTAATGAACAATCAAATTGCCGAAATAGAAGCAATTAAACAGATTGCAAAGCCATTTTGGGTATTTATGAAAAATAATACTAGGGAAAAGGATTTGTCCCTATTTATGGATATGGCTGCTAGTAATAAAAAAAGTAAAGATATTCAAAAAAATGATGAGGTGGAATATAGGGTGCTGATGCCAGCTTTTATGATTTCGGAGCTTCGGCGTAGTTTTGAAATTGGTTTTCTGATTATTTTGCCATTTTTGATTATTGATATGATAGTAGCTACTATCGTTATGGCAATGGGAATGATGATGTTGCCTCCAACATCAATATCATTGCCATTTAAAATTATTTTCTTTGTTTTAATTGATGGTTGGAGTATTTTAGTCGAAAATTTAGTTCACTCTTTTGTCTAGATTAGAGAATTAATAATTGTTTATGTTGTAACTAGTTGATATTTTATTGGACACAAAATTTTTGTTATGATGCCGTGTCGTGAAATGACTAATTAAGTATAATAATAAAAATATTTCTATGTATAATCAATAATACTGAAGTTTTCTATAGAGATGTAACATTTGATGTTGTTCTATAGTACCTGGTTAGGTTATCTTAAATATTATCTTGGTAAAAAACTATATTAAATAGATTATAACCAATTTGGTATGGAATCGAGCTCAATCAATTCTTTAAAACTCAGACGAGGACGAATAATATGGAATTCGGAGTCTTTTACCATGACTTCGGGAATTAATAATCGTGAGTTATAAGTTCCTGATTGAACCGCTCCATAAGCGCCAGCTTTATCAATATATAAAAGATCTTCTGGCTTAGGGAGAGGAATCGTCCGATTCAGCGCTATAAAATCTCCTGTTTCGCATACAGGTCCTACTAGATCAGCTGTTATATATGCACAATTTTTTTCTGGTAAAACAATAGGTTCAATTTCATGATATGCATTATAAAGAGTTGGACGGATAAAATCATTCATTGCTACATCTAAAATGATAAAATTTTTGTCCATGTTATTTTTTATAGAGATTACTTTTGTTACTAGTATTCCTGCGCTTGCAACCAAAAACCTTCCAGGTTCTACAATAATTTTGCATTGTAGATCTCCGAAATATTTCTGGATCAGGCGTGCATAATCAAGAGGATCAGGAGGGGGATTGTTATTACAATAAACTACGCCTAATCCGCCTCCAACGTCTATATGTTGTATATTATATCCATTAGAGCGGATTTGTTGTATTAGCTCTCGTAATAATTTGAATGCTTCGCAAAAAGATTCCAAATGGTATATTTGGCTTCCTATATGCATATCAATCCCAGATATTTTAATGCCAGGTAGATTTTTTGAATAATCAAAAAGATAATGTATTTGGCTGATAGGAATTCCGAATTTATCCTCTTTTTTACCAGTGGATATTTTTTGATGAGTATTAGCATTTACATCAGGGTTTACACGAAAAGAAATAGGAGCTACCTTTCCTAGCAAGACAGCGCGTTCATTAAGCTTGATTAATTCAGATTCAGATTCAACATTAAAGCAATATATTCCTAATTTAAGAGCTAAATCCATCTCATCAATTGTTTTTCCAACTCCTGAAAAAACAATTTTATCCGCTGGAACATTTGCAGATAAAGCACGATGCAATTCACCTTCAGATACTATATCTAGTCCAGCTCCTAAGCGTGTTAGTGTTTTAATAACAGCCTGATTGGAGTTTGCTTTCAAGGCATAACAAATCATTGTATCCATGCCTTCAAAAGCACGGGAGAATGTGAGGTAATTATTCTCTATGGCAGCTGTGGAATAGCAATAGAAAGGTGTTTTAACAGTTTGAGCAATCTTTTCAATAGAGAGATTTTCTACATGCAAACACCCTTCGTAATATTCGAAGAAATTCATGTTCTGTAATTCTTATCTACATAATAGGATGCAGGAATTTCAGGATTCCCTTTTCGTCCACAGCTATATAGTAGTGAAGTGCCTAATAGTATATATATCAATAAAAGATTAAATGGTAATTTCATTTTTTTGTTCCACATATAATTTATATTATAGATGTTTCATGTTTTATAAACTTTTCGATTCGACGTTTCCAATAAGAAATCTGTTTTTTGACTTCTTCTGGAGATGTTCCACCAAAGCTTTTGCGACTCAGTATAGATGATTCAACTTGAAGGACATTGTAAATATCAGATGTAAATACAGGACTTATTTTCGTTAGCATTTCTAAGGATAATTCTGCAAGTTCACATTTTTTTTCTTCTGCTAAAGATACTGCGCGTCCCGTTATATGATGTGCTTCTCGGAAAGGTATATTAGCACATCTTACTAGCCAATCTGCCAAATCTGTAGCAGTAGAATGGCTTGAAACGGCTGCTTCTCGCATTTTATTCTTGTTTACGGTTAGGTCACATATCATTGCACTCATGGCTAATATGACCACTTCTAATGTCTCAATTGCATCAAAAATAAGTTCCTTGTCCTCTTGCATATCTTTTGAATAAGCTAAAGGTAATCCTTTCATTACTGTTAAGATCGACATTAGAGCTCCATTAATGCGACCTGTTTTAGCACGAACCAGCTCCGCACCATCAGGATTTCGTTTTTGGGGCATAATTGATGACCCGGTTGCAAAAGCATCTGATAGTCGAATGAATCCAAATTGTGGCGTAGACCACAGTATCATCTCTTCAGCTAACCGTGACGTGTGCATAGCACAAATTGATGAATTAGATAGACATTCTAATATAAAATCGCGATCAGATACGGTGTCAATAGAATTTCTTGTTGGCTCTCTAAAACCAAGTTCTTTAGCCGTTAAGTGTCGATCTATGGGGAAACTAGTGCCAGATAGTGCTGCTACTCCTAATGGGCATTCATTCAGGCGTTCAATAGAATCAAAAAATCTTGAAATGTCACGTCCGAACATTTCTACATATGCCATATAATGATGGCCAAAAGTAACTGGTTGTGCCGTTTGTAGATGAGTAAATCCAGGCATTATAGTATCACAATGTTCTTCTGCTTTATTAAGGAGAATTATTAGTAGTTTTATTAAATCATCTATTATTTTTACAGTTTTTTCCTTTACCCACAGACGTAAATCAAGGGCTACTTGGTCATTGCGGGATCGTGCTGTGTGAAGTCTTCCAGCCGCAGAGCCAATTAAAGTACTAAGTCGTGCCTCAATATTCATATGAATATCTTCAAGTTCTCGGGAGAATTCAAATGAACCATTTTTTATTTCGGCATGGATTACCTTTAATCCATCTATAATCTTGTGACAATCCTCCTGTGATATGATTCCTTGTTTAGCTAGCATATACGCGTGAACTTCAGATCCACGGATGTCCTGTTCAAAAAGTTTTTTGTCAAAATCAATGGAAACATTTATTTTGTCCATTATCCAGCTTGGGCTAGTAGAAAATCTACCGCCCCACATTTTATTGGATTTTGTTTTATCGTCCAATATTTCCTCTCCATCGTTATATTAAGAGTCTATCCAATGCCCAAGTAATTGATAATGATACTTATTATAAAGTTCGTGCCATATTGGAGTATATGAACCACGAATATGATTGCTATTAACAATCATTCTCTATTAGTAAATCAAAGTTTGCATTTGATCAATATCAGTAAATGTTTCATGTGTCACGAAGAGATGAATAATTGCATGATATCAATTCATATTTATATATTTATAGTAATTATAGGCATCCTACATGATATTTATGTGTATTGTGAGTTAGTGAATCATTATATAGTATAGTATCAGCACATTCTTTACTTCAGTAATTTGATAATTATAAAATAACATTAAAGATTAAGCATCTTGTAATTATTTTTTGTTTGAGTCCTGTAACTAAAATGCTACACTTTGCACTAAAAAATATAATTTATAAATATCTTTCAATTTCTGGTAAAATTTCAAAAATATCTCCAACAATAAAATAATCAGAAATCTTGAAAATAGGGGCGTTTTCATCTTTATTTATAGCAACAATAATTTTTGATTCTTTCATTCCTGATATATGCTGAATGGCACCTGATATCCCAGCGGCAATATAAAGTTCTGGAGAAACTACAATTCCTGTTTGTCCAATTTGCCAATCATTAGGGGCAAAACCAGCATATACTGCATCTCGAGTAGCACCGACAGCTGCTCCAAGTTTTTTTGCTAAAGGAATAATTATCGATTGGAAATTTTCTTTGGAGCCTAAGGATTTCCCTCCTGCTATGACAATTCTCGCAGATGCAAGGTCAATTTGCCCTTCAGCAGTTTTTTCTTCTTTGATAAAACGTGTCGGAATATTTTTTTCTATATGTTTTGATGATAATTTCTCTACGTGAGCGGGTATTTCTCTTTGCAGGGAAAGGGGAAATGCAACAGATCTAACTGTGATAATTCGACACTTATCTGTTGTTTCCACAGTTTGTATAATATTTCCTGAGTGTGTTGGCCTTTTAAAAATATTAGGTGAGATGATTTCAATAATTTCAGATACTTGCATTGAATCTAATATTGCTGCAACGCGTGGTAATATATCTTTGCCAGTTGCATTAGCATCTGCCATTATTGTTCCATAGTCTTTTGCTATGGACACGATAAAATCGCTTACTGGTTCGGAAAGTTGATGACTAAAAATTTTATTTTGCGCCACTATAACTTTGGTTATACCATCTATTTTTGACGCTTGTTGGGCAATATCTTCAATATCATCTCCCATAACCAAGATATGTATATCGTGACCAATTTGCTTGGCAGCCGTTACGATTCTTGATGTATGTTCTGATAAATTGTTTTGATTATAATCTGCAAGCAAAAGTATTGGCATATTACAGTAAGCCATGTTTATTCCTCAATATTTTAATTAGTTCTGAGGTAGAATTTAATCTCAATCCAGCTCTATTAATTGTATTCTCTTCAACTTTAAGAATTTTTAGATGAGGCGTCAAATCAATCAAAAAATCGGTGTCCATTCTTCTTTCAATATGTTTTTTTCTGGCTTTTATCATATTTGGAAGTGATATATATCGGGGCTCATTTAGACTTAGATCAACTGTTATAACTGTTGGTAATTCTGTTTTTATTGTTATGGCTCCAGATCCTGTTTCGCGCATAACTATTACATGATTTTTATCAATCTCTATTCTAGAAGCGAATGTTGCTTGACCCCATCCCATCAATGCTGCCAGCATTTGCCCCGTTTGATTTGATTCATTGTCGGTGGTTTGTTTCCCAGCAATTACTATATCAGGCTTTTCTTCACTTACTATTTCTCGAAGGAGTTTTGCTATTGACAATGGCTCAAGTATTGCTCGACTTTCAATAAAAATGGCTCTATCTACCCCCATGGCAAGAGCGTTTTTGAGAATTTCTTCGGTTTTGCCACATCCTATGGATACAGCTATGATTTCAGTAGCCATTCCCTTTTCTCTTAATTGCAATGATTCTTCAATAGCAACCTCATCAAAAGGGTTTATCAACATTTTTACATTTTCTGTATCAATTCCAGAGCTGTCAACTTTTATACGTACTTTCGCATTATAATCTATAACCCCCTTAATAGGCACGAGTATTTTCATGATGTATAGATTCCACAATGAGAAGTTGATAATAGTTTACTAGACATGCCTTTGATTCGTTTCATTGAATAAGTTTGAGTATTTTTTAACAATTTAAAACTTCATGTATTTTAATTATATTAACTATTGATATTGGTGTACAATGGAACGTATCTAATATATTCCGATATGTCGCTTTCCATTGTAGTTAAAACCTATGTTTAAGTAAAGTGATACCGATTATGAATTGTGGATTGCCAAAATTTTTCATAACGCTAGCTATAAGAGATGTTGTAGAAAAGTGTTTTTTGAAGTGGGGGTATTTTCCAAAACACTCTTCAACAAGGGTATTATGGTTTATATGTGTTTTTAATGTTGAAACACTATAAACTATATATTATTATGCTTATATAAGATGTTTTTAATTCTAAAGCTATCTTTTATAATGTTATAATATACTTAATTCCAATTATAACATATCTATTTTAATTGTGAATAAGCCTTATATTTTTAATAGATCGCTAAGTTACAATAAACCATGTGTTTTTTTGCTGAATAAGTATATTTTTAGAACGTTTAAAACAATAAATAGTTATAAAAATATGTTAATTATATGATTTCGTATTTTATTAATGGAGTGATGTTGGATGTGTAAATACTGTTGCATCATTTATAATATTATTTTTGATGCTATAGAACATTTTATAGAAGAGGATGGCTGGTCTATGGCTAGCCATATTTCTCTTTCCGCATTATTATCTATATTCCCTTTTATAGTTTTTGGAGCAAATTTAGCTGGTTTTTTAGGTGCAAATCAATTTGTTCCTACTGTTATGGATGTTTTTTTTGGTACGTGGCCTGATGTTATTGCAAAGCCTATTACAGATGAAATTTTACAGGTGTTGGCAATGCCTAGGAAAGGATTGTTTACAATTTCAGCATTGGCAGCGGCATATTTTTCTTCTAATGGCATAGAGGCATTGCGTGTTTCACTTAATCGAGCATATCGTGTTGTAGAAGTGAGATCTTGGTATGTAACGCGTTTGATAAGCTTCGGATATGTATTGCTTGCTTCTGTGATACTTATTTTAATGAGTTTTGTTTTTGTGGCTATTCCATTAGCTTTAGAATATGTAAAAGAATTTTTTCCATCATTTGGCAATGTTCTTTTAATAATTTGGGACGGAAGAATATATGGAACGGTTTTTTTGATATTTATGGCTCTTATTTTTGTGCATCTTTTTTTGCCTGCAGGGAAGCGTGTGATTTATAGCATACTTCCAGGGATTATTTTTACATGTATAAGCTGGTTAATAGGAGCGGTATTATTTGCACATTATATTGTTTCTTTTGCGACTTACTCTGCAATGTATGCAGGATTAGCTTCTATCACAATATTTTTGGTATTTCTTTATATATTGGGAGTTATTTTTATTCTTGGAGCCGAAGTTAATGCTTCAATAATGATAAATCATTGGAAGAAATGATATGGTCGTGCCTAGCTATCATAATAATACTGCTAATACAAAATTAGAAAATTTATTTGATAAGTACATATTAAGTTTTGCGGATACTATATTATTCTATTGTTAAAATAAGTTGTATTACTATTTAGGGAATTTAGGATTTTTTTTATACATCACTTTGATCATAGATATACAAGAGATAGTAGAAAAAGTAAGACTCAGCACGATGTTCCAGAACGCAAGAGAAAGTCCTAGAATATATAAATCTACTTGATTACATGGTATAGTGTGCTGTTTTTTTATATTATCCATAAGGTCTATAGTATTGGTAACGAGTGCATTTTTATTAACCATGCATTTCGTGATTTCTGGCATAATGTTCAATTTAATTCCAACATGATTTATTCCAAGGGCTGCATTATAAATCATAATCAAGGTAATGGACATGAGAAAAATGAAGGTGATCCAATATAGATGATGATTACGAATAGAAAATTCTGTCATTGTGGAAATTACAAGACAATAGAAATATAATCCTCTTTCTTGCATACAAAGATTACACGGCTCATATCCCAGGATGTACTGCAATGTTAGAGAGCAAGCAATAACTATTGTAAAGCTGATTATAAGAATATTTGTGATCTTTAAATTTGCTAATTTAGATAATAATGATTTAGCCATAGCAAATTTTTTCCAAAAAATACCGATAGTAATCTAAACTTTCTTCACAATTAAAATATCAAAAATTTTATCTAATTCAACTGTTATAAAAATTACTTTATAGCAAAAATCTATGATGATATCATTTATCAAAAGGTAAAAATTATAAATATAAGTATTGTTATTAGCATTAAGAAACTTATAACTTTATTAGTATTTTTGATATTTTTTATAATTTGATAAATTACGATAAGTATCGTATATATAATATTCATAGATGATATATGCTGGCGGATCATGTACCATGTAAAATAATTATTTTCAAGTGATATAGTAAATTTGAATATGATCGGTGATTTTAGTTAAGACACAAGTGAAGACATGCTCAATATAGTTGAAGTTGATTTTTCTTAGTTTTTAAAGCATTATCAAAGTAGCTTCTGCCTACAGATTGGTAATCTGATTGTTATTATGTTTTTTTCAAGTAGTATGATGTTTTTGATATTTATTACAGGGCTTGTGGAAAATTTATTTTAAAACTTTTTGATAGTACAAGTTTATCAGATAAGTTGTTTAAAAAAGTCGCATAAAAACGATTTATCCAGACTTACAATATGATATATATTTGGTACTAATTGCAGATTGTGTATCTGCTATTGTGGGATATGTGATATATATTTTGTGTTTGTCATATATTTGGTATTAGCATTTCTTGTTATTTATTGCATAAATTGATTATGTTATTTATCAATGATAAGGTTTTATGGTGATGATGGTTGAAGTATATGGAATTATTAACTAATATTATGGCTGTTCTGGTTTTTAATGTTAGGAAGACATCGTAAAAATTTTTATTATTAAATTAGGGATAATTCGATTGCCAACTGTCTTTTCCGCGGCCGATATTTAAAAATCTTAATTCTGATATACTATCCCAAATTTTTTGTTCAGCGGATGCCATATTTTTTAAACTAATATTTTTTATCATTTTAAAATTAGTGGTAATGAAATGCAGATCATGAATATGTACAATTTATATCAAATTGTTGATTTTAGATGGTCAATCTATAGAAATTAAGTATAATTATGTTTGCATTGAAAAATGCATTATAATAAAATTGGTTATTTATTCTGTGCGATAATATTTGTATTTTATCTGCATCAACATAGTACAATTTAACTTAAGTAATTTTTATTATAAATTAAAATGTTATTTAAGAGTTTTGATATCAAGATTTGATAGGTTTGAAGATTGGACATAAAAACAATGTATGATAATTCTTTTAGATTGCCGTCAAATGTGTATTGCGAAACCACTATATCAGTCAAGCATTATACGGATAATTTGTTTTGCTTTTGTATTACTCGTCCAAAAGGTTTTCGCTTTAGATCTGGTGAATTCGTTATGTTAGGACTTATGGTTGATGGTAAGCATATAAGTCGTGCTTATTCTATTGCAAGTCCTTGTTGGGATGATAAATTGGAGTTTCTTTCTATCAAAGTAGATAATGGTCGTCTTACATCTCATCTAAAGAACATTAAGTGTGGCGATAATATTTTATTGAACAAAAAATCCACTGGTACTTTAGTTCTAGATGCATTAATTCCTGGGGAAAGATTATATTTGTTTTCTACAGGAACAGGAGTTGCTCCTTTTGCGAGCCTTATTCGTGATCCAGATACATATGAGCAATTTAATGAGGTGATTATCACTCATACTTGTCGTAGTGTTGCTGAATTGCAATACGGGTTAGACGTAGTAAAAAATATTTATCAAAATGATATTTTGAAAGAAGTGGTTGGAAACAAACTCAAACAATATACAACAGTTACTCAGGAAGATTATTTATATAAAGGTCGAATTACTGATCAAATTTTGTCAGGGGAGTTTTATCAGAACACTGGTATGTCCCCTTTAAATTTCAATAGTGATCGTGCAATGATTTGTGGATCTCCTGATATGATAGTTGATATGAAAAAAATTTTGATATCACATGGATTTATAGAGGGTTCTAATAGTAGGCCTGGAACATTCGTGATAGAGCGAGCATTTGCACGATAGCCCATTTATAAATGTTTAGTCACATTAATTACGTTATTTGAAGATTATCAATTTTATGTTTTGGTGTATTTTTTCTATATCTTGCGGGTTTTAATATAATATATGCCAATATTCCTGACATTACGGATGCCGATATAATTCCTAGTTTTGCTTTTTCTTGCAGATTATTATCATTAGGAAATGCCTGTAATGTTAGAAACAAACTCATCGTAAAACCTATGCCACATAAAACTGATCCTCCGTATAGGAGATGCCAATTGGATTTTTTAGGTAGAATTCCCCATCCAATCTTGATAGCAACAAACGAAAATAGAAAAATCCCCAATTGTTTTCCAATGAAAAGCCCCATCATTACTCCCCATACTATAGGATCAAAAAGATCTTTATAAGATATTGTATACAGAGAGAAACCAGAATTAACAAAAACAAATGCTGGTAGTATCAGAAGATTAACCCAATGTTTTAATTTATTCCCCAACAGATAGAAAGAATATTTTTTTTTGTTAATAGAATAGACTTTTTGATGAGGTATAAGCATGGCAAAAATGAATCCAAAAACTGTTGTATGTATTCCAGATTTAAATATAAAATACCATAAGAAAGATCCTAATATTCCATATATCAATAGGTTTGTAATTCCAGAACGATTAAATAAAACTAGTAAGATTATAATAAAGGTTGCAATGCCCATTGCTGACAAATTTATATCTTGGGTGTAAAAAATTGCGATGATGGCAATTGCAGATAGGTCATCAATAATTGTGAGCGCTGTAAAGAATATTTTTAGAAAAGAAGGAAAGTTAGGTCCAATCAGTGACAATATTCCAAGTGTAAATGCAATATCTGTTGCAGTAGGGATGGCCCATCCTTTGATATAAATTTCTGTATTTCTATTAATAAACAAGTATATAAGAGCAGGGAATATTATTCCTCCTAATGCTCCTAAGCTAGGTAAAAATCTTTTTTTCCAGCTTGATAATTCTCCTTTTGTGAGTTCATGATTTATTTCTATTCCAATCATAAAAAAGTAAGATGCCATTAGAATATCATTGATCCACTCTTTTGTGGTTAAATGAATAATTTTTAATTCTAAAAAATCAAAGTAATATGAAGAAGAAAATGATATATTTGATGCTATCATTGTTATTATAGCCACAATGATCAGTAATATCCCGAGAAAGCTGTCCTTTTTTAGTATGGTTTGAATTCGTGTTAATAACCAGTTAGTCAAGTTATGTATGTACATTCCAGACAAAAATATTCTCCTAATAATGACGACATGATTAACACAATATTATGTATAAACCATTGATAATAAAAAAGTTGCAGACATTGTCATAGTACTATAAAGTTTGTCCGAATATTGTTGTGTTTTTTAACATAATTCATTGTAGTTGGAAAAAAGTTCTATACAAAACTTTTTTTCTTTTTAAATTGTACAATTACAGCGGATTCTATATGCTAGTATATATTATTTTGTAATGTCAATTTTGTCAAAGAGTAGTGGGTAGTATTTTATCAAACCATTATATATGATACTAAGTTTGGTATAGATATTGTTTTTAAGGCAATACATTAGAAGTTAGAAAAGTAATTTGGCAATAGATTCAATAAATCTATATATTAGATTTAATAGTGATATGTTTAAATATGAAATGAATGGAGTAATTTTACATGGCTGTACCTAAAAGAAAAACCAGTCCGTCAAAACGAGGTATGCGTCGTTCTGCTGATGGGATAGAATTTCCTTCTTATGTAGAAGATAGAAAGTCTGGCGAGTTGCGACGTTCACATCATGTTGATATGAAAACGGGATGTTATCGGGGGCGTCAGGTTTTTTTGGTAAAAGAAGAATAGCATTTATTTTTTATTATATAGATGAAGTTTGCATCTTGATTGTTACTCAGGTCTACCTAATCATGAGATTTAACTCTGTATACTAATAAGTCAGAGGTCAAAGGACGGTATACTTTTGTAATTTTATATGTTGGTTAGTTGTCAGATTGCAGATGTGATTCATTTTGGTATGTGATTTTCAATAGAATATATTCTAAAACAAGGAATTATGATATTAGAATATTTTACAAAATAGGGTGATATTTGTGTATTGTGATACCAATTAGTTACGTTTGTGAAATCAACAATAAAAATCACGAATATTTTCTATGGTGATATAAATTCATATACGTAAATATGTTTTTTAAGAGTTTTTTAGTAGAACTTGTATTATACGACTAACTATTTAGCAAGAGATGCCGTTATAGAAAGATTAATTATTTGCAATTCTTCTGTCATGAAATTTAAGTTATTGCCTGTATTTAGTTGTTTGTTATTTAAAATGGTTAAATTTTCTTTTTAATTTTACAAGATAAAAACGTGATGTGGATAATTGCTACGTGATATATGGTAATTTTGAATCATTTTCCATATTTTTTTGTAGCAATTTATTCAAATAGGTACAAAATATAAAAAGTTATATGGTTAGAAAAGGAAGTTCTGCTAATTATGGCACATAGAAAACAAAATTAATTTAAGGTCTATAAATTTATTATCATTATAGTGCTTTATTAAGTGCGCCTTGGTTTATATATTACTCGTGTATATGATTAATAATGGACTTACTATATGGTATTTTTCGTTACCAAATCAAATTTTAACCTTTCTGGTTTTGCCACTTATACTTATTAAGACTAGTCAATGTTTTGTCATTTTCTACTTTCAGCTGTAGTTTATATAGATTAAAAGATATATAATTAGGAGATATGATAGTGTCTTTTCAGGGGATAAGGGTTAGATTTTTTATCAGTCTCCTTAAGCCACGTGTTATGTCATTAGCAGTATATACTGCATTAGTTGGAATCATTTTGGCGCCAGGACATATTGGTTTGTTAAATTGTATTGTGAGTATTTTGGCCATAGCAATAGGGGCGGGTGCTTCCGGTGTTTTAAATATGTATTATGATGCTGATATTGATCGTGTTATGTCTCGTACGGCATTTCGTCCTATTCCTACGGGTAAAATTTCCCCGCGTGAGGCTTTGATATTAGGGCTTTTCTTGGCTGTTTGTTCAGTTATAATCATGGGATTAGCAATTAATTGGATTTCGGCGTATTTGCTATTATTATCCATATTTATATATGTTGTTGTATATACAATATGGTTAAAGCGTATTACACCACAAAATATAGTAATTGGAGGTATAGCTGGGGCAATTCCTCCGATGATTGGTTGGTCTTCTGTTAGTGGCGGTATATCAGTAGAATGCCTTGTTATGTTTTTGGTCATTTTTCTTTGGACACCTCCACATTTTTGGTCTTTGGCATTGCTATATAAGGATGATTATGCAGCGGCAAATATTCCGATGTTACCGAATGTAAGAACTGATAAGGTTACTAAAATATATATTCTTGTATATACTGTTTTAACTGCTATTGCTGGGTTGCTTCCAACTATTATTGGCTTTGCAAGCACTATATATGGTATTATAGCATTATTTTTAGGAAATAATTTTGTTTTATGGGCATTACGTGTAGCATTTTTTTACAAAGAAGATGAAAACACCATTTTTATAAGAAAACTTTTCTTAGTATCTATAGTTTATCTTTTTGCTCTATTTTCTATTTTGATGGTTGATCATATAATAGATGGAAGGGCAATAGAGAGATATTTTTGGTCTAAAGTATTATAAAATTATCTCATGTTTTCATTTTGGTAGATAATTAGATTTTAAATTACAAAAACTATATTTCTTTTTGTTGGCGCCAAGTAATAAGGTCTTTTATTGATATAATTTTTAGTCCGTATTTTTTTGCAAAGTTAGTAACCTGTCTTCCTTTTTTTACAGTTCCGTTGTCATTTACCAATTCACATATAACTGCTATTGGAGGCAATCCCGCAATTTTACATAAGTCTACTGCAGCCTCGGTATGTCCAGGACGAGTTAATACTCCGCCATCACGAGATATGAGGGGGAATATATGTCCTGGTCGTACAAAATCATCTGGGGAGCTTTGCGGATTAGCAAGATTTTTTATAGTATGTGTTCGATCAGCAGAAGATATTCCAGTGGTAATTCCACTTTTAGAATCAACAGATACAGTAAAAGCAGTTTTGTGAACTGCGGTATTTTCTGGTACCATTTTATTCAGTCCAAGTTTACGTGCATTTTGATAAGGCATAGGAGTACACACGATTCCACATGTATGGCGAATAATAAAAGCCATTTTTTCAGATGTGCAATGTATGGCTGAGAGGATTAAGTCAGCTTCATTTTCGCGATCTTCCTCGTCAGTTACTATAATAATTTCGCCTTTTTGAAAACTATGGATTATATCCTCAATATATTCTTCATTTGGTGACATTTTTTGTTCCATATCTTGTTTTTCCTATTTGTCCTCTATCTCGTAGAAAATGGTCTGCTAGGACACATGCTACCATAGCTTCGCCTATTGGAACAGCGCGTATTCCTATACAAGGGTCATGTCGCCCTTTGGTTCCTATCATGACTTGATTTCCATTTTCATCAATGGAAGGTTGTTTTGTCAGAATTGAAGAAGTAGGTTTGACCACAAATCTTACAATGATAGGCTGTCCTGTTGATATTCCTCCCAATATTCCTCCAGCGTGATTTGAAAGGAATAAAGGTGATTTATCTTGATCTACTATCATGCAATCAGCATTAGATTCTCCTGTCATACATGCAGATTGAAATCCTTCCCCTATTTCCACTCCTTTTACGGCATTAATGGACATTAATAATCCTGCTATATCCTGATCTAATTTGCCGTAAACAGGAGCTCCTAACCCTGCGGGGACATTTTCTGCAACCACTTCAATTATGGCGCCAACGGAGGATTTTTCTTTGCGAATTGATTGGAGATAGTCTTCCCATAAAGAAATAATTTGTTGGTCTGGTGAGAAAAAATCATTTTTATTAACTTCATCCCAATTCCAATTACTACGGTTAATTTTATGTGGTCCAATTTGTATCAGTGCAGCGCGTACAGCAATTTGAGGTATTATCTTGCGAGCTAGAGCGCCTGCTGCAACACGTGCTACTGTTTCTCTAGCTGAAGATCTTCCACCTCCTCGATAATCGCGAATTCCATATTTTGTTTTATAGGCATAATCTGCGTGTCCAGGACGATACTGTTGGGATATTTTTTGATAGTCATCAGGACGTTGATCATTATTATCAACCATCATTGCAATTGGTGTTCCGGTGGTAACTAGTAGTTTTCCTTCATTTTTTTTTATCACTCCAGATAAAATTCTGACTTTATCCTCTTCTTTTCTTTGAGAAACAAATCGTGACTTTCCTGGCTTTCTTTGATTTAGAAAATATTGTATGTCGTTAATACAAAAATTAATTCCAGGAGGACATCCATCTATAAGGCATCCTATAGAAGATCCATGGCTTTCCCCCCATGTGGTAACACGGAAAAGATGTCCAAATGTATTATATGACAATATTTTCTCCTTAGGATTTATGTAGTATAATATATTAAATGAAATAATTTTAGTATATTGTGGCTACGATTTTTGGCAAGTTTTATACAAGCTATGATTTATTTTTTTGGAATAGGTGTAGAAAAAGTTTTTAAATTATTGTCTTTTTTCTTTGAAGAAATCTTGAATAATTTGTCTACTACGGCTTTCTGCTATTCCTGCATATACTTCCGGTTTGTGATGGCATGTTGCCAGCGTATAAAATTGGGATCCATGCTCTATGCCTCCACCTTTAGGATTGGGAACTCCGTAGTAAAGCCTGCGTATACGCGCAAAAGATATAGCTGCTGCACACATTGTACATGGTTCTAATGTTACGTATAGATCTACTCCTGGCAAGGTTTCTTGAGATAATATTTTGCAACTCATGCGAATTGCTAACACCTCTGCATGTGCTGTAACATCTTTGAGCTCACGAGTTCTGTTTCCTGAGCGTCCAATAATTTTATTGTTAAGAACAGCAACTGCTCCTATAGGAATTTCATTGCGGGAAGCTGCAATCAGAGCTTCTTCAATTGCAAAGGACATAAAATCATTTTTTGCAGGCATGATATCGTTTTTTTTACAGCAATAACGGTGAAATTAACAGTGAACTATGCTATGAAATATAACAAGTTACATTCTGATTTACCAGAAAATATAGATTTAAAAGTATTAATAGGAGATTTAATCCTTGAAAGATATCCAAACTGCACAAGAAAATTTACCATCAGAGAGAGTCTCAAAAGTTATTGCACGTGCCGGCATAGCTTCTCGGCGTGAGGTAGAGAGAATGATTGTGCAAAAGAGGGTAAAAGTAAATGGCGTTTATTTGGAAAGGGCTGCAGTAAATGTGACAGCTACTGATTATATTGAAGTTGATGACAATCCTCTGCGGAAAGCAGAAAGAACGCGTTTATGGATTTATTATAAACCTTTGGGATTGGTTACTACGCATTTTGATTCTGCAGGTCGCCCGATTGTATTTGATAATTTGCCTGTTGATATGCCACGCGTAGTTTCTGTTGGTCGTCTTGACATCAATACAGAAGGTCTTCTGCTTTTGACTAATGATGGTGGGCTTGCTCGTATTCTTGAATTGCCTTCTACGCAGTGGTTGCGTGTATATCGCGTGCGCGCCTACGGAACAATAGATCAATCTAAGCTTGATGCATTAAAAGAAGGAATAGTAATTCATGGTATTTTTTATAAAGGAATAGATGCGATTATTGATTCTCAAAAGGGTTCAAATATTTGGTTTACAGTTGGTTTGCGTGAAGGTAAAAATAGAGAAATTAAAAAAATTTTTGAATATTTGAAATTAAAAGTAAATCGGTTGATTCGTATTTCTTATGGTCCATTTCAGTTAGGAGAGTTATTGGATGGAGATGCAAGAGAAGTTCCTAGCAAAGTTTTACGTGAGCAATTAGGATTAAAACTTTTACAAGAATCGAGAGTAAATTTTGATGCTCCTGTTTATTCTTCTAAAATTTTAACTAAGGGAAATCGTGGTACTAGCATAGAGCGAGTAGATAAATTTGGAAGTGGTTCTAAAATTGACAAAAATAGTAGCAAAAAAACATCCTGTTATAACAAAAAAGGAAATATTACTTCTTCAATGCAACGCAGTAATCGTTCTTCTAATGTATGGATGGCACCGGGCATTAATTCATTTACTACACGTGATAAAGGTAATGATGGCATATCGATAAACTATACAAATACTAAAAAAAGTAGCTTTTCTCGTAAAATAGGTAAAAAATCTTTGCATAACAAGAATCAATCACAGATTGTAGAAAAAGCTGTTCCGGTAGGAAAGCAAAGATATTCTTCGTTTAAGCGTTTAAATAACGACAGTTATTGAAATGAAGATCATTGGAGGTAAGTTTCGAGGGCGTTTGCTGTATACTCCTAAAAACAGGTCTATTCGTCCTACCAACAGTCTGACAAAAAAAGCTGTTTTTGATATTTTAGCTCATGTTTATCCTGATGCTTTAAATTCTACACGCATGCTAGATATATTTGCTGGTACAGGTTCAATTGGATTTGAAGCTTTGTCTAGAGGCTGTTTTTACGTTTTGTTTGTTGACAATAATGTTGATAGTATGAGATTAATACGTAGAAATTCTGAATTATTAGGAATAAAAGAAAGCTGTGATGCTTTATGTCGAAATGCTTTAAATTTAGGAAAGATTGGTAGTAGTCAAGATCCTTTCCAGTTTTTGTATTTGGACCCTCCATATGGTCAAGGATTAGCGCAAAATGTACTAGATATTATAGATAAAGGCGGATGGTTAGAATATAATGCGTTGGTTATTGTAGAGGAGTATGCGGGGATTGATATAGATGTTCAATCTTCATTTAAATTTTTACAGAGGCGTAGATATGGGGATACTCAGATCTGTTTTTTTTATTATCAGTCTATATAAAAATTATAAATGTCATCTTTTGGGTAGCGATTCATCAGCTTAAGAGTACATTTCATCTGACAATACATTCTCGTTATATATAATGGGATTTAATGAACATATCCATAAAATGTTTCTAGAGATTTGCTTTCAATAACTTTAGGATGGTGAGGTGTTAATCATTTTATAAGGTAATTTACTTATTATAAGTTTTTAAAAAGATATTGGACGTGAGATTGTATATATTTGAAAAATATACAAATTTTAGAACATTTTAGATGTTACCACGTATATCCTACAAGGAATTTTGTGTTACGAATTGATTAATTAACAAATTATAGTAATTAGAGAATATTTCAGTGACATTTTTATGATACATGTATTTGGTTTTATATATAATTGACGGCATAAATGTCTTGTAGTTATAATTTCAATGAAAAGAATAAATTTAGCATTTCCAACTTGCATATATCATACGTGACGAAGCGTTGCTACTTTATTTTTTGCAATTGGTTATATCGTTGTGATTATATTTGCGTCAAAATATTGTTTTTGTGGATATAGATTTATGTATGATTGGAAGAAGGATCTTGATATAGTTAGATTGGCTGTTCAAGGTGCAGGTGCTGTGGCTATGCAGTATTTTTTTCAATCTCCCAAAGTTTGGTGGAAGGATGGAGGATCTTCTCCAGTCAGTGAAGCGGATATTGCTGTTAATTCTTATCTTGAATCTTTTTTAAGACCTTTGCGTCCTTCATATGGTTGGCTTTCAGAAGAAACTGATGATGATTTGAATCGTTTGAATTGCGAAACGATTTTTGTGGTTGATCCTATTGATGGTACTAGAGCATTTATTTCTGGGAAAAAAGAATGGTGTATTAGCGTTGCAGTAGTGCATCGTGGCCGTCCTATGGTTGGTGTAGTATATGCCTCTGCTCTTGAAAAGGAATTTGTTGTTTCTGTTGGAATGCAATCCACTTGTAATGGAACAGAAATATCAGTGGCGTCTTCTGATGCAAGAGATTGTTTGATGATAATGGCTAATGATTCCTTATGTAAAAAATTGGAATCTTTTATTAATTTCCAAAAAATACCTTGTATATTATCGTTATGTTTGCGATTGAGCATGGTTGCGAGTGGTGAAATAGATATTGTCCTAGTAAATCGTAATGCTAATGACTGGGATCTTGCTGCTGCTGATCTATTGATTACGGGTGCTGGTGGTATATTGGTTGATGCTGATGGGGAACCAATAACCTATAATCGTTCTAAGGTAAGTCATGATTTTTTATTAGCATCTCCTAAGTATCATTTTACAAATTTCAAAAAGTACTTATCAACTTTATGAACATAATTGTTTAAATATTGTTTTGTTTTATAATGATTGTTGAATAATAAAATATTTTTTCATGGAAGGAAATTATCTTGACTAGCAAACAGGAGAAAGAACAAAAATTATATCTAGTTTTCGGAGGAGAACTAGAGGAAATTTCAAAGAAAAAAATTCGTAATCCTGATGATATAGATTTAGTTGGGATATTTTCTGCTCATGCCAAAGCTTATGATGCTTGGAAAGCTAAGTCTCAGCAGATGGTTGATAATGCACTTATGAGATATTTCTTGATCAATATTTCTTTATAGATATTTGTTTTCGCAGGACAATGCAAAAAAGTAACAAATGTTACTTATATAGAATCAGGCTTAATTTTTTCTTTTTGATTAATGAATAAGTAATATTTTCACAAAAACGTTCTTTAACTTTAAATAGTACATTTTATTTCAAGGTATATTTACACAGTATGTATGCATTATTAATATACATCATATCGTTATACATAGAAATATCATTTGGTTTTTAGTTATAACAAGTCATTTTTTGCATCGGTAGGTAATGTTTCCGGAAAGTTGTTCTGCTTTTAAAGATAATTCTGCGTTAGCATAAGGAACTTGTCTATCTACGTTCCAATAGCACAGTTTATTTAAGGGTATATGCTCACCTGATATCGCGCATATGACATATTCACCAAGAGAAATAATCTCAAAATCTCCGTCTTTATATTTTATGATAGCTATACTCTTATTTTGACTACTGTTATCGTACATATTAATAAAGTTCTTCCAATTACTAAAACACCACGTGATTTTTGTATTTTAACGGCCGAATAGTTTTTCTATATCGGATAGTTTAAGCTTAATAAAAGTTGGACGTCCATGATTGCATTGAGCGCTATTAGGATTTTTTTCCATTTCTCTCAATAGCGCATTCATTTCTTCAGTTTGCATTTTTCGACCTGACCGAATAGATGCATAACAGGCCATAGTTGCTAGAATCTTCTCTATTTTATCAGTTAAGCTACTGATTGTATTATTTTCTATAATTTCATCAACAATGTCTTTAAGTAGTATAGAAACATCCCTTTTGGGAATAATTGCAGGAATTTCTCGAATAGCAATAGCATTAGGCCCAAAGCGTTCAACTGCTATTCCTAATCTGTGTAAATCCTCCTTATGTTCTATCACAAGAGAACATTCTATTTCAAGAAGATCTATTATTTCTGGGATCAATAGTATTTGGGAAGTTATTTTCTTGTTATTAAAATCTTTTCGCATTTTTTCAAAAACGATTCTTTCATGTGCTGCATGTTGATCTACAATAATTAATTCATCAGAGGTTTGAGAAATTATATAGTTTTGATATATTTGGGCACATGCCATACCAAGATGGTATTGATCTGATATTTTGGTTTCTGCGACATAATCATTTGTAAAATTATTTTTATCTATATCTAAATAGTTTGAGATTGGAGGAGTAGTTTCCTTAAAAGAAAACTCTTTTTCCTCTGTGGGGATAGTTTGAGGATAGTTCTTTGAAAGATGTAATTTTCTTGTATTTGGCTTATTGAAAGAAGCAATCATTTCATTGGAAAGAATAGAAGAAGTTGATATTCCCTTTTGATTAATTGATTTTTGAATGCTTTTAATAATGCAACTACGTACTATAGATGGATTGCGAAAACGGACGTCAGATTTGGCTGGATGAACGTTAACGTCTACTTGTTTTGGATCAATTTCTATTAACAATACGATGACAGGATAGCGTTTTTGTGGAATAGTTTCAGCATAAGCTGATCTTATTGACGCAAAAAGAAATTTGTCTTGTATTATTCTGCCGTTAACAAAAACATATATTTGATTTGCCTTGCCTTTATTAAAAGTAGGAATCCCCGCATATCCTCTCAGAGTAATACCTTGAGATATTTCATTTAATTCAATTGCATTTTTAATAAAATCTTTACCAATTACTTGAGAAATACGTTTGGGCAGATTACCAAAAGTGGATTGAAAGTCTATGTTATAACGACCGTTTTTATTTGTTGCCAGTGTAAAGCGTATTGCGGGATGAGCAATTGCCATGCGCTTTATTAAGTCAGTGATTAAGTTAGTTTCTACTTGTGTGCTTTTTAAGAAATTTAATCTTGCAGGTATTGTAAAAAAAAGATCGCGTACTTCTACGATGGTTCCAGGATTAATTGCAACTGGATTGACAGAAGAAATTTTATCTCCAGAAACGATAATTTTTGCACCCATTGTGCTTGTAGAATCTCGGCTCATCACAGTCAAGTGAGATACAGAACCGATTGAAGGAAGCGCCTCTCCTCTAAATCCAAACGTACGAATATTTGAAAAATCATCAAATATTTTTGATGTACAATGACGTTGTACTGCCATTTTTATTTCTTCCGAAGTCATTCCGTAACCATTATCAGAAATTTGAAATAAAGACTTTCCTCCTTCAGAAATAACCGTTTCAATACAAGTGGATTCTGCATCAATAGAATTTTCTATCAACTCCTTGATGGCGATATATGGCCTTTCAATAACTTCACCAGCGGCAATTTGATTGACAATTTTTTCAGAGAGTTTTCTAATTTTCATGATAATACACTATTTTAAGTGGTATAAAATTATTTGATTATATGCACTTAACTTTACTATTTTATACTAGCTTGCCAAGGAGTAGGGATAATTTATTTCTTTAATCTGCCCATAATAAATTCCATTTAGGCAAAATATTTGAGACTAAATAAATGATTTGCTATTCAATGGCAACCTGGATTATGAGGAATTTTATTTCAATTATTTATATCTGTTCATTATGATCAATAAGACATATCCTTTTGAATGTGAAAAAATTTATATGATGGATACGTTTTTTATTCTTTAGTAGACCAATTAATCTATTACTTTTCACTATAAATTTGAAATCATTTTTGAAGTTATTTGTCTTTCTCAAAATCACATGATACTATCATACGATCATTTTCATTATCTTGTAAATTATCTCAACCTGCGTTGATGAGCCGTGATTTTTCTATCTTTAACGTAAGAAAATGGTGGGATATATCTGTGATGTCATAATTTAAAATCAATTACTTAGATATAAGTGAGACATAAAACCGATTATTGCATTTGCAATGAGTTAAGAAACTAGTTAGTTTCACCCAAACCATATCATTTGTGCTATCTTTGTAGCGGCTTTGAATGCTAGTTTTTTAGTATTAACTTCTCTCGTATATAATTCAGCAATTATATTTAGTTTAGACCAGCCATACATAGCTTGTAATTCATGCGGAAACCTAGCCAACCTCCAGTCGTCAGCTGCACAATAGTGGTCTTTAAATCCATGCGCGGGACATTCCACATCTGGAAGTACTTTTTTTCCCTTTTGAGAAATTCGTCTTGAGATAAAATAGTAGTATTTGCAATATTCCTCATTTTCTCTTGTTTCTTTCATAGCGCAACTTATTTGCATACTGGCGTACTTCCTTATCTACCCCCTTTGCCTCTACAGCTTTTTCACTTGAATACGCCACTCAATTAGATATATTTTTGAGAATGAAAATAAATCATTATCCTAAAAATCGTACTACGGGCAAATCAGGCTGATTTCACGGAAAAAGACAAGGTAATGGATTTACCATTAGAATTATTAAGCCATAAAACTTCAGAAGAAGTTGATGTTGAACGAGTATATGAATTCACCAGAAAACCTAAGCAACTCTACATCTACAATTAAGGCTTTTAAATATTTATAATCGTAGGATTTTTTAGGTTTTAACTCCTAAATATGCTGAAATGTGTTCGTGATTAATTTGTCTGTGAACAGGTATTGCTTTTTTGAGAAAATATATTTGTGATATGGCAGAATTCTTCTACAGACAGATTTTCAGCCCTAAGATTTGATTTTATTCCTGCTTTTGCCAGCAAATCTTCTCCTCCCAAATTTTTTAAACTTTGCCGTAATGTTTTTCTTCGTTTCCCAAAAGCTTCTTGGGTTATTTTTTTAATAGATTCTAGGCAACAAGGAATAGGTTTAAGATGAGGTATAAAATTAACAAGGCTTGATGTAATTTTAGGAGAAGGAAAAAAAACATGGGGTGGAATATCAAATACTATACGAGATTTGGTTCTCCAACCAGTCAATACACTTAATCTGCCATAATTAGGATCGTTTCGTTGTGCTATTATGCGCTGTCCTACCTCTTTTTGAAACATGAGAGTCATCGATTCCCAACAAGGGGGCCAAACAGGAGATGTAATCCAATTGAAAAATAATCGTGTTCCAATATTGTATGGCAGATTAGAAATTATCCTAACAGGAGGTTGTAGATTTGAAATTTTTTGAAAATCAACTAGTAAGGCATTATCCTGTATGATTTCTAATTGATTTGGATATCGCAAAGCAATTTTTTCTAAAACTGGTAAAAATTGCCGATCTTTTTCTATGGCTATAACTTTTTTAGCCCCTAACTCAAGTAGAATTTGAGTTAAATTTCCAGGTCCTGGACCTACCTCTATGACAGTTACGCCATATAATGAACCTGCAGTATTTGCAATTTTTCTTAATATATTAAAATCAAAGAGAAAATTTTGCCCCATTTTTCTTTGAGGAACTATGTTATGACTAGATATAAGATGTTTTAAAGGATAATTTTTATTTTTTTCTGTCATTATAAATTCTTTGATATCCAAGTTTTGCAGCCATTTTAATAGCTTCAATGAGACTATCTTCTCTAGTATTTATGCTGCCTGCGATGTTAAAAGCAGTTCCATGATCTGGTGATGTACGTATGAAAGGCAATCCAAATGTTATGTTTACTGTGTGATAAAAATCAAGAGTTTTTACTGGAATAAGAGCTTGATCATGATACATACATATAGCGACATCATAGTTTTTACGATTACTGTAATCAAACATGCTATCAGCAGATAATGGTCCTGATATATGAATATTTTCATTTCGTAGCTGCTCAATAGCCGGTGTGATTATTTGATATTCTTCCATTCCAATTGTAGCATTTTCTCCTGCATGTGGATTTAAACCTGATACAGCAAGTCTAGGACAATTAATTTTAAAATATTTTTCTAATGCATTATGCGTAGTACGGCATTGTTCTATGATAAGTTGCTTTGATAGAACGTTGCAAACATTCGAGATTGGTATATGAATTGTAACTGGTACAGTGCGTAATTGTGGACCAGCCAACATCATTACTGGTTTATATGTTTTCCCTGTGATTTTTTGGGATATTGAGGATAAAAATTCTGTATGTCCAGGAAATTCGAATTTTTCTTCATAAAAAATTGATTTTGAAATCGGATTAGTAACCATCGCAACTGCTTGGTTAGATATTGTAAGAGAGGCAGCTTTTTCAATATTTTCAATGGTATTAGATACAGTGTTAGACTGGGGTATTCCTGGGATAATCTTGGATCCACAAAAAGAAGTTATAATTGGCAATGATTTATTGAATACCGAAACGGCATTTGCACAATCTGTTTCACATATAGGAATATTGATATTAAGTTGTTTAGCTCTGAATCTCAATACATCTGGATCTCCAATATAAATGAAAGCAGGGACTGATGATTTTTTACGATTCAGCCATGATTTAATAGATATATCAGGTCCAATTCCCGCAGGATCTCCCTGAGTTAGGATAATAGGTAATGAAAGAATAGATTTATCCATCAATTATTAATATTCCTAATTTATTTATGAAAGCGAATATTTGCATGCAAACGTAGATTTTTAATGTATTCATCATTGTATTCCTCAATCATTTTATGGTCTTTTTCATTTTGAAATTTTGATAGTACAGAGATTTCATCTCCAGCATCTCTTTTGTGACAAATTGCAGTATATACTACATCTGAATCCGCAACATAAACATCAGTTGTATTAGTTTTTGTTTTTTTGATAAGAGCGTGAAGTTTAGGGGATAGATCCGTTTCTAAAAAACGTTGATACATACCAACCGATACATCTCGCATCTTGGATGCGAATTCTTCAGCAAGATTGCAGTCTATTGGGAATTTGGAACGTGAATCTTCTGCTTCTTCTATTCTTTTTTGGATAAAATCATTATCATTATGCCTATTATAGGGTGTTACAAAAGTTATTGTTCGTAGAATATATTCTTTTATTTTTGTATTTTTTTCTACCATTTTCGTTTTATAAGGTAGTTCTGCTTCGAAATTATTGCTGTTAAATTTAAGTCTTGATTTTATAAGTATTAATTCATTCCAAAGTTGTTGTAATTCAATTAATTCCTTGAAATATTTCTCTCCGACTCCTTGATGTTCTAGCATATCTTTCAGCTCTTCTACGGATAATCCGACATCATGGGCTTTAAGTTCAAATAAATAGTTTATAATATCCGTGCTTAACGACATTCCATGTTTTTTGATTTCTTGTTTTTTCAAAGTATCAGTGATTAGTTCTTGAGCAGCTATTTTATGAAGATCACCAGTTATTTTCTGTAAATTTAAAAGAGCTATTCTCCTTGATATATCATTGTCAGTAATAGCATCCTCATTTACTATTATGTATATCTGGCTGGAAATAGCCCATGATGAATGTGTGACGAACAATATACTGAATATGCAAAGAAATGATATTAATAGGACAACAATTTTACTGGTAATATTTTCTTTGGAGAGCATGTATAATACCTCATATTTATATTTTATATTAGTAAGTTAATTTATTCATTAACATGTCAATGTCATGTTTTATATACATATTAAAGATAATGGTGAACACGCCTTATTAAGATGTGCTCATATTTCCAATTGTTCTAAGTGATAATCTAGCAGTAATGATATAGTTATCTAGTCTTGTTGATAAGCGTCCATACGTAATATCAAATGTGGCACAGTCGTTTTTATATGATAATCCGATTGAATGTCCTGGGAATTGATCTTTCTCGTGTATATTCCATGTTAAGGATAATTTTGCGGAAAAATTATCATTTAGATTTAATGTAAAGTTTGATTTAATGGAATCAATCAATTCATATCCCTTTATAAGGTCTTCTGGAATGTGAATGTAGTTGATGTTTGATGTGAATGAATCGTTTTTGTAAGTAAATTTCATATCAGTTCGCTGTAATTTAAACTTTTCTCTATCTATCAATGTTTGGGCATAAAACATGAAATTAGAAGGGGTAGAGATGCTTATTGCTCCAATATAGTCAGATTGATCGTTTTTAAGCCCTGAGTTTTGTTCTACTCTGATATAATCTTGAAATGCAAAAGAATTTTTCCCATACAAGTGTATTGATTGTCCTATTAGGCTGTTAATTGTTAACAGGTTATTTATATGTCCGTGATAACGAATTCCGATATTAGTGCGACTTCCACCTTCTATTCGATCAAATCCAGAAAATTTATTCCTTGCGAATATAGATGTGGAATCTAAAACAAGACTTTGAGAATCTTCATTAGGGATGCTCTTTTCATATAACTCATTGGTGCGCAAATATAATTGAGCTATTCCCTCAAAAATATGTCGTGAATTTTTTGTAATAGCCACAATTGGATATCGTGCGTCAATTCCTGTTGTTACAGTAGCACGCATGATGTTATTAGAATAGTTTATATCTTTTTCAATATTTAATTGATGCACATCTCCTCGTATAGCGGCGATAGGAGTTAACAGTGTTCCAAATGGACCTATGAGGTTGCGTTTCCATTCTGCATCTACAGTTAATCTATTATTATACCCATCAGGAATCCAGAGTTTTGAGCTATGTTGTTTTTTTGTAGAATCTTCATCTCGAGATATTGCGGTAATATTTGCAGCAACAGATAATTCTCCTCCAGCAAAAGACTGTGGAGAGAAGTAGTTATAATCTATTAAAGGTAGTACATTTGCCTGTTTTGGGGATATATTTTCCATGTTATAGACATACAGCGCTCGTATATCAATTTTATTTTTTTTACCAGTACCAATAAGATAAATTTCATTATTGTTTTCATAGTTAGTAGTATAATTCGTGTAATATGAATCTTGATGATTTTTTATGGTACCATGCCAACCAAGTATCCATGTTGGATTTATTTGGAATTTAGCAATTGATGATATCTTTGCTTGGTGGATTGGTGTTGTTGTTTGGCTATATTGATTTTGGTCATTCTGATTTGTTCTGTACATGTATAATGCAAGCAATTTGTGAATACCATTTGAAAATAGTTTTCTAAATTCAATTTCATTCACAATCCCTATTCTTGGATAAGCTTTAAAATTAAAAGTAGCATCGGAGCTTTTAGATATTACCACATAATATGGTATCACAATGCCAAATGTTTCATCTGATGTATTATAGGATATGTTTGGCGTAAGAAATCCTGTTTTTCGTTTTACAGTTTCATCTGGAAGTTCAAGGATAGGAATATATGCAACTGGAATACCAAAAAGATCTAAATGTGCTTTTTCGATTCGTATAGTATGTGCGTTAGAATTCAATATTATTTTCTTGGATTTAATCAGCCAAAAAGGAGGAAATTTTGTTTTTTCATAGCAACTAGAACAAGCTGTATAAGTTCCTTGATCAATAGTAGTATTTCGGCCATCAGTTAGTGTCGCACTTTTGGCAGAAAGATATGTTTTATTTGGAATGTCAATTTTTATTTCTTTTATAATTCCATTTTTAAAATTATTTGTTATATCAAGGTTTTGTGCGTATATTATATGTTTGTTAGAATCAATAAGTTTAATGTTGCCGCTAGCGATAATTCTATTTGTATTGTGATTAAATGTTATTTTATCAGCAGACATGTAGTATTTATTGTAATTTATTTTTACGTTTTCGGTAGCAGTTGTAGTATTGGCTTCCGAATTATGAACGATTTTTTTCGCATATATCTTTATATTAGAAGTTTCTTTTGTGGATTTGCCTGAGACAATTTTTCCAGTCGCAGATACTTCTCCTTTAGTCTTTGTCAAATTTCCAATAAACGCTAGAAGTATTGCTGTAATTGCTAACAATCTGTGACTATATCTCACCATCAACCATCCTCGTTTTGTAGCAGTATTAATATACTAATGGATATTGTAGAAATGATAGGAATTGATGCTGCGGCAAAGGGAATTAAGATACCGCTTGTCCCTAATGATTTCATGAGAGTTGTTGTGGTATAAAGTATAAAACCAGATAATATTCCGTATGTTACGATAGTTCGCGATTGTCCAACACGATCGAATTTTAAAGAGACAGCGGCTGCCATTAATGTCATAGCTATAAGCATGAATGGCGTTGTTATGAGAAAATAGAATTTAGTTTCTGACGTATTTCCATTAAAAATGGATAAATCATGTGAAGAGATTATCTTTTTTATTTGTTGGTAGAAAGAAAAAGATTTAAATTTTTCGTCGAATTGATCAAAAATATTAGTACCAATAGGATTTTCAAGCGTCAGTGAATCTCGAAGTATGAGAGGTGATCTATACTTATACTCCTTAACTTGTTTCAAAATAATGCTTTTATTGTCAATAATAGCAAGGTCAGCTTCCTGCCTCATGACTGAATTATTGTCGTTGTTAACAGTAATTATGATAGCATCTTTTAAAGTTTTTTCTTTTTTCGAAATTTCACTTGCACCTATATAAAGATCTTTGTTTATATCTTTTACCTTGATCCAAGGTATAACATTTATATGTTGTTGCGTATTCCTCCATTTATCTATCAAGGAGCTTCCTATTTTGTTTCCGTAAACAACTATTGGATTTATAATTAATATTACACACATTCCTAATAAAAAAGATCCTATTATAAAAGGGCTAAGAAATTGCCATATAGAAACTCCTATAGCACGAGTGATAACTAATTCATTTTTTTTATTGATATTAAAAAAAACACCAATGCTAATAATTAAAGTAATGAAAGGGATAGTTTGTTGTATGATAAGCGGTATACGTGTTAATACTAGTAGTATTCCTTCATAGGTATTATATCCAGGAAGTACGTTCATTTGAGTATTTATTTCATCTAGGTCAATGATGAAAATTATTGCTATTATTCCTGATAGAAAATACAAGGTGATCTTTATATAGTATCTAAAGAAATAACGCCATAAAATGCCTAATAGCATAATATTTCCATATTAATTATGTTTTTTCTATATCCGAGCATGTTTTCGCGTGATGATGAATATTAGTATCCCTAATACACAAGCAAGGAATAAATATAAAACAGGAATATAATTAGCATTTTTTTCAATGTTAAATGCAATATAGACAAAAGTCCAGAAAATTCCAAAAGAGGCTGATAATGATATGAATGTGGGATGTATTTTTGAAGAGCTACGTGAGCCCCCGCTTTTTTCTGTTGCTACTATGGCAACCAACCCAAATATTATCGGGAATAGCCATTTTGTAATTCTTTGATGTAGTTCTGATTGATATGCTCCTACCATTTTTTTATTATACGTAGGATCATTGGGATCAGGATTTAAAAGAAATGATAGGCTTTGATCTTCAGCTCTAATTTTTATTGTGGGAGCACCTTTTATAGATTGAATATCTGTGCTATAGTAGTCAAATTTCATTATTGATACGTCATTTGATTTTAATAACTTTTGCTGTAATTCTCCATTTTGTAATATTAGCGACCTATTATCCAGATCAATAAAACCTTTTTGTGCATAATATATTTTGCGCACCTCATGATCTCGTGCATCTGACATAAACACTCCTTGCAATGTGTTATTGGGATAACGTTTTGTAACTGATATGTAAATACCATTGTCAACACGAGAAAAAACGTTGTTTTCCAAAGCAGAAAGTATAAGGTTAAATTCTGCTTGTGCAGTGAGGTTTTTTATCGCTAATCGAAATTTAGGTTCTGCGGTATTCTCTAATATAAGTAAAAATATACTTAAAAACGTTGCTAGGAATAATACGGGCTTTATTAATGCAATTCGTGAATATCCCGTATTGTCAATAATTAAAAGTTCTGAATTTTTATGCATTGATGCAAGAGTTTGAGTAACTTCTGTTATAAAACAAAAAGGAACTACTATTGCAATAATCGTTGGGAAAATAAGATAGGATATTTTTAGCAATATGATAGTTGATTGTATATTATTGGATGCAATATTAATATGTTGCAGAATTTGTATTGTCCATGCAATTGATACTATAAACAAACATGACAGAAGGAACGCTCGAAATATTCGACGATATATATATGCTTCAAATAATTTCATAGAATATAACAAGTAACCGTTTGATATTTTTGTGGTTTTTCAAAGATTTGAGAAATAGAAGAAAACTTTTCTAAATATTTCACATGGCAATATATTTAGCAATAGTTTATATATGATTTATTGTATACATTGGGTATAATTATATCAGCCATGTTTTTATCGTTTATGGTTAATGTTAAGCCATCTAATTATTTACAGAAAGGATAAATTAAAGATTATGGACGTAAAACTTTCATTTGCAGATAATCCTTCTATCGTAGAGGGTGGATTAGCAGTTCTTTTAAAAACTAATTTCTCCGATGCAGCCGGTCTTTCATTTTCTAATTTTGAAAGTGTTGTTAATCGTGCTGCGTCAATTAAGAAATTCACTGGTGAATCCAAATCTAACTTAAATATTCTTGTTCCTGAGTCTTGTTCAAAGGATCGCTTGGTCGTTGTTGGTATAGGTAGCCCAGAGGATGATAGTTTTTCTTGGTTAAAGGAAGGGGGAAATGTAGCTTCATTTATAGAAGAAGATGAAAACATTGAAATATTTGTTGATGTTCCAGGATATTCTATTACTGATAAAGACATAAAAGATTTTGCTATTGGATTTATGTTGAAAGTTTATTCTTTTGATAAATATAAAACGAATAAGAAGTGTAATTTTTCTGTTGCCCCAGCTGATAGTATCTCTGTCACTATTATAACAAAAATGGCTGATAAGGCTAATGAAGCTTTAAAAGATATTAAAGCTATTGTTAATGGGGTTAATCTGACTCGGGATATAGTTAATGAGCCGGCAAATGTTTTAGGTACGAGTGAGTTTTGTGAAAAAGCAAAACAGCTTAAGAATCTTGGGATTGAGGTTGATATTCTTAATAAAGAAGATATGGACAAGCTAGGGATGAAATCAATTTTGGCTGTATCCCAGGGATCAGTTCGCCCTCCATATTTAGTGATTATGAAATGGAATGGTGGAATTGAGGGCGATTCACCCCTTGCTTTCATTGGAAAGGGAATTGTATTTGATAGTGGTGGAATTTCTCTAAAACCATCTAATGGTATGGAAGATATGAAAGGAGATCTAGCTGGTGCCGCAGCCGTTGCTGGGTTAATGAGTGTCTTGGCAGAGCGGAAGGCAAAGGTTAATGCTATAGGCATTTTAGCAGTTGCTGAGAATATGCCTGGTGCTAGTGCACAGCGTCCTGGTGACATAATTAAGTCAATGTCTGGCCAGACTATTGAAGTTATTAATACTGATGCAGAAGGTAGACTGATTCTTGCAGATGCTTTATGGTATTGTAGTACGCATTATAAACCGCGTTTGATGATTGATTTGGCTACGTTAACAGGTGCAATGGTTGTATCTTTAGGAAATGTATGTGCTGGTTTGTTTTCTAATGATGATTTATTATCAGAACGTCTTATTTCATCAGGATTGTCTACATGTGAGCTTCTCTGGCGTATGCCTATGAACGATGCTTATGATAAGTTAATTGAAAGCAAGGTTGCAGATATGAAAAATGTTGGAGAACGTGGTGCTGGATCTATTACTGCTGCTAAGTTTTTGTCAAAATTCGTACAAGAAACTTCTTGGGCTCATATAGATATTGCAGGAACTTCTACTAGCAAGGTTTCTGATGATATTAATAAATCTTGGGCGTCTGGATTTGGAGTTCGTTTATTAGATGGGTTTGTTAGATCCTTTTACGAAAAATGACAGAATTTATTTTTTATCGTATCAGTGATGATTGGCGAATTCATTTACCGCTGCTGTTGGAAAGAATCTATCGTGATGATAAGATTGTTTCCATTCAGTGTGGATCTGAAAGTATGCGTGATTCGTTAAATGAGTATTTGTGGACGTGGAAAGAAGATAGTTTTCTTCCCCATGGGACAGATGTAGGAGAGGAGGGTATGCTTGCTTCTTTTCAACCCATTTTGCTGACAGTAAATTCCGATAATGCTAATGCATCCACAGTACGTTTTTTTATTGATAAAGCTTTGATGGATATGGATGATATTGGAAATTACCAAAAATTGGTTTTTATTGTGGATAAAAATGATCAAGAAAGTCGTGAATGGGCTTCGACAAATTGGCGGCACCTTAAAGATGGTGGATATAAATTAATTTTTCATCACAATGATTCGGGGCGTTGGAAAACACTCACTTTCTAATAATTCCCCTACAATTAGTTTATTATCCAATTAATTTGTAATGTTGTTTAATGAATTATTTTAATACGGTATTGTTCTGTTAAATATTTGAAAAATATACTATGATATGATTTTATGGGAGATATAAGGAAAGGATTTTTATGACTATAGAAAGAACTTTTTCAATGATAA
The DNA here is from genome assembly GCA_003045065.1 of Candidatus Liberibacter europaeus. Taxonomy (GTDB): domain Bacteria; phylum Pseudomonadota; class Alphaproteobacteria; order Rhizobiales; family Rhizobiaceae; genus Liberibacter; species Liberibacter europaeus. Next base: position 84,747 of record PSQJ01000002.1, read on the forward strand.
AGCCAGATGCAGTGCGTCGTCGTTTAATTGGTACTATAACTAAAGATTTAGAAGATAGTGGATTGTGTATAATTGCATCTAAGCTTGTTTTGATGAATAGATGTCAAGCAAAGGCTTTTTATCAAGTTCATAGCTTACGTCCTTTTTTTGATGAATTAGTACAAACCATAACCTCAGGTCCAGTTGTTGTACAGGTTCTTGAAGGTGAGGATGCAGTGCGAAAAAACCGTGATATCATGGGGGATACTGATCCGAAAAAGGCTGCTAATGGAACAATTCGTAAAAAATATGGTCTTTCAATTAGTGAGAATTCAATCCATGGTTCGGATTCTTTGAAAACTGCTGGGGAAGAGATATTTTACTGGTTTTCCACAATTGAGATTATTGGGTGATTTTAGATATTTATAGTTTATATTATTGAGCTATAATGAAAGTATAATAGTGCTGTTATTTTGCAGCTCTATTCATTATTTTTTAATTCATGGAATAATGTCTTTTGCTTTTATTGCACAGGCAATTGGAAATATTACGAACATTAAGATTAAACTTCTTAATTATTTATTATTGTAAAAAATTGATGACTTAATTTATCATTGGTAACAAAGGTTCGTTATTGATTATAATTTATATCTGTTTTTATATACACCTTGATTTATTCCTGTAATATATTTAGTGATATTACAGATTATTTTATATATTACAATGATAAGATTATATGATAGGCTGTATAAGATTTGATGCGTATATTTTTTGACCTATAAAAATTATTTGCTGACTAATTTCCAGATATTAATAACATTTCTTTTTATTTATAGCAAAGCATATCTTTTACATATTACCATTATATCAAATTAAAGTTATCCAATATCATATCAACAATTAATCATGCATAATGTATACAGTAATATTATTGCCTCGTGAAATATTGTTATTTCCGTTAATTCAAAACATAAAAAACCCTTATATAAATAAAAAATACTACCTTTTATGTATTAGGCTAAATAATTTATTCAAATTAATTTTTAAAAGCAATAAAATACTGTATACAAAAAATAAAAGCAAATACGATAATTAGGTATACTATAATTTTCTTGTTATATATTATATGATAGCAAGTAAAGTTATGAATTGTATAATAATTAATAGATGATCACTTTAGTCCTATATGTTTATTAAATTCCTTCATATCTAGCTTACCTTCCCATTGGCTAACAGCGACTGTGATAACTGCATTTCCAATGAAATTTGTCACAGATCTGCACTCTGATAGAAACCTATCAACGCCTAAAATTAATGTCATTCCTCCAATAGGTAGTGTTGGAAATAAAGATATAGTTGCGGCTAGGGTTACAAAAGCTGCTCCCGTTACTCCTGCCGCTCCTTTTGATGAAATAATTGCGATTAGGAGAAGAGATAATTGATCTTCTAGGCTGAGTGAAATATTCGTTGCTTGTGCTATGAATAATGCAGCTAAAGTTATATAAATATTGGTACCATCAAGGTTAAAAGAATAACCTGTAGGAACAGCAATACTCACAACTGATCGGTGGCATCCTGCTTCTTCCATTTTTTTCATCAATCCTGGTAATGCAGATTCAGAGGAAGATGTGCTTAAAACCAAAAGAATTTCTTCTTTTAAAAATACTATTAATTTAATTACAGAAAAATTATAAAGCCGCGCTACAAATCCCATGACAATAAAAATAAAAAATGCAGAAGTAGCGTATAAGCAAACTACTAAAAACATAAGATTGGAGATTGAAGATAAGCCATACTTGCCTATTGTAAAAGCCATAGAGCCAAACGCTCCCAGAGGGGCAAGCCTCATAACTATAGATACCATTTTAAAAATTGGAAAGTTGATTGCTTCTAGTAGATTACTTACAACAGCAGATTTCTCTCCAACTATAGATAGAGAAACTCCAAATAATAAGGCTACGAATAAGGTTTGCAATATATTCCCGGATGTCAATGAGCTTACAGCTGTATCGGGAATAATTTCTTTTACAAAGCTGGAAAAAGATTGCGCACTGGCTGACTTAATATGTGATGGTAGATTTTCTGTATTCAGTGATGCTACATCAACATTCATTCCTATTCCAGGTTTTGCTATGTTTGCAACGACCAATCCAATAACAAGTGCTAGTATTGAACATATGGAAAACATAAACATTGCTTTCCAAAAAATTCTTCCAATGCCTCTCATACTTTTCATACGTGCGATTCCTGTGGTGACTGTAAGGAATATCACTGGTGTTATAAGCATCTTTGTTGTTTTAATAAACATTTCTCCCAGAGGCTGCATCTTTATTCCTATATGTGGAAAAAAGTGTCCTAGCAATATGCCAATGACAATTGATACTACTACCTGCACATAAAGATATTTATATAAACGAGGACGAGCTTCCCCGTGGATTTGGATTGATTCATTCATAATGTCCTCCTACATATACGCACATTCATATACATCCGTATAACTTTATACATTTTGGCACAACTTTTTCATAATAACATAACTATTATCGGAAGATAATTGCACATACTTTACAAAAAATCTATATAAATTTACGCATAAAAATAATATTAGTTATCTTAATAACACGGTTTTTTTTCAAATCAGCGCCTATAGAAAATTATATTGTAATATCAAATATTTAACATATTATTGTATTTTAAATTATTCTTCTGATTTTATTAACAATTATAAAATTTTTGTATATTATGAAAGTTATATTTTATTTATTAGTGGAAAAATTATTTGATGCCTTTCTATCTTTTATGATACGCTTGGTTATTGATAAATCTCTTATATGATCAATAAATAAATTATATAGCTAATAATTATAAAACTTTTTGTTCAAACAATAACATTTCGTCTATTTGTGATTGATGTGTTATAAAGAGATTGATTGAAGATCATTTGGATATGTTTGATTATGTTGATCTTAATTGGTTTGAATTAATTTTTATTATTTCCTGAGATAATTATTTTATCGTAGTAAAGCGTTGTTGAGATTTCATTTTGCCCAAGGTACGATGTTATAATAATGGTAAACTCAGAATAGCATCTCATACGTGGTGTTTTTAGTAGTGGTATATGAGAAGCATTAAGCATTTCTTATTTATTTGTGATTACTAACAGATCTTTTATTTTTGTAGAACAGTTTGTATTACAAAATTCTATTTCCCAAAAATCTTATAAATGAGTTAGTCATAAAATATGATTGTTACCAAATAATAGATGAACTTTTATTTTAAAGTATCATGAAATTTGTAATATAAAGATATTTTTGTTCTATATATTTAATACAATAAGATGTTTTGATAATATTGATTATAAATTTATTCTATATAGATGGGATAGTTATTTTAAAAGCACGTTATAGGACTTCGTTTCTTTTACATATATCTGATATTATACATGACTTACATTGTGGTTTGCGAGCTTTGCACACATAGCGTCCATGTAGAACCAGCCAGTAGTGTGCATGGTATATATACTTTTTAGGGATAATTTTTAACAAGGAATTTTCAACTTTATCAGGATTTTTGCCAGGAGATAATCCGATTCTGTTGGCAATGCGAAATATATGGGTATCCACGCCAATAGTAGGTATTCCAAAAGCCATTGATAAAATGACGTTTGCGCCTTTTCGTCCTATTCCAGGTAGCCTCATCAGCTCTTCTAAGGTTTTTGGAACTTGGTTATTGAATTCGTTCATGAGAATCTGGGACAGGGAAATAATATTTTGTGCTTTTCTGCGATATATGCCGATATTTTTTATGTAATAACGAAGACGTTCTTCTCCTATGGCAAGCATTTTTTCAGGGGTATCGGCTATATTAAATAGAGATTTTGTTGCTTTGTTTACGCCAACATCTGTAGACTGTGCTGAAAGCAATACTGCTATCACTAGTGTGAAGTTATTTATATAGTCTAATTCTCCTCGTGGAGAGGGACATTTTAAAGAAAAGCGATGGAATATTTGTTCTAATTCCGCCTCGCTATACAAGCATCCTAGGTTTTGTATTTTTTTATTTTTATTAGTTCCGCTCAATAGAATCACTATTTTTCAATTTTAAAAATATAATACAAACCGCTTGATGTAATAACAATTGATAATACTATCCATTTATCAAAAATCTTTATATTATTCTAATATACCAATACATCCATTTAGTCAAAAATTTGAAAAAATCAGTAATTAATCTGGTGATATTTTTTTCATCATAAACGCTGGAATTATTTCGCCAAATCCCATGAAATTAGTTTCATTTGTATTGTTGTTTACATCTGGTTTCGCTTGCGAAATATCTTTGTTAGATTGGATCTTGGATGTTTGAGATAAGTGATTTTTTTTCTTTTTAGCTGAATTATGTAAAGTTTTATTTACGGTTATAGCAGCGATGTTTTGTTTTTTGTGTTCTAATTCTTTGTCAGTAGATGATAAGCTCGACAAGTCTCCATTCAACCAGCTAATTTTTTCTTCTATCAAATTTTCGATTTCTCTGACGTATTTTTCGTCATCATTTGTTACTAGTGTAAATGCTTTTCCAGAACGTCCAGCACGTCCCGTACGTCCTATTCTGTGAATATAATTTTCAGCACGAGTCGGTACATCAAAATTGAATACATGTCCAACATCTGGGATATCAAGTCCGCGAGCTGCTAGATCAGAGGCTACCATTAGCTGAATTTTTCCATCTTTAAAATCATGCAATATCTTCATTCGCGATCGTTGATCCATATTCCCGTGAATGAAACATACTGAAAATCCATTGCTTTCCAGCAATCGACAGATATTTGTTACGTCTTTTTTTTGATTGCAGAAAATAATGGCATTTTTGAGTTCATTTTGTGAAAGAACTAGTTTTTGTAAGACATCATATTTCTTTGAATATTGGTCATGTGTTGCGACAAAGCAATGCTCTATGGTTTCAGCAGTAGAAGATGGGGCACTGACTTCAATTATTTCAGGATTCTGCAGAAACTGTCTAGATATCTGTTGCAGCTCTTCTGTCATCGTTGCTGAAAATAAAAGAGTTTGGCGAGAAAAAGGTATCATATCTGTAATACTTTTAATATCTGGGATAAACCCCATATCAAGCATTCTATCAGCCTCATCAATAACCAGGATTTCGATATTATTCATTAATAACTTTCCCCGATTAAAATGATCAAGTACTCTGCCAGGAGTACATATTAGTACATCTGCTCCTCTATCCAATTTTTTATTTTGTTTATCAAAAGGCACCCCTCCAATTAGTAGGGCGATATTTAAATTATAATTTTTCCCATATTTTTCAAAATTATCTGCAACCTGTGCGGCAAGTTCCCTTGTAGGTTCTAATATTAGGGTGCGCGGCATGCGAGTACGAGCTCTACCTTTTTCAAGTAAGGTGAGCATCGGCAATACGAACGAAGCAGTCTTTCCTGTTCCTGTTTGCGCTACTCCATACACATCTCGTCTTTGGAGAACTAATGGAATAGTTACAGCTTGTATAGGTGTGGGTTCAACGTACCCCGCATCTGATACAGCACAAACAACTTTCGGGCTTAGACCAAGATCAGAAAAATTCATAAAAAATCCTCAAGCCTACCCACACATATCACGTCCTCAATCCTATCCATAAGCAATAAAATATGCAAGAAAAAATCTAGTAATTGATGATATTATGTTTTATCAATAATTAATAAATTTTTTTCTTTGTTATATAAAAAATATTACTAATCTTTTAACTGGAAGACCCTATAGTCAAATAGTGTGTATTTATGATACTAATAAAATATCTAATAAATCATACTTCTTCCGTATACAACATATTTTATCTGTAATTTTTATATCAAGCAAAATCGCTGTAAAATTTTTTACTTTTAGTTAAAATGGTTAGATTTTTATTTAAGTAATAAATCATTATCCTAAGGAGTATTTATTATATTATCGGATGATGCTATACGAGGATATATCTTCCTTTCCGTATAAAGTATATAAAATAAATATGATATTTACTTTTGGTTATCGTACATTTGCGGTTTTTGTTTAAGAAAATCTATAGGATTCATTGCTATTGAATTTCTTCTAAATTCAAAATACACCTCTGGCTGCTCTGTATTTCCACTTGTTCCGGAGAGTCCGATTTTTTGTCCGCCGATAACTCTTTGTCCTTTTTTTACATATATGACATTGGCATGTCCATAAACGGTGGCTGTTGATTTGTCATGACGAATTATGATCATGTTTCCTAATTCTACAAGGTCATTTCCTGCATATATGACAATACCATCCTTTGCTGCTTGTATTGGTGTATTAGAGGGGACGAAGATATCGATTCCATTTTTATTTCTAAAGAAATCAACTGTATTCCCTATCACTGGCCAAAGATATTTTTCAGACTTTTTGGTGTTATTTATAGCAGAATGGGAATCGTTATTATTTTTATTCCGAATACTTTTAATTATTTGATTACTGTTTATTTTGGAATGTGAAAATATATTTTTGTGTATATTTGGATTTTTCTTCCGTATTTTAGCAGTACTTGTTGTATAAGCAGTCTCGTTTTTTACCTCAAATTTACGTTTAGGCATAATTGATGTTTTTTTTGGTATATAAGTACCTTTAAGCATATGATTTTTATAAATATCACACAATAACTGCGGTCTTGGATATGTAAGTTCTATTTGTGATTTGGTTTTTGCAAGATGATCATTTTTTGAAAGGGATGTTTGTTTTTTTTGTTGATTAGGATAAGATTGCTGATTTTTTTTGTTGCTGATTTTTTTGGTATAGTTTTTAGGTGTTTGTTTAGGGTATACGGGAGGAATATGATCGTTGTAGTGTTGCGATTTATGATCATATTTTCTTATAGATACGGGATATTTGCTGATTTTAACAGGTGGTTTTGGCATATCTTCTGCATTAGTGCTATGATGGCATAGTACTGATATTATCAGTGTCACTATAATTTTAGTGGATATTTTGTGATAATTGATATTGTTGTAGTTAGACATATGGTTTATGTGTTTGCATACTAAATTCACTATTATCACCTCCCTCTGTTTTTCTATACTAGATATTATAGAAAAATAAGATTTACATTGGATTTAGAACAAAAAAACAAACATAAATCCATGTTATTATATTATCTTAAAGGGATTAAAATCCTATTTAATATTGTTAGCTGAGGATAATTTATGTGGTAAAAATAGTTTTCTTTTTTACATCACCTATCGCAAAAGTATAGATCAACTTTTGCTATTTTATTGCAATATCTATTTATCTTCTTTACATGATATCGAAGGCTACATAATGTAATGCACGATAAGCTTCTTTTTCTTTATTTCGTAACTATTTTAAATCGATAGAGAAATATGTTTTTTGGCATCATAATCTGTCAGATTAATTTTGATAGGAGTTACCGATATCATATTGTTTTTTATAGCAAAAGCATCAGAGTTTTCACATAGGCTCTCCAGATGTTCATTAAATTCCAGACTATATTTAGACAAGTTAGAATCTCCAGAAATTAGTTTTGCATCAATTGAGAAACATGGGTTTCCCTGATTAGTTAACTTTACTATTTCTACGTTTTCAGGGAGGCAACTGGGAAAGTTAATGTTGAATAAGATTGTGGCAGGGATATCTAATTTAATCAATTGACCTAAAATATTAGGGGCATGCTTTTTTGATACTTCCCAAGGAATCATGTGCTCATAGTTATAAGCTTGGCTAAGTGCAAAGGAGCGGATTCCCCGTAAACTTCCTTCAAAAGCAGCGGCTACTGTTCCGGAATATGCTATATGATTTGCCGTATTAGTGCCAACATTTACTCCAGATAGTATCAAATCAGGCTTCTTATCAGATAGTTGATGGAGAGCAATTACAACACAATCGACAGGCGTTCCGTTAACTGCAAAACGTTTTTCACTAATTTTGCGGCAAGATAAACTTTTAGCCATTGTCAAAGAATTGGATAGACAGCTTTGATCCATCTCTGGAGCACATATCCAGATATCATCTGAGATACTTCTAGCGATCTCTTCAAGGGATTTCAATCCCTCTGATTTAATTCCATCGTCATTAGTTAGTAGTATTCTCATTGATTTTTACTCCAGAAGATGATTGTTTTGTGATTACGTCTAAGCCTTTCATATATGGTCTTAGAACAGTTGGAATAGTAACAGATCCGTCCTTATTAAGATAATTTTCCAGAATAGCAATCAAGCATCGTCCCACCGCCACTCCTGATCCATTAAGTGTATGTGTGAATTTCAAAGAACTATTTTTTATATCTCTATATCGAGAATTCATGCGTCTAGACTGGAAATCCCCGCAGTTAGAACAAGAAGAGATCTCACGATAAAGATTCTGTCCAGGCAACCACACTTCTATATCATATGTTTTGCGTGCACTAAAACCAAGATCTCCTGAACATATAGAAACAACTCGATAGTGTAAATCTAGCTTTTTCAGAACTTCTTCTGCGCATGACAGCATACGTTCATGTTCTGTAATTGAATCTTCATCTTTTGTGATAGAGACTAGTTCGCATTTCCAGAATTGGTGTTGTCTTAACATGCCACGTGTATCTTTCCCAGCAGACCCAGCTTCTGATCTAAAAGAAGGTGTTAAGGCTGTAAAACGTAACGGTAGAAGATTAGGGTCAGTTATTTCATTAGACACAAGATTGGTTAAACTAACTTCAGCAGTAGGTATTAGCCAACGCCCATCTGTTGTACAAAACATATCTGTTTTGAATTTTGGCAGTTGTCCTGTGCCATACATAGCTTCATCGCGTACTAACAAAGGACAAGATACTTCAGTATAACCATGCTTGGAAGTATGAAGATCTAACATAAATTGACCTAATGCTCTCTCTAATAGAGCAAGATAACTCGTCAATACAGAAAAACCTGTTCCTGACAATTTATTTGCTCTTTCAAAATCCATTAATCCCAATTCTTCTCCTATATCAAAATGTTCTTTAAAAAGGCGATCTACATCTGGCTTATCACCTACATAACGAATAATGGCATTATCATTTTCATTTTCACCTATAGGAACGTCTTCCATAGGAACATTGGGAGTACAAGAGAGGATTTGATCTAGTGAATAACTGACTTCTTTTGTCTCTTTTTCTATTAATGGCAGTTGGTCTTTTATAGTGGATACTTCTTTTTTTAGTTTATCCGCAATAAGTGTGTTGTTTTGTGCTATAGCTTCACCAATTTTTTCAGAACAAGAGTTGCGTTGCGCTCTCATTTCTTCGAGTTGTTTTATGAGAGAGCGACGTTTCTTATCTAAGGATAAAATGGATTCAGAATGAGGTTCAATACTACGTTTTCCTAAAGATTTATCAAATTCCTTCGGATTTTCGCGAATCCATTTTATATCTAGCACAGCAAATTCCTAATGATAATCTGACAACAAATTTGTTAATCATTTGATGGATAAAAAACATTTAGCAAAGTTGTTGAATATTTACTAATTTAATTTATTTTTATTCATTATGACATATTGCAAGTTCGTTTAATAGAGGAGGATAGCAAGGAAGGCAAGATTAATTTCAAAAAGATCATCTATTGATTTTATATAATTAAGCTTGGGCGTCATGAAGATTTAATCCATATAACAAATAGTTAAAGAAAGGTTAATTTTATGCATATAAAAAAGATGCCAATATTTACAAACTCCTTTTCTATTATATTATAACCTTGATTAATTCCCCTTAATCATAATCAACTGTGTATCAGCAAAAATGACTAAAAAAATCAACAGTATTATTACAATATCATTATCGATTTCTTATTTTATCAAGAAATAAATAATAATTTTAATAATTGCTATTTTTTATGTGTTTTCCGATATGTCTTTCGAGTATTTTTTGTTGTTTTTATATTTTTTTTGTTTGGTTTGATGATAGGAGAATTTACGGGAGATGTATGATTTTCATCATTATCATCATCAATTGATAATTTTTGTGACGATTGTTCTTTCATGAGATATTGTTTGTTACAGTCCTCATCTTCTCTATTTTCTTGTTTAGTATTATGGGAAAATAGTGTGCTGATATTACCTGTAACAATCCGCAAAACATTTTTTTTTGTCTGTGTATATAAATATCTAGGGTTACGTACCAAAAATAATAAACGACGAAAATCAAGGCAAAATATGATGCACAAGACTATAATAATTAAAATTTCAGTCCAAGTTATATGCACCATTTGGTATCTCCCATCTTTGGTATAGTTTGATTATATTAATGTAATCTTACTGCACACTGTCGGCATTATAAATATTTGATTATAATCATCAACATATAACAATATTTTTATGTGGCAAATTTTAACCCTATCAACAAAAATATCTTTCAAGCAGTCAATATAGTTATTATTGTATTCCGTATTCCTTTTAAAGAGTGGTTTGTTTTATGAGAAGGGCTGTTTTTTCAAATGATAAAACTGATTCTTTTGAAGATAATATAATAAAAGCTCTTATTATAAGCTTGATTGAGGATAGAAACATTCTATCCAAAGCCATATGTAGAGAAAAAGCTAAAATGCGTAAGAGAAAATAATATGAGCCTAGATCGTGATGTAATTATTATTTTATCTATCTTTTTTATTTAGATCTATTATTTTATAGAGGTGATTTGCACCAGAATTTTATATTATTATAAATACATGACAATTTTTACTGATGTTTTGTACTAACCAGTTATATTGTTGTTATTTTTAAGAAGGCAATTTGCTCTGAGCAACGATTTATTGTTAATGGTGCAATTATCAATTTTTTCATTATAATTATGTACTAAATCATTATAGCCTAGGAAATTATTTCAGTGCCTTTTGCTGTAATAAATGAAGTGTTGCGGTGATTATTATACATCTTGATGATATTATGCGTACTTTTACGTACATTTAGTGAACCATTACTAAAAATAAATTATTATCGCAAACTAATTAATAATATAATATTGTCTTTATAATTAACTAATCTTCATGATTGATTTTGTTTGCTATAGGTCATTGTATAGAACCATAAATTATTTTAGCTCGTTTTTCGAATTCTTTTGCGAAAGAAAGAAATGCGTTATTGAACATTTTGTTGAGTATTTTATCAAATAATCGATTTTTAAGTTCATATTTTATAGAGAATCGTACTATGCATCCACCACTAGGAGTCTCTTCAAAATTCCAATGATTTTCCAGAAAATTAAATAGATATTTTACGTGTTGCACGACTATTCTATTCTTATCTTTCTGCATTTTCACTTGAGTTACAAATGTTTCGTGCATGCCAATATATCCTATTTTCATGCTAGCTATTATAATCACATCTCTATCTTGTTTTTCATGAGAGTGAACGACTATTTTTTTGCAAAGTGGCACAAATTCGGGGTATTTTTCTACATCAGCTACTAGGTCAAACATTTGTTGAGGGGTATAAACAACTATACGATCAGCTATAAAATGATGCATGACACAAACATTATCCGTTTTACCAAAAACATATTACTAAATTCTATAAACATTTAAATTAGTCAATAATTGTTTTCATAGGTTCAATTTTTTTTTGCGAGCCATTTTTAAACGCAAGAAATCATCTCCTGCATGATAAGAAGAACGGGTAAGTGGGCTTGAAGAAACCATTAGAAATCCCTTTGTATATGCTATAGTTTCATATGACTTAAAATCTTTTGGATTTATAAATTCTTCTACTTTGTGATGTTTGCGTGTAGGCTGTAGATATTGCCCTATAGTTAGAAAATCGACTTCAGCAGTACGTAAATCATCCATTAATTGCAATATCTCATTTCTTTTTTCACCCAACCCAAGCATTATTCCGGATTTAGTAAAAATGCTAGGGTCTAATTCTTTTACACGCTGTAACAGGCGTAGAGAATGAAAATAACGAGCACCAGGACGTACAGTGAGATAATTAGAAGCAACTGTTTCTAGATTATGGTTAAATACGTCTGGTTTAGCTGAAACCACTTTTTCTAGGGCATAAGGTTTTCTTAAAAAATCAGGTGTTAAAACTTCAATTGTTGTAGACGGAGAAGAATTTCTAATTGCAAAAATCACTTCTGCAAAATGTTGAGCGCCTCCATCTTCAAGATCATCTCGATCGACAGATGTAATAACCACATGAGAAAGACCCATAGATTTGACGGCCCATGATATGTCATTAGGTTCATTTAAGTCTAACGGTTTTGGCTTTCCTGTTGCAACATTACAAAATGTACAGGCTCTTGTGCAAATTGCCCCCATAATCATAAAAGTGGCATGACCTTTATTCCAGCATTCTCCAATATTAGGACAGCCTGCTTCTTCGCAAACAGTTGTTAATTTACGAGATCTTACTATATCAAAAGTTTTTTTATATCCTTGTGATATAGGAGCACGAACACGAATCCAATCGGGTTTTTGCATAGCAATAGTATCAGGTTTATACATCTTTTCAGGATGTCTAATACTTTTTTCACCATCTGTGGAAAAGTGAACAGATTTTTTTTTGTTTTTGATTGTGTCGAAAACTGTAACCATAAATTTTCCAATAGATCTGAGAGTATAGGAATTCTTTTTATCATCTAATCAATCAAAGAACGGTCTTTTTGTAACTGAAATATATTGACAGTAGCCTACTAACATAAAAAAGACCGTAATTTTTTAAGTCATATAGCAATTAGATATAAAACAACTCATACTCTTTATATTTTCCATTAATGACAAAAGATCAATCTATATAACTTGATAATAAGATGCAAAAATCAAATGGAACGATAATTATGCACATTTTTTCTAAAATTTTGATAATGCAACTTATTATTTAAGCATGAATAACACGACCATAGGCGTCAAAAACACTTTCTTTCATTGTTTCTGAAATTGTTGGATGAGGAAAAACGGTATGCATTAATTCTTCTTCGGTTGTTTCTAGATTCATTGCGATAGAAAAACCTTGAATAAGTTCAGTTACCTCTGCCCCAATCATATGAACTCCCAATAATTCTCCTGTTTTTTTGTCAAAAATGGTTTTGACCATCCCATAATCTTCTCCAAGTGTAACAGCCTTACCATTTGCAGACAAACTATGCCTGCCAACATTAATATCTAATCCTTTATCTCTTGCACTGTCTTCTGTCATTCCAATAGATGCAATTTGTGGATTGCAATAGATACATCCAGGAATCCTTCTTTTGTCCACGGGATGTAAATTGGGTATTCCAGCAATTTTTTCGATGCATATTATGCCTTCATGTTCAGCTTTATGAGCCAGCATTGGCGCTCCTGCCACGTCACCAATGGCATAAACTCCCATAATATTAGTAAACCCGTAATCATCTACGACAATACATCCATTATTAGTTTTAACACCCAATTCTTCCAATCCAATGTTTTCAATATTTCCTTGAACACCAGCTGATAACAAGATTCGTTCTGCTGTCATAGAAGACAGTGAGCCATCCTTGTTTTCTACTTGGATTGTTACTGAATCTTTTTTCTTTTGTACGCCGTGAATTTTTGATTCTGTCAGTATTTTTACCCCTCTATTTTGAAGAGACTTCTGAATCAAATTGGAAATTTCTGAATCTTCTGATGGCAAAATACGTTCTTTAAGCTCTATAATTGATACATCAACATCCAAGGATTTATAAAATGACGAAAACTCTACCCCAATAGCACCAGATCCTATAACAATTAGTGATTTTGGTTTTTTGTCTGGTTTTAGAGCATCAAAATATGTCCATATTAAATTTCCATCGGGCTCTATTCCTGGAATAGTGCGGGGACGAGATCCTGTAGCAATGATAATATGTTTTGATTTATAAACTCCTTCTCCTAACACTTTTTTTGGTATTGGATGTTGCGGTAGCATTGCTGGCTTATCAGGTTTTGATACAACAATTTCATATGGATTGCGTAAAACCGCTTTTCCCCAAATAATGTCTATTTTGTTTTTATGCATTAAAAACTCTACACCACTATTCAATTTTTGTGAAACATTACGGGAACGCTTTATAATATCTTGAATATTAGGCTCTATTTTTCCTTCTACATTAAGACCATAGTGTTTTGCATTTTTTATGTGTGTAAGTATTTCGGCAGAACGTAACAGAGACTTGGTTGGGATACATCCCCAATTTAAGCAAATTCCTCCCAAGCTATCGTATTCTACAATTGCAACTTTAAAGCCAAGCTGTGCGGCACGTATAGCACAAACATATCCACCAGGGCCTGAGCCAATAACAATTACATCATATGACTTTAACACCAATTCCTCCGTTATATGGATCATAATTATCTTGATATAGTAGGTAACAGTATATCTATCCTAGACCAATGCAATAAATTACATTACATCAGCATCCAAATTGGATTTTCTACATATTCCTTAAAGATAGACAATAATTTTGAAGCCATAGCACCATCAACTGAACGATGATCCGCAGATAATGTTACATTCATAATAGTTGCAATTTTTATTTGTCCATCTTGAAATATAGGTTTTTTTTCTCCGGCTCCTACAGCGAGCATAGTTGATTGAGGTGGATTAACGATAGCACAAAAATTCTTTATACCAAACATTCCCATATTGGATACAGAAGTTGTTCCCCCTTGATATTCTTCTGGTTTTAGATTTCGTTTTTTAGCTTTCTGGATGAGTATCTTTACTTCAGATGAAATATCTAAAATACTCTTTTGATCTACCTTGCGAATGATCGGGGTAATAATTCCATCAGGAATACTTACTGCCACGCTGATATCAACATTTTTATGGTGAAGCATAGCAGTAGATGTCCAAGAAACATTAGCTTCTGGCACTCGTACCATTGCCAATGCGAAAGCTTTTAAAACCACATCATTTACTGATATTTTATTGAAAGAAGTTTCTTTGTTCACATTTATCTGAGCGTTCATTTGTGCTCGCAAAGAAAGAAGATTATCAATATTGCAGTCAATAGATACGTAGAAATGGGGTATGGTCTGTTTAGCATGCTGAAGTCTACTAGCAATGGTTTTACGCATATTATTGTGAGGAATAGATTCGTATGAATCTTTAGCGAATAGTTGCGTAATATCAGATTCGGCAGATGCATTAGTTTCTATTGTATCAGGATATTTTACAATCGATGATAAATTTTCTTTTGAATTTTGTTCAAGAAAAAGCTCAACATCTTTTTTTATTATACGTCCATGCGGACCAGAACCAACAATTGATGATAGATCAGCGCCATGTTCTTGAGCAATACGGCGCGCAAGAGGGGAAGAGAATGTGTAATCTCTATTTTTAGCCAATTGATGTTTTTTATTATCTGTAAAATTACGATTGGATATTTGACGATTATCAGGGGATTCCTTTTCTACTTCTTCGGGATATATCTGCGGCGTATCATGAGACAATTTATCATCATCGGTAGTAAAAGTTAATATTGGGCTGTTAACTTTAATATTTTCGGTTTTCTCTGGGATAAGAAGTTCATGCACAAATCCTTCATCAACTGCCTCAACTTCCATAATAGCCTTATCAGTTTCAATTTCACAGAGAACATCTCCTGGGCGAAAACTATCTCCTTTTTTTACCATCCATTTTTCCAATTTACCTGTTTCCATAGTTGGAGACAAGGCAGGCATATTTATTGTATGTATCATAATACTCTAGACTTTCGCTTTTCGTTTGTAACAGACATGTTCAATAGACTCAACGATTTCATCCACATTAGGAATAGCGAATTTTTCAAGGTTTGCGGCGTAAGGCATTGGAACATCTTTGCCTGTGATTGTAATGATAGGGGCATCAAGATAGTCAAAAATTTCCTTTTGTACCTGATTAGCAATTTCAGATCCGACAGATGATTGCGGATATCCTTCCTCAACAGTGACTAACCTTCCAGTTTTTTTAACTGATTCGAATATTGTTTGCAAATCCATTGGGCGAATGGTGCGAAGATCTATCAATTCCACATCTATTCCGTCATTTTCTAATTTAGATACTGCTTCTGTAGCATATGTCATACCAATCCCAAACGAAACCAATGTAACATCATTGCCTTTACGGTGAATACGTGCTTTTCCTATTGGCAACACGAAATCTTCTATCAGCGGAACTTCAAATTTGCTTCCGTAAAGGACTTCGTTTTCAAGGAAAACAACAGGATTAGGATCACGAATAGCCGCTTTAAGAAGCCCCTTAGCATCAGATGCTGTATATGGCATAATGACTTTTAATCCTGGTATGTGGCTATACCATGCAGCATAGCATTGAGAATGTTGTGCAGCAACACGTGATGCAGCTCCATTCGGACCCCTGAATACGATAGAGGTTTTTACCTGTCCCCCAGACATATATCTAGTTTTAGCGGCAGAATTAATAATCTGGTCAATTGCCTGCATTGCAAAATTGAAAGTCATAAATTCTACAATTGGTTTCAATCCTGTAAAACTGGCTCCTATGCCAATTCCTGTAAACCCATGCTCAGTAATTGGGGTATCAATTACTCTTTCGGCGCCGAATTCTTGCAGCAATCCTTGAGTTACTTTATAAGCTCCTTGGTATTCTGCAACTTCCTCTCCTATAACGAATACATCTCCATCTCGACGCATTTCTTCTGCCATAGCATCACGCAATGCTTCCCTTACAGTCATTGAAACCGTTGGAAAATTCACATCAAATTCTTGTTCATTTGGGGAATATGCAGGTGAGTTCTTATGATTGGCACAACTTATAGCGATATTCTTTTCGTCAGAAATACTAGATTCATCTGATTCTAATGATGTTTTAATTGGCTGTATTTGATGTTCTAACGACATTTTTTCAATGTCATCTTTAGCTTCTCCTTCTTGGAGAATAATCGCAATAGGGGTGTTTACCTTCACATCTTTAGAGCCACTTGGCATGAGGATTTTTCCAATAATACCGTCTTCTATGGTTTCAACATCCATCACAGCTTTATCAGTTTCTACCTCGCAAACAATATCCCCTTGTTTGACAACGTCTCCCTCATTTTTTTTCCACGCAGCAATATTTCCTGCAGTCATTGTGGGGGAAAGAGATGGCATTGTTATTAAAATTGGCATTTTTATTTGCTCCTGATTCAGATTAGAATATCTGAGTAAAGCTCAGAAGTATTTGGTTCTTTGTCTGATTTTGCGAATTCTGCACTATCATTTATAATGCGACGCACGTCTATTTCTATTTCTTTTAATTCATTTTCGCTTGCCCAGTTGTTTTCCAGCAATCTTTTACGAACCTGTTCAATTGGATCGTGGTTGGATCGCATGCTGGTTACTTCATCTCGACTGCGGTAGTTGGCAGGATCAGACATAGAATGTCCTCTATAACGATATGTAAGCATTTCTATTATAATTGGACCTTTATTAGCGCGACAATATTTAACGGCTTTTTCCATCGTTTCTTTTACAATCCTCACATCCATACCATCGATTTGTACTCCGGGAATATTGAAGGATATTCCCCTTTTTGAAAAGTCAGTTTGTGCAGATGATCGAGAGACAGAAGTTCCCATGGCATATTGATTATTTTCAACTACGTAAATGACGCCTAGATTCCAAAGTGCAGACATGTTAAAGCTTTCGTATACTTGCCCTTGATTTGCAGCCCCATCACCAAAACAAACTACGCATACTCTGTCAGATTTGCGATATTTATTTGCAAAGGCAATACCTGTTCCTAGAGAGACTTGAGCTCCTACAATTCCATGCCCACCATAAAATCCGTTTTCAGTAGAAAACATATGCATAGATCCACCTTTACCCTTTGATATACCTCCTTGTCGCCCAGTCAATTCTGCCATTATTTTTGATGCTTCTACTCCGTAAGATAGAATGTGACCGTGATCTCTATAGGCTGTAATCATTTGATCACCATCTGAAAGAGCCATTTTCATGCCAATAATCACCGCTTCTTGACCAATGCAGAGGTGACAAAATCCTCCTATTAATCCCATTCCATATAATTGTCCGGCTTTTTCTTCAAAACGACGGATAAGTAACATCTCTCGATATGCTAATAATTCTTGTTTAATATCAAATTTAGCAACTTTGATTTTTTTAAAGAACGTTAAATCCATATGATTATCCCCAGAATCTTTGCATCCTTTATCAAATACGGATGTGTCAAGATCCATTTTAACCTCCAAATTCACTCTTCCCTTTATATACTTTATATATACTTTGAAATTTAAAGTATTATAGAAAATACCTCGTGAATAAAATCAATATATTTTTATATAAGGGCTTAATGCCCGTGCATTTTTTTTACAAGTAAGAAATTAACATTTTTCCTAAAAATCAAAAAGGAATAAAACAATCTCGTCGGTGCGAGATAAATTAAGATTAAATCGTGCCTTCTCATCTAAAAGATCTTTTTCAAGGAATCCATCGCTTAGCAATTTTATTTTGTGTTCTAATTTAGCGCGAGTTTCTCGTAATTCCGCAAGAGATATTTCGCGTTTAATCAGAGATTCCTCTAGGGATTTAGTTGCTCTTAATCCATAATCTCCTTCTATTGTATGATTGACAAAATATATTATAACGGAGACTGAAATAATACGAAATATCGTGATATACATCACATCTTTTTTATAATATTTATCCCACATAATGTATAAACACTTTACACAAAATATTTGTTTGCAATACTAAATATTCATCAATACCAGTCATGCAAGCGTTATAAAACTTCACGTCAATTAATAGTATTATTATCTAAAAATTTACTTAACTGTTTATCTAGAATAGAATAGCCAGCAAATTTTGCTTGCTCTCCAAGATTTTCCTCAATGCGGATCAATTGATTATATTTTGCAAGTCTATCAGATCGTGCCAGAGAGCCAGCTTTGATTTGTCCACAATTAGTTGCAACTGCTAAATCTGCTATCATACAGTCTTCTGTTTCTCCTGAGCGATGAGAAACAATGCTAGAATAGCCAGCCATATGTGCTTTTTCAATGGTATTAAGTGTTTCAGATAGAGATCCTATTTGGTTTGGTTTAATCAGTATTGAATTTGCAGCTCCTGATTTTATTCCTCTACATAAACGATTGCTATTAGTAACAAATAGGTCATCTCCGACTAATTGACAGCGTGATCCTATTTTATCAGTTAGCATTTTCCACCCATTCCAATCGTCTTCAGACATTCCGTCTTCTATGGAATATATAGGATATTTGTCAACAAGATTAGAAAGATAATCAACCATTTCATGCGGATGCAATTCTATATTTTCACCTTTCAGAACATATTTTTCATTCTTAAAAAATTCTGTTGCGGCACAGTCAAGAGCTATAAATATATCCTTTCCAGCAGTATAACCAGCCTTTTCGATGGAATTTACAATTAAATCAAGTGCAGAATGAGTGTCTTTTAGATCTGGAGAAAAACCTCCTTCGTCTCCCACATCTGTACGGTATCCATGTGACTTTAATTCTTGTTTTAAAGTATGAAACACCTCTGCACCTATGCGGATAGCTTCACGTATATTTTTGGCGCTTACAGGTGCAATCATAAATTCTTGAAAATCAATAGAATTGTCAGCATGAACACCGCCGTTAAGAATGTTCATCATGGGTAAGGGGAGAATATGAGCATTACAACCTCCTAAATATCTATATAGAGGTAAATTGGATGCCTGTGCTGCAGCTTTAGCAACAGCAAGAGATACACCAAGTATAGCATTGGCTCCAATACGAGATTTATTGGATGTTCCGTCAAGATCAATCATTTTATTATCAATCAAGAGTTGGTTTCTAGCGTCGCATCCAAGTAATGTTTCGCGAATATCATTATTAACGAACTCTATTGCTTTCAAAACACCTTTTCCAAAATAGCGCTTTTCTTGGTCACGTAATTCACATGCTTCGTGAACGCCTGTAGATGCTCCAGAAGGAACCATAGCACGACCTTTGCTTCCGTCTTTGAGTAATATGTCTACTTCAACCGTTGGATTGCCGCGACTATCAAGAATTTCGCGAGAGAAAATGTCGCTAATGATCATTATTACATCTTTTCCTAATTAATTGCTTAGATCTTTTATATAAAAGCCGTGGAATATTTATTTTCGCATAGCTCATATACTCTCTATAGTAATTTAATAATATATTGTCGATAGCGATTAAATTAATATAATATTTTGGATATATTATCCGTATTGACCACATATTTGATATTGTGTGTAATAATAGCCACTGTTATGATTTTAAGGGTTTGTGGTAATTTTACAATAAGTATGGGGGGGGGGATAATTTTTATCTATAATTTAAGCTATATGTTGTTGATATGCATAATTTTGTCAAAACCTTATAAGGTCATGCTTGATATAGAATGGGTAGCTCTTAATCCTCGTATTTGGCAGAATTGTTTAGATTTTGCAATTAGCGCCAATACAGTTTGAACATCCCTTACAATCAATAATAGGCTGCTTTGTTTTTGCAGGCTTTTGAAGAGTTATCCTAATGAAATTTTTCTAAATATGATTACAGAAACTCAATTGTAAATGATTTTATTTATTTATATGGTATGTGGCTTATTTTGTTTCTATTACGAGTCCATGGAAGATTGAGATTTTCTATTGTGTTTTTGATAATAAAGGGATGCCCATCTTTTTTATGTGATTTCGGAATAATTGTTATTTCTAATGCGCCACTTTTTTGTAATGTTTCTGGTACAATTAATAGCGAATTATGACATG
Organism: Candidatus Liberibacter europaeus; assembly: GCA_003045065.1. Classification (GTDB taxonomy): domain Bacteria; phylum Pseudomonadota; class Alphaproteobacteria; order Rhizobiales; family Rhizobiaceae; genus Liberibacter; species Liberibacter europaeus. The sequence goes on from PSQJ01000002.1 coordinate 105,458, forward strand.
ATTCAGGATTTATACCCTTTATTGTTGTTATTATAATATCAGATAATTGACAGATTAGCTGGAATGAATCCTTTCTTTTTAGGACGCTAACAACTACATCGCTACTATGTCCTATGCAAAATGATTTGTTGATGCAAAGAAATTTTTTCGGTGGAATTGATTTAATAATTGTTTTGAGAGCATATTGATCCATTGTTTTTAGGTTTTCTTTTCTTATCAAAGGCTCTTCATGTATTGGGGCCATTAGAGCTGATTGCCATTGATAAAATATAAAATTTTTAGGATGTAATTGATTGGAAAATAAGGTGTTGTTTTCTAAAAATGCTATAAGTTTTCCATCATTTGAAACAAGTAGATCAGGTTCCGAATCAGATGGAAAAATAAATAGAAAAGCAGTTGTAAATACTATCATTACTGTGCCTATATGGCGGATAGTTGTTTTGAGAATCACTAGTAATAAAAAGCCAATTATTGTTATTATAAATAATGTCTGGGATATTCTTCCAACGCAAAATTTGTCACTTATGTTTGAAATTATATGAGCAATGTTTATTATTTCGTTTAGTCCCCATCCCATGATGTACAAAGGGATTTTATCCAATGAAAAAATCATCAAAAATACAGCGATAAGCCCTGCTGGTATGACTATAAACGATAGAATTGGTATAGCAAAAATATTAGCGACTACTCCGTATATTGGTATACAGTGAAAATGTTTGATTAGGAATATCGAAGCTGAGGCGCTACCTATCAAAGATGTTAAGAAAATAACTTTAAAAAAGCGGACGATCGTAGTTAGCACTATACCTTTATCTGGAAGAATTACAAACAAGGGATGGGGAGGTATTCGCTTGTTCCAGATTGAATTGCTTGCTATTAGGGCAGAGGTTGTCGCAAAGGACATTTGAAAGCTGGGACCCATCACTTCTGATGGAAAAATACAGATAATTGCAATTGCTGTTATTGCGATTCCTCGTAATCCTATAAAATATTTATCACATAAGTAAGCAATTAGCGTGATAACTGTCATAAAATAAGCTCTTTGAGCTGATACACTTGCTCCTGATATCAAAAAATATGCTGTTACCGTAATAATTGCTCCAAAAGATGAAATTTTCTTAATTGAGAAACTCTCTGTGAATATTGGAAATGCAGAAAATATTGATCGCATAACAAGAAAAAAAAGACCTGATGCTATCGTCATATTTAAGCCAGAAATTGCTATTATATGTGTTAGCCCAGATTTTTGGAGATCTTGTGTGGTTTCGATAGATATTGCATGTCGTTCGTCAGTTACGAGGGCTGCTGCAATTGCTCCTACATCTCCAGGAATCTTTTTGCGAATATATATTCCTATATTTGTTCGAAGCTCATTTACAAAAGATTGTATTTTTAATGATAAGTTTTCCCAATTATTGTTGTAATACGGCTGATATGCTCTTGGTATGGAATAGAAAAACCCAGCAGCACTTACTCCTTTATAATATTTAAAGAAACTAGAATCAAAAAGTCCGGGTAGGGATGGTCCAGATGGTGGTGATAGTCTTGCGGTTCCTTCTATTATTTCGCCAGAGATAAAAGGATCATGTTTTTTGGTAACGGAAAGTAAAACATTTTGTAAAATAAGGTCTGAGTAATTGCGATTTGTTTCAATTATTTGGACTAAATAGCTCCATTTTCCATCCGTAGATGGATCTCTCCATTTGACTCTTCCACGTAAGTTTGCTGTGATGGTTTCAGAAAGCATAATGGTTGAATTGCGTGCCGTTTCAACAATGGCAAGGGTCATTCCGATCAAAAAATATGTCATTGCGCTTACAATGAGGAATATATTAGGATGCGAATATCGAATTTTTAGTGATATAATAGTTGTAATAATGCAACTTATTATGATCAAATACCAATGAATATCATTTGCTATTGAGAACCAAAATGTTGATCCAAATGCAAGGAAAACAGGAATAAATAAGAAAAAGCGTCCGTGGTCTTGTTCTAGTTGTATTAGTTTTTTTAAATTGTTGTGTAATGCTCGCAGTGAGATTTTTAAATTTTTTTTGGTATATGTATTCATGTTATTGTATAATCTAGGCTGTAATTGTTTTGTTATAAAATTTTAGAATTTGTAAAAAATAGTGTAAATTTATTGTTAATTATAATTGTGATAACACCGTGTTATTAGGGAGAAATAGATAAATGATATACATGTTATTGTATTCCTATGAATAGTATTTAGTATATACAATAATACATGTTTTTTTGGTTTGTGTATTATAGTGATTTGCTTCGCTAATCGCTAATCGCTAATCGTTAATCTTCTCACTGTATTAAATATTGTGAAAGATTGTTTTTGAGGAAATTTATTATGGTTAAATATGCAAAACTGCATTTAGAAAATGAGATGATTGACCTTCCTATTAAGACAGGTAGTCTTGGTCACTCTGTTTTAGATATATCTTCTCTACATAAGAGTGGTATCTTTACATATGATCCTGGTTTTTTTTCAACCGCTTCTTGTGAATCTAAAATCACTTTTGTTGATGGTCAGAATGGAAAGCTGCTGTACTGCGGTTATCCGATTGAACAGTTATCTGAGAAGAGTAATTTTTTAGAGGTATGTTATTTATTATTGCATGGAGAGCTTCCTAACGTAACCCAAAAGAAAGATTTTGATTGCAAAATTGCTAGACATTATATGTTGAATGAAAACATGTCTCGTTTTTTTACAGGGTTTCCTCATAATTCACATCCTATGGCAATGTTGCTTGGTGCGGTTGGAGCATTGTCAGCTTTTTATCATAGTCCATCTGATGCACAAGATTTGGAACAGTGTATGTCTGCATCATTACGAATGATTGCAAAGATACCAACTATAGCTGCTATGGTTTATAAATGTTCTAAGTGCCAGCCTTTTGTGTATCCAAAAAACCATCTTGATTATGCTTCTAATTTTTTAAACATGTGTTTTTCACTTCCTTGTGAGGATTATCATGTTGATCCTTTGCTGGCTCGTGCTATTGATCGTATATTCATTTTGCATGCTGATCATGAACAGAACGCCTCAACGTCTACTGTGCGTTTAACTGGATCTGCTGGCAGCAATCCTTTTGCATGTATTGCGTCTGGCATAGCTTGTCTTGGAGGTCATGCGCATGGTGGAGCTAATGAAGATGCTCTTAATATGTTGATGGAAATAGGTTCTACGAAGCGTATCCCTGAGTATATAAGGCGTGCTAAAGATAAAAATGACCCATTTCGAATTTCGGGTTTTGGCCATCGCTTATACAAAAATTATGATCCGCGTTGTCGAATTATGCGAGAAACTATGTGTGATGTGTTGTCTGCTACCGGACATGACGATGATCCGATAGTGCAGGTTGCTATTGAGCTAGAGAAAATTGCTCTTGGAGATGAGTATTTCATTGATAGAAAACTCTATCCAAACGTTGATTTTTATTCTGGCATCACATTAAGAGCTTTAGGATTTCCGACGAATTTATTCACTGTATTGTTCGCAGTAGCCCGTACAGCAGGCTGGATTGCTCAATGGAAAGAAATGATGATGGATTCATCTAGGAGGATAGGTCGTCCTCGGCAGTTGTATACAGGGTGTACAAGCCGTGATTATGTACCTTTAGATGAGAGAACATAGTATATTGCAATGGGTTATGTTTTTGAATTAAATTTTTTCGTCGTTCGTAATATTTATATTGTTTGCGTATTTGTCGTTTGATATCAGAATATATAAATACTTAGACCTATGCAATTGAGTTTGATCTTAGTCATAACTAGTGATTTTGCTGAGTTTTATTGTCTTCAGAATGGTGATTTTGCTGAAAATATATTGCAACTATGATTGTTGATGTTTAGAAATACATGTGTGTGTATGCGCTTTTGGTCGAAATTAGATGTTTTATAGTCAATAGGATTGATATTTAAAATATTATATTGCTTATAGTCTGAGAGCAAATAACGTCTTAGTTGGATTTGATGGCAGTATTTTTCTGTGATAGGTGGGTTTATGAGTGATGATGATACATCTAATTTTGATGATTCATTGGAAGAAAATGTAAAATCTGTTTCTTTGCAAGCTGCGCTTGAGGAAAGATATTTGGCATACGCACTATCAACTATTAAACGTCGTGCACTTCCTGATGCTAGGGATGGTTTTAAACCTGTTCATAGGCGCATTATTTATGCTATGAGTGAGATGGGTTTAGATTTTAAATCTGCCTTCAAAAAGAGTGCACGTATTGTTGGTGAAGTAATAGGTAAACTACATCCACATGGTGATCAATCGGTATATGATGCTTTGGTGCGTCTCTCTCAAGATTTTTCCCAAAGATATCCGATTATTGATGGACAGGGTAATTTTGGCAGTATTGATGGTGATAGCGCTGCTGCCTACCGATATACAGAAGCTCGCATGACTCAGGTAGCTAGTTTGATGCTACAAGGAGTAGATGAAAATACTGTTGATTTTCGTAGTACATATAATGATGAAGATTCCGAACCTATTGTTTTTCCAGGCAAATTTCCTAATCTATTAGCTAATGGTTCAACTGGTATTGCTGTTGGGATGGCAACTTCTATTCCGTCTCATAATGTTCAAGAAATTTGTGAAGCCGCTCTTTTATTGATTAGTAATCCAGAATCTTCAGTAGAAAATTTAATGGAATATATTATCGGCCCTGATTTTCCGACAGGTGGAATAATCGTTGAAAGTCGCGATAGTATTTTGGATGCATATCGTTCAGGTCGAGGAGGATTTCGAGTTCGTGCTAAGTGGCATGTTGAGGATATTGGTCGTGGTTCATGGTGTATAGTAGTCAGTGAGATACCTTATCAAGTGCAAAAATCGCGGTTGATTGAAAAGATTGCTGAGCTAATTATATCTAAAAAAATTACATTGTTAGAGGATGTTCGTGATGAGTCTGCTGAAGACTTACGCATAGTATTATTTCCAAAAAATCGCTCGGTGGATCCAGTTCTTTTGATGGAATCAATGTTTATGTTGAGTGATATGGAAACTCGCTTCCCACTAAACATGAATGTCCTTTCAATGGGTCGCATTCCTAAAGTTATGCCTCTTGATGAAGTTTTAAAAGAATGGCTTGCACATCGCCGAGAAGTTCTTATTAGGCGTTCGGTTTTTCGCATGGAGGCAATCAATCGACGCTTGGAAGTATTGCAAGGCTTGTTGGTTGCATATTTGAATATTGATGAAATAATTTCCATTATAAGGAATGAAGATAAGCCAAAGCCTGTAATTATATCTCGTTTTTCTCTTACGGACAATCAAGCAGATGCCATACTTAATTTGAGGTTGCGTTCGTTACGTAGATTAGAAGAATTTGAAATCAAGTCTGAATTTGATAACTTGCTAATTGAAAAGGAAGACATTGACTCATTGTTAAAATCTGAAAAAAAGCAGTGGGATAAGATATCCCATGAAATTTGCGAAGTAAGAGATATTTTTTCTAAATCAACGGATTTAGGCAAAAGACGCACAATATTTTCCGATGTTTTGATAACAGATAGATCTGCAGTGCAGCAAGCGATGATTGAAAAGGAAGCCATAACGATTGTTATTTCTGATATCGGTTGGATTAGGTCTTTAAAAGGTCATTCTGTAGATTTATCAGCTCTTAACTTCAAAGAAGGGGATTGCTTGAAAATAGCTTTTCATGCTTATACTACTGATAAAATATTGCTTCTATCAACAGATGGAAAGGCGTATACCATCGCCTCAGCAAACTTGTCAGGAGGGCGTGGCCATGGAGAAGCAATACAACTTTTAATTGATATTAATCATAATCAGAAAATTTTAACTGCATTTGTTTATAATGCCGCAGGTAAATTATTAGTTGTTTCTAGTAGGTGTAATGCTTTTATAGTTAAGGAGTCCCAAATAGTAGCAAATACTCGCAAAGGTAAGCAAGTTCTTAATGTTGCGTGTGAAGATAGTATGAAATTTGCTGTGAAAGTAGTCGGTGATCATGTTGCTGTAGTAGGTGATAATCGTAAGCTTTTGATATTTCCTATAGATCAGATTCCTGAATTGAATCGCGGAAAGGGTGTTCGCTTGCAATCCTATAAAAATGGGGGAATCTCTGATATTTTATGTTTTAATTTGAGTGAAGGTCTTACTTGGACAGATAATTCAGGGCGTTCTTTTAAGAAGTCTAAAGATAATTTAGTGGGCTGGTTAGGTAAACGCGGCGGGGCTGGTTTGTTGGTTCCAAAGGGATTTCCTCGTTCTAATAAGTTTTTGAGAACATGATTAATTTGAAATTTATTGATTATGATTTCTGCCCTAATAAACACATCTTGAAATCAGTACCATAATAAAAAATTTTATCCGCAAAATTGTGGATAAAATAATAGGTATTATGCCTTCATTGGGATTTGATTAGAATACGTGCGGCATCCATTGCAAAATACGTAAAAATACCATCGCATCCTGCTCTTTTAAATGATATCAGACTTTCCAACATAGCATTTTCCTGATCAATCCATCCATTAAGAGAGGCTGCTTGAATCATGGAGTATTCACCAGACACTTGATATGCAAATGTTGGCAATCCAAATGTTTTTTTTATTCTAAAACATACATCAAGATACGGTAGCCCAGGCTTGATTAATAGCATGTCAGCGCCTTCTTCAATGTCAAGATGAGCTTCTTGAATTGCTTCCAGTACATTAGCTGGATCAATGTAATAAGTTTTTTTATCTCCTTTTAAAATTGATCTTGTAGAAATTGCATCTCGATATGGTCCATAAAAAGAAGAGTTAAACTTTACTGCATAAGGCATAATTCCAACGTTTGTATGACCGTTATTGTCAAGCATTTTTCTAATCTCACGTACACGTCCGTCCATCATATCTGATGGTGCGATGATATCAGCTCCTGCATCCGCCTGTGATACTGCTGCACGAGATATAAGCTCTACAGTTTCATCGTTAATAATTTCACCGTTGTGTAAGATGCCATCATGTCCATGAATGGTAAAAGGATCTAGGGCGACGTCAGTAATAATTCCTATATTAGGAACGTTTTTTCTAATTGAATGAATGCTTTCATTGATAAGATTGTTGGAATCAAGAATATGTGATCCTGTATTATCTCTATATTCCATGTTAATATTAGGACATATTGCTACAGCTGGTATTCCTAAATCGGCGGCTTCTTTAATTGTTTCTATTGCGATATCAACGCTCATACGGTTAATTCCAGGCATAGAATCTATTTTTTCCACCACATTCTTCCCAGAAGTAATAAAAACAGGAAAAATTAGATCGCTTGTAGATAGACAATTTTCGCGGACAAGATTTCGTATCCAATCTGCTTTTCGATTTCTTCTCATACGTCGGTTACAAGACATTTTATTACCTATTTTTCAACATTGTACAAACTTACATCTTCTTTTGTAATGCATGCAAGGGATATCAAATAAAATTTAAGGCATAAAGTTAACACAACATTATTACTGCTAGGAAATTCAATATGCTAAATTTTGACGTTATATCATAGTATATTTGTTCATATGATTTATATTTATGTACTCCAATAATAAATATGATTATATTTAATTTTTTCTATTGCAATCATCCTATCCAGCTGTTGTCTTAATTGTGAGATAGGTAAATTATTACTTTATTTAAATAATTCATTTTAATTATTAGTTTATGCAGTGTTTTTAGGTTCATTTAAATTAGAGCATTTTAATGCATAGTAGGATTAAAATTATCTTTTAGGGTAAAATTGTGTGAGCAATTTCTATTTTGCTAGTACTATTTTTATACTTAATATTTTCCGATATTTAGTCTTGTAAATAACATGAAATACGGATTCTAAATTTATTTAATAAAATAAGTACCATGTTTGGTAATAAGGAATTAATTCTGAGTTTTAATTAGAATTTGATTAGTATGGGTTATTATCTATCTATGGTTTTACAACTATTACTGTTTTTAAATCAGAGAGGGTTTATTTTTATGAGTAATAATATACAGTCAAAAACAATTTTAGATACAAAATATAAAACAGAAGATGATATATCTTGTTTATATATAGAATGTTTGCGTCTTGTTGAGCGTTTACATAGAAGCTTGTTAGATGTTACAAGAGACGATTTTGAACGACGAGGTCGTAGCGATATTAATGCTGTGCAAGCTATTTTGCTTTTCAATATTGGTGATTCTGAATTGAATGCTGGCGAGTTGCGTTCACGTGGATATTATTTAGGTTCCAACGTTTCATATAATTTAAAGAAATTGATTGATCTTGGTTTTATTCAACATCAGAAATCTCGTGTTGATAAGCGATCTATTCGTATTAGTCTTACCGCGTCTGGAAAAGAAGTCGCACAAGCTATTTCTAATCTTTACAAGCGACACATAGAGTCGATTGGTAAGATAGGAGGGTTGTCAGTTGATGATTTTATAGCTATGAATAAACTATTACAACGTTTAGATCGTTTTTGGGGAGATCAGATTGCATATCGTCTTTAAATAATTAAGAGTCATAGTTAATTTAAGAAATATTATTAGATTTATTATTTGCTTGAAAATTATTTTCTTGGTATAGCTACATCCTGCATTATATTTGCAATTATGATCGCAATTTTATTTGATTTATGTTAATGTGGTAGAGATTTGGTTATATATTGTATAGAGTTAAAATGACGGATGTAGCAAAAGTAAAGTGTGCAAGATATTGAAAAATAGAGAATTATATCATTTTTTTATTCATTGGATGTTTTCCATAGCTTCGTTTTTTATAGTATGCCCCCCCTTATATGCTGATGTATTGGATGATGTTATTAAAGATTTTTATCATTCAAATTCAGATGGCCGTTTTGATACTTTGCTTTCTCGTTCAGATATTGAGATTGATTCAGATAATGCAATAGTGAGCAATGCAACAGTTGCTAATATTAAAAAGGCTATTTTATTTTATCAATCTATAGTTGATAAGGGAGGGTGGCCACAGTTGCCGTATGATAAATCTCTGCAACTGGGTAGTACCAGTATTTTAGTTCAAAAGTTAAGGGAGAGATTGATCATTTCTCATGATCTAGATCCTTCCAAGGGTTTTTCTACAGTGTTTGACTCGTATGTTGAATCCGCCGTCAAATACTTTCAAGTTAGGCATGGACTACCCCCTGAAGGAATTGTTACAGAATCTACTATTAGGGCTATGAATGTTCCAGCAGATGTTAGACTTCGACAATTGCGTGTAAATCTAGCTCGTATCCTAGCTCTTCTGAAACAAAATATGGGCAACCGTTATGTGATTGTGAATATACCTTCTGCTACTATAGATGCTGTTGAAGGTGACAAGGTAGTATGGAGTAGCGTAGCTATAGTTGGAAGGACAGATCGTCAGACTCCTATCCTGCATTCTAAAATAAATCGCATTGTGTTGAATCCTTATTGGGTTATCCCTCGTTCTATAATTAAAAACGACGTGATGTCTTTGATGCGTCAAGATCCTTCATATTTAACAGAGAGCAATATTCATTTGATAAATTATGAAGGTGTAGAGGTTAAGCCAGAAGATGTAGATTGGCATGCTTCTGAGGCTCCAAATCTTATTTTTCGGCAAGATCCAGGTAAAATTAATGCTATGGCTTCGACCAAAATAGAATTTTATAGCCAAAGCAATGCTTATATGCATGATACTCCTGAACCTGCCTTGTTTCGTAATCCAATGCGTTTTGAAACTTCTGGCTGTGTTCGTGTAAGCAATATTACCAATCTTAGCGTATGGCTTCTTAAAGACACTCCTGGTTGGTCGCGGAATAATATTGAAAAAGTTATACAAACTAGAAAAACCACCCCTATTATAGTTAATAATCCGATTTCAGTTCATTTTGTCTATATATCAGCTTGGTCTGCAAAGGATTTGGTAGTACAGTTTCGTGATGATGTTTATGGATTGGATAATATCCATAAAGCATCTGTTCCTCTTTCTATAAGCCACTCCATCCAGCCTCAACCCGCGGATTGACATACTTGTTTTTAATTTTTTGTTTGATTTTTTTTGGCAAACATATTTGTACATTGAAGGTATAATTGGGATTTATTAGACTATTTTAAGAAGATTGTTAATGGTATGTTCATTAACTAGGGGGCACATTATGGATAAAATGAACTATGGGGTGGCATTATGAATAAGATGTATGGAAGTTCTTTTTTAAATCAATCATTGATGGAAACAGATCCGGATGTGTTTTCTCTCATTGGAAAAGAAATTGTTCGACAAGAACAAGAAATACAGTTGATTGCATCTGAAAATATGGTATCGCGTGCCGTTTTAGAAGCACAGGGATCAATTCTAACCAATAAATATGCTGAGGGATATTCTGGAAATCGTTATTACGGTGGTTGCAAGTATATTGATCAGATTGAAGATTTGGCAATTGAACGAGCAAAGAAATTATTTGATGTGAATTTTGTGAATGTTCAACCTCATTCCGGATCTCAGATGAATCAAGCGGTGTTTTTGGCATTATTGAAACCAGGCGATACTTTGATGGGGCTTGGTTTGGATTCAGGGGGGCATTTAACTCATGGACATAGAGTAAACCTGTCTGGCAAGTGGTTTAACTCTGTTCCTTACGATGTTAGAAAAGAGGATTGCTTGATTGACATGGATGAGGTTGAAAGTTTGGCGATTAAATATAAGCCTAAGTTGATTATCTCAGGTGCTACAGCATATTCTCGTAATTTGGAATGGGATCGTTTTCGTGCTATTGCAGATTCTGTAGGTGCTTATCTTATGGCAGATATATCACATATCGCAGGTCTTGTTGCAGCAGGAGAACATGAATCTCCTGTATCACATTGTCATTTAGTTACGACAACGACACATAAATCTTTAAGGGGTCCTCGTGGTGGAATGATTATGACCAATGATATGGAATTAGCTAAAAAAATAGATGTAGCTGTTTTTCCAGGATTTCAAGGGGGGCCATTAATGCATACTATATCCGCTAAGGCTGTTGCATTTGGTGAAGCTTTGCGTCCTGAGTTTAAAGATTATGCTAAACAAGTTGTAGTAAATGCGCGGTCTTTTGCGAATAAACTTCAGAGTTTAGGCCTTGATATTGTTTCTGGAGGGACAGACAATCACCTTATGTTAGTAGATTTACGTTCGAAAAATATTACTGGCAAAGAAGCTGAAAGTATTCTTGGTCGTGTATGTATTGCTTGTAATAAAAATAGTATTCCATTTGATACAGAGAGTCCGTTTGTTACTTCTGGTATTCGTTTTGGCACTCCATCTGCTACTACAAGGGGTTTTAATGAAAAAGATTTTGAATATTTGGCTGAATTGATTGCTGAAGTTATTGATGGATCTTCATCTGGCTCTTCTGAAAATAGAAAATCGGTAGAATTAGTAGTTTTAAATAAAGTTAGAGAGTTTATTAGACGTTTTCCTACTTATGATTTTGTTCATTAAGAGTAGGTATTTTATCTTGCTCTTAATTTATAAATTATTGATACATGATTTATTATAGTGTTTTTGAAAGTAGTGGATAGTGTTGTTGTATGGCGGGTCTTTTGAGCATATTGTGGATTAAAGTTGTATATTTCATTATATGAAACTCACACAGCTTCTGTGTCTTCTATTGACGAAAGATTTATGTCAGCTGCATTGCGGTTATCTGGTTGGGGACTTGGTTTAACGGGGACCAATCCTTCTGTAGCTTGTCTGATTGTTAAGAATGGAACTATTATTGGTAGAGGAGTTACCGCTTATGGTGGTCGCCCTCATGCTGAAGCACAAGCTCTTTTCGAAGCAGGGGAAATGGCAAGAGGTGCTACCGCTTATGTTACTTTAGAGCCGTGTGCGCATTATGGTCAGTCTCCTCCTTGTGCACAATTTATTATTGATTCTGGAATAATACGAGTTGTTTTTTGTGTTTGTGACCCTGATGTACGAGTATCAGGACGCGGGGTATCATTGCTATTACAACAAGGAATTATTGTCGATAAGATTTTGGAAACAAAAGGAAAGAGAGCTCTCAGATCGTATATAACTCGTCAGGTGAAGAAACGTTCTCATGTAACTATTAAGCTTGCAGTATCACAAGATAATATGATTGGAATTGTAGGTCGTGGAAATATCCCTATTACCGGTCCAATTTCAATAGCTCAATCACATGTGTTAAGAGCGCAGTCAGATGCTATTCTTGTTGGTATAGGTACAGTATTATCTGATAATCCAGAGTTGACCTGTAGATTAAATGGGTTAAGCGATCTTTCTCCTACTCGTATTATTTTAGACTCGAATCTTAGGTTGCCTCTTGATTCTAAAATTATGCGGACAGCGTCTTTGGCGCCAATTATCGTTATCACTGAAAATTATGATTCTATAAAATCTATTTCTCTTAAAAAAAATAACATAAAAATTGTTCACTGTAATTCGCATGACCTGAGCCAATTGTTATCTGTATTAGCGGATTTAGGTATAACTTCTTTATTAGTAGAAGGGGGGGCGACCGTGATTCGTTCTTTTATAACTGCTGGTTTGGTTGATTCTATTATTCTTTATAGATCAAACCAAATTATATTTAGTCAAGGTATTCCTTCTCCTCTTGAGGATCAGTACATTGAAGATAGTTTTCTATGTGTTAGATGTGATTGTTTTGGCTCAGATTTTTGTTTTGAATATTCAAGGAAAAACTATTGTTTACAGGAATAATTACTGATGTAGGACGAATTATATCCATTACTCCAATGAAAAAAGGAATTAGATTGCGTATTATGACATCATATAATACCTCTACTATGGAGATAGGTTGTTCTATAGCTCATTCAGGAATTTGTTTGACAGTTGTGAATTTGCCAGAAAGAAATTCTTTTGATAATTGGTATGAAGTGGAAATTTGGGAAGAAACTATTAGTCTGACGAATGCAAATTCATGGGATGTGGGTACTTTGGTGAATTTAGAACGTTCCATGAGAATTGATAGTGAGTTAGGTGGACATCTTGTTTATGGTCATATTGATGGAATAGTTGAAATTATTTTTCTGGATTTTATTGGTGATTCTATGTATTGTCGATTAAGTCTTCCGAGTAACATAGCTAAATTTGTAGCTGTAAAAGGCTCGGTATGCCTTAATGGAGTCTCCATGACTGTTAATTTTGTAGATGAGAATTTTTTTGATGTTTTATTTATTCGACATACTATTGAGAAAACAACTTGGAGAATGCATACAACGGGTGATTTTATAAATATAGAGGTTGATTATATTATGCGTTGTGTGTCACGATTGCTTGAGTTTAAGCCTAGTTGAATGAAAGATAAAATCTTGATATTGTAAACGGGTTGTCTGATTTTTTTGTGTTTTTGCGGAGTTTCAATATGGGTGAGATTATTCCGCATATATTGGTCATAGAGGCTAGATTCTATGATAATTTTTCTTGTATGCTTCTTGAGGGATGTACGTCTGTTTTGAAGGAGAAAGGTGTTTCTTGGGATTTGTTTGAAACGCCAGGTGCTTTGGAAATACCGGTTGCTGTTAGTATGGCAATTAATACTTCTAGGAAAGGTAATAAAATATATGATGGCGCTGTTGTTCTTGGCGTTGTTATTAGGGGAGAAACTTCTCACTGTGATATTATAGCACAAGAGGTTACTCATGGGCTGGTGGATATTTCGATTAGATATTGTTTTCCTATTGGCAATGGAATTGTTGTGGTGGATAACGAGCAACAGGCTTACGATCGTTCTAGTTCTGATAAGCTAAATAGAGGTGGATTTGCAGCTAATGCTGTTTTAAAAATGATTGAATTAAAAAATAAGTTATTTACATAGGTTTCATGGATACACAGAGTGATAAAGCGAATTGTAAGTTTGCTCATAAAAGACGAATAGCTCGGCTTTCTGCGATTCAAGCCCTTTACAAGATAAATATAGTTAATTGTAGCGCAGAAGAAGTGATTGATGAATATGAATTGTATAGGTTTTGTACGGATATTGATGAAGATATTTATACACAAGTTGATCTTGAATGGTTTCGTTTGATTATACGCGGTGTTTTGGATAATCAAGAATTTATTGACTCGGCTATTTCTTCTTGTCTTGCGGATGGATGGAGTCTTTCTAGGTTGGATTTAATTGTATGTTGTATTTTAAGGGCAGGATTATTTGAATTAATTGGATGTAGTTCTGTGCCAACAGAGGTGGTAATGTCCGAGTATATTGCCATAGCTCATGCTTTTTTTTATAGAGATGAGCCGAAGTTTATTAATGCTATTTTGGATAGACTATCTCGTATCCCAGAAGTTATTGAAAGAAGAAATCATTCTATTGTAAAGTCCTAGATGACCTTATATTTACAATTTTTATTAAAAAAGTAAATTAGAAGTTGTTATTGCTTTGCTCTCCCAAAAACATTATCCGCGTCCGCGGTAGCTATGGACATCTTGAATTGGCAGGAATATCCCATCAGGAGGAGATGATGTCTGCCAGAATATATCAATAGGAATTCCCCCGCGAGGATACCAATACGCACCAATGCGCATCCATTTTGGTTCAAGTGCTGTTACTAATCTCTTTGCAATATATATTGAACAGTCTTCGTGAAATGAATGATAATTGCGAAATGATGCCATAAATAGTTTAAGAGATTTTGATTCTATCAACCAATCTTTTGGTATGTAGTCTATTATGATATGTGCAAAATCTGGTTGGGCAGTGATTGGGCACAATGATGTAAATTCTGGTACTGTAAATCTTACGACATAATTTAATTCGTTGTTTTTAGATGGAATTTTCTCTAACACGGCGTTATCTGGATTATTACATATTTTTGTTTTTTTTCCAAGGATAGATAATCCTTCTACTTTGCTTTTAGGCATACGGTTTATATTCCTATAATTTTATTTTAATGCCATGAGAACGTTCAGTTTCAGGTTCAACATGTATAGTTATGATAGTTTCAGGGATAACTTTTTCGATAGATTTTTCTAGGTTGTTGCAAATTTTATGTGCGTTTAAAACTGTCATCTTTGAATCTACTACGAGGTGAAAATTTATGAAAAAAACTGATCCTGATTGCCTTACTTTTAAGTCGTGGATTTCTTTTGATCCAGAAGCATTAAGTGCAATGATACTCTTTATTTTTTCAAGGTATTTCGATTGTACGGCGCCATCCATGAGACCACTTATAGAGGACGCTATGATTTGCCATCCGTTGTATAAAATAGCAATAGACATGAATGTAGCTATAATTGAATCTAGTGCGTTATATTTTGTTATTACTGTTAACAACAATCCAGATATAACACCTATGGACATTAAAACATCTGATATAAGATGTTGTCCATTTGCTTTGAGTGCTGCAGAGTGATATTTTTCTCCATATTTTATCATTAACATTCCCCATATGAGACTTATTATACTAGATATAAGACTAATGAGAAAACCTATTATTGATATATTATTGGAATAAGTTATTTGTGTATAGTTTTGCCAAGATTTATATAATACTACTAATGCTATACATACCATCAGAATCCCTTCTATGACTGCGGCAATATATTCAGCTTTTTGATGTCCAAAAGGATGATTGTGATCAGCTGGACGGCATGCGTATTTTATTGTAAAATAGGAAATTATTGCTGTTACAATGTTAACTGTTGATTCAAGCCCATCGGATAACAGTGAGACGAAACCGGTTACATACCATGCAGCAACCTTCAAAAGGGTTATAAATATAGATATAAATACCCCCCACAGTGCCATTTTTGCAATAATTTTATTATAATGTTGTTTCATGTAAAATTACCTACTGGCTTATTGGTGTCTTTTGTGTAACCATCATTGGTAAGGCGGTTACAATATTGCGGATCATTTTTATACCTGAATCATTGTCAGAAGTCATTATTGATTCAGGATGAAATTGAACGGCAAATACAGGTTCGTGGACATGTTCTATCCCCATAATAATATTATCTTCGCTTTTAGCTGTGACAACAAATTCTTTTGGTAATGTCGTAGGATTAACGTGGATAGAGTGATACCGCCCAACAGATATTTTTTTGCCTAAATTTGAAAAAACTACACTTGGTTGCATGATATTTATACATGAGGATTTTCCATGAAAAGGTTTGGGAAGCCGTAGTAACTTTGCACCGTATGCTTCTGCGATTGCTTGCATTCCAAGACAAACTCCAAACATTGGCAAATTGCGTTTACGTATAATTTGTATAGTTTTTTTGCAATGAAAGTTTTTTGGCAATCCAGGTCCGGGCGATAGAACCACTAAATCAGGAGAAAATTCATCAAGTATTTCAAGAGCTTCTTTGTTTCTTTTTATTATGACACTTGTTCTTGTTTGTAAGAAATAGTCAGCAAGTATGTGAACAAAACTATCCTCGTAATCTATAATTAAGATTTTTAATGTGGGCAATGGAAATTTGGTTACAGATTCTTTATGGGATGTAATCCCATTATTTGGGATAAAAGATTTCAACATATTAACTACTACTATCTGTTATTATGGGTAAATTTTAAATAAATTCTTTACTAGCAAGGCATATTTTATTTAAAAATGTGTTTAAATACTAATGAACATATACGCTACTGGATTTGCTGATTGCTCTATTATTAATAGAATAATAAAGGTGTCAATTAGGTCATTATTTATATATACAGTAATATATTTCCAGCTATGATTAAATTGGTTAAATTGTATTTTTATGTCATTTTAGGTATTTATTTGTTTTATACAGAGTTCAGGATTGCTTTTTATCTATTAGGAAATAATTTCACTCATATTATTGAATAATATTTTTATGTGTATAGTTCAATATATTGAAAGTTTATAAGTCTGTTTTAAGGATATCAAAATGATTTATAAGATGTTTTTAAACAATAATTTAATGAGTAAAGAAATTTTATGTATATAGAAATTATCATTACATGTATCTTTTGGTTCGGTTATGCTATTTTTCGTTGTAATAGATTTAGCAGATATATATTGTTTCTATAAATTGTGGTGTTAGTTGATGATCTCTGGCTATTTGTTAGCTTATATAATAGCATGCGTTTTATTATAGTTTATGATGATATTTTTGATAAGATTGATATAATGATTGGCGATTTAAATTCGTTTTTGTTAAATGATTTGAGTTTTTTGATGTGCAGGGATGATATTACTAATGCTACGTAAAGTTATAATGTTTATCTTCTATTTATATATATTTCCTTTGGTGATTTATGCAAAAGATGCTGAAAGTTGCCATTTCGTACGTTTTTCTGACACTGGTTGGACTGATATCTCTGCTACGACTGCTATGACTTCGGTTGTTTTGGAGGAAATATTGGAATACAAAACAAGTATAAAACTGCTTTCAGTGCCTGTTACTTTTAGATCTTTAAAAAATAAAGATGTGGATGTTTTTATGGGATATTGGTATCCATCAATGGAAAAAACTGTTGCTCCATATTTAAAAGAAGGATCGATTCAACTGGTAACAAAAAATCTTAGTGGGGCAAGGTATATGCTTGCGGTCAATGAAGTTGGATTTGACCTTGGAATAAAGAGCTATCATGATATTGTAAAATATAAGGATCAATTGGGATCTAAGATTTATGGTATTGATCCTGGCAATGCTGGCAATCAGCGTATTTTAGATATGATTAGGAATGACAAATTCTCTCTGAAGGATTTTCGGCTCGTGGAGGCTTCTGAACAGGCTACTTTTTCTCAGGTTAGGCGTTATCAAAAGAATGATAAGCCAATAGTGTTTTTAAGTTGGGAGCCTAATCCTATAAATCTTGATCTTAATATACATTATTTATCAGGTGGTGAGAATATTTATGGATTTGGAGAAGCATCTGTTTATACTACGGTCAGTAAGGATTACCTGGATCAATGTCCTAATGTGGGTAGATTACTTAAAAATATTAAGTTTTCCATTGCTATTGAAAATGAAATGATGAAAAGAATTCTCAATGATAAGATAGACCCTAAGTCTGTTGGAAGGGAGTTGCTTCGCTCTAATCCTAATTTGCTAAAAGATTGGCTTGTAGGAGTAACAAGTTTTAATGGACATAGTATCACCCACAAACTAACAAAGTTTATAGTAAATTAATTCTGTTGTTTGTTATGTAGTATACATATAGGTTTTATTACATGGAGATAGGATTGTAAATTGCATTGGTTTACTTTGGTACGTATTCCCCTAGGAGATTATCTGCAGGAGTTTTTTTCGCATCTTACGGACAAAGGAGAAAAGTTTTTTAATCTTTTGTCGTTTGCTTTGCTTAAAATTATAAATTGCGTCTTGGCTATTATTCAATATCCTTCTCCGATAGTTGCTGTTGTCATAATGTCTATATTTGCATTAGTGATTAAGCGTTCTATAACAATTGCGATTGGTGTGGTTTTAGGTTTATTATTGATTATTAATCAAGGTTATTGGCAAGAAACTACAGAAACTTTGGCTTTGGTATTAGTTTCTACATCCATATCTATGATAATAGGCATTCCTATTGGAGTTCTATCTGCTTGGTATCACCGATTTTATACGGTTATAAGATTTTTGCTTGATTCTATGCAAACTATTCCGACATTCGTTTATCTCATCCCAGTATTGGTTCTTTTTGGTCTTGGGATGGTTCCGGGAATTGTTGCAACGGTCATATTTTCTATTCCAACTTCTGTTAGATTGACTAGACTTGGTATTGTTTCAACCCCTCCGATATTAAAGGAAGCCGCACGGGCATTTGGAGCTACACCTTTTCAAGTTTTTTGTAAGGTGGAATTGCCGTTCGCTATTCCGCAAATTATGGAAGGTTTAACTCAAACAATCATGTTATCTTTATCTATGGTTGTTGTAACTTCACTTGTTGGTTCGGACGGCTTAGGAGTTCCTGTATTGCGTGCTCTCAATAATGTAGACATAGGTAAGGGATTTGAGTCAGGTATTTGTATTGTTATATTGGCAATTATACTAGACCGTTTGTTTAGCGTTTCAGATTCAAGGGATATTACATGAATGATTATGCGGTAATGTGTCGTGATGTTGATATCGTATTTGGTGAATCTTCAAATAAATTTCAGAAGAAGTCTGTTTACTATACTGAGAAAAGTGATAAGGATATTTCGAATGGTGTATTCTCTGCTGTTACAAAGGCGAATCTTGAAGTAAAAAAGGGAGAAATTCTCGTATTAATGGGTCTTTCAGGAGCAGGAAAATCTACTTTATTACGTTCTATTAATGGTTTAGCTCCTCTAGTTCGAGGTGAAGTATTAGTTAATACAGAACAAGGAATAGTTAATCCATATACCGCAGATGCTACTACTCTTCGCAAATTACGTATGCATACTGTTTCTATGGTTTTTCAGCAATTTGCACTCTTACCATGGAGAACTGTGGCTCGCAATGTTGAATTAGGATTGGAATTTCTTGATATATCTGATGCAGAGAGAAAGTCTAGGGTTGCAGAACAACTTGAACTTGTTAATTTGACAAATTGGGCTGATTGTAAAATTAATATGCTGTCAGGAGGTATGAAACAAAGAGTGGGTTTTGCTCGAGCATTTGCCACTGGCGCTCCTATTTTATTGATGGACGAACCATTTTCTTCATTGGATCCGTTGATTAAGACGCGTCTTCAAGATGAATTATTAACGTTGCAGCGAAAATTAAAGAAGACAATCGTTTTTGTAAGTCATGATATCAATGAGGCTTGTCGTTTAGCAAGTCGTATTGCAATCATGGAAGGAGGACGAATTATACAGTGTGGAACACCGCAAGATATAATTTTACATCCCTCTAATTGTTATGTTTCTGAGTTTGTACAAAAACTGAACCCTATTTCTGTACTTGTTGCGGCGGATGTGATGCGCTGTTGCCATCCTGATGAATTTCATAGTATAGCGCAAGAAATTTCCAAGCAAACTCCCTTGGTAGATATAATTGATATAGTATCTGATGAGAATACAGAAAAAATCGGAGTTGTTGAAAATGGTAAAATCGTTGGTGTTATCACAGCTATAGATATTATTAAAGGTCTTGCTGGGTGTCGGAAGAGTTATTAATGTTTAGATAAAGGTGTTTTATTTGATAAATGCAATAATAGATTTAAAAATAAACAAAATTATGTTTGTTTTTTGTTATAATCACTATATATTTGAAAAATTGATTTCAATATTATTTATCATCTAAATTTTCTCTAGTATTTCATGTGGTGCAGTAAATTGTTTATAAAAATATGTAATTTTTGTCAAAATAACATCGTAATGTAGCATCTATTCAGGATAAAAGTATTCAATAAAATTATCTTTTTTTGCAGAAAATAGCTTTCCTGTTGTAATTGTTTGAGAATAACATATTGATGTGATTAATTTTGCGATTTTCTGTGGATGAGGGACAGTTTTGGGATCCTCTTTTGGGACAGCTTGTTCACGCATAGAAGTACGAGTTGGTCCAGGATCAATATTTATGACACGTAAATCGGTATTTGATGTTTCTTTTGCCCAAGTACGTGCTAATACTTCTATTGCTGCCTTAGAAGTAGAATAAGCTCCCCATAAAGGACGACATTTATGTGCCGCTCCAGATGAAAGAATGATGGCTTTACTACAGTCAGATTTTTTAAGTAAAGGATCAAAATTCCTTATTATATTCCAAGTGGCGATAACATTTACTGACATGATATTTTCAAAAGATTCCATTTTTATTTGCCAAATAGGTTTAATAGGACCAAGAATTCCAGCATTAGCTATTAAAATATCTAGTTTACCCCAGCGTTTTTCTACATATAATTTCATTAATTCTATAGATTGTACATCTCGTAAATCGAAGGCTATTATATCTATTTTTTTTTCAATTTTTTGTATTGTGTTTTTCAGATTTTCTAATCCGCTAATAGTACGAGCACAAGCAATCACATGTACTCCAGATTTTGCTAATTCTAAAGCGGTATAGTAACCAATACCACGAGATGCTCCAGTCACCAGTGCTATGCGATTTTTTAAAGAGAAGTTGTTAGATTTAAAGATGGTCATGAACTTACCATCATTGATAACTCTTGAGGATCGTGTTGATCTAGTTTATCTACAAGAGTTGTTGGATAATCTCCTGTAAAGCAATGATCAGAAAATGCAGGATTTTGTGGATCACGTGGTGATCCGCAAATGGCTTTGTATAAACCATTGATAGATAAAAATTCCAAAGAATCTACTCCAATAAAATTACACATCTCTTGTAGAGAAGCATATTTATTGGCAAGGAGTGTCTTAGGATCTGGAATATCTATACCATAGAAATCAGGATATAATATCATAGGACTAGCCACTCTCAGGTGGACTTCCTTAGCACCAGAATTTCGTATCATTTGCACGATCTTTACAGATGTAGTTCCGCGCACAATTGAGTCATCAATTAATACTATACGTTTTCCTTCAATGATTGTACGGTTTGCAGAGTGTTTTAGCTTAACACCGAAAGCCCTAGTTTTATGAGACGGTTCAATAAAAGTACGACCTACATAATGATTTCTAATAATTCCTTGTTCGAAAGGGATGCCACTTTCTTTTGCATAACCTATAGCTGCGGGAACTCCTCCATCTGGAACTGGCACAACGATATCAGCATTGACAGGAGATTCCTGTGCCAAGTTTTCTCCCATGTTTCGGCGAGCTACATATATACTACGTCCACTAATTATAGAATCGGGTCGAGCAAAATAAACATACTCAAATATACACATTCTCTCGGCTGGAGTATTGGAGTTTTTATAAGAATCGATCGAGATGGAGCCATCTTCTTGTAATTCACATATAACGGTTTCCCCATTTTCTACGTCGCGGACATATTTGGCTCCAGTGATATCTAAAGCACATGTTTCAGAGCAAAAAATAGGTTTTCCGTGTAACTCTCCCATAATTAATGGACGAATCCCCAGAGGATCGCGAGTAGCAATTAGTTTTGTTCTAGTTAGAGCTAGTATTGCATATGCTCCTTGTACATATTTTAATGCATCAATGAAACGATCATGAGAATTATTTTGTTTAGAACGTGCTATAAGGTGTAAAATAACCTCTGTATCAGAAGTAGATTGAAAAATGGCTCCATTAGAAATTAATTTTTTTCGTAAGGATAAGCCATTTGTAAAATTTCCATTATGTGCTATAGCAATTCCTCCTACTTGCAGGTCTGCAAATAGTGGCTGTACATTTCTCATAATTTTATCTCCGGTGGTGGAGTACCGGACATGACCAATAGCCATGTTTCCAGGCAATAGAGATAGTGTTTCTGAGTTAGTATAGTGATCTCCAACTAATCCTAAATGTCTTTCAGAATAAAATTTATTTCCGTCGAAAGATGTTATGCCAGCGGACTCTTGTCCACGGTGTTGTAGAGCGTGTAATCCAACAGCGGTTAAGATTGCCGCATCTGGATGACCAAGTATGCCAAATATTCCACACTTTTCATTTAGTTGACCGAAATTTGTTTTATTAGATGTGTACTTAAAAGGAATGGTCATTATTTTTTTTATACCTATCTAGGAATTTATTGTTTATGCAAATGACAATAGTGTTTATGTTTTTTCATATTATTTTAATCAAAATCTCAAAATTAGATAACGCAGTTTTTAATATTATATACTGTTAACAGCTTATAATAAAAACCTGTGGTTTATATGTATAAAATAAAAAATATTTTAAATCCAATATGCCATTTGTTCAAAAAGTTATCATTTACGAATTACTATTATTTTTTACATTGGAGTTGCTATATGAATATGGATTAATAGTTGATTTTAACATTATAGCCATATTGTTAAGGATTATTTTTGATTTAGAATTTTGTATCCAATCAGGGGTTTTGTTATCACTTACAATTATATCCCAAAAGGAAGTAGCTATTACCAATAAAAGCAATCCACGTACTGCTCCAAACAATAATCCTAAGATCTTATCTAAAAATACAGATTTGATACGAATAGGGGTGGTAATTATTCTTAATATCAATGATATGATAGTTAATATAATTAAGAATAATGGGACTATTGTTGACAATAGTGCCATTTGCTTATTTACAAAATACGTTGATGTATATCTTAGAAAAAGTGGATACAAGTAATAAGTTATTATGGCTGCACCAATCCAGTTAGTTAAAGATATTAGTTCAACTAATATACCTCTCGCCATCGCTAATATAGCTGAAATTACGATAACTATAAGGAATAAAATGTCAAAATAAGTTACGCTCATGGTAATTTAAACTCCTGATTTTATACTAATGTCATCTTATTTCTTGGAGATTAGTTATTTGTTTTACGAGATGATTAAGTTTACTGATATATTTATTATTAATGGCGCCAATTTTACAATCTACTTTAGCAGATTCTGGAAAAACTCCTGATAAAAAACCGATTTTTTCTGCTTCTTTTAATCGTTGTTGGATGTGTCCAACTGACCTGAGATCTCCTGACAAGCTTACTTCTCCAAAGTATACACAATCATTTGGTAGAGGTATGGAATAAATGGATGAAATTAATGCTGCAGCAACAGCAAGATCAGCTGCTGGCTCTGATATACGGTATCCTCCTGCTACATTTAGATGGACATCATGATTCCCAAATTTGATTTTACAGCGTGCCTCTAATACAGCTAAAATCATCGCCAATCGAGATGAATCCCAGCCAACCACAGTGCGACGAGGCATTCCAAGTGATGTAGGCACAACCAAAGACTGTATTTCTACTAAAAGAGAGCGAGTTCCCTCTATTCCTGCAAATACTGCCACCCCTGGAGATGTAGAATCTCGATTTGATAGAAATATTCTTGAAGGATCAGAAACTTCTATTAATCCCTCGTTAGACATTTCAAAAACGCCTATTTCATCTGTTGGTCCAAAGCGATTTTTTACACCGCGCAATATACGATAGTCATGCTGTGCGTTGCTTGTGCTTCCTTCAAAGTATAAAACCGCATCTACCATGTGTTCAATAACTCTTGGTCCTGCGATTTGTCCTTCTTTAGTAACATGTCCAACCAATACAATAGAAATATTATTTGTTTTTGCATATTGAATCATTAATTGTACACTTGTACGTACCTGTATCACTGTACCTGGTGAAGATTCCGCCTCTTTACTCCATAGAGTTTGTATTGAATCTATTATTACGAGATCTGGTTTTTCAGTTGTTGTAAGAGTTTCCAATATATCTTCTACATTGGTTTCGATAGCTATTTTAACATCGCTATTGATAGTATTTAACCTTTTGGCACGTAATCTAATTTGTCCTATTGCTTCTTCTCCAGAAACGTACACAATATGGTATTTTCTGTTTGATAATGATGTTGCTGTTTGCATTAATAACGTAGATTTTCCAATACCTGGATCTCCTCCCACTAAAATTACTGAACCACGTACGAATCCCCCACCTGTAACACGGTCAAGCTCACTAATGTTAGTTTGAATACGTTCTTCTTCTTTTATCTCTTCTTTTGATAGCAACTCTAGGGGAATAGCACGACCTTGTTTAACTTTTTTATGAAATCCTTGTCTCAGCTTCTCTCTTCTTGAGTTGTCTTCAATTATGGTGTTCCATTCGTCACATGAATCACATTTTCCAGACCATCGTGAATAAATTACACCACAGCTTTGACAAAAGTATTGGGATCTTATTTTTGCCATTATAAACCTACTTTGAAGTGTTCATGTAAAACAACCGTTGTTAGTTTGTATCATATTTTCTCAGTATGTGGATATATATATTATTTATTTATAATATCTCGCATATCGGTTTCCAATTTTAACGAGGATATCATAATTTGTAGTACCGGCTGCTAATGCCACATCATCTAATTTTAGATCAGGTCCGAAAATCTGGATATAGTCGCCTAATTCTATTTCAGGATAATCTGTAATATCAAACATGGTCATATCCATTGTTATTTTCCCTAAAATAGGGATCATACAATCCTTTACAAACCCTTTTCCTCCTGAGAATTTGTGAGGATTGTTTTCTGAATCTATTCCAGAAAGGGTGATAGGATATCCATCAGCATAACCAATGGATGCAACTGCTATAATACTGTCGCGAGTTAATTTTTTTTGACCATTATAACTGACAATTTCTCCTGCACGTGCTTTTCTTATAAGAATAATACGTGTTTCTGCAGTTACAACGGTTTGCATACGATAAATTTTATTAATGGCATGTGTACCACCGTATAATGATATTCCAGGACGTGTTAATTGGAAATGATAATTTTCCCCAAGCAATATTCCCGCTGAAGCAGATAAACTTGCCTCTATCCCTTTATAATTCTTAGTGACAAGCAAAAATTTTTCTAATTGTGAATAATTCATGGATGAACTGGGATTTTCAGCACAAGCAAGATGACTCATTATAAGTGATAATTTATTGTTATTTTTATGAGAAAAATGTGTTGAAAAATCCAATGCTTCACTAACACTGAGTCCGAGTCTATTAAAACCTGTATCAACTTGTAAGGCATAAGGATGAGAAGTGCTATTTGATATTAATTGTGAATAAAAAGTCAGTTGTTTTGCAGAAGCAATAACGGGGATTAAATTTGCTTCAAATAAATGTTTTTCTTGTCCTGTATTGATGCCATTTAAAACAAAAATTTTTGCTTGTGGGATATACGTTCGTAGTTCGACACCTTCTTGTATATTAGCAACAAAAAAGTCTCTGGTTCCATTTTTATAAAGCGTTTTTGCTATTTTTTCCAAACCTAGGCCATATGCATTGTCTTTCACTACCGCTCCTGCACGTGCAGTGCCAGACAGTTTATTCATGCTGTGCCAATTATTACTAAGAGATGAAAGATCAATTTTTAATCTTAGACATTCATTGGGATGTGGTTGAAAATATTGTTGGTCATTATATTGATGGAACAATTTTTCTTCCCCTCAATTAAAATCCATCATTTTGTTGATAGGATGAATCAGCAAGTGCAGAGAAACGAGTAAATTCCGCTTGAAAAGCAAGAGTAACAGTTCCTGTTGGTCCGTGACGCTGTTTTGCTATAATTATATCAGCAATTCCTTTTACTCTTTTAAGATCTTCTTGCCATTTTGTATATGAGAGGACATCATCCTTATTAGGTTCTTTGTTTTTAATGTAATACTCATCACGGACTACGAAAAGTGCTACATCTGCATCTTGTTCAATTGATCCCGATTCACGCAAATCTGAAAGTTGTGGACGCTTATTATCACGATTTTCTACTTGCCTAGAGAGCTGAGAAAGGGCGATAATCGGTATATTAAGCTCTTTAGCCAAAGCTTTAAGCCCCATTGTAATTCCTGTAATTTCTAGCACACGGTTCTCTTCAAACTTCTTTGATGTCGTCATAAGCTGTATATAATCTACAATAAGAAGATCAAGTCCTTTTTGACGTTTTAATCGACGTGCTCGTGCCGATAGTTGAGCAATTGAAATTCCGCCGGTTTGATCAATATAAAGCGGCAACTTTTGCATTACTTGAGAACAGCCAACAATTTTTTCATAGTCAGGCTGTGTTATTTCTCCTCTTCGTATTTTGGAAGAAGGTACTTCTGTTTGTTCAGAAATAATACGAGTAGCTAATTGCTCAGAAGACATTTCTAAAGAATAAAATCCAACGATTCCACCATTAATAGTTCGATGAGATCCATCTACCTGAACTTCCGATTTATATGCATCTGCAACATTGTATGCGATGTTTGTTGCCAGTGATGTTTTTCCCATACCCGGACGACCTGCAATAATGATTAGATCTGAACGTTGCAATCCTCCCATTTGCTTATCAAGAGGTTGGATTCCAGTGGAAATGCCAGCCAGTCTGCCGTCTCTATTAAAAGCTTGACCAGCCATATCAATGGCAGTTGTCATAGCGTCTGAAAATGAGCAGAATCCTCCATCGTATCTGCCATTTTCTGCCAAATTAAATAATTTTTTTTCTGCTTCTTCTATTTGAACTGAGGGAGGTGTTTCAAGTGATGCTTCATAAGCTACATTGACCATCTCCTCTCCAATAGTGATGAGAAATCGACGTAGTGCTAATCCATAAATTGTTCTTCCATAATCCTCGGCATTTATGATTGATACGGCTTCAGAAGCCAGACGTGCCAAATATTTGGAGATTGTTAATTCTCCTAACATTTCTTGAGATGGCAAAAATGTTTTTATTGTAATTGGATTTGCAATTTTCCCCATATTTATTAATTTACTAGCAACTTCAAAAATTTTTTGATGAATTGTTTCGAAAAAATGCGATGATTTTAAAAAATCTGAGACTCGATAAAAAGCATCATTATTAACAAGAATTGCTCCTAATAGAGCTTGCTCTGCCTCAATATTATTGGGAGATTCTCTATACTGGGGATGCTCTTCTTTAGGAATAGAAATGATATCTTGGGAATTATTAACCATTCTATGATTCCAATATAATTAAGTTGTTTTGTGCTTCAGAAATACATAAATAAAACGATTTATTGAAAATTGTTTAAGTCAATTAAAAGTCGTTCTTATTCTAGTAATATATATCTTTGAGATATACATTAGAGATAGAGTAACTATCTAAATCTATACGTATACAGATATTTATAAAGTATTATTTTTGGTAGAGAACCATGTTAGTTTTATTGAAATAAATATCCTATACATATAATTAATCTTTTGATTCTTCTGTATTTTCTATTGATTTATTCTGTGTAATTGCCTCTTCAGTAGAACGAGCTATGTTCAATTTAATTTTTGTCTTTACATCTGAGTGAAGCAATATTTCTACATCGTATATTCCTACGGATTTGATGGGCGATTTGAGACAAATTTTTTCACGATTAATATCAAATCCTTCTTCACCCAACACATCAACTATGTCACGATGAGCTACTGATCCATAGAGAATTCCTGAATCACTGGCGGAACGAATTATAACGAAATCTTTTCCTTCCAAAATCTTAGACATTTCTTCAAATTGTAACTTGATTTCTAGATTTTTTGCTTCAATAGCCGAACGCTGGGATTCAAAATAAGCCTTATTTTCTTTGTTTGCTCTAAGTGCTTTTTTAAGTGGTAAAAGATAATTACGAGCATATCCATCTTTAACTTTAACTATTTTCCCCATTGGTCCAAGATTGGAGATATTATGTAGAAGAATCACTTCCATTAGACTTTTCCTTTCTAAGGTATTAACAACATGTCATGTATAGCTATATTTGTAGATTACTAAAATACCAAACTATGATTAATTATGAAGCATCATCAAATATATGCAATAACAATTTGCAGAGGAAAATAGTAAGCATATTATTGACATATAAACAAGAAGTAGTATGACAAATTCTTTTTAAATTTTACCGAAGAAGATTAACAAATAAAAGTTAGTGATAAGGCTTTAGTAATTATCTTAAATAGACTGATGAAGTTTAGCATCTCACTCTGAGTTGAACACAAACTTATAAGTAAAAAGCAAGAACTTTAAGCTACTTAAGCAAAGAATATATATAAAAGATTTAACAACCACAAACCCTATGCACAAACGTTATTTTTATTTCATACATTCAGAATTTTTTATTTCTTCCTATGATACAATCCAATCAGTACGCCAATTTTATTTCCACATATGCAAAAACTTATGCGAACAATAACCAACTACTATCGTGTTTTTTTTCATAAGAAGTATAGTTTTACATATTTACATAAGGAATCAATCCAAGATAACGAGCTCGTTTGATTGCCTTTGCCAGTTCACGTTGTTTCTTATGACAAACGGATGAAATACGAGAAGGGACGATCTTGCCACGCTGAGATAAAAAACGACTTAAAAGACGGACATCCTTATAGTCAATTCGAGGCGCCCCTTTGCCAGATAGGGGGCAAGATTTACGGCGATGACTAACATGCCTACGTAACAAAGGTGTGTGCACAGTTTCAGCCATTATAACAACTCCTATGATAAGGTTTTTTCTTCACTCAAATGGTTTTTACGTTCGAAATTACGATCATTTGCTGATCTATCATGCCTATTATCTCGATCATGTTTATGTGCTGTAACAGATGGTGAATCATCATGAGATTTCACTAATATAGTAAAATGACGTAAAATATTTTCATCAATATTCATCTTCCGTTCCATTTCTTGGATAGCTGTAGGAGGGGCGGAAATATTCATTAAAATGTATGTACCTCTGCGATTCTTTTTCATATGATACGCCATAGTTCGAGTTCCCCATTCATCAACAAGGGATACTTCACCGCCATTTTCTCGAATTAAACCCTTGTATCTCTCAATGGCATCCTTAACCTGTTGAGTAGATACATCCTGTCTTAAGATAAAAACATGCTCGTATAGTTTCATATATCAGTGCCTTCTTTAGCGGTTTTATTCAAATATTATCTCCTTTTAACATATAGAAACGATATATCAATGAATAATTTGGACCTTTGCCAACAATTACACGATCCATATTTCATTTATACCAGTGAGTACGACATAAAATATTATTGTAAAACGAAAGCGTACATATATTTATTTTAAAAATCAAGGGTATTAGAAATTTCCTTCTAATTAGCATTTCTTGAATTTATTGAAGGTGTAAAACATTCTTTCAATTGATACTGTAATAATATACTCTAAGCATTTGTTGGAGGAAGGCTTCGCCACATCATGATAAACTTACAGTTGAAACATTAATCCATAATCATTGTCTTCAACTAAATTGCTAAGAGCTATAATCGGATTGTTTTTATGAGTCATCATTGAATGAGTTTTATTATGTAAACGTCAATCACTTTTTATGAGATTGTTTTGCCTTTTCTAATGCACATCAAATATTGAAAAATATTATTTTTTAAGTAAAAAACGTAGATATGTACTGCTAAGATTGCATATTCATATCTGTGTAATCAATTGTTTTTGACCACAATTTTGCACACTAAGAAATCAGTATTAATATCACAATTAATTAAATACCTATTTTAATTTCATTTGATTGACTTACTATTTAAGTATATGATCCGTGGCATTGTTTATATTTTTTTCCACTTTTGCAAGGGCAGGGATCATTACGTTTTATACGTCCTTTATTTAAGGCATCAATAATATTAGATTCATTTTCTGCGTGTGTAGCTATTAAGTTTTTTATATGCATATTTTCCTCAGAAGATTTGTGTGTGTCCTTTATGACATTCGGATCAAGTTGTGCAATTTGAGAAACAACATTTCTGCGCATCTTGGAAATCAATATTTTAAAAAACCCGAATGCTTCAGATTTATATTCCTGCAACGGATCTCTTTGTGCATATCCACGAAAACCTATAACTGATCGTGAATGTTCTAGCTTAGATATATGTTCACGCCAAAATAAATCTAGTGTTTGGAGCAATATATCACGTCCAATATTTTGCATTACGTCCGTTCCTAATGATTTTTCTTTATCTTTTACTATATTATCAGTTTCGGATAATATTTTGTCACGAACTTTAATATGATCAATATCATGCTCATTACACCAATTTTCAATAGGCAAATCTATTCCAAAAATTTCGTTAAGCTCGCATTTTAAATGTTCAATATCCCATTTTTCTCGGTAGGAATTTTTTGGAATACAATTGGCTACTAAACTATCAATTACTTCATAACGCATATCATCAAGTATTTCCAAGATATCATCTGCATCTATTATTTCTAGGCGATGTCCAAACACTATTTTCCGTTGTGCATCTAGGACGTCATCATACTTCAGCAAATTTTTTCTGGTTTCAAAATTTCGTGCTTCGACTTTTCGTTGTGCGTGTGCAATGGCTCTATTAATCCATGGATGAATGATAGCCTCACCTTTTTCTAATCCTATTTTTTGTAAAAAAGATTCCATTCTAGATGATCCAAATATACGCATCAGATCGTCCTGAAGTGATAAATAGAATTTAGATTTGCCAGGATCTCCTTGTCGTCCTGATCGTCCACGCAATTGGTTATCTATACGTCTGCTTTCATGCCGTTCTGTGGCTATAACGTATAGCCCGCCTGCAGCAATTGCTTGATTTTTTAGTTTTTGAGTTTCCTCATGAATCATTTTTATACGCTTAGCCCTTTTGGTTTCGTCTGAAATATCTGATAGTTCATGTTCAGTGCGCATAGACACATTCCCTCCAAGCTGAATGTCTGTGCCTCTTCCTGCCATATTGGTTGCAATTGTCACAGCCCCAGGGATACCTGCTTGAGAAATTATGTAGGCTTCCTGTTCATGATATAGAGCATTAAGAATTTTAAACTTTGTAAACTTTTGTTTGCGCAATAACTCGGCTAAATATTCTGATTTTTCTATTGAAGATGTGCCTACTAGAACTGGTTGTCTTTTCTTTTGGGCTGTCATAATTTCTGAAATGATAGCATTATATTTTTCTTCAGAGGTTCTATAAATTTCATCATGTTCGTCAATTCGAATAATTGAGACATTAGTAGGTACTTCAACGACACTTAAATTATATATATTAGCTAATTCTTCAGCTTCTGTAGACGCTGTTCCAGTCATTCCAGATAATTTAGGATACATTCGGAAAAGATTCTGGAATGTAATAGAAGACAGAGTTTGGTTTTCTGGTTGTATTTTGACGTTTTCTTTAGCTTCTAATGCTTGATGTTGACCATCTGAATATCTTCTTCCTGGCATCATTCGTCCAGTAAACTCATCAATGATCATCACTTCATTGCAATGCACTATATAATCTCTATCGCGAATAAATAGTTTATGGGCTCTTAATGCGTTATTTATTAGCTGAACGATCTCAACATTTTCAAAATCATAAAGCCCACCTGACTTTAGAATATTTGCATTACGTGCAAGTTCTTCAAATTTTTCTGTTCCTTGTTCGGAGAGATTTACGGAACGATTTTTTTCGTCAAGTTCATAATCAGATGGCTCTAAATGTGACATTAGTGAATTAATGGATTTATATAAATCAGACTGATCTTCTACTGGACCAGATATAATTAGAGGGGTTCGAGCTTCGTCTATAAGTATTGAATCAACTTCATCAACTATTGCAAAAAATCTTTCCCCTCGCTGTACCATGTCATCACGTCGATATTCCATGTTATCACGCAAGTAATCAAAACCAAGCTCATTATTTGTGACGTATGTTATATCACAATTGTATGCACTGCGACGTTCTTCGCTTGAAAGAGTATTTACAATAACTCCTGTTGATAATCCAAGAAATTCATATACAGGAGACATTTCTTTAGCATCTCTTCTAGCTAAATAGTCGTTTACTGTAACAACGTGTACGCCTCGCCCAGATAATGCATTTAGATAAACAGGGAGGACGGCTGCTAAAGTTTTTCCTTCTCCTGTTTTCATTTCCGCGATACAACCATCGTGTAGTATCATTCCTCCAATAAGTTGCACATCAAATGGGCGCATATTTAGGACGCGACTAGCTGCTTCTCGAGCGACAGCGAATGCTGGAATTAATATATTGTCTAGAGTGTCGCCTTCGGAGATTCGTTGTTTGAACTCTAATGTCTTTCTTGATAAAAGTTCGTCAGACAATTTGGACATTTCTTCTTCAAGTTTATTTATTTCACTAACTTTATTGTAATAATGTTGCAATCTTCGTTCATTGGAGGATTTAAAAAATTTGCCTACAAGCTTTGCTATATTAAGCATAAATATGCTTTCCTCTTCAAAGAATATCTCGCATTACGAGATTGTTTTTTATCATACCCTTGAGGTATTATGATGCATGAGATATATATAGGTCGCCTAGTACAGCAGCCGACACCTTAGATAAAATCATCTACTACTTATGTCAACGGGAGGCGATACTATAAAATATCTTTTTGAATAACATATTACAATAAATATATGAATGTTTATTATAATTTATGCCTTAATATATAAAGTTTTTTTGAAATATAGATTTTTTTGTAAATCAATCAATCAAATCAAATCAAATCAAATCGTGTAATTATCTTGGATTAATGTTATGTCTGTAATTCCTTTCCCATTAATGAATAGAACTCCTGTCGACCTCTTGCCAATCAAAGGAGTTAGTTTATCTACCGCTTCTTTAGGCATACATTATTCTGGTAGAGATGATGTTTTCTTGATGTTGTTCGACAGACCTGTATCTGTCGCAGGGGTGTTTACTCGCTCTAAGTGTCCATCGGCTCCTGTAGATTTTTGTAGAAGAAATTTATCACATGGCTTTGCAAGGGCGCTAGTAGTTAATTCTGGCAATGCAAATGCATTTACAGGGAAGAGAGGCCAGGATGCTGTTCATTTTATTGCTCAATCCGTAGCTAATATTATCGGTTGTAGAGAAGAGGAAGTTTATGTTTCTTCTACGGGTATAATTGGTGAATTTTTAGATATTTCTAAGTTTGATGGTGTATTCTATGATATGATTCAAAATGTTGCCGATGATGCTTGGCTTAATTCTGCTAAAGCAATGATGACAACAGATAGTTATGCCAAAACTGCTGTGAGAAATATTGATATTGACGGTGTTCAAGTAACTATCAACGGTATGGCAAAAGGGGCAGGGATGATTGCACCTGATATGTCAACTACGCTTGCATTTGTTGTCACGGATATTGATATTTCTTCTTCTGTATTGCAGGCTCTTTTATCAGAAGGTGTTGGTTCCAGTTTTAATTCTATTACTGTTGATAGTGATACCTCAACCTCTGATACAATTCTGTTGTTTTCTACTGGAACTGCCGTTGGAAATACACTGCCCATAGTAAGTCTGGATGATCAGCGTTTGTCTATTTTTCGTCCTGCTCTTTTTGACCTTCTAAAAGATTTGGCATTGCAAGTGGTTTGTGATGGAGAAGGTGCTTCAAAGATTATTGAGGTGACCGTTAAAGGAGCTGAAAATTCTATCTCTGCTAAAAAAATAGCTATGTCAATCGCTAATTCTCCTTTGATTAAAACCGCTATTGCTAGTGAAAACTTTGGATGGTGGGGGCGTATAGTGATGGCTGTTGGCAAATCTGGCGAGTTGGTGGATCGTGATAAATTATCAATCTGGCTTAGGGATATACGAATAGCTGTTAATGGTGAACCCGATACTGATTTTTCTCAAGAAGAAGTTTTGTCTATAATGAGGCAAGATTGTATACCGATAACTGTGGATATTGGTCTTGGGAGTGGAGAGCATACTGTTTGGACATGTAATTTTAGTGCAGAATACGTTAATTTTAATAGTAGTTTTCGCAGTTAATATTTTCCAGCCATATGGTTTATGGTTATGTAAACTTTAAATTTTTTTACGTAATTTTTCACATGATTTTTGTTTTTATTTTCCATAAAAAATAACACATTGATTTTATCTTTTTAACAGTGAATTTCGATAGATTTATCAGTTATTGATATAAGTTCTGATTCCTTTGAATAAGAGAAATGATTGTTGTCCAATGAAATTGAATCGAAAAAATATGCTTTTGGTAGTTTCTTGTGCAGTTTTTGACCATGATTGGAATATTCTCGTTTCTAGTCGCCTTAATGACAAGTCGTGGGCTGGTTTTTGGGAATTTCCTGGGGGAAAAATTGAGGATGGGGAAACTCCAGAGGAAGCATTGGTACGCGAATTATTTGAGGAATTGTCGATTATTGTTAAACCAATCTCGTTGATTCCTCTTACTTTTATCAGTTATCCGTATGATGATCATCACATGTTGATGCCTTTATTTGCATGTCATCACTTTGAAGGTGTTCCTCAAGGATGCGAAGGTCAGCAAATAAAGTGGTTAACTATTAGTGATTTGGCAAACTATCCTATGTTGCCCGCAGATAAACCCCTAGTTTCCTTTTTGTATAATTACTATTATCGTAAAATTTAAAATAATTTAATTTCGTCTTGTTAGTGAGTATTTAACTTTAATGCAATAGAGTTCCAGTTATATGGTATGAATAATCTAAATCCTAAGATTGGAGGAAATAGAGTGGCTGTAGATTGCGTAGATTCTATTGTTTCAAAAGAAAAAGTGATAAAATGGAGGGATGGAAACATATATTTTTTACTCGGTATAGTTGCCGTTTACTTTTCAATTTCTTTTTCTAGTCGCGTTGTAGATTGTGTAGACGGATATTATTTTGATAATGATTATAAAAAAACAAAGAAATCAGCATCAATGTGTAGATGATGTTTGTTTGATTTTACGTTTTTTAAGAATAAAAATTAGTATCAAAGTCAAATGTTTTATTAGGCAATATTTAGTAATTATGATCTAATTGTAATTTAGAATAGTAAGTCCTCGTCTATATGGATCGGTATAGCGTTTTTTCAGGGTATGTTTCTAATTAGAAGGTGTTACGTATTATTTTGGGCACGTTGAAATTGCCACCTTTCTCTCTCCATCCCTAAAATGCGAAGATTGCTACTGCGAGACTTCCATGTGAGAATCACTTCAACTATCTCTTTGTTTACTTAGTTGAGCTATCTTAAATCTGTTCACAGATGGTCACGACATGATACATATGCTATGTTTCCCAAATAACGTAGGTGCTATTATGATTAAATTGCAAATTTGTTGATAGGTAAAAACGTTATTATTTTAAACGACCAAAGTAAACAAATTATGCTTTATATCATCCTGAAAAATTCAGCGCTTTTTCACCTCATATTTTGGTGAAGATTAATACGCTAGTGTGGTGTGTTGAATAGGTTGTTTCGTATATTTTGCAAGTAGATTATTCAAAATTTAAAAATGGTTGTTTTGCATAATTTGTTGCATTGTTATACCCAAGCAATTTTTAGTTTTGTTGTATTATATTGTGACAAAAAGAAAGCTTTAGTTTTTCTTGATTGTATAGTTACTTTATGTATCGCAGCTTTACGTAAATGAATTGTAAGTGGCAATCAATATCAAATTGGTATTTGGCGGGCATATGTACTTTTAATATGCTGTGAATACGTTTTTGTTAAAATGTTTGGCACATATTTATTAAAATAAATCTAGGAATATATGACCTAACTATTACTCCGTAGTTTTTTGTGTAGCCAAAAAACTTATTAAGACATCCGTTTTATCATAATTGTTAATGTGTTCAAAGGTGTGCGAAATCACACATCTAATGATGTCTAAATATTGGCTTGGATGTTCTTAATTTGCAATGATTAGTGTTTGTATTTGAATCTTCTCCAATATTTTTATGGGATTGTCAAAAAAATATAGTGTATTTTTGATAATATGTATGAGTTATTTTGATTTATCTGTTTTTTATTTGTAATAAATTATAATCCAATGAGCTCATGATGTTTTAGTTTAGGATTATTCTGTGATTAGAATCTATTTATGAATTTACTATTATATTAAAAGGTTTTAATAACTATAAATGTTATAATTTAATACTGAATTCACTATAAACAGTGTCAATATAGAAAATTAGTATGTGTTTATTGTTGTAATAATTAGTTAATATTGTTTTTATTAAGTGTTTTTTAATAAAATACTATGGATTTTTTTGAAAAAGTTTAGTATACGACGGTTTAGGTTTAAATTCATTTGAGGGGTTTATTTGTGTCTCGTGATAAAAAAATATTAGATGTTTTGCTGGGATTGTGGCGGGTTTTATGTCCCGTTAAAATGTCGGAGGCAAAGAAGTTTATTCCTATGACAACTATGATGTTTCTTGTGTTATTTAATTTTAGCACATTGCGACCGTTAAAAGATTCGCTGGTCGTTCCAAATATAGGGGCTGAAGTAATTAGCTTTGTGAAATTATGGCTTGTACTTCCTTCTGCAGTTCTATTTACCATTATATATATGAAGCTGGCTAATATATTAGATAGTGAAAGGCTTTTTTATTTAGTAACTTCTTTTTTTATTTCCTTCTTTGCAATTTTTGCTTTTGTTCTATATCCATATGGTGATTGGTTTCATCCTTCTCCGAAGACAATTTCTGATCTAGAGCTATTATGGCCTTCTTTTAAATGGTTTATTCGTCTATCTGGCAAGTGGTCTTATGGCTTGTTTTATGTCTTTGCAGAGCTTTGGGGCGCCGTCATGATTAATCTCATGTTTTGGCAATTTGCAAATAAAATTACTAAAACAGAAGAAGCAAAGCGCTTTTATGCTACCTTTGGTTTGGTAGGAAATGTTGGTTTAATATTTTCTGGTGCTTTTATACAGCGTTTATCTAAACAAAGTAATGAAACATTAATATCTCATTCAATGATTGCGATGATTTTGTCTAGTGTTTTATTGGTTGCTATATACAGATGGATGCACGTTTATGTTCTAACTGATCCAAGGTATTATTCACCTAAGGAAGGAAGCATTAAAAAGAAATTGAAGTTATCGGTTCTTGAGAGTGTCAAGATGGCTCTGCAGTCTAGATACATATGTTATATTGTTTTGTTGGTATTGTGCTATGGCATTACTATCAATTTAGTTGAGGGTCCTTGGAAAGATAAGGTTCGTACATTGTATCCAGATCAAGGAGGATATGCGAATTTTATGGGGCAGTTTGTTCAATGGACTGGTATTGTAACTATTATGTTCATGATACTTGGTAGTAATATTCTGAGACATTTTAGGTGGTTTACTTCTGCCATTATTACTCCGTTGATGATTCTTGTTACAGGTGGAGGATTCTTTTTGTTTGTGCTTTTTGACAATGAAATGCGTCCTTTTACGGATACTTTTATTAAAATGACTCCATTGGCATTGGCAGTGTTTTTAGGTACCTTGCAAAATATTTTGAGTAAGGCTACTAAGTACACCATGTTTGATGCTACTAAGGAAATGGTTTTTATTCCCTTAGATGATGAGTCTAGAACCAAGGGTAAGGCGGTTGTAGATATTGTTGGAGGAAGGATTGCTAAGTCTGGCGGAGCCGTATTTCAGTCATTGATATTTATGTTATTTCCTATGGCAACTTTTTCTGGTATTGTTCCGGTATTAACTTTTATATTCTTGTTTTTTATGATAATATGGTTTTTCTCTGTTAATATGTTGAGCAAGGAGTATTATAATCGTGTTGGTAAGAACTAGAATTAATTAGTATTCCATAAAATAGATCTCTATCTTTCAATTAATGATAGAGATCTATTTTTTCTATTTAACTTTCCTCGTATATCAAAAATATTTTATATGTAATTAATTCCTCCTGATATAAATTTTGGTTTAAATTTATTGGGTTGGTTATCACAATTTAATTGTAGCAAAGTATATTGGGGGATTGTATTTGTTTTCTACTATTTTCTTTTGGTAGAATATCTCTAATGTTTTTTGGAAAATTAATTAGATTTTATTGGTAATATTCAAATTAAGAAAACAATACTTTTTTGTTGTTTATTATATAGATAATTATATTTTTTTAAATTATTTCGTCTTATTAGTGCATTTCCAACCTATTACGTAGATAATAGAAAAGGTGGCTTTTACGTTTCCTTTGCCATCAGAGTTTTCCTTTTCATAAATTTCGCTGGCGCGTATGAATAACGATTTACAGTTGTATCTTTTGCTACGTTTAACAAGAGGATTTGACATTCCCATTTTGCGTAGGTCATGCATCAAGTGGAATATTGATTTATAATATACTGTGTGAGTATCTTGATCTATAATTGGGGATGTAAAACCAGCCCTTTGTACCAAGTCACCTGCGCTTTTTATATCAATAAATGGGATGATACGAGGACTGGCGCCGCCAGTTAGTTCTGTTTCGGCTGTTAGTAGTGCTTTTCTTAGTTCATTAATAGTTCCTATTCCAGGAATCGCGGCTAAAAACATTCCTCCAGGCTCTAGTGCATTATTAATTTTTAATAACACGCCTAAGACATCATTTACGATATGTAAGTGCAGTGGAGATAAAATTAAGTCAATGGGCTGAGATATAGAAGGTATTTCTTCAAAAGAAGAAATTATTATTTTGTCGTTTACGGATGCAAATTCTTTTGAAATTTCAGCACGGGTTAATTGACTAATCTTTTGTGTTTCTAGGCAAGTGCGGCCAACAACTCCTGTTACTCCATGTAGCTCCATGGCACTTGCAAAGTTTTTTTGGATCATGTTAAGTCGAAAAGATATTTCTTGGGCTACTATTTCTAGGAGAAAATAGGCGGAACTATCTTTTTGTCTGAATGCTCTGAGGCGATTTTTACTAATTAATTGCATATCAAAGATAGGTTTCATTTTGGATCTTTCTATGACGCCATTTATTGTTTGCAATAGATTATCATGTGTGATCTTCAAGTATGATCATGCATATTATAAATTAAGGAAAATTTATTCGTTATCATATTACTTTCTTTTTAAGGTAATATTTTCTAAAATCTTGTGATCTATTCTTCATAAAATATAACCTTTATGTCAATTTGATACGCAAGAATTATAGATGATAAAAATGTTTTTCATCCTGATTTTTGATGATATTCAGTCATTATTAGTTTTAAGAATAGAAACGAAGGCATTTTGTGGTATTTCTACTTTTCCAAAATAACGCATGCGTTTCTTACCTTCTTTTTGTTTTTCTAGAAGTTTACGTTTACGTGTTATATCCCCTCCATAACACTTCGCTGTAACGTCTTTACGACGAGCTCGTATTGTTTCACGGGCAATTATACGCCCTCCAATGGCTGCTTGAATTGCAATTTGAAACATTTGTTGTGGAATGAGATTTTTTAATTTTTCGCAGGT
This sequence comes from Candidatus Liberibacter europaeus, assembly GCA_003045065.1. Lineage (GTDB taxonomy): Bacteria > Pseudomonadota > Alphaproteobacteria > Rhizobiales > Rhizobiaceae > Liberibacter > Liberibacter europaeus. The sequence goes on from PSQJ01000002.1 coordinate 145,106, forward strand.
TTTTCGACCACGTTTTTCTGATATTGAGCGGTGAACAAATATAGAAAGAGCGTCTATTGGCTCATTATTTACTAGTATAGATAGTTTTACTAAATCGCTGCTTCTATAATCAATTAAATTATAATCAAATGATGCGTATCCTTTAGAAACCGATTTAAGGCGATCATAGAAATCAAATACTACTTCATTAAGAGGCAACTCGTATGTCAACATTGCTCTATTACCGGTGTAACTAATATCCATCTGTAACCCGCGGCGTTCCTGGCATAACTCTAGTATCGCTCCTATATATTCGATTGGAGTTATAATTGTTACATGAATCCATGGCTCCCTAAATTCAGCAATTTTCGTAATATCTGGCATATCTGATGGATTGCCGATTTTCACTATGCTACCGTCATTCATATGGAGATGATATACAACAGATGGAGAGGTTCCTATGAGATCTAGATCAAATTCTCTATTTAGTCTTTCTTGGATAATTTCTAGATGCAATAGGCCAAGAAAACCACATCTGAATCCAAATCCAAGAGCGGTTGAATTTTCTATTTCAAATGAGAAAGAGGCATCATTGAGTCGTAACTTATTTATTGCTATCCGCAAATTATCAAATTGAGAAGAATCTACAGGGAACAAACCACAAAAAACCACAGGTTGCACTGGTTTAAATCCAGGCAAGGCTAAGGCAGTAGGAGCACTATCATCGGTTATAGTATCACCAACTCGAGTATGAGATACATCTTTAATAGATGCCATAATGACGCCAATTTCTCCTGGATATAGTGCATCTATATCGACCATTCTAGGGGTGAGAATGCAAATACGTTCTACCTGATATTTGGCCTTGGTTTCCATCATGCGTATGTATTGTCTCTTGTGCAGTGTTCCATCTATTATTCTGACCAATACTATGACACCGAGATAACTATTATACCAACTATCGATGAGTAAAGCTTTGAGACTTACCTTTTCTCCTTCCTTGCTTATAGGCGGAGGTAGTTGTTGTACGATTCTTTCCAGAAGAAGTGGGATTCCGTTTCCTGTTTTTGCTGATACTAGTAAAGCATCTTTTGCGGATATTCCGATTGTTTCCTCAATTTGTTGTTTTACACGATCTGGATCTGCTGATGGTAAATCGGCTTTATTGAGCGCAATGATAAACTCATGGTCGTTTTCAATAGCTTTATAAAAATTGGCAAGTGTTTGCGCTTCCACTCCTTGGCTTGCATCAACAACAAGAATAGATCCTTCACAAGCTGATAAAGATCTAGAAACCTCGTATGTAAAATCTACGTGTCCAGGTGTATCAATTAGGTTTAAGATATAATTATGACCATCATCGCCTGTATAATTGAGTCGAACTGTTTGTGCCTTGATCGTTATTCCTCTTTCACGTTCTATCTCCATATTATCAAGTACTTGCGATAACATTTCGCGTTCAGTTAGTCCTTTACAGTGTTGAATAAATCGATCTGCAATGGTTGATTTTCCATGGTCAATATGAGCTATGATAGAGAAATTGCGTATTCTTGAAATAGGTGTTATGTTTTTATTCATCATATCACTATAGCAACAGATAATAGTTATCGCAAAAGAAAAAGGATTGTCATATTAATTTCATGAATAATAATGTAAGTGTTATGTAAATACATAAAGATTTTTCTGTTGTTTTAGGTCATTTTAAATGGACTATTGAAAAGTTAAAAAGATTAAATTATATTTGTCTAGAATGAACAGATCAGTGCTTGCACTTTATCTAGGATTACTATTTTTTTTGTTAAGGAGACGTGGTTATTCGCAAGGTATTGGGATCATCTAAGTCGTTTGGGGAAATAAAAAACAAATATCTTATTATAGATAAGATATCACACGACACCCCAGAAATTATTAGGCTTGTGGATGATACTGGCCAGAGTCCGAAGGAGATGAGCGTTACTGAAGCTTTAAGTATTTCTTATGACAACAACCTTGATCTTGTGGTGATTAATCCTTCAGTTTCTCCTCCTATATGCAAAATGATTGATTTGCGTAAGCATGCTTATACCATTCGAAAAAATGCTTCAGAAGCTCGTAAAAAACAGAAGACGGTTGAGACAAAAGAAATAAAGTTTCGTCCTGTTATTGATGACTCTGATTATAAGGTCAAAATAAAGTCTTTAACTAAATTTTTGGCAAAAGGCTACAAAGTTAAAGTAGATATCAGTTTTCGTGGACGTGAAATAGCGCACAAAGATGTTGGGCGTGCTCTGTTCAATAGGATTAAGGTTGATGTAAGTGACGTAGCTAAGATTGAGAATGAGACAACATCTGATATTCGTCATATGATTATGATCTTATCTTCTAAGTGATTATAGTTTTTAACGTTATTGTGTCTTGAACATTTGTTTTGTTCCGTATATTATCATGATTGGGATTTGCTATATAGGTTTATAGTAGGTTATCCTTTTTATTTAGTTTTTGCTAATTGTTTCCCTATATTAAGGAGATAGTTTGTTTCTTTTGCTTGAAGTGAGGTTGAATAAATGCCTAAGATGAAAACAAATTCTTCTGCTAAGAAGCGTTTTAAGATTACTGCTTGTGGAAAAGTTTTAGCACAAGCAGCTGGCAAGCGCCATGGGATGATCAAGAGGTCGAATAAGTTTATCAGAGATGCGCGGGGTAATATGGTTTTAGCGGCTTCTGATGCTAAGAAGATCATAAAGAGCTATCTTCCCAATGGTGGTTAGTGTTAATGGGTGAGGTAGGTTTTCTTTCTTGAGGGGGTATAATAGTGACTCGTGTTAAAAGGGGTGTTGTTAATAGAGCTAATCACAGCAAAGTTCTAAAATTAGCAAAAGGTTTTTATGGTCGTCGTAAAAATACTATACGTGTTGCTAAAGCTGCTGTGGATCGTGCTAGACAGTATGCTTATCGTGATCGCAGAGTTAAAAAGCGAGATTTTAGGTCCTTGTGGATTCAGCGTATTAATGCAGCCGTTCGCTTGCGTGGTTTAAAATATTCTGAATTTATTAATGGATTGAAAAAGGCAGATGTAATTCTTGATCGGAAAGTTATGTCTGATCTTGCTATTGAAAAACCACAGTGTTTTGATAAAATTGTAGAAATTGCAAGAGGTAATCTGTCGTATCTAAAAGATATGCAATTTGCTCAAAAATGATTACATTCTTCTATTAATAGTTGTTTATGCTCCATGGGATCCAAAGTTTTGGCGAAGTGGTGTATTGTTTTTGTTTGTACAAAAGATTGATTTGCATTCTTAATTGTTATTGTTAACATTGTGTATTTGAAGTTTTGGGGGTTGTACTGATTAATAAGTGTATTTTTCGATGACTAACAGTAATACTTTTGACGATGATTTGAGAATATTGAGGTCTTCAACAATAGATTCAATTTCCTGTGCTTCTGATGTAGATCAGCTTGAAGCTATTCGTATTTCTGTTCTTGGTAAAAAAGGTACTATCACCAATTTTTTGAAAGATTTAAAGAATCTAGATACGGATCTGAAACGCTCTAGAGGTTTTGTTCTTAATGAGCTTAAGGTTGAGTTGTTTGAAAAAATCTCGGCTCGTAGAGAATTTTTAAAGAATATTGCCGTTATTAAACAGTTATCGTCTGAATCTGTTGATGTTACTTTGCCGGTTCGTTCTTCTCCATGTCATAGAGGTCGTGTTCATCCAATTACTCAGGTTATTGATGAGGTGACGTGTATTTTTATGGACATGGGTTTTGTTGTAGAGGAGGGGGCTGACATTGAAACGGATTACTATAATTTCAGCGCGTTGAATTTCCCAGATGCTCATCCTGCTCGTCAAATGCATGATACTTTTTTTATGAACGGAATTGATAAAAAAAAGCATAAGCTTCTGCGTACGCATACTTCTCCAGTGCAGATTAGGATTATGGAATCTCAGGATTTGCCGATAAAAGCTATTATTCCTGGAAAAACATATCGTCGAGATTCCGATTCTACTCATTCGCCTATGTTTCATCAGATTGAAGGATTGGTTGTTAATGAATTTGCAACAATTGCTAATCTACGTTGGCTTATTGAGTCTTTTTGCAAGTCGTTTTTTGAAATTAATTCTCTTAAAATGAGATTTCGACCGTCATTCTTCCCCTTTACAGAGCCTTCTTTTGAAGTTGATATTCAGTGTAGTCGCCATGATGGTATTATAAAATTTGGTGAGGGTACTGAATGGATGGAGATTTTAGGATGTGGTATGGTGCATCCTAAGGTGTTAAGTAATGTTGGTATTGATCCGGATTTATATCAAGGATTTGCTTGGGGAATTGGTCTTGATCGTTTAGCTATGTTAAAATACGGAATGCCTGATATACGTGATTTTTTTGGAGCTGATGTTAGATGGATTGAGAATTATGGTTTTTCTCCACTTGAAGTTCCACCTTTGTTTTATTCCTCATAATAAGGATAAATTCACTTGAAATTTACATTGTCATGGTTAAAAGAGCATATTATTGTAGATTGTAGTCTTGAAGAAATATGCTGTAAGTTAACTTCTATTGGTCTTGAAGTTGAAAAGGTTGATGATAGAAGTGCCTTATCACCCTTTAAGATTGTCAAAATACTCTCAGTAGATCATCATCCTGCCTCAAATAATCTAAAGATACTAAAGATTGATATTGGTCAACAAGATAACATGCAAGTTGTTTGTGGAGCCAATAATGTTAAGGTTGGTTTGTTAGGTGTTTGGGCTTCTCCTGGTAGTTGTGTTCCAAGCACTAATATGAAAATTAATAAGAGCAATATTCGAGGCGTTGAAAGCTTTGGTATGATGTGTTCTGAAAAAGAGTTGATGTTGTCAGACAATCATATAGGTATTATGGAATTGTCTGATGATGCTCCTATAGGAGGAAAGTTTATCGATTATTTTGGATTATCTGATCCAATTATTGAAATTGCTTTGACTCCAAATCGATCAGATTGTGCTGGAGTGCGTGGGATTGCTATGGATTTAGCAGCTTCTGGTTTAGGGACATTAAAGGTAATAAATACTCCTGTATTTATTACCTCTGGCACAATTCCATTAGATATCAAAATTGATTTAGATGACTTGGATTTGTGTAAAGGATTTGCTATGTGCCACGTGAAGGGGGTACGTAACGGTCTTTCTCCTGATTGGATGCGTAAAAGATTGGAAGCTGTTGGATTGCGTTCCATAAGCACGCTTGTAGATATTACAAACTATATTGCTCTAGATCTAGGATATCCTTTGCATGTATTTGATTCTGATAAAATATCGGGAAATATTGTGGTACGTCGTGCGAGTGATGGTGAAAAAATTGTAGCTTTAAATGATAAAATATATGATCTATCACCTGATAATGTTATTATCTCTTCTGATAAAGTTATTGAATCTATCGCAGGTATAATTGGTGGGAAAAGTGCTGATTGTGATGATGATACAGTAAATGTTCTTATTGAATCAGCTTTATGGAATCCTGCGAATATATCTCGCTCAGGTCAAAGTTTAGGAATAATCACTGATTCTCGGTATCGTTTTGAACGTGGAGTTGATTTGCAAGGTATGATACCTGCTCTTAAAAAAGCAGTATCGTTGATTGTATCTTTATGTGGAGGAGTGCCTTCTGAAATTTGTATTAAACAACATGAAGAATATAAGCCTCGTAAAATTGAATTTGTTAATTCAGAAGTGAAGCGATTATCTGGCATTGATGTTGCTGATAAAGATAGTTTCCATATTTTGCAAAAGCTTGGGTTTGGTATTGATAATTTAAATGGCAAATCAATAGTTTCAGTACCTTCGTGGCGTCATGATATTGATAACAAAGCTGATTTGGTAGAGGAAATTTTGCGGATTTATGGTGTTGATAGAATTAAGGGTGAGCCATTTTATCTGAGTCCAAATGAAAGTAAAGGTAGTTTATCTTTACAGCAAATGAGGATTCGCTTATCAAAGCGGATTCTTGCTGCTCGTGCTATGATGGAAGTAATAACTTGGTCTTTTATTCCGAAAAAACAATCAATTCTTTTTGGAGGAGGGGGGACTGAATTAGAGATTTTAAATCCTATTTCTTCAGATATGTCTGATATGCGGACATCTATTTTGCCTAGCTTATTAGCTGCTGTTAAGCGAAATGTTGATCGTGCAACCATGGATCTTTCCATATTTGAGGTATCTCATGTTTATGAAAATGATAGACCTGAAGGTCAAAAGTGTATGGCAGCAGGAGTTAGGAAAGGATCTTCTCGTTTAGATGGATATGGAAGATTTTGGATAGAAAAACATGGAGATAAGTGCAGATATGTAGATGTATTTGACTCTAAGGGAGATGCATTAGCGGTAATTGAACCTTTTGTTTCTATTGATTCAATTAAAATTGAAGCTAGTGCTCCTTCTTGGTATCATCCTGGCCGTTCTGGGACAATTAAGATAGGCAAGGATATTGTCTTGGGTTATTTTGGAGAATTTCATCCTGATGTTTTATGTTTTTTTGGGTTATCTGGCTCTATATGTGGTTTTGAAGTTTTTATTGATTCAATTCCCATTTCTGAAAAGAGACGTAAGATAACCAAGAAAATAGCATCCATTTCTTCTTTGCATCCAATTAGACGTGATTTTTCTTTTTTGATAGATAAATCTACTCCTGCAGGAACTATTATTGATATAGTTAAAAAAGTTGATAGAAAACTAATAGTTAGTGTGGATGTTTTTGATGTTTTTGAAGGAAAATCACTAGGAGATAGTAAAAAATCTATTGCCATTGAAGTTCTAATTCAACCTTTGAAAAGTACTTTATGTGATGATGACGTTAAGGATTTGACAGATCGTATTGTTGAAAGTGTAATCAAAAACACGAAAGCTGTATTACGTTCAGCGTGAAGTATTTTTTTGTATCGTATTGTTTAAATTAAGTTACTTTAGTTTCTATTGTATAGGATGTAATCCTGTCATATTTAATCGTTGGTTTTTCTGCCTATGAAAAACAATGAATGATATCTTACTGTATTGGTATGAAAACATCTCATATTTGATGTTTAATATATTTGAAAATATAATTTTTTACTTGAAATGGAATTTTACTATAATTTCTGATCATTAAGGTCATTTTTGATCAATATTGATTAGTTAATACAATATAAAAAAATTGAATTAATTATATATTATGTTAACATACATTTGATTCGTGATGTTTTCAAGGTGCATCTTTTGTTTGACAGTATATTGAGGATTTATAAGTTATGAAATTAAAAGCTGTTTTATTGGGATCTTCGGTTATCATGTCGTTTGCCTCATATGTTGAAGCTGCTCCATTAGTTAGTAACAATTTTGGCAGTATTTGTGGTGTTGGCTATTCTCGTGTTGGTTCGGGATCATGTGTTAAACTTGGTGGTAATATTGATGTGGGGGGCAAATATGTTCGAACTGCTGATAAAAAATCATTAATAAATCCTGTTATAAAAGGAACTTTTTCTTTAGATACTATAACTGGTATGCCATCAGGAATTCCTCTAGAGGGTTCCATGAAATTAGCTCTTTCTGAAAGTAAGCCTACAGGTGATTTTGCAAATTTACAGTTGCCTGTTTTAGATTTTGCATACATTAGATACAATGGTGTGAAACTTGGTTATTATACGCCTTGGGATATGAAGCCTTATCCAGGAGTTAATTTGATGCCCAAGGATAAGAATATGTATTCTGCTTCATATCAGCGTGTTGTTAAGCGTGTAAAATTAGGTATATCTGCAGATGTTCTGCAAGTATTAAAAGAACCTGCTAATAAACGCCAGTGTGGAATCGGTTATATGATGTCTATTATCGGCGGAAATAGAACTTTTACGCTTACAGGTGGATATGATATTGCACAAGGGAATGCGGTTGTTCGGGGTGTTGTTAGTTCTAAAATTGGTTCTAATGTCCTTGATTTTATTGGGATGTGGACAAGTGGTGAGAGTATTTACTCTAATCAGAAGAAATATTCTGTTGCTGCTTCATATAATTTTGATGCTACAAGTAAATTAAAGATTAATCCGGCTTTGCAATATTCCTTTGATAATAAGGATGTATATACTGTGGGATTTGGTGCTAAGTTTAGTTATGAAATATCTAAAGCATTATCGGCAAGTATAACTGCTGAAGGTGATGTGACTGACAGCGATATCATGCCAAAAATTTCGATCAGTTTAAGTCATTCTTTCTAAAAGTCATATATTTTCAATTTGTAAATTGAATTTATAAATAACCGCAACTAAAGAAAATAAATTTATATTTTCAATTATGTTGTAATTCTTTAGAGTGTAGGCAATTTTGTGTGAATCATATTGATGGTGTTGATATATACAACAGATAAAGTATTCTTGTTAAAGTAACAATCTATTGCACCATTAATATGATTTCTAAAAGTATTCATTGAGAAACATTTGTTTCTAATTATTGGCTGGGGAACTTGGATTCGAACCAAGATTAACGGAGTCAGAGTCCGTCGTTCTACCGTTGAACTATTCCCCAATGTGGCTACGTACATGTTTCATGAAATCTTAAGATGAATAAGATATTTCAATGTAATCGCATTAATACATCATTGTTTGGAACATCAAGACAAATTTATATCAAGATAATCCCTAAATATTTTTTTATCAATAGTATTAATGTAGCAATTAATATTATTCTATCAAAATAGTAGAAAAATGATATTTTAAAATTCATAATATTATTAATGTTGGTTCAAAGCTTTGTGATTCTTTATACAAATATGATTTGTTCACATGATATCCTAAATGAATCAAAAAATTTCTTTTATTAGTGGTTTGATTTTACAAAATATTCTACAACTATTTTAGTATAGTAAATTAACTTACTAGATAAAGTCGTTTTTGAATATGTATGTCATTGGTTTTTAGATAAGGGAGAAGAAAAAAGCTATGGCTAAGTTATTTGGCGGTTCTTCTCGTCGTGATTTGACTAATAAGGTTAAAAATAATTCTTTTCATGAATCTTCTCGTAATTGGGTACATCGTCATATCAATGATCCTTATGTACAAAAAGCAAAATTAGAGGGTTGGCGTGCTCGTTCTGCGTATAAATTGCTTCAGATTAATGAAAAATATCGAATACTTCGACCTTCCAGTCGTATTGTTGATCTTGGATCTGCTCCAGGAAGTTGGTCACAAGTTGCAGCACGTGTGACTGGTTCAAAATCTGATGAAATTCGTATTGCTGCTATAGATATATTAGACATGGAGCCTATTCCAGGGGTCAAGTTTTTTAAATTTGACTTTTTAGATTTAGAATCCTGGGATTTTATATCTCATGCAATAGGTGGCAAGCCTGATCTTGTTCTTTCTGATATGGCTTATCCTACTATCGGTCATCGAAAAACTGATCATTTGCGCACCATGAGTTTGTGTGAAGCCGCATCGTCATTTGCCTTGGAAGTGTTAAGTGAAAATGGTGATTTTCTTGTCAAAACATTTCAAGGCGGAACGAGCAATGATATATTATCTATTCTTAAAAATAACTTTCGAAAAGTGAAGCATATTAAACCTATGGCATCACGTGCAGAATCAGTGGAAATGTTTTTGCTTGCACAGGGATTTTATAAGTCTAAAAAATGATTAATGAATAAAATTATGTAAAATTAACTAACAGTTTATCTATCTATTTATATGTAATAATTGATATCCTAATAAGTTAAAAAATTCAAAAATAATAATAATTAACCTTAAGAATATTTTGTTTTAATTAGATATGATGCTATTTTAGTGTATTATTATAAATCACTAAATGGCGAATTAATTTATGACTAGTGTATTTTTGGCAATTAAATCGTTATATTCGCGTATAAGATTTATTCCCTTGATCTTTTTTATCAATTAATAATTCGTCAACATATATCAAAATCAATACCAAACCAAAACTAATATGTGTTAATCGTTAATCTAACTGATATCATGGCTGTTTAAAATTATATGGTTTGCCTCATTTATTAATCTAAGTTTCTGCAAGAGGTATGAACAACAAATAACGTCATATCTTATGCACTTATTTTATGAGAGTTTATCGTGAGTAGAAATATTCTTCTTTAATTTTATATGGTTTGTGATTTTTTGGAAGTTAGTTATTTAAAAAAAATTGTATGATCAACTATATTCTAATCCGATATTTAATTGAATTAAAGTATTCATTTCAATTTAAAATTTTACTGAATTACAAAATATGCATATTTTAAAATATTTTTTCTTTACATTATAAAAAAGTATTAGAGGATAAAATAATTGATATAATTCCTATCATTATTAACATAGTGAATAGACAAGAAGCATTAGATATATGTTATTTTTTAGGCAAAATAGGACTAAGGATTGATATGAGTAGTTCTAATTTTAATTAGATGTTGTTCTAATAAATATACATGTATTTTCACATGCCCATGATAAAATTATTTCATATTTGGAAACCATTTTAAAAATGGCATAATATTCGTGTACATTTTGTAATAGGTATTTATAGCAACAATAACCAACTAATAACCAACTGTGTGGTGGGCGTGGCAAGAATCGAACTTGCGACCCCTACGATGTCAACGTAGTGTTCCACCACTGAACTACACGCCCATCCCAATATTTAATGTTCATATTTGTAAAGTATGTAACCCAATCTCGTCAACTGTTTTATATATTTTTTATATTAAGTTCGTCACATTAACAATCTGTTTACTTCATTTACAAGATCGCGTAAGTGGAAAGGTTTGGAGAGAACTTTTGCATTTTTAGGAGCATTAGAATCAGGATTTAAAGCTACGGCAGCAAAACCTGTAATGAACATTACTTTCAAGTCAGGATCTAACTCAGTCGCTCTTCGTGCTAGTTCAATACCATCCATTTCTGGCATGACAATATCTGTCAGCAGTAAAGAAAATGGCTCTTCACGTATTTTATCGTATGCAATAGCTCCATTGCTGCAAGATGTTACTTCATAACCCGCTTTTTTTAGGGCTTTGATTAAGAATCTGCGCATGTCATTATCATCTTCTGCGAGCAGAATTTTTTGATTCATTGCTGACAACCACTATTTTAAAATTAATTACGGCTTTAGTCGATACTTTACAATCTTATCTCAATAAGAAAATTTTGTGCGCTGAAAATAATTCTCATTTTCAAATTATAATCTTTTCAAGAGATTTAAACATATTGAGTTGATATTTTTTGCTAGGCAATTTCTATATTACACCTCGTACATTACTGAGAAACCTTTGCTATTTACACCCATCAAAGATTATATTTCATTAAGATTATGTATGAAAATCACTTATAAACTGATTACTCCCAATTATAGCAATATACTTCATTAGTTCAGCAATAAATGTTAGTTACCATGTTGGAATAATAAAAGAACTATCTTTCGGAAAAAGATTTTGAATATATTGTTTAACTTCTGCATTACGATATGACTCTACTAGAGTCTTGACCCATTTTTTATCTTTATTCTTGGATTGTACAACAATCAAATTTGCATAGCGATTATTAATTGCACTTTCTGAACAGAGTGCGATGTCAGGACTAATTTTTGCTAATACAGCATAATTTGTATTAATGACGGCTGCATGTACATCTTGTAGTGTACGAGGCACTTGTGCGGCATCAACCTCAACAAATTTGATGTTTTTAGGATTTGATTCTATATCATAAACGCTCTTAATTGCATTCTTTTTCTTTAATTGGATAATATTGCATTTTTCCAGTAGTAATAGCGCTCTTTCAAAATTTGTTGTATCACTAGGCATGGAAATCAATGCGCCATCAGGTAGATCAGTAATATTTTTAATTTTATTGGAATATACTTTCATAGGAGTCACTATTGTAGTCGCCACCGCTTCAATTTTATAGTTCCCAGCTTCAATTTGGTTGCTAAGATATGGTTGATGTTGGAAAATATTCGCATCAATATCTCCGTGATCAAGGGCTATGTTAGGCGTCATGAAATCAGAGAACTCAATGATTTCTATATCAAGATCACTTCTGGCTGCGATTTCTCGGACTTTTTTCATTATATCAGCCCCTTCTCCGGGATTTACCCCGATTTTTATGTGATTATCTCTGACTCCTGCATTATCAGTTATTATTTTTGTTATTCCAACAGCTATTATTAGAATCAATGTGAACCATAGTACACGTATATGTATTTTTTTCATTAATTTTCCCTATAAACTATGAATGGTGTTTACTGATTAGCTTTTCAACAAATTCACCAATGACTTGTATTACTTGTACAAGAATTACTATTGCTAACATTACAAAAAATGTAACTTCTGGCATAAATCTTTGATGTCCATATCTAATGGCTAGGTCACCTAATCCACCACCTCCTATAGCTCCAGCTACAGATGAGTAGTTTATTAATCCAATAAAAGTCATAGTCAAACTCCTAACTATTCCAGATTTTGATTCAACGATTAAAATTTTCAACACAATTTGTAGCGGAGATGCTCCAACGGACACTCCCATCTCAATGAGATCTTTGCTTACTTCGCGTATGGGGACTTCTATTAATCGTGCTACAAAAGCTGTAACAATAACAGATAAGGGAACAATAGTTGCTTTAATTCCAATAGATGTTCCTATCAGATATCTTGTTATTGGTATCATTGATATTACAAGAATCATGAAAGGTATAGAACGTATAGTATTCACTACCAAACTAATTAAGGATCTCATTACGGGGGCAGGGAAAAGCCCTTCATTATCACTAGTGGCTAGAAACAAACCAATAGGAACTCCTAATACAGATCCAATAATTCCTGAAATACTGGTCATATAAAATGTTTCCAAAAGGGCTGTAAAAAAAATCCCCCACAGATCAGTCGACATAGCCTAGTACCTCTGTTGATAGTTGGTGTTTATTAAAAAAAATATTGACATTATCATGAGCACTATAGGGATACGAAATTATTAAAATTCCAAGAGACTCTCCAGCCACTTCATCAATTGATCCTCCGATAATATTAACATCAACACCTATTTTTTGAACAAGTTCTGATATAAGGGGTTTAGTAGCTTTTTCTCCTAAAAAAGAAATACGAGTCACAGTATAGCTATTGGATTTAGGCGCGGTATAGATCCTTTGTTTTAACTGTTCTGGTATCTTGTAGTTTGAGAAGGTGGAAAGAAGTGATTTAGTGATATTATGTCGCGGATTTTGAAAAATATCAATGATTTTGCCGCTCTCAACAATTCTTCCCTTGTTCATTATCATAACATGGGAAGCTATATGTTTAATCACTGCCATTTCATGAGTAATTAACACAATGCTAATAGAAAACTTATCATTAATTTTTTTAAGAAAATCTAGACAAGATATAGTTGTCTCTGGATCAAGAGAAGATGTTGCCTCATCAGCAAGTAAGATATCTGGTCGTGTAGCGAGAGATCTGGCAAAGCATACCCGTTGTTTTTGTCCGCCAGAAAGTTGCGATGGATAATAATCTTTTTTGTCACTCATATCCATAAGTTCTAGAAGCGGTATTATTCTAGATTCAGTTTCATGTTGATCTACGCCAGCAATTTCAAGAGGAAAAGAAATATTACCATATACGGTGCGTGAAGATAGAAGATTGAAATTTTGGAAAATCATACCTATTTTGCGTCTCATTAAACGTAAATCAGCGGTGTTCAGAGATTCAATTGAGACTCCATTTACCTCTATTTTTCCATAAGTGGGGACTTCTAGTTTATTTATCATACGTAGTAGTGTAGATTTTCCTGCTCCAGAATGTCCTATAATACCTGTTATTTTTCCACGCGGGATGGCACAATTAACATCACTAATGATTTCAATCTCATTATTTTTTGACGTTACTTTTTTATTAACTCCTATAAATTTTATTATAGGATCAAAAACCTTTTCTTCAACCAATTTATGAACTATGGAATTATCCACAAATGATTTCTCCCCCCTGTTAAATGTATAACATATTATGACACGACTGGGGGATATAGAAGCATAAATCCCTCGTATTGTGCAATGTGAAAACCACTCTAGTTTATTGGGTGTGCGTTACAGATCAAGATAATTTATAAGGATTATATCAAATAACACTGACGCTATTATATTTCTAATATGTAAAAAGTAAATAGGAATTGAGATTCTGATCTGTGAAAAATTAATATTTAATTAGTTTATCTATTGTGTGGTTTATCTGTATGATTTATGTTTGTCTTGTTTGTTTCTGATGGTTTTCAGGTGATTCATGTGCATATTTTTGGTGGGAGTTGTATACAATGATTGGTCTAAAAATACGTGAAGTAGTTTTTCATACACGAGTACAAAAATTATTGCCAGATGGATCTAAAGTATTTGAATGGAAAGATATAACAACAAAAGATTGTTTTTCTGGGAAAAGGGTTCTTATTTTCTCTCTTCCAGGAGCGTTCACACCTACCTGTTCTACTTATCAGCTTCCTGGTTTTGAAAAAATGTATGGTGATTTTCTTTGTGAGGGAATAGAAGAAATTTATTGTATTTCTGTCAATGATTCTTTTGTTATGAATGCTTGGGGCAAGACTTTGGATATTAATAATGTTAAATTGTTGCCTGACGGTTCGGGTGAATTTACACGTAAAATAGGTATGCTTGTTCATAAGGATAATTTAGGATTTGGATTACGATCGTGGCGTTATGCAGCTGTTGTGAATGACATGATAATTCAACATTGGTTTGAAGAAAAAGGATTTTCTGATAATTGTACCACGGACCCTTATGAAATTTCTTCTCCAGAGAATGTTTTGAAACATTTGAAAGCAATTAATAATAAGTAATTTAATTGATATTTTATGAGATATAGATCTAGGGCGGTAATTATAGGGGGGGGTATACTTAATAATAGATCGATCGAAATCAATAATTGTTATAAATATTGTCCTAAGATTAGTAATTTAATTAAGGTATCTAGATTGATTGTTGAAAAAGAATTTGACTAGAATTGAGTAACTTATAATCGAATGATTATTACTAGGTTAGTCTAACCTTTTTTGCAAATATTGTGGATTATTATAAAAATCATGCTTATCAGTGTTGCTGAAAGACAGTAATTTATAACAGATTGCGTTAAAGTTATAATATTCTATTATATTTACTTATTATTATACTTGTATAATTCCATCTGATATTTCCATATTGAATCTTTTTTAATCTTAAATGGTGAAAAAATTCATGAAGAATTTAGGATATAATTATATATGCTCTTATAATTCAGGTATGTTTTTAGGATCATTATTAACATAATATTTAATCGCTGCTTAATCTAGATTTTCTAGAAATTTTGACACTGATAAACATTTGTTCTACTTCAGTTTATAGTGATGATAACTTATAATTTGCATCAACAGTATAAATGTACCTCAATATTCTATAATTGATAGTTTTTTTGGAATATATAACTTCAGAGGTGATTGATATCTTATAATATCCTTATATTTAACACTTCATCTCAAGAATGTAAAAAATGGTTATCTGATTGAGGGATAAAGATAAAAGTATTCATATCTAGAAGAGAAGTTGAGTCTGAATTATTGTTGCAAGTTTAGTCGTATCTTTTAAAAGATACGACCAATTATTATAAAAAACACTGTAAAATCAGTGATTTAAAATTTTGATGGTGCCCAGAAGAGGAGTCGAACCTCCACGCCTTGCGGCACAGATACCTGAAACCTGCGCGTATACCATTTCGCCATCTGGGCTGGTTAAAATTTAGATTTTATATTTTATAATCTAACTGTCAATTATTTTACATGTATTGAAACTAATTTATAGCATTTTATTGAAAAATATTTCTTAAATTAATGAAAATATTAAACAAATATACACAATTGGCATCTATTTTTATTAATAATGTTATTAGCTCATTTTTATTGAAATATTTTATACAAGTTTTTGTTAATAAATAGAGATATAATGTTATATTTAATTTATTTTGACTGATATTTGCGCAATGAGTGGGTTTTAGGAATTAGGATTTGTTTGTGCGTAGAAGATTATTTTCATAATCATATATAAGCTTTCGCACGTTATAATTAGATTAATTTTGGTGTAATTTCAGCTGTAAATTATATTTTTTGATTTGTGAATTTTAAATTAAAATATATTTAGCACCTACTAAGTGGCATTTGATAATTATCATATGAGTTTATTCAAGATCAAATTCACTTTCTCGTATGTGTCAATGATGATACAAAAAATAAAATCTATTTTATGCATATTTATTAATTTTATATATCCAAGTATTTGTCCAATTTGTAGTATAATGGTGGATCGTTATTTTTGTTTATGTGCAGATTGTTGGTCAAAAATCTATTTTATACCTCCTCCTGTACAATATTTAGCAAGCAATGAAGAGATTGCTAATATTAATGAAGATAATTTATTCGGGTCTGATTCTAATTTGACACAAATACGTTCTGTGGCTGTATATTGTGGTATGTCTTGTGTTTTGGTGCGTCTTTTGAAATATCATGACAGAATAGACTTGGCTATTATGATGTCTAAATGGATGTTTCGTATTGGTAATGACCTTGTAACTGATTCTGATGTTATTATTGCTATTCCGCTACATCGTTTTCGTTTAATGCGTCGTCAATATAATCAATCAGCTGAACTTGCACGATTAATCGCTTATTACGGGGATAAAACATTTCTTTCTGGGATTTTGATTCGTTCTCGTAATACTAAGCCACAAGTGGATTTATCTTTATCTGCTCGCAAAAAAAATCTTTATAATGCATTTAGTGTTCCAGAAGATTTTGTAAAATATATTTCTGGATTAAAAGTTCTTCTTGTGGATGATGTCTATACAACTGGCGCCACAACAAGAGCCGCTACTATTGCACTCAAAAAAGCAGGGGCTATTAGTGTAAGAATTTTAACTTTTGCTAGATCACTTGATTATAAACACTAAAATTACCTTAAAACGGTAATATTCGCCGTAATTTAATAATATCCATTTTGTAACGGTATTTCATCAATATGGGCAGCTATATAGGCGATTGCCTTTCTATAAACAGCAGAAGAATTCCAATAACGTAAAATATGAAAATTTTTCTCTTGTGGCTGATATCCCTGGAGTTTTTTCCATCCATTTTTTTTTAATAAATTAGCAGCTGATTCAATGGCATCAACATGAGAGTTTATTAAATCAGCTTTACCATCCCTATCAGAATCTATTGCAAATCTTTTAACATTGCTTGGAATAAATTGAAATTGTCCAATTTCACCATGAGCGGCGCCACGGGTGTCAGCACTTATCACACCATCAGATACAAGTTCAAGGGCAATAAAAAATTGTTCAGTAAAGAATTTAGATCGACGACAATCATAAGCAAGGGTTGCAAGGGCAGACATTGTATGAATTTCGCCAGTTTTTGTTCCAAATGAGCTTTCTAATCCCCATAAAGCCATCAATATGCCAGGAGAAACGCCATAGTTTGTTTTTACTTTTTTGAGAAAATCAGCATGTTTTTTCTTCATGTATTTTCCTGTTTCAATAACATTAGAGGCGGATATTTTTTTTAGAAAATCTTCAAAAGATAGTGTAAAGGCTGTTTGATTACGATCAAGATTAATTGTGGAATAACTGTATGTAATGTTGGAAAATACATCATCTAAAACATTTGAGCCAATTCCTTTTGCAATAGCCTTCTTGCGCGTATCGCTAATCCATCTATCAAATTTATCAGGGCTACTATCACACAGAGCAAGTGAAAGCGTGGGATACAATGCAATCAAAAATAATGTCAGCAATTTTATCTTTTTCAATGTCATTATGCGGATACCTTCTATTGTGTAATTAGAATATTCAGGGGAATTAAATTTATTTCTTATTCTTAATAAGATTCTTAGTAAAAAGTTCGGCAATTTGTACAGCGTTTAAAGCTGCTCCTTTTCTCAAATTATTAGCAACAATCCATAAATTAAGACCGTTTTTTAGAGTTGTATCCTTTCTAATGCGTGAAATAAATACATAATCTTCATTAACACACTCAGCTGGTGTTATATAAATTCCATTTTTGGGTTGGTCTATAACTTTACAACCTGATGACTTATTTAGGATAAGACGTGCCTGTTCTGCCGTAATATTATTACCAAAATCTATATTAACTGATGCTGAATGACCAATTAAAACTGGAACGCGGACAGCTGTACAGCTGATTTTTATATCTTGTTCCAAAATCTTTTTGGTTTCTACAACGACCTTCCATTCTTCCTTTGTAGAGTTATCATCCATAAAAACATCTATGTGAGGAATAACATTAAATGCAATGTTCTTAGTAAATATTTGAGGTTTCTTGATTCTTGAATCGAAGAATGATTCTGTTTGTTCAAGCAGCTCATCCATTCCTTTTTTTCCTGCGCCTGATACTGACTGATATGTTGACACAACAACTCTCTTTATGTCTGCATAGTCGTGTAGAGGCTTGAGAACTACAACTAGTTGAATGGTTGAGCAATTAGGATTTGCTATGATATTTTTACTACTGCATAAATCTATAGCTTTGGGGTTGACTTCTGGTACAATGAGTGGAACTTCAGGATCATAACGCCAAGCCGAAGAGTTGTCTATAACGGTACAACCGGTATCGGCTATTTTATGCGATATTTTTGTGGACAATGCGGAGCCGGCTGACATTAAGCAAATATCAGTTCCAGAAAAATTATAAGAATCAAGATCTTGGACTTCAATGGTGTTATCACCGAATGGAAGCTTTAATCCAACTGAACGACTAGAAGCTAGTGCTATCATATCACTTATGGGAAAAGACCTCTCAGAGAGAACTTTTATCATCTCTCTTCCAACATTTCCTGTTGCCCCAACAACTGCCACTTTGAAAGCCATAATGCCTATCTTTTTTGGTAATACAAACAATACAATAATTTCTGAAATGTATCAGAAATCACCAGCCTAAATTCAAGATAATACGTTTTGAATAATAGTCAACAAGGCTTTGATATGATTAATATTTTTTGTTATTTGAAGAATACCTTATAGTATAATCTAGTCTAACTTGTGCGTTGAATATCAGGATTTTTTCTTCTCTTTACGGTTTATTTTTTTATTGAGAATTTGTATAGCATCTGCAAGATCAATTGAGTCAGGATTATGGCTCTTAGGAATAGTAGCATTAATTTTTCTCCACTTGATATAAAGGCCATAACGTCCATTGTTGAGAGTAATGTCATCGCCTTCTGGGTGGGTACCTATTATATGTTTTTTAGAGCTGTTTCCGGCAGATTTTTTGTTTTTGCCTTTTTCGCAAATATAAGAAACAGCTTGATCAATGTTCATTGTCAAAACTTGTTCTATCGAATCCAATTTAGTATAATGACCGTCATTATTGAGGTAACACCCATATTTTCCAATACCAGATAATATACTTTTACCATTTTCTGGATGAATCCCTATTTCTCTAGGTAAGGATAGTAAAGAAATTGCTTTGTTATAGTCTATATCTTTCATTTCCCAACTTTTTGGGATAGTACAACGTTTAGCCTCTTTTCCATCGCCTCTTTGTACATAAAAGCCGAAGCGGCCAGAGCGAATGGTTATAGACTCATTTGTTAAAGCATCATTTCCAATAAATATTGGTTCTGTGGTTTCTATTGTGTCTTGCTGATTTGATGTTAATTGTCGAGTATAATTGCATTCTGGATAGTTTGTACATCCGACAAAAGCTCCATATCTACTGAGTTTTATGGATAAAGGATTATTCTTGCAAGCGGGGCATTTGCGACCATCATCATCATTATCATCTTTTATAGGAAATATAACTGACGATAAGTTATTGTTAAGAATATCAATAACACTTGATATGCTTAGTTTTTTTGTGCTTTCAATTTTTTCAACAAAGTCTTTCCAAAACTCTTGTAGAACTTTTTGCCAGTTCATTTTTCCTGCGGATATCTCATCAAGCTTTTCTTCAAGATCAGCCGTAAAATCATATTCTACATATTGTCTAAAGAAATTTTCTAAAAATAATGTAACTATTCTACCGGTATTTTGAGGTAAAAGTTTCCGCTTTTCAGCAATTACATATTTTCTTTTACACAGAGTTTCCAAAATTGCTGCATAAGTAGAGGGTCTACCAATTCCCAGCTCTTCCATTTTTTTTATTAAAGATGATTCTGAATATCGTGGGGGGGGTTCAGTAAAATGTTGAGATGCATCAACTTTTTTTATGACAAGTTTATCATTATTTTTTATGTGCGGGAGTGTTTTATCCTCATTAGCAGTCTTTTCCTGATCACTTGATTCTTCCCAAACATTGAGAAACCCTTCAAAGCGCAGGAAAGATCCAATGGTTCGTAGATGTGCAACCTGATTTTCATAAATTGCTTCGATATTTACAGTTGTTCTTTCAAATTCAGCAGATACCATCTGACTTGCAACGCTGCGTTTCCATATAAGATCGTAGAGTTTAAATTGATCCTTATCCAAAAATTTTTCCATTTTAGAAGGTAACAAATTAAAATCATTTGGTCGTATAGCTTCATGTGCTTCTTGGGCATTTTTGGCTTTAGAAGAGTAAATTCTTGGTTTATTTGGAAGATAGCGATTTCCGAAATTTGTAACTATGCAATGTCGAACTGCTTCAATAGCATCAGGAGACATATGTACACCATCTGTTCTCATATAGGTAATTAAACCAATTGCCTCTCCGTTCACATCTATTCCTTCATACAATTTCTGTGCAATACGCATAGTATGTGAGGCAGAGAATCCTAATCTTGATGATGCCGTTTGTTGAAGAGTGGAGGTGATAAAAGCTGGCCAAGGATTACGCTTGACAGGTTTAGTTTCTATAGTTTTTACAACGTAATTGGCTTTTTCCAGAAAAGATACAAATTTATCGGATTCTTTTTTAGAGTTAATAGACTTTTTTTCGATGCGCTGGCCATTAAAATCTATGAGGTGTGCTATAAATTTTTCTCCTCGGGGCGTTTCTAATAAGACTGATAACAACCAATATTCTTCCGATACGAAGCATTCTATTTGAGATTCACGATTACATATTAGACGTAGTGCTACTGATTGTACTCTACCTGCTGAACGAGCTCCTGGAAGTTTGCGCCATAAAATAGGAGAAAGATTGAAACCTACAAGGTAATCCAGCGCACGTCGAGCTAGATAGGCATTGACGAGATCTGAATTAATATCACGAGGATTTTTCATTGCTTCAAGCACTACTTGCTTTGTTATCGCATTAAAAGACACACGTTTAATCTTGATTTTTTCTAACAGACCTCTTTGTTTCAGTATATCTAATACATGCCAAGATATAGCTTCTCCTTCTCTGTCAGGATCAGTAGAGAGTATTAGTGTTTCGGCAGATTTAACTGCATTAACAATATCTTCTAAGTATTTTTGAGATGATTTATTAATTTCCCAAATCATTTCAAAGTTTTTTTCAGGTATGATTGATCCTGGTTTAGGTGACAAATCACGCACATGACCGAAAGATGACAAAACCTTGTAATTTGATCCTAGATATTTGCTAATTGTTTTTGCTTTTGCAGGTGACTCTACTATTATAACATTCATTATATTAATCTCTAAACGGTAACGCAATTAAAATAGCTTTTGCTATTGTGAAACACTATTCCTTGTTACAATAAGTATTTCTTACAATATTGTAAGAAATTAATTTCTTAAATAGTAAAAAATATCATTTATTTTTTGATCAAGTTTTATATTCTATACTATATGTATTCAACTTATGTTTTTTATTATTTAACTGGGTAGCCAAAATATTTCACTTTTTAAATTCGGCAACTTTTGCGAGTATTTTAGTATACATATGATTTTTACGTTGAATTTAATTGATCTTTTCAATATTTTAAAATCACTTACATGGTTAATGATACCATTCCTCCGGGATGATGGCAAAGACGTCCAGCTAAATCCAATTCAAGAAGGACAAGATAAACAATGGGAGCATCTATTCCCGTATGATGTATTATGTCATCTACATGAATTGGCACATTGTTCAAAGACTGTGAAATTTTCATTCGTTCATCTTGATTACATTCGGGATAATTTGTGATTTTTATGTCTGTTACAGGATTTGAATAACAAGGGGATGAAAAGAAATTTTTCTCTATTTGTGGCTGCAACATTTGTAGGACATCACAAGAAGAGGTAATAAGGATAGCCCCGTCTTTGATGAGTTGATTTGTTCCTTCACAACGAGGATCTAGTGGTGATCCTGGGACTGCAAATACTAGTCTTCCGAATTCTCCTGCTAGTCTAGATGTAATAAGCGAACCAGATCTTTTTGCTGCTTCAATAACGATTAATCCCAAGCCTATTCCAGCAATTATTCTATTACGACGCGGAAAATCATGAGCTCTAGGTTCTAATCCGAAGGGCATTTCACTAACCGCCACCCCTTCGTTATTCCAAATTTCTTCTAAGATATTTAAGTTTTCTGGGGGGTAGGCGCGATCCAATCCTCCAGCCATTACTACTATGGTCCCGGTTTTAAGAGAAGCGCGATGAGCAGCAGTATCTATTCCAATTGCTAATCCTGATACTATCGTATACCCTTCCATTCCTATTTCTTGGGCTATCTTTTCTGTAAATTTTATTCCACTTATTGAAGGATTGCGAGTGCCTACAATGCCTACAGAAGGTTTTGTGCTAGCTATTTGGATATTTCCTTTAACGGCTAAGATAGGAGGAGGGTAATCTATATAACGAAGAGCTGGTGGATAATTGGATTCGCTGAGAAAAACAAAATTAGCTCCGAAAGATTCTGCTATTTCTATTTCCCTTTCTGCTTCTTCCCTTGAACAAACACGAATTTTCTTGGTATTTCCACCTTTTCGGGAGAGTTCAGGAATCATTTCAATGGCTTGCTCTGCTGAACCAAAATAATTAATCATATCACGAAAAGTTAAAGGCCCAACATTATCACTTCTAATCAGACGCAACCAAGAAATTTTTTGCTCGTACGTTAATTGTACACCTCTTTTTTTAGAATTAATGTTCATTATTATTGCTTTTTCTTAAAATAATTTTTGTTTCTGATCCGGAAATTAAACGTTTTATATTTGATATATGTTTCCAATAAACTATTGCGGTCATAATTGTAAATATTATTGGTATATTGATTTCTGATGATATAATCCAGATAGCTATTAAGGTAATAGCAGTTGCTAAAAGAGATGAAAGTGAAGAATAGTATGTTACTAATAGGCATAATATCCATATACTGGCAAAAAACATGACTATATTTGGATTTAAAGCAATTAAAACGCCAACATATGTAGATACGCCTTTTCCGCCTTTAAATTTAAGCCAAATAGGGAATATATGTCCTAAAAATGCTGCAAAACCTGCTAGTTCTCCAGCGGTATCATTAAATAGTGTTGAGGCTATTATAACAGAACAAGTTGCTTTGATTACATCAAGGATGAGAGTCATGAAGGCAATCTTTTTATTGCCGGTTCTTAGTACATTTGTAGCACCAATATTGCCGGAGCCAATATGTCTTATGTCTTCAATACCTGATATGTGAGTTAGAAACAAGCCAAAAGGTATAGAGCCAAAAGTATATCCTATGATGATTGAGATTGCTTTTGTAAAGATATCATATGATGAAAACTGCAAGTATTCCATAAACTAACTTTCCAGAGTATACACGCTTTTTCCCGCTATATATGTTTCCACAACTTTTCCTGAAAAAGATTCATTGTCAAAAGCCATGTTCTTATAAGATGATAGCGTATTATCTTTTTTTGCGATCCATTGATGATCTAAATCTATTAAAACGATATCAGCTTTTGCCCCAGGTTTTAATGTTCCTCCTGGTATATTAAATATTTGGGAAGGACGCGTTGACATAGATTTAATGATTTTCTTCAGTGGGATATTACTTTCATGAAACAAGCGTAATGCTGCCGACAACATTGTTTCTAATCCAATTGAACCGAAACTAGCTTCGGTAAAATGTAAATTCTTTGTGTCATCATGACGAGGGTTATGGTCAGATACTATGATGTCGATATCACCTTTTGCAAGTGCGTCAATCATGGCAATTCGATCTTCTTCGGAGCGTAATGGAGGCAAAACTTTGCGTAGATTATTATACATTCCGACATCGTTTTCATTTAAAATTAGATTGTTGATTGAAATGCCACAAGTTGCACTAACTTTATTCTCTCGAGCATGATTTAAGATAGATACTGATTGGGGTATAGAAATAACAGAGGCATGGTATTGTACTCCAGTATATTGTGCAACAAGCAAATCCCGTGTGAGAGGAACGGTTTCAGATATTGTTGGAATACAAGGTAGACCTAAGCAACTTGCGATAAATCCTTCATTAATATTTCCATTTGCTCCAGTAAAGTAGTCATGTGTATCAAGAGCGACTATAGCATTAAACATATGAGCATATTTCATGGAATTAAAAAGAACTTGCGTATCACATATGCTTAATGGTCCGTGTGTGAAATTAACTACCCCTTGTTCTTGCAGAAGGCGAATTTCGTTGATTTTTTTTCCTTCCATTTTGAATGTTAGGCTAGCTGTTGGATATACATTTACTAAGGAATTTTGCTGTATTTCTTTCCATGCAAGTTTCATGATAGTATATTCATCAACAAGCGAAGATATAAAGGGCATTAGAATTATAGATGTAATACCTCCGGATGCCGCTTCTCTAGATGTATTAACTATGTTATCAGCATATTTATCAGGAGGTCCGTTAAGTGTTACACGTGCATCAACTAGTCCAGGAATGGCAACAAGACCTTTGCAATCTCGTATTTTACAAGATGGTGGATATCCTTGATTGATAGCATCAGATCCGGCGGCTAGGATAATACCATCTTCCACAATGATTGTTCCAATTTCATCCAGATCTCGACTTGGATCAATTATGTGTACTTTATTTAAAACAAATGATTTCATATTTTTTTCTTTGCAATGTTATTTTGATTTGTAACAAGTTCTTTTATAATTGCCATACGGATTGCTATTCCCATTTCTACTTGATTCTGAATGATACTTTGCGAACCATCTACCACATTAGAAGAAATCTCACAATTGCGATTTACAGGGCCAGGATGCATGACAATAGCATCTTTTTTAGCATATTTAATATTTGTTTCGTTGAGTGAATAAATATATGAGTATTCCCTCATTGAAGGCATACTGGAATCAGTTATTCTCTCATGTTGAATGCGTAACATCATAATGACATCAACGTCTCTTAAACCTTCTTTCATATCATGGAATACTTTAACCCCCATGTCAGATATATTATTTGGAATTAATGTTGGAGGAGCAATTATTCTCACTCTTGCACCCATGGTATTAAGAAGTATAATATTGGAGTTTGCGACGCGAGAATGCATAATGTCACCACAGATAGCTATACAAAGGTTAGATATTTGTCCTTTGAAGTGACGTATAGCAAAGGCATCAAGTATTGCTTGAGTTGGATGTTCATGTATTCCATCGCCAGCATTGATGATAGCAGTTCCTTTAATTTTTTGAATCAATGAATTAATGGCTCCAGAGCATGGATGACGAACAACGATGATATTTGGACGTGTGGAATTTAATGTTGTAACTGTATCAGCTAAACCTTCTCCTTTTTTCATAGAAGAATTATTTATATTTATGTTTACAACATTAAGGCCGAGTCTCTTTCCAGCGATTTCAAAAGAGGTTTGCGTGCGAGTAGATGGTTCGAGGAATAAGTTAATTTGTGTTAATCCACTTAGTGTTTCGTTTAATTTGTTGTTTTGTAAATATTCGTTTGCACGGTCTAGTAAATAATTGATATCTTGCACCGTAAGGTCTTTAACGCTAACAAAATTGTACAATGGAAAAAAATACATAACATGCTCTCCAAAAAGCTGTTATCCTATTTAAACAATAGAAATTAGTAGTTATTAATAGCAGGTATAAGTAATTGTTATAAAAGTTCTGTTGAGCTATTGTTTAAAAAAGAAGTTGGTGTTTGTAAAGAATTTTACTTTGGCAAACAAGTGAACCGAGTATTGTCACTTATGATTGTGCTCTTAACTTATTTTAAGAAATGTTACTAAAGATTGGCTATGAATAAAGTAAATCAACAATTAGATGTCCTTTCTGAGTTAAATCAGCCACCTCCTTTTATTGGAATTAATGCATATAGCAGTGATTCCTTGGTTGTTGATTTTACTGCCAATTTTCCACGTGTGATTCGCAGGGAACTTGAATTATTAGGTCAATATGTTTTTTCCTGTACAGCACAGGAACTATCAAGAATGGCAAATTACAATGCTCCTAATCTACATGCGTATGGACCAGGTGGTGAACGTCTTGATATAATTGAGTTTCATCCTGCATGGCATTCTCTTATGCGTCGCTCCATTCAAGATGGTTTACATTGTTCTATTTGGGATAGAAATGCTGATGCAGAAATTCGCAAACATTCTCATAAAATAAGAGTATCTCGTTTGTATTTGATGGCGCAGTTAGAAGCAGGACATCTCACTTCTCCTAGCATAACCAGCGCATCCATGGTAGCACTAATGACTTCTCCGATAGTGCAAAAAGATTGGGCTAGAAAGATATTATCGCGAGAATATGACCCTACTAATATAGCTCCTATGCATAAAACTTCTGTAAGTATTGGTCTCGGATTGACTGAAAAACAAGGTGGAACTGATATATGGGCAACTACTTCTTGTGGTCAAAAAATAAGTGATGGTATATATTGTTTATCAGGTCATAAATGGTTTTTATCTGTTCCAATGAGTGATGCATTTATAATGCTTGCTAAAGTAGAAGATAAGATTGGTTGTTTTTTGGTTCCAAGATTATTGGAAGATGGCTCTTCAAATGGTCTTTGTTATCAGAGATTGAAGAATAAAGTTGGTAATAGATCTAACGCCACTGCTGAAGTGGAATTTTCTAATACTTTTGGATTTTTGTTGGGTGATCTTGATGCTGGTGCAAGTCCAGTGGAAGATATGAAAATATTATTATATTTGGATTGTTCTGTCATCTCGGCGGCAGGGATGCGCGCGTCTCTTGCTGAGGCTATCCACTATATACGTAGGCGTTATGTTTCTGGAAAACTCTTAATTGAGCAGCCAATAATGACTAGAGTTGTAGCGGATATGGCATTGGATGTCGCAGCTGCTACCGCTCTTTCTTTCCGATTGGCTAACTCTTTTGATGAAGCTAAATATAATTCTATAAATGCTGCTTACGCACGTGTTATGGCTCCTGTTACTAAATACTGGTGTTGCAAAATTGCACCAAATCTTATTGCGGAGGCAATGGAATGTATTGGTGGATCAGGTTATGTAGAAGAACGTTCTATATCTCGTCACTACAGGGAAGCACCTGCTAATTCCATCCTATTAGGATCTAGTAATGCGATGTTATTAGACTTGCTTAATGTTCTAGAAAAAGGAACTAACTTGTTTGATCAAGTATTTGCCAATTTAGAGAAAGACTTTGGTTCTTCTGGTAAAAAAGCAATAGAACTTCTTCAAGAATCCGTATCTTTATGTAAAAAAGATAGGGGCTTGGCACGACTTTTAATTGAACGAATGGCGTTAGTTGCTTCTGCCGCTGCTCTATATCGATCTGGTGCAACTTCTATAGCTGATGCATTTTTGGAAACCAGAGTTTTTGGTGATTGTCATTCAACATATGGTATGCTGCATAGCCGTTTTAATGCTGCGCATATTGTAGATTCTTTATATCCAGATATAGGATAAATACGTTATCTATTATCTATATTAATTGTTTATAAATTTAGTGTTTTTTAGAACGTAAATTTTATTGCCCTTAGATGTTTATATATGAATTTACGTATAATTGTTGATGATATGATTTATTATTCAAATTTATAAAAATGGCGTTTTTGTACGGTTTTGAAATAGCTATTTGTTGGCAATAGGAATTCTTTATATATTTATTCGTATATAATTTGATAGAATAGGTTGTATTAAGGGTGAGACAAGATTGTTTCGCTATCTTAGAGAGCAATATATGCAAATGAACATAAATTTATGTATCGGCATGTGATGCCGAACGGTTCATCATTTTTGATTAAGTATATAATTTTGATTTTTAAGGACAATGAATATGATTACTATTTTAACAAACATTTCTGCCATGTCTGCGGGTCAAAAATTGCGAGATGTAAATTATAATCTTGATGTTGTGCAAGATCGTGTTGCTTCAGGCTTGC
The DNA here is from genome assembly GCA_003045065.1 of Candidatus Liberibacter europaeus. GTDB lineage: Bacteria > Pseudomonadota > Alphaproteobacteria > Rhizobiales > Rhizobiaceae > Liberibacter > Liberibacter europaeus. The sequence continues at coordinate 173,337 of PSQJ01000002.1, forward strand.
GCGTCGCTGATGCTGCTGATAACGCAGCTTATTGGTCCATTGCAAAAATAATGAAATCAGATAATGCAGCTCTTTCGGCAGTTTCTGATGCTATAGGTCTTGGGGCTTCAAAAGTCGATATTGCTAAAGCTGGAATGGATAAAACTATTGAAGTAATCTCTAATATAAAGAGTAAATTAGTTGCGGCTCTGGAGCATGGTACTGATGCAAATTCTGTGCAGGAAGAGATTAATCAATTACAGGATCAATTAAAAGGTATTGCAGAAGGTGCTTCATTTAACGGTGAAAATTGGTTGAAAGCAAGTCTTGGTTCTCCTACTTCTAAGGTTACTAAAAGTGTCGTAAGTTCTTTTATCCGTACGCATGATGGTGATGCTCGTGTGACCAACATTGAGTATAATCTTGATGCTGATTCCGTATTATTTGATAGTTCTAATGGTAGTCGGCGCTATGGTATTCTTGATAAGAACGCTGTATCGAATTCGGAAGCTCAGTCATTACGAAATGTATCAGTGCAATTGCAAGATAAATCAGGTAAAATTAGCAATACTAGCCTGTTGCTTGCAACAGTAAGTGGAGCTTGGTTAAAAGGTGCACAAGCTACTTTTGATCAGGGGCTAGGTGTTGCTGTTATTTCTAATCAATCTTCTGCCCCTGGTAGCGGTGTTTCTAGTAGCGACGCTTCTAATAGTAGTACAGGAGTTAATGATGTATATCTCCGTGTTGGAGAAGATATGTGGGTGCTTGGCAGTACTAAAGAGCCTACCCATAAAATTAATGATAAGAGTATAGTTCCTTTTATTCAAAAAGATAGCACTAAATACTACATTAATACTTCACAAACAACTGTAAATGACGAAAAGTATAGCAATATTGATTTAGGTTATTCTATAACTACTCTTGATATTACTCAGCATTCTAACTCAGATATGTACACTGAATCCGATTCTATGCAGAAAATGCTTTCATTTGTTGATAGGCAATTAAAAAATGTTACTGCTGCGGCTGGTAAGATTGGGTCAATTAGTTCTCGTATACATTTACAAGAAGATTTTGTGCAATTTATGCGTAATTCTATCGAAAAGGGTATAGGTCGTTTAGTAGACTCTGATATGGCGGCTGAATCAAGTAGGCTTGCTGCACTTCAAACACAACAGCAATTAGCAATTCAAGCTCTATCAATTGCCAATAGTTCTTCACAAAGGACTCTTTCTTTATTCAGGTAAGTAGCATTTTGCTTGGATAGCAATGAGATTTATGAAGGACCACATTTATTAAATGTGGTCCTTCAAGTATACTCTGCGATTATTTGCCTCATTATCATATTTTTATTTTTCATAAACAACAAAGATAGTTTCTCTGTAAAATATGCTCATAACAAATCAAGTTGTATAGTTTTATTGTTAGGGGGTTGGGATTGATGGAAACAATGTTATCTCGTCTTGAAGATTTTAGTCAAGCCAATTCATTTTCTAATGATATTATTCCTTCTGATAAAATTACTACTAGTACTCCAGATATTCAAATCGATTCTATGCCTGATATTAAGCTAGAACGTGATAAATCTTATCAAGAAGGATATGAAGCGGCTATTGCTGATCAAGAACTCTATTGGAAATCTGAAATTAACTCTTTGCAGATATCTCATCGCAATGAGATTGTTGATTTACGTGAATCATTCGCAGAACATACAAGTGAGTATATATCTGTAACTATGAAAGATTCTGTTAAATTGCTTTTAGATTCCTTGGAACATGAAGTGGGACGGGCTTTAGGCTCTATTTTGGATATAGGAATCTCTCGTAAAGCGGCTATTGAGCTGGGAAAATTTATTTCCGATGTTCTTAAGAAAGGAGAATGTGGTGTAATTACAATTCATGGCCCTAAAAATTTGCATCCACTTATTCAACAGCGTTTAGCTGAATATTCTTCTATGGTTCGTTATGAGGATACTGATCAAATTGAATTTTCGACTCAAATTTCTGGTAGCGTTATAACAACACGACTTGAATCTTGGTCTTCTGATATCAAAAAAATTTTAGAGTAAAGAAGGTTTTCAAATGAATCATACGGAGGATAATAATCAAAATAAAATTAAATATATTATTGTTAGGAAGAAAGTACGACCAGACAATTCAAGGAATTTTCATACTTGGAAAATTGCATATGCTGATTTTATGACGGCATTAATGTCTTTTTTTTTAGCAATGTGGATTACACACGCTCTGGATGATGAATCCAAGATTGCAATAGAGAGCTATTTTAATCCATTTGGAATGTCAAATTTATTGATGTTTCCTGAGGGTATTTATGATGACGTAAAAATTGCAAATAATTCTTCTAATAATCACGATAAGAATAAAATTGACAAAACTATAGCAGGTAAAATTGCGTCGTATAAGACGAGAGTTTCTTCCCCCAATTATGAGAAAGATAACAGAAATATTTTAATTAATAATACAAAAACCAATACCTCTATATTAAATCATCCAGATCAAAGAGTAGATTATAAAAATCCCTTTATGCCAAATATAACACGTAAAGAGGAAATAAATTCTTTTCCTAGGATCAATTTTTCTAAGAATGATTCGTCTTTAGGACATGTTAACGATATTATTTTGGATAGTAGTAAAGATAAAATCAACGCAAGTGAAAATAATAAAATAGAAAACGATTTTCATCTACCGATCGATAAAGAGGACTTTTTTCAACTTAAAAGAGAAAAGCGTATGCAATACTTAAAAAACGCAATAAGATCAAAGACATCAGGATTGGTTGATAATAAGATTTTAGAAGGTATATCATTTAAACCTACCACAAAAGGAATTCTTATTTCAATACTTGATCAAGAAAATAGTCCTATGTTTGAAAGAGGTTCATCTAATCCGCTTAATTCAACGATTCTAGTTATTCAAAAAATAGGAGAAGCTCTTTCTCAAGGAAATGAAAAAATTTACATTGATGGTCATACTGATGCCAAACCATTTCATTATTCTACAGGAGATAATTGGAAGTTATCACTAGATCGCGCATATAATGCGTATAAGATTTTGACTAAAGCTGGTGTTAACGAAAATCGTATACTAAAAATTTCTGGTTTTTCTAATCACAATCTAAAAAATTTATCAGATCCTATGAATGCATCTAATCGTCGTATAGAAATTTTATTACAAGATTGATAAGGATAGCGCTTGATGAAACGACAGTTTCTGATTTGTATTTTGATAATAGCAATGGCAGCATTTCCTAGTTTTTCTATGGATATTGATTTGCAAAATTATGTAACTCCATATCGTTTAATGCGATTTTTGCAACGTGCGTTTGATGATGTAGTTAGGGGAAATTATAACCATAAAAAATCAATCTCAGAATTAGTAGAAGAAACGGGCACACAGTTGCGCGCTACTAATATGGATGTTTTTTTGGATAATCGTAATGTGGATGCAGTGTTAATGTACACGATTATCTCAGGAAATTCTTCAATTTTAGAATACTTAGTCACAAAAGATAAGCACGGTTATTTTAATTCTGACGTAGTGCATGCGTTGAGGCAATATTTTATGGGTCAGCTTGAGCTATCTAGCGGTAAGCTGGATTTAATCAAGGATAGTTATAGCACAAGAGGTATTGAGCCATATATATATTTTCTAGTTGGCAATGCTATGATTAAATTAAATTCCAAAAAAGCAATGCATTATTTTGATCATGTTCGTCTTATATCACCTGGCACTATGTTAGAAGAGATGTCTTTGCGGAATTTGTTGGCAATAGCTCTTAATTACGGTATGGAAGATAGTGCATTCGGTTATATTCGTGATTATACGCGGCAATTTCATCATTCCATTTATAAAAAGCAGTTTATAAGTCTGTTATCGTGGTTTTTTGTATTTCATCGCATTGAATTACAAAAAGAAGACATTATTTTTACTTTATCATTTTTTGATTTAGAGGATCAACGTGATATTTATTTCACAATAGCTAGATATTCTGCAATTTCCTGTAATCGCAAAATGGGATTATTAGCAATCAAAAAATTAAAGGGAATGTATAAACAACTTGATTACAGGGATATCGCTGCAATATGGCTATATGAAGATCTTTTGAGCGTTACTTTTGTAAATATTGCTGCGTTACAGCGTAGTATTTATAATATACCTGATAATTTTCTTATGCAGCAGGATATGGTTTTAAAGAAAGCATTGGAAGTTATTCTCGCAGATATGCAGCAGTCCTTGATAGAAGAAAATATTGAGTTTTTAGATAAAAATTTGATTTTAGAGAAAGATCAGAAGATAAAAAGTAATTTTAATCTAGAATCTTTTATCGATAAAAATCTCAAAAAAGTTGCACTGATAGATTCCATCCTTAATGAGAGAGAATGAAGAATGAAAGATGTGATTATTTCATCTCAAGAACATCTTGATGTTAGAACAGGGTTTTTGAATCAGGTAGAAGATAAGTTAAATTCCGTCAATTATAAAAAGAAAGATAATGCTGCTTGCATTTTAAAAAAGAGTGATGATAAAAGCAATTTAAATTCTCAAATGCCATCTTCCTTTGAAAAAATCATTTCAACCACATTCAGATCAAATAAGAGTATTCATGATAATCAATTTGAAGAAAACTTATGTCAGGGAGAATTATCAACTATCATTATGATGCCGGGAGTGTTATTTCCATTGGTGGAGCAGAATGATTTATTATTAGAAAATTCATCAGAATTTATTACAAGCTATGAAAAAGATGTTTTTGATTTTTCTAATATAATTCCAAATGATTTGTCTGTTATTAAAGAAAAATCTGATCATTCATTGGAAGATGTAATTGCTCTTTTACAGTTAAAATCTTTTGCTGATTTTACAAACCATGATTCAGAGGCTTTAGAATTACCATCAAGTGATATTCCTGCAAAAATAGACTTTTCAATAGAAAATAAATTGATATCTGATATTGTTTCAAAAAACGATACAATGCAGGATTTCAGATGTATTTCTATTCCTGGAAATTTCTGCTTAGATAATAGTATAGATTTCCATGGATTTACAGTAATAAATACTAATCAGAAAATTGCTTTACGATTTGCTATTATTCCAGAACATGTCCGTTATATGGAAAGAGGTATGATAAATACTCTCAAAATACAAATTAAACCGGATAGTTATGATAATATTACTGCTACTTTATGTTTGTCAGGGAATAGGCTGTCTATTAAGATTCAAGTAGAATCAAGTCACCTCTATAAAAGAATACAAAACGAACGTTTAGGTATTTTAGATTCGTTAAATTTTGCTGGATACATAATGGACAGTTTTGATGTGAATTTTGTGCAAAATGACAAGACTATTTTTCATCAAGATTTAGTTAATTCTTATACGCAACAGCAGAATTTTACGCAATCTGGGGATTTTAAAAGAAGAAAATCATCTCTTCCTGAAAGGAACTGTGTAGATAAGGAAGTACCAGTATCACACAAAGAAAAACGTAGGAATATCTACAATGGTGAAGAGGTTATAGGATCATATTATTTCTGTATTTATGTATAAATTATGTGTCAGAAATATGATTTATTGAGTTCATAACTATCTATACATAAGATTATATATTATTTAGTATTAGTATCCATTGATCTATTATTACATTGGTGTGCTTTTATATTTTGTATATTAGTTAAAAGATAGAATAGCGTAAATACTTTGCAACGTAGTGTGAGGCTTATAATCAAATTTAAGGGTAGGTATTTTAGGATATTACTTGAATTTTAATTAATTTATTGCTCAAACTAGTTATATAAATTCCTATGTTATATGTAATATTTCAAGAATATGAAATGCAAATTATTATTTTTATACTCATTTGGAAATAGTTATTCGTATGATTTCGTAATTTTTGATTCGATAGGTATAACTTGATTTTATAACATCTTATATGATGTATTTCTTGTTTATGTAAAACCTATGAATGTTATTTTCATAATATTCTTGTAAATTTTTTATAAATTATACGATTAAACTAGATATTTGTAGACACACATTAGTTGTGTTACATATGCACAATACCAATCTGGTTATAATTTTTTTTATAAAAAAATATATATAAACTTGTTATTTATTCGTTGAAATCATCATTTAGTTGATTATTATTTTAGAACTAAAATTATTGATAGCGTTATTATTTATTGTGAGAACACGTTTTTAATAGAATGATTGTTTAAGGGAACAGTTGTTTTTAAGATTTGTTTTTTAGTAAATTCATGTGATGAATGATTAGATTTATTGGATATTACGCTGATGGTTATGCCTTAAAAGTAGGTAATATTGTTGTTATCCACAGCTATTTTTTATCATTTATACCAACCTATTTTTTGATGGTAAGGATTAATATTTTTAATATGGGATGCAACAATACGAGAAGAAATAATACCTAAACGTGATCTATCTGCTATTTTAGTGTATACTTATGCTTGTGAGACTATCTCGACTATATCCAGCCATTAGTTCGTGTGTTGTTGCTTCTGCTTTTTCTGCGATAGTTGCGGAAAAATTACGAATGCCATGAGCAGTTTTCTCAATTCCTGCCTTTTTTCCTAAACCATGCTGAATTAATCTGCATTCATTGTTGATTCCCTCTCAATGAACAAAGAATTTTTCTTTTCCTGTTGGCGTTATTTCAAGCATTTTCATGAAGTGATAGGAATCTCTATAGGTTACGGTTGTTCCTACCTTTTGAGTTTGGGTGGCAAATATATTATCTTTTCAATGTTGGTATCCTTCTCTACATGCATTAGAAAGTCTCAGTCCAGTGTACAGGAGGAAACTAAAAAGCAAGACGTGGAAGAGTTCCTTTTTCCCAGTAGTTTTGAAACTTCTTAGCGTCTTCTCTACTCCAAGGAAGGATTACTATTATCCTCTTCATCATTGGCTTTTTCCTTTTCTTCAAAGGCTCAAACCATAGATAGTTTCATCTCTTTCAATCTCAATACGGATATTGGTCTGTCTAATACGTATACTGTTACTAACGACCACTGAGTTTCTCCTGATGTTGTTTTTAGCCTTCTTCCGGATATATCCGACGTGGGGGATAAGGCGATTTTAAAGTCTTCATTAACTACGTTGAATCATCATCTTTTAATAACACCCTATCCCTCAGTAAGATCAAGTTATTTATACTCTTTGATAATTTTTTATTTTTATTTTTATTTTTATTGATTATGCTATTTGCTCTATCTAAAAATTCTTTAATTTCATCCTTACTCATATTATTAATTTTCTCTTCTGTATCATATTTTTTTAGTAAATATTTAGCGCTGTGTGGTATCAATTTTTCATTCTGAGATTTTTGTGGATCAGCATTAAGATTTTCGGGTGGTGTTAACACTGTATTGGCGTCGTATGTTTGGGGATCGTCAGCACTACAAGACGCTAAAGAAATGCAAATTAAATTCAATAATAGAAAATGATATTTATAACTATTCATGAACATTCCTACTATAAAAAATACTTAAAAAAACAAGTTATAAACTTCTTAAAAATAGCTTATACGCTATAAATTGTATAGGATATAGCATATAATATATAATGTGCAAGTTATTTAATATCTTTTATACCATATATTAATAAGATATGATTTTTATATATTAGGCTTAATATTTTAAATGGATCCTAATTCAATAGGATATTTATACTTCTCATTTTTTTATCTTGAAATCCGCAAATGGATTTTTGCCGGTGGGAAGATCTTACAGTGGGTTGTTGCCTAGATAGAAATATAGGATTAGGTCGGAGATGTTGTTAAAAATTTAGGGATGAGCATAAAAATTCCGTATAATCAATGCTCCTTGGATTTCAGTTGCTGGCTAATTAAGTAATTAATGATAAAATATTATTTTTGATCAAAGTCCGTCATAAATCATCTATTCTTTTGAATAGGAAATAATCAATTGCATCTGATGATTTGGTATGCCGATAAAATTGTTCAGAAGATGAAGATAGTTGCTGAAAGAGGTTTATGGGGGCGAAGATTTTTTTGCAGAAATGGAATTTAATCTTCGTGATATGTGAAACCTGGCTAGCGACATCGGACAAGTCATGGGGCTTATAGTTGAGAAACGCACCAACGAAACATAACAAAAAAGAAGTGGCTTAAACCCAATATAGGTTGCTGGGGTTTTTGAACGAGTTCTTCTGATAGTATCTAAGTGAGCTGAATGTATGAATATGGCAAAACATCAATATCAGATGTATCATTGGTAAAAAACCTCCTGATTTTCTATAGTAATCAATACAACTATACTATTATATCGCAAATAAATTTAATTATAAATAATCATGATTCTTCTCAATTATGTAAAATATGACAAGTGTTACATTTTTGTATGGTGTTTAAATTTTTTTTATAAACGCATAAAGTAATATATTCTCAATAAAGTTAATATTGATAATAAATTCAATTATTAGATTATCTCAGTTACTTTCTGCAATTGATCATAACTTCGTTGGTTCGTACCGATTAATCTTAAAAAACATGGTGTGATTCGGGAGAAAACCAATGCTCGTTTTGATTGATGATCGTGCCTTAGTGAGAGATGGTTATATCTCTCTTTTTAGCTACGAAGGAGTTTCTTTAGAGGGATTTCATTCTTGTGAATTTGAAGGGTGGTTTAGGTCTTTGGCTCAAGAAGATGTTTCTGCAATTGAGGCTTTTCTGATAGGATCAGGAGAAAAAGTTATGTTATCGCCACTGATTATTAGATCTCAATCGCATGTTCCATTGATTGCCATAAATGATCATCCCTCTTTGCAAACAACTTTGGATTTTTTTGACTGTGGAGTTGATGATGTTGTGCATAAGCCTATTCATCACCGCGAAATATTGGCAAGGGTTGCTGCTATTCATAGACGCTTAAAAGCTGTTAACAACCGTGTTGAAATTGGACCTATTCGTGTGTTTGCAGATGGTCGTGATCCAGAAGTAAAAGGAGAAGTCTTTCCGTTACCTCGGAGGGAACGTAGGATTTTGGAATATCTTATGGCTAATAGGGGTAAAAGAGTTGCTAAAACACAGATTTTTAGTGCTATTTATGGTTTATTCGATGATGATGTAGAAGAAAACGTTGTGGAAAGCCACATTAGTAAATTGCGTAAGAAGTTGCGCAATAAATTAGGATTTGATCCTGTAGATTCAAAACGCTTTCTGGGTTATTCCATTGATTGGAATTAAAAAAGTAAACATTTTTTAAAGATAATAAGTCCCACACAAGGCGTATAGACTATTTTTGTCATAGTTTAAAAATATATGGAGTAAAGTGCAATGGCCATTTTAGGGGCTATGAAGACCGCTATGTCTGGCATGGATGCGCAATCCAATCGCGTATCCGCTGTTAGTGATAACATTGCAAATATTAACACTATAGGATACAAGCGCACAGGTATTTCATTTTCATCTCTTTTATTTCCACAAGATGGTGTTTCTCATGTTTCTGGTGGTGTAGAAACTGTTGAAAAAGATATGATATCTGAGCAAGGTGCCCTTATTCATACAGCGTCTAATACAGATTTAGCCATTCAAGGTGGTGGATTTTTTATTGTAAAGGATAGCGATGATACCCATTATCTTACACGATCTGGTGATTTTGACATCAATAACGAGGGTTACTTGGAAAATACAGCAGGTCATGTGTTGTTAGCATATCCTTTAGATGAATCTTTTCCTTCGATGGTTTTGAATGGTTTTCAGGGATTAGAAAAAGTTAACGTAAGAAATTTTGCGTTGCAAGCTATTCCTACTACCGAGGGGTTTATTTCGGCTAATCTTGATAAAGATGCTAAGATAATCACAGAGAACAATACTCCAAAGAATAATAAAACATCAGATAATATTGAATACACAAATAAAAGCTCTTTTGTTGCTTACGATGAGCTTGGATCTCAAGTGATTTATGATTTGTATTATACGAAGATTGGTAGTGAGAAGTGGGAAGTATCAATATTTCGCCAAGATCAATCAACTGACAATGGTTTTCCTTATAATATTGGTTTGGATAAAAATAATCGTGCATCTCCTTTGAGTACAGTGGTTTTATCTTTTAATCCTAATACGGGATCTTTAGAAGATCATACTGCCGACTCGATATATTTTGATGATAATACTTCTGGTGTTAATAATCATATAAAAATTGATATGAAAAAAATGACGCAAGTTGCAGGTGGATTTGTTCCTCAAAAAACAGCAATAAATGGACATCCTCCGGGGATAGTAAAAGATTTTGCTGTTTCTAAGGATGGTATTGTAGATCTAATTTATGGAGATGGTAGAAGGTCTTCTGTTTATCGTTTAGCTATTGGTACTGTGCCAAGTGTAGATAATTTGCAACCTTGTGATGGAAATGCTTATTTACCAACTATCGATTCAGGTGGCATTAGCATCGGTTTTCCTGGGGATGAACAACGCGGAGAGATTTTTTCGGGCGCACTTGAAACTGCTAATGTTGATATTGCGAATGAACTCACAGAACTTATAGAAGCCCAACGCAATTATGCTGCAAATTCTAAGGTTTTTCAAACCGGATCTGATTTTATGGATATTCTGATTAGTCTCAAAAGATAACTTTTATATTGAATTAAAGGATTAAGAAGATGTCTCTTTCAGCTGCATTTAGTAGAGCGCATAGTATTTTCAGCAATGCTAGCGAACAATTTTCTACCCTTGTTAAAAATATAGAGAATTCAGGTAATAAAAATTATGTTCGACGAGAGGTTAGTACTGTCAATATTCCTCATGAAATGACGGTTGTTACTAAGAAACGTGTTCAAGATCACAATATGTTTCAAAAAGTTTTAGATGCAAGCTCTTCTTTTTCAGGGCAACAAAAGCTTTTAGATAGTTTTGAATCTTTGAAGGAAATTATGGGTTGTGACAATGATTATAATAGTTCTCCCGCCCATTACATTGGAAAATTTCAAGACTATCTCCAGACATATGCAAATAATAGCTCTAGCGATATTTTTGGAAGACAAGTTATTGAATCTGCAGTAGATGTTGTTAATAACCTTAAGTCATCTGCTAGAAAAGTTCAGAAAATTCGAACAGATGCTGACAAAGAAATTGATCTGGAAATTTCTCACTTGAGACAATTTTTAGATGAATTAACAGTTGTTAATAATTCCATAAAATCAGATACCTCATTCGAAGGTAATGCCAATGAATTATTAGATAGGCGAGATTCATTATTGCAACAAATTTCCGAAATAATTGGAATTTCCACGGTGACAAGACGCAATAATGATATAGTTGTTTATACTTCAAGCGATTCTACGTTGTTTGAAACTTTGCCTCGGGATATAACTTTTTTAAAAACAGAATCATATAGTGCTGCTGTTGAAAGCAAACCTGTTTTCATTGATGGTATTATGGTTTCTATCACTGATAATAATGTTATTCCTAGGGGTAAGATTGAAGCGCTTTTGCAGATCCGTGATGGTATTATACCAACATTTCAAAGTCAACTTGATGAGATATCAAGGGGTTTTGTTAATATATTTTATGAAAAAGATCCAAATGGTCATTCTCAACCTGTCCCGGGTTTATTTATTGTTGATGGTTTAGCATCTCCTAGTGATAAACTATATAATGGTATGTCTGAATTAATTTGTATTAATCCTAAATATCAATCCAATCCATATTTTTTGCGTGATGGAGGCTCTTCTTCTCCAAATTATCAATGGAATCCTAATGGATTTTCAGGTTATTCAGACCTTATCAATAGTTATCGTACGGCTCTCAATAAAAATTTTTCTTTTGATTCTGTGACGGGGATAAGTGCGAATACTAATTTATTGGAATATGGACGTAATTCCATAGGATGGTTGGAGAAAAATCGATCTAATAGTCATGATGTTTATATGAAAAATCAGGTTGCATTCAATCATATATCAGATTCTTATTCAAATTATACGGGTGTTAATCTTCAAGAAGAATTAAGTTTTCTCATGCAAGTAGAACAATCTTACAATATTTCTAACAAACTCATGAATTCTATTAATAGTATGATGAATACGCTATTAGAAGGGATTAGGTGAATTATGAAAACAACAGGTGTTTCTACATCTTCCATATGCAATGGTATAGAGATTTTTACTAGACAAATTAACAATGATATTATTCAGCTAAGGAAGGAGGTGGTAACTGGGCAACATGCAGATGTTGGTATGCAATTGGGTTCCAGAGTATCACAATTCCTTGAACTAAATCAAGAAAAGCAGCGTATCACGGGGATGCTTGATAGTAATAATTTAGCAAAGATACGCTTATCTACATCACAAGCAAGTCTTGAGAACATTGATCGAGTGTATCAAAGTCTTCTTGAAAACACTGTTATTCTTCACGAAGACAGTAATAAATTTACTATAGATCGTATTGAAAATTTGGTTAAAGATTCTCTCAGATCTTTGACGGATGTATCTAACATGAAATCTGGAAGTGAGTATTTGTTTGCTGGTATCAATACACTAGAAAAGCCTTTTCAAGATTATTTTGCAAAAGATTCTCCTGCTAAAAAATCTTTTGATCAACTGTTAGATAATTTTCTTAAAGATAATTCAAAAGTGCAACAGCTGGAAGTATCTTCTATGACAGATCATCAAATGAGTGAGTTCATAGATAAATTGGAAAAGGCTTTTTTTGATAATGATTATTGGATGCAGAATTGGTCAAAGGCTTCAAATCAAAATATTCAACATCATTTTAATGATGTTGAAAGCAGAGATATTTCTACTAATGTGAATATGTATGGAATACGTAGATTATCTCTTTTTTCAGTTATTGGAATAGAATTTTTAGGTAAAGATCTTAAGCCAGAATCTAGGTCTGTACTCAACAAAAAGATGACTTCTATCTTAGGAAAAGGATTAGAAGATCTTAATCATAATCGTGCTTTATTGGGTATGTCTGAACAGCGTATTGATAAAGAAGATGTTTTTTTACAAAACAAAAAGAGCATAATGGAAATTTGTATTGTAAAATCGGTTGGAGTTGATCACTACAAAACAAGTATTAAATTAGATGATCTCGTTAATAAGGTAGATATAGCTTATATGATTACTGCTAAAATGCGAAAATTGAGTTTTCTAAACTACCTTTGATAGTTATTATATTTAATTTGAAAAGGTAATCAGATATGCACAAATATTACGATGAAATTGCACAAGAATCATTATCGGAATCTAGAAAACGTGAGCGTTATATTCTTGATCATTCTATTCGTTTATTATCCGATGCACATAATTGCAAAAAAAATAGCAGTATAATAGTTGAAGCATTATTTTATACTACTCGTGTATGGACTGTCTTTGTACAAGATTTGATTTCTGAAAACAATCAATTATCTGAAGATTTAAAACTTAATCTTATTTCAATTGGTTTGTGGGTTTTGGAAGAATGTGAGCGTATTCGAAAAAATGAATCTAATAATTACCAAGGTATAATTGATATTATTTCTATAGTGAGGGATGGATTGAAATGAATATTGTATTGTAAATTTCGTTGAATGAATATTAAAAAATATTTTTAATATTTTGGTCTTGCTGAATTGATATTAGGGTGGTGCTTTAGTTACTAAACTAATAGGTAACATCATAATTATTGGTAAGGAAGACTTTATAATTGCGCTATTTCACTTTTATTTTATAGTTAATAAATTTTCTAATTAACCTTTATATATATTATTTACCAGGAGATTTCATAATGGAAGTAAATACAGAAATGAATTCTGTACATAATAAATTATCACAATCAAGATCTGGAACTATGATTAATCATGATGCTTTTTTAAGACTTTTAATTTCTCAAATGAAATATCAAGATCCAACAGAACCAATGAAGCCAAGTGAACAGGTTGCTCAATTGGCAGTTCTTTCTCAGATGGAACAGTCTGTTAAGATGAACTCTACTTTACAAGAATTATTAAATAGCAACAATCTTGCACAAGCTGCTAGTTATATTGGAAAAGATATTACTAGCTCGGATGGTGTTGTTAAAGGTACTATTGACGCTGTTCAGGTATCTTCTAAAGGTTTAATCGCAATTACTGCAGATAACAAAGAAATTCCAATTAATACTGGTATTATTTTGTCTAATAGCAAGTCGTGATTTTTATTACGACGTTTTTAATATTAGATTGAGCTTGATATGAATGAAACAGATGTTTTAGAAATTGCCAAGGCTGCAATATGGACGATTTTATCAGCAAGCGCTCCTGCATTATTATCAGCAATGTTATTCGGTATTTTAGTAGCTTTTTTACAGGCTATTACTCAGATACAGGAAGTAACACTTACTTTTGTACCTAAAATTATTGCTGTATTCATTGCTCTTATTGTTTCTGCACCTTTCATTGGTGGTCAGATGTCTATTTTTGTTAATTTGATTTTATCGCGTATTCAGTCTGGTTTTTAAAAATTAATCTTCACACAATTCTTGCTAATTAAAGATAAGTTCGTACGAGCTATCATAGTTTTTAAGTTATTAGGAGATGAGGATGTGTTACGATCTTTAATATCAACATCTGATGTGAATAGTCGAAATCATGTACATGATGTAGTCTTAGCGTTATGTATCGTTTTTGTTATATGCATTATTTTCTTGCCCATACCTACGATACTTCTTGATATAGGATTAGCTTCTTCTATAGCGCTATCAATATTAATTTTGATGGTTGCATTATGGATTGAAAAACCTTTGGAATTTTCTGCTTTTCCAACAGTACTTCTTATTGCCACAATTATTCGTTTATCATTAAATGTTGCTACTACCCGTGCAATTCTTTCATTTGGAAATGAAGGCTATGGAGCTGCAGGGGGAATTATCGCAGGTTTTTCATTCTTAGTGATGGCAGGGGATTTTGTGATAGGTTTGGTTGTATTTATGATTTTAATTACAATCAATTTTATCGTTATTACGAAAGGTGCTACTCGTATTGCAGAGGTTGGAGCTCGTTTTATCTTAGATGCTATTCCTGGAAAGCAAATGGCAATTGATGCTGATCTTTCTGCTGGTCTTATTGATGAAAATGAAGCAAAAAGTCGTCGTAAAGAGCTTGAACAAGAGAGTGCTTTTTTTGGGGCAATGGATGGTGCGTCAAAATTTGTACGTGGAGACGCAATAGCAAGTATTATCATTACATTTATTAATATTTTGGGTGGTATTATTATTGGATGTTTACGATATGATATGTCTATTAGTCATGCTGCAGATGTTTTTGTGAGGTTGTCTGTAGGAGATGGTCTTGTAACACAAGTTCCAGCACTTATTATATCTCTTGCTGCAGGTCTTCTTGTATCTCGGACTACTTCAACTGGCTCAACTAATACTGCCATGATTGAGCAATTATCAAGCTATCCACGCGCACTATTTATTTCTGCATTTTTTATGGGTATTTTGTCGTTGATGCCTAATTTGCCATCATTTCCTTTTTTAATGCTGGCGAGTTTATTTTCTTTTGGAGGATGGTATGTTCCTTATCAGATCATTAAGAAAAACATTGAGAGATCTTCTCAGGAAAAGGATATTTTAGAACAAAATCAAGATACAGATTATTTAGATTTCAATGTTCCAGGGATTGAATTAGTTCTTGGTAGTTTAGTGTCGAGTCGGTTACTGTCTGCTAAAAAGGAAATTTCTGTTAGAATATCTAAAATACGCAAAAAATTTGCCCAACAATATGGTTTTATAGTTCCAGAAATAAAAATTTCTACTGATATTTCTCTGTCGGAAAAGGGATATAATATCATAATTTATGGGACGATAGTTGCAATAAGCGAACTTCGTGTTGGAGAAGTGCTGGTTATTGTTGGATCTGGGAAGAGGCCAAGTTTTCCAGGGGATGAGGTTCAAGAACCTGCTTTTGGCATGCAAGCTATTGCTGTTATGGATAGCTTTGCAGACGACCTACGACGTGAAGGATTTCAGCCAATTGATAATCTATCTGTTGTATTAACTCATTTGAGCGAGGTCATTCGCAATAATTTATCGCAACTTCTTTCCTACAAGGATGTAAAGAATCTTATTAATAGGCTTGATCCTGAGTATAAAAAGCTTGCAGACGAAATTTGTTCTTCTCATATATCATATTCTGGTATGCAGGCGGTATTGAAATTATTGTTAATGGAACGTGTGTCTATTCGAAATTTGCAATTAATTATAGAATCTATAGCTGAAGTATCCCCGTATCTTCAGAAGACTGCTCAGATAGTGGAACAAGTTCGTATTCGAATAGCGCAGCAGATTTGTGGTGATTTGGCAGATAAAGGAGTATTGAATATTCTCAAATTAGGTAATCGTTGGGATATGGTTTTTTATCAGGCAATACAAAGAGATTCTAAAGGTGATATGATAGAATTTAATGTTGAGCCGCGTGCGGTTGAAGAGTTTTCAGAAAACGCTACAGCTGTAGTACGTAAATATATAGATCAAGGTATATCATTAGTTATAGTTACTCTTCCAGAAATTCGTTCCTATATACGTATGATACTTGAAAGAAATTTTCCATCACTAGCGGTTCTTTCTCATATGGAAATATCCAAGGGAGTTGAAATAAAGATTTTAGGTTCAATTTCATGATAACTACTCCAGAAGTTATTATTATGGCGATATTTTTGATTTTTTGCCGAATCGGCGGTTGTATCATGATTTTACCAGGTTTTTCAACATTATATGTGCCTATGAAGTTTCGTTTCTGTATTGCAATGGCTTTTTCTATAATTTTATTTCCATTTCTTTGGGATATGATTTATCAGCAAGTTTTTGCAGATAGATCATATTATCTACAGTTGATAATCATGGAATCATATTTGGGTTTGTTATATGGTTTTGTTGTACGTATGTACACGCTTGGTTTGCAATTTTTAGGCAATATGATATCAACTGCTATTAGTTTGAATTTGCAATTAGGTATAGGAATATCTGAATCTTCTCCAGAAACTTCAGTTAGTGCTTTTATTGGAGTAATAGGTTTATTAGCATTATGGATTACGGATTTTCATCATCATATTTTTTATGAGCTAGTTAAATCATATGAAATATCTCCTATTGGACAAAAGATTAACTTTGATAATATTTTATTTTCTTTCGTAAGTGTTTTGCAAATGACATTTACAATTATGCTAAGATTAGCTGGTCCTTTTTTATTTTTTTGTGTCGTATTTAATGTTTCGATTGGTTTGCTTAATAAATTAGTACCGCAGATTCCTGTTTATTTTATATCTACTCCTTATATGCTGGGATTGGGGTGTTTTCTTTTGTATTTGTTAATTGAAATTATTATCCATCATATTTCTCACTCTTTTCAAAGTATATTTGAAGCAATTTGAATTATATGAAGATGCTTTTCATTGGATTAATTTATGAAATTAATTTTCATGAATATTGGGGGAATTAATTATGGCATTTAATGACTCAAAAAAATTATCAAATATTATTGCGATACAACATTGTCTCAAAATAATTGCTGAACGAAATATGTCAGATACCATCTTTCAACGTCAACAGATAAATATTCTAAGAGAAGAGTTAATGGAATCGATGATATCTATATCGCTTTTAAATCCTGCTTTAGCTTGTCATTATTCAATTTTTTATCAATATTTAAGCAGAAATGAAAAGAAAATGGCTGATTTGCAGAAAATTCAAGAGAATAAACTCTTATTTGAAAAAATCAAGATTGATCGATTGACTAAGATTCAAGATAATCTTTCCATTTTGGAAGAGCTTGAATCTGATGATGATAACAACCAAGATAGTATAGATCAACGCATACTTTTTAATGCAGTTTCCCACAAGTTTATATCTTCATAATCTATATTATATCGTATTTAATATTTTAGAAAATAAGGCGATTTTTATATGGAAGTATCTTCTGTCAAAAGCAATATTGATAGCTTGCAAGATATGGACAAGGGTTTTTCCTCTATTTCTAGAGATGGTTCTTATTTTGATTCTTTTCAATCTTTTTTTGAAGACAATTCAATTCATGAAACATCTAGTAAATCAATACCTATCCCAGATGTGACTCAAAAATTACAAGGAATTATGTTCCAGTATTTTACTAAATCTATTTTGCCAGATGAAACAGTAAAGTCATTGGGAGGGGGATTTTACGGAGATTTTTGGAAGGAAATACTAGCGTATAACATCAGTAATGCAATAGTGAAACAACATAAGATAGACATTAATCTACAATAATATTCGGGTGACAAAATACGTTTTTAGATCACAATGATAGTAAGTAGGTGTATGTTTCATAACAAGTAAAATTCATCTGGAAAGTAAGGTAGTGTCTGATTTGAGCGATTATCGTATTCAAACAGTTTTGACAAGAGTGATAGAGATTATAGATAATGAAAACAACAATTTAAAAAGTAATATACCATTTGATATCAGTGCTTCAAATGACCATAAAGGACGCTGTTTGCATGAATTATCTATATTATTATCTTCTCTTGGAGAAGACATATCTTCTGATCATTTAGAACAGATACGTAGCTTGCATAAGAAATTATCACTGAATGCGTATCTTTTAGAATCATATTTATCAGCAGCTCGCGTTGTGGCTGATTTATTTAAGAGAAAGCTACAGGATATAGATGCCGATGGTACTTATTCCAAGGGATAATATATCCGATATTTTTTGATATATGTTAAATATTTTTTTTACTGGATTATGGGTGTCGTTTGTAACGTTAATATCGTTTTACATATTGTTTTTACGTCCCTTAGATAAGAAACCAGAATATCCTAAAAAAATTAGTGCAGAAAAAAAGCTTGATGTTATTAAGGGAGAATTAGTCACGATTCCTATAATTGATGCAGGTAATCTTGTCGCATATATCTTTGTAAGATTGTCATTTGTTACAGATAGGTCAAGTAATAAAGAATCTCCGGATTATTTACAAGATGTTGCTACCGACTATATTTATACATTATTTGCTGGTTCTTCAATGGGTGATTTAATGCAAATTAAATCTTTTGGTATTGAGAATTTGCGTCAAAAAATCAAGAATGATCTAAATTCTAAGTTTGGTACTAAATTTTTATTAGATGTCCTGATAAATAAATTAAATTATTTATCTGTAAATGATATGCGTATGAATTGTGTTTATCCCGCACATAATCTTCCTGATTTTATGACTAAAAAGGGTTCTCTCCTTGAAAAATAAGAAAATCATCGTTATAATTTCCCTTTTTGACGTTACATCTTTGATATTGATTTGATTTATTTCGTACAAGAAAAAATGTTTTTTTCAAGCATGCTATGTTTGTATTTTATTCTTATTTTTCAAATATATAGCAAAAATATCAACAACACTAATATAGTAAGGTTGATGAATTTAGCTATTGTACTTGTAAAAATATAATGTATAAGACAATGATATTTTGTTATATTTTTTACGATATATCGTATAGTATTAAGGAGGATCTCTTGTGGGATCTTTGATAGATGGAAGGCTTATAGCTTCTGCAGTTACTAAAAAAATCGCAGAATCTGTTGAATTTTTAAAAACAAAAACAGGGATTAAAGTAGGACTTGCTGTAATTATTGTTGGAAATGACCCTGCTAGTTGTTCTTATGTGAGAGCTAAGACTAAGATGGCTAAAAATTGTGGTTTTCAATCAACACAATATAATTTTCCTATAGATATTTCGCAAGTTGATTTGGAAAAATCCATTTTAGAGTTGAATCATGATAATTCAGTGCATGGAATATTAGTGCAACTTCCATTGCCTGCTAATTTATGTTCTCATTCAATTATTCAGTCTATTGTTCCAGAAAAAGATGTAGATGGTCTGCATATTGTAAATGCTGGAAAAGTGGTCATGGGTGATTTTACTACAGGCTTTATCCCTTGCACACCGGCAGGGGTCATGTTGTTAATTCAGCATGTTGATGGATATGATTTGTCTGGTAAGCATGCTGTAGTTATAGGGCGTTCTAATCTATTTGGTAAGCCAATGGGTCAATTATTGCTTGCGCATAATGCAACAGTTACTATTGCTCACTCTAAAACTAGTGATTTGCCTGAAATTTGTCGAACAGCTGATATTGTCGTAGCTGCTGTCGGTAAACCTTATATGGTTAAAGCTGATTGGATAAAGGAAAATGCTCTTATTATAGATGTTGGTATTAATAGGATAAATTATCCTGAAACAGGAAAAAATATGCTAGTAGGAGATGTTGATACTGAATGTAGGGATATAGCAAAGGCTATTACCCCTGTTCCTGGCGGAGTTGGTCCCATGACAATAGCTATGCTTATGGCTAATACAGTTGCTTCCGCTTACCGATTTGCTGGTATGAGTCTGCCAAAATTTGATATAACTTCTCGCTAGTCAACATATGAATAATTTATATATTTTTCAGTTATAAGGTATGCTGTATGCTAAAATTAATAATATTTTTTGATCAAGGAGTCCAGAAGATCTCAAATGGATATTTTTATTGTATCAAATCCTGAAGTAGCTGTTTTTCCGCAGTATTTTTGTGTTTCTTTTACTACTAAATATAATGCAATCAAAGTTTTTAAGACGAGTAATCTGACTTTGAATTTAAAATATTACCTATAATCGCTTTATAGGAAACTGTTTAATGACATACCTTTTTATATATTGAAGTATTTGGTAAAATATTAATCTTATATGATATGACATAAGATTGTTATTATATAGGATATACAGTGTTATTTTTTAATAATATTTTAGACGTTTAGCAATAAAAATTCTCTCTCCCAAGGGCTGATAACCTGCATGAAAGTTTCAAACTCATTTCTTTTTAAAGTAGTATAGATATCAATGAATTTTGAACCAAAAATATCTTTAAAATGAGATGTATTTTCTAGAAGAGTGACAGCTTCCAATAAGCCACGTGGTAAGTTGATAGCCTTTTGATTGGCGGAAGTTGAAGTAGGTTTCGTTGGCTCTATTTTATGTATAATTCCTAATAGTCCACATGCTAATGATGCAGCGATAACTAGATAGGGATTAGTATCTGATGAAGGAAGACGATTTTCTATTCTTCTTGTTTTTGGATCAGAAGAGAAAGGTATCCGGAATGCTGTTGTTCTATTATCATATCCCCAGGCATTATTCACGGGACACCCCATATCAAGTACTAATCTACGATAAGAATTTCCATATGGAGCCATCATAACTAAGGAATTTGGAATATATTTTTGTAGTCCGCCTATAAAATACTTAAAGGATTCTGTTTCAGAGCCATCTGGATTAGAAAAAATGTTTTTATTATTTTTAATATCCAGTACAGATTGATGAATATGCATGGCTGATCCAGGATAATTTTGCATTGGTTTCGCCATAAAGGTAGCATATATATCATGTTTAAAAGCAGCTTCACGGATAGTTCTTTTGAATAAAAAAACCTGATCAGCAAGCGTCAGAGGATCACCGTGTCTTAAATTTATTTCGAATTGGGCAGGCCCTTCTTCATGTATCAGGGTGTCTATTTCCAGCCCTTGCTTTTCAGAAAAATCCCATATGTCATCAATGATTTCATCAAATTCATTTATTCCCATAATAGAGTAGCTTTGTCCTCCACGGATTGATCTTCCAGAACGACCCTTGGGAGGTTGCAGAGGATAGTCGGGATCTTCATTTTTAGCAATAAGATAAAATTCAATTTCTGGTGCAATTACAGGCTTTAATCCATTTTTAGTATAGAAATCTAAAACTCTTTTGAGAACATTTCGAGGCGTATACGTAACCTCTTCTCCGTTATAGTCAACTACGTCACATACTACTTGTGCTGTTGGATCTGTCTCCCAAGGGACAACGCTAATAGTAGATAGATCAGGATATAATCGTAAATCTCCATCACCTTGTTCATGACGAAAGGGAGGAAAAGATTGGAGTGATTCTCCCGAAATAGTATGGCGATATATTGCAGAAGGTACTGTTAAAGATATGTTAGAAATAAACTTAGATGATGGCATCATCTTTCCACGGGGGATACCTGCTAAATCTGGAGTAATGCATTCGACATCTTCAATCCCACGCGACTTAAGCCACTGTGCTACTTGACCCCAATTTTTAACGCCTCGCACATTAAATTGGTGTATATCATTATCTTTCATAACAAGTAATCACTTGATTTTTTACAATACTATTAATTAATACTGATTACAGTACACGGACAATACACGATAAGTACATGTTTTATTAAAATAATCTTACTCTAACATTAATATTACAAATAATAAATATAATCATAAAATTTATTTTTAACTTATTTAAATCATCATAATGATATGTAATCTGGATTTTACTACTATTATTTGTACTTATTAACACCATTAATCGACTTGTAATTATAAGCATACATGTGGTGTTTTCGTAAATATCATTACTTACTTAAGTTGAAATTTATTTGAAAAAATTAATTATACCATCCCAAAATCGCAATATACATTGTTAGATCAAAATCAAATATCATTTTTCACACAACGATTTCCGTATAAAATATTACGAGATTTAATAGCAAAATATGTTTTATTACGATTAGGGATGGAGTATCTTAAACTTTAATCTTAAAACTTTGTGGATGATTAAGAACTATTATCAGTTCCAACTTAAACTTCCACCGCTTTGATATTCATTGACATGCGTTTCGAAGAAATTCTTCTCTTTTTTGAGATCTATAAGTTCACTCATCCATGGAAAAGGATTTTCTGTACTATCAAAAACAGGATTAAGTCCGATTTGTTGACAGCGACGATTGGCAATGAATCGCATGTATTGATCGCATAAATCAGAGTTAATACCAAGAAACGGCTGAGGCATAGTGTCTCTTGCATACTCTATTTCAAGAATTGCCGCTTCTTTTAACATATTTTTTACTTCTTCCTGAAAACTATCTGTCCATAAATGTGGATTTTCAATTTTGATATTGTTAATTACATCAATCCCAAAAAGGAAATGCATAGATTCATCTCGCATGATATATTGATATTGTTCCGCAATGCCAACCATCTTATTATACCTACCTAAAGATAATATTTGCGCAAATCCAGTATAAAACCACATTCCCTCAAATACTACATAGAAAGCAATGAGATCACGCAAGAAATCTTGATCATTATCATCTGTACCAGTAGAAAATGACCCTGATCCAAGATTTTTAGTATATTTTAAAGCCCAACTTGCTTTATTTGTAATAGAAGGTATTTCCCGGTACATATTGAATAATTCTCCCTCGTCAAGCCCGAGGCTTTCTATAATGTACTGAAATGTGTGCGTATGAACTGCTTCTTCAAAGGCTTGTCGTAGGAGATATTGGCGACATTCTGGATTAGAAATATTTCTATATATAGCTAAGACAATGTTATTGGCTACAATACTTTCAGATGATGCGAAAAATCCCAAATTACGTTTAATCATATGACGTTCTTCATCTGTCAATCCGTCTTTTGATTTCCATAAAGCAATATCTGCTTGCATAGATACTTCTGTAGGCATCCAATTATTATTGCAAGCAAATAGATATTTTTCCCAAGCCCATTTATATTTTAGAGGCAATAGTTGGTTGACGTCAGAGCGAGCATTTATCATTTGCTTCTCATCAACATTAATTCTTGAACAACCTACCTGAATAGACTCCAAACCTATTACAGGATCTATTGGTTGATCGTTAGATGGGGAACTATTTGTAGAATTAGAATGAAATAGATCTTTGCTGTCCATTATTACTCCCCTTATTTTTTATTGACAAGATTCACACTCCAAATCGTCTGCTTTGCAAGAAAATGATTTGCCCTCAGTTAAATGTGGAGAAGAATTATTATCTACTATGGAAACAGAACTCAATTTCCCATCAACTCCTTTTAGCGTGGATTTTTCAACATGAGTCGCCGATCGAGAACGAAGATAATAAGTAGTTTTTACTCCTAGGTCAAATGCATGTTTGTAAATTAAATCAAGCTTCTTTCCGCTAGGATCAGATAAATACAGGTTCAGCGATTGTGATTGATCTATCCATTTTTGCCTTCTTGAAGCAGCTTCAATCAACCAAATAGGATCAATCTCAAAAGACGTAGCGTATATTTTCTTTAGATCATTTGGAATACGATCTATATTGCAAATACTACCATCATAATATTTTAAATCAGAAATCATTGCATCATCCCAAAGATCT
The DNA here is from genome assembly GCA_003045065.1 of Candidatus Liberibacter europaeus. Lineage (GTDB taxonomy): Bacteria > Pseudomonadota > Alphaproteobacteria > Rhizobiales > Rhizobiaceae > Liberibacter > Liberibacter europaeus. The sequence goes on from PSQJ01000002.1 coordinate 197,527, forward strand.
AATTTCTTTAAGTCATTGACGAGAGTAGCATTAACTACAGTGAAATCACCGGACATATTGGATTTTACAAAAAGATTTTGGTAAAATGGCTCAATAGATTGGGATATACCACAGATGTTAGCAATTGTTGCAGTTGGCGCTATTGCTAAACAATTAGAGTTTCTCATTCCAATGTGTTTTATGCGTTCCCTAAGATTTGACCAATCCATCTTTGAGGATCTATCCATTTTTAAATCATCTCGTACATCTGATAGTAGCTGGATAGAGTCGATAGGAAGAATTCCTTTTGACCAAAGAGAACCTTCAAAGCTATTATATCTTCCACGCTCTTCTGCAAGATCAACGGAAGATGATATTGCGTGAAAAGAAATAAATTCCATACTTTGATCAGCAAAATCAATAGCCTCTTTGCTTTCATAAGGAATGCGAAACACTTGCAATACACTTTGAAAGCCCATTAATCCAAGCCCAACAGGACGGTGCTTTTGATTGAAATTAGATGTTTTTTTAATAGTATACCAGTTGACATCAATAACATTGTCAAGCATTCGAATCGCGGTACGGATAGTCTGAGCTAGTTTATCATAATCAAGCTTTTCTTGTCCGTCTAAATGGGCAACAAGATTCAATGACCCCAAATTACACACAGCCACCTCATCTTCTGATGTGTTTAAAGTGATTTCTGTACACAGATTGGAAGAGTGCACTACACCACTATGTTGCTGAGGAGAGCGAATATTACAAGGATCTTTGAAAGTGATCCATGGATGACCAGTCTCAAAAAGCATTGTAAGCATTTTACGCCACAGAGAGACAGCCGAAACCCTACGGAACATCTTTATTTTGCCTTGGTCTGCTTTTTTCTCATATTCCACGTATGCTTTTTCAAAAGCCATCCCGTATAAGTCATGGAGGTCGCTTACTTCATCTGGAGAAAACAGAGTCCACATTTCATCGTTTTTCATTCTTTTCATAAACAGATCTGGAATCCAATTTGCAGTATTCATATCGTGAGTACGTCTGCGATCGTCACCAGTATTTTTTCTGAGCGTTAGGAATTCGTTAATATCAAGATGCCAAATTTCTAAATAGGCACATACCGCTCCCTTACGTTTACCTCCTTGATTAACCGCAACGGCTGTATCATTTGCCACTTTGAGAAACGGTACCACACCTTGGCTTTTTCCTTTAGTTCCACAAATATCCGCTCCAATACCTCTTACTTGTGTCCAATCGTTTCCAATTCCACCAGAATATTTGGCAAGAAGGGCATTATCTTTTATTGATTCAAAAATTCCATCCAAATTATCTGGAACTGTTGTGAGAAAACAAGAAGAAAGCTGAGGACGAAGTGTACCTGAATTGAATAGAGTTGGTGTAGAACACATAAAGCAAAAAGAAGAAATAAGATTATAGAATTCAATTGCTCGTTTTTCTTTCTCATTTTCTTTTAATGCGATTCCCATAGCAACACGCATAAAAAATGCTTGAGGCATCTCAATGCGAGATCCATCTATATGCAGGAAATAGCGATCATAAAGTGTTTGAAGCCCAAGATATTCAAATGCGAGATCACGTTCAGGTCGAATAGCATCAGCTATTTGAGTAAGATCAAAGCTTTCCATAGAAGGATGGAGCAAATTGGCAGCAATTCCTTTTTTGATGTAATCAAGAAAATAATTTTTATATAGAAGGGTCATTTCTTGATGAGTAGCCTTCTTGGACTTTTGGTATATGGTAGTTAAAACTTCACGACGCAACTTATCCAATAGTAAACGAGCGCTTACTTTAGCGTAGTTTGGCTCTTTTTCAACGAGACTACGAGCAGTGAAAATAGATGCAATTTCCAATTCATTATCACTAAGTCCATCATATAAATTTTTGTAAATTTCACTCAAAATAACCTTAGAGGAAACATCGTCTAATCCTTCACAGGCTTCTATGACAATAGTTTCCATTCTCCTAGAGTCTAAAGGAGAAAATTCGCCATTATCCATTTTTATTTTTAAATTTGGGGCGACTGGCATATCACTATGCCTGTGTATTTCTGATTCGCGAATACTAGATCGTTCTTTACGATATAAAAGATATGCCTTTGCAATCTTATAATATTCACTTCGCATCAAAGACAATTCAACTTGATCCTGAATTTCTTCAATGTGTACGATAGAGTTAGGATTAGAATGTCTTAATAATTTTGCAACAGTTTGTTCTGTTAGATCCTTTATTATATTCTGCGCACGATTTGAAACTGCAGCCCCTTTCCCTTCTACAGCTACAAATGCCTTCATGATGGCTATACTAATTTTTGACGGATCAAAAGGAGTTACCTTGCCATTACGACGAATAACCCGAAACCTTTCGATTTCACTAGGAAACGAACAATGTATTATAGGATAAGATATATCCTCTTTATTTTTTATTATGCACATATGATTGAGTACCCACCACGGCTACTTTAAAATCATTCTTTCACAATAAAAAAACATAATAAAGTAAAGGGTTATTACATATCCGCTTTATTTTCATTAAATTTAATTACGTGAAAAAAATTTTAAAGTTTTCATTACGTGAAAAATTTTAAATCTTTCATTGTTCGAAGAACAATAAAGTTATAAAAATGAAAAGTAAATACTTACATATTACTAATACACACTAATATTGATTAATAAACATTAATACTGATTACAAACATTAATATTGATCCATACACATGAATTTTACTCTGTGCCCTCTGTGCCACTTAACAAATTGCGTTCTCTGGATTTAGTTAGCTTCTGAAATAAGCCAACCTCTTTGCTGATTGGGATTGTGGTTGTTTCAGAATTGATTTGGATCTTCCGAGCGTCATCAAGGGTGTATTTCTTGATTCTTGATACGATTCCGTCTCTTCCAAAGGATATCTTGAGAACAGTGCGATCTACCACTTTTTCATTAAAAAAATGGAAGGGAAGAAAACGACTTTTCTTTTGTGATACGTAATAGAATGACTGTGAGCCGTCCTTGTCAAACAATGATGTGAAAGAAGGATTCCCTAGAGACTTTATAACGTGCTCACGTGATGACTTTTTAGAGATAAGTAGTAAAGACTTTTTTTCTAGAACAATTCCGCTTGCGATGGAACTTATGGAGATAGCATGGCAACCACTCATTAAAACTGTAATTGTTATAATTAAAAAAGCTACTTTTAACATATAAAAAAAACATCTATATGAATCAGAAAAATTATGTTGTAATACCAACATCTTCTTCACTGTTTTCTCCATTTTTTACACTAGGCATAATCACGCAATTAACTTAATCAGTGCATACAATATGAATAACCTCACCTGCAACAAATCAAAGTGTTAATCATGTATTGTAAAAAAGCAATATAAATATTAAACACTGTCCAAGTGAAAACACACTGGAATCTTTAACAAATTTTTGTAGTCTTGTTGCAAAAAATGCGAAAATTATGTGTTTGAAGGGTATGAAATGGGCAAATGTTCAGAAATAACCGAGATATTTTCACACATTATTAACATTAAACCGGCTTTCTCTGCTCCAATGCAAATAACAGTAAAGGGAAATGGTATTGATTGTGAAAAATTGGCAAGACAATGGGAAGTACCTTCGGTGGATAGCTTTTATGCTGATATCAAGCTTTCTAAATGGAAGAGAATAGGGGTTTATGTTGAAGGAAAGGTATTTGCTAAAATTACGCAAGTTTGCGTAATTACGCTGGAATCAGTTGTGTTTGAAATAGAAGAATCTATAGGATGTATTCTTGTTCCAGATTCTTCGAAATTATTACTTCCAAATGATGATTGTTCTGGTAAAAAAAGAGTGGTTGAAGTTCGTGGTCCAGATTTTTTCGCTTTTTCGAGTGATGGAATGGTTGATATTGGTGCAGTCGTTGCTAATTTCGTAGCAGTGGCGATCAATCCATATCCTAAAAAAGAAGGAGCCGTATTTTCTGATGTATATGATAATGTGACAAATAATAGTACGCCTGTTTCTTTTTGTATTCCTAAAGGAGGGAATGAAAATTAAAAGAATTGTGGAATAAGAATTGTATGTGATGTAAATATTTTAGTATTTATGGGGATAATCAAATGAATAAAAGGATATATTGGTAATGAGTGATGGTAATACAATTGCTATTGATCTTATGGGGAGTGATTTAGGGGCGGGAGAACTTGTTTTAGGAGCCGCTAGATTTATTCAGTATAATCCTGGTGTTAATTTGTTATTATATGGAGACGAAAAGGTTTGTTTGCCCATATTAAATTCTCACAGAGAGCTGGATAATAATAGCATTTTTTATCATTGTGATTTTTCTATTGCTATGGATGAGAAACCTGCTGATGCATTGCGTAAGGGTCGTAATGTATCTAGTATGTGGCGTGCTATAGAATCGGTAAAAAAAAATGAGGCAACAGCTATCGTTACGGCGGGTAATACTGGAGCTTTAATTGCTATGTCAAGGTTATGTTTGAGTAAGATAAGTGGAGTTGATCGTCCATCTCTTGCTGCGTTTTGGCCAACTATTAAGGGTAAAAGTATTATATTGGATGTTGGCGCTAATATTGGAGCTATTACTGTTCCGCATATGATACAAATGTCAATTGTGGGCAGCGTATTAGCACGTTTTATATTGGGAGTAGATAGACCTTCTATAGGGTTGCTAAATGTTGGAACTGAGGAAATAAAAGGTAATGATGTTTTACAAGAAGCAGGACGATTATTGCGTGAAGAGAGTTTTGGTATTTTTGAATACAAAGGATTTATTGAAGCCAGTGATATTACGAATGGTTTAGTTGATGTGGTTGTCACTGAAGGTTTTTCTGGAAACATTGCAATTAAGACTGCAGAAGGTGTGGCCAAACGTGTTGTGGAGGTTTTTAAGGAGTCTTTAAGTAAGAGTTTTTTATCTCGAATTGGCGGTTTGTTAATTAAAGGTGCTTTGCAGGATGTTAAAGAAGGAGTTGATCCTCGCAAATTTAATGGAGGAGTGCTTTTAGGAGTTGATGGGCTTGTGATCAAAGGTCATGGAAGTAGTGATTTTAAATCTATATGTAATGTTTTGGATATTGCGCTGAATATGTCTCAGAACAATTTTATAAGTGCGGTAAAGGCTGATATGCAAAAAATTCGGGATAATTTATCGGATATGGGTGAAAAATATGTTATATTAAATGGGAAGCGATGAATATGATTCGTTCTGTTATAAGAGGATTTGGTTCATCTCTTCCACGTAAATTATTATCAAATGCCGACTTGGAGACTCTAGTCGATACCTCAGATAGTTGGATTAGGAAACGTGTCGGAATTCGGCAGCGTTATATAGCTGGGAAAAATGAGACAACAGCTTCTCTTGGAGAATGTGCAGCTCGTAACGCTTTGAATCATGCAAAAATGAGTGTAGACGATATTGATTTATTGATTCTAGCTACTTCTACTCCAGATCAGACTTTTCCTTCGACGGCTGTTAATATTCAAAATCGTTTAGGAATGAAGAGAGGTTTTGCATTTGATATTCAGGCTGTTTGTTCTGGATTTGTTTATGCAATGACTACGGCAGATGCTTATATACGTTCAGGCATTGTGAAACGCGCTTTAGTTGTAGGTAGCGATACTTTTTCGCGCATAATTGATTGGTCTGATCGATCTACTTGTGTTTTGTTTGGTGATGGTGCTGGAGCTTTAATTCTTGAATCGATGCAGGTTGATAATAATTCATCAGATATAGGTATTTTATCTACGCATTTGCATTCTGATGGTTCACATATTGGCAAGCTTTATGTTGATGGTGGACCTTCTACTTCTGGAACCGTAGGTCATTTGCGTATGAAAGGACAAGAGGTTTTTAAATACGCGGTAGAAGTAGCTGTTACATTGATAGAAGAACTTTTTTCTTCTTCTAACTTGACGATTTCAGATATTGATTGGTTTGTTCCTCATCAGGCTAACAGTCGTATTATACATAATATAGCGGAGAAGATTAATATTCCCATAAATAAAGTTATTGTTACAGTAGACGTGCATGGTAATACTTCTGCTGCTTCCATTCCTCTTGCTTTAGATGTTGCAGTTAAAGATGGTCGTATTAAGAAAGGGGATTGTGTTTTGTTAGAAGCAATGGGAGGTGGATTTACTTCGGGCGCTGTATTAATTAGGTTGTGATCTGTGTTTTATAATTATATGTTGAGTTGTATGTTCTTTATAATTCTGATTGAGGCGTAATAGATGGAATTTTTATTATGAAAAAAACTATAACACGGGTAGATCTGGCAAATTCTATCTCAAAAAAATTTAATATTCCTAGGAAGGATTCTATTCTTTTTGTTAAGATGGTGCTTGATGAGATTTGTAATTCAGCTGTCCTTGGAGAAGATGTAAAACTTTCTTCCTTCGCAACTTTCCATGTACGAGGTAAGTGTCGACGTATTGGTCGCAATCCAAAAAGTGGTATACCGGCGGAGATAACCCCTCGTAGGGTTATGACTTTTAGGGCTTCAAACATTTTAAAGAAACGTATTATTGATTCTTTTAATAAACATCAATTGAAAGACGACAAAATTAATCAATAGTTGATATAAGCCTTGTTACGTTATAGCTTATAATGATTTCAAAAAATTCTTTAAAAAATATGCTCAATCTTGAAGTTATGAGAATGAATTTTGTTTTATAGTGGTTAGTTGATACCTGTTTATTATTGTGTCGTATATTACTTTATTAACGATTTTAGTTTATTTTTATTCCAATAATTTACGACTTGTTTGTGTTAAAAATTTTTTCACGCTTATCTATAAAATAACTGTATTATTCCTGATTACATAATAATTATGGAGATGTTTTTTGCGACGACATAGCTGATTCATAACGCTCAAGCACATAATCCCAATTTATTAGATGTGAAAAGAAACATTCTAAGTAATTTAAGCGCATATAACGAAAGTCAATGTAGTAAGAATGTTCCCACATATCTACTGCAAGGATTGGTATTGCTCCATTTATAAGAGGGTTCTCAGCGTTCTGGGTTTTCGATATTTCTAATTTATCGTTTTTAACGGATAGCCATCCCCATCCTGATCCGAATTGTGTAGAAGCCGCTGCAATAAAGTCTGACTTAAATTTTTCGTAACTTCCGAAATTGTAATCAATTGCATCACTAAGAACCTTAGGCAGTTTGTCTCCTCCACCATTTTTTGTCATGCATTTCCAAAAAAGATTATGATTATAATATTGGGCAGCGTTGTTAAAAAGGCTACCATTAGATCCATATGATTTTGTTATGATCTCTTCAAGTGGCAGGTCTAACATTCCAGAATCAGATGCAAGTTTTAGCGTCTTTTCAGCATAATTCCTGTGATGTACGTTATGATGACAATTAAGGGTATCTTGAGACATATACGGAGATAGTCCATCATAATCATAGGGAAGATCAGGCAATTTGAAATTCATACATTGTTCTCCAGTTTAGATGGCATTCAAAATAACTTAGAAACAGCAGGGATATTGACACTACTATGTAACCAAATGATTTTTGCTATCGCAAATAAATCAACTTTATGCTAATTTTCTTTATACTAAGCTAATTTCGACATTGATTGTTCTCAAAACATAGTTCATAGTTACCAAATGCAGGACTATAAAGCAAGATCAAATTTAGAAGAACGGATTTTAAAGCTCTCTATTGCAGTAACTATAATAATTGGTTCAATGAATCTAATCATCGGGTATGCTTCGGGATCTTCTTCAATTATTTTTGAAGGATTATACTCATATGTAGATGCGGTCATCACAACACTGTCTTTATTTGTTGTCGTTTTAATATCACGATATGCTTTAGAAGTCAATTTTAATAGAAGAAAAAGGTATTTTCAATTTGGTTTTTGGCACTTAGAGCCCATGATTATAGCCTTTAATTCAATAATGCTAATCTTTGCAATATTATATGAATTAATAAAATCTATGATATCCATTATGTCAGGTGGTAATGAACCTGCCTTTGGTCTGGTTGTAGTTTCTTCTATTATAACATCACTCATATCTTTTACGATGGGCATTTACGAAAACAGGTACAATCGCAAGATAAAATCTGATTTTATATCAGTAGATGTCAAAGCTTGGATCGCTTCTGGTGTTATTTCATCTTCTTTTATTGGTGCTTTTTTATTTGGTATGTTATTAAAGGATGGGTTATATCATTGGATTACTCATTATATTGATCCTATTGTTTTAGTTGCGATGTGTTTGTTTATTTGTCCCTCAACGATTCGTGCGATGAAGCGATCATTATTCGAGATATTTCAGATGACAGCACCTGATTTTGATATGCAGGTGAAGAATGCTATCTATCCAATTGTTGTCCGGCATGGATTCCTTGATTTTTATACATATGTTACTAAGATGGGTCGTTCTCGTATTATAGAGATACACTTGATTGTTCCACTGAATTATCCGATCAGAAGCATAGCATCTCTTGACTTAATAAGAAGCGAAATAGGTGATGCTATTGGTGGATTTAAAGAGGATAGGTGGCTTACTATTTCGTTTACAACACAGCAAAAGTGGGCAATTTAATTTTTGTAATTATTAATAGTTAATGGATAAGTTTCGTTAATGATGTTAATATTATTTCTCATATATTGTGAAAAACTAAAAGAACATAAATTTTCTATTATACATGAGTAAAGTTAATCTAATTAGTTTTGTTTTTCATTTTCTAAACCAGACGAATCACAAGCGCCAAAATTATTCTATCATTTTATGGAAATATCTTGATTACCAAATCTCAAAATTAATCAGATCCTATCTTTGGTTAGGTGAGAGTATTAAGTAATTTGCTTTAAGTGTTTTACTGTCAAAGTTGTGTTAATAGTTAATAGTTAAATTTTATAATAGTGCACAATTTGATTAATATTTTAGATGTCATACGTTTATTATATTTGTTTTTTTGTGAGGTGATTTCTACGACTATAAATTGATGATAAAATTGATGAAACAATTAATATAACGCTGCTTGTTCCCGTAAAGACTTCAGGAACCTCTATGATAATTTGTAAAAACATTACTATGGAAAGAATGATGATAGCATAGAATGCGCCGTGCTCAAGATATTGGTATTTGCTCAGAATTCCTTTTTCAAGAATCAAAAGAGTTATGGAGCGAACATATACCGCTCCAATTGCAAGCCCTATAATTATGATGAAAAAATTTTTTGTGATTGCAAATGAACTTATAACCCCGTCAAAAGAAAGATTAGCATCAATTATTTCAAGATATAAAAAAAGGCTAAAACCATATTTCCCCTGTCCAATAATTATTTTATGATTATCTTTTGACATAATATATTCTAGAAAATTTATAGCATAGAACGCCATCAATGCAAAAATAGAAGAGTAAATCAATATGTAAATATCTTCTATGGATAATCTATATGAGATTCCCAATATTGATAATAAAACTATAATGACTTTTGACCCCCTAATTACTGCAAGATTACAGATAGGATGTTCCACAAATTTAATCCAGTGAATATTTTTTTTCGTATCAAAGAAAAAACTAAGACCTACCATCATCAAAAATGTGCCACCAAATCCTGCAATTGGTAGGTGTGCATCAGTGATAATTTTTAAGTAGTCTTGTGGATGAAAAACAGCAATATTTATTGCTTCGATTGGATTTATCTTTCCTAAGATGCAAACAATCATTACTGGGAATATTACTCTCATGCCAAATACAGCGATCAGTATTCCCCAAGTAAGAAATCTTTTTTGCCAAATAAGAGACATTTTTTGTAGATTTTTTGCATTAAGAATAGCGTTATCGAAAGAAAGAGATATTTCCATTATTGCTAATATCATGCACACATAGACTGTTTTAATTGTTCCAGATATCGTTTGAGTTGTTTCCCATCCAACCCAAATACTTAATAAAGCTCCAATTATCGTAAAAATAATAGCCCAGCGACAATAATAGATAATATCTGTAAGAGATGTATTTTTTTTCATTTAAATTTTGCAAAAACCATTTTTAAATAGTAAAAATTATCTTGGTATAATAATGTAATAGTTAAAATATATTGCTCAAGGATACTAATAATATTTCATAATTACAAATGTTATTTATAAAAAATGTGATAACTTGATGGTACTATTTTAGACTTTTCACAACACAAAGAGATTATACTAATTATCTCTGTTCTGTACGTTTTTATTTATCAGACTATAATTTTATCGCAATCCAAGCACTAATTGGCTTTGTTATTCAAGCTTACTAAACCTACCAGAGGGGTAATTTATTTTCGCAATTATTTTTTTATAAATTAACTTTCATATCTTTAAAGACAATGATATTTTTGTAAAATATAAGATCAAATAGAGGTATTTATATCATTTAATTAGTTAATTTAATGATATGGGTAGTGAAACAAATTTGCAATTATTGTATATGTAGTTGTGGTTAGGCGCCAGACTTTTTATGTTACGGGCGTGTTCTATTATTTGAAATTTTAGGGAGATATTTTTTTCATGCTGTTTACGAAAATTTACGCACAATCAGATGCGCTATCTGTAGAATCAATTACCTCACCTATGGAAATGGTTATTTTATTTGTTGTTTTAGCATCAGTTTGGTATTTTTTGCTTATACGTCCACAACGTCAGCAGTTTAAAAGACGTGAAGAGGTATTAAATAATTTGCGTAGAGGAGATTATGTTGTTACTGCAGCTGGAATCACAGGTAGAGTAACTAGGATTTTGGATAATTCAGAAATAGAGGTAGAAATATGCGATGGAGTACGCGTTCGTGTTATTCGATCATTCATATCCGAGGTTAGGTCAAGATCTGAATCTGTATGAGCGTTGAACAATAAAATATCTACTTTCCCAAGTATTTGTTCTTAGCCTATCGAAAAATAGGTTAAGTATTTTCGAGTATAAACCTATCTAAATATTATATTAATCATAATGTGCTTGATGTTGATCAACTAATTTTAACTGATTTTCAACTTATATTCTTGGCAAAAAATGTGCGACTCAAAATTTTTATTTGATTTCAATTAGATTATATTACTCATGAAATCATATTTGGTAATTTAGCGTACAGATGTAACATCATATGGAAGTAAAATTAAGTTTTGTTCTTAAAAGATTAGATTTTTTCTATAAAACAAATTTATAATTAATGACATACTATTTTAGTTAATGTTTTATTAATGTTAAGTCATTGATTTTAAATTGTTTATAAATATGTAGTAACTTATTTATGATTTTTAGTTTTCAGTCATAATTGCATTATGATTTTTAGGAATATAAATGGTATCAATTGCTCACTGTAAATGGTTTTGCGACCCTGATTTTTCACGTATCATGTATTTACTCAATCAGGGAGGCGATACATCTTGTATTGTGGGAGGTGCTATTAGAGATAGTTTAATGAACATTGATGTGAGAGATGTTGATATAGCAACGACGATATTGCCCAATATTGTGATGAAAATTTTTTCTCAAACTTGTTATAAAGTAGTTCCAACAGGAATTGCTCATGGAACTGTTAAGGTAGTATTACGTGATAAATCCTTTGATATAACAACTTTGAGAAGTGATTTTATTACTGATGGACGTCATGCAAAAGTTGTTTTTACTCGTGATTGGTATGCTGATTCTATCAGAAGAGATTTTACTATTAATGCTTTATATGCAGATCAGAAGGGTAATATCATTGATTATGTAGGAGGTCTGAATGATATTATGAATCGCCAAGTGAAATTTATTGGTGATGCACGTAGTAGAATTAGAGAAGATTATCTTCGTATTCTTCGATTTTTTCGATTTTTTGCCCATTATGGTAAAGAAAGCATTGATCTTGATGGACTGGAAGCGGTTGTGCATACTAAAGAAGGTTTAAAAATCCTTTCTGTAGAACGTATATGGTCGGAAATAATGAAATTATTGGAAGCTAAAAATCCAATTTGTGCAGTTATGCACATGCGTGATAGTGGCGTTCTACAAGAAATATTTCCTAATATATACGGTTTTTCCATTGATAGATTGTCATTAATTATTGCAGGAGAAAAAAATTTTGGATGGCAAATTGATCCCTTGATTCGTTTTATTGCTCTAATTTCTTTACGAGACAAGCAATCTATTTTATCCATGTTAAAGAAATTATCTTGTTCTCGTAAAATAAAATACTTTTTTGCTTCATATCTCAAATTTAATATTTGTGAGAATATTTCAAAAAAAGAGATTGATAAATTGCTTTATATTTACGGAAAAGATGTACTAATATCAAAATTAAAAATATTTTTATCATTAAATTATAGAAAACTTGATGATAAATATACATACAATATTACGAAAATTATTGATGATATTCCTTCTTGGAGAAAGCCTGTTTTCCCGTTAACAGGAGATGATATATTAAAATTAGGAATAACACCTGGAAAACAGGTAGGAGATATTTTATCATATTGTAAAAAAGAGTGGATAAATTCTTCCTTTCAATTATCTTATAAAAGTTTGCTCAATCTTATGAATGAATTGGTAAAATCACCTGATAAGGGCAAATAACAACATATATCCGTTATAAAATCTATTATAATATCGGCATAATATTGTTTGGTTGACTATTTATAATTAATTTTTGCCATAAAATCACTATTTGCATAATTGCTTAATGAGTTATTGCAGGTGATATAATTTCATCCTGTTTTAATTAGATCAATTGATTAAGTTCAGAAAAAAACAATTTTTATCCCCCCTGCATTGTTTCGAAAAAATCACTTTTTATTAAAAGAACCGATTACAACATCGCTTCTAGAAGACAGATATTCATAATACTATTGCAGCAGATACTGATCCAAAATCTAGAGGATGATCTTAAAATAATACGTAATTTGATGTTAAAAAATGGCTTTTAGAAGGGGTTAAAGCATATCAAAATAGATGTGCAAGTTTGATATCCCTGAATTTTTCCTAAAAGCAGTAGAAGAAGTGCGTGATTCATTAGACATTCATCAAAAATGTATTGATGAATGCTGTGAAGTAGGGGGGGGGGAGCTTTTTATAAGAATTATTTTTCTGAATTAACAGCAAGTTATAATACCTTACCCAAAGAAAAAGAAAATTTCCTTGTATAGTTTAAAACAGGAATGATTATCAAAAACCTTAAAATTAGTGGATTTACACATGGATGAAAACGGCAAGGGGTAAAAAAACTAATCATGAGAGAAACTGTTTTTGTGAAAGCTTTAAAATGCCAAGGATCATGTTTTTAAGATGAGATGGTAATAAAATATGTGAATATTAGATTATTGTGACAAAGAGGGTGAAAATTAAATCAAAATCGACATCGACACTAGGTAGAGAATAGAATTATCCATTACATGGTAAATTAATTGTAATTAAATTAAATAGGAAAATTATGAAAAGAATATATGAATTATTCATTAGTCATGTGTGGAGTAAATCAGGAGAATATAAAAACCTTGTAAATCTTCTAGATTGTAAAAAATATACTAACTTTAATTATCATGAAGTTCCTGAAGACTCTCCTATCAATTCCGACAATTCGGAATATATCAAATCAGTACTTAGGAAACGTTTAGATATTGCAGAAATTGTACTTGTCCCAGCCCACGTTTCTGCCACTAATAGCGATTGGGTTATATGGGAAATGGATACAGCTGAAAAAAATAATGTACCTATAATAGGGATAAAACCATATGGCGGCAAAAATATATCAATGGAAGTAACAAGTAGAGCTAAAGAATGTGTTAATTGGAATACGAAAAGCATCGTGGATGCCATAAGAAAGCATGCTATTAGTAGATAATTTTTATATATTGTTGATGTTTATACATTTAAATAATTGATTTTTATTTGTTTTTACTTCTACTCCCTTTCCTCTTTTCCAGGGATCTATGGATATAAAAATCAAGGATGCAACACGCCGAGTACGAACTAATGCCTAAATATGTTCTATTTGCTCATTTGGTATATATTTCTGGTGGGATATCTCGTGGTATTATGATTTTTTTATATAATTCTAGTTTTTCGCAATGTTTTGAAAATAAAGCACTTCATGAATTACTCATGCGCAAAATATCTACATATGTTATAACTAATCCTAACATTGCTATTTTAGATATGATTTCTTATACTAGGAGAGTTTATAATTATAATATCTTTGAAATTGACTAAGAGATAAAGTATGCAAGAACATCCAATGAAAATAGCCGTTGTGGGTGGCGGAGGTCGTATGGGTAAGTCTTTAATTAAAGTAATCCATGAAAATCCTTCTGTCGTATTACAGTCGGTTATAGTAAGAAAGGGGTCTTCCCTTGTAGGTAAAGATGTTTCTAGCGTTATAGGAATATCACCGATTGGTGTGAAATTTTCTGATGATATTTCAAAATCATTGCAATCTATTGATGGTATTATTGATTTTTCTTCTCCCGCATGCACTTTGGAAACTTTAGAAATTTCCTCTAAAATGAATCTAGTGTATGTTATTGGTACTACAGGTTTTTCTTTGCAAGAAAACGAGCGGATTAATTCTTTTGCATTACATTCTAGAATTGTAAAATCTGGAAACATGAGTTTAGGAATAAATTTTTTGAGTCTATTGGTAAAATTTGCTGCAAGATGTTTGCCTGCTAATCACTGGGATTTTGAAATTTTGGAGATGCACCATCGTCATAAATTGGATTCTCCGTCAGGAACAGCACTTTTCCTTGGAGAGGCAATAGCAAATGGTCGAAATTCAAATATTTCTGATAGTTTTATGTTAAATCGTAATAAACAGGATTGTGTTCGTGAAGAAGGATCTATCGGATTTGCGACCTTGCGAGGAGGATCTGTGGTAGGGGAACACTCTGTCGTTATTGCTGGAGAGGGAGAATCAATAATGCTATCACATAGTGCTTATGACCGTTCTATTTTTGCCCGAGGAGCTGTTACTGCTGCAATATGGGCGTTATCTAAAGCGCCAGGCTTGTATTCTATGTTAGACGTTTTAGATTTTGGCGTGTTTGGTAATGGTAAAATTAATGAATAGAACGCTTGTTTTAGTTCGTCATGGTCAGAGTAAATGGAATAGTGAAAATCTTTTCACTGGACTATGTAATCCCCCTCTCACATCTTTAGGAGTTAATGAAGCGATAGCAGTTGGAAAGAAATTTATTGAGCATGGAATAGTTTTTGATGCTGCGTTTAGCTCATCTTTAAAAAGATCTCAAGATACTTGTCGGTTGATTTTAAAGGAAGCTAATCAAGAAAATATTCAGCCGATTTGTAATGATGCTCTCAATGAACGGGATTATGGCGATTTATCTGGCATGAATAAAGATGATGCTCGGAAAAAATGGGGTGATCATCAGATAAATCTTTGGCGTCGTTCTTATGATATATCTCCCCCAGGAGGAGAAAGTCTTAGAGATACAGTTGCTCGTGTATTGCCATATTACGTCACTTCTATTTTGCCGATTGTTCTGCAGAATAAGTCAGTTCTTGTGACAGCTCACGGTAATTCTTTGCGTTCTTTGGTTATGGTTTTGGATAGAATAACTGCAGATAGTATTGTGAATGTGGCTGTAGATACGGGAGAACCTATTGTATATCAGCTATCTGCGGATTCAACGGTGATTTCAAAAGTAATTTTCCATAAAACTAGGTAGTATGGAATGTTTTGTATATAATGTTTTGTATATTATGTGCGATATAGTTTTTTACCATTTATATAAAAGTTTTTTGTGAATGCTTATCAGGTTTCTATAGTATAAATGTAATTTTACTAACAAGGGTTATTTAGTGTGTCCCTTGCCAATTATCGGCAATTTTTATATCTACTTTTAATGGAACTATTAAATTAATTTTAGGGAAAGTAGCACTCTCCATTGCTTCAGTGATGAGATTGGATACTTGCAAAACCTCTTCCTCTGGAGCTTCAAAAACGAGTTCATCGTGAATTTGCAACAGCATTTTTGTTGACATCTTATGACAATCAAGGGATTTCTGCACTTTTATCATAGCTCGTCGTGTAATATCTGCCGCTGATCCTTGGATAGGAGCATTTATAGCCGCTCTCTCATTAATATTTCTAATTGAGGTTTTAGGTGAGTTAATATCATTATAATGTATCCGACGTCCAAAGATGGTTTCCACATAACCATTTTTTCTAACAAAAATCTTTGTTTGTTCAATATAATCACGTATTCCTGGGAAACGATCAAAGTATCTTTGAATGTAATCAGTAGCTTCATAACGTTTTATCTTTAGTTGATGAGCGAGCCTGAAGGGTGAAATACCATATATGATACTAAAGTTTATAGTTTTTGCGCGTCTTCTCATATCTGGAGATACTTCTTCCGCATTAACTCCAAAAATTTCTGATGCCGTAATTGTATGAATATCAAATGATTTTTTAAAAGCCTGACATAGTGGTTTTATTTGGGCAATATGCGCTAAAATACGTAATTCAATCTGGCTGTAATCTGCGGAAATTAATTTTTTGTGAGGAGAAGTAATAAATGCTTTGCGAATTTTGCGTCCTAAATAAGTTTTTATAGGAATATTTTGAAGATTTGGTTCTAAAGATGCAAGGCGTCCTGTCATTGTAGAAGCTAGTGAATAAAAAGTGTGAACTCTTTGTGTTTTTTGATTTATATACTTTGGTAGGGAATCAGCATACGTGGATTTTATTTTTGATATCTGACGCCATTCAAGAATATACGATATAAGTGGACTATCTCCGCAATCTATTTGCTCAAGATCTTGTGCAGTCGTTTTCCATTGTCCTCTTTTTGTTTTGGTTCCACCTGGTAATTTTAATTTTGTAAATAAAATATCACCTAGTTGTTTTGGTGAGCTAATATTGAATTTTTCGCCAGATTCGATATATATTTTTTCCTCTAAAATTGTTAGTTCTGTAGATAATTCATGTGATAATTGTAAAAGAAGTTGTTCGTCTATCCTGATGCCTTCTATTTCCATTTTTGTTACGACATCAATTATTGGTTTTTCTAATCTCTCATAAACGTGAAGTAATTTTTCTGCTATTAATTTTAATTTAAGAAGAAACCATAATTTTAAAATAACGTTGCTACTATCTGTAGCGTATTCAGCAATTCTTGGATCAGAAGCTGTGTCAGCAGTATATACAGGTAATTTTCTTGTTTCCAATAATTCTTTGCTAGCAACAAGGTCATATGACAACCATTTTTTAGAGAGATATTGCATATTATGAGAAGATCGACCGGAATCTAATACGTAAGATATGAGCATAACATCATCAAAACCACGCATTATGACACCATAATGATATAAAACAAGCTTATCGTATTTTATATTATGCCCTACTTTAAGAACATTTTCAGTTTCAAAGAAATCTTTTAAATATACAAGAACAGTTTCCAGCGTAAGGCCTATTGCGATAGATGTTTTTTCTTGTTTTTGTTGGTTATTAATGATCAAAGGAATATAAGCCGTTATAGTTTCTGTTGTTGACATAAAAGCATCTTCCTTAAAGATACTGAACGAAATTCCGATTGGTTTGGAATTAAAAGCATCTGCTATATTTGTGATAATTTTGAATGAAACAATTTCAGCCGTTTCTAGTATTTTTATCCATGTTTTCAGTTCTTCAATATTGACTATTTTGGTATATGAATCATTTTTTATTTTGTTTTGAGATAAATTTTCAGCACGCTTTAAAAACAATGATTGAGGGGAGTTATTTGAAATTTTATCTTCAATTTTTTCATAAAAGACATCTCCACTGGAATCATTACGTTGTTCTGTTATTGAGTTTAGAGGTATAAAGTTTGTATCTATACATTCAGGCTCAATACTATCTGCATCACAATCGCAAACTTTAGCAATACGTTTTGTGAGTCGTGTAAATTCAAGTCCTTTCAGAAAAGAAATGAGTTTAGGTCCATTTTGAGTTTCTAATACTAGGTCATCAAGTGGTATTGTAACTGGAACATCAGTGCGCAGTGTCACAAGGTCTAGTGAAATTTTCAGAGCATCTATATTTTCTAAAATGCTTTCTCTTCGTTTTTTCTGTTTTATTTGATTTGCATTCGCAATAATCTCATCAATATCCCCATATTCTTGGATAAGGGATGTCGCTGTCTTATACCCTATGCCTGGAACCCCAGGAATATTGTCAGCAGAATCACCAGCTAATGCTTGTAAACATACCATTTTTTCTGGCGGGATACCCCATTGCTGCATAACACCTTCAACATCGATTTTTTTTTCTTTAATGGCATCATACATGCAAATATTAGGGCTTATTATTTGCATTAAATCCTTGTCTGTAGATATTATAGTAACGGAAAATCCTCTCTGCTCTGCGAGACATGCATAAGTTGCAATAATATCATCGGCTTCAAATCCTTTTATTTCAATGGAGGGTATCCCGAATGCTTCTGTTGCTAAACGTACTAAAGGTAATTGTGGTATTAACATTTCAGGCATTGGAGGTCGATTAGCTTTGTATCCAGGATAAATTTCATTGCGAAAAGTCTTTTCAGAATGATCAAAAACTACAGCGAAGTGAGACGCTATATTTTGCATACGAGAATTTTGTAGTAATTTCCATAACATATTGCAGAAACCAGCAATAGCATTTACAGGTAGACCATCTTGTTTACGATTAAGAAAAGGGGTGGCGTAAAAAGATCTGTATATAAAACCAGATCCATCAACTAGAAAAAGATGGCTATCTTTCTGCATAATATATTGTTCTCTCAAAAAATTGTCATTATTTCAATTATAAATTTTATTTTATCTATTACATATAGCTATGTTAGAGAATATATTATATTAAAATGTACATAAATTATTATTTACCTTAAAATTTTTGACTTAATGTATTGTATTCAAACATTTCTCCAATTCTTGTTCTGCGAAATGACGAGATATTTTACTATGTTGAGCTTTTGCAAAAAGTTGTTTTGATTTTTTGGATTTACTGTCCAAAGCTTCGTTCTCTTCGGTTGATATATTATTATTTTTCTTTTTATTTTGTAAATTACGCATTTCATCAGAATTATCATCGAATTCTCGGTTTGATTTAGAATATTCTCTCTCCACGTTATTTAATTTTCTCTTTAAAAGGTTACATATTTCTTCTTGTTTTTTAGTATATTTTCGTTCTAAGGGAATTTGTGTTTGCAAAGTTGGAGACGTCTCTTCTTTTTTACTATTTTTTTCTCTATACTTTCTGTTTTGATCAAATTACAACCAATTAATGCTATGGATGTTACCATAATATAGGGTAAATATGATTTTTTGTGTATGTTCATTGCCTTACCTATTTTACAAATTAAATAATTGTTTTATATTTAAAACTTTATTCTTGTTTGTAGATGTGGTAAAAATGCTTTGGATAACTAGTCGTATATTTCTTTCAAGATATATCAATTTCTCTTATAGACGATTTTAATTTGTTTCACGAAGGATCATACGATATTTCGGATGATGAATATCGTATCTATAAGTATTTTAACTATTAATCTTTGGTTTATAAAATAAGGTATGTGGTAGTTATGATGTTTATTTTTAAATATTGATGATTATATACTTTAAATTTTATATTTTTAGGTGAAATGAACAATGTGATTGTTTTATTTTAAATTTATTACCTGATTTTTCATTATTTGGAAAACAATAGTTGTAGAAAATAATTCAATATAATAATTCCTAGATGTGGTGTTATTATAAATTAATGAGATATGATCATGTTTGTGTTGAATTTTTTAAATATCTTTAAGACCTTGATATTATAGTGTTTTTTTCATTATTTTTCCTCAACTATTTTTTAGGTGAGGGAAGATATTTTCTACTTTGCGATTTAATTTTGTGATTTTTTATATTATATTAGTACTGTATTTTGTTTTATCATCTTGGACAAATCTTTTTCAGCACGTTGTTTGTACAATTTTTATCTATTGTTATGCTGTTCCAATAAATATTTTGCTGAAGTTTAGCTATTGTGAATATGCTGATAATATTATTCTTATAGATGGTAAGAAATTATACAATTTATTAATATACTAAAAACCCTTTGATCATTGTGTTTTTATATGTTGAATAATATTATTATTATGGTTAACATTTGTCATAAAAGCACGATTCACTTCGAAAGGAGTTTCATTATATATAAGTCTTTCAACCTTTTAACTATATACCATGATTATTGCCAAACTTAAACGTGTTTGTTACAGTATGTGGGCAGCATGTTCAAATTAAGATATAAATTTTCTATTTTGTTTCAAGGTGTACGGGATGTGCTTTATAACAAAGTGTTTTTGGTGAGTTTTATTATATTTTGCCATTTTTCTATTGTTGTGAAATTTAAAAACAATATCTATGGGGTATTTTATGTTTCAAGGATCTATTCCTGCTCTGATCACACCTTTTACCAAGGATGATTTTATTGATGAGGATGCTTTTTTTGAGCATATTGAATGGCAAATATCTGAGGGATCCAGCGGATTAGTTACTGCGGGAACAACAGGGGAATCTTCAACTTTATCTCATGAAGAACATTGTCGAATTGTTGAATTATGTGTCAAGGCATCTGCTGGTCGTATTCCTGTTATGGCTGGAGCGGGTTCTAATAATACTAAAGAATCTGTTGAATTAGCTATACATGCTCAAAATATTGGAGCAGATGCTTTGTTGGTTGTTATTCCTTATTATAACAAACCTAATAAAAATGGGTTATTGGAGCATTTTGGTTCTATTGCGAGGGCTGTGAATTTACCAATTTATATTTATAACAATCCAAGTCGTACTGTTATTGAAATGAATGTTGATACGATGGTGCAATTGGTAACAACTTATCCAAATATAGTGGGAGTAAAAGATGCTACGGGAAAAATTGAGTTAGTGTCAGAGTATCGTATTGCTTGTGGATCTGATTTTGTGCAGTTATCAGGAGACGATCCTTCTGCTTTAGGGTTTAATGCTCATGGGGGTGTTGGGTGTATTTCTGTTACAGCAAATGTTTCTCCCAAGTTATGTTCTGAACTTCAGAAAGCAACTCGTGATGGAAATTATTGCTTAGCACGTGAATATCAAGATAGGCTTATGCCGCTACATAAAGCTTTGCTTATGGAGCCTCCTGTATGTGGAGTAAAATACGCATTATCTCGTTTAGGTAAAAACATATCTGTTCATGTGAGATCTCCTATGGTATCAAATCTTGAAAAAAATACCATGATAGCCATTGATCAAGCTCTTGAACATGCCGGGATATTATAATGAGATAATCGTACGAGAAATGTTTATCTTGTAGAGGTCTTTGCTATGCGTTATATCTGCTATAGGGAAGTGTATGGGCTCTAAATCTAGAAGCAACCTATCTAGAAAAAATATATCTGAAAATAGGAAAGCTCGATATAATTATCATATTACTCGTTCATATGAGGCTGGTATTGTATTAACTGGCACCGAAGTTAAGTCATTGCGTGTAGGGAAGATCAATATTTCTGATTCTTATGCCGTCTGTGAAAATGATGAGATTTGGTTGTTGAATGCTCATATTCCTGAATATACTCAAGCCAATCGTTTCAATCATTCTCCGCGAAGACGTCGTAAACTTTTGTTGCACAAGAAGGATATAGGTAAATTATATTCAGCTGTGCGTCGCGAAGGTATGACGCTTGTCCCAATGAAAATTTATTTTAATGAGAGAGGATTCGCCAAACTTGATCTTGCGCTTGCGCGGGGTAAGAAGAATTATGATAAGCGTGAGGATGAAAAGAAACATGACTGGAATCGTCAAAAGAGTCGGTTACTTCGTGGGGAGTTCTGATTGTTCTTTTGATTAGAATAATTAACAACAGTGCTCTAAGGGTTGTTTTCTACTATCAAAATAACTATTTGTTTTATTTGAACAGAAATATTAGTTAATATAGAATGTTTAAAATTAACTTGATACGGTTAACTGTGATTTTTATAACATGTTCCAACAAATACTATGCGAATCAATACGTCGTACTAATAAGGCGAATATCACTCATATTTTGCATATAGGAAAAAATAGTTTCTTTATATCAGATAGCTTTAATTGTCTATTAAATAAAATCCCACTTTATTTTATTTGCCGATTTGCCGATATTTTATAAACCAATTCACCAATAAAATTTGGTGAGCGCGCTGGGTCTCGAACCCAGGACCTACTGATTAAAAGTCAGTTGCTCTACCAGCTGAGCTACACGCTCTCAGAGTTTATAACTATAGAAATCAACCCTCAGAGCAACAACTATATGCATGTCGATGTGATTGGTCAACTTAAAAAATGATATGTTATTACGTTTTATTTTTCTACTAAAGTATTTGGTATAGAAGAACAATTCTATATAACAAATATTATGTATTAAACTAGCTCCCTAATGTATCTATGTTCTGGATATTTTCATAGTAAAAAATTATTTTTAATGATGTATTTATAGAAAAATAGCATAGCTATATCAAAATCAGTTATACTGACGATATTCATTTGCTTGTTATATTGGTTTTATTAAATCTATTCCATATGGTGAGTTATGAGGGGTGTAATTTTTGGTAGATATGATTTAACTATCCAATGGAGCAGTGTTTTAATTGCTCTATCAGGCACCTTGTTTTGCAATTGATCAATTGGATCAGGAGGCAAAATTATCAAAGATACATCATAAAATTCTTCACTTTGTAATCTTTGTGCTAAGTTGTACATTTGATAGTTATCTTCAACCTTGTTTATGGCATTGCCTCCTCCGATGAGACAAAAAGAATTATATCTTGATAGTGAGTTAAAAGATCCTACGGAATTGATATTATTAGATAAAGACATCAATTCCAACCAAGTTGATATTGGTATATTTAGGTAATGGGTATGATTGATTGTTCCATCTGTCTTAGATTTTAGATTGGATGAGGGATTATTCAAAAAGTATTTCCAATTTTGTTTGTTTCTAGTCAATATACTGGAAGTAACATGGTGCATGAATCTGCTTGGGACGTCTGATCCTTTGAAGAATTTTTCTGCTTTCAATACCAATTCTATAATCAGACAGTTGTATTTTTCAAAGTATAAGTCAAGATTCCATAAGGCGATACCAGAAAATTCATTAGGATAACTTATAAGGGTGGACAGTGCTATGATTGTTCCCAACGAATATCCCAATAATAAAACAGGTATATTCCCATGATTTTCGGAAATTAACTTGCGCAATTTCATTACATCTTGTGTGATTGTTGTTGTGACATTTTGCTTATCATAATCTATACTAGAAATAATATTAGGTGTTTTTTTTACATCTTGATAGCTGTAGATATAAACGGCTAAGTTTTCTTCTGTGAGACACTTGCATAAAAGGTTATAATCAGTACTATTTTCTTCAATGCTTTGACAGATAAGTATGGCTGCACGAGGGGAAGAAGGTAGTGTTTGGTGATGTGAATAGGTTATGTTGCTTGTTGCGATATTTTCAAGTAGTAGTGTTTTTTGTTTCATAGAAATTTTAATCCTATTTTTCTCAAACAGTTGAGAGATAAGTTTTTGTCAAAAACTATTCTCTACATATATCAGTCGTTGATTTGATAGCATAATTAGCCTAAAACTAAATTAAAAGATAGGAGTGGTTTTTATGGCGCGTAAGTTCGTTTATCATATGTCTGGACTTAGTAAACTTTTTGGAAATAAGAAGGTATTAGATAATATTAATCTTTCTTTTTATCCGGGTGCTAAAATCGGTATTCTTGGACCAAATGGTGCTGGTAAGTCAACTATTTTGCGAATTATGTCTGGCATTGACAATGAGTATAATGGAGAAGCTTGGTTAGCTAAAGGATTTACTGTTGGTTATTTGCCGCAAGAGCCGCAATTAGATTTTTCCAAAAATGTTAAGGAAAATATTGTGGAAGGGGTTGCTCATAAGCAATCTGTTCTTGATCGGTACAACGAGCTCATAATGAATTATTCTGAAGAAACTGCAGAAGAGGTGATGAAATTACAAGATATCATTGATAGCCAAGGGTTATGGGATTTGAACACTGATGTGGAAAAAGCTATGGAGTCACTTCGTTGTCCTCGCGGAGATGCTAAAATAGAATCTCTTTCTGGAGGAGAAAAACGTCGTGTGTCGCTTTGTAGATTACTGCTTTTTCGACCAGATCTTTTGTTGCTTGATGAGCCTACAAATCATCTTGATGCTGAAACTATTTCATGGATGGAAAAATGTTTGCGAGACTATCCAGGTGCCGTTCTTATGGTAACTCATGATCGTTATTTCTTGGATAATGTTACAAGTTGGATTTTGGAAATTGATCGTGGAAAAGGAATTCCTTATCAGGGAAATTATTCTTCTTATCTTCAAATGAAAGCTAAACGTATGTCTCAGGAGAATCGTGAAGAGATTTCTCGTCAAAAATCAATAGAGAGAGAAAGGGAGTGGATTGTTTCTTCTCCAAAAGCGCGGCAATCTAAGTCTAAAGCTCGTATTCGTTCTTATGAAGAATTAGTTGAATCGTCTGCAAATCGTAATCCTGGAAATGCTCAGATTATTATTCCTGCGGGAAAACGTTTAGGAAAAGTTGTTATTGATGCTCAGAATATTTCTAAATCATATAATGGTCGTACGTTGATTGATAATCTTTCTTTTAAATTACCTCCAGGAGGAATAGTGGGTGTTATTGGTCCTAACGGGGCAGGTAAGACCACGCTATTTCGGATGATCACTGGATCTGAGAATCCTGATTCTGGTTCCATTCATATCGGCGAGACGGTTGATTTAAGTTATGTTGATCAGAGTAGAGATTCGTTGAGTGCGGACAATACAGTTTGGGAAGAAATTTCTGGGGGTGATGATATCATTAAGCTTGGTACATATGAAATCAATTCACGCGCCTATTGTAGTGCTTTTAATTTCAAAGGATCAGAGCAGCAGCAACGCGTTGATAATCTTTCAGGAGGACAGCGTGGCCGTGTTCATTTAGCTAAAATTCTCAAAAGCGGTGGAAATGTAATTTTGCTTGATGAGCCTACTAATGATTTGGATACAGAGACTTTATCTGCTCTTGAAGATGCCTTGGAAAATTTTGCAGGATGTGCTGTTATTATTAGTCATGATCGTATGTTTTTGGATCGTCTAGCAACGCATATTTTAGCTTTTGAAAGTGATGGTCATGTTGAGTGGTTTGAGGGTAATTTCGAAGATTACGAAAAATACAAATCATCTCGTTTGGGAGATTCTTCTGGGGGTAAGAGGGGAGATGTAAATTCTTTAAGTTATTGAAATTTATGTTTTCCAATAATCATAAATTGGTTAATTGTATGTTTCGGTATTAAAAATTGGGTATATCTTTTGTATATTGAGGATAATATGTGTAATAGTTATATGATTATTTTAAATTAGTATTATTTGATTTGCTTTCATGTTACCTATGTTTTTATTGGCAAATATTTTTTATGTATGGGTCTATAAATATTGGTGATCTCTATGTACTGTTAATACGATTTGCATGATTTATTTTGCTTGATACTAATGTTCTTGTTATTGCATATATTCTGCATTTTTCCATTTAAAATTCTTGGAAATGCGATGTATCGTTGCTTTTACATGATTTTTTCTTATTATTTTTATAATTATTGATCTCATGGAAATGTCGTAAGCGATCTATTATTTGATATTAAGTAATTGCAAGAAAATTTTCGTATCATATTATAATTCCTCATTCTAGCATAAATTTGCTAGATTATATTTATGAATAAAGTGGTATATTTATTGTAACATGTTTTGCTTCCGCTATAATTGCCCATTAAGTTATTTCTTTATTTGTAATTTTGCCAATGGGTTTTGTTGTTCGTTTCTGGTTAATATTAACAGTTTGTAGGTATTTATATGGGAATGTTTGTTATATCGTATGTATGATTCGATTTTTTGATTGTTGTTTAAAGAAAAATTAGCATTTTGATATGTATGTAAACTTTCTATTGAGGGAGTAGTTGAGGTGAATTTTCAAGAGTGTATAGAGAGTTCTGCGAGTGTTTCGTTGGGTCTTGTGCCGATGGTTGTGGAACAAACAAATAGAGGAGAGCGTTCTTACGATATTTACTCTCGTCTTTTGAAGGAGCGTATTGTCTTTATTACTGGTCAAATTGAAGATCATATGGCTACGCTTGTATGTGCTCAGCTTTTATTCCTTGAGGCAGAAAATCCTCAGAAAGAAATTTCTCTTTATATTAATTCTCCAGGAGGAGTCGTAACTGCTGGAATGGCGATTTATGATACTATGCAGTTTATTAATCCTCCTGTATCTACTTTTTGCATAGGTCAAGCCGCCTCCATGGGATCTTTGCTTTTATCTGCCGGCAAAAAGGGAATGCGTTTTGCATTGCCTAATACGCGAGTTATGCTTCATCAACCGTCAGGAGGATTTTCAGGTCAAGCATCTGATATTGAACGTCATGCACAAGATATTATTAAGATAAAACGTCGTTTGAATCAGATATATGTCACACATTGTGGAAAAACATATGAAGAAGTAGAGCAGACATTGGATAGAGATTATTTTATGTCTGCGGATGAAGCTTGTGATTGGGGACTGATTGATAAGGTATTAGTATCTCGTGTTGATATTAAAAGTAATGCTAAATAAATAAAATTGTATATTCACCAATATATGATTTTATGTGTTGATAACTAGGCTGGTTATTATAGTTTTCAAATATTTATCTTCATTTAAAATTAATTCCTGCCATAGAAACTAAGGGAATGATTTTTTAGTGTATAAAAAGCATGGTGAAATAGTTTTATATATTGATGTAATAGAGGGTTGTTGATGTTTGCTAACTTGTTCAGAATATTTTTTTGTTCTGTGACTAAAAGGAGGGTTTGATGAGCAAAGCCGATGGTAATGGTAGTGTGCAAAAGAATGCGCTTTATTGTTCATTTTGCGGGAAAAATCAGCAAGAAGTACTAAAATTGATTGCAGGCCCTAATGTTTTGATATGCGATGAATGTGTTGAATTGTGCATGGATATTATTCGTGAGGAGAATAAATCTTCTGTTGCTAAGTCGCATGAAGGAGTGCCTACTCCTCAAGAGATTCTTAATATTATTGATGAATATGTAATTGGTCAGAATCAGGCAAAAAAAATTTTATCGGTTGCTGTTCATAATCATTATAAGCGTCTAGCTCATTCTTCAAAAAATAGTGGTGTAGAACTTTCAAAATCTAACATCCTTTTAGTCGGACCTACGGGATGTGGTAAGACTTATCTTGCTCAAACGTTAGCTCGTATTATTGATGTTCCTTTTACAATGGCTGATGCTACAACTTTAACGGAAGCTGGTTATGTTGGCGAGGATGTTGAAAATATTATTCTCAAGTTGTTGCAAGCTGCTGACTATAATGTAGAGCGCGCTCAGCGTGGTATAGTATACATTGATGAAGTTGATAAAATTTCTAAAAAATCAGATAATCCATCTATTACTCGTGATGTGTCTGGAGAAGGTGTGCAACAAGCTTTGCTCAAGATTATGGAGGGAACTATTGCGTCTGTTCCTCCGCAAGGAGGAAGGAAACATCCTCAGCAGGAATTTTTACAAGTAGATACAACAAATATTTTGTTTATTTGCGGTGGTGCATTTGCAGGTTTAGATCGAATAATTTCTGCTAGGGGGAAAAAAGCTTCAATTGGTTTTTCTGCAGATGTAAAAAATTTAGATGATCGCCTTGTAGGAGAGGTGTTGCGTGATCTTGAATCGGAAGATCTTGTGAAGTTTGGATTGATTCCAGAGTTCGTAGGTCGTTTGCCTGTATTAGCAACTCTTGAAGATTTGGATGAAGATTCTCTTGTTAGAATTCTTTCAGAACCAAAAAATGCTTTAGTAAAACAGTATAAATGTCTTTTTGAGATGGAGGATATAGAGCTTGTTTTCCATGAAGATGCTTTACGGGAAATTGCTAGACTTTCGATTGTTCATAAGACGGGAGCTAGAGGTTTGCGTTCTATCATGGAAAAAATACTTCTTGATACTATGTTTGAATTACCTATTCTCAAGGGGGTTTCTAGTATTATAATATCTGATGATGTTGTTCAGGGCAAATCTCGTCCTCTTAATGTATATGCTGATAGAGTTAAGGGAAAAACTAATGTATCTGCTTAGATTGGGTGATTTTGATATATTAAGGCATTTTTATAGATATTTTTAGGATTTTGGAGTGGCGCATAGTATATAAAATTGATCTGTTTTGGATTTTATTTCTATCACCTTATGGTTTGTGTGATATTCTAATTGTTGACAAAATAAAATTCAAATAGGATTTATATGCCTTATTTTATTGTTTGTTAGGTATCATTTGTTCTTGATATTGGATTAGAGGTTGAAATTGCGTATATGAATCTCTATCTGCAATATTAAGGTGTTGTTGTTATTTGTTTTGCGGTGATTTATTTTGAATCAGAAAGATGAAAAAAAAATAAGTACTAAGTGTGAAGACAAAACAGAAAGTCATTGTCATGATGCGGTTTATCCGATTTTGCCATTGCGTGACATTGTAGTTTTTCCTCATATGATTGTCCCTTTGTTTGTGGGGCGCGAAAAGTCGATACAAGCTCTTGATGAGGCAATGAACTCTCATAAGAAGATAGTATTGGTTACTCAAATTAATTCGGATGATGAGGATCCGGATATTTCCTCTGTTTATAAAATAGGTACTATAGTTAATATATTACAGATTCTTAGATTGCCCGATGGTACTGTAAAGATTTTAGTTGAGGGCAAATTAAGAGCACGTATTGTTAAATGTACGCAAAGTGAGCAATTTTTAGAAGCCGCAACTGAGGTGTTGTTTGATCAAGTTGAAGATTCAATAGAAGTTGAAGCTCTTGCCCGTTCTGTCGGATCAGAATTCGCTAATTATATAAAATTAAACAAGAAGATTTCTCCTGACATCGCTGGGATTACTGCTCAGATTGAAGATTTTTCAAAATTGGCCGATATTATCGCTGCTAATTTATCAATAAAGGTAGTTGAAAGACAGAAGATATTAGAAACTATTTCTGTGAAAGATAGATTTGAGCAAATTCTTAATTTCATGGAGAGCGAAATATCTATTTTAAAGATTGAAAATCGTATACGTTCTCGTGTTAAAAATCAAATGGACAAGATGCAGCGTGAGCATGTTTTACATGAGCAAATGAAAGCGATCCAAAAAGAGCTTGATGATAGTGAAGAAGGTCGTAATGAGATAAGTGATTTTGAGGAACGTATTGCTAAAACCAAACTTTCAAAGGAGGCACGTGAAAAGGCTTTATCTGAGTTGCAAAAATTGCGTCAGATGAGTTCGATCTCAGCAGAGTCTTCTGTGGTTAGAAATTATTTGGGTTGGTTATTAGGTATTCCGTGGGATAAAAAATCAAAGACCAAAAAGAATCTAGGTTTCGCCTCTAGTATTCTTGATAAAGATCATTTTGGTCTTGAGAAGGTTAAAGAACGAATTATTGAGTATTTGGCTGTACAAATGCGTACAGTTAAGCATAAGGGGTTGATTCTCTGTTTTGTTGGCCCGCCTGGAGTTGGAAAGACTTCGTTGGCTCAATCTATTGCCAAGGCTACTGGACGTCAGTATGTTAGAATGTCTCTTGGTGGAACGAGTGATGAAGCTGATATTCGTGGGCATCGCCGAACGTATATAGGTTCTATGCCTGGTAGGATTATACAGTCTCTTAAAAAGGCAAATAGAAGCAATCCTTTGCTTTTGCTTGATGAAATAGATAAAATGGGAAAGGATTATCGCGGTGATCCGTCTGCAGCATTATTGGAAGTTTTAGATCCTGCTCAGAACTACTCTTTTGTTGATCATTACTTAGAAGTTGAGTATGATCTATCCGATGTTATGTTTATTATGACTGCTAATACTTTAAATATTCCTGTTCCATTGATGGATCGTATGGAGATTATTCGCATTGCTGGTTATACAGAGGAAGAAAAATTAGAGATATCTAAGCGTTATCTTGTTAATAAAATTATGAAAGAAAATGCTCTAGAACCGGAAGAATTTTCTATAAATGATGATGATGTGTTTTTGAAGATAATCCGATATTACACTCGCGAAGCAGGGGTGCGTGGTCTTGAACGAGAATTGATGAAATTAGCTCGTAAGGCTGTTACAAAGATTGCTAAAGGCAGTGAAAAGATTGTTTCTATTGATGTGGATAATTTGCAGGATTACCTAGGAGTTCCATCCTATAAACATGGTGAAATAGAAGGAGATGATCAGGTAGGTATTGTTACTGGATTAGCTTGGACTGAGATGGGTGGTGAATTGCTGACGATAGAAGGTGTTATAATGCCTGGAAAAGGTAAAATGACAATTACCGGAAATCTTAAGGACATTATGAGAGAGTCAATTTTCGCGGCATCCTCTTACGTTAAATCAAGAGCTATAGATTTTGGTATTGATCCTTCTAAATTTAATAATACTAATATTCACGTTCACGTTCCAGAAGGAGCTACACCGAAGGATGGTCCATCTGCGGGCATTGCTATGGCGACTTCAGTTGTTTCTGTTATGACTTGCATACCAGTTAATAAAAATGTTGCTATGACAGGGGAGCTGACATTACGAGGTCGGGTTTTGCCGATAGGTGGTCTCAAAGAAAAATTGCTTGCTGCTTTGAGAGCTGGCGTACAAAAAGTCTTGATTCCTGAAGATAATATTAAGGATTTAGTAGATATTCCTGCAAATGTTAAAAATGAGCTAGAAATAATACCAGTGTCTTTCATGGAAGATGTGCTCAAGCATGCACTAATAAGGATGCCACAACCTATTGAATATAACCAAGGTGAGCAGCAATTGCTTCTTCCTATAGATAAGGTTATTGATAAATCTAATCAGTCATTAACTCATTAAAGGTTTGCAACTTTAACTCATATAAATATATTATTAATCTGATTTTATTGAACAAGTATGTTTTACTGACAATTACCTATGGATGCATTGAAAGATATATCTTTGTATTCTAATGCATTCTTGAGAATTTTAATATATTTGCTATGAGGGATTTCTATTGCTCCAAATTGCTTTAGGTGATCAGTAATAAATTGTGTGTCTATAAGCAAGAATTTGCGTTTTTTAATGTGTTCAACCAGATGTACGAGGCATACTTTTGATGCATTGTCCGTATTTGAAAACATGCTCTCTCCGAAAAATATAGCTCCTAAAGATAATCCGTATAATCCTCCTACTAGATTTCCATCTTTCCAAGCTTCTATACTATGTGCATATCCCATATAAAACAAATCAATATATAATTTGTGAATAGTTGTATTAATCCACGTTGTTGGACGTTTTTCTGTTTTTTGCGAACAGTAAGATATAACTTCTTCAAAAGCATGGTCAATGGTAATATCGTATAATCCGCGTTTAATGAATTTCTTTAAGGTTTTGGGAACATGAAATTCTTCTATATGAATTATTCCTCTTTTTTTAGGTTTTATCCATGAAATACATTGGCTATTAGCCGAATCCGCCATTGGAAAAATTCCTAAAGAATATGCTTGTATTATAGTGTCCGGAGTTACATTCACATCGTTGCTATTTTTTATAATTTAAGAGCTAATAGTTTTATTATTTAGATAGTTTTCTTCCAACCAGTGGATATCATAACATCCTTTTATTATGTCTTCATGATTTATGAGTTTTTGGAATAACGGTATAGTGGTTTTTATTCCGTCTATTACGAATTCATTTAAGGCTCGATTCAAGCGCATCATGCACTCCTTTCGAGTTCTTCCATGTACAATTAATTTGGCAACAAGGCTATCATATTGGGAAGGGACTATATATCCTTGATAAGCTGCAGAATCCATTCGCACACCGAGACCGCCAGGGGCATGAAAATGAGTAATTTTTCCAGGGGATGGAATAAATTTTTCTGAATCTTCGGCGTTAATACGGCACTCAATAGCATGACCAGAAAAAACTATATCTTTCTGTTGAACAGACAAATAATTTCCCGATGCAACTCGGATCTGTTCATGCACAAGGTCTATTCCTGTAATAGCTTCTGTAATAGGATGTTCTACTTGTAATCGTGTATTCATTTCAATAAAGTAGAACTCTCCATTTTCGTATAGAAATTCGATTGTCCCAGCGCCACAGTATTCAATACTCTTCATGGCATTTACACATATTTGCCCTATTTGTTCTCGCTCATTTGCACTGATTACGGGAGAGTGTGCCTCTTCCCATATCTTCTGATTACGACGCTGTAAAGAGCAATCACGTTCACCAAAATGTACAGCTTGTCCCTTACCGTCACCAAAGATTTGTACTTCAATATGGCGCGGGTTTTTAAGGTATTTTTCTATATAAATGGCATCATTTCCAAAGGATATTAAAGCCTCAGAACGTGCCTGAGAAATGGCTTCTAAGAGATCGTGTTCAGAATGTGATATTCTCATGCCACGTCCACCTCCTCCTGCAGATGCTTTTATTAAGACAGGAAAACCTATTTCTTTAGCAACATTCAAAGCGTTATCAGAGAAAATTTCTTCAGATCCAGGAACTACAGGTATTCCAAGTTGTTTAGCAGTTTTTTTAGCGGTAATTTTATCGCCCATAATTTTTATGTGTTCAGAAGATGGTCCTATGAACTTGATATTATGAGCCTCCAATATTTCAGCAAATTTTGCGTTTTCTGAAAGAAAGCCATAGCCAGGGTGAACAGCATCTGCTCCTGTTACCTCACATGCGGCAACTATTTGCTGGATATTCAAGTAACTGTCTTTTGAGGGGGGAGGGCCTACACATACACTTTCATCTGCTAGTCTTACGTGCATCGCACCAGAATCTACCGTTGAATGTATTGCTACTGTCGAAATTCCTAATTCTTTGCAAGCTCGCAAAATACGAAGAGCAATTTCTCCGCGGTTGGCGATAAGAACTTTATAAATCATATATCTTCTTCTTCACATTCTAAAACTATGAGAGTTTCATCATATTCAACTAATTGTCCGTCTTTTACGTCAATATCATGAATTTTACCAGAACATGGCGCAACGATATGATTCATAGTTTTCATAGCTTCAATAATAAGTAGAGTTTGTCCCTTCTGTACGATACTAC
Organism: Candidatus Liberibacter europaeus; assembly: GCA_003045065.1. Classification (GTDB taxonomy): domain Bacteria; phylum Pseudomonadota; class Alphaproteobacteria; order Rhizobiales; family Rhizobiaceae; genus Liberibacter; species Liberibacter europaeus. The sequence continues at coordinate 230,655 of PSQJ01000002.1, forward strand.
CCTGCTCAACGAATGGTTTGCTTCCTGGGCTACTTGCTATATATGCTGTGCCAACCATCGGCGATTTCACTGTGTGTAGATTTAGGGGATATATATCAGATTTTGATGTTGCGCTGGTTAGCGTTTTTGATTTAGAAGACTCTGTTATTTGTATAGCATTCTCTTCTTCTGGAGGACAATAGCTTGTTATAGTTGTTTTTTGCGGAGATCTTAGCAGGCGAATGTGCGTTCCATCGCTATCTATTTCAACCTCTGTTAAATTAGTTTCGTTAAGTATATTCGCAAGATTGCGAATCATTGTTAGGTTTATTTTCTGTTTTTTGTCAGTCATTGATATTGGTTTAAACTTCTCATCATTATTTACATTCGAAAATAGTTAAGCTATTCATATTGTGAAAATCTTTATGTAATTTACAATTATTATCGCGAATAGAAAACTGCCTTATTAAGGAATAAAATAATCATTTTGTAAACATCTTAATTTTTTATATAACCACAAAGTGATATTTTGTTGTATTGTCCATCAGTAGTATATTGTTTTTTATTAATTATATTTTGAAGTTCGTATCTTCACATGTCAAACAACTATTGATTTTCTTAATGATGATCTTTACAAGCTTAAAAAGTGTAATTGTTCTGGGGGAAATAAAAAGCAAATATATTGGTTTTTTGGATGACATTTTCAAAAAAAACTTTAAAATAGGAAAGAAAATTGTTATGAGTGAAACTATATTTTAGTTTTTATGATAATTTTATACGGATTTGTCTTGACGTATGATGTAGAAAATATTACGACGGGCAGTATTCCTTATAACTTTTTGGTTATTGGTATCCTAATATTTGGCTTTTTGCTTGATGATATGGTTTTTTAATGAACATGTCGTTTTACTCGACATGGGTTCTTTTTTTATGCGTGTCGTCTTAGATTTGCCAGTGTATTTTTTGCGTCGTTATATTTTGTTTTGGATTATGAATGTGAGGAATAAGATGTTCAGGAAGAGTGGTGTTAATGCCTACTATTAATCAACTTGTGCGCAAGCCTCGTAAAGTTGGTTCTATGCGCACTAAGGTTACTGCGCTTAAGGGTAGTCCTCAGAAGAGGGGGGTATGTCTGCGTGTTTATACTGTGACTCCTAAGAAGCCTAATTCGGCATTGCGCAAGGTTGCTAAAGTTCGACTTACTAGTAATTTTGAGGTTATAGGCTATATTCCAGGAGAGGGTCATAATCTGCAGGAGCACTCAGTAGTTGTGTTGTGCGGAGGGCGTGTCAAAGATCTTCCTGGGGTTAAGTATCGGGTAATCAGGGGTCTTCTTGATTGTCAAGGTGTGAAGAATCGAAAAAATGGTCGTTCTAATTGTGGAACTAGTCGTCCTAAATAGGTATGATATTTTTTGTAAAAGTGTTTGATTTTTTCAAACTCTTTCAGTTTATATAAAAATAGAGAGTTGTTATGTCCCGACGTCATAATGCGGTGATTCGTTCTGCATCTGGTGATGCAAAATTTTTTAATCCTATTGTAACTAAATTTATGAATGCCATTATGTATGATGGCAAAAAATCTGTTGCAGAGAGAATAGTGTATGGTGCTTTTGATTTTGTTAAAAACAAGGAAAAGCAGGATCCTGTGGAATTATTCCATAAGGCATTGAGTAATGTGAGCCCGCAGGTTGAGGTTCGTACTCGTCGTGTAGGTGGTGCAACATATAGCGTTCCTGGCGAGGTGAGTGCGAAGCGAAGTCAGGCGCTTGCTATTCGCTGGATAATATCAGCAGCACGGAAGCGTAATGAAACCACAATGGTTGATCGTTTAGGTGGGGAAATTGTTGATGCTGCTAGCAATCGAGGGATTGCTGTTAAGAAACGTGAAGAAACGCATAAGGTTGCTGAATCTAATCGTGCTTTCATGCACTTTCGTTTTTAAAATATTGAAGAAGGCACAAGGAATATGGCTCGTAAATGTAAGATAGAGGATAGTCGAAATTTTGGCATCATGGCGCATATAGATGCTGGGAAAACGACTACTACTGAGCGTGTACTTTATTATACTGGAAAAGCTTATAAGATTGGTGAGGTGCATGAAGGCACTGCTACCATGGACTGGATGGAGCAGGAGCAAGAACGGGGTATAACTATTACATCTGCCTCCACTACGACCTTTTGGAAGGGGCGTGATGGAACTGCAAAGCAGTTGACTATTATTGATACTCCTGGCCACGTTGATTTTACTATGGAGGTTGAGAGGTCTATTCGTGTTTTGGATGGAGGTCTATTTGTTTTAGATTCCAATGCTGGTGTTGAGCCTCAGACGGAGACCGTATGGCGTCAGGCAGATAAATATTCTGTTCCTAGTATAATTTTCTGCAATAAAATGGATAAGTTAGGGGCGAATTTTTATAGATCTGTGGAAATGATTTCTACTCGACTTGGGGCAAATCCTTTGGTTATACAATTGCCAATTGGTGCAGAATCTGATTTTCGGGGTATTGTTGATCTTGTTGAGATGAAGGCTTTGATTTGGAAAGATGATGATTTAGGCGCAAGTTGGGATGTGGTGGATATACCCGAAGATATGCTAGATTCTGCTAACTCTTATCGGGAAAAAATGATTGAATCTGTTGTCGAAATGGATGATTCCATAATGGAATCATATCTTAAGGGTGATGAAATCAGTGCCGATCAGATACGTTCTTTAATTCGACTTGGAACCATATCTACCAAAGTTGTTCCTGTTTTGTGTGGGTCGTCTTTTAAAAACAAAGGGGTGCAGCCTTTATTGGATGCCGTAGTTGATTATCTGCCATCTCCCTTAGATGTTCCTCCTATTAAGGGTATTAACTCCAAGACCTCTGATGAAATTGAAATTCATGCGTCAGATGACGCGCCTCTTTCTATGCTTGCATTTAAAATAATGTCAGATCCTTTTGTGGGGTCTTTGACTTTTTGTCGTATTTATTCGGGAAAAATTGCTAAGGGTGATTCTGTCTTAAATTCGCTGAAAGGCAAAAAAGAGCGCGTTGGTCGTATTTTGCAGATGCATTCTAATTCTCGTGAAGATATTGAAGAGGCTTATTCTGGTGAGATTGTTGCTCTGGCTGGGTTAAGAGAAACTACAACTGGAAATACTTTATGCGATCCATCTAATCCTGTGATTTTAGAGCAGATGGACTTTCCTGATCCTGTGATACAGATTGCCGTTGAACCTAAATCAAAGGCTGATCAAGAGCGTATGTCTTTGGCTCTAAATCGTCTTGCTGCGGAGGATCCTTCTTTCAGAGTCAAGTCAGATATAGATTCTGGTCAAACTATTATAGCTGGTATGGGTGAATTGCATCTTGATATAATTGTTGAACGTATGCTTCGTGAGTTTAAAGTGGAGGCTAAGGTTGGCGCTCCTTACGTTTCCTATCGTGAATCTATTACTAAATCTTGCGTGTACGAGTATGTTCATAAAAAGCAATCTGGTGGTGCTGGTCAGTTTGCTGACGTTAAGATAGGATTTTATCCAAATCCCGAAGGGACAGAGGATTTTATATTTGAATCTAAGATTGTTGGTGGTGCTATTCCAAAAGAATATATCCCTGGTGTTAAAAAAGGTATTGAAAGCATGTTATCTTCCGGCCCCTTGGCCGGATTTCCCATGTTAGGAATGAAAGCTGTGTTAATTGATGGCGGCTATCATGACGTTGATTCTTCTGTTCTTGCTTTTGAGATTGCTGCTAGGGCTTGTTTTAGAGAGGCTGCAAGTAGCATGGGGGTTCAGTTATTGGAGCCTATTATGAAGGTTGATGTTGTTATTCCTGAGGAATGCGTTGGCGATGTGATTGGTGATTTAAGTTCGCGTAGGGGTCAGATTCAGGGACAAGAAAATCTTTCCATGTGTGTGGTTATCAATTCATATGTTCCTTTGGCTAATATGTTCAAATATGTGGACTGTTTGCGTTCGATGACGAAAGGTAGAGGGCAATATACAATGGCTTTTGGTCATTATTCTCCTGTGCCTGCGAATATTTCTAGAGAAATACAAGAAAAGTATTCGTCGGTGAAATAGAGTCTTTTGTATTTGGTGATTGATTGACTTTTTTGTAAAGTTAATCGGTTTCTTGTTTTTTTACATTGTTGGTTTATTGAAGATAAAAAGGGATAAGGGGATATTATAGAATGGCGGTTAAAGATTTTGTTCGTAAGTTAGATCAAATTGGTATTTGTTCAATAGGTCACGTTGATCACGGCAAGACGACGCTTACATCTGCTATTACGAAGTACTATGGAGATTATACGGCGTACGATGCTATTGACAAGGCTCCGGAAGAAAAGGCTCGTGGTATTACCATTGCGACTTCGCATGTTGCTTATCAGACGGAGAGTAGATCATATTGTCATGTTGATTGTCCTGGTCATGCTGATTATGTGAAGAACATGATTACTGGTGCTGCGCAGGTTGATGCGGCAATACTTGTATGTTCTGCTACTGATGGAGTGATGCCTCAGACGAGGGAGCATGTGCTTCTTGCTCGTCAGGTGGGTATTCCATCAATTGTTGTGTACATTAATAAGATAGATGCTATCAAGAACGATATGGAACTTGTTGAAATTGTTGAGATGGAGATCAGGGAGCTTTTGAATAAAAATGGTTTTCCTGGCGACGATGTTCCTGTTATTAGAGGTTCTGCTATTTGTGCAATAGAAGGAACCAATGAAGAGATAGGTAAGAAGTCTATTGATGATTTGATGAAGGCGGTTGATAGTTATATTCCGACGCCTGTTCGTTCAATTGACAGTCCTTTTTCGATGCATGTGGAAGATGTTCATTCCATTTCTGGTAGAGGTACTGTTGCTACCGGTAGGGTTAGTCGTGGTGTTATTAAGGTGGGTGATGATGTTGAAATAGTTGGTATTGTTGATACTGTTAAGACAACTTGCACGGCTATTGAGACGTTCAGAAAGAAGATGACAGAAGCTATAGCTGGAGATAATATTGGTATATTGCTTCGTGGAATATCTCTTGAGTCTATTCAGAGAGGTCAGGTTATTTGTGCGCCTGGTTCGGTCAAGCCACACCGCAGACTTAAATGTAAGATTTATGTGTTGACGAAGGATGAGGGTGGTCGTCATACGTCCTTTTGTAATAATTATAGACCGCAGATGTATTGTGTGACTACGGATGTTACCTGTACGGTGATTTTGCCTCCTGAAGTTAAGATGGTTATGCCTGGTGATACTTGTGAGTGTGAACTTGAGTTGATTTATCCAATTGCAATTGAAGAGAATCAGCGTTTTGCTATGCGTGAAGGTGGTAGGACGATAGGAGCAGGTATTGTTTCTCAGATTTTGGAATAATTATATTAACCATCACTAATAACTTGGCTTGAGAATGTATAATAAACTAATTTATAAAAAAAGGCTAAATAGATGATAAGTGATAAACAGAATACCCGAATTCGCATATGTTTGGAGGCGTTTGATTCGAAGATATTGGATTCTTCTGCGATGGATATCGTGGAAACCGCCAAAAAATCTGGTGTAGGTATTAGGGGGCCTGTTCGTTTTCCTAGAAGGATAGAGAAGATTACTGTTAATAGGTCTCCTCACGTTGATAAGAAGAGTAGAGATCAATTAGAGATACGTATACATAAGTGTTTGATTGATATTGTGAAGCCTACGCCTCAGACTGTGGATGCTTTAATGGGTTTAGAGATTGCTGCTGGTGTCAATGTGGTTATTAGGCTTTAGTTTTTTGTTTTTAAGGGAGGTGAACTGATGCGTTCAGGTATTGTTGTGCAAAAGGTAGGCATGACCTGTGTATATAATCTTGAGGGTATTCGTCTCCCTGTGACTGTATTGCGTTTGGAAAATTGTCAGGTTGTGGCTCATATGACCTTGCAGAAGAATGGTTATACAGCTGTGCAAGTTGGTGCTGGGAATGCAAAAATCAAAAATGTTTCTAAGCCGATGAGAGGTGTTTTTTCATCTGCTAACATATCTCCCAAAAAGAAATTGGTTGAGTTCCGAGTTGACGAAGATGAATTGCTACAAATTGGTTATTCGTTTTGTCCAAGTTATTTTAATGTTGGTCAGTTGGTTGATGTTACGGGTATTACCATCGGCAAAGGATTTGCTGGGGCTATGAAGAGGCATAATTTTGGCGGGTTACGTGCTACACATGGTGTTTCTGTATCTCACCGTTCGCATGGTTCAACAGGTTCTCGCCAAGACCCTGGGCGTGTTTTTAAAAATAAAAAGATGGCTGGTCATATGGGTGTTAATCGTGTAACTATCAAGAATCTAACAGTTTTGTCTGTTGATGATAAACGGGGATTGATTTTTATTAAGGGTTCTGTTCCTGGCGCTAAAAACAATTCTTGGCTTCTTGTTCGTGATTCTTTTGGATATGCGATGGGTAATAAGAAGGAGATGGTTTCGTGATGGAGTTAGATGTAAGGGCTCTTGATGGTGCTAATATGGGAGTAGTTTCTGTTTCCGAGAAAATTTTTGGTTTGCACCCTCAGCAGGGCATTTTGGCTAGGGCTATTCATTGGCAGTCTTGGCGTAAGAAAAAATGTGGGGGTAGTTCAAAAGGTCGTTCTGATGTTGCGTGTACTGGTTCTAAGATGTATTCGCAAAAAGGGACTGGTCGCGCTAGACACAGCTCTAGATCTGTTTCTCAGTTTCGTGGTGGAGGAGCTGCTTTTGGCCCTGTCCTAGGTAAAAGTAAACGTGCGTTGCCGAAGAAGATGCGAGCGCTTGCTTTGCGTCATGCCCTTTCTGATAAGTTTTGTTCTAACGATATTATGATAATTGACAACTTGATATCTAAGGAGTGTAAAACTAAATATTTGGCGGGTCTTTTTGATGTGCTTGGTATACATAACGCGCTAATTATTGATGGTTTTCAGTTGGACAGAAACTTTCAACTTGCTAGTCGAAATATTCCAAACATTGATCTGCTGCCTGTTCAGGGTATTAATGTTTATGATATTTTACGTTGTTCTAAGTTGGTTCTTTCTAGGTCTGCTGTTGAGGCTTTGGAGGATCGTTTCAAATGATAAATGTTCGCTTTTATGATATTATAATTTCTCCTGTAATAACTGAGAAATCTAACTTATTGTCAGGTAATAATCAGGTTGTTTTTAATGTTAAGAAAGATTCTTCCAAGTCTGATATTAAGTCTGCGGTTGAATCTATATTTGATGTAAAGGTGGCTTCTGTTAATACTCTTATTCGTAAGGGAAAGTCGAAGCGTTTTAGTAGAGTTTCTTCCAATCGTAGTCGAATCAGATCGTCGCGTGATTTATATGTGTCGCGTAAGGATTGTAAGAAAGCTTTTGTAACATTAGCTAAGGGGTATTCTATTGATGTTTCTGTTGGTCTTTAGGGAAATTGGTTTTAAAGGATACGTGTTATGGCGTTAAAAAGTTTTAATCCCGTTACACCAGGCCGACGTCAGCTTGTCATTATCAATAGAGATGAGTTGCACCGCGGAAAGCCTGTAAAGGGTTTGACTAGGGGTTTGTGTTCTAAAGGTGGGCGCAATAATACTGGTCGAATAACGGTGCGTTTTCGTGGAGGTGGATGTAAGAAAAAATATCGTTTTATTGATTTTAAGCGTAAAAATCACGATGTTGAAGCTGTCGTAAAGAGATTAGAGTATGATCCCAATAGGACATCGTTTATAGCTCTTATTTCATATCCTTCCGGTGAATTTTCTTACATATTGGCTCCACAGCGTTTGTGTGTTGGGGATAAAGTTATTTCTTCCAATAATAGTGCTGTTGATATAAAACCAGGAAATGCTATGCCGTTGCGTTTTATTCCTGTTGGTACTATGGTGCATAACGTTGAGATGAAGCCTGGTAAGGGAGGGCAATTATCCCGTGCTGCTGGCTCGTATGCTCAGATTGTGGATCGTGATAGGAGTAAAGCTATTTTGCTTCTTGCTTCTGGTGAAAGGCGTGTAGTTCAGTCATCTTGTATGGCGTCTATAGGTTCTGTTTCAAATCAAGATCATATAAACACCAATGATGCTAAGGCCGGTCGTAATCGTTGGCGTGGTTTGCGTCCTTGCGTTAGAGGGGTGGCTATGAATCCTGTAGATCATCCTCTTGGTGGTGGTGAAGGTAAAACATCGGGTGGGCGTGATCCTTGTAGCCCTTGGGGTAAGATTACAAAAGGAAAGAGAACACGTTCAAATAAATCTACGGATGTTTTTATAGTTCGTTCTCGACATAAAAATAAAAAATAAAGGGAGGGTAAATGGCTCGTTCAGTTTGGAAGGGTCCTTTTGTTGCTAAGTATCTTTTAAAGAAAGCGTCTAAGGCTCGTGATTCTAATCGTCGCGATGTTATACCAATATGGTGTCGTAGTTGTTGTATTGTTCCGCAGTTTGTTGGTTTGACTTTTGGTGTGTATAATGGGAAAAAACATGTTCCTGTATCAGTTACTGAGGATATGGTTGGGTTTAAGTTTGGTGATTTTTCTTCAACGCGTTATTGCAAAGGGCATGGCGGTGATAAAAAAAGTAAGAGGAAGTAGTTTATGAGTAAGGTAAGTGCTGCTACTGTAGGACGTCGCCTGAGTGATAACGAAGCTAATGCTGTTGCGCGCATGATTCGGGTTAGCCCTCAAAAATTGAATCTTGTTGCCGCTATGATCAGGGGGAAAAAGGTTTCCCATGCTCTTGCTGGTTTAGAATTTTCACGTAAAAGAATTGCTGGTGAGGTTAGAAAGACGCTTCGATCTGCTATAGCAAATGCAGAAAACAATCAAGGTCTTGACGTTGATTGTCTTGTGGTTTCAGAAGCTTATGTTGGCAAGTCTATTGTTATGAAGCGTTCTCATTGCATGGGGCGTCAACGTATTGGTCGTATTAATAAGCCCTTCTCTCATTTAACTGTTGTAGTTCGTGAGATACGAGATGAAAGAAAGGTTGTATAATGGGACAAAAAATTAACCCCATAATGTTTCGACTTGGTGTCAATCGTCTATCTGATAGTCGTTGGTTTGCGTCTGGTTCTGACTATCCTTCTTTTTTACATGAGGATTTGGCAATGCGTAAGTATTTGCAACATGACTTGAAGCAGGCGGCTGTTGCTAAAATTTTGATAGAAAGAACGCATAAGAAGTGTCGTGTGGCTGTTCATTCCGCTCGCCCTGGTTTGATTATTGGGAAAAAAGGAGTTGATATAGACAGGATTCGAAAAAAGCTTTCAGGTATGACAAGTTCAGAAGTTCATTTGAATGTTGTTGAGGTTTCGAAGCCGGAAATTGACGCAACCTTGATAGCTCAATCTATTGCTCAGCAATTAGAGAGGCGTGTATTGTTTCGTCGTGCCATGAAACGTGCTGTTCAATCTGCTATGCGTTTTGGGGTTGATGGAATAAAGGTTATTTGTGCCGGTCGTCTTAATGGAGCAGAGCTTTCACGCACTGAGTGGTATTTAGAAGGAAGAGTTTCCCTCCAAACTCTTCGTGCTGATATTGATTATGGAGCTGCTATTGCTAAAACCGCATATGGTATATGTGGTGTGAAAGTGTATGTTTGTAAAGGTGAGATTCTTGATTCAAAGGGTGTAACGGATTCTAATAATCGTGTATTAGACAAAGATAATTAAAGTAGTATTAGTATAATGATGGATCGCAGTTTTAAGTTTTTAGAGAGATTAAGAAAATGTTATGTCAACCAAAGAACACTAAATATTCCAAACAATTTAAGGGGCGTATAAAAGGTGTGTCAAAGGCAGGTTCTAAAGTTAGCTTTGGTGAGTTTGCTCTAAAAGCTCAATCTCCTAATAGAGTTAGCGCTAGAGAAATAGAATCTGCTCGCCGGGCTATCCGTCGTGGCATGAAGCGTGATGGGATTGTTTTATCGCGTATATTTCCTGACGTTTCTGTTACTGCTAAACCTACCGAAACTCGTATGGGGGGTGGCAAGGGTTCTCATGATCACTGGGTATCCCGTGTTAAGCCAGGTCGTATTTTATTTGAGCTGGATGGTGTTAGTGAGGAAGTTGCTAGGGAGGCTTTGCGTCTTGGTGCTGCCAAGCTTTCTGTCATCACTAAATTTGTAAAACGGATTGTAGAATGAAGAATAAGATGTTAGAAGTTGATGATCTTTTCGCTATGGATATCAATCAGCTAAAAGATAAATTGATTAGTTTAAAACGAGACTTATTGAAACTTCGGTTTCAAAAAGCTTCTGGTCAACTTGAAAATCCTTCGCGTATTAAAAGCATGGGAAGAGATATTGCTCGTGTAAAAACTGTAATGAATAGTGATAGTTTTAAGAAAAAGTCTTAGGGGGATAATATATAGATGGCAAAACAGATTTTGCGGGGAATAGTTGTGAGTAGCAGTGCTAATAAGACTATTGCAGTTAAAGTTGAAAGACGATTTCCCCATCGGGTTCTTAAAAAAACAATTAGTCGTTCTAAAAAATATGCGGCTCATGATGAAAATAACGAATTTAAGGTTGGAGAAGTTGCTTATATAGAAGAGAGAGCTCCTTTTTCTAAGACTAAAAATTGGCTGGCAATTCGTTCTTTGGATAAATAAATTGGTTTAATAGTCTTAAAGCATTTTGTGGTTTGTGATAGTTTATTTTGATATATAAATTGTTATGTTCCTTTTATATTTGTATAAGGGCTCTTTTTTTGATGTAAGGTGTTTTAAAGATGATTCAGATGCAGACTAAACTTTTGGTCGTTGATAATTCTGGTGCACGTTGGGCTAAGTGTATTAAAGTTTTGGGAGGCTCAAAGCGTAAAGTTGCTTCTATTGGTGATATGATTGTTGTGTCAATCACAGATGTTGTGCCTCGTAGTCGAGTAAAGAAAGGTAGCGTTCAGAAAGCCGTTGTTGTGAGGGTTAGTCAAAATGTTCGCCGCTCTGATGGGAGCACATTTGATTTTGCTACAAATGCTGTTGTATTGATTGACAATAAAAAGGATTTGTTGGCAAGTCGTGTTTTTGGTCCTGTGCCGCGTGAATTGCGTAGCAAAGGTTATCTTAAAATTGTTTCTTTGGCCTCAGAGGTTATGTAAAAGGATTGATGGCAGTGGAAAAAATTCGTACAGGTGATCAAGTTATAGTGTTAACTGGTAGAGACAAGGGTAAAATTGGCCAAGTTATGGGAGTTTCTCGTAAGTTTAGGCGTGCCTTTGTTCAGGGTGTGAATATTGTTAAGCGTCATCAGCGTCAAACCCCTACTCAGGAGGCTGGTATTATCGCAAAAGAAGCATCTATCCATCTTTCAAATATATCTTTAGTCGGTAAAAGTGGTAAGGGGGTTAGGATTGGTTTTTCGATTGTTGATGGTAAAAAGATTCGTGTAGAAAAGCGTTCTGGGGAGCCTATTGATGAGTGAAGATAAATATGAGCCACGTTTAAAAAAGGAATATTCAATTCGTATTCGTGATGAAATGCAAAAAGAATTTTCTTATAAAAATGTTATGCAGATTCCGAAAATAGAAAAGGTAGTGGTCAATATGGGTGTAGGTCAGGCGGTTTCGGATTCTAAGAAATCCGAATTAGCAGCTAATGATCTTGCTTTGATAGCTGGTCAAAAACCTATTATTACTCGTGCGCGTCGTTCCATTGCAGGCTTTAAATTAAGAGAAGGTATGCCGGTAGGTGTTAAGGTTACATTGCGAGGAGTAAAAATGTATGAGTTTATTGATCGTTTGATTAATATGGCTCTTCCTCGTTCTAGTGATTTTAGGGGTTTAAATGTTAGAAGTTTTGATGGTATGGGTAATTTTGCCTTTGGGATAAAGGAACATATTGTTTTTCCGGAGGTGTATTATGATAAAGTTGAGAGTATTTTGGGTATGGATGTTGCGATTTGTACTACTACTAAAGTTGACAAAGAAGCCAAACATCTGTTGATGTTGTTTGGTTTTCCTTTTCCAAAATGATTTATAGGAGTTATTAATATATGGCAAAGGTGAGTGCTATTGAGAAAAATAAGCGACGTGCTAGAATTGTCGCTAGTCATGCTTCTAAGCGAGCTTCTTTAAAGAAGACGCTCATGAATAAATCTTTGAATTTAGAAGAAAGATTCAATGCAATGCTTGTTTTAGGCTCTATGCCTCGTGATGGTTCTGTTGTTCGTTTACGTAATAGATGTCGAATATCAGGTCGTCCGCGCGGTGTTCATAGGCGTTTTCAATTGTCTCGTATAGCTCTTCGTGAGCTGGCAAGTATGGGTAAAATTCCAGGTATTACTAAGTCAAGTTGGTAGGGGAAAAGTTATTATGAGTTGTTTAGGAGATATGTTAACTCGTATTCGTAATGCCATCCTTCGACGCAAGTCGTTTGTTATTGCTACTTTTTCTGGGTTGCATGTTAAGGTTTTGGATGTTTTAAAAGAAGAAGGTTATATTATAGGTTATGATATAATTGATCTCGAAAGAGGAAAATTTCAATTAAAAATTGAGTTAAAGTATCATAACGGTAGCTCTGTAATACGTGAAATTAATTGTATATCTAAACCTGGAAGGCGTTTTTATGCTTCTTATAAAGATATTCCTCAGATTTATAATGGTTTGGGTATAACGATTGTTACTACTTCTAAGGGGGTTATGGCAGATTATAAAGCACGAAATGATAAGCTTGGAGGGGAAGTATTGTGTTCTGTTTTTTAAAATTGATCTTGTTTTCTGATCGTTATATTTGGGATTTTTAAAATGTCTCGTGTTGGCAAAAAGTTGATCCAGATTCCTCATGATGTACGTGTCGTAGTTGAAAATCGTGAGGTAAAATTTGAGGGTCCTAAGGGTATTCTTTCTTTTATGATTGTTAATGGTATAGATGTTATTCTCAAAGATGGATTTTTATCTGTTGTTCCTGTCAATAATTCAAAGAAAGTTCGTTCTGCATGGGGTATGTTGCGTACTATGCTTAGTAACTGCTTGTGTGGTGTAACGAAGGGATATGAGCGAAAGCTTGAGCTTAATGGTGTTGGTTATCGTTGTTCTATGGTAGAAAACGGTTTGAAAATAAATTTGGGTTTTTCTCATGAAGTTATTTATTATCCGCCGGAAGGGATTTCACTCTCTGTCTCTAAGCCGACCGAGGTTGTTGTTTCTGGTATAGAAAAGCAAAAGGTTGGACATGTTGCCGCTCAGATTCGTGCTTATCGAGTTGCTGAGCCTTATAAAGGTAGGGGGATTAAATACAACGATGAAGTTATTGTGCGTAAGGAAGGAAAGAAGAAGTAGGGTGGGATGTTATTATGGCTAATAAGAAAAAAGCTATTTCCCGTCGTGCCGATCGTGTACGTCGAGTTTTAAAACTTGTGTCAAAGGAGAACCGTTTGCGTTTAAGTATATATCGTTCTTCTAAGCATATATATGGTCAGATTATAGATGATAATATAGGTCATACTTTAGCTTTTGCTTCCAGCTTAAATGAGCCACTTCGTTCTTCTTTGAGGACAGGGGCGAATGTTAATGCTGCTATTGCTGTTGGAAAACTTTTGGCAGAGCGTGCTGTAGAATCTGGTATTACCGCTGTCTATTTTGATCGTGGTGCGTCCGTATATTGTGGTAGGATTGCGGCATTAGCTAACGCTGTTCGTGAAGGCGGAATTGCTTTCTAATTGTTTGGCTAGCCGATGGTTGTGATTTTTTGTTATTTTTAGAAGGGAAGTAGTAGTAATGGCGCAAAAAGAGCGTTCTCAGCGTGATAATTGGCAGAATCGTGAGGAGCGTGATAATAGTATTGTTGATCGAATAGTTTCTATAAAGCGAGTTTCTACGGCTCTTCCAGGTGGTCGTAGGTTTGCATTTTCTGTTTTGGTTGTTGTGGGTGATACTAAAAGCAAGGCTGGCTTTGCTCATAGTACTGCTCGTGAGGTTCCTGAGGCTGTTCGGAAGGCAACTGAATCTGCTAAGAAAAACATGGTTTCTATTTCGCTATTAGAGGGTCGTACTTTACATCATGATAGTAGTGGAAAGCATGATGCTGGTAAGGTGATTATGCGAACTGCCAAACCTGGTACTGGTGTTATTGCTGGTGGAGCTATACGCGCAGTGTGTGAAGTGCTTGGTGTTCATGATGTTGTGGCAAAATCTATTGGTTCCTCTAATCCGCATAATGTGGTTCGTTCTGTTTTTAAGGCTTTACGCTTTCAATCTCATCCAAGAGATATTGCTGCTCGTAGAGGTATAAAGTATTCTCTTATCCAATCAAGACGCGTTGCTTCTTCTAAATCTAGATCTTTTGCCAAGAATAATGAGGTGATTTAAGGTGTGTCCTTCTAAGGTGAATAAAATAACAGTTAAGCAAATAGGAAGTCCTATTCGTCGTCCTTCTGTTCAGCGTAGGGTATTAATTGGTTTGGGTTTGAATAAGATAAATCGCTGTCGAGTTTTGGAGGATACGCCTTCTATACGCGGTATGATTCGTGCTGTTCGTCATCTTGTTCGTATTGTTGAATAAGGATAATTAGGGGTTTATAGGCAAATGAAGTTGAATGAAATTCGTTGCGACAAAGGGTCTTTTAAAAGTGTTAAGCGGATCGCTCGTGGCATTGGTTCTGGTAAGGGGAAAACTGCTGGTAGAGGTGTTAAAGGGCAAAAATCTAGATCTGGTGTTAGTATACGTGGTTTTGAGGGTGGCCAGATGGCTATATATAGGCGTTTGCCAAAGCGTGGATTTGTGAATATTTTTGCCTCCAAGTTTGCAACAGTTTCATTGGGAAGATTGCAGGAGTATATAGATAAAGGTAAATTGGATTGTTCTTCTGAGATAAATTCTTCCGTCCTTGTTGCTTCTGGGCTGGTTCGTCGTTGTTATAAAGGCGTACGTATTCTTTCTGATGGGGATTTAAAGGCAAAATTAATATTGCGAGTTTCAGGCGTCTCGGTTGCCGCAGTTGCTAAGATTGAGAAGTTAGGTGGTAAAGTGATTATTACCGAGTAATCTCTTTTATTGTATTTTTTTAATTAACCGGTGGTTTTGTCTTGAGCAAATAGAGATAAGCTTTTTTGTTATGGTGATTTGTTTTATAATAAGGATCTGAGGTTTTTATGGCATCTGCAGTAGAACAATTCGTTTCTAATCTGAGTTTTTCTTCGTTTGCAAAAGCGAAGGATTTAAAATCTAAAATTTTGTTTACTCTTGCTGCGCTTATAGTTTGTCGTATTGGTACATATGTACCTCTGCCGGGAATTGATCCTGTTGCTTATACGAAAGCTTTCCAGTCAAAAAGTTCTGGCATATTTGGTTTGTTTAATATGTTTTCGGGTGGTGCTGTAGAGCGTATGGCGGTTTTTGCTCTTGGCATTATGCCGTATATATCTGCTTCTATTATTGTTCAATTGATTGCAACAATGATTCCTGCGCTTGAAGCTCTTAAAAAAGAGGGTGAACAAGGTCGTAGAGTTATAAATCAGTATACTCGTTATGCCACTGTTGTGCTTGGCATTTTGCAGGCTTTCGGCATTGCGATTGGCTTGAAAAATGGTCAGGGTATCGTGTTTGATTCTGATTCATTTTTTGTTTTTTCTACTGTTGTTACTCTTCTCGGTGGTACTATGTTTCTTGTATGGTTGGGGGAGCAGATTACTTCTTCTGGTATAGGTAATGGTGTTTCTCTTATCATATTCAGTGGTATTGTTGCTGGTTTGCCTTCTGCTTTTATTAATGTTCTTGAACTTGGAAGGGTGGGTAGTATTTCCTCCACATTAATAATATTAGTTTTTGCTTCTGTTATTTTGGTAGTTGCTTTTGTTATTTTTTTCGAACGGTCACAACGTCGTTTATTAATTCAGTATCCAAAACGTCAGGTTGGGAATCGTGTCTTTCAGGATGATATTTCCTATCTTCCTTTAAAGCTTAATACTGCTGGTGTAGTTCCATCAATATTTGCTTCGTCACTGCTGTTATTGCCCGCTACTATTGCTGGTTTTATTGATACTAGTTCGTCTCCAGGGTGGGTTGCTAGTGTATTAAATTCTTTGAATCATGGTAATCCGCTATATATATTTCTATACGCTGTATTTATTGTATTTTTTGCGTTTTTTTATACTGCTATAGTCTTTGATCCAAAAGATGCTGCTGATAATCTTAAAAAACATTGCGGGTTTATCCCAGGTATTCGTCCAGGTGAACGTACTACTGAGCATATTGATTATGTTTTGACACGTATTACGGTTGTTGGTTCCATTTATCTTGTCGTTGTATGTATTCTTCCGGAGATTTTTATTTCTTTTTCTAGGGTGCCAATAGCTCTTAGTGGCACATCTATTTTGATTGTCGTTAGTGTTGTTCTTGATACAATAATGCAGATTCAGGGATATTTGATTGCTCATCAATACGAGGGATTTGTTAAGAAGTCCAGATTTCGGGGTAGAAAGATAAGTTGATGAGAGTTGTATTTTTAGGACCGCCTGGCGCAGGAAAAGGAACACAGGCTTGCATATTATCTAAGAAATTGGGAGTTCCTCAGTTATCGACGGGTGATATTTTTCGAGATGAGGTTGTTAAATGTACTGATATTGGTATACAAATTAAGGATATTATAGATTCTGGTCGTTTGGTTTCGAATAATGTTGTTAATCAAGTGGTTTATAATAGGATAAGATGTTCTGATTGCGTTTCAGGTTTTGTTCTTGATGGTTATCCGCGGACTATAGGTCAAGCTATGTCTTTGCAGGTTTCTCTTGCTGAAATGAAATGTAATATAGATGCGGTTATTGAGCTGGTGGTTGATGATGATGCGATGTTCAGAAGGATAGAGGATCGTGTTACTAAGGCTGTTTCTGCTGATAAATCTGTGCGCTCAGACGATAAGTATGATGTGTTTCTTAGGAGGATTAAGGATTATCGTACGGTATCTATTCCTATTACTGACTATTATAAATCCAATGGTCTATTATATACAGTTGATGGGATGTTAGATGTAGGTTTAGTGTCAAAACATATTGATTCAATTATTGCTTCTGTGAGAAAGAAATGTTGTAATGGTTGATTATTATTGTTTATTCCGTTAGATCTACTGTAGTTTGTTTATTGAGTTTTTTGAATTCAATATTTTTGTGTTTTATGAATTAGGAAGGAGATATTAGTGTGGCGCGCATTGCTGGTGTCAATATACCGAGTGAAAAGCGTGTGGTTATAGCGCTTCGTTACATATATGGTATAGGTTTAAAAATTTCTAAGGATATTTGTGACAAATCAAAAATTACTCTTGATCGCCGTGTAAATCAATTGACAGAATCTGAGATTATACAGATTCGACAGACTATTGAGCAAAACTATCAGGTTGAGGGTGATTTGCGTCGAGAAACTGCTATGAACATAAAGCGTTTGATGGATTTAGGTTGTTATTCTGGCTTAAGACATCGTCGAAATCTTCCTGTGCGCGGACAACGTACGCGTACTAATGCTCGAACCGTAAAAAAATCTGGCAGGGGTGGAATTTTAAAGGTCAAGTAGTATTTATTTTTGTATTTGTTTTGATTGTTAGAGGAGTTGGATTTGTTTGTCTGTTTAGGATGTTTATTGTTTATAATAGATAGGGGGGCCTTTCATGCCTAAAGGTCCTGTGCGTATTCGGAATCGTGAGCGAAAAAATATCACTTGTGGAATTGCTCATGTTGAGTCGACGTTTAATAATACTAGAATTACGATAACAGATGTTCAAGGAAATACTATTTCATGGTCTTCTCCTAAAGTGGTTGGTTTTTCTGGTTCGCGCAAGAATAGTCCTTTTGCAGCTCAAGTTGCAGCTGATGATTGTTCAAAAAAAGCTCAAGCTCATGGCATGTCTATGCTAGATGTTAGGGTTAGTGGATTAGGTTCTGGGCGTGACTCAGCTTTAAGGGCTTTGCGAGCTATTGGATTTACCATCATTTCTATTCGTGATGTAACTATGATAGCTCATAATGGATGTCGTCCTCGCAAGAGGCGTCGTATTTAAAAAAGTCCGTTTTAAGTAAGATTTTATATTCAATATAGTGTTGAGTTATTTTAATCCGGTTGTCTCTAATCCGGTTGTCTATACGTTTGTTGGTGATTGAAAAAAGGTTGGTGATATGATCCAGAAAAACTGGCAAGAATTGATTAAGCCGAGCAATATTGAATTTACAATTCTTGACAATGAGGAGGAAAACAGAACGATGTTGGTTGCTGAACCTCTTCCTCGTGGTTTTGCTCATACTATTGGTAATGCTCTTCGTCGTGTATTATTGTCGTCTTTACGCGGTGCTGCTATAACTGCAGTACAAATTGATGGTATTTTACATGAGATTTCCTCTATAAAGGGGGTTAGAGAAGATCTGACAGAAATAATCCTTAATATCAAAGGCGTTAATTTAAAGATGTCAGGTGATCGTTCTAGGAAGGTTACTATATTTAAGCGTGGTCCTGGAGTAGTTACTGCAGGAGATATACAGACTGTCAATGACATTGAAATACTTAATCCAAATCATGTGATTTGTAGTCTTGATGTAGACGCAGTGATTCGTATGGAATTAACAGTTTCTAAAGGTCATGGTTATGTTCCAGCCAAACATCATAAGCCAGAAAATAGTCCTATCGGCTTAATTCTTATTGATGCTTTGTATTCTCCAATTAAAAAGGTATCTTATAAAGTTGAAAATGCTCGTGAGGGACAAGTTCTTGACTATGATAAATTGAATATGGTCATTGATACTGATGGATCCATTAGTGGAGAGGATGCTATTGCGTTTGCCTCACGTATTTTGCAAGATCAATTAAATGTGTTTATAAATTTTGAAGAGCCTAAAACAGAAGAAAAAGATGAAGTAGATGTATGTCGTCTTCCTTTCAATCCTGCTCTTCTGAAAAAAGTTGATGAATTGGAGCTTTCTGTTCGATCTGCTAACTGCTTGAAAGGTGATAATATAGTTTATATTGGTGACTTGATTCAGAAAACTGAAGCTGAGATGCTTCGTACGGCTAATTTTGGTCGAAAATCTCTTAATGAGATAAGAACAGTTTTATCAACTATGGGATTGCACCTAGGTATGGATTTAAAAAATTGGCCTCCAGAAAATATAGAAGAGTTGGCTAAAAAATATGAAGATAAGTGTTGAAGTAAAAGATACTTATCTTAGGGTAAAAGAAGGGGATATGTAATGCGCCATGCTATCAGTGGACGTAAATTAAACAGAACTACTAGTCATCGCAAGTCTATGCTTGCGAATATGGCTGTTTCTCTGATTCATCATGAGCAGATTTCAACTACTTATCAAAAAGCAAAGGAGCTGCTTCCTATTGTTGAGAAGCTTGTTACTTTAGGGAAAAGAAAAACCTTAAGTTCTCGTCGTTTGGCAATATCTAAAATTAAGGATGTTAAGGTAGTTTCTAAATTATTTGATGTGATAGCTGATCGTTATGCTGAACGTCATGGGGGGTGCCTTAGGGTTATGAAGACTGGTTTTCGATATGGTGACAGTGCTCCTATGGCTGTGATTGAATTTGTTGATCGGGATGTTTCGGCGAAAGGAAAAGATATTATTTCTAGCCCTAATAACAAAAAATGATGGTTGTTGATTTGTAATTTTTTTAAATCTAGTATCTTCGCATAATTGAAATCATATTTTTTGTGGTTTTTATCAATAAATCGGTTGTTATCCCTGTGTAATATTCATTTTTGAATCTTATAAGGGAGGTCCTGTTGTCATTTGATACAATTTATATTATTCTAGATTGTATAAGATAGTTAGGTTGATATCTTTTTTACTATACAAGGTTTGCATATATAAGTGGTTTTTTCTGTATAGTACTTTTTATCTTTTAAATTGTAGATAGGTGGATTTGTTTTTGTGTATCAATAATAAAAAAGTTGTCCTTGCTTATTCTGGTGGTCTTGATACTTTAGCCATGTTAAAGTGGCTGCAAGTGGAAAGAGGCTTAGAAGTTGTGGTTTTTATCGCTGATCTTGGTCAAGGAGAGGAGTTGAAGGCGGCTTGTGATAAAGCTAGATTGCTTGGTGCAGCAGAGGTTTGTGTTGAAGATTTGCGTAGAGAGTTTGTTCGTGACTATGTATTCCCCATGTTTAGAGCTAACGCTGTATATGAAGGATGTTATTTACTAGGCACCGCTATTGCTCGCCCTTTGATTGCTAAATATTTAGTTGATATTGCTCATAAAACAGGGGCTGATGCAATTGCGCATGGATCTACTGGCAAGGGAAATGATCAGATTCGTTTTGAATTATCTGCTTATGCCTTAGATCCTGATATACAAGTTATTGCTCCATGGAGACATTGGTCATTTAAAGGCAGACAGGATCTTATTGATTTTGCAGAGAAACATTCGATTCCTATTGATAAAAACAAAGTAGGTGAATCTCCTTTTTCAGTAGATACCAATTTATTACATTCTTCTTCTGAAGGTCGGATTCTTGAAGATCCTTCGCAGCATGCTCCTGAATATGTATATAAAGTTACTCTTTCTCCTGAAAATGCTCCGGATACTCCAACTTTTATCGATATTGGTTTTAAACATGGTGATGCCGTTTCTATTAATGGTGAGTTTATGCCACCAGAAGTATTATTGGAAAAGTTGAATCAATATGGTCGTTCTAATGGAATTGGTCGCATTGATATGGTGGAAAATAGATTTATTGGAATCAAATCTAGGGGAATATATGAAACTCCTGGTGGTACAATTTTATTATCTGCTCATCGTGCTATTGAATCAATTGCTTTAGATTCAGGTTCGGTTCATTTAAAAGATGATTTAATGCCTAGATACGCTCTTCTTATTTATCAGGGCTATTGGTTTTCTCCTGAAAGGGAAATGTTGCAATCTCTTATCGATAAAAGTCAAGAATATGTAGAAGGTACAGTTACGCTCAAGCTTTATAAAGGCAATGTGATGGTTTGTGGGCGTGATAGTGATAAGTCTTTATATTCTGATGAACTGGTAACTTTTGAAGATGATACGGATATGTATGATCAGAGAGACTCCGAGGGTTTCATAAAGTTACATGCCTTGCGTTTGCGTACTATTGCAAGGCGTAAAAGAGCTTTAAGTTTATCGCATTTGAAAACAGATTGATGTTTTGCAATACATACAATGGCTTATATTGCTCAATATAGTATCTTTTTACGATTGTTTGTAAGTTGATGTGGAATTAGTTTTTTCATGTCTCAATTTTGATGGTGTAGTTTTTTATAAGATGGAAGATTTGGATATATGCAGATTCGCAATGTTGCAATTATCGCTCACGTAGATCATGGGAAAACAACATTGGTTGATGAGCTTCTTAAGCAATCTGGTGCTTTTCGTGATAATCAGCGCGTTGTTGAACGTGTTATGGATTCTACTGATCTTGAAAAAGAACGTGGTATAACTATTCTTGCAAAAGTCACTTCTGTTGTTTGGAAAGGAGTTCGTATCAATATTGTTGATACTCCTGGTCATGCTGATTTTGGTGGCGAGGTTGAACGAATTTTATCCATGGTGGATGGAGCTGTTTTATTAGTTGATTCTGCAGAAGGTCCTATGCCTCAAACGAAGTTTGTTGTTGGTAAAGCACTGAAAGTAGGTTTGCGTCCAATAGTAGTTATAAATAAAATAGATCGTTCTGATGCTCGCGCAGATGAAGTAGTAAACGAGGTGTTTGATCTTTTTTCTTCATTGGATGCGAATGATGATCAACTTGATTTTCCTATCCTTTATGGATCTGGTCGTGCTGGTTGGATGAGTGATTCTCTTGATGTATCACAAGGATTGGATTTATCACCTTTGTTTGATCTTATAATAGAACATGTTCCACAGCCTGTTATAGCTGAAGGAAAGTTTAAGATGATAGGTACTATTTTAGAAAAAAATGCGTTTTTGGGTCGTATTGTAACAGGACGTATTCATTCTGGTAGTATTCAATCTAATCAAAGTATAAAAGCTTTAAGTCCTGATGGTTCTTTGGTGGAAATGGGTCGTGTTTCCAAGATTCTTGCTTTCCGTGGAATTGAACGACAACCAGTTGATGAAGCATGTGCAGGTGATATAGTTTCTATTGCTGGATTAGTTAAGGCAACAGTTGCGGATACTTTCTGCGATGTATCGGTAGTTGAACAATTAAAGTCTCAGCCTATTGACCCTCCAACTGTAACTATGACTTTTCTTGTAAATGATTCTCCTTTTGCTGGTACTGAAGGAGATAAAGTGACGAGTCGTATGATAAGAGACCGTCTTTTTAAAGAGGCTGAAGGAAATGTTGCTCTGAAAGTTGAAGAAAGCAGTTCTAAGGATTCTTTTTTTGTTTCTGGACGAGGAGAGCTTCAACTTTCTGTTTTGATTGAAACTATGCGTCGCGAAGGTTTTGAATTGGCTGTTTCTCGTCCTCGTGTTGTGATGAAAAGAGAGGGAGATTCTCTTTTAGAGCCAGTTGAAGAAGTGGTTATTGATGTTGATGAAAAATATTCTGGCTCAGTTGTTCAAAGAATGACTTTATATAAATCTGAAATGATAGAATTACGTCCTTCTGGTGTAGATCGTGTTCGTCTCGTTTTTCTTTCTCCTACGCGTGGATTAATAGGATATCAATCAAAGTTGATGACTGATACACGTGGTACAGCTACTATGAATCGTTTGTTTAATTCATATCAGCCTCATAAGGGTGAAATAGGAGGTCGTACCAATGGTGTGTTGTTATCTAATGAAGAAGGTAAAGTGGTTGCATATGCTTTATTTAATTTAGAAGATCGTGGGTCTATGATTGTAGAACCTGGTGATAAAGTATACCAAGGTATGATAGTTGGGATTCATAATCGAGATAATGATTTAGAAGTAAATGTTTTAAAGGGAAAAAAATTAACCAATATGCGTGCATCGGGAAAAGATGAGGCTGTAAAATTAGTTCCAGCTATTAAGATGACGTTAGAACAGTCCTTGTCTTGGATACAAAATGATGAATTAGTGGAAGTAACACCTAAATCTATTCGATTAAGGAAAATATTTCTTGATCCGAATGAACGTAAGAGAAGGGGAAAGATGTTGGATTCAGGTTATGATACTTGATATTTTAATCATTTTATGTGCAAACACTGTATCTACTGGATTGTGAGGTAATATAATTGGATTGAAATTATGTGTGAAAATTTATTACACTTTCCTGTCTTGATAAATTACGGGCGTATATTTTTTAGGTAGCTTTATCAATCTTATTCCTTGAAAAAGATATAATGAATTTTGGTATAGGGAGATTTTATGAAACTGAATGATATTTCTATTGGATTGAATCCACCAAAAGATGTAAATGTTTTTATTGAAATTCCTCTTGGTGGACATCCTATAAAATATGAAATGGATAAAAAGAGTGGTATTCTAGTAGTAGATAGATTAATTTCTACTTCAATGCTTTATCCAGGGAACTATGGTTTTATTCCGCATACACTATCTGAGGATGGAGATCCTATTGATGTCATTATTTATAATACGGATTCTATTTTACCAGGATCTATCATAAGTGTTCGTCCTATTGGGGTAATAAAAATGGAAGATGATGGGGGCAAGGATGAAAAAATATTTGCTGTGCCATCAAAGCATATAACTAATTTATATGATGCAATCCAAAGTTATGAGGATATTCCCAATTCATTTTTGCAAAAAGTAGAGCATTTTTTCAAACATTATAAAGACCTTGAATCTGGAAAATGGGCTAAATTAGATGGTTGGGAAGGGGTTGGTAGTGCTCATGAGATCATATTATCAGCCATAAATCGGGGTGGTGGAATAGTATAATTATTACTATTTGTTAGTAATTCCATTAATTCTTTTTGATTTTTATCAATATATATCTTTTTTATATTTGAGGATTGTCCAGAACGAAGTATTACTGCAGACTTTCTAATTGATAGTATTGCAGAAAGAATCTTAATCATTTCCTTATTAGCCTTTCCCCGCTGTGGAGGAGCTGTTACCTTCATTTTTATATTAATGCTACCGTTTTGTATATTTTCAATTGATACTATTCCGCTTTGTTTAGCGTTAGGAATAAGATGAATATTAATAGTGCACATTGATTTCAAGTTTTGTTTTTAACAATGCTTCTGTTTTACCATAATATTATGCTATTCAAACAATATCGTAGAAAGTATATGGCAATCAAAAGAATCGCATGGGACATATCTATGCTGCTTCCAAATCTTCCTGTAAGTGGAGGTATAATTTGTCTAATTAACCTTAAAAGTGGCTCTGTTGCCATGTATAATAATCGACCAACCACTTTCACAAGTGAGTTTGATGCGTTTATTATTTCGTAAGTGCATAGAAAAGATAGTATAATCTGTATGATGATTATTTCACTGTATGATTTTAATATTAGGTATATAATTTTTAGAATAAAGTCCATTTATTGTTCCATCTCCATAATTGTATTCTAAAAGTATAGTTAGTGATTATTATTCTATGTTTTTATGAGTATTATTTGATTTTACTGTATATCACATATAAAAAAATAACCTTATTTTTCTTACATTATAAAATTTATCTTGATTAAGATTACTTATAGTAAACTCTTATTTACAAAATCTCAATTTTAACTAAATATTTTATTTTTTGTTTAAATATTATCCATTGTAAAAATGCAGGTTGATTGAATTACTTTACTATCAATATTGGATATTAATTAGTAAATACAAATAACCAAAAAACTTTATGTATTCATTTTGATAAGAGATACGCCATTGTTATCAAGTTAAGTATAGCTAACACCATTATATAACTCAGCAAAATAAATATAGTAATTTTTATGTCTCTCAAATTGTTTTTTATACATGTTATTTAGTTATTTCAATTGTATATTTTTTATTTGAGGTTGTGGGGGCTTTTATGTTTTGGTCAGAGCTTTTTATATTTTTTACTTGTACTTATCAGTATAATTCATCCCATATATCCTATAATATATTCTATATATTTGATTCTCAGAAACTGTATCACAAAATAGTAATATGAAATACTATTTTTATACAGATATTTGCGAAATTATTATTTTATAACATATATTTCTATAATATACATTAGTTAGTCTTTTTCTTTCTTTTATTTCAATAAATTTTGTAAATAAAAAATATTTATGTTATTACGAGTTAGTGATATCTTTTAATAAGATACTAATATATTTGCACTATTTCAATAATAACAATTATTAGTATAATCTTGTGTATAGCGTGAATTGTTATAATGACATGAAAATAGCGTTTTATATTTATTTTTGGATAATTAATAATGAAAAATTGAACTTATTAACCTTAATAAGTTTATTTTTATTAAATTATAAACGATATATTATTGAATAAGTGGTGAAATACTAAGAGAAATAGGCGATATGTTCATCCAACACTGTTCCTATAGTAAATTTTTTTTGTGATGTTTGTGAAATAAACAGCTTAGTAAAGAGTTTTTTCTGTATTTTCATAGATGCATTGAGTGGAAATTATTTGCTAAGATTTACGATGATTTCTTGTTTTTTATGAATTCGTCGTTTTTAGTTCTGCATAAAGGTCTAATTTTCTCATAAGGATATTTTATGGGCGAACAATTTCGGGTTGATAATTCTAAAAGAAAATATGTGATGCAGTCTCTTGAAGAGATGCGTCGCAAGCTTTTGGATCTTACTATACGCAATAAGTTATTAAATTTCCCAATAGATCAAACTTCATCTTCATTGCGGATTCTTAATACATCTCCTAATCATATATACCAATATATTTTTAGCGAAGAAGTTATGAAGTTTGCATCGCTTCCTGTTCCGACTCGCAAGCAGATACAAGAGTATAAGTTATCAAATATTGGTGATTATCGTTCCATAGATGAAAAGGTATGGGCTGATAAATTAGGCATTTATATTAATTATGATTTGCCTATGGAATATAAATTTGATGATGAAGAGAAAAACTATCAGACTCTTAAGAACGCAAGAGATTTGCTTGTTAAGCATCTGAAAAACCAAGATTCTCCTATTGATATAAATGAGATAGAGAAACAAATAGGTATTGGTTTAAATAAGTTGACAGCTCTTATAAAAAACAATGGCTATACAGATATAGAAGATTTTATGCGATCAATTCAGGATGGCGAACCTTTGAAATCACGCCATTTTCATCATCGTTTAGCAGCAAATCATATGCAAACCTTTCATTTCCCTGAAAACTTGGATGTTATCTTGCGATCAATAAATGAAAAATCGCATAACTCTATAAGGGAAACAGGTACTTCTATATTGTATATTGTGTTAGGTTTTTTAGAATGGTACGAAGCTGACGATTATGACAATCCACGATTGGCGCCACTTTTTATAATGCCAGTATCTTTAGAAAAAGGTAATTTAGCTTCGCAGCAAGAGATCAGTCAGTATAACCTGCGCTATACAGGTGAAGAAATACTTCTTAATTTTTCTTTAAAAGAAAAGTTGCAAAATGATTTTGGAATTGTTTTGCCTCCTATTACAGAAGGCACGTGGCCAGAAGATTATTTTCTTAAAGTTCATGATATTATAGAAAAAAGCAAGCCACACTGGTCAATTCGTCGTTATGTTGTGCTTGGATTATTAAATTTTAGCAAGATGTTGATGTGTCTTGATCTTGATCATACACGTTGGCCTGAAGGAAAAGATAGTATCCTTAATCATGAGATAATACAGCGTCTTTTTATTGCGCAATCTTCTGATAATGATAAAACATCCACCGACTGTTCTCATAAAGATGTGGAATATAATATTGATGAAATAAAGGATATTCATGATAATTTTCCGTTGATTGATGATGCTGATAGCTCTCAGCACAGTGCTTTGATTGACGTAATTAATGGTAAGAATCTGGTGATTGAAGGACCTCCGGGAACGGGAAAATCACAAACTATTACCAATATTATTGCTATTGCTATGTTGCACGGGAAAAAAGTGCTTTTTTGTGCACAAAAAATGGCTGCAATTGAAGTAGTTAAACAACGTTTGGAAAAAGCTGGGCTAGGAGATTTTTGCTTAGAGCTTCACAGCCATAAGGCACATAAGCGTGCAGTTCTTGAGGATCTTCGCAAGTGTGTTTATAACAGAAATATAAAGGAAAATCCGAAAGAAATTGATGTGGAAACCACTCGTTATGAGGAATTGAAAGAACAGTTAAATCTATATGCTAAAGAAATAAATCAACCTTGGCAAAATACTGAATTAACTATTCATCAGATTTTGATGGGAGTTTCTAGATATCGTTTTGAATTAAATTTAGATCCTGCGAAATTGCATATAGATGGATTATCTGGAAAAAATGCAGATCGTTTATTTCGATCTCGTCTTGAGGATCAGGTTAAAACATTTAGAGATGCTGTCCTAGAGTTTCACAAACATGCTGGTGAAAATGCTCAATTAACTGATCATCCTTGGTATGGTGTTCATAGTTCTGATATTCATGTATTAAATTGTCGAAGAGCTATTTCTTCGTTAGGAAATTGGCATTCTGCACTGACTGACTGGCAAAAAGATTACTATAGTTTTCTTGATAGGTATGCAATTCAAGATAAACGTCATCAGTCGTTGTGTTGGCAAGAACATCTTATTGATGCAGTTGATCAAATGCCTATGTTATCCAAATCTGTTTGCTTTGAAGCATTTAAGAAATTTGATGATGATTCTATATCTTTTATTCAGCAATGGATAGAGGAGTTTAATCGTATACGAGATGATTTTATTGACATTAAATCTTATTTAGCACCCAAAAGATTGGATGATTTGAGGGCATTTAAGGACATCCCAGTTTTTCCAAGTGTGTATGAAGAATTTGGCATTTGTATGAATAGTTCTTTTAGTGATGTAAGTAATATTATTTCTTCTTTAAAGGAAATAATGATATCTTGCGAAAAATATTGGACATCATTTTCAGAGTTAATTCAAGATTTTCCGCCGGCATTTGCTAACAAGATCATTGCGAATCGACAGGGATTTCAAAATGCTGTGCTTATTATGGATTTGGCAGTTGAATTGCCGGTGTCATTATTGCGTTATAGGGATAGTTTATTTTGTAACGATGGCATAGATTCGGTATTAGAAGAATTATCAGAGCGGTTAGATTCATTAAATCTTCTTCGTGAATCTTTAGATGATGTTTTTAATATTAAAAAACTTCCCAGTGCAGAAGTTTTGAAAAGCCTTAACAAAGATCTCCATTCATCAGGATTGTTTTCGTCTTTTAGTGCTTCGTGGAAACAAGCGAAAAAATCTCTTCTTGGTTTAGCAAAGAATCCAAGTATTTCTTGGAATACACTTTATGCACAATTGCCAAATGCGCATCAGTTTGTTGTTGAACTAAATAAGCTTGATAAGAGAAATTTTGCCAATACCTTGGGAGAGCATTATCAAGGTTTATCAACTGATATTGTAGCTTTGCAGAAAATAAGGGGCTGGTATCGCAGAGTACGTCAAATTTGGAATGATAATTCTGAATTAAGCTCTGTTCCGATTAATGGCTTTTTAATATTGGATAGTCAGCTTTTTAAAGGTATTCAAAAGCTTCAACGCGAAGGATTAAGTAAAAAAATAATCAAATTGCTTGATCGTATTGTAGAGCTTGAACAGGCATTGTCTAAACAAAAAATATTGCAAGATAGTACTTCTATTTTTGTTGGTGAAAACAATATTTTTAATCCTCTTATTCAAAAATTGTCTAGTGAATTGACGCCTTTAAGAAGTTGGTTCAAGGGAGATCACATCCTTTTGCAAGAAGCTAAAGAGATAAGAGAAAAGTTATATAAGATACAGCAACAAAGACTTTCTTTGGAAGAAAGATTATTAGCCAAAGGATGGTTTGGAGAAGATATTAAGCCAAATGTGATTGATGCATATAGCAAGGATTCTACTAAGTTTCTAGAAGTAATCAATAGCACCTTGGAATTTAAAATTTCTATAATGGAAAATGTTACTTTTGATGCATTTATTACAGGAATAAATCATGTTCATGATAGTAACTCTTACAAAAACCTTGTAAAAGATTTGCAACATTTGAAAAATATTTGGCAAAAACATATTAGTAAGAGAGAGGTTTTCATAAAGGATACTCAGTTAGATATTTCCCAATGGATGTTGCGTTGTGACGATGATCTTACCAAATTAATTGCACGTAATTATGAAGCTATAAGTAAACCTCGCTGGTTAAATGGGTGGATAAACTTAATGCATATGGTGCAAGAAATGCAGGATAAAGGATTAAAATCGATACAAGAAGCGGTTTTTAATTCTACGCTTGATATTAAAAAATTAGAAGAAGGCGTATTGGTTGCGATATATAATCAACTTGCTAATGATATTTTGATGGATAAACCGAATTTAATGCATTATTCAGGAGTTAAGTTAACATCTAGGCAGAAAAGATTTCGTGAATATGATAAGCGGGTGCAATTGCTTCAAAGGATGCGTATTTCCAGCGTAATTGGAAATCAGAATATAGTTCAAGGTGTTTCAGGAGGTCGAAAATCTGATTACACTGAGTTATCTTTAATTCGTAGTGAATTAGGAAAAAAGACTCGTAATATTCCAATTCGCCAATTGATTTCTCGAGCTAAAAATTCTCTTCTACAATTAAAGCCATGTTTTATGATGAGTCCTATGTCTGTGGCTAATTATCTTGAGCCTGGAGACATTAATTTTGATCTTGTTATTATGGATGAATCTTCTCAGATCAAACCAGAAGATGCTTTAGGTGTTATTGCTCGTGGCAAACAAATCGTTGTAGTAGGAGATCCAAAACAGTTACCTCCTACTAGGTTTTTTGATTACGATAATGATGGACAAGATTATGATGAAGAAGTTGCGGCGGTAAGTCAGACAGAGAGTATTTTAGATGCATTGTTGCCTTTATTTTCTATGCGACGATTGCAATGGCATTATCGATCACTAAATGAGAATCTCATTGCTTGTTCGAATTACCATTTTTATGATAACAGTCTGATAGTATTTCCTTCACCATATACTAATGTAGATAGATATGGAATCGGATTTACTCATATAAAAAATGGTATTATGAAAGATAAATGTAATCCTGAAGAGGCTAAAATTATCGCATTGGCTGTTAGAGATCATGCAATTAAATATCCGCAAGAATCCTTGGGGGTTGTTGCAATGAACGCAAAGCAGCGTGATGAGATAGAAAACGCAATCAATAAGTTGTGTCGCAACGATAGTGAAGTAGAGCAAGCAATCAGTAAATTGCGAACAAATACAGATCCGTTCTTTATTAAAAATCTAGAAAATGTTCAGGGAGATGAACGAGATACAATTTTTATTTCGTTTACTTATGGACCTAATGAATCTGGTGGTCGTATTTTTCAACGTTTTGGTCCTATTAATTCGGATGTTGGATGGAGACGTCTTAATGTGTTATTTACTCGCGCTAGAAAACGAATAAATGTTTTTAGTACTATGCGATATTTAGATGTTTTAGTTGATTCCGATTCGAAGCGTGGAGTTCGAGTAATGCGTGACTTTTTGCGTTTTGCTGAAACGGGATTTATGGAACATGCGCCTAAAGATACTAACAAAAAATCAGATAGTGATTTTGCAGTATCTGTAATGAATGAGCTTAGAAAGGCTGGTTTTAGTTGTGATTCTCAATTAGGGAATATGGGGTTTTCCATTGATGTGGCTGTACGTGACCCATCTAATCCGGATCAATACTTGATGGGAATTGAATGTGATGGAGAGATTTATAATTCTGCTAAATCTGCACGAGATAGAGATCGTCTTAGACATGAGGTTTTAGAGCGTATGGGATGGAAAATTCGACGGATTTGGTCTGTAGATTGGTTTAGTAATCCGGATGAGGTTCTTGAGCCTATTATTCGTGATCTACGTAAATTTACGAGCAAAAGTCATGCTGTTAATTAGAAATATTATATATTGTTAAAATAAATGTTATTATTGTGAGTCACTAATATTTTGTATACTACATGCTCCTAAATATATTTAGGAGCATCATGGTCATTTTATATTATGATTATTTTAAGAAAGTATTTTGAAATGAAGAATTATTCATTGTCAATTTTAGCTATTATTTTATTCCTATCTACTTGTGTTAGTAGTTGTAAAAATCAAGAAATTGTGAGACCAAAGAATGAAGGGATTAAGAATATAATCTTTTCAGAAAAATCTGTTTGGAAGTATGATGGTGAAATTTTATCAAAATGTAGGATGCATGGTGATATTGAAAATTGTATTTTTGAAAGCATTAAAAAAACTGGAGGAACGATAGAAGCATTACAAGCGGCTCAATATTTAACACAAAATTTTGAACCTGCTTATGTGAGTAACTATAAGAAAGAAGGTTTGATAGGTGTTTTAACGGTTGAATATCCTCTAAGGGCTAATGAAAATACTGGAACTTTATTGATTCCTGCTATAGGAGGGCCTATCATTGATGTTGATAAAATAACCGAAAATTGTCTCCCTTCGTCTCCAGTTTGGAAATCTTTTGAAAAGAAGCATCCTGAACTTATGTATGTTTCAGGATACATGTTAAGAAAAGAACAAACAGATAGGGATATGCGATTGATTTTTTCTTATCCTTTGAGAACTTGTCGTATTTGTGATGATATTGGTTCAATTGATATTACCTATAATTTTACGATTAAAGGTATATTTATAGCATGCTCCTTATCTGATATCAGATATGGTAATTTATAATACCATTATAATGATCTAGTTATATTTTTTTATAATTTACGCCAAATAGATGCGCATAGCGTTTATCAATTTAATTTAAATATTTTAAATTAAACCATACCTGCATCCTGGGATTTTGGTATGCCGAAAATTGTGCATACGGAGTGGAAAATTATTGGAAACCGGCAATCCTTAGAACGATTCTATATATTATATCCTAATAAGATTATTTGTTCTTTAATACTTTATATAATTGCATGTACAAGACGGATAGCAATGTTAATCCTAGAATTAAATTCCTATTATAACGAGAAAATTAGGTGAATTGTTGTTTAAATCTGTGGAGTTGCAATAAGGAAATTATAGGTTTGTAAATGACTCTAGGATTCGGTATTCAGGGATACTTAAGCTATTTATTTTATGATATTTTTTATCTTTATAAGAATATATTAAGGAACATTTTCTGCAGATTGTTTATTTTTTAGGATGTTTTTTAGAAATCTTCCGGTATGAGATGTATGTTCTTTCGCAATGTCTTCTGGTGTGCCATATGCAATTATTTTGCCTCCATCATCTCCTCCTTCAGGACCAAAATCCAAGATCCAATCAGCTGTTTTGATTACTTCTAGATTATGTTCAATTACAATAATTGAATTACCTTTATCAACTAGTGTATGCAAAATTTCCAATAGTTTAGCGATGTCATGATAGTGTAATCCAGTTGTAGGTTCATCTAGAATGTATAGAGTATTTCCGGTAGCTTGTTTTGATAGTTCTTTAGCAAGTTTTACTCGTTGTGATTCTCCTCCCGACAAGGTATTGGCAGTTTGTCCAATTTTTAGGTATCCAAGTCCAACATCTTTAAGAGGTTTTAATTTGTTGTAGATTGCTGGAATAGTGACAAAAAAATCCATACTTTCTTCAACAGTCATTGAAAGGATATCGGCTATTGATTTTTCTTTAAAACGTATATTCAAAGTTTCGGAGGTATAGCGTTTGCCATTACATACATCACAAGTGATATACACATCTGGGAGAAAATGCATTTCAATCTTGGTAACGCCATTGCCTTCACAAGTCTCACATCTTCCTCCTTTTACGTTAAAAGAAAAACATCCAGCCTTATATCCCAATACTTTTGATTCTGGTAGATTGCTAAACCATTCTCGAATTGGTGTAAATGCTCCAACGTAAGTTGCTGGATTTGAACGAGGTGTGTGACCAATCGGTGACTGATTTATGTTAACTACTTTGTCAATGTATTCAAGTCCGTCAATACGATCATAAATTCCTGGAGTATTCCGAGACCCCATAACAATGCGTAAAGCTGCTTTATATAAAGTAGATATGAGAAAAGTAGATTTTCCTCCTCCTGATATGCCGGTAACCGCAGTAAATAACCCAAGAGGTATAGAGGCTGTAATGTTTTTCAAATTATTGCTTCGTGCATTGGTAATACGAATCATGCGATCTATATTGCAAGCACGTCTTTTTTCTGGTATTTTTATATTCATTTTTCCCGATAGATAATCTCCAGTAAGAGAATTAGGATTTGCTATAATTTGGGATGGAGATCCTTCCGCTATTATTTTTCCGCCATTAATACCAGCTTCTGGCCCTATATCCACAATATGATCTGCTGCTAGCATTGTTTCTTCATCGTGTTCAACAACAATAACGGTATTGTCTAGATCTCGAAGATGTTTGAGGGTGTTGATGAGTTTGGTATTGTCACGCTGATGTAATCCTATAGAAGGCTCATCTAATACATAAATCACTCCGGTTAATCCAGATCCTATTTGAGATGCAAGACGTATGCGTTGACTTTCTCCATTGGAGAGCATATTTGCTCTACGGGATAGACTTAAATAATTAAGTCCTATTTCTACAAGAAAATTAATTCTTTTATCAATTTCTGTAAGGATTGATTTTGCAATTTCATTGGCTTTAGGGGTTATTTTCGTTGGTATTTGATTAAACCAAGCCTGTGCTTTTTTTATTGACATATCTGCAACTTCTCCGATATGCATCCCGTCAATTTTTACAGATAGAGCTTCTTTCTTAAGACGATATCCATTACAAATCACACAAGGAGATGATGACATATAACGTTGAATCATTTCTTGCATAGTTTTTGAATCGGATTCCTTCCAACGTTTCTCTAATGAGGGAATAATTCCCTTAAAAGAAAAATTTGTGTTTAAATTATTTCTATTAAAACATTGATATGTAATGTTATTTGTACCATATAGGAGTATTTTTTGAACATCTTCGGAAATATTGCACCAATTATCTTCAAGGGAGAATCCTAATATTTTACCTAGATCAGTAAGAATTTTAGTGTGATACTGGGATAGAGGAATAAACCAAGGTGCAATTGCGCCATCATTTAATGTTAATTTTGGATTTGGTATTACAAGTCTTTCATCTATTTTTTGGCTTATTCCTAGACCATCACAATTATTACATGCGCCTGCTGGATTATTAAAAGAAAATGTACGAGGTTCTATTTCAGAAACACTAAAGCCCGAAATAGGACATGCGAACCTTTCGGAAAAAACTATATA
Organism: Candidatus Liberibacter europaeus; assembly: GCA_003045065.1. Taxonomy (GTDB): domain Bacteria; phylum Pseudomonadota; class Alphaproteobacteria; order Rhizobiales; family Rhizobiaceae; genus Liberibacter; species Liberibacter europaeus. The sequence continues at coordinate 264,845 of PSQJ01000002.1, forward strand.
TTGAGGGGAGGCATTGGTAGTATCATCATCCATACTTTGTACGGAAGAGATAGATTGAGAATTTATGATTTCAGCAGTAGCTAGGCCATTGGTTAGTGTCAAACAAGTCTTTAGGCTGTTAATAATTCTAGATCTAATATTTTCATGAACAACAATGCGATCTACTACTACATCAATGTTATGTTTATAGTTTTTTTCAAGATTTGGTGCTTCGGATATTTGATATAAATTTCCATCAATCTTTATTCGTTGGAATCCTTGTTTTAATATTTCTGCAATTTCTTTCTTATACTCTCCTTTGCGATTTCGCACTATAGGTGCAAGAAGATACATTCGAGTTCCTTGTTCGTATGATAGAATACGATCAGCCATTTGGCTAACAGTTTGTCTTTCTATAGGAAGACCTGTCTTAGGAGAATGGGGGATTCCTATCCGTGCAAACAGTAATCGCAAATGATCGTGAATTTCTGTTATGGTTCCAACAGTGGATCGAGGATTTTGTGATGTGTTTTTTTGTTCAATAGAAATGGTAGGAGATAAGCCATCAATACGGTCTACGTTTGGTTTTTTGATATTGCCCAAAAATTGTCGAGCATATGTAGAAAGGCTTTCCACATAGCGTCTTTGTCCTTCAGCATGAATTGTGTCGAATGCTAAAGAAGATTTTCCTGATCCAGAGACTCCAGTTATAACAATTAACTTGCCTCGTGGGAGTTTTATGCTAATATTTTTAAGATTATGTTCACGTGCTCCGTGAATAGAAATGGTTTTTATTTCGTTCATATGCTGATAAAATCACTTTTAAAGGGTATATATACCCGATTATCTTACCATAAGTATTATGAGTATTGTAATCTGTAAAGTAGGATAGGAAAATATATTTTGCGGATAAAGGAAAAAATAATATATGTTTGTTGTGCGTTTAATGGATCTGTAGATTTTGGTTATGATTATTATCTTTTGAGTTGTAAAAAATACGTGAATGGGGTGTTTATAAATGTCTGCTAGTGTCAATAAAGTTATTTTAATAGGAAATCTAGGAGCAGATCCGGATATTCGTCATACACAAGATGGGCGCAAGATTGTAAATATTAGAATTGCCACTTCTGAGCATTGGAAGGATCGTAATACAAATGAACGCCGTGAGAAAACGGAATGGCATTCTGTAGTTATTTTTTCCGAGGAACTTTGTAAAGTTGTTGAGAAGTATGTTAACAAAGGGGATAAAATTTTTTTGGAAGGATCTCTTCAGACTCGCAAATGGCAGGATCAATCTGGTAATAATCGTTATACTACTGAGATTATTATGAGAAGCATGGTTATGCTTGATCGTCGTAGGGATTCGTTGAATGAAGGCGGGCAGAATAGTGATAATTCAACAGAAAATACTGTTGAAAATCGTTATTCAGCACCTAAAGCAGACAATGTATTCTCTGATGATCTTGACGATGATATTCCATTTTAGTAACCCTATATGAGTAGTTTGCAAGTTGATAAGGATTAATTTTTTTGTGTTGTTAAAATTTTTTCTTCTTATTACTTAGTTTTATGTTGATACGTCTATTTCGGTAATTTCAAAAATTAGACTAATTTAAAGAAGGATCGCGTAATCCGTTGAATGAGCATATAGTATCCAGTGATGAAAAGGATGAAAAAGGCATAACTTCTATTTCAATAGTAGATGAAATGCAAAACTCTTACCTCTCCTACGCAATGAGCGTTATTGCTAGCCGTGCATTACCTGATGTGCGTGATGGTTTAAAAACTGTTCACCGTCGTATACTTTTCGGCATGATGCAGATGGGTGTCGAATGGAATAAAAAATACGTGAAGTGTGCGCGTATTTCCGGGGAAGTGATGGGTAAATTTCATCCACATGGTAATGCTGCTATTTATGATTCGTTGGCACGCATGGCACAGGATTGGTCTTTACGTTTGTTGTTAATTGATGGACAAGGTAATTTTGGTTCAATAGACGGTGATCCTCCTGCAGCGGAGAGGTATACTGAGTGTCGCTTGCAGAAAGCAGCACATTTTTTATTAGATGATTTGGATAAAAATACCGTTGATTTTCGTCCTAATTATGATGGTTCATTTCAAGAGCCAGTTGTTCTTTCTGCTAAATTTCCAAATTTGCTTGTAAATGGTGCTGGTGGTATTGCTGTCGGTATGGCTACCAATATTCCTTCTCATAATTTAGGAGAGGTAATTGATGGCTGTATAGCAGTTATTGAAAATCCAAATATCAGTTTAGATGATTTAATGAATATTATTACTGGTCCGGATTTTCCTACAGGGGCCGTCATTTTAGGTCGTTCTGGAATCAAGAGTGCTTATGAAACTGGTAGAGGATCTATCGTAATAAGAGGAGTTACTCATGTAGAGAAAATAGCAGGTGATCGTGAACAGATTGTTGTTACAGAGATTCCGTATCAGGTTAACAAAGCTACAATGCTTGAAAAGATCGCTGAATTGGTGCGAGACAAGCGTATCGTTGATATATCTGATTTGCGTGATGAGTCAGATCGACAGGGTTATCGTGTTGTTATTGAATTAAAGAGATCTGCTTCCTCTGATGTAATTTTAAACCAGTTATATCGACATACTTCTTTGCAGAGTTTGTTTAGTGTCAATATGGTAGCTTTGACTGGAATTAAACCTGAACGATTTACTTTGAAGGGTATGCTCAATTCTTTTATTGTTTTTCGTGAAGAAGTTGTTGTAAGAAGAACAAAATATTTATTAGGTAAAGCGCGTGATAGAGCTCATGTTTTGGTTGGTCTTGCCATTGCTGTTGCTAACTTAGATGATGTTGTGCGCATTATTCGTTTTTCCCCTAATCCAGATTCTGCTCGCAGAGAGTTGATGCAGAGGGGTTGGCGTGCCGTTGATGTTAAAGATTTGATTGATCTGATTGATGATTCGAGTTATACTATTGGCAGTAATGGAATTATATACCTCTCAGAGGTGCAAGCACGTGCTATTCTGGAACTTCGTTTAGCACGATTAACTGGATTGGGTCGTGATGATCTTTGTGATGAATTAGATAAGCTTGGTGGCGAAATCAAAAACTGCTTAGACATCTTATCTTCTAGATCTCGTGTATTGGATATTATCAAAGAAGAGTTTTTACATATTAAAGATGATCTTGGAACGCCTCGTCGTACTAAAATTGTGGAAGGTTTATTAGATATGGAAGATGAAGATTGCATTGTTAGTGAAGATGTTGTCGTCACTGTTTCTCATTTGGGATACGTAAAGCGGGTTCCTCTTTCCGTATATCGAGCTCAGCATCGTGGTGGAAAAGGTCGATCTGGTATGACGACTCGCGAGGAAGATTTTGTAACGAACTTATTTATTGTTAATACGCATACGCCTGTTTTATTCTTTTCATCTTTAGGATTAGTCTATAAAGAAAAAGTATGGCGTTTACCTACAGGATCTTCTAAAGCTCGAGGGAAGGCTTTGATTAATATTCTTCCTTTGAAACAAGGAGAACGTATTACGACTATTATGCCTCTACCAAATGATGAGTCTAGTTGGGGTAATTTAGATGTGATATTTGCTACTAAATTCGGCAATGTTCGGCGTAATAAGTTGTCTGATTTTACTAATGTGAAACGCAAAGGTAAGATTGCAATGCTTTTAGGAGAAGGCGATGAAATTATTTCCGTTGAGACTTGTAAGGAAGATAATGATGTATTATTAACCACTAAATTGGGAAAATGTATTAGGTTTTCAGTTCGTGATGTACGTGTTTTTGTTGGTCGAAAGTCAACTGGAGTAAGGGCTATATCTCTTTCTGAGGGAGATCAAGTGATCTCTATGGCTGTCATTTTACATTCTCATGCTGATTACGATGAAAGAGTGCATTACATTAGGCTCATGTTGGCTAGGCGTCGTCTTGCTATAGTTGATGCTGAAAATGAAGGTATAGTTGAGGATGAAGATAGCATTAACACTGATTCTACTCTTGAGGGAAAAATTTCAGACAGTCGTTTTGAAGAACTGCAATCACGTGAACAATTTATCTTAACTGTTTCAGAAAAAGGTTTTGGAAAGCGTACCTCCTCGTATGATTTTCGTATTTCTCGTCGTGGTGGTCAAGGAATTCGTGCTACCGATATTACAAAGATAGATGAAATAGGTCCATTAGTAGCTGCATTTCCGGTTAATGATAATGATCATATTATACTCGTTTCTGATAAAGGAACTTTGATTAGGGTTCCTGTGGATTATATTAGAATTGCTGGTCGTGCTACAAAGGGAGTAGGTATCTTGTCTACTGCTAAGGATGAACGAGTAGTATCAGTTGAGCGTGTTAGTGAATCTGACATTGATCAATTGAATTCGGTGGAATCAGTTGATAGCGTTGGTGAATCTGATATTGATCAATAGTTTTAGAGTGAATAAGAAGCATTTTCCTTTTTACGTGTAAAAGTAATTCTATTTTTATTCAATTATAATATAATTTTTGTATATTAGATGATAAAAATGGTTTTTCTTAGTTAGTGTATTGTTCTGTTGTTTACAAATGTATTGCATGACAACGGTGGTTTATATGTTAATTTTAGATTTATTTGAAATATATTAGTCGGGTACCTTTTGATTTTCTATACCAACATATGGGATATGTATGAATATGTAGGTTAGAATTGCAAATTTAATATTTAATTATAAAATATTATTTTCTATTTTTAGAATCAAAAAAGGATCTTGTTCGTGACGAAAAAGGCTGTTTATACAGGATCTTTTAATCCTATTACTAATGGGCATATGGATATAATAATTCAGGCACTTTCGTTTGTTGAAGATTTGGTTATAGCTGTTGGATGTCATTCTTCTAAACAAAAAACATTTCTTTCGGTACAAAATCGCTTAGAATTAATTATGAGATCTATTGATTATTTGATTCCAGATCATAGAAAAAGAGTTTCTGTAATATCTTTTGAGGGATTAGCCGTTAATTTGGCCAAAGATGTTTCTGCCCAAGCGATAATACGTGGCTTGAGGGATATGACTGATTTTGAGTATGAAATGCGTATGGCATCTATTAATCGCCATCTTTTACCGGAAATTTCAACAATCGTACTTTTTTCTGGGGAATCTTTTCGATATGTTAGCTCTACTTTGGTACGACATTTAATCTCAATGGGCGAAGATATCACTTCTTTTACGCCATATCCTGTGAGCGCTTTTTTAAAAGATCATTACAGAAAATCTTAAGAAATACTCATATAAAAAATTATTGTAAACTAGGATGGTATATGAAATTGCTGTTTGTGGTATATTATTTATTTTTTTAGTATGTACGATTTTTGGTTCATAATTCATAACATGAAGCTTTTTATCATTTAGAAATAAGTTTTCTGATTTTATGACATTAATATAAATAATAGGGAGGATCTTACGAAGATGATTATGCAATTATGATGGTTAAAGAATTTGACTTTCATCTTCCATCTTCTAGAGTTGCTTTAAGACCAGCATCTCCTAGGGATAGTGCACGTCTTATGGTTGTTCGTTCAGATTTATCATCTCCTTTGAATATTTCAGATCATTTTGTACGTGATTTACTGATGTTTTTGAATCCTAATGATGTGATTGTTTTTAACGATACCAAGGTTATTACAGCGCAATTAAGAGGAATACTACTTCGTCATAAAAATGATACTGAAACTTGGATATCTTGTACTTTGCATATGCGTGTTTCTCCCAATAGTTGGTTTGCTTATGTTCGTTCTATTAAGAAGGTTAAAGAAGGAGATAAAATTTATTTTTTTTCTCAAGACGGACAATTTAAGTTAGAAGCAATAATTACAAAAAAGTGTAATACAGGGGAAATTTTATTGGTTTTTTCTACATCAGGTGTAGAATTAGATATGGCTATTGCTATGGTAGGTACTATTCCGTTACCGCCTTATATTTCAAGAAAACGTTCTATAGATGAGAGAGATTATGTTGATTATCAAACGACATATGCTAAAGTCCAAGGTTCAGTTGCAGCTCCTACGGCTGGTCTCCATTTTACGCGTGATCTATTATCTAAAATTGTTGCCAGTGGTATTAAAACGCATTTTATAACTTTACATGTTGGAGCTGCTACTTTTATGCCGGTAAGAGTAAAAGATACTGATGATCATGTTATGCATAGTGAATTGGGATTTATAGATGTGAAAACAGCACAATCTTTAAATAAGGTTAAATCGCAGGGAGGGCGTATTATTGCTGTTGGTACTACTTCATTGCGTCTTTTAGAAACTGCAACTATGGAAGATGGTACTATTATTCCTTGGTCTGGAGCAACTAATATTTTTATCACTCCAGGATATCGTTTTCGTGCTGTAGATATATTGATTAGTAATTTCCATTTACCTAAATCGACGTTATTAATGTTGGTATCTGCTTTTTGTGGAATAGAAGAGACAAAAAAAATTTATCAACATGCTATTGATAATTCTTATCGTTTTTATTCCTATGGTGATGCAAGTTTTCTTTTTAAAAAAGACGTTGTTTCTTAATATTATATATTCTTTGGAAAATGTTTTTGTAATTTTAGGCAGTATAAGTAATTTTCAAGCGTAATTCAGATCATTATTTTAATAATATGTTATGCTTTATCATGTTTCTACATTTTTTGTTACGTTCGTGATAGAGAAAATTTCTGCTATTCAAAAAAATATTTTTCTTTTTTATATATCTCAGGGCAATATGGAGAGGTATTATTGTGATTTGTGAAAATATTGATCTTGATAAAGTATTTTGTTTCAAGATCCAATCTAGAAGTGATAGTGCTCGTTTAGGTAATATAACAACTTCTAGGGGTTCCATTAGAACACCAGCATTTATGCCTGTTGGTACTTGTGGAGCGGTTAAGGCTATGTACTTTGATCAAGTGCGTAATTTAGGTACAGATGTCATTTTGGGAAATGCATATCACTTGATGCTACGACCTGGTGCTGAGCGTATTTCTCGTTTAGGTGGGATGCATAAATTTATTCGTTGGCCTCGTCCTATATTGACAGATTCTGGTGGTTTTCAGGTGATGTCCCTTTCAAAATTGTGTTCCGTAGATGAACAAGGAGTTAGTTTTAGAAGTCATATTGATGGTAGTTTGCATTATATGTCGCCGGAAGATTCAATTGATATTCAAAATCTTCTGGGATCTGATATACAGATGCAGCTTGATGAATGCTTGGCATTGCCAGCTAATTACAAAGAAATTAAGCGTGCTATGGAATTATCATTGCGATGGGCAGAAAGATCTCTAGTGGCATTCGGAAATCAACCAAATAAAGCTATGTTTGGTATTGTTCAGGGGGGAGATAATATTGAATTGAGATCTTTTTCTGCAGAAAGATTAAAAGAACTAGATCTTAAGGGTTATGCTATTGGCGGTCTAGCAGTTGGTGAGCCACAACATGTGATGTTACATATTTTATCAAATGTTGTTCCAATTTTGCCAGTTGAAAAACCGCGTTATTTGATGGGTGTTGGAACTCCAGATGATATTTTAAAGTCTGTAAGCTATGGTATAGATATGTTTGATTGCGTTATGCCTACCCGTGCAGGACGACATGGTTTATCTTTTACCCGTTTTGGTAAAATAAATTTGCGCAATGCAAGGCATGCTGATGATATGCGTCCCTTGGATGAGACATCTGATTGTCCAGCGTTATGTGATTATTCTCGTGCTTATTTGCATCATCTTTTACGTGTTAACGAATCTTTAGCTGGTATGATTATTTCTTGGGCAAACCTTGCCTATTATCAGGACTTAATGGCAAATATAAGACATGCTATTGCTGAAGATCGTTTTGCAGAATTTATGATTCAAACGCAAGAAAATTGGCTAAAAGGCGACATTCCTCCGCTTGTTTGAGTTTGTACATGAGTGGAATTATATTATAATCATCTTTTTATATCTTCTACGTTTTACAATTGTATCTAAATTATATTACTAATAATAAATAAAAATATGTTATTAGTATAATTAAATAGGATATGATTTTTTTTATAATGCAATTATTTAAAAATAAGCTAGAATAGTCTAGCATTATTATAAAAATAAACATATAAGATCTATACCTTTTGTGATTTTAACACGTTATCATCTTGTACAAGCAAACACCCTCTGGTGTAGATAAAAAAGCGGTCGTGGCGGAATTTGGTATACGCGCAGCGTTGAGGTCGCTGTAGGGAAACCTATGGAAGTTCGAGTCTTCTCGACCGCACCAAAATTAATTTTTTTATGGAATTATATTGTCAAGAAATGATATAAAAATAGAAATGTTGCCCATAGTAGATATTCCTCCTGTTCGTTGGTGGATAACTGACTTTCCTATTCCTTATGAAGAATCAAATAAGATAATGGAAAATGAGGTTCAAATTATTGCTAGAGGTGATGTAGAGGAGCTTGTTTGGGTACTTGAACATCCTGCTATGTATACCGGCGGAACCAGTGCTAATTGCCAAGATTTACTGTCTTATAAACGCTTTCCTGTTTACCGCACAGGACGTGGTGGTGGATATACCTATCATGGACCTGGACAACTAACCGTTTATTGCATGCTAAATCTTAAGAAACGTAATAAAGATATCCGTTGTTTTATTGCATCCTTAGAAGAAATTATTATTAGAACTCTAAAACAATTGGGAATAACTGGTGAGCGACGTGAGGATCGTGTCGGTATTTGGGTTGTTCGACCACAAAAAACAACATCATCACCTTTGGTTGAAGAAAAAATCGCAGCTATTGGAATACGAATAAAAAAATGGGTCTCTTTTCATGGATTTTCGATAAATATTGATCCAGATTTAAGCCATTATGATGGAATTATTCCTTGTGGTATCAACAAATATGGAGTTACTAGCTTAAAAGATCTTGGATTTTTTTATACAAAAGAATATGTCCATTCCATAATTAGAGAATCATTTGAAAGCATCTTCGGACCAACGGAATTACGTGAATATAAAAAACAAATCCCACTTAATCCTATTAATAATTAACTGGAACTAGAATTTATAAAAAAATGTTTTTCAAATTTTTAATACTTTAAAATATATTTTTAGAACACATATCAATTTAAATTATAAAACAAAGAATAAAATCACGCATAATTATACGTCAACAATTTCATAGAGTAACAAATCAATAATATACTTCTCCACAAATCTACTTGCAAAAAACATATAAAAGGTGTGAAAGGTCGTTAAAAAAGTTAGTAAAATCAATGAGTCAAGCTTTGATGGCAATCTGCTTAAGTGGTTGATTTTACGTCATAAATCCATTTCCACACAAATAAATAAAAAAAATAATATAAGAGGATGTTACTTTTATAATTATAATATAAATAAATATTAAGTCGCAAAAAATAATAGATTAAAACTATATGTTTCTAAAAATTGTTATAAAATATTATTTATTTGATATACAATACAAAGTATTTATATAATTAATTGAGGTATTTAATGTGATTTCTGTATTTGAGAATTTAATCAATTTTTTACAAGTAAAGTGTTAGAACTTGTTATCCAATCATGATATTTATAGTTATGTAAATTATAATCCATAATACTGTTCAAACAATATCAATAAACTAGGTGGATAACGCTTTATACATTGATTTTGAGTTTTTATATATGTCTTTTCCCTTTAGGAAAACCATCCTTTGATGCTTTCATTAAATACTAGGCGATTGCTAAGCAAATGTTTAGTAGATTTGAGTGATATCGCAACAAACAGTAATAATGCTTTTATTTTCGTGGGTTAAGATTTTTAGCAATTTGAAATTCAATAATCAAGCGGTAGAAAAACTGATAAATTAAATATGTTTTATATACTATAATAAAATCACTTATCATTATACAATATTGATTTGTTTAACTAATGGATTAGAGTGGAAGAGACAAGTCAATGGTGTGTATTAGACTAGTATTAACTATTATTTGTTTTGTCCGAGTTTATCCATCCTTTTTTGTCGTAAAAGTATTTCTACTGACATATTTTTTCCAGATATTACTGAAAAATCTCGGTGGTAGATTCTGTCTTTGTTTCGGGCAACAGCAACATAATCTCCTTCTGCAAGGATCATAGAAGGAGAAGCTTTAATGCTTTCTCCTATTGTATCTCCGCTAATTGTTGATATCAACCATGCGGTATCAGCTATAGCTTCTCCGCCTTCTTCTGAAACCAGTTTAAATGTTACTTTAGCTGATCTGTTTTGAATTGTTACATCAATAATTTTTCCAGGTTCTACTTTAACTATAGTGCTGACAACGGCATTGTAATTTCCATAATTAGAAGTTATTTGATAATTATTCGCTCCCAATCGCACTATTATTCCAGCTCTTACTTTATCAGCAATAATTATGGGTGTTTGATTGGGATTAGAATAAATAGAAAATTTTAGCTCATCGTCTAAAATTAGTGAATTTGCTTCATATATGCTGTGCAATCGCACTCCTCCTGCATTGAGGACAAATACATGATTTTGAATTTTTTCTGTCGGTCTAACAGTTAATTTTTTGACTACACCAGCATGACCAAAAGATGCGCTAACAAGGTAATCTCCTGCAAAAAGTTCAAGGGATATTTTCCCTCCTATTATTTTTTTTATGGGCGATAATATTTCCTTTTTATTGGGAGAAGTATCAAATACATGCCAAGAAATGCCGCTATTTATAGGTGGTCCTTTTTCTGTCAATCGTGCTTCACAAATGATTTTTTGTATAGGAGCTATTCTTTTACCCCTAGATGTATTGCTAGAAATTATAGGCGGTTTAAATGTTGTAGGCACGCTATTTGTTGGCTCTGCTTCTTTAGCATATAATGAGAAAGAGCAGAAAACGCTGATAATAATTCCTATCACATGATGCCATATAAACGAATTATTTTTGATTCTTTTATATAATGAATGTAGTATCATTGATTTCATCAACTTGGTTTGAATTGCTTTATTATTTTCAAAACAATCTCCCTTTTAGGATATCTTGTAACAACATCTCTGTATTAGTGTAGATTATCATGCTAAATTACCATTTTGATAAAACAAATTATAGCCATTGATGACAATCGGCATAAAAGGGGATTTTTTAATTTATATATGTGATACATATTAATTTATTTGGGACTCTATTTCAGTTAATTTCGTATTATTTTTAAAGAATTATCATAAATTAAATGACTTAGACAAATTTTTGCAAATTATTTCGTTATACTCTTAATTATATATAAATATCCAATTACAAAATAATATTTAAAAGTGATTATTTCAAATATTTTTCAGATAAAAATTACTCATGACTATACTAGTTTAATATATAAGTTTATTTTCAAAATACAATTAATTATCTTATAGCTTATGATGTGAAATGTTTTATTACCTGTTCTAGTTTGATTAATCAGCTTGAACACATAGCCATGCAAAAACACGTTATATGTTTAGATAATATTTATGATACTAGCATAATATAGATATTTTCTATCTATTAATAATATACTTTTTCGTTAATTATTAAATTATTTCTGATAGAGTAACGGTCATTAGGTATTTTATTAGTTATAATATTATGATATTTGCATTTGTACGTGTTATTTAATGTATATTGTTACAAAGTGAAAGATATATTATCTATTGGGAATTATTGCTATTTTTTTACATAGTAATCAGTAAAGGTATTATGATTTGATCTACGAATAGTTTTTTGGTATCCTGTTAATACATAGAAATGTATATTCAACGTAATGTATGTTTTTCAAGATGTAGATCACCTTTGATTGTTTTTTAGTAACTATTTTTCATGGTAGATTTTTATTGTTGATGAATTAACTTTTTATATACCATTGCTATTGTGACTTTCAGGTAAGTAAAGATGAATATGTTTAATTTGAGCGGTATTTGTGGTGATTTTCCAATAAGTGGATTTTTGATTTTTGTTGTAATGTATACTGTTGTTTGTGCGTCAATTATAGGAACTTGGAAATACGGAGTATACAAACGTCCAGCATTAGACATGATCGCTTCAATGATCTGTGGTCTGTTGATGTCCCTTTTAATAATTCTATCATTCTTGGTGGTTAAGAATCAAAAACCAACCTATAATGAACAGTTAGGCGATCAATACAACGAACAGTTAAGCTATCATAGAGATCAAAATCTCAACAACTAAAAATCATCTAAAAGAAATAAAACAAGGCTACATTGGCCACTTAAACCAAGCCTTCTATGTATTAAAAACAATTTTTAGTTTGATAAAATCGTATCAAGAAAACAACATTTTTCTAGATACAAAAAACGGCAAAATCACAAACTATCCCTGACGAACCTTAAAGCGGGGATTAAGTTTATTAATGATATAAGTCTTACCTTTACGATTTACTATCCTATTTCCACGATGGCGACATTTAAGCACCCGAAGAGAGTTTCTCACTTTCATAATTAGCACTCCAAAAACAATTTTTAAGTAAAACAAATACTAGCTTCATTTTTTTAAGTCAACCTACTATGTAGGTATCATAGTCTTTATTATTGGTTTTACAACAAAATATTTTAAGGTAAATCCTTTGGATATATCTTTGTAACATGTCCCATCTTGCGACCGGGTATTACCTTTGATTTTCCATAAATATGGATAAAACTTTCATTAGAATTAAGCCATTGATCAAGTTGATTTATTTCAAATCCTATGAGATTTTGCATAACACAGTTTGAATGTCGATAAGGTTTTCTTAGTGGAAGATGGGCGATGCTACGAATATGTTGTTCAAACTGTGAGATGGTGCATGCCGCCTCTGTCCAATGTCCGGAATTATGAACACGTGGTGCCATTTCGTTAACAATAACAGTTTCATCATCCATGACGAAGAATTCTATACAAAGAACTCCAATATAGTTCAGTACATTCAAAATTTTTTCTGTTGCGCTTCTAGCAAAATTAGCCGTTTTTTTGCTAATATTAGCTGGAACTATAGATTGATTTAATATTCCATCAATGTGTTTGTTTTCTACTGGATCATAAAAACATACGGATCCATCAACAGCACGTGCCGCAATTATTGATATTTCTCTGTTAAATTTTATAAAACGCTCAAAAATCAGAGGTGTATTGTCAATAGAATCATAAAGATTATCAGTTGAATCGTTGTCGTTGAAGATCCTTTGTCCTTTTCCATCATACCCCATACGCCTTGTTTTAAGTATTCCTTTACCTTTAACTTCCTTTATAATTTTCACAAGGGATTCCTGGGAGTTAATTTCATAAAAATCAGCTGTAGCAAGTCCATAATCTTGAAAAAATCTCTTTTCATACAAGCGATCTTGAGCAATTTTTATTGCTTCAGATGAAGGATGTACGGAGCATAGAGTAGAAAGATATGAGATTGATTTTACAGGAATATTTTCTGATTCATATGTTATGTAATCGCAAAGTTTTGCAAAAGTGTTCAATGCTTTTATATCATCATATTTTGCTATAAGTTGTTGGTTAGATACTTGTTTAGCGGGACAATCGTCATTAGGATCTAAAATAACCACGTTAAAACCTAGACGAGCAGCTGCTATGGATAGCATGCGCGCTAACTGTCCTCCTCCAACAATGCCAATAGTTTTTCTATTCATGTAGAAAAATCCTTAGGATACTCGGAAATTGAAGCTGTTTGTTGGATACGCCAATCATCCAAGCGTTCAGTAAGATCATCGTCATTGAGAGCTAGTATTGATATTGCTAATAGAGCGGCATTGACTGCGCCTGATTGTCCAATGGCCATGGTTCCTACTGGTATTCCTGCAGGCATTTGAACTATTGACAGTAAACTGTCCAATCCTCGTAGAGCGTGTGACATTATTGGAACTCCTAAAACTGGAAGGGATGTCATGGAAGCAATCATTCCAGGTAAATGTGCTGCTCCGCCAGCTCCAGCAATGATTAATTTAAATCCTTCAAAACGTGCATTTTTAGAAAAGTTAACTAATCTATCAGGAGTACGATGTGCTGAAATAATTCGTGTTTCATAATCAACGTCTATCGTATCCAGCATATCGGCTGTGTATTTCATGATTCTCCAGTCTGACTGACTGCCCATTATGATGGCGATAGGAGGGGCTATGCTCATAAAATGCTCCTTTACATGATTGCTATCAGGAATAACTATTTCTTGTGAAACATACAAGAATTAGCAAATACTTTCTTCCATTTTGTGTGTCTATTCTATTTCTAGCGCTTCAAAATATGGATCTAAATGTAGTATACTCTTTGATAATAGAAAATATGGGTTTGGGTACCTATTATTCAACCATTTTGATTCGTTAGATATACAAATATTAAATATGTTTAAATAGTCATAATACCATTTACGAGCAATATTTAGTTTTCATATTTTTTATATAAACTTTATTTATGATATATTTAAGCAGGATTATTTTTTATATGTTTGAAAAATATTTAGATGTTTAATATAGCAAAATCACTATAGGTATATGTTCTGTTATTGGCAATAGCAGTATATTGCTATTTTGTTATTGTTATTGTTATTTTTATGCCAGTATTTCACCATCATATATTATTCAGATTATTTTATATATGGTAATTTAGTGACAGTAGAAATATCTTTAGAATCCAAATAAATTACTAACTTTTATGTTTTTGATTGTCATATATGAAGTTTTTTCTTATTCTATATGTGTTGTTTGATAATGTAATTAATTAGTTATATCGAAAAAGAGAAAAAATTATGCCGAGATCTGCGCTTCTAAATGTTATGGTTGATGCCGCTTTAAAAGCAGGTAGATCCTTATCACGTGATTTTGCTGATGTGCAGAATTTACAGGTATCCATTAAAGGTCCTGGTGATTTTGTAACACAAGCCGATTTAAGATCTCAGGAAATTATTTATCAAGAGTTATCGCAGGCTCGGCCTAGTTATGGTTTCTGTGGCGAAGAGAGAGAGTATATTCCAGGAAAAGATGGTGATTTTCGTTGGATTGTTGATCCATTAGATGGTACGACCAATTTTCTTCATGCTATACCATATTTTTGTGTTTCTATAGCCTTAGAGCGCAAACAAGAAATAGTAGCTAGTGTTATTTTTAATCCTATTACGGATGAGCTATATACAGCTGAACTTGGTTCGGGCTCTTTTTTAAACGATCGTCGTATGCGGGTTGCGTCTCGTCGTTTATTATCGAAGTCTGTGATTTGTTGTGGGATTCCACATATTGGCTGTAATAATCACGATGATTGCCTTGTGCAATTACGTCGGATTATGAATAAGGTGGCTGGGATTCGTCGTTTTGGCGCCGCAGCTCTTGATTTATCTTATATTGCAGCTGGGAGGTTTGACGGCTTTTGGGAGAAAGGTTTGTCTCTATGGGATGTGGCTGCGGGCATTCTTCTCATTCGTGAAGCAGGGGGATTCGTCACTGATTTTTCTGGTAATAACATGATTTTTGAAACTAAAACCATAGTGGCTGGAAATTGCTATATTCAAAAAGAACTATTGAAGATCATTAATAATTAGATTTTAAGACTTTTTCCAATTGGAATGATAATAAATTGTTTTGTTTACAACCTTGCTCTATAAGGAATAGCTTGGAGGCGTTGATTCATAGTAATTTGATATTAAAATTTTTCGTTGTAGTATATGATTTCTATTTGGTTTTACACGTGAATTTATGATGATTAATTACGGAAAGAGGTAAAAGTCATTTCACGTATAACTATACAATAATAAAAAATTGTATCCACGTAATTATTACAATAATAAGGATTATTATTGTAATAAGAACCATTATACGATTCCGATTACATTGTAACGAACCTTTATGTATGGTTTATTTAAGAGAAAATGTCATTTATTATTTCTATAGTATTAATTTGCTCATATTGAGTAATTTTATTTCTTAGTCATGATAATTTATGATATTATTGGAACGTAATGTGTATTTAAAGATTTTTCTTATTCTTAAAGGGATAATAAATTTTATGGCGGATATATATCTACGCATTTTACAATATTTTTATTATGAAATTTGCTCATTCATAAAGGATGTACGTCTTAATTTTTGTTGTGTGAGAATTATATTGCAAGAACCTGAGTTTGTTGTTATTTGATTGAATTGTTTTTATATGCTTAAATGTCATTATATTGCAAATTTATATATTTTTAGTTGAATTATTATGCTAGATACATGTAAGCCAACACTTAAGCCTGTTCGTCCTTTTTTTTCTTCTGGTCCATGTGTAAAGCATTCTGGATGGTCTCTTAGCGTATTGGAAAATGCATTGCTTGGACGTTCTCATCGTTGTTCTCTTGGAAAAGCAAAGATTAAGAAGGCGATATACTTTACTCATGAGATTTTAAATATTCCCAGAGGATATCGTATTGCTATAGTTCCAGCTTCTGATACTGGAGCTGTTGAAATTGCTCTGTGGTCTTTGCTTGGAGCTCGTGGGGTTGATGTTCTTGCGTGGGAAAGTTTTGGATTTTGTTGGCTTTCAGATATTCGCATTCTAGCGATTAATGATGTAAGAGAATTTACGGCTCCGTATGGTGAGTTACCGGATTTTTCTCAAGTTGATTTCAATAGAGATGTAGTTTTTGTTTGGAATGGGACAACTTCAGGAGTATGCGTTCCTAATACAAAATTTATTCCAGAATCTCGAGAAGGTCTAGTGATTTGTGATGCTACTTCTGCAGTTTTTGCACAGAGTGTTGATTTTAAAAAGTTAGATGTTACTACCTTTTCTACACAAAAAGTATTGGGAGGAGAGGCTGGTTTTGGGATTGTGATATTATCTCCTAGGGCTGTTGAACGTCTTGAAAATTATGTTCCTGATCGGCCATTGCCAAAAATTTTTCGTATGACTAAAGGAGGAAAAATTATTGATGGGCTATTTGATGGCGAGACAATAAATACTCCTTCTTTATTATGTATTGAAGATTATATTGATGCGTTGACTTGGGTAAAAAAAATAGGTGGTATTCCTGCATGTATTGAGCGTTGTAATGAAAATTCAGCAGTTTTATTTAATTTTATAAAAGAAAATGATTGGATTGAAAATGTCGCTGTTGATCCGAATACTCGTTCTAATACTTCTGTTTGTATGAGAATTGTTGATCCCGACATTATTGCTCTTGATACGCACGCCCAAGCCTCTTTTGTTAAGTCTATAGTTTCGATTTTGGAAAAAGAATCTGTTGCTTATGATATAGGTTCTTATCGTGATTCTCCTGTTGGTTTGCGTATATGGTCTGGAGTAACAATTGAAAAAGAGGATCTTTTATTGCTTTGTGATTGGTTGAAGTGGACATTTTATTTCCAGAAGGATGCTTTTTTAAGGGCTTTTTCTTGAATTTTTGCTCATTAACAAAGAAGTTGAGATTGTTTGCTATAATATCTATAAAAAATAATGCCTGTAGATTTTTTTTGTATATTTCTTGTAATTATGTTGTACATTTTAATCTTTATTCTGAAAATCGCAAAAAGATGGTCACTCATATTGATATTGTAGATGCTTATTGGGGATTTATTTTGTTCAAATGAGCTAAATTGTTGTTATCCTTGTTCTAAAATATTGTCGTAGTTTTCTTATTAAGTATTGGTAAGATATAATATATTTTTTAAAGTTTATATTTTGAGTTATATAAACATTTTTACTTCACACATTAGGTATTATATTTCTGTATTGGTGTATTTGGATTCTTAGGAATTGCGGTTTATTGGGAATTATTTTGGGGGATTATAGATTACATGTTGTTCATTTATGATTTGCTATATGGTAAGTCAAAGAAATATGGATTATTTTATGTCAAATGATGATTTGAATTTATCTTTTGATTAATTTTTAATTTCTTGTTATCAGATAATCTTAACTTAATATTGATTGATTTTTTGGTGGATATAGTTGTATTTTGGTATTTTTTACTTGTTTTATGAAGAATGATTGTAATGTGATTGGGCGGGGGCTAAAATAGATATGAATAGCCTAGGTTTTGACAAGGATCCGAAGGATATACGTGTTGTTGTTGCTATGTCTGGAGGAGTAGATTCTTCTGTGGTGGCTAGTATTCTCAATCGTGATGGATATGAAACTATTGGTGTAACGTTACAATTATATGGTGGTGATAAGACATCTAAAAGGTCAGGGTCATGTTGTTCTGGGCAGGATGTTTATGATGCACGTCGTGTCTGCGATACCATTGATATACCTCATTATGTTTTTGATTATGAAGAACGCTTCTATAATTCAGTGATAGCTCCTTTTGCCAATTCGTATGTTGCTGGAGAAACTCCTTTGCCTTGCGTAGAATGTAATAGAACTGTTAAATTTTCTGATTTATTATCTGTTACGCGTCAATTAGGGGCAGATGTTTTGGCTACTGGTCACTATATACGTTCTCGTTCTCATGTTGGTGAAGATGGGGTTTGTCGTCGTGTGATGTATCGTCCGGTTGATTCTGAGCGAGATCAAAGTTATTTCCTGTTTGCAACAACTCAGCAACAACTGTGTGATTTACGCTTTCCTCTTGGGGGCATGAAAAAAGATTATGTTAGAAAGATTGCTAAAGAGATGGGATTGCAAGTTGCGGATAAATCGGATAGTCAAGATATATGTTTTGTTCAGAAAGGTAAGTATTCTGATCTTGTGAAGAAACTTAATTATAATGCTTCTATAAAAGGAGACATTGTGCATTTAAATGGGAAGGTGCTAGGGAGCCACAATGGAATTGTTGATTATACTATAGGTCAAAGGCGTGGGCTTGGGGTTTCAATGGGAGAGCCACTTTTTGTGGTCCATATTGATTCATCTAATTCTAGAGTTATAGTAGGGCCAAGAACAGCATTAGAAGTTCGTCGTATTTATTTGCGTGAAATAAATTGGTTGGGAGATGGAATTTTTGAGGATGTAGTTAATGTAGGATTCGATTGTTTTGCTAAGATTCGTTCTTCGCAAGATCCTGTTCCTGTTTTTGTAGGGAAAGATAGTGATGGGGTTTATGTAGAGTTTGAGAGAGGAGAGGAGGGCGTTTCTGCTGGTCAGGCGTGTGTATTTTATTCTTCGGATTCTAGTGAAGCTCGTGTTTTAGGCGGCGGGTTTATTGGCTGTGCTAAACGATCTGATGAAGTAGAAAATGCTTTATTTTCTATAGCAAGCAAAAATACTTTGTGCCATGATAGTTGAGATTATTACTAGACTAGTATAGTAAACATCTATATTTGTGTATAAGTTGTCTTGGATTGTGTTTGTTAATAGTAGTTAACCTATTTGATGGCAGCACTATATTTGGCGGAGTAGCTCAGTGGTGAGAGCAGAGGAATCATAATCCTTGTGTCGGGGGTTCAAATCCCTCCTTCGCTACCATTTTATTATAGTGGTTGATGTATATATTATAAAGTATAGTATTATGTTTTTTTTAGGATAATATGATGTTGCTTTAGTTTTCATGTTTATTGTTAGTTTATTGAAGATAAAAAGGGATAGGGGGATATTATAGAATGGCGGTTAAAGATTTTGTTCGTAAGTTAGATCAAATTGGTATTTGTTCAATAGGTCACGTTGATCACGGCAAGACGACGCTTACATCTGCTATTACGAAGTACTATGGAGATTATACGGCGTACGATGCTATTGACAAGGCTCCGGAAGAAAAGGCTCGTGGTATTACCATTGCGACTTCGCATGTTGCTTATCAGACGGAGAGTAGATCATATTGTCATGTTGATTGTCCTGGTCATGCTGATTATGTGAAGAACATGATTACTGGTGCTGCGCAGGTTGATGCGGCAATACTTGTATGTTCTGCTACTGATGGAGTGATGCCTCAGACGAGGGAGCATGTGCTTCTTGCTCGTCAGGTGGGTATTCCATCAATTGTTGTGTACATTAATAAGATAGATGCTATCAAGAACGATATGGAACTTGTTGAAATTGTTGAGATGGAGATCAGGGAGCTTTTGAATAAAAATGGTTTTCCTGGCGACGATGTTCCTGTTATTAGAGGTTCTGCTATTTGTGCAATAGAAGGAACCAATGAAGAGATAGGTAAGAAGTCTATTGATGATTTGATGAAGGCGGTTGATAGTTATATTCCGACGCCTGTTCGTTCAATTGACAGTCCTTTTTCGATGCATGTGGAAGATGTTCATTCCATTTCTGGTAGAGGTACTGTTGCTACCGGTAGGGTTAGTCGTGGTGTTATTAAGGTGGGTGATGATGTTGAAATAGTTGGTATTGTTGATACTGTTAAGACAACTTGCACGGCTATTGAGACGTTCAGAAAGAAGATGACAGAAGCTATAGCTGGAGATAATATTGGTATATTGCTTCGTGGAATATCTCTTGAGTCTATTCAGAGAGGTCAGGTTATTTGTGCGCCTGGTTCGGTCAAGCCACACCGCAGACTTAAATGTAAGATTTATGTGTTGACGAAGGATGAGGGTGGTCGTCATACGTCCTTTTGTAATAATTATAGACCGCAGATGTATTGTGTGACTACGGATGTTACCTGTACGGTGATTTTGCCTCCTGAAGTTAAGATGGTTATGCCTGGTGATACTTGTGAGTGTGAACTTGAGTTGATTTATCCAATTGCAATTGAAGAGAATCAGCGTTTTGCTATGCGTGAAGGTGGTAGGACGATAGGAGCAGGTATTGTTTCTCAGATTTTGGAATAATTATATTAACCATCACTAATAACTTGGCTTGAGAATGTATAATAAACTAATTTATAAAAAGGGGGTATAGCTCAGTTGGTAGAGCGACGGTCTCCAAAACCGTAGGTCGTGGGTTCGAATCCCTCTGCCCCTGCCAAGATGTGAGAAGATTGTTTTAAAATGATTTTTTATATATTATAGGTTTTTATCTTGATTTATGAGCAAATTGGTGTTCTAAGGATAAGTTTGGTGTTTCTTTTTGATAATTAATGGGTTAAACGTGAGAGTATTAGAGTTTTTTAAGCAGGTTAAGATTGAAACTAAGAAGGTATTTTGGCCATCTCGTAGTGAGGTTTTGGTTTCGGTATTTATCGTAATGATTATGTTATCCATTTCTGCTTTGTTTTTTTTAGTGGTTGATCATTGTATAGGATGGGTTATGCATGCTATCCTAGATGTTGGTAGTTAATTATCGGGTGGTGGGATGATATCTCGTTGGTATATAGTTCAGGTATATTCTAATTGTGAGAAGAAGGTTGTTCAGTCTATTTGTGAGAGATTGGCTAGGTCTGGATTGCGTAATTTATTGGAAGAAATTACTATACCTTCAGAAAAAGTGGTGAGTGTTCGTAGGGGGCGCAAGGTTGATTCTGATCACAGATTTTTTCCTGGATATATATTAATCAAGGCTGTTATAACAGATGATTTTTACAATGCTATTAAGAGTGTTCCTAAGGTAATAGGCTTTCTTGGATCAGATGGAACTCCATCTCCGGTGCCAGATGCTGAAATTGAACGTATTATGGGTCAAGTTGAGGATGCTGTTAATAGATCTGTTTCGTCTATTGTTTTTGATGTTGGCGAGCAAGTGTGTGTTTCTGATGGTCCATTTGCTTCTTTTAATGGTGTTGTGAAGTATGTTGATGAGGAGAAGTCTCGCCTAAAGGTAGAAGTTTTGATTTTTGGTCGCGCAACTCCTGTGGAGTTGGCTTATAATCAGGTTGAAAAGATCACTTAATCTTGTGTAAAAGTATTTACTTGTTTGGAAAGGTTTGCTTTATATACTCTGTGGCATTAGATTGATTGGTTTTCTATTGTAATTTTTGCTGAATTTGTCAGTATATGATTTTTTTTTGTATTAATTAAAGGGTTTTTTGGGGTATGGCTAAGAAGATTTTTCGTCGTGTCAAATTAGATATAGAATCGGGATCTGCGAAGCCTTCTCCTCCTGTTGGACCTGCTCTTGGTCAGTGTGGTATTCCTATCAAGGCTTTTTGCGACGCTTTCAATTCTGCTACCAAAGATATGGAGAAGGGTATTCCTATTCCTACTACTGTCATTTGTTATCAGGATAAATCTTTTACTTTTACGATGAGTCAACCGCCAGTTAGCTTTTTTCTTAAGAAGGAGTCTGGTGTTAAATTAGGATCTAAAACCCCTGGCAAAGAGTCGTGTGCTTCCATTTCCCGTGAAAAAATTCGGGAAATTGCTGAGCAAAAAATTCAGGATATGAACGCTGTTAGTATTGAGGGGGCTATGCGTATGGTAGAGGGTTCGGCTGTTTCAATGGGTATAGATGTGGTGGATTAATTAAGATGGTTAAAAAAGTTTCGAAACGTATGCGACAGATCTCACAAGGGATTGATCGTTCATCACTTTATGGGCTGGCTGATGCTATATCTATGGTGAAAGAGCGTGCTGTGGTTAAATTTGATGAAACTATTGAGATAGCGATGAACTTAGGAGTTAATCCTCGTCATGCAAATCAAATAGTTCGAGGTGTTGTTAGAATGCCCAATGGTACAGGCGTTAATGTTAGGGTGGCTGTTTTTGCTACTTCTGTAAAGGCTGATGAAGCTAGGGATGCTGGCGCTGATATAGTTGGAGGTGAGGATCTTTTTGAAATAGTTAAGGGTGGAAAGATAGACTTTGATCGCTGTGTTGCAACCCCGGATATGATGCCATTAGTTGGTCAATTAGGTAGAGTTTTAGGCCCTAGAGGTATCATGCCTAATCCTAAATTTGGAACTGTAAGTAATGATGTTGCCGATGCTGTCAAGTCATTAAAGGGGGGGTCTGTTGATTTTCGTGTTGAAAAGGCGGGGATAGTTCATGCAGGAATAGGTAAGGTTTCTTTTGGAAACAATGAGATAAAAGAAAATATTTTGGCTTTTGTTGACGCAGTTATTAAGGCAAGGCCTCCTGCTGCGAAGGGAGAATATTTAAAGAGGGTTACTTTGTCGTCTACTATGGGATGTGGTATAAAGCTTGACCTTTCAACATTATCCAGTTAGTATTTGATTTTGATTGTTGTTTTTTTTTAGTTAAAAATTACTTGAATTTTTGTTCTAATCCGTAATTTATGGTCTTTGTTGGTGGTTATTTCATCCTATATGATAATAATTTAGGAATGGATGAAATTTTTGGTGTTGGGATGTTGATAAAAAAGGTTTTGTATATGTTGGTGTATTTGTCATCTGGAGATGAGAATTGAAAAGGCAGGAAAAGGTCTTAGAGGTTGTTGAGTTAGGTAATATTTTTTCTTCTTATAGCTCAATCGTTGTAGCTCACTATAAAGGAATAAATGTTGCGCAGATCGGAGATCTTCGAAAAAGATTAAGGGAAGCAGGGGGGCGTGCAAAAGTTATAAAAAATCGTCTTGTTAAAATTGCTATTCGGGATACTGATTTTCAGGGGATGTCAGATCTTTTTTCTGGGCAATCTTTGATTGTTTATTCTAAGGATCCTGTAGTTGCGCCTAAAATTTCTGTTGATTTTGCAAAAGATAATGATCAGTTTGTGATCATTGGTGGTGTGTTAGATAAAAGTTTTCTTGACAGTAATTCCATAAAGAAAATTGCTTCTATGCCAAGTATTGATGTTATTCGTGCTAAGATTATAGCTTCTATTCAGTATAATTCTATCAGGTTGATTAGAATGATTAAGGCTCCTCCGACTCAGATTATTCGTATTATTTCTGCTTATAGTGAAAGAAATCCACAAGAATAATTCTGTTAATTATAAAAAAACAAAAGTAAAAACAAAGGAAATACGTGATATGTCCAGTATTGAAACAATAGTTGATCAGTTATCATCTCTTACTATTACACAAGCTTTGGAGCTTTCGCAAGTATTAGAAGAAAAATGGGGTGTTTCTGCGGCTGCGCCTGTTGTCGTGGCTAATGATGCTTCTTCACAAGGAGGGGGGGCTCCTGCTGTTGATGAAAAGACTAGTTTTGATGTTGTGTTATTAGGATTTGAGGCTAGTAGCAAAATCTCCGTTATTAAAAGTGTTCGGGAGATTACTTCTTTGGGGCTAAAAGAGAGTAAGGAGCTCGTAGAAGGATTCCCTAAGAATATCAAAGAGGGTGTTGATAAAGATGAGGCTGAGGGGATCAAGGCTAAACTCGTTAGTGCTGGTGCAAAAATAGAATTGCGTTAACCCATATTGCAATTTGGTTTATTTGTTCTTGTGGTAGATTTCGTTTTTTGAGGAAATGATTACCTATCCCTTCCTACTATTTACATTTATCTTGATTTATGATAAGGAGAAGCAATGGCTAAGGGCGTTGTATTCAATGGTCTCGGGCGTGCGCGCAGGTTTTTTGGAAAAGTTCCTGAGATAATTGATGTACCTGATCTCATTGAAATTCAGAGAGCATCTTATGATCAATTTTTGATGATGAGACATTCTCCTGATGATCGTCCCAATGAAGGTTTGCAGGCCGCTTTTAAATCTGTATTTCCTATTATGGCGTTTTCTGGGGCTGCCATGCTTGAATTCGTATCATACGAATTTGATTCCCCAAAGTTTGACGTTGATGATTGTTTGCGACGTGATTTGACGTATGCTGCTCCATTAAAGATTATCTTGCGGTTAATTGTTTTTGATATAGATGAATTTACCGGTGAGAAGTCTATTAAAGACATAAAAGAGCAAAGTGTCTATATGGGCGATATACCTCTTATGACTGAGCATGGCAATTTCGTCATTAACGGTACACAACGCATTATTGTTTCTCAATTGCATCGTTCTCCTGGAATACTTTTTGACCATGATAAAGGTAGGTCTAGTTTATCTGGAAAGCTTCTATATTCTTGTCGTATTATTCCTAACCAAGGTTTATGGATGGATATAGAATTTGATGCTAAAGATATTCTCCATTTGCGTATTGATAGACGTCGCAAGATTCCTGTGACGTCTTTTTTAATGGCTTTGGGAATGGATTACGAGGATATTTTATCTACTTTTTATTCTAAGATTACTTACTCAAAAAAAGGTGATTATTGGTGTTTTCCGTTGGATGATGCGGATGTAATGGTAGGTTCAAAAGTATTTGCTAATTTGGTTGATGTAAAAACGGGCGAAGTTGTTGTTGAGAGTGGGAATAAATTTACTCCGCTTTTGCTTAAAAATCTTAAAGAAAAAGGAATAAAATTTTTAGGTATTAGTGGGGAAGCATTGTATGGGTCTTATGTTGCAGAAGATGTCGTCAATCTAGAAACTGGTGAAATATACCTTGAGGCTAGTGATAAAATTGATGAAAATATTTTAGAGGCTATTGAATCTGCTGGTATTTCAGACATTTCCGTCATTTATTTTGATGTTGATAGCACTAACCCTTATTTGCGAAACACGTTGGCTATAGATAAGAACGAGAATCGTCAGGATGCTCTTTTGGATATATATCGTGTTATGCGTCCAGGTGATGTTCCCTCTGCTTCGGCAGCTGAATCTATGTTTAATTTTCTTTTCTTTGATCAGAATAAGTATGATCTTTCAGTAGTTGGTCGCGTGAAGATTAATATGCGTCTTAATCTTGATGTTCCTAATGATGTTCGTATTATTAGAAAAGATGATGTTATAGCAATTATCAAAGTATTGGTAGATTTGATTGATGGCAAAGGAAGTATTGATGATATTGATAGTTTAGTTAATCGTCGAGTACGTTCTGTTGGTGAGATGTTAAAAAATCAGTATCGTCTTGGGTTGTTGCGTATGGAGCGTTCTATAAAAGAGCGTATTTCTTCAGTTGATATTGACACTGTTATGCCACAAGATCTTATTAATGCTAAGCCTGTTGTTTCTGCTGTGCGTGACTTTTTCTGTTCCTCGCAGTTATCGCAACTTGAAGAGCATGTTAACTCACTTTCTCGTCTTACTCATACGCGTCGTTGTTCTGCTGTGGGTAAAGGAGGTGTGTTAAAAACAAGAGCAGGTACTGAAATACGTGATTTGCATCCGACTCACTATGGCCGTATTTGTCCTGCTGAAACCTCAGAAGGTCATAATATTGGTTTGGTAACCTCTCTGGCATCTTTTGCTAGGGTCAATGAGTATGGTTTTATTGAGACACCTTATCTTAAGGTTACAGATGGTAAGGTTACCGATCATGTTGTATATCTTTCTGCGATAGAGGAAGAAAATTGTTATATAGCCCAAGCTAGTGTAGATGTTGATGAAGATGGTTCTTTTATCGAAGAATTGGTGTTTTGTCGTCATGCAGGTGTAGAAGTTCTTGTCCCTCGAGAAAATATAAATTTTATTGATGCTTCTTCAAAACAAGTGGTTTCGATATCAGCGTCTCTTATTCCTTTTTTGGAAAATGATGATTCAAATCGTGTTCTTATGGGTTGTAATATGCAACGTCAGGCTGTTCCATTGTTAAAGGCAGAGGCTCCTTTTGTTGGAACTGGCATGGAATCGGTTGTTGCTAAGAGTTCAGGGGCCACTATTATTGCAAAGAATTCTGGAATTGTAGAACAGGTTGATGCAACTCGTGTAGTGATTCGTGTTACTGAAGAAGATCTTGATCCTTCTGCTTCAGGAGTTGATATTTATCGATTGATGAAATTTCAGCGTTCTAATCAGAATACTTGTATTAATCATCGTCCGTTGGTGAAAGTTGGTGATGTGATTTGTAAGAATGACATTATTGCGGATGGTTCATCTACAGATATTGGTGATTTGGCTCTTGGTCGTAATGTGCTAGTTGCTTTCATGCCTTGGAATGGTTATAACTTTGAGGATTCTCTGGTGATATCTGAGCGTATGGTTGCTGAAGATGTTTTTACTTCCATTCATATAGAAGAGTTTGAGATTATGGCTCGTGATACGAAGCTGGGTCCAGAGGAGATAACTCGCGATGTTCCTAATGTATCAGAAGAAGCTTTAAAGAATCTTGATGAGTGTGGTATTATTTGTGTCGGAGCTAGAGTTATTCCAGGTGATATCTTAGTAGGTAAAATTACTCCTAAAAGTGAGAGTCCAATGACTCCGGAAGAAAAGCTTTTGCGTGCTATTTTTGGTGAAAAAGCTTCAGACGTACGTGATACCTCATTACGTGTTCCTCCTGGTGTTCATGGTGTAGTCAGTGATGTTTGTATCTTTAATCGGCATGGTATTGATAAGAGTGAACGTTCTTTATCTGTTGAACGTGAGCAAATTGAACTTCTTGCCAGAGATAGAGATGATGAGCAGGCAATTATTGATAAAAATGTTTATAGTCGTTTGATGGAAATTTTGTGTGGGCAAACTGCTGTTTCTGGTCCTAAGGGCTTTAAGAAAAATTCTGTTCTGTCTAGCGACTTGATGTCAGAATATCCAAAATCTCAATGGTGGATGTTTGCTGTTAAGGATGAGAAGATACAACGAAATATTGAAAATTTAAGAGCTAACTATGAAAATTCTAAGTTGGTTCTTGAAAATCGTTTTAAGAATAAAGTTGAGAAGATTCAATGGGGGGACGATATGCCTCCAGGTGTTTTAAGAGTTGTCAAGGTTTTTATTTCTATGAAGCGATCTATTCAGCCAGGTGATAAGGTGGCGGGTCGTCATGGTAATAAGACGGTGGTAAGTAAGATATGTTCAAACTCTGATATGCCTTATCTTGCGGATGGTACTGTTGTTGATATGGTTCTCAATCCATTGGGTATTGTATCTCGTATGAATCTTGGGCAAGTTTTTGAAACTAACATTGGTTGGGCATGTGCTGGTCTCGGCAAAAAGATTAAAAGCATCATTAATGATTATAAGGCAAATGGTGACATAGTTCCTTTGCGTAATTTTATTGAAAAGATTATTGAATCAGATCCTAATTGTGAGCATATATCGCAATATGATGATGAGGCTATATTACGTTTGGCAGAGCAATGGAAATCAGGTGTGCCTGTTTCTATTCCTGTTTTTGGTGGAGCCGGTGAAGATGATATAAATTCTATGCTTCATATGGCAGGATTTGATGAGAGTGGACAGTCTATTCTTTATGATGGTCGTACTGGTGATCCATTTGATAGACCGGTTACAGTTGGTTATATGTATATGTTGAAACTTAATCATATGGTAGACGATAAGGTTCATGCTCGTTCTATTGGTGGTTACTCTCTTGTTACGCAGCAACCATTGGGTGGAAAAGCACTTTTTGGTTCTCAGCGTATAGGAGAAATGGAAGTATGGTGTACACAAGCTTATGGTGCTGCCTATACATTGCAAGAGATGCTTACTATTAAATCTGATGATGTTGTTGGTCGTGCAAAAGTTTATGAATCTATCGTTTCAGGAGGGCATTCATTTGAAACTGGAATACCGGAAAGCTTCAATGTTTTAGTAAAGGAGATGCAAGGGTTAGGTTTGAGTATTGATTTGGAAAATTCGCGTGAAAAAAGTGATTCTACAATAGAGAAGATTCCTGATTTAAATGAGTAATCAATCAACACGAGTTAGTCTTTTTATTTTTTTGAGAATATTTTGCCTATATATAGGTATGAATGGTTGGAGATAGTATATGCAACAAGAGGTTATGAGATTTTTTAATCCGTGGAGAGATGATAAGGATTTCGATTCCATAAGAATTTCAATTGCCTCTCCAGAAAAAATCCTGTCTTTATCTTATGGAGAGATAAAGAAGCCTGAAACTATTAATTATCGTACTTTTAAGCCAGAACGAGATGGGTTGTTTTGTTGTAGGATTTTTGGTCCGATGACAGATTATGAGTGTTTGTGCGGAAAGTACAAGCGCATTAAGTATAAAGGCGTTATTTGTGAAAAATGTGGTGTTGAGGTAACATTATCGTCTGTTCGTCGAGATCGTATGGCTCATATTCGTCTAGCTGCTCCTGTTGCTCATCCTTGGTTTCTTAGATCTCTGCCGTCACGTATCTCAACGTTGCTTGATATGACCTTAAGAGAGGTAGAACGGGTTATTAACTTTGATTGTTATGTCGTTACTGATCCCGGCTTGTCTTCTTTAAACAAATGTCAGATTTTGACAGAAGAAGAATACTTACAGGCGGTAAATGATTTTGGTAGTGATCATTTTACTGCCATGATGGGTGCTGATGCAATACGTGAGCTTTTAATTTCGTTGGATCTTAAAAAATTAGCTGTTGATTTGCGCTCCAAATTGAATAAAGACGTTTCTGTTTTTAGGCGGAAAAAAATAATGAAACGTCTTAAAATAGTAGATAGTTTTTTGAAATCTGGCAATCGTCCTGAATGGATGATTCTGACAGTTATTCCAGTTATTCCGCCTGATCTTCGTCCATTAGTGGCTCTTGATTTTGGGAGATTCGCTTCTTCTGATCTTAATGATTTATATCGTCGACTTGTTGGTAGAAACATTCGATTGATGCGTTTGAACGGCTTGCATGCTCCTGAGATTATTGTGCGAAATGAAAAGAGGATGCTTCAGGAATCAGTCGATGCCTTGTTTGATAATGGTAGTCATAAGCGTGTAATAACTGGTGCAAATAGGCGTCCTCTGAAATCTCTGTCTGATATGTTGAAGGGTAAACAAGGACGCTTTAGAACAAATCTTCTTGGGAAAAGAGTGGATTTTTCTGCTCGTTCTGTGATTACTGCAGGACCAGAGTTAACATTAGGTCAAGTTGGTTTGCCTGGGATAATGCTTGTTGAAATGTATAAGCCTTTCATATACGCAGAATTGGAAAAGAGGGGATATGTTTCTACGGTAAAACAGGCTAAGAAATTTGTTGAAAAGCTAAGACCTGAAGTTTGGGATGTTCTTGATGAAGTAGTTCGTCAACATGTCGTTTTATTAAATCGTGCTCCAAGTTTGCATCGCTTAAGTTTGCAGGCTTTTGAACCTAAAATTATAACCGGCAAAGCTATTCAACTTCATCCTTTAGTTTGTGAAGGGTATAATGCCGATTTTGATGGAGATCAAATGGCTGTTCACCTTCTTATATCCTTGGAAGCACAGTTGGAAGCGCGTGTGTTGATGATGTCAACTAATAATATCTTGCATCCTGCTAGTGGAAAACCAGTGGTTGTTCCTTCACAAGATATGGTTTTAGGATTATATTATTTATCCATTGTACACGAGGGTGATCCAGGTGAGGGTATGGCTTTTGTTGATATAGCTGAAGTACATCATGCTCTTGAAAATAAGGTTGTTACTCTCCATTCTAAGATTTTGGGGAGATATGTTAGCGTTGATGAAAATGGAAACAAGGTTTCTAGGGTTTACGAGACAACTCCGGGCAGGATGATTATAGGTGATATATTGCCTCGTCACCATAAAATTTCGTTTGACATTTGTAATCAGGAAATGACTAAGAAAAATATTTCGAATATAGTTGATGCGGTTTATCGTCATTGTGGACAAAAAAGCACTGTTGTTCTTTGTGATAGTCTTATGCGTTTAGGTTTTGCTTACTCTAGTAGTTCTGGTGTTTCATTTGGTAAGAATGATATAGTTATTCCTGAATCTAAAGATAAGATTATTGCAGAAGCTGATCAAATGTCCAAAGAGTACGAGTGTGAATATAGAGATGGCCTGATTACTCAAGGAGAAAAATATAACAAAGTCATTGATCTATGGGGAAAAGCTACTGATAAAGTAACTGAAGATATGATGGCTCATATTAAAAAAATTGAATTTGATGCTGATACAGGTCGTCAAAAACCAATGAATTCTATATTTATGATGTCCCATTCTGGTGCCCGTGGATCTATTCATCAGATGCGTCAGCTTGGTGCCATGAGGGGATTGATAGCAACATCATCAGGAAGAATTATTGAAAGTCCTATTCGCTCTAACTTTAAGGAAGGGCTTAATATGTATGATTTCTTTAAATCTAATATTGGTGGTAGGAAGGGATTGCTTGATGTTGTTATGAGAACTGCTAGTTCTGGTTATTTAAGTCGCAAACTCGTAGATGTTAATCAGAATTGTATTATAACTAAACTTGATTGTGGAACTAATAAAGGTTTGACTATTAGATCGGTCGTTGATTCTGGAAATGTAGTTTCTTCTTTGGGAAGTAGGGTTTTGGGTCGTACTACTCTTGATGATATTATTGATCCATCTACGAATGAATGTATTATTAAATCAGGTGATTTAATACTTGAATCTCACGTTGCTGATATTGAAAAATGTGGCATTAGATCTGTAAGAATTCGTTCCCCTTTGACTTGTGAATCTATTAAGGGAATATGTGTGCTGTGTTATGGTCGCGATCTTGCTCGGGGTTTCCGTGTTAATTTAGGGGAGGCTGTTGGTGTTATTGCTGCTCAGTCTATCGGTGAACCTGGAACACAGTTGACCATGCGTACCTTCCATCTTGGAGGTGCTGTGACAGTTGTGGATAGATCTTTCTTAGAATCTTCTTGTGAAGGTGTAGTAAGGATTAAAAACCGTAGCGTATGTTGTAATTCTGAAAAAGATCTTATTTCTATGGGACGTAATACGACGCTCCAAATTTTAGATTCTGCTGGGCAAGAGCAATCTTCAGATAATATCATGTATGGTGCTAAGTTATTAGTTGACGATGGGGATGTTGTAAAATATGGACAGCGTATTTCTGAATGGGACCCTCATACTTCTCCTATGATAGCAGAAGTTTCTGGTATAGTTGGATTTGAAGATCTTGTTGATGGTGTTTCCGTAATAGAGAGTATTGGTGAGTCTACAGGTATCTATAAGCGAAAAGTGATAGATTGGCGTTTTAGTAGTAAGGGTCAAAATTTAAAACCATCGATTGTTATCAAAGATGAAGATGGGGTTGTCTTAAAGCTATCTAGTGCTTCTGATGCTCGATGGTTTTTGCCGGTAGACGCAATTCTATCAGTCACGCCTGGGCAGAAGGTCTCTATGGGAGATGTTTTGGCTCGTTCACCAATTTCTAGTGCTAAATCAAAAGATATTACAAGTGGGTTGCCGCGAGTAGCTGAACTTTTTGAGGCACGTCGTCCGAAAGATCATGCTATATTAGCGGATATTAGTGGTACTATTAGAATAAAACGCAGTTATAAAAACAAAATCCGGGTATTGATTGAACCTTGTGAAGATACTATTGATCCTGTTGAATATTTTATTCCAAAAAATAAACATTTTTATTTGCGGGATGGAGATTATGTTGAAAAGGGTGATTGTATTATTGAAGGAAATCCTACACCTCATGATATTTTGAGGATTAAGGGTATAGAAGCGTTAGCGTCTTATTTGATCAATGAAGTGCAAAATGTTTATCGTCTTGAAGGTGTTGTTATTAATGATAAACATATAGAAGTTGTTATCCGTCAAATGTTGCAAAAAGTTGAGATTACCGATCCTGGTGATAGTGAATATTTGTTGGGTGATAATGTTGATCGTGTTGAAGTGGAATTGATGAATAAAGAACTTGTACAGCAAGGAAAGAAAATAGTTTCCTTTTCTCCTGTTTTGCAAGGTATTACTAAAGCTTCTCTTCAGACCAAGTCTTTTATATCTGCTGCATCTTTCCAAGAAACGACGAAGGTACTAACCGAAGCAGCTATTGCTGGAAAAGTTGATATGTTAGAAGGTCTTAAAGAAAATGTTATTGTTGGTCGTTTGATTCCGGCTGGTACAGGCGCAATTTTAAATGAAAAACGTCGTATTGCTATTCATAGAGATCAGATGATCTTGAAAGAAAGAAATAAGTGTTCACAAGATGCTGATTCAAAAAATGACCCGGTTCAAGGAATGATAATAGAACAATAGAGATATTTTTGTATATTAATTTAGGTGTATATTTATTGCTGTTGCAATAGTATATTTTTGGAGTAGTTTGGTTTCGATTATTTGGCTTAATCTCTTCTTATATTGAATAAATTTTTCTATCATCATATTTTATAAGATATACGAGTAAGAGATTTCAGTGTATTTTGAGAATTAGTTATTTTACTTTATGTGATTACTTAAGATCAATTCAACACATCTTTTATATTATTTTTGAATTATAATCATGATGTCTGGATAGTTGTTTATTTTAAATAATAAATATGTGTTTTTGTTATAACAAAAACACATGTCTACTTATATCTATTAATTTATTCCTAGAATACTTTTTTAATAATAATTATTCTGAATTAGGTAGAGATGAAAGTGTCCATATAATAATTTCTGAAGAGATGCGATTAAAGGCACGATCAAGAGATTGAACAAAACATAATTTGTTATCTTTTTCAAAAGGTTCTTCAACATTAAATATTTTCTGTGCTACAACGGCACCAGTATGTGTATTAATCAGTTTAAAAGACATTGCAATAATAGCATGATTGCGATGAAGATTAATCTCAAATAACTTAATAGTAGAATATAGCTGATAATCTGGGAAGATGCCTTGATTTGGCTTTACTATAGTTAATATTTTTCCATTATTTTCAAAGTTGGCTATTAATTTTGACTGTATCATGCGTGGGAGCTTATCACTCCACTGAGACTTAAACAGGTATTCCATTTCAATAGGAGAAGAACGGATGATAATATCTTCGCTATTTAAAATTTTTAGTGTTGTAGGTTCATATATAACAAGATTTATATTATATTTAACTCTGCTTGTTATATATGAGGATCTGTTTTCTGAAAGATCAAAAGTATCTTTAGGAATATTTCCAAAACATGAAGAGAGACATGTTAATGCTACCATGCTACAAGGTATAAATTTTTTATAAATATCACCTGATTTCTTATCCATAATTTAGGCAGTCCATTTTTATTAGTGCTTAGGTTTATATTGTTTGACTGATTCTGTTCCCCATATAATCTTTTGAGGATTGTTTTCAATAGTATTAAGAGCATAATCAAAATGATTTATGCTTTCTTGCATATTTATTATCAAACTATGTAAATCATTTAAACCAGAACCTGAAAAGTTTTGTAAATTATTTGCAATTGGAGTAATATACGCATCAAGCTTGTCAGCAGTATTTTTAAAAGATTTTATAGTGTGATGTGCTTCTTCAAGAAATGATTTATTTGCTTGTGTACCTGTTAAATTTTTTATTTTATCCATAATTTCTGCTAGTTGACTGCTCATATTTCGTATAGCAGATGTGCTTTCCTGTATGTTATCAGTTGCTTTAAAAATATTATCCATAGAAGAAGACATCTCTTTACTATGCATTGTAGAGGAAACATCTGATAGAATATCTGCTGCTTTTTTACCAACTCCTTGAAAAGTTTGTGTTGTTTTTTGTAATCCATTAATTGTATTGTTGACTTGAGTTGATGTTTTGATGAAGTCATCGCTTGCTATTTGTATATTTCCTATGATTTTGCTAATTTTTCTAGTATCAATGTTGTCAACTATTTTATCAACTTTTTTAACAATACCTGTGATGTTATTAATAATCTGCGTGAAATCACTGGACACTTTTTTATCTCCACTGGATATTTTGTCAATAAGAGAGATATTTTTTACAAGTATTGTTGATATGGTTTCAAAATTTTTAACGGTTTTATTGATAGGCGCCGCTATTTTGTCGACAATATTTTTTATTGTATTTGATGATGATTTGATTTCAAGCAATATTTCCTCTGTATTTGTCAAAAAACTGTTTAACACCGAGGGATATGCTGTTATCGTAGCAATTTCATTTCTTTCGTTAGCAATTTGAAAAACCTTTTGACCTTTTTTATGCACATTAGATAGCTCAATATGTGGCACTCCTGTTATTCCTTGCATTCCAATTTTTGCTGTAGTTGACGTATATATGGGAGCGTCTGATCTTACTATGGTCTTGGCTATTGAATAGGTTGGATCATCTGAATCAATATACAATCCTGTTACATTTCCTATTGCAATACCATTAAAACGTACTTTTGATTCAACTGATAGACCAGAAACAGATCCTGGAATGCGGACAACTAGTTCATTCATTGGTTTTCCATCATATTGATTGTCTCGTAATAGCCAATATATAGACAAAAATGCTAAAACTAGTATTGAACTCGTAAACAATCCTATGGATGTATAATAATTTTTATTTTCCCTCAATTACTTAAATCCCCTGGCAAATCTACCAAAATATGATTTTATCCATGGATCACTAGAGGAAAGCATATCCGTGACAGTGCCTTCATACATGATACCTGTTTTTCTCATTATTATCACTTTATTACAAGTGGAAACTAAACTATTAATGTCGTGTGTTATCATATAAACTGTCAATCCTAAAGAATTATGTAATTTAATGATCAAGTCATCAAATTCTGCTGCTCCAATTGGGTCTAATCCTGAAGTCGGTTCATCCAGAAAAATTAGTTCAGGATCAACTGCCAATGATCTTGCTAAAGCAACTCGTTTTACCATTCCTCCTGATAGTTGATAAGGTATTAAATTAGCTATTTCAAGAGGAAGTCCTACTAGAGACATTTTAATTTTAACAATATCTTTAATTATAGTATCGGGCAGATTAAGATGTTCACGTATGGGAGCACTAATATTTTCCTGAACTGTCATAGATGAAAATAATGCGCCATGCTGAAATAGAATTCCTAGTTTAGTTCCAATAACACTATTATATTCCTTTCCAGGAAGAGTAAAATCTTGTTTTAAGAACTTGATTCTTCCTGAAACATATGGGATTAACCCTAGAATCGCACGCATCAATATTGACTTGCCAACTCCAGATGGACCAATTACTCCAATTATTTCTCCACGTAAAATATCTAGATTAATATTTTTAAGTATAGTTTTATTGTTTAATCTAACTGTTAGATTTTGAACTGATAATACTTCATCTTTTTTTCTATTTATATTAGACATTTTGACAATCAGGTTTTCCTATTGATTTATATACCAATTGCAAAATAGAAAATTGCAAAAATAGAATCTATTGTTATAACGACAGAAATTGATCTAACAACGCAAGTAGTTACTCTATTTCCTATAGAATTGGCATCGAATCCCGCTCTTAAACCTTCTTTTAATGCAATAACTCCGATTGCACACGCCATAATAGGAGATTTTAATAATCCTGCAACAATATTTAATAATGTTGATGACGAGTTAAGGTGTGAAAAAAATACAAAGAAAGAGATGTGGGAGTACTTCCAAACGATGATAGATGCAGCCATAATAGAAGAAAAATCAGCTAAAATAGTGAGTAAAGGTAATGATATTACAAGAGCACAAATTCTGGGAGATATGATAGTTCTGACGACATCCATGCCCATCACCTTGATAGCATCAATTTCCTCGTTTATTTTCATAGCTCCAATTTCAGCAGCAATAGCACTCCCAGAACGTCCAGCAATCATAATGGCTGTTAATAATACTCCTATTTCGCGTAATTGTAGAATACTAACTGAATCAACCACAAAAATTTCTGCTCCAAAATTTCCAAGTTGAAATGCACCTTGTTGTGCTATAACCGCACCAGTGACAAAGGATATAAGAATTATTACAGGAGCAGCTTCTACTCCAACATAATTTATATGCTTAACAGTATCAGAAATAAATTCTTTTGATCGACTTTTACCAATAATCAGCTCATAAATACTATTTATTGTCAAACCTAAAATATTCATATGATCGAGAAAACTGTCAATTGATAGAACAATTTTTTTCCCAATAAACGTGTGAAAATTTTCTAATTTCTTATATACTGTGGTTGATTTAGGATAATTGTCCTTTAAATCATTTCCTAGTCCTTTAGGTATAATTGAGATTAATTGTTTAGCGTGTTCATTTAATCCTTGAAGTTCTATTTTACCTTTATATTGTTCTTGAAGACGTGCTATAAGTGCTGCTCCTACAGTATCAATTTTAGTAATTTCTGAAAGATCAACGACAGCACGACTATCTAGTTTAGATTTTTTTAATATATTCAATATTTCTGTGGATGTCCTGGCAACTT
Source organism: Candidatus Liberibacter europaeus (assembly GCA_003045065.1). GTDB lineage: Bacteria > Pseudomonadota > Alphaproteobacteria > Rhizobiales > Rhizobiaceae > Liberibacter > Liberibacter europaeus. Next base: position 301,625 of record PSQJ01000002.1, read on the forward strand.
CTGGGAGTTTCCATTCCCCTATGAATTGAAAAAATTGTGTCCCGTCTTCTAGGATAGACATAACTATTCTGTCTGATTTAGTATATCCTGAGTTTTTTGGCATATCTGATTTTTTCCATATATTTTGTTGCCAGATTATAACAAATCAATTAGGGTTAAACAAGGATCAAAGTTCTATATTTTATAGGACTTGTTTATAACGGATAAAGTTACTGTATGATTTATTAGTAATTTTATGTTTAATAATTAAATTAAAAATAAAATTTATTGATCAAGTGTAATGGCAATGCGTTAATCTGTCATTTATAATTTGGTAATATCGTATTTTTGAACCTGACGGAGAAGGATTTTGATTATGGAAAAAAAATCGTCACAAGGGGTAAAACATTCCGAGTTTCGGTCAGAAGATGATTTATCCAAACATGCACTTTTATATCATCAATATCCTTCTGCTGGAAAATTGGAGATTAATGCCACTAAGCCACTAAATAGCCAAATGGATCTTTCTTTGGCATATTCTCCAGGTGTTGGGGCTCCATGTATGGCTATTAGTGATGATCCTGCTAATGCTGTCATTTATACTGCTCGGTCTAACCTTGTTGCAGTAATATCTAATGGTTCTGCAGTTCTTGGATTAGGAAATATTGGGCCTTTAGCATCTAAGCCTGTTATGGAAGGTAAGGCAGTTTTATTTAAGAAATTTGCAGGCATTAATGTATTTGATATAGAAATTGATGCGCAAGATGTTGAAACTATGGTGGCAACCATTTCTGCCTTAGAACCAACATTTGGAGGAATCAATCTAGAAGATATTAAGTCTCCTGAATGTTTTGAGGTTGAAAGAATATTATCGGAAAAAATGAAGATACCTGTTTTTCACGATGATCAACATGGCACTGCAATTACTGTTGCTGCAGCAATGTTAAATGGAATGAAATTGGTAGGTAAATCTTTTGAGGAAATTAAAGTTGTTACATTAGGAGCTGGTGCTGCTGCTTTAGCTTGTTTGAACCTTTTGGTAAAAATGGGAGTGCAAAGAAAAAATATTTGGATTCATGATCTTGATGGGCTTGTATATAAAGGACGAAATAGGAAGATAGATCAGTGGAAATCAGTTTATTGTCAGGATTCTGGTGCGAAAACATTTGCTGAGACGATGGAAGGAGCTGACGTATTTCTTGGTTTGTCTGTAGCTGGTGCTCTTGATCCTGATGTTTTAAAATATATGGCAAAGAACCCATTGATTATGCCTTTGGCAAATCCTATTCCTGAAGTTATGCCTGATGTGGTCACAAAAATTAGACCTGATGCAATGATTTGTACAGGTCGTTCTGATTTTGCTAATCAAGTAAATAATGTGCTTTGTTTTCCGTATATGTTTAGAGGAGCATTAGATAGTTGCGCAGTTACTATCAATGAAGAGATGAAGATAGCGGCAGTATATGCTATGGCTGAATTAGCCCGTGATGTTTCTAATGATGTAGTTAGCAATAATTCTTCGGGAGATCATCCTGTTTTTGGTCGTAATTATCTCATACCATCACCTTTTGATCCAAATTTGATTTTGCGTATTGCTCCTGCAGTTGCTAGGGCGGCGGAAGAAACAGGAGTTGCCACTTGTCCTATCAAGGATTATGACGATTATCGAGATTCATTAAACAAATATGCTTTCCCTGATAGGTCGTTGATGAGACCAATCTTTTTGGCTGCGAAGAAGGCAAATTTAAAACGTATAGTATTTTCTAATGGTGAAGATGAACGTGTTTTACGTGCATCGCAAGCTTTATGTGAAAAAAATATTGCAAGGCCAATTCTCATTGGTTCTCATTCTGAGATTAGCACAGCTATTAGTCGTTATTCGTTGAAAATACTTGTTGAAAAAGATTTTGATATTATTGATCCCAATAACAATGAGTGTTTGCAGGAGTATGTTGCTCTTTACTCTTCATTAAATGGACAAAGAGAAATTTCTCAAGAATATGCGCGCAATGTTATTAGTTCTAATACTACGGTGATGGCTTCTTTGGTTCTTAAAAATGCTAAAGCTGATATGTGTATATGTGGGTTTGATGATCACTACGAGAATCATTTGCTAGATATTAATAAGATTATAGGAAAAAGATCTGGTATAAATAATTATTCAGCTATGAGTGTACTAATTTCACACAATAGAGTGATGTTTTTTGCTGATACTCATGTTATTTGTAATCCTTCTGCACAAGAGATAGCTGAAATTACGGAGATGGCAGCTCAAGCTATACGTTCTTTTGGGATTATTCCCCGAGTTTCTTTATTTTCTAATTCTAGTTGTAGATCGCATGATATGGATAGTTCTTTAAAGATAAACGAAGCACTAAGGATTATACGTGATACATGTTCGGATTTAGAAATTGATGGGGAAGAAACGCAAGGAGATATTTCTCTTTCTTCTATTTTGAATAATTGCATTATACCAGGAATGTCTTTTTCAGAAGATGCTAATTTATTAATTTTTCCTAATATTGATTCTGCAAATATTGCTTTGGACATTGCAAAATCAATTACGAATGGTCTATGTCTTGGGCCTATTTTATTGGGATCAGACTTACCAGTACGTATTTTGCCTTCTTGTGTTTCTTCAGGCGAAATTGTTGATATCGTTGCACTGTCTATAGCGGAAACAATTAGCAGTAATGCCTAATATATATGCTATTAATGTTATTCAGTTCATCAAATAAGTGATAAAATAAATACTTTCTAATTTTAGTATAACCTGTGAATTTTCGTTATGTTTTATGAAATTATTATCTAAATGTATTTGATTTTACATATAAGTAATTAATTTTATTTTTTTACTGTTATTCGCTCCTTTTCCTTGGGATTCAAAGAATCGTATGTCGTAAAATAGGACGCAACAAAGCTGAGACGAATTAATTAATGATTAAACCTACTATCTGCCTGCTCCTTTAGTTAGTTTATATTTTTGCTTGCGATATTGGTCTTGCAGTCATACCACCATCAGCTCAAGCGGTTGATCCTGCTTTTGCTGGTTTTTTAGGATACTGGCGGTCTTTTATTTGATTTTAGCTAGATTTTATTTACCGAAATATTCAAGTTGTTCTTTAATGCTTGGTTTTTTACTTATAACTCTTCCGATAAGTTTTCTTTTGTATTTTCAGCTATTTTTGTCATAGCTTTTGCTTTTGGAGCAGGAAATAAAGCATTTTTGTGTTCTATTCGCCGGTGATCCATTAATTTCTTTCGCTTTGATACAACTACTTCTTGATCAGCATCTTCGTCAGAAGTAAAGTCAGGTTTTCATGGTATACTTATCATGGATTTTGTGCATTATTTTTGGGTCTTGATCCAACAAATTTTTTGGTATGATTCAGATTCTAACCATATAAAATCTTTATAATCTTTTAAAAATAAATGTATTGATCAATCAATTATCTGATATCGTAAATTGATTTCTTGCGGTAAGCTAGTGCTTCAGCAATGTGAATTTTTCTGATTTTTTCTGATGAATCCAAATCTGCAATTGTTCTGGCGATTTTAAGTATTTTATGATATCCCCTTGCGGATACCGTTATTTTTTGAGCATACTGTTTCAATATGGAAGTGCTCTCTGAATCAAGAATTGCTATTTGTTCTATAAGTGCAGGAGAACAAACAGCATTACATGGTGCTGAGACTCCCATTTTATCAAATCTATCTTTTTGTTTTGTTCGAGCTGCGAGTACACGAGAAGCTACTGTTGCACTTGATTCAGATTTATTGGGTAAAAAAAGGTCTGTGGCAGGAACAGCTGGCACTTCTATATGTATATCGATTCGATCCATTAAAGGGGCAGAAATACGGGATCGATATTCTATTGCACAGCTTGGACCTCTTATGCAAATATTTTCATCTTTTCTGGTTATGCCACATCTACACGGATTCATTGCAGCAATTAATTGAATACGTGCAGGATAGATAATCTTGCGATTGGCTCGTGAAATAATACATTCGCCAGTTTCAAGGGGTTGGCGAAGTGCATTAAGCGTATGAGGAGAAAATTCGGGCAATTCGTCTAGAAAAAGTACACCATTGTGTGCAAGAGAAGCTTCGCCAGGTAGTGCTTTCGTACCACCTCCTACTAATGCTGCTGTTGTTGCAGAATGATGCGGAGTTCGGAAAGGTCTATCTTGTAGAAAAGAAGATTCATGATTTAATTTGCCAGAAATAGAGTAAATCATGGAAATTTCTATTGATTCTTTGAGCGACAAAGGGGGGAGTATAGATGGCAGACAGGAGGCAAGCATTGATTTTCCTGAACCAGGTGGTCCAATCATTAGTAAATTATGCCCTCCAGCCGCTGCTACTTCTAGAGCCCGTTTGACAGTTTTTTGTCCTTTTATTTCTGCAATATTAGGAAGATTATCACGCTCTTTATATTGAAGCCTTATAGGTTTAGTCAAAATGCGTTTTTTATTTAAATGATTAGTTAATTCCAGTAGATTTGCAGGAGCTACGATATTTAAGTCTTCTGCGACTAATGCAGCTTCAGCGCCACAAGTTTTTGGACATATGAGATCTTTATTTAAATTTTTAGCGCATATTGCTGCTGGCAATACACCATTAATTGCAGCCAATGATCCATCAAGATTTATTTCTCCTACTGCGAGATAGTTGGATAGCGATTCGGCATTAATTGCTTTAATTGATGACATAATAGCTAAAATAATAGGTAAATCAAAATGAGAACCTTCTTTAGGGAGGTCAGCTGGTGCAAGATTGATGATAATTTTTTTATTAGGAAGAGCTAGACCGCATGCATAAAGTGCAGCCTGTATTCTTTCACGACTTTCTGTAACTGCTTTATCTGGCAATCCAACTATTTGAATTCCAATCCTGCCAGGAGATACCATAACCTGAACTTCAACAGGTATTCCTTCTATACCTTGAAAGGCAACCGTAATAATTCTTGAAATCATATTTAAAACTTTAAAATTTATTTTAACGTAACAAAATAAAATATTTTACGTGTAAAAATTACATATTTTTTATATTTAAAGTAGCACTACTATATAATATTATTTTTTATCCTACTTTTCAAAAGTGCCATCTTAGCAGTTTTTCTCAACAAACTGTATAGTACCCAAGTTTTATTAAATGAGCAATATTTTTGATCATATATTTGTAGAAATTAATGTTAGTAGATCTAAATTTATCTGATTACATTTTGTTTTGCAGTCTCAAAATATTTTTCTAATGAAACAATAAGCATTAATAAATAATAAAATTTTCCTAAATGATTATTCCTCTGTGCGCAGCCATATGGTTTTGACATAATATTTAGACATCGATTTATACAATTTATAATTGTACCGTTGTAATAATATGAGTATACGATTTTAGCCATAGATAATGGTTATTGGATAATTTATAGTTCTACCCAACTTGATCTTGCTTATATCAAATATGGTATTGAAGAACTAAAAGCAGATAAGCCGATAAGACTAGCTCGCATTCAAGTTCAAACCATCAAAAGTGGTGGTTAAGTGGATTGATGGGTTCAACGCTCTTATAATACCATTAAAAACTATCTTTTGGATTAATGTTTAGCCGTTATTGTTATTGTGAAGTGTGAAAGAGGGCTTCTTTGACAGAAGCCCTCTTTCAATCTCTTAAGCCCCTTTTAACAAGATATCATCGCCTGTATCCTTTGCTTCTGGTATACTTATAAAATAGTTCAGAAGAGAAGAGACAGAGTTGAAATAATTAAGACCCACCAGATCATTTCGGGGTCGAGGGTTTTTATGTGGTAGAGGTAGAAGAACCATTATTGCCAGGTCCGTTGTTTTGTTGAGCTGGACTATTCGCAGGAGGAGGAGCACCATTGCCAGATCCTTTGTTTTGTTGAGCTTGATCAGATTTTGCTTTATTATTTGTTGTATCATTACTAGTAGTATCCTTAGAGGTAGATAAATTACACCCTCCAATTATAGCAGTTGATGATAACAAAGAAACTAATGCTATTTTTTTGATATTCATAAAATATTAACTCCTATTAGTATATAAAAATTTCTTTATTAATAATAATTAATGCTTTGAAGTTACGCATAGACTATTTCAATCAACGTATCAAGTAATATTTAACTGTTAATTAATTTACAAGAAGGGCAATTATGATTACATTCCCTTCATTACTAATTGCATTGATTAAACATTTTTATGGTTTAAGCCTATAGATGTCCTGCGGGAATATGGACACAGGATCAGATGCTTGTGAGGTAATGACCATATCAGAACAAAACACAAATCAACTTATTGTGTAATACGAAGATTTTAATTCTGGCTCTTTGTCTCTAGAAACGATCCCTTTTACTTCTATATGAGAAGATTTCAGGCCTTTAGGATTAATATCTTTAGAATCATCATATTTTTTTGTGCTCTGATAGGTGATTTCTAAATTTTCATCAGGTAAAGTAGTAACTTGCACAGCAGAATTATTGGATGATGAAATCGGTCCAAACTCGTCTATAATTTCGATTTCCATTCTTATTGCAGACCCAGATGTAATAATCTGAGTTGCATAAAAAGATGCTAGCTGAAATTGCTCTGGTGTAAGTTCTTTTTTAACAGAATCTAACATTTTTTCCGGTTCTTCTTTAGGAATAATTTTTCCATTGATTGAGAATTCGCCACAACGCGCTATATCTAAGCTAAGAGCTTTATCATCTTTTCCTTGCAATTTTAAATAATCATTATGCAAAATGCCCTTTATATCATCAGTTTTGATATTTCTTCGTATTCTTTCATTTACTTTGCTTTTTTTTATTGGAGCAAGTTGGCAAGAATTTAAAAGATAACAAGTAGAAGATATTAAAAACAAGCCAAATACTTGTTTTTTGGGAATTAATAATTTGAATTTTGACTTTATCAAAAACACCTCCTTTGATACATATAACAACATTTTTGATAAAGTATCATTTAAACAGCATTATATTATACTATTTGGATTTGATTAAACAATACCTAAAATTGTATGAATCGATGTAATGGCACAGCTTTTAATTGATTTAGTTAAGAGTTTTGATGGTTTAAGCTTAAAACCCTATAGATATCCTGCGGTTTTTAGGACTATCGGCTATGGCCATACTGGATTTGATGTTTGTGAGAATATGCAGATATCAAAAGATTGAGCGGATGATATACTTATATTCAATGTTTTTAAAGTTTTAAAATCAGGTATTTAACACTTCTCCAATCCTACTTAATACAAATGAAAATCGTATATCAGCAATTATGGAAGAGGTTTTTTCAACCAAGATTCTTCGAATTGTTTAAGCCAAATTTTTAAGGTTTCCCCAATTTTTTAGAATACAAGCGAAAATCGTATATCAGCAATTGGAGATTTTGTTTTTAATCTGGGCATTGTTCAATATAAGTTTAGTACATTCAAAAAGAAAGTTGAAGAGGGTGATTGGTAGGAAGCATCCAGCGAGTGTAAAAGGTGGGTATTTGCAGGTGGAAAAAGGTTAAAGTGATTAGTTGCAAGACGAGCAGTTGAGGCAGAATTGTTGTTACAGGGTTAGTCTTGCCTCTTGCTCTTTTATATCCTATCAATTATCTATTTTTGCCAGCTTATCTGTAGTGCTTGTTCATAAAATCATTAGATATCTTTGAATATTCCCTATATATTTTAACTGTTAAATCATAAGGTGTATCTAATTTCCTTTTCATATCTTTATAACACAAAATCAATCATCTGCTCGTGGTATCGGAAAAGGTTTTTTTGAATAAGGTAGTTTATTCTCTTCGTCAATTATTAGGGTTTTAATAGAGTTTTTTCTCCAATTATGACCAAACTGTGACAAATATCTGAATAATTTCCAAGCTTCTGGAAACTGTTTTACAATCGGAACATTACTAAAAGCCAAAGACCATTCATGAGCAAAGTAAAAAAGTTTCAAAAGCATTGTAACCTTTGTTATTTACTATTGACTTCTCTAAGATGCGATTAGCAACAGCTCTTACATCATGCGATGTTTCTATTTATTCAAAAAAAGGTACGGGGTTGCAACAAAGAAAATGCAGTAGAATAAATATTCTCCATAATCGGGGCAGGGGATTATGTAAGCAATTGATTTAACGGTGTTATTACGGTGGTATGTTATAATTTTTGCTGGATAAAATGATAAAAACATAAAGTAAAAATACACGATAGAATAAAAAATAAATCCGATAATATATGATATACCATTTGTTATTTTATATTGTATTCATAAATTAATAGACTAATGAAACATCATATATAAGCTGCACGTCGTATTTTAAATTAACATTAGGATGCATTACTCAAAAGTATATTTTATTTTGTCCATTTGGTTTTACCTTTGCTTATTCATGTCGTTTGATGACGTATTTAATAGCGCATATAATGTAAAACACACCTTTTACCGTTAAAACTAAACGTTATAAAAAATCACTTAAAACAAGTAACTTAACATTATTAGATCATTACGAGACAATTTATATTTGGCAATATATCACAAAAAAATAGTTATATACAGCCAAATAAATCATTGTTTCTCAGGTGCAGACAGATCAGATTGATTATCTCAGTAATGTAAATAATATAAAAAACATTAATAATAACTGAAATAATCTTTAAATACAGTGATTTATTACTTTTTAAGGGATATCCTGCGAACAAAAATCTTGTTTTTAGCAACTGCTATAAGATAGTTCGTTTTTTAATAATACTATAAAAAGTGTCAATTCTGCCATATCCAAATCATATCTCCTATAATCATCCAACGTTGTTGGTAAACGGATTGTTATGCTGTATCGTAGGTGGCAATGATTCTTCAAAATCATCGCTAACCACATTACGTTCAATTTCATTTTTTAGATAAGCAAGATCTATAAAATTGTCAGCTTGGCGTCGTAATTGATCAGAAACCATAGAAGGATTAGACAAAACTGTCGAAACTATAGTAACTTTTTTTGCTTTTCTTTGCAGGGCATCCACTAATGCTGTATAGTTTCCATCTCCTGTAAACAGCACAAAGTGATCAACTCCTTGAGATTGTTCAAAAGCATCAACTGCTAATTCAATATCCATGCTTGTCTTGATTTTTTTTCGTCCACAAGAATCTGTATATTCCTTAGCTACCTTTGAAACCACTCTAAATCCATTATAATGCAACCAATCAAGCAAAGGATGTAATGGAGAATATTGCTGATCTTGATCTCCAACAATAAAAGAAGCGTAGTAGTTACATCTCAATAAGTAACAGGAGCGATCTTGAAACGCTTTTAAAAGTTTTCGATAATCAATGTCAAATCCTAGTGCTTTAGAAGAAGCATAAAGATTTGCACCGTCAATAAAAAGAGCAACTGTTTCACGAGAATCAAACATTTTTAATATATACCTACTTTTAAATTAAAATTTCTACATTTGTAATTCGTTGTTTTATGATTACGGATGATAGGTATACTTCATGGTGTATATAATATCAAACATATATATATTAAATGCAACAAACTATATATCTCATCCTAAACGAGCATAACTTTACTATGTTTATTAAAAACATAATAAAGGTGCAAGAGATATATGAAAAAATTTATCATTAAAAACTTGAAATATTAATTATTTTATTATAGATTGGTGGTAAGTATCTACATTTAGCTTATTTTATATGTTTCCGTATCTTTAGGGGTTTTAATAATGCGTGTTGCGATAGAGGATTGCATTGATAAAATAGAGAATAGGTTTGAACTTGTGCTTCTTGCAAGCCATCGTGCTAGACATATATCTCAAGGAGCTCGGCCAACGGTTGATCATGAAAATGACAAAAACACGGTTATAGCTTTGCGTGAGATTGCGAGTGGTAACTTGTCTCCGGGTGATCTTGAAGAAGATTTTATTCATACTCTTCAGAGGCAAGTTGAGGTTGATGAGCCTGATTCAGAAATTAATTCTTCTGCAAACCCTGATTTTTATAATGATTCTTCTTGGAATGATTCTGGACAGCAGCCGTCTTTTGGACAGATGTCGGAAATGGATCTTTTGCAAGGAATTGATGGCATAGTTGCTCCTGATAAAAGAGAAGATTATTAATTATTTTTCTTTGAAGTCTTTCTGATATTGCATTTTTCCTTCCTTAACTTTTATAGGAGGGGATGATGTAATTCATTATATATAAGAAATTAATCCTATAAAAATTGTTTATGGTATTTTAATTATAATTCTCTGTAATGTTTTGGCTTGTTTAGATGATATGATCATCTGAGTATCATGTGGCGTTTATGTGTAAATTTTATTGCTAAGAGTTTACATTATTTGGCATTTATATATTTGATTGAATATAATTTATATTATCCCAGAGGTGTTTGTTTATAAAAATTGATTTCGATTAATATTCATATATATTGCTTGAATTCATATTATGAATATTAAATCACGCGCTGTAGAAGTTTATTGAATACCTTAACTAGGTTTTTTATGGTATAAAATATTGCCTTATTCTGTTTATAAATATATATTAAATTTTTAATATTGTGACTTATAATTATAGTGTTTGCCCTGTGTGTTGTAATATATCAGAAAACCAAGGTGTATTTAGATCAAACTTCTTTCCTCCTTTAATATCTTCAAATTTAATGATTTTCAAAATATTACCCTGTCGCTCATCTTCTCCTGTAACACCGGAGATTTCATTGATTGCGCTATCCACCGCAAGATGAACCATCTTTCTTATAAGCGCTAAGTCTTCTTCATCAGAAGCTGCAGAACGAGCAAAATATCCCGATTTTTGTACAATGGATCTTTCTGCTTTTATACAACTAGCGAATTTATTAGAAAACCAATCACCAACGTTTATTTTATCAAGAAGTACATGACCAAATGAATCTCTCGTAATATTATTTCCAGATGCTTCACGATCTTTAATTATCATATCATGACAAGCTCCTTCGGATACAAAGATAGCAACTGATCCTTTATCTTGCATAATTTTTTTAAGTCTTTCAGATTCTTCTTCAAAATTAAAGCACATTTCCGGCAAATAGATTCCATCTATTCCTTTAAATTCAGGGGAAAACATAAAACCATCAACATATTTTCTATCATGGATCATTTTTAAATAAGATCTTGCGGCATAAGCCGTTAGCCAACCACAATTTCTTCCCATAACTTCATGTATAATAAGACTTTTAGGTGATGCGCTACGTTCATTAGAAATATTGTCAAAAAACTTTGCACTCACTTTGGCAGCTGTCAAAGCTCCTAATGATTGATGTATTGGAATAATGTCATTATCAATTGTTTTAGGTAATCCGACTACAGTCAGGTTATAATCTTTTTCTTTTAAATAACTAAGAAGATCTATTGCTGTTGTATTTGTATCATCTCCTCCTATCGTGTGGAGAATATTTATTTGATTTTTTATAATATTGCGCGCAGCTACCTCTAATGGGGTTTCATTTTTTTTTATTAAATTTCGCTCAATACAATCATCAATATTTGTGAGTTTTACTCGACTATTACCTATAGGAGAACCGCCATAATAAATCAAACTATCTGCATTTTGACGCATATTATCAGATATATCGATTTTATCATCCAGCAGCAAACCTGTATATCCTGAACGATAAGCAATTAAATCTGATTTTGGTAGAATTTCGTTATAGCGACTAATTAGCATGCCAATCACTGAAGATAGACAAGGTGCAATACCACCAGATGTTAAAAAAGCAACTTTTTTTTCTACCATAATTTTTCCTGAAACATTAAACAATATTGCGGTTAGAAAGCATAGTAGCAAATTAAGGGCAATATAACGAAAACGGCATTCATTTATAAAACTATTATCCTCATAACTCAAGATATAAAGGATAATTCAACTAAATACATATCCTTATTATTAGATTATACATTAAACCGGAAATTCATTATATCGCCATCTTTTACTATGTAATCTTTTCCTTCATCACGCGCATTTCCTGATTCTTTAGCTATAGCTTCTCCGCCCATCATTATATAATCTTCGTATGATATAGTTAAGGCTCTTATAAAACCTTTTTCAAAATCAGAGTGAATTGCTCCGGCTGCTTTTTGGGCGTTTGTTCCACGCGGGATTGTCCAAGCATGCGTTTCTTTAGGTCCTACCGTGAAATATGTTATCAAATTAAGTAGTCTGTATCCAGAGCTAATAAGAGATTCAAGCCCTGAGATAGAAATTCCCAAATCTTTCATAAAGATCAAACGTTCCTCTTCTGGAAGCTGTGCTATCTCTGCTTCAATTGCTGCAGAAATAACAATCATTTCTGCACCTTGTTGTTCAACTAATTTTTTAATTGCTTTCGTATATTCATTTCCTTGAACATAATCACTTTCTGCAACATTGCATATATATAGAACAGGTTTGGATGTTAGAAGATTTAAACTTTTAAAGATACGTATTGAATCTTGGTCAAGAGATTGAAACAAGCTCCTGACAGATTTTCCTTCTTCTATAAGCTTTATGCATGAAGAGACGATAGATTGTGTGAGAGATATTTCTTCAGAGCTAACATTTTTTCGTTTTTTATTTTTTTCAAAAAATTTTTCAAGTCTTTCAAGATCAGATAGTATTAATTCAGTTTCTATTGTTTCAATATCACTAATAGGATTAATTTGACCTTCAACATGAATAATGTTTTCGTCATCAAAGCAACGCACTACGTGGACAATTGCATCTACTTCGCGAATATGTGCTAAAAATTGATTTCCAAGACCTTCTCCTTTTGATGCTCCACGTACTATTCCTGCAATATCGACAAAGGATATGCGGGCGGGAATCAAATTGTTTGATTTAGCAATTTGAGCTAGTTTTTGCATGCGTGGATCAGGAACTGCTACTTCACCAGAATTTGGCTCTATTGTACAAAATGGATAGTTAGCTGATTGAGCTATAGATGTTCGTGTTAAGGCATTAAAAAGCGTTGATTTTCCAACGTTAGGAAGTCCTATAATGCCACATTTAAAACCCATAAAAATGTATCCCTTTTATAAAGTTACTATCTAATTTTGAAATAAAGCATCAAAATACATTCAAGGAAAGGTATGTTTCAAATATTTTGATGATATTTTATATTATCATTGTGTTTTAATAGGGTTATGGTCTTGTTTTTGCGAAATATGATTTAAAAATAGAGTGTCCTCATTTTTAGCTAATAAGTATATATATTTTGCAATGTTATTGAGTATTGGGTCAAGTAAGGATTTTTCTTCAGAAGAAAAACTGTTTAAAACATATTTTGCGATATGTTCTTTATTCTGAGGGCGTCCAATTCCAATTCTAAGACGTTTGTAATCTCTTCCACATCTTTCACTGATGGATTTTAAGCCATTGTGACCGGCATCTCTACCACCAATTTTAATGCGCAATTTTCCCATTTTGAGATCTAGTTCATCATGAATGATAAGGCAATCTCGTAGTAAAATTTTATAAAAATTTATTACCTCAATAATGGAGTTTCCAGATAGATTCATGAACGTTTGAGGTTTTATAAGAATTGTTCTTGTTCCATTAAGGTTTCCATTTGATATTTCGGCACAAAATTTATTTTTCCATTCGGAAAATGAATAAAACGAATGGATATAATCCAAGGCAATAAAACCAATATTATGACGATCATTGCAATGATCCTTTCCAGGATTACCAAGACCAGCGATTATGAACACAATCAATCCTCCTATCTTCAATTTAGTATATAATCCCATTTTTAGTATTAAAAGTAGTTTTTATGAAACCTATTTAAATAAGGAAAAAAGACTTCATCATTTTATGAAAATTTATTTTATTATCGGATATGAGAACTAACAATTAACCTTTCCAGTATAGATTTTACTTGATTTGAATAGCGTTGATCATAGTTTTTTTATGAGGGTAATAGTGAGCTTACAATCTTTTATAACATGGACTAAAAAGGCTAACCTACAAGAAAGAATTAGCGTGGCTCGTATTGTAGGTAAAACTTGGTGTGCAGGAGGTTTTTTAAAAAAGGAAAAAGATTCTTTGATTTTAGCTATGATGCACTTGTTGGATGATCCTTCTCCTAGTGTTCGTTTAGCGTTTTCACGATCCATAGCGTTGTCTAATACAGTTCCACGACATATTATTTTAGCTCTTAGTGAAGATCATCCAGATGTATCCGGCACAATCATTTTACATTCTCCGATTTTAAAGGATAGTGATCTTTTTGATTTGATTAAAAGAGGAAGTGGTTTGACACGGGTTTTCATAGCTTCACGATATAAATTGTCGCATAATGTTGCAAAGAATTTAATAGAGATTGGATGTTTAGATAATATTATTGCCTTGCTGGAAAACAAATCATCTTTTTTATCAAGTGAATTATTAACAAATATAGCAGAACGTTTTTGTCACGTTGCTAATGTAAGACGTCTTTTATCATTGAGAGATGATCTTTCTTTGAAAGCGCGTTATTTATTGATGAAAAATATTTGCAAAGCGTTGTGTCATTCAGATTTTGTTAACAAAGTAATATATTCTCATCGTTCTCAAATTTTATGTGCAGAAAGTATGAGAATTGGAATTATCGAAATTATATCAAATGTAGATGATGTTAAAATTTTGCGTGAATTGGTTAAATTGTTGCAACAGGATGCACAGCTTACACCAGCCCTTTTAATTCATTCGTTGATTATGGGGGCAATCAAATTTATCTCTGTAGTTCTTGAAAATCTCTCACAATATAACATAACTAGGATTAGTTCTATCCTATCTAATGGTGGTTTTAATGTTATTCGTGCTCTATACGAATCTATTGGACTTGATTCTGAAATTAGTGCTATTTTTGTTGAAGCAACTATGATTTGGCGTGAAAAATTCTCTATTTCTGCTACTGTAGAGCCGGTAGTTATAGCAGAGAAATTGTTGTTAAGAATTAATGAAAAAAGCATGGCTACTAGTTTAGCTACAAAAGAATTGTTAGAAATGATTGAAAGGATCCATTTATATACTAATAGAAAACTTGTCCGTGAAATAGCAGCCAAATCTTCGCAACTTGTTGCCGCATAGAATCATATCTATGAAAATACTATTGGTTATTGTTTAATAGTATCTCCCTATATTTCTTTACTTTTATTTTTATATGTCTACAACTAACTCCAGTATCTAAATTTGAATATTGATATGAAATGTACTTTAAAAATAGTGAAGAATAGGCTGGGTGGCTTAAGTTTGTAGAATTTGCATCTCATTGATAAACTATACATGCTTACCACATAAGATCGATTAATCCTATTGATGCAATTTATGTTTGTATAGAAAAATCATCAGTAATATCAAAGTCCATAACGAAATATGATGATATTTCATTGTTTGAAAAACCGACGCTAAGACCAATCGAAATTTCCAGTATTATTTTAATATAATAAGGTATGGCGACTAAATTAGGATAAAGCTTACCTTTCTCTAATGGTCATCCCCGACTTCTACGATTACTGTTACTCCTGCATCCTTAATGTGATGTGAAACTCACACTAAAATCTTTTTCAAGGATATATTTTCAATGTAATACTTCTTCTGTTGTTGTGAAGAAGTGCCATTAGATTCTCTTTAAAATATAATCCTTTTTGTATCAGGAATAAATTTCTGAAATGAATAGGCTACATTATCCGTATTTAGCACGAAGTCTGGTCTGTCGAAATGTCGGGGAATCTTCTCTGTTATATTTATTCCCAATGATAGAGACTATTTGGCAGATGATTCATCTTCACTAATAGTGATATATTTCCAATGTAAATAAAAAATACAAGCATAAATCAAATGTACGTTTCAGCGTATTGAACTAGCTAAGATAACGGGCAATTTTAAGATTGAAAGTGACACTATAAATTCTGATACTAGCAGTTATAGAGGCAACTAAGGCTCAAAGTATAAAAAGTGGAATTAAGTGGGTAGATGGTTTGGGTTCTCTTATATGACCTTTAATAACGATTCAGTGGGTTATTTTGTTTGATCTCCAATAGTTAAAACAGCCATGCTGGCATCAGCTATAATCCAAGACGGTATCTCTATTGCATTATTTAATATCGTTCTTGGAGATTTTGAACAGGAACTTGTTGCTTGTATTGTTGGTTATTGGTTTTGCGATAGAAGTATGAGAATTAAAAAGAGGAGGCGGGGTTAGATCTTATAATTGAGGGTTTAAGGTTGAAAGCCTATAAAGGGTTAGTTGCAAGAATTAAGGCAACTTTATTATTACATGGTTAGTCGTACCTTTTAAGAAGTAAGACCAATTCTTATAAAAAATACTGTAAAATAAGTGATTTAAAATTTTGATGGTAACCATCTATTTCGCACATCTTCTAAGAGAGCTTTCCTTTCTCTCCTTTTAACTCTGAAATCATTACGCGTGGGCATTTCCATTACCTTCTAAGTTATTCATAGTGGTAGCCTGAAATAGCAAGTTAAAAAGGATCTGAGGGAGGGATGAAAAGGTAGGCAAAAGAGCTAAACACCATCAAGTCACGATCCCCACCTTGCACTACTACTTTGAATTTTTTCATTCTTTAGCAGTCTAGATGTTACATTTTGTAGTTCATTTTTTAATCCTGAGCATGAGCTTAATTTTTCATATTTTTTTAAAGACACGGGCATAGAAGATATATACCTCGAAAAACTAGTGATACAAGAAGATAAAACCAACGACAAAGAGCATATAACAATCAAAGAAAGTGGTACCTCTCATATATCTTTCCAGATACACCTTAATGATGTTTTGTATTTTAATCTTAGGTATCATTTGATGAATAATACCTAAAATTGCGGGATTAAATATAATGGTACAGATTTTAATTGATTTTAAGTTAAGTAGTTTAAATAGACTACCTCATCTCAACAAGTAAGCTGTTGTTGAAAATTTAATGATAATCTGATATTCAAAGTATACGGGATTGCATTAAAATAACACCGGCGAACCAACAATCTATAGATTAGCATTTAAGATAATCTAAGAAATTGATTCAACGGTATTATTTTTTATTTGGGTTATAATTCACCTTGGTGCAGGATAATTCGGTGATGATGCAGGAGAGAGAGCTGCAGGCAATTCTTCATCCGACATTGCTAATTCTTGCAAAGAAGTTTCTATTTCTGGATCAGGAGGAAGACCTAGTTCTTCTCTGCGTTGATTTAGATCTGTTAAATCCTCTGAATATACATTCACTGCAGTAGATATTCTTGTAAGTAAGCTTTCAGGGCTTAATCCTCTATTTAGTTCATCCTCTGCTTCCATAAAAGCATTTATATTATCAATTCTTTCTAAGTCAGGCTCTGATTGCACATCAGGAGATGCTTCAGATACAGGGCTCTCATTGATCATATCTACCATAGGCAAAAAATCTTGAACATTTGCACTCTCAGTTTCTTCAGGATTGTTTATTCTTGGGGAATCAACCTTTGGAACACTACAACATCCGCCAGCCATTGCGTAATTTGGAATTACCATACTGCTGAAAATCATTGCGATAGCTATCTTGGATTTAGTATTCATAGTGTATCTCCAGTTTATTTTTCATCTTATGTGTACAACAAACAGTCTTTATGGTTAATTATTCACAGTGATTAGTCAATACTTGGAAATATTTAGTTGTGGACAGTTTAAAATAGACCTAAGGTTGTAAGAATTAAATTCTGAAAAGGTGTAGTGTTACTAAAAAACAATGTATAATCAATGGTATTTCCCGACATATTTCTCAAAATTAGGGGGAGGTAAGTTATTGGTTTAAAGAAATTTCATGTTAATTAATTTAAAAGAAGGGCAGTTATGATTAATATTCTGTCATTACTAATTAACTTAATTAAACATTTTGATGGTTTAAGCTTAAAAGCCTATAGATATCCTGCGGTTGTTAGGACTATCGGCTATGGCCATACTGGATTTAATGTTTGTGAGAATATGCAGATATCAAAAGATTGAGCGGATGATTTACTTATACTCAATGTTTTTAAAGTTTTAAAATCAGGTATTTAACACTTCTCCAATCCTACTTAATACAAATGAAAATCGTATATCAGCAATTGGATATTTTGTTTTTAATCTGGGCATTGTTCAATATAAGTTTAGTACATTACGTAAATGTGTTGATAACGAAGATTGGGATGAACGCTTCTCAAGAGTGTAAAAGGTGGGCATTTGCTGGTGGGAAAAGATTAAAGGGATTAGTTGCAAGACGAGAAGTTGAGGCGGAATTGTTGTTACATGGTTTCAGTTGCAATTTTTAAAAGATAAGACTAGATAACATAAAAAATCATGTAGAATAAATTCTTTACATTTGTATTGGTACGCCCTAGGGGAATCGAACCCCTCTTTCCAGAATGAAAATCTGACGTCCTAACCGATAGACGAAGGGCGCATAGCTCAATGATTAATCTAATGATAAACATCGTAAATTACAAACATATTTATCTTTATATTAAAAAAATAATTTAATTACAATAATTGTCTTCTATTACACAGATATTTTATATCAATTTTTACAATTGAAAAGATATGATTAAACATGATGTTGTAACCGTTTTATGAGTTTTTATATCTTAGTTCCTTTATATTATTTAATAATAATCATAAATCCACATCTCATAATATAATTATTAGTGGTAACACAAACTATATTATGTAATATTTACCAATATATCTTAAATATATGAATAATTTAAAGTAGTGTTTTTATGGTGACGGTTGCAATAAATTCAATTTTAAATATAATAATATATAATTTACAACTTAATATAATTAAATAGTATCTCCAGTATCGTGAGTAAGTCTCACACATGTTCATTTGTTACTTTTCACTAGGATTATTAGGTATAATTTTACAAGGCAGGAGATAATTTATCTAAAATCTGATGCAATAATAGCTGGGGAAGGGATGGTTTTCATAGCGTTAGTATACAATTTAGTACAGTTTTTATAATCCTTATATCAATTCCAGTATAATCAGTTAGTGAAGTATTGGATGATTTATTTGAAGCTATCTAATATAGTGAAAGGGATCAGTCAATAGTGGATATTTTTTCGAAAAATTTTTCAAATAGTGAATATGTTACGAACAATATTTCAGACTTGACTGAGATTACCGGTGTTATCAAGTGGTTTGATATAGTGAGAGGATTTGGTTTTTTTACTCCAGATGACAATTATAGCCATATGGGAGATGTTTTATTACACGTAACTTATCTACGATGGGCTGGGTATCATACTATTTGTGCAGGAGATTTAATTACTGCTATAGTTCAAAAGCGTGAGAGTGGTTATCAAACTTTTAAGATTTTATCTATGAAACAGTCAGAGCTATGGGATTTTTCTGCGCCTTCAGATGATAGGAGCCGAGTTGAAATAGCAAATAAGGAGGGTATGAGGTCGGCGATTGTTAAATGGTTTGATCGTGTGAAGAGATTTGGATTTTTAACGGTGGAGGGTATTTCGGAAGACGTTTTCGTTCATATGGAAATAATTCGTAAGTACTCATTGTTAGGACTTTATCCTAAACAAGCTGTGTTAGTTCGTTTAGACAAAGGGGAAAAAGGTTTCATGGTTACTGAAATATATCCAGATACATCTAAAAGTTATATTCAGATTTCTCATTAAGAAAAATTTAAAAGTATCACAATCTTAAAAATAGACTTAAGTGTTTGATTTAAAATTGTTTTTTCACAACTCCTGCCTTGCCTTTTTATTGGGTGCGGGGTTTAATGAGCTAGAAATTAGCTTTGAAGTTTTAATCCCTAAATGGATACGATATACATCTTTGGTATATTTCAGTCTGTGTTACTGTTTTCCATCCATAAGTCGCCATCAGTTCATGAGTTGTTCCTCCATCTTCTGCTAATAAAGTTGCTGACAATTTCCTAACACCATGTGCTGATTTATTAACTCCTGCTTTTTTGTTTTATCTTTGAACCAAGTACTAATAAATGACGTCCATTGATTCTTTTTCTCTATTAATAAAAAACGTATCTTTTCCTGTTGGAGTTATTTCAAGAAGTCGCGTAAAACTATCTGGAAACTAAACTGTTATGATTATTCCTACTTTCTGGATTTTAATGGAAAGTATATTATCTTTTAAATGTTGATATTCAGCGCGGCAGGCATCAGAACAACGTAATCCAGAATACAACAAAAACTCAAAAGCCAATCGTGGGATAGTTCCTTCTTTCCAATAGCTTTGGAACTAAAACCATCGGGTTTGTGTCTTTGGTTTTCTAGGCCGAGATATGTGTTAATATCAATGTATTCTTGTTTATAAGCTCATTTGAACAAAACTCGCATGGAAATCGAGAAATTGAGTAGCATTGGATGGTGTATTTTTACGATATCCAACCCTGATTTAATGTTTTTAGATGTGATTTTTTTGTCATTAAAGTCTCCTGGTTTTTTAACAATTTGATCACAATACAAATCTAAACGCTTTCTTGAGTTAATCGATAAACTCTCCCGTGGACGATAGATGATAGTGAAAAAATATACGATTTCCATTTGCATAGGGGCGTAAAATGGCATTCTAACAAACATTTTAGACCAAGTCGTGAATTAAATGCCGATGATGTAATTTTTAGTTTTATGAGGCAAAAGGATCCTAATCCTTTTTCTCTAATTTATATTATTTATCTAAAAGATTAGAATTCACAAAAGGTTTTATACTGCCAACCCGCTGGAGTAGAATACGATTTTTAAAAAGTAAGAATTAATATATTGCCAATCATTAGAGTATTGATGAGCGATTGAAAGTTACCAAAGGTATTATAATATGTGTATTTTTGGTGAAAGCGGTGTTGGTAAGACGTCTTTGTGAACTTTGCCATAGGGAACCTTGTTCATTGATTTAGAGGCGGGTTGATTTGCCTGTCAAGCAATGGAAAGGAGATGTTTTAAACAACCCTACCGCTTGGCAATTAATTATTAAGGGATATCGCTGTTTTCATCGCAGAACCTAATCCATTTTTAGGAGATAAAGATGTTACCTATTCCAAGAAACATTATGAGAATGTTTGTGCTCGGTGGGGTAATCCAAAAAAATTAGACAAATATGAAAACATCTTTGTTGATAGCATCTCTCAAGCCTCAAGCCTCAAGCCTCAAGCCTCAAGCCTCAAGCCTCAAGCCTCAAGCCTCAAGAATGTATTTCCGTTATTGTGAACAACGACCTGAAGCAATAGATCACAATTGTAAAGTATATTTGCGAAATTTCTATGGTTTGCATTCAATGGATATGTTGGCTTGGGTTCAACATATATCATATCCGAAGATCAAGAAGCAAAAACGTCATTTTGGTTGGAATTCTAGACAGAAGACTAGATAACAATAACTTGCCTATCTTCACCTTTCAGATTGAAGTGGTAAAAACATTTCTTGAGTTGCCTGGGGATTGTTTATGAAGTTTTAGTCATTGAAAACGTTCCTAATCCAAGCCCAACACAACTAATTCGTGCTTTTGTTTGTCAGCAAATAAATTCGTATGGTTATCCCGCAAAAGATAGGTCAGATGAATTGTCCATGATTGAACCGGCATACTTAGGAAAAATCATGGAGCAAATTAAACAAAGACCCTCGCCCAAAGGCACAACACTTCACATATGCAGAACTTAATTAAAGGAGAAACCTTATTGATGTATTATACAAAAGTTTAATAAAATATTAATTTTGTCATACCTAAAAGAACAATCGTGAAAGTTTGTGTGACTATTAACAAAGAGCATTGTTATGACAACCCGAATGTTGGAGAGATACACGGACATGGCAAGCAATCTAAATTCAGTGATTCAGTATACTCATATTGTGAATTTAATTTGTCGTTGAGGGAGAATACAAAGGGAGAAAATTCTTTCATTCTAGTATATTCTTAATGCAAATAGATAGGAGACATTTCTTGGGTTTTCACGATCCTTCCAGATCTTCCGCTATACTCAGTTAATCTGACCAATCTTTTCCCTATTTTTTCTAAAAGAACAAAGTTTTTGAGATTTGCAGATCCAAGGTAATATACCATGACTTCACTATAAAAACCACTATTATTCAATAGGCCCCTCTTTTCATATGTTTTATTATCTGACGTAGAGAATATAACTGATATTTTATTATTTGTCAGTAAACGTATGAATGCCATTTTTTGCTTATCATTAGCACGCAATAGTTCATTTTGTATATCTTCTGATAAAAGAATTATGGTTTGGTTTTTTTGTCTTGCTTTATTTATATCATCCTGCAACCAAGTATTAATAGTTCCATTACTATTGATTAGGCTATAAATTTCGTATTCTTTAGTATAAAATTGATCATGATATGAGGCCTTTCTAAACATGTTATCATGCGTTTGTATAAAATGCAGATTATCTATATTCCAGGAAAAAGCCATAGATCCAGAATATTGAATTGTGTCATACACAAATCCACCTTTGTTAATGATTGAATAATCTGCGTTATAATCATTGTAAAGATCCTTATTATATTTTATTACCTCTATTGTGAAATTAATAGTATCCATAGAACAATCTGGACTTTGTTTGAAAGGGTCTAAAATGATTTCATGTCTACATGTATTTGCGTTATCCAAATATTCCGAAGATCCCATGCTCATGTAAAATGGAGTTTTTCTACCCTCAAAGGTTTTATGATGCAATAGGGGGCGGAAATAAACCTCAGCAAACATATCCGTTTGCCATGTTTCTCCGAAATCAGTTTTATTGCCAGATATGGAATAAAACATAACATTGTGATTATCTGAAAAAGATAGGATGTTTTTTACAAAATTACTATGCTGTATCTTCCAGGAATGTATTTCTTGTTGTGAAAATCTATTCATACTTATGGTTTTACCTTGTGCTGTTTCTGGTCTCCAAGTTTGAACATTATTTATTAGAATTGCTGATGTGTATTTGCATGCGTATTGTCTAGCATCATCAATTATTATATCCCATTTATTGTATTCTTTTGGCGTAATAGCTTGCATTAATGCATTCAACTGCATTCTATAAATAGAATTTACATGAATGAAATATGCATTGTCATTAGGCATAGCTTGAACTGTAGTAAGTTCCATTAATTTTACGGTCTCTTCAATAGTAAAATTATTTCGTATCAGGCTTTCTTTTATATCGTTTTTAATTGTTGGTGCTAAAAAATTATTTGTTTCTTGGGTGCAGATGATGTTAAAACCTTCTTCTATAGCCTCGTTAATTGCTGATGCTATAGTTTCTTGATAAAAAAAATAACGGGTTATATCGATAGACACGCCTGCTATTAATATCGTTAATGGAATAATCAGTGCTGTTAACATTGCAAAATTACCATTTTTTGCAACATAGATTATATTATTTATATATTTATTTTTAAGTATAATTTTTATTATTGTTTTATATATCACTAGATTTATCAATCTCATAATTAATAATTACTTTAACCAATTTGTATACTATAAGTAACCTAACTACTTTTATACTATAAGTATTGATATATTTTTAAATATAATATCTTTATTACATAATTTATAGTATATTATGCATCAATTAGATTAAAATAACTGTATTTTTGATATGATGATTAAGTAATAGTATTTATTTTAAATTTTATGATTTTAAATATTATTATGGAACAAGTATAATTTTTCCGATATGTTTCGATCTTTCCATAATATTATGTGCTACTGAGACTTTTTCTAATGGTAAAACAGTGTATATTACTGGGTTAATAAGATGAGAATTTAAAAGGGGCCAAACATTTGATAGTAATTCGTCTCTAATTGATTGTTTTGCGTAATCTGTGCTACGTCGTAGGGTAGATCCTGTGATCGTTAGATTTTTAGTCATTATAGGGGTTAATTTAAATTCTTTGATATTTTCCCCTCCTATAAAGGAAATTATTATCAATTCTCCTCCATGAGAAAGAAGATCAATATTTTGATTAAAATATTTTGCTCCAACTATATCAAGTATGAAGTCAACACCTTTTCCTTTGGTTTCTTTTTTTATAGTTTCAGAAAAGTCTTCCTCTAGATAATTTATCGCATGTTTTGCACCCAGCTTTAAGCAGGCAAGACATTTTTCATTTGATCTCGCTGTTGTGTAAACAGTAGCTCCAAAAGCAACTGATAATTGAATTGCAGTTATACCTATACCGCTGGATCCTCCGTGAATTAACACATTTTTTTTAGTATAATTTTTTGCTTTTTGAAACATATTTGCCCATACCGTAAAAAAAGTTTCTGGTAGAGAAGAAGATTTTATTGCGTCATAACCATTTGGAAAACGAAGGATATGCCCTTGATTAGCTAGGCAGTATTCAGCATATCCACCTCCATTAACTAGAGCGCATACCTCTTCTCCAATGCTCCAGTGCAATACATTTTCACCTACATTTACTATTTCCCCAGCTACTTCAAGTCCAAGTATAGGATTGGCGTTTCTTGGAGGAGGATATAAGCCCTTTCTTTGCATGATGTCTGCTCTATTAACACCGATTGCACGCACTTTAATGAGAACTTCTTCTTTTTTTGGTTTTGGAATAAATGATTCTGTTATATACATGACGTCTGGGTTGCCATATCCGGAAAGTGCAACATGACGCATTTTTTCGGAAATTATCATATATTTAAGATCCTTTTTTCAATTTATGTATTATTTATTAATATGTGTGTCATTAAATTGTTATATGATAATTAATTATAGGTATTTTTGTTTTTAACGTATGTAATTAGATTTTTTTCTATTGTTATGGTATGATTCTGTGGTATAAACTATGGTTCTATTTTTTTGCATTTTATAAAATAATAAGGGCTTGTTGTTTGAATATGATATATAATCAATATTATTTACGTGAATAGTTATGGTTTTATTTAGTATTATTATTGTTTTTTACACATTCTTTACGATATCAGCCTAGGATTTTTGTTTTAATCGCAGTAGATACATGGAATGTTATTTTTATTACATAATATATAGGTTGTTTTCGACATGTTGCATTATCTTGCTTAGCCAGATAATGCATCTATCAGTAAAAATATAGAGTACAGGATAAAGGCGATGACAATATCTGCAAAGGGAAAAAGAAATGCTATTGAGCTGGATAGAGAAGCTGAAGATTCTCCAGCACTTGATTTTTCAGATGATTCTTTCAAAAAAATGATTAGATCCTCTAAACAACGTGGATATGTAACTATGGATGAATTGAATTCTGTTTTGACCTCTGATGATGTTAATTCTGAGACTGTTGAAGATATGATGCCCATGTTGTCTAGTATGGGCATAAATATAGTTGATGGTGATGATTTAGATGATTTAGATGATTTAGATGATTGTTCTGAGGATTCTTTAGAGAAAACTCAAGAGAGCACCACAAAACTTATTCAAAAACGCAAAGATATTGTGGATCATAGTTACCATGATCCTGTCCGTATGTATTTGAGTGAGATGGGATCTATACAATTATTATCTCGTGAGGGTGAAATTGCACTTGCCAAAAGGATTGAGGCAGGCAGATCGATGATGATGGCTGGTTTATGTGAGAGTCCTCTTACTTTTCAAGCACTCATTATTTGGCGTGACGAATTAAATGAAGGCACCACTCTTTTGCGGGAGATTATAGATTTAGATGAAGCATTTGTCAGTGTTCCAAGATCGAAAGAATCGGGTTTTCATAGCTCAGAAGATGATCCTAACCCTGCTAATGAAGAAAAGGATCGTAATAGAGATGATATAGATAGTAAAAAAAATGCTGACAATGGCGATAATAAAGAAGACGAAATGTTGGATGAAGATGACGAAGATGAAGATGAAGAAGATGATGATTCCTCGCATACCCTTTCTGCTAGGGAGAATCAAATAAGGTCACAAGTTATGAATACGCTTGATGAAATTGCTAACTCATATCAGAGGTTACGTATTCTTCAGGATAATAACAATAAACGTGATGACAATGTTGCGTTAGAGTGTAGAGAATTAAAAGAAAAATTAGTTAAATTGGTAAGATCTCTTTCACTTAAGCGAAATCGAATTAGTTTGTTGATTGAACAATTATATGGTATTTCAAAGCGGATTATACACAATGAAGGTAAGTTATTACGATTAGCAGAATCACATGGGGTGAATAGAGATGTTTTTTTAAATAGATATAAGGAAAAAGGGATAGATTACAATTGGCTTGATTATGCAAAAGATTTTCCTGAAGATGGATGGAAGAATTTTATTGCTTGTGAAAAGGATTCTATACTGGGTATAGTAAATGAGCTCAAAGAAATATCATCAGAAACTGGAGTATCAATATCTGAATTCCGGCATATTGTCTCAATGGTGCGTAAAGGTGAAAGCGAAGCAAGTGTTGCTAAAAAGGAGATGGTAGAAGCTAATCTACGTCTTGTTATCGCGGTTGCTAAGAGATATACAAATCGCGGATTGCAATTATTAGATTTGATTCAAGAAGGCAATATTGGACTGATGAAAGCTGTCGAAAAATTTAATTGTGGTTTGGGTTTCAAATTAATAACATATTCAATGTTCTGGGTTAAACAATCTATTACGCGTTTTATATCAGATCATTCTCGTATGATCAGAGTTCCTGTTCACATGAATGAGAGAATTAATAAAATCGTTCGAACTTCTCGTCAGATGGCAAATAAGATTGGACGTGAACCTACCGCAGATGAATTGGCAGAAAAACTCAATATGCCTTTGGATCAAGTGCGTAAAGTTTTAAAAATTGCCAAGGATCCTATTTCTTTAGAAACTCCGATAGGTGATGAAGATTCCTCGTATTTGGGGGATTTTATAGAAGATAAAAATGTTGTATCTCCTGTTGATTCTGCTATCCAATCAAATTTACGTGAAACTACTACTCGTGTTTTGGCCTCATTAACTCCGAGGGAAGAGAGGGTATTGCGTATGCGTTTTGGTATAGGTATGAACACTGATCATACCCTTGAAGAGGTTGGTAAACAATTTTGTGTTACTCGAGAGCGTATTCGTCAAATTGAAGCTAAAGCAATTCGCAAACTAAAACATCCTAGTCGTTCGAAAAAATTGAGAAGCTTTTTGGATTGTTAATATTATTGGATTCCCGTATTATTTTGTAGAAGGCTATCTTTAAAATTTTAATCTATTTTGTATTTTTCTTGATGGATTGGTTTTGTATTGGATAGCTAAGTATTATATATTTTCGATTGTTTTTTCATCAACTGATTATTGATAAGGGTATTTGTTTAAATTTTCCTAATTAAGGAATGTCTAAAGATACTATGACAGGCGAATGATCTGATGGCTTTTCACATCCGCGAGGCTTTTTATCTATCCAAGATGATTGGAAAAAAGATATTGCTTCTGGGGAGAGCATTAAGTGGTCAATGCGCACGCCCTTATTTTTTTTCCATGAATTTGAGAAATAATCCCAAAAAGAGTATATATTGTTATCATCGCTTGTAGCGCGTATTGCATCTGTAAAACCGATGTTTTGTAATTTTTGAAAAGCTTGGCGTACTTCTAAGGTAAAACATGCATCATTCTGCCATAATTGTGAATCATAGCAATCGCGAGGTTGTGGAATTATGTTATAATCTCCTGCTAATATTATAGGTTCTTCTAATTCAAGGCGTTGTGATGCAAATTTTAAAAGTCGTTTGATCCACGAAATTTTATAATCATACTTGGGAGATCCGATAGGATTTCCGTTTGGGAGATAAATATTAGCTATACGCAATATTTGAGAGTTGATTGCAAAAGTGGCTTCTATAAATCTAGCTTGATTATCAAGGTCATCTCCTGGAAAATTTTTTATTACTTCTTCGGGTTGATATTTCGATACAATTGCTACACCATTATAGGATTTTTGTCCGCGCATTTCAACGTGATAACCCAAAGATTGAATTGTATCAATTGGGAAAGTTTTATCTTCAGTTTTTGTTTCTTGGAAACAAATAATATCAGGATTATTTTCTTCGACCCATGTGACAATATTGTTTATCCTCGCCCTTATACTGTTGACATTCCAAGTTGCAATTTTTACTTGTGCCATTTAATTTTTCCTGTTTTATATAGAAAAACTTGTACCGCATCCACATTTGCTACTAACATTCGGGTTTCGTATCTGAAAAGACTTATTCAATAAGTTATCTACAAAATCTACTTCTGAATTTTTTAGGTACTCAAGCGATATCTTATCTACAAATATTTTTGCACCTTGTTCTTCAAATACTATATCATCTTCGCAGATATTAGATGCAAGATCAAATTTATAAGAAAAACCAGAACATCCTCCTCCTTCTACAGAAATTCTAAGGGCTTGTTTATCATTTTCGGATGTCAAAATGCTCTTTATTTGTTTAGCAGCAGCATCAGTAATTTTTATTAGTGGTTCCATTAATTTCTCCATAGATATATGATTTTTCATGATAATATGGTTTATATTTAAATGATATAGTGATTCTGGACTATTTTGGGAAGATAAAAGGAAACAAGTGATATCAGCATGTAAATTAGGATTTGGTTATCGTAAGAAAGCCAGTTATGCTGCGGATCCGATGTGCAGTTTGGGTAGAATCTATCCAGAAAAGAAGAGTTTGACTCGTTCTGAATTTCAACGTGATCGTGATAGGCTGATTCATACAACCGCATTTCGGAGACTGAAGGACAAAACGCAGGTATTTTTTGATCAAAATAGAGATCATTATCGCACTAGATTAATGCATACAATTGAAGTTTCGCAGATAGCTAGATCATTAGCGCGTGCTCTCAAGCTTGATGAGGAGTTAGCTGAGGGAATAGCGTTAGCTCATGATTTTGGTCATCCACCATTCGGTCATGCAGGTGAAAATGTTTTGCAGGAACTTTTAGCCTTTTGTGGTGGATTTAATCATAACATTCAGTCTTTTCGTATTGTGACGGAATTAGAGCATAGTTATGCTGATTTTGATGGAATAAATCTTACTTGGGAAACTTTGGAAGGATTGATTGGACATAATGGACCACTATTAAGCAAAGACTCAGGACAATTAAATTCTGTTCCTAAGATCTTTTCTGATTATTATCAACTCTATTGCTTAAGCCCTTCAAACTTTGCCAGTTTAGAGTCTCAGATTGCTGCTATTGCTGACGATATAGCTTATGACGCACACGATATTGATGATAGTTTGCGTTCTGGTTTATTAACTATTGATATGTTAGAAGAGATACCATTTTTTAAAGTACATCTTTCAGAATTACTTGGTTTATATCCTAATTTGGATAAAAAACGGATTGCACATGAAATTGTAAGGCGACAAATCACCGCTATGGTTGAGGATGTTATAATGGTTGCACAGAATCAATTAGATATACTAAGACCACATTCGATTAATGATATTCGTTCTGCTGATTATAGAATTATAGATTTTTCTGAAGATATGGCTATGGTAGATAAGCAAATTAAGGATATGCTTAAAAAGCGAGTTTATCACCATCCTAGTATAATTAATTCCCGTGCTCATGTAGAACGTATTGTTCGTAGCCTTTTTGCTGCATATATGGATGATCCGAGCAAAATGCAAGGTTATTATCATCCGAAAAATGATGTCGATGATATAAGTGATTCAGTTAAAGCACGACGAATTGGTGATTATATTGCAGGTATGACAGATAGCTATGCAGTACGTGCTTACCGTTCCTTATTTGATTTTGCTCTTGATTTACCGTGGTTAAATTCTTAGTTATTATTGTTAGGGTTTTGGTTGATGGTTTGTATTAATTGGAAATTATGATGTATCTGTTTACAGATTTTAGTGTTCGTCTCAAAAATTATATCAATGATATTGATTTTAACAAACGTATAGACAAGGTTAATTTAGATCGTATTATTTTAGAGCGTCCACGTGATGTGATTCATGGGCATTTATCTACTAATGCTGCGATGATTTTGAGCCGTCCTCTTGGTCTTGATCCTATTGCTGTAGCAGAATTGATAGTTGATCGTATCAAAATTGATCCTGATGTCGATTCTGTATTTATTGCGGGCAAGGGTTTTATTAATTTGTGCCTGTCAACCACTTATTTGGGCAAAATTCTTTCTTCTATTGTTATATCTGGAACAGATTATGGTCGTCTATCAATTGGAAAAGGGAAGAAAGTTAATATTGAATATGTTTCTGCGAATCCAACCGGTCCGATGCATGTAGGGCATTGTCGTTGTGCGGTTGTAGGAGATACACTTGCTAATCTTATGGAATTTTCCTGCTATACAGTGATAAAAGAATATTATATTAACGATGCTGGTACACAGATTGATATGCTGGCTCGTTCGGTATTTTTGCGTTATAAACAAGCGTTGAATGGTGATTATTTTGATCTTCCAGAAGGCTGTTATCCAGGCAATTATCTGAAAAATGTGGGACAAGAGTTGGCTAATAAATATGGTTCGGAATTATTGCAGTTATCTGACGAAGAATTATTGCCGAAAATAAAAGACTACTCTATTCAAGCTATGATGAATCTTATAAAAGACGATTTAAAAGCTCTTAATATACGACATGACATATTTGTTTCTGAGAAGAGTTTTCATAATGATAATGCCTATCCTATACGAAGCATGGTTGATGACTTAACACGTAAGGGATATATATATCAGGGAACTTTACCTCCTCCTAAGTCAAAAGTGACAAGTGATTGGGAAATTAATCATAAACAGATGTTATTTCGTTCTACAATGGTTGGAGATGATGTTGATCGTCCTTTACTAAAATCAGATGGATCTTATACTTACTTTGCTGCGGATCTTGCTTATTTCAAACACAAATATGAACGTGGTTTTGATAATATTATATATGTTTTAGGATCTGATCATAGTGGTTATGTAAAACGTCTTGAAGCAATTGCTGCTGCTATTGCTGATAAAAAAGTAGAAATAAATATTCTTTTATGTGAATTGGTTAGGCTTTATAATGATGGCATTCCTCTCAAGATGTCAAAACGAGCAGGAGATTTTATAACTCTGCGTTATGTTGTTGATGAGGTTGGTTGTGATTCCGTTCGTTTTATGATGTTGTGGAGAAAGAATTCAGAATTATTGGACTTTGATTTTTATAAAGTAAAAGAACAATCTAGAGATAATCCTGTATTTTATGTTCAATATGCTTATGCTAGGTGTAGATCTATTTTTAGACAGGCAGTGGATGTTTTCGATGACGTGGATTTTGATTCTTTTCAAACACAAGAAATTGCCCATGGATATTCTTGGGATGTGAGTGAATTGCAACTTATTATAAAGCTTTCGGAGTATCCTCGTGTTGTTGAGAATGCTACTGTTTCTCAAGAACCGCACAAAATTGCATTTTACTTATATGATCTAGCAAGTGTTTTTCATAGTCATTGGAATCATGGGAAAGAAAGTTCAGAATTAAGATTTATACAAGAAGATAATAGAGAATTAACCATGTCAAGATTGCAGTTGGTATACGCTACTGCTTCAATTATTAATTCTGGTCTTGATATTATGGGGGTTGAATCGCCGCATGAAATGAATTGAATATAGGTAGATGATTCTTATTCCACAAACATATAAATTATTGGATGATTAGAGGTATGGAAAACAAGAGATATTTTCTTAAACAGAGAGATGATTATGATCAAAAAAGAAGTTTTTATTCCTCATCAAAGTCAGTAGATTATGCTGTTAAAATATTTTCAGACAAGTTGGTAGATGGTTTTTTAAAAGATAAGAGTTTTTTTGATGGGCTTGAACAAGAATTAATTGCTTCTCTTAGAAATCTTGGGAATAGAAAACAAAAATCTGATGTCTATACAAAAATAACTGATCGTGCTGATTTATCAGATATGTCGTTATCGAATTCGAAAAAATATTTCGGGTTTTCTGATTCTAATCATAATTTGAGGGCAAATTCTACATCATCTATTTCCGACAAAAATGATATAATATCTGATGTTGATAAAAAATGTACTCCTGTTGATCCCATCTCAGAAAAAAGATCAAGCACAGGTTATGTGCCATTAAATACATTGCCTGGTAATGATTTGTTGTCATCTCCATTATCTATTAAAAATACATCAGAAATAAATAACATAGCTTTAGATTCTAATGTTTCGGATGATTTTATGGATGGGGCAGGGACATGTCAATCTGATTCTTCCCAACATATTGGTGCAAAAGATAGTAAACATCGTATTTTGAACAGTAAATTACCGAAAAACAATGCAGATACTGATCATTATACCCTTGGTTTTTCCGATAAATTAAATAAATGTGAAACTGTTTCTTCCTTTACAACTAACAAAGAAGAAAAGAATATTTATCAAGATTCATCTGAAGATATTTTTTTGAAGCCAAAGAAAAATATCACAAATTTGGATATCGAATCCTCTAATCGCTTACCAATAAATGGTTTGAATTTATCTAAGAATAATTTGAAAAAATTGGAATCAAACTATGATAATGACGTTGATAACGATTTTGAACTAGATATAGGCGATATTGAGAAAGAGCTTTTATCTGTTGTTCATCCAAAAAATGTTTCTTCTAGTGCGTTTCAAGATACTAAAGTTCATAAAGATAAGATTTCTTCTGCTAATAGGGATGTAGAAAAAGATAATTCGTTTTTTGATCTTAATAAAATTACTGATTTTGAAGAATCCTTGGAATTATTGAATGACGTTAATATGCCTGTACCATCATTAATTGATGAAGAAAAATTATGTCACGAAAATGTAGATAATTCTTTTGGTCAAGGCGAGAGTGCTTCTTTTTTCGCAAACAAGTCCCAGGCAACAAATCAAGCTGTGTCATCTACTGAAAATGATTTCTTACAGGGATATGGGGGCAAAGATAATAATTTGCTTTCTAGCAATGATGTTTCTTTTGTTGAAGATAATAAATCTCAAACTAAATCATCAACTATAGAAAATCAATTTGAACAAGATCCTGCAAGAAATAAGCGTCTTTGGTTGAAAGGATATATTATTGTAGTAATAGGCTATGGTATTTATTGGTTTTTTCAATTACATCAAGAAATGAATTATTATAGCGGTGATCCGCAAATTATCACTGCAATTAAGGAGCCAGTTCAAATTGTTCCTGATATATCGGCAGAACAAGATGCAGCGGCGATCAATCAAGCTAATGAAGTTTATGATCGGTTTCTAGGTAAAAAGCAACCTTCTCCTAAACAGGCGAAATTGTTAGATTTAAAAGAGGTGCCAATTGACTTTCCTATACAGTATAAAGTTGGAAATGGCAATGAACGCGGTGATATAAAAGGTAACTCTAATAATATTCAGGACGAAAACCAAACAGTAGTTATAAGTGCAGATAAAGATTTTTCAAGCAAAAATTATCGCTAGGATGGACAACGTAACTTATTGAGATTATATTTGTGGTTTATAAATTGGTATGTACTATAATTTATAAGGTTGTATTTTTGCAAAGTACATTGTGATAGAAGGATCATTTTGTTATGATTGTTATTCACATAACTTGAAGTATAATTTTGATATTGTTGATTTTATACACAGCAATAATTAAGGGCATTTGCTATTATAGGAATGAATTGTAATTGGTGGTTATAATATAAACTATTTTTGTTGGTATTATTGTATTAATCAGTTGTGAGAATATATTATAAGTTTGTTATTATTTTTTATTGTAATCTCTGATAGAGATTACGCTATTATTTATTATTGTGAAGTATAAGTTTTTTCATATTTATATTGTGTAAAATTATAGAAAATTTTTTGTATGATTATGTATTTTGCCTAACTTCCTAGTACGATATTTTTCCATATTTTGAGGGTTTGAAATTAATGAGTCATCATGATTCTAAAGTATTAATAATTGGTTCTGGTCCAGCTGGGTATACTGCTGCTATATATGCAGCTCGTGCAATGCTTAAACCAGTTATTATATCTGGCTTAGACTTTGGTGGACAGCTTATGATAACTGAAAGCGTGGAAAACTATCCAGGTTTTACCTCTCCTATCCAAGGAAATTGGCTAATGGAACAAATGCGGGTTCAAGCAGAGAGTTTTGGCGCAAAAATAATAAGAGACGTTGTTGTATCAGTTAATCTAGACCGTCGTCCATTTGTTGTAGAGACCGATTCAGGTGATATGTGGCATGCTGATGTTTTGATTATTGCTACAGGTTCAAAAGTTAAATGGCTCGGATTGGAAAGTGAGCGAGTTTTTCAAGGTTTTGGTGTATCAGCATGTGCTACGTGTGATGGTTTTTTTTATAAAAATAAGGATGTTATGGTTATAGGAGGAGGTAATACGGCTGTTGAAGAGGCCTTACACCTTTCTAAAATTGCTCGTAAGGTTACATTAGTACATCGTCGCTCATCGTTACGATCAGAGAAAATTCTCCAAGATAGATTGTTTTCACAGTCTAATGTGGATTTCATGTGGAATACTGAAGTTGTTGAAATTATTGGTTCTGTTCCACAACCCCCTATCTTTCCATCTGTTTCAGGTATTCGTTTGCGTCGCAATGATTGTAACACAGTTTTTGAAACTCCTGTTGACGGTGTATTTATTGCGATTGGTTACGAGCCTAATACAAATATTTTTCGCGACAAGTTAAAACTCACAGATTCAAACTATATATATACCGCTCCGAATTCTACGCTTACCAATGTTCCAGGAGTATTTGCGGCTGGTGATGTCGCTGATGATCAATATAGACAAGCGATTACTGCAGCTTCTATGGGATGTATGGCTGCATTAGAAGCAGAGCGTTATCTTTCTCTTCATGATGTTTCTATTTCTTAGGTTTTATTATAGAATCTACTTAAAAAAAGGCTGAATTATGTCTTTTGATTGGGATAAATTACGGGTTTTTCACGTGGTTGCTGAATTAAGTTCGTTGACATACGCTGCGGAGCAATTAAATCTCTCTCAATCTGCTGTTAGTCGCCAGATAAGCGGACTTGAGGAGGAAATGGGTGTTAAACTTTTTTATCGTCATGCACGTGGGCTGATATTAACAGAGCAGGGGAATAAACTTTATCATGTTGCATGTGATATTTCTTTCAAATTAGAAAATGCTTATATTGCATTAAGGGAATCAGACGAAAAGCCTACTGGAAAATTACGAATTGCAACAACTATAGATTTGGGACAAAGTCTATTACATGATGATTTTCAAGAGTTTTTAAATTTATATCCAGATATTCAAATTCAGTTTATCTTGGATAATAAAGATATAGATATTAGTATGAATTATGCTGATTGTGCTATTCGCCTTAGAAAACCACACCAGTCTTCTCTAATACAGAGAAAATTGATAACTGTTACTATGCATGCGTATGCTTCACCTAGTTATTTGAAATATCATGGTGAGCCATTATCTATAACAGATCTTGATAATCATAATTTAATTACTTTTGGAGATTTTGTTCCTAAATCAATGGAAAATTGTAATTGGTTGGCTACTATTGGTCGCCTTCCTGGCGATCCTAGAATTCCTTGTCTTCAGATCAATAGTTATCTTTCCACTATGCATTTATGTATGTTAGGATCTGGTATAGCTCTATTGCCTGATTATATAGTGAAAAATAATCAAAATCTTGTGCAGGTGATGTCGAATTTTGATATTCCATCTTTTGAGATTTATTTTTGTTATCCTGAGGCATTGAAAAATACTGGAAAATTAAAGGCCTTTAGGGATTTTATTGTTTCAAAAGCGCAAAATTGGAAGCATTAAAGTGAAATTTCTAAGTCGTAATTTATACGTTGTGTAAGCCTTTGAGCTTCAATCAACATTCCTTCTTTTTCTAACTCAATAATACGATATTTTAATTCTTTTTTAATGCATTTTATAGCGTCATCAAGGGTTGGTTTCGGAGTGACATAATGAGAATTAGCATATATTTTTATTGATTGTAAATTTCTAATATTTTTTCCAGTTATAGGATCAAATTCGGTAATCGTTTCCACATCATTACCAAACATGTTTATTCGCCATGCAGTATTTTCAAGGTGAGAAGGAAAAACTTCGATTGAATCTCCGCAAACCCGAAAAGATCCCCTTATAATTCCCATTTCCTCTCTTTTGTATTGCTGTTTGACTAAAGATGAAAGCAATGCTTTTTGTTCTATTTCATCTCCAATGTTAACTTGTAAAGTCATTTGGGAATATGTTTCAACGGATCCTATACCATATATACAAGAAACTGAAGAAACGACAATACAATCATTACGTTCTAAAAGAGAACGAGTTGCAGAGTGTCTCATACGATCAATTTGTTCATTAATAGATGATTCTTTTGCAATATAAGTATCTGTACGAGGAACATAAGCCTCTGGTTGATAATAATCATAATAAGAAACGAAGTACTCAACTGAGTTATTTGGAAAAAAATTCTTAAATTCTGAATAAAGCTGTGCAGCTAAAATTTTATTAGGTGCCATCACGATAGTTGGTCTCTGAATTTTTTCAATTACCTTTGCCATGGTAAAAGTCTTTCCCGATCCTGTAACACCAAGTAAAAGCTGTGTTTTTTTTTCTGAACATACTCCCTCTATTAGATTAGAAATAGCTGATGGCTGATCTCCAGAAGGTTCATAATTTGTTTGTATTTGAAAAGCAGTGGTTTTTTGTAATTTTTTTTCTACACACATTGAACGATGAGGCGTCCAAAGTTTTCCTTCTTTAAAAATAGGATTCTCTGATTGTATTAAGTGGGTCAGCTTTTTCACTGATGGAGTCATTTGATCTCCAGCAATATCCCTTTTTTTGATTCCGTTGGATGTAAAAAGTACTTTATCATTAGAATCGAATATCATTTTAGATTGAGCAGACATTTTTGACTTTATCTTTTGTAATTTAGACGAAAATTTCTCCTTACGTTCACGTACTGCCACATTTTTACGATGTTTTCCCGCTTCAGAGCGAATTTGACGCATCGTGTTTGCAATAGTTCTTTTTTCCTCTTCAAGTTGCATTTTGTCAAAATCAACATCTGTTCCATCAGAAGGAATACTCAGCATTTTATAGGAAGATTTCTTTATATTGCGATGCTTGTTTTCTTTTGACATTTTAAAAAGCCTAAAGAATAATTTTTCACACGGAAACAATTATCAATAAAACTATAGAAGGTACATTTTATTCATAATATTTTGTTAATTGATTTTGGTAAACCTTGATCATTAACGCAAACCATAGTAACAGTTGCTTCTGATACTTTTTTTAGTGTATCCTGATCGTCGCGACAACAAGTCCACACATCGCAATATATTGTTATGGAAGTTCTACCAACTGCAAGAGTTTTAGTATAAATATGAACTAAATCTCCTACTTTAATAGGCTTTTCAAATAACAATTCCTTTACAGCTCTCGTTACTACACGGCTTTTGCATATCTGAGATGCATGTATGCTACATGCAATGTCAATCTGAGACATAATCCATCCGCCGAAAATATTTCCGTCTAGATTAGTATCAGTTGGCATGGTTTGAACTTTGAGTGTTAGTTTACCAGAAGAATGATGTTGTGATATAGAATGTTTAGTAGGTGATGCATAAGAGCTAAAACATCCAGCAAATAGAAAAGAACAACTTATTAAGAGTAAACGTTTCACAATAACTCCATAAATACACAAAGCAATTTAACGTTGTATCTTCACCACATTTATCCTATGTAGTCAACTTTAAAATGATATTTAACTGTTAATTAACTAAAACTATAGGTAGCTATGACTAAGATTCCATCATTAATAATTGAATTGATTAAGAGATTTTAGTGATTAAAATTAAGAGCCTACAGATGTCCTGCTGGAATATGTACTATTGGTTATAGCCATACTGGATATGATGTTTGTGAGAATATGCAGATATCAAAACAATAAGCCGATGAACGCTTCATAAGAATGTAAAAGATGGGTATTTGCTGGTGGAAAAAGGTTAAAATGATTAGTTGCAAGAAGAGAAGTTGAGGCAGAATTGTTGTTGAAACATTAAATCTAGTGGAAATATTCAGATATAGAATCAAACGTTAAATTTCTTCAAGGCCACGTCGTCTATTGCTGTTTTTATAGTAAGAGAGAAATAATCGTTTTTATTTCGTTCTCCATAAGATTTGAATAAAGACACAAGAGGTATAATCAAGGTGACAGAGTTATGAACCATTAGTGCGTATGCTTAAGTAATGTATTTCCTTATTGCAATACAATGAGAGAATAATAGCAGGTGTGATAACAACATTAATGGCAATTATATAACGCCTTATATAACATAAAAAACGATTTCTTCAATGTAGCCCGTAGCCCGTTATCTATTTCTTTTTTGCATTCTTTCACATAGTTTGTGCATTCTATTTGCAAATTTGTCAGCGTATTGGATTCTTTTTGAATTTCTTCAATTTTGAGCTTTAGCCCATCTATAGCATCCCATTTTTCCTCTAACCTTTTTTCG
The DNA here is from genome assembly GCA_003045065.1 of Candidatus Liberibacter europaeus. GTDB lineage: Bacteria > Pseudomonadota > Alphaproteobacteria > Rhizobiales > Rhizobiaceae > Liberibacter > Liberibacter europaeus. The sequence continues at coordinate 340,042 of PSQJ01000002.1, forward strand.
TTCTCAAAGAACCATAACTTCTTAATACTTTTTATATCCTGTAGCAAATCATTTATCTTTTTATTTTCCCTCTCTTCCTCTTGCTCCATTATATCCTATCAATTCCCTCTTTTTTTGTCCTGTGCTTTGTAGTGCTTTCGCATCAAATCGTTAGATATCTTTGAATATATCCCATGTCCTTTAAATGATATTTCCCAAGGTATACCCTGATTGGTGTGTCTTGTCAGATAAATCAAAAGCATTAACTTTCCCGTATTTTTCTAGCACAAGATCAATCACCCGTTCTTGGAATTCGGACAAAGTTTCTGAATAAGGTAGCTCAGTATCTTCGTCAATGATCAGTGTTTTAATAGAGTTTCTACCCCACTTTGATAAATCGTGATAAATGTCTGAATAGACAGGACCATATTGCCAAGCTTTTGGTGCTTGCTCCACTAGGGGGGGGCATCACTACATGCTAAAGACCACTCATGAGCAAAAGTAAAGAGGTTCTAAAATCTTCATAACACTGAGAGAGTCTACTCCCTTGGTTATTCACTCGTGACTTTTCCAAAATGTAATTAGCAACTGCACGTGCGTCATGTGATGTTTCTATTTCTTCAAAAAAGGTGCGGAGTTGCAACGAAGAAAATGCTGTATAATCAACAAAGCCAGAATCAGGGAGGCTATATAAACCTTTGTTTTTACGTCATAAATTATGTTATATTAATTGATAATATATACTTTATTTTTAATTTTTGTATATCTTTCTTGCTACAAGATATAAATGTATTTTAAGACATAAATCGTTTCGAATTTGTTCTATATAGAATAGTATTGATGTTAATCCTATTTTTTATTTGCTATCAATTGTTTGATAATATTAATATTGTTGGTTTCCTATTTAATGAAATATTAATTTTAAAAATTATGGTACAGAAATTTTGTGATTTTTCAGATAGTACATATGTTTTTTATCACATCAAACTATTTCAAGTATAAGATTTAATATGTTTGGTATTGTCTGGTTTACTACTATAATTTATAGTAGTAACTTTAGTTAATTTGTATGACTGAATTTTTTGGATGGTATAGCATGAATTATTTAGTGGTTATTTTAGGAACTATAGTTTTTGCTACATTGGGAGGAGCCCCTGCAAATTTGGCGTTTGATTCAAAAAATGGATCATTAAATAGTCGATTTGATAGTAATCTGCGTCTTGTAACGCAGGATGGTGTAGAATTATCACTTAATTCTTTATATGAAACTCCTGCAATTATTTTTTTTGGATTTACAAATTGTTCTATAGTATGTCCTAATACTTTATCTGCTGTGGATGGCTGGTTAAAACAAGTTGATCCAACTGGGACTTTATTGCGTGCATATTTTATTACAGTTGATCCAAAGAGGGATACTCCCGAAGTTATGAAAAAATTTGTGAGTCGATTTTCTAATCGTATTATAGGATTGTCGGGAGATCCTGTAAATGTTATGAAATTTGCAAAGAATTTCCGTATTTATGTAAAAAATGTTTTGGCTGATGACAAATCAGATTCAGAAAAGAAATATCTTGTTGATCATACAACAGCTTTATTATTACTGAATAGTTCTGGTAGTATCATGGGTATGATTCAATATAATGAAGATTCAAGTTCTGCTATTAAGAAAATAAGTAGATTAATTGCAGAAGATAAAATTGTTCAATAATTGTAAGCCTTAGGTTTTAAGCTATTTCGTATATATCAATCTGGAATATGTTTACAGGATTTTTGTTTGATACTGTATAGTTATGCTATTTGGTTTGAATAAGTGTAACTATAGTTATTGAGCAAATTATTTATACGCAGTACATCGGATGTTATTTATTCAAATTAAATTTATTCTCAATAAATTATATATTACGATTTTATTATATAATAATTAAATAAAACGTGGTTTCTATACAACGTTTCTTCTTGCTCCCCACATTGTGTGTTCTCTTGAAAATGCTGTTTCGGAATCTTCAACCCAATGCCCAAAACTACATTCATCTACTATTAAATTTCCTTCTTCTATAAGATTTTCTATTTCTTTTGCCGTTAAATCATATGTTTCAGATAACTCATTATACCTTTTGATCTGAGACCAACCTATGAATATCATTGAGGAAGTTACAAACATATTAGCAACATTTAATAAGTAAGATTGATATTCAAACTTGTATAAGATTAAAATCCCTGATGCCATCATGGATAGTAAAGCTCCTGAGGCAAAAATCAAAATTAATCTTCTAAAATACAAATTATTATCAGCATTTAACTTGGATTTTTTTTTATACCAATTCAATTGATTTAGTACGCGTTGTTCTAAATATAATTTTTTACGATCTTTCCAATCTAATTTTTGGTACTGTTCCGCTTTCTTTACTATGTCGGATATATCGGAGTCGTCAATCTCTTCGACTTTAACGGGCACTATTACTGACATACTTTTTTTCAGTGCAGAAGTGATATCTCCTTTAAAACGATATCTTTTCGTTCTCATGTAAAATTTCCAAACTACTGATTTAATAGATTCAGCATAAGCTCTGCTTTTATACCAATATTTCTCTTCCGCGATCCCCTGCCAATATTTTTTACATGAAATTAACAAATTAAAAGTTAGAAGAAATATATTTACAATAAAAGGAAGCCATTTGTACTTAGATATAAGGGGAAAAACCAAGAAAGATAAAAAGTGTACACATATTAAAAAACCAACTTCACTTTTCAGTGACCATAAAAATTTCCTTTGTTGGTTAACTGCATTTTTATCGTACTTATCGTAAAGCTTTGGAAATCGAACAGCATCATTCATATCAAACTAATCCTTTATAATACTGCAATAAAAGTTAAGATACATAATTTGTTTTACCTAAAACATCATAGATTTTTTGTATCAATGTATTTTAAATATAATATTTTCCAAGTAACCAGCATCTGTTGTCGCAATGCACGTATTTGAAGATTTTATCATCCCTTTCTATAAGGTTTGTCAATAATTTATATTAATACACGTTTTATAAGCGGAAACATATTGCCTATCTATTGAATCAATTTTTCTCTAGTAAAATTTATGTAGTTATTTTATATACATTAAAAGTTTCATATATTTTTTGCATTGGGATTGGCTAATAGTTCAGATTTTTCCTTGGTTTACTTAATTCATCTAATCCTAGTTTTTTCATCTTGATAAAATAATTTATTTGCAGATAAATAATGATGGACAACAGTTTATCTACTAGGTAATTAGCGTTCATTATCGAAATGATCAATAACAACCGAATCTATAGAGATTCATCAGATTAAATAAGGATTATCGGTAGTAGGTTTATATATACATATAACGTTATTTTGGGGATGATTAGTAATAATAATTCCATTTTTTTTAGTGGATTATTGTTTATCCGCTATTGGTGTTTAACCTAGTGAAAGGGGAGTGTTATAACCACAGATCCTTTGATGATACTTGCCCCTTTCACACAAGAGATTATCGCTTGTATTCTTGGCTTTTGGTACAATGATAAAATTGTTCAGAAGAAGAGAGATTAAAATCTATATTGTAAACCTAAATTAACAACAGACATCAAAATATTCTGACCTTCAATGACTGACATACTAGCAATATTCAAGGAAATATTATCTGAGCAGTCGAAGTTCATTCCCGTACCTATGGACTTCTTTCCTGTAATATCAACTGATAAAATTAAATGTAAATCTATATTAGGTGTTATTTGTAGATAAGGATTAGCTGTTATAGATAGACCACTTGTTCCTACCAAAACTCCTGCTTTATCAAAGTAATAGGTCTTGTCTTTAGCCTCCAATGTAAATTCTTTATAAATTCCGATATATATTATAGGTAAAGGAAGAATATCATCTTGGAATTTAGACGGGCCCGCATCTAATTTCCCTCTCAGATATATGTTGTTTTCAAAAGGCTTTATGAAAGCATACGACCCCGTTATAGCTACTACGGATTTTACTTCTTTTGAATGTACATTATCTAGGACTCCGCCCGCCATACCATTTATAGATATAGAATGTTTGATAGGAGACGCATAAGATATAAAACATCCTCCAAGCATAATAGTTGACGATAATAAAGAAACCAACGCTATTTTTTTGATATCCATATCAAATACTACCTCTCTTAGTTTTAATAAACAATAATAAATGTACTAAAAGCATATTTCGTTTATTTTAGTTAACTTTAAATTGCATTTAACTGTTAATTAACTAAAAATAGAGTCATTTATGATTAATATCCATCATTCGAATTGAAGTGAAAGGGAGTTCGGATTCCATACGATATCTGGCATTCTCTTTTGACGTTCTCATGCTCATATCTAAATGTGGCAGTATAGGCTTTGATTCAGAAAAGGTGCGGGGTTGTTTTGAAGAAAATGCTGTAGAATCAACAAAGCCCGCATCAGGGGCGGGGTCTATATAAGACCTTGATTTTACATGGTTTTTGTGATAGTTTTTGACACTTTATATAAGTTTTATAAGAGAAAGATTAATGTTTTAATTTTGTGTTTTTGAGGTTTGTATTATTTAGACGAGGATAATATTTTTATTTTTTATGTGAAAAGCTATTTTTCCTATAATTTTTTTGAAGATTTTAAGCATATACCTTCGAAATATTAAAAAGTTCCCTGTATTGGAAAGAAAATTTGCCACTAGATCGTAGAATAATCGGAAGAATAGATGGTCCCGTCTAAACCTTTAAATATAAATAGGGGCGTTGAAGCCCCTATTTATTTGAAGATGCGAACTTATTCACATTATTTTTTATTAATATACGTTTTATTATATAGTTGATTTTTAAGAATTTTCATTACTAACATGTTTTTTTATCATTATCTAGAGTTGTTACTCATCTATTTCTAAACCGTCTGAGCCTTCTGGAGTATTATTTTGCTCTAATGGCATATTATTTGACCCATTAATATTTTCTATGTTTTGTCCAGCAACATTTTCTGTTTGTGGTGTCTGGTTTTCTCCTGAATTATCTAAAGCCGAATTTGTTTGTAAAGATGTTGATAGTGCTGAAGTATTATTTTGCTCTAATGGCGTAATATTTAACCCATTAATATTTTCGATGTTTTGTTCAGAAACAGTTGCTGTTGTTGATGTCTGGTTTTCTCCTGATTCAGTAGCATCATTTTTTTCTACTTGGTTGCTGCTTAATTCATTTTCAAGATTAACTTTTGTTTCTCGTCTATTTCTTATGTTCTGGTTATTCTCTTCTGTTATAACATTATTAGATGTTACGTCTATCTTGCTTGGTTTATTATTTGATTTTGACAAATCACAACCATCTAATCCAGCGGTTGATAATATTACAGAAACTAATGCTGCTTTTTTTTTGATATTCATAAATTTAACCTTTAATTTTACTATAAATTTGATAATATAAGTTAATATAAAACATGTTATATACTATAATTACTATATTTATGATAAGTTATTATAGATAATATTATTCAATATTTATGATTTGAAATATATTTTGACATTATTACTTGTTTTTGAATGCCGAAGGTGGTTCAAAATAAAATAGATAATAAGTTGCAATGCTTAATTATGAAAATAAAAGTAGGGGCAGATTTTTTATTGCAGTATTAAAAGATTGCAACTATATGCAATAGATAAAACATCTATTTATCAAAACTTTTTAGCTTAAAGGTTATTAGCTGTTTAAGCACTTTATTTTAATCTGCTCAGAGATTTTTTTATCATTTATTATTTTAGGTGAAGCTTAAAAGAGGAGGGGGGTATAAAATATATCTAGTTAATCTTGAGTTATTTTGAATAATAAATCATAGCATGTACTTTAGGATTATATTATAGCTACATATATTAGGATTTTATTATACCGATAAAATAGTGAAAAAAGACTAGATTATAATTAAAGCCAGCGAAAATTATTTAGCTATTTTATTCATTACCAAGTGCAAGAGTAAATATTAGAGTAACTCCAAGGTTATGCTATTTATATATTGAATAGAACGAGGAGCCACAAGGTAATATTTCTTTGAATTATCCTATTCGTTTTGACTTTTTAGATACTATTTTTCCCCTGAATTTTCAGTGGCTTCGTTATACCTTGAAAAGTTCTTGGCAAGTTTCTTCCGGATAATACCTTAAATCCCTTGAATTAATCTATGTCCAGAATTTAGATCCCTAATCCCTTGAACTCCTTGAGGGCCTCTTTCTCCTGTAGATCCTTGTAGCTCCTCTTATCCTTTAGATCCTTTAGATCCTTTATGGTCCTGTAGCCCCTGTAGACCCATCATTTCCTTTAGGTCATTTTTCTACTTTATGTCCTGTAGCTCCTGTAGACCCATCATTTCCTTTAGGTCCTTTTTCTCCTTTATGTCCTTTTTCTCCTGTATGTCCTTTTTCTCCTGTAGGTCCTTTTTCTCCTATAGGTCCTTTTTCTCCTATAGGTCCTTTTTCTCCTATAGGTCCTTTAGGTCCTTTTTCTCCTATAGGTCCTTTTTCTCCTGTAGGTCCTTTATCCCCATCATTTCCTTTAGGTCCTTTTTCTCCTATAGGTCCTTTTTCTCCTGTAGATCCTTTTTCTCCTATAGGTCCTATAGGTCCTTTTTCTCCTATAGGTCCTTTTTCTCCTGTAGGTCCTTTTTCTCCTGTAGGTCCTTTTTCTCCTGTAGGTCCTTTATCCCCATCATTTCCTTTAGGTCCTTTTTCTCCTGTAGGTCCTTTTTCTCCTGTAGGTCCTTTTTCTCCTATAGGTCCTTTTTCTCCTATAGGTCCTGTAGGTCCTTTTTCTCCTATAGGTCCTTTTTCTCCTGTAGGTCCTTTATCCCCATCATTTCCTGTAGGTCCTTTTTCTCCTGTAGGTCCTTTTTCTCCTATAGGTCCTTTTTCTCCTATAGGTCCTTTTTCTCCTGTAGGTCCTTTTTCTCCTGTAGGTCCTTTTTCTCCTGTAGGTCCTTTTTCTCCTGTAGGTCCTTTTTCTCCTATAGGTCCTATAGGTCCTATAGGTCCTATAGGACCTGCAGGTCCTGCAGGTCCTGAAATTAATTCGTTTCGTAGATTTTCAATTGTTCTGTTAAGTTCGTTTTTTAACTCTTTAAGCTTTTTGTCAGTAGACAATGATAAATCACAACCATTCAACACAGATGACGATAAAAGGACGGGAATTATTATTGATTTTTTGATATCCATAAATGTATGCCTTGGTTGTAAATTTTATTATATAGCCAATATAGTGATATATGCTTATCACTATATTATGGATTGATACTCAAATTGATTAAAAAGTAATTAAAATAAATGACTTAAAATGATCATTTAAATCATACGGAATGGCTCTCTTATCAGAATTCCATAAAATTATCTCTGTTTTTTATATATTTGGCTTGTTTATTATATAAATAACCAAGATTTAATATTTATAAAATTTATTTGTGCGGCGAATATTTGTAAATAAAAATATCCCTGAACTGTGAATGAACTTATTTGCTAAGCTAGTGAAAAAATTTACGGGTATGATTACTCTATTATCAGTTCATGGGATTATATACATTTGTGTTACATATTATGTATAAGGTATTTCCAGTCTTTATTTAAACATTTGGGCTTGTTTTTTAATCTCAATCTCCAATACATACTTTTTTTGCTTGCTTTACTATGGTTGTGTCACATCCATAAATTTACTAATCATCCTAATGGATAGCATTTGATTTATAAGTTAATGTTTTTGCAATGATTTTTTATCATTAACGAAGATATGAGAAAGCTAAAGAAAGCACTTCTTTCTAGCGCTATCTTTTAACAAGTGACAGAAAAACATTTGACTATCTGATGTAAATCAAATCAGGTATTTTCATGCATATTGATATTTTATGATTCTTTATATACTATACGCAATATTTATTGTGATTTAAAATCTATTGTTGTAATTTTAATAATTTGGTATATGTGCTTTTTTGGCTTGATGTTTTTCTTTGCCATGGTTATTAGTCTTTATTGTAGTAAAATTCGTTTTTTACTTTTGATTGTTAAAATCATTAATTATATAGTTTATTAGATTATGTTATGCTCTGTTTAGTGTTTTTTAATGAAATTAATTCTATTTTGTGTATATCATACGATTAAAAGCAGTTAATTTTTGGAATGAGGATTTTAACAATCTAATCCGTGTTTTAGGTTTTTTTCATCACTTGCTATTAAACTAAGACGGTTATCGTTACTATTTGGGTAAAATTGCTTTACCATAGTTGTAGTATAATTGGTGGCTTCGAAGTTTATTATGATTGAGATAAATTTATTGTGCAGATTAGTTTCATTTATGATGCTGATTTGTTGCTATTTTATTAGTTAAATTATGCAATAAGTTTTTATAGGTTTTGGTGATTTTGAACATTTATAAATGTTGGATATGAAAATTATCAATAGGTTACTTTTATGCAGTTGTGTGGTGGTGGTGTAAGGTATAGGTCTGTTTAATATTGATGATTTCGTTAGTATCTTCATGCAAAGCATTGATTTGTTTGAAAGTTATGATTTGTGATTATGGTTTATCATAAAATGATATGTTAATAAGACTGAGATTTTATTTTTGTGATGAATCGTATTACTTTGTGCATAAGTCGTTTCAGTGAGATTTATGTATTATGGGTAAGATTTACTTTGGTGTTGATTTTTTTTGAGAGTTGTAGAATTTGGTTTTTCTTTCTCATGAACAGATGTGCGATTTGAAGAATCGTTTTTCTGAAATTGAATTACATATGTCCGAATCACCTGCTGTTGATGAGTATATTAAGCTTAATGCTGAATATGCTGCTATTAGTCCGGTGGTTGGGAAAATTAATGTTTATGATCAAGCAAAATTAGAGATGCAGGATCTACGTACTATTATTGAAGATCAAGACGTTGAAACAGATATTAAGACTATTGCTCAAGATGAGCTTATAGAATTAGAAAAAAAAATCAAAGATCTTGAATATGAAATAGGTTGTTTACTTTTACCTAAGGATAGAGATGATGATAAGGGTTGTATTTTAGAAATTCGTACAGGAATTGGAGGCTCAGAAGCAGCGTTGTTTGTCGGGGACCTTTTTCGTATGTATGAGCGTTATGCTTTAGCTCAAAAGTGGAAAGTTTTAGTATTGTCATCAAGTGAAAATGATGGCGGTGGATATAAAGAAATAGTTGCAACAATATCTGGTCATGGAGTTTTTTCTCGTATGAAATTTGAGTCAGGTGTACATCGGGTTCAGCGTGTTCCTGCAACTGAAGCAAATGGCAGGATTCATACTTCAGCAGCGACTGTCGCAGTATTACCAGAAGCAGAAGAAATAGATATTGATATTTCTCCAGAAGATATTCGCATTGATACGATGAGGTCGTCAGGTGCAGGGGGACAGCATGTTAATACCACTGATTCAGCAGTGAGGATAACTCATATTCCTACTGGGATAATTGTAACTTCTTCTGAAAAATCGCAGCATCAAAATAGGCTGCAGGCAATGAAGGTTTTAAGAGCTCGCCTTTATGATTCTAAGAGAAAGCGTATGTCGAGTGCAAGATCTGCAGATCGTAAGGCACAGATTGGATCAGGTGATCGTTCTGAACGTATTCGTACTTATAATTTTCCGCAGGGTCGTATTACTGATCATAGAATTAATTTAACGTTATACAAATTAGAATATGTTCTCCAAGGTGGTATTGATGAAATAATCAATGCTTTGCTTACTGAACATCAAGCAAGAATGATAGGTTCTGCCAGTGATTGATTCATCATTAATAGTAGATATTCCTTATACTGTTGAAGATTGTCTTTCTTTGGTAAAGGATTGTTTTAATAGCTCTGGATTAAAAGGAATAGGAGATCCTCGTTCTTTTTTATGCGGAGTTACAGGGTTATCCTCTTGTCAAATTATTACTTGTCCAGATAGAATTATTGAAGATAAGCAGAGATTATTTCTTAAAAAGTCGATTATTAAATACTTGAATTGTGAATCAATACATCGTATTTTAGGATGGCGATGTTTTTATAACGTAAAGTTGTCGCTTTCAGCCGATACTTTTGAGCCTCGCCCTGAGACAGAACTTTTAGTAGATGTAGTTTCTTCTTATTTTATTTCTAAATTAGGCAAAAAAAGAGAAGTTCGCCTTCTTGACCTTGGAACAGGCACTGGTGCGATTTGTTTAGCTTTGTTAAAAGAGCATCCTCATTTTAAGGGTGTTGGAGTTGATGTCTCTCGTAACGCTCTTAAAATTGCAGAGAAGAATGCTGTCATTAATAATTTATCTGAAAGGTTTTGTGCGGTACAAAGTAATTGGTTTTCTTCTATTAATGGTATTTTTGATATTATTGTTTCGAATCCGCCGTACATATCTTCTGCTTTGATAGGTAGTCTTGGATCAGAAGTAAAAGATTTTGATCCTCTTATCTCACTTGATGGTGGAGTTGATGGTTTGTCTCATTATCGAATTATAGCTGATGGCTTATCTCGGCATTTGAGTATTGATGGATTTTGTAGTGTGGAGATTGGATATGATCAAAAAATAGATGTCGTTCGTATTTTTGCAGATAGGCAATTATTATTAGTAAATTCTTTTAAAGATTATGGAGGAAATGATAGAGTGTTATTGTTTTGTCGCTAATTATTTGTGTAGGTTTCTCTTTTTAATTTCTTACGATATTAAAAAAATAGGATGTTGTTAGTAAATAAATAGATACATTAATTGTCTCTATTTATAAGTAGTAAACATAAAGTATTTACAAATTGAATGGATATTATATGAGGTCAGGGCAACAATATAAACGTAGTCGCGGACGAGGATCAAATAGTGGAAACGGAAATTTTAATCGTAAAAATGTTAATCCATTAGTGCGCAATTATGATAGTTCTGGATATGATGTTAAGGTTCGTGGGACAGCTCAACATATAGCGGAAAGATATTCATCTCTTGCTCGTGATGCGATTAGTGCTGGTGATTATATTGTAGCTGAAAATCACTTTCAACATGCAGAGCATTACAATCGTATTATTGCTGTAGCTCAGGCTCAGATTCAGGAAAAATTGCAACGTGATGAGAAAGCGAATCTTCTTGCAAAAGAGAGTAGGGTGAATGTGGATAATGTCACCAATGGATTTGGAGATAATCCCGTTATTTTGGATACAAAGGAAGACCCACTTGACATATCATCTTCTCATCCTAAAATTGATGATAAGGCATTTGAATCGCCTATGGATAGAGAGGTGCCTAGTAAAAGGCCTTATAAAAGGAATCCACGTTCTCGTATTTTTAGTAGGAATAAGCCTACAGTAGGAAAAGATGGGTCATCTTCTCAGAATCAACCTAATATAGAAAAGTCAGAAACTGAATAAAGATAATATTTTTAAGGTCTTATAAATATTATTTTATTAATAGGTTAATGGAGGGTATTTGCATGAATAGTGATAGATACACTGAATTAATGCGATCTGTGTTGCAGTCTTCACAGATATATGCTCTATCGCAAGGTCATCAGAATTTGATGCCTGATCATGTTTTGCATATTTTTCTTGAAGATGAACAAGGAATTGCTTGTTCGTTGATTAAATGTTCTGGCGGGGATATTCGTAAACTCAAATCGTCTAATCAAGATGCACTTTCTAAGATTCCAAAAGTTATGGGAGGAGGCTCTCAAGTTTATCTGTCCCAGCCTTTAGCTGAAATTTCAGCTAAAGCAGAAGAAATATCTAAGAATTCAGGGGATTCTTTCATAACAACGGAAAAGTTTTTACTTGCTATGATGTTAGTTCAGGGATCTGTATCTAAATCCCTGAGTCAATGTGGGGTAAGTGTTAACCGTCTTGAAGAGTCTATTAAAAATTTGCGTAAGGGTCGTGTGGCTGATTCTGTTAATGCTGAGCAAGGATTTGATGCGTTAAAGAAGTATTGTCGTGATCTTACATTAGAGGCGCGTGATGGTAAGCTGGATCCCGTCATTGGTCGTGATGATGAGATGCGTCGTGCTATTCAGGTTTTATCTCGTCGTATTAAGAATAATCCAGTATTAATTGGAGATCCCGGTGTTGGTAAGACTGCTATTGTTGAGGGATTGGCTTTACGTATTGTGAATGGTGATGTTCCTGAATCTCTTAAAGGAAAGAAATTAATGTCCCTTGATATGGGAGCGTTGATTGCGGGTGCAAAGTTTAGAGGTGAATTTGAAGAGAGGTTAAAATCTCTTCTATCTGAAATATGCTCTGAGAATGGTGCGATAGTTCTATTTATTGATGAATTGCACACATTAGTCGGGGCAGGTAAGACTGATGGGGCAATGGATGCTTCTAATTTACTTAAGCCTTCGTTGTCTCGGGGAGATTTACATTGTATCGGGGCAACAACATTAGATGAATATCGCAAGTATATAGAAAAAGATCCTGCTCTTGCGCGGAGATTTCAATCTATTGTAATTGCTGAGCCTACAGTTAGTGATACAATATCCATTTTGCGAGGACTTAAAGAAAGGTACGAACAACATCACAAAGTGCGAATTTCTGATTCAGCTTTAGTAAGTGCTGCTGTTCTTTCTAATCGTTATATTACGGATAGATTTCTTCCAGATAAAGCTATTGATTTAATTGATGAAGCTTCTGCTCGAGTTCGCATGCAGATAGATACTAAGCCGGAGGTTTTGGATGAACTTGATCGTCGTATTATCTGTCTTAAAATAGAAAAGGAAGCCTTAAAAAAAGAAAAAGACAAATCTTCCGAAGATCGTCTTGTGGTGTTAGAAAATGAATTATCTTCGTTAGAGGAGAAATCACACGCATTAACTTTACGTTGGCAAGAGGGTAAAAAAAAGATTTTTCATGTTGCTGACCTTAAAAAACGCTTAGAAAAAATGCGCAATCAACTAGCTATATCACAACGTCAGGGAGAATTTGAGCGTGCTGGAGAGCTTGCATATGGATTGATTCCGAAGATTGAAAAAGAGTTGGAAGAATCAGCAAATTCTGATGATGTGGTAACCGATATGATTCATGAAGTTGTGACATCTGATAATATTGCGAGTGTTGTATCACGTTGTACTGGTATTCCTGTTAGTAAAATGTTGGAAAGTGATCGAGAGAAATTTGTTAGAATTGAACAAGAGCTTGCAAAATCGGTTGTTGGGCAAAGTGCAGCTATTGAATCTGTGTCTAATGCATTACGTCGTTTCCGAGCTGGATTACAAGATCCGGAACGTCCAATGGGATCATTTATGTTTTTAGGACCAACAGGCGTTGGAAAGACAGAATTGGTTAAATCTTTGGCAGGATTTTTATTTGATGATGCAACTTCTATGGTACGAATTGATATGTCGGAGTATATGGAAAAACATTCTGTATCGCGCCTTATAGGAGCCCCCCCTGGTTATGTAGGTTATGAGGAAGGCGGTGCTTTGACCGAGGCTGTGCGTATGCATCCTTATAGGGTAATCTTGTTTGATGAAATTGAGAAAGCTCATTCAGATATATATAATATTTTATTACAAGTTTTGGATGAAGGAAGATTGACAGATAGCCAAGGTCGTACGGTAGATTTTCGCAATACTTTGATTATTATGACTTCTAATCTAGGGGCAGATTATCTAATGGAGGATAATAGTGATGAGGAATCTGTTAATGCAAAAGTGATGGAAGTGGTGAGATCTTCGTTTAAGCCTGAGTTTTTAAATCGTTTGGATGAAATAATATTGTTTCAGAGATTGCGCGAACAAGATATGGCACAGATTGTTTGTATTCAACTTGATAGGATACTATCTCTTATTAAAGATAAGAATATATCAGTTGATTTTAGTGATCAGGTTATTGAATGGTTATCTCGTAAGGGATATAATTTTGCCTATGGTGCTAGGCCGTTGAAACGTGTGATACAAAAATATATTCAGAATCCATTGGCTGAGAAAATTCTATCAAATGACATATCTGATGGAAGCTCAATCAAAGTTTCTGTTGTAGAAGATGGTCTTGATTTTCAAGTTGCTTAGATTAATTTATTAAACATTCCAATCAATAACTTATACATAATACGAAGAAATATTGTATTTGGATTGAACTAAAAACTATTATCATGCGCGTTGACGGCATATACACATTGGCTATAAGAGCACAAAAATTATAATATGAATTTGCCTTGCTTTAGTGTTAATGCGTATTGATTTGATTATGGTATTAGAAAAATATTTGCAATTAATTTATTTGGCAAGATACCACAGATAATAATAACTGTGGTATCTTAATTTATGTTAGTAACTTATGAAAATATTTGTGTTATTTAAAGTTATGAGAAAATCATCAAAAAGAGATCAGATTTAATATATTAAACATAGTAATATGCATATTTAAGTTCTGGTGCTTTATTTTTAGAGAGCTCTGTACTTACTTTAACGCCAAACTTATTCTGTGTTTTGGGAGAGACGTTACCTCGGATAACATTTGATTCATATTTAGCTGTGAATTCTAGATTACCGTTATTCATAGTTTTAATATTATAAGAGGTTTTTCCATCCGATAAAACATGTTTATAGTTGTTAATTAGATCTATAGGCGGTATTTTGTGTGTAAAAGGTTTATCAAATATACCCTCATGTGCAAAAGTAGAAATTAGTTGGATTTTGTCAAAATCATTGGGAAATATCTTTTCAAGACTATTTAAAATATTCTCTGGGCTGTTTGATGTGATATTTTTTCCATCTACTATGAATTCAGAAGCCTTTCCTGCATCATTTAGTTTTTTATATAATCTGTCGAGTGGTTTGGGATTTGCACTATATTTTATAATGCGAAAGTCTCTGAAGAAATTATCTCCCAATTTGGATAGTCTTTTAAGAATATTAGGATTTGTAATTTGATGGAATGTCGGATCACTGGAGTATTTTGGTGCATGAATATTTTCCGCGGTTGATTCTTTGAAACGTAACTCTTCCGTGGATCTTTTGATTTTTTTATCTATTATATTAGATGTTTCTAGTGCTGCGTTGGCCTTTTTTTCTACATGATTTATATATTCAGCACTTATAGTTCCATTTTTGATGATGGTTTCGCTTTCATGTATTTTTTCTGTTGCCGCTGTTGTTGTTTTTATAGCAATATTTCCTCCGTGGATTACCTTACTGGCTACATATCCTGTTTTTCCTATTTCGATAGCATTTTTAGCTACTTTTGCTCCTCTTGCTAGGGATCCTATCAATTTAGCACTGCATCCTAACACTGGGACTAATAATAGCACATCAGTTACTGCTCCGAATATTCCCCATCTTATTTCTCCTTTTTTGAATTCTTGGATAGTTCCATAGATAGGTATCGTACTGATCAAAGCTTCCTTTACGGCGTGAGTGATTTGATTTGCAGAATTATTTGCAGTTGATTTACTGGGTACATTATTTTGGGGATTAAGTACCTTTGTTTCAATAGATTTGCTGAGATTATTATTTTGTGTAATATTAGTATTAATTTCTGAAATATTCATATTAATAGTTCCTAAAAATAAAATTAAAAAATTTATTTAATAGCATTATATACTATTTTTTATATAAATTATAATTTATATTGAAATATAGTTTATTAAAATTTTATATTTAATTTACTTTTTAGTAATAATTGAAGTTTTAGTTTTGTTTTTTATAAATAATAAATATGTTATTTTTTATATATCTGATGAATAATATGATATATATTGTAAATATGGCAAGACTATACTATATCATATTATATGATATTCTGATTTTTTAATATGATTTTATTTAATATTACTTTTACTTTTTATCACTTTTTTGAATACCATTTGCAATAAATTGAGGAGTTCATCACTATCCTCACTAATTTATATCTATGTCTAGCGGCTTGCGATTTTACGGTATTCTGCATTTCGTGTGTTATTAATAGCTTGATATTAATGGGCAATATTGCTTTGTTAATATCTAGTAGCGATAGAAATAATTTCATTAAATATGATAATAGATTATCATCTCTCAAGTTTGATAATTGATATTATTGTAGATTATATTCTTATTTTGCTTATTTGACTGTGATATGTTTTTTGATCGTTGCTACCGGTATATTACCCCATAAGCAATCTTGTTTCTTCTAATATCTAGATCTAAGCCATCGTCCAAGCCAATTTTTGAGCCATAGATAATTTTCCCTAGCGGAACTTATCTCTACTCAGTAAGCCTCACCTTGCGGAGCTATTATACTTTTTAAATGATGGAAAATTTATCTTTATAAGGTTAATACGCCTATATTTTTTTAGATCTTTCCTCGTTTATTAATAGAGAGTTAATCCTTCTTTTTTCGATAATAAATCGGTTTAGCATCTCACCTTCTAATGAATATCCTTCTGGAATTCGAATTTTCATACTATCTACTTTTATACCATTGACAATCAATTCATAGTGTAAGTGTGGACCTGTTGATAGACCTGTTGTTCCGACCCATCCTATTACCTGTCCTTGTTTAACTGTTACACCTGTCTTGACATTTTTGGCAATTCCATCTTGATGATTATAAGAAGAAACAAATCCGTTTCTATGACGGATAATCGTTTGTCTTCCATAACCACCTGCCCATCCAGATTTTTCTACAATTCCATCACTAACGGCTATAATAGGGGTTCCTCTAGGCGCTGCCCAATCCACCCCAGTGTGTACGCGTGTATAGCCCAAAATTGGATGGTGTCGAATGCCAAATCCAGAAGTCATGCGCCCAGATGGAACAGGAGTACGTAGCAAAAAGGGTCGAGCGCTTTTTCCGTTTTCATTAAAATATTCTACTGATCCATCAGTAGGATTTTGAAAACGATATAATCTAATTGTATTATCTCCAAAATGAGCATTAACATAGAGTAGTTCATAATCATTTTTATTTTTGCTATCAATTGGATCAGCCGAAAAAAAAGTTTCAATAAAATCGGTTGATTTAAGATTAGCCTGCAAATCTACACTACTTGTGAGTAGTTTAATGACCAATTGTACAAGATTTTTGTTCATACCGTAGAATAGAGAGGCTCGCCAAATTCCATCATAAATGTTTGGTAATTTTTCAGATATTTGTGTAGTATTCAAGTGATTGTTTATGTTTATTTTAACGGGCTCAGTTCCTAAGATGAAATCATCTTTGTCATCAAGAGCAATAGTTAAGATGTGCTCTGTATTATTATAAACACTTGCTCTAACTATTTTAATGTTTTCATTTTTTTGCAGTATTCCAATTCTAAGAATGTCATTTTTTTTTAGATTATCAGTATGTAGTTTTTCTTTTAATGATTTTGCTATTATATGACTATCACTATTGGAATAACCAGCTTTGGTCATGGCTTCGAAGATTGTAATATTACGCTTAATGGGAATTATATCATCTGCAAATTCAGGTGGTTCATTTCCTGATATTTGAGGTACTGTAAAAGTTTGATTTTCTTCAATGATTTTAGCAGCGGGAGCACTCATTGTTGTAGTATTACGTTCTGCGTGTAATGGTTTTGAATCAGCATAATATAGTGTAAAAGATTGATTTTTTGTATTTTTTGCAAGCAAGATCTGATTTATAATTGCTTTTCTTATCGTATTATCGTTTGCTGTTATATCGGTTTTACTATTGATAATATCTGTTGGAAAATTAGACTTTTGTATTGTTATTTCTAATTCGGATTCTGTTCCATATAGTGTATCGATGTTGTTCATTGTATCCATTAACATGTGTGATGCAGATTCCGATTTTCCGCTAGAAAAAATTTTCAAAAGATCAAATTTAGGATAATCTTTTGTTTTTTGATATTGTGTCGAAAATGGCATTTTAGCGTAAATGAACGGAATCTTTTTGATAATATCTTTGTTATGTTCTTTGATAATAGTTGGAACATCAATGATTGTTTTTTCAGAAATTTTTGACATTTTATTTTGCCGAGATAATCGTTTTCTTCTTATAGAAGGAAGATTATCATTCAAATCGGTATATATTTTATTGCAAGTTTTGGCAAATATTGCAACTTTTTGGCGCCCATCTGAAGCGGATAAAAGCGCTACTCCCATAAGTATTCCCGAAGTTATCCCAGCTAAAAATGTACTTGATAACCACTTAATAGATACATCATTTTTATTTAATTCATTTCCTAAAATAGGAGGAGTGTCACCAAATGACAATTTTGAAAATCTTTTATTTAATATATTTTGTGGATGCATATTACGTTATTAATTACTAGCATGTTATAATTTCATTTCATCAGGAGATATAATTTTTAGTGTCAGGAGTCAAATGAGAGTTTGATAATGGGTTATTTGGAAGAGGTATGGTTATTGAGGATGGAGTGATATTATTGTAGAGAGGATTTAGAAAAATATATAATATTAGGGGGTTATTTTTATTGACTAATGTTGGATGATCTGTTTAGTATTGAGCTGGTTATTTGAAAATTGAATAAGGATAAGGAAGGGAGACATGGACGGCGATTTTTCATATTAGTGATTATATTAATAGTTGCAGTATGATGAGGCGTTTTTTGTTCATGTGTTTTTTTTTTTGAGACGTTGAGAGACGTTTTGACAATGGATTATATACATGTGGCCTTTTTTTTTAACATGAGAGTTTGATCCTGGCTCAGAACGAACGCTGGCGGCAGGCTTAACACATGCAAGTCGAGCGGATATGAGAATATTAGCGGCAGACGGGTGAGTAACGCGTGGGAATTTGCCTCTTTCTACGGGACAACGCATGGAAACGTGTGCTAATACCGTATACGCCCTAAGGGGGAAAGATTTTATTGGAGAGAGATGAGCCCGCGTTGGATTAGCTAGTTGGTGGGGTAAAGGCCTACCAAGGCGACGATCCATAGCTGGTCTGAGAGGACGATCAGCCACACTGGGACTGAGACACGGCCCAGACTCCTACGGGAGGCAGCAGTGGGGAATATTGGACAATGGGGGCAACCCTGATCCAGCCATGCCGCGTGAGTGAAGAAGGCCTTAGGGTTGTAAAGCTCTTTCGCCGGAGAAGATAATGACGGTATTCGGAGAAGAAGCCCCGGCTAACTTCGTGCCAGCAGCCGCGGTAATACGAGGGGGGCGAGCGTTGTTCGGAATAACTGGGCGTAAAGGGCGCGTAGGCGGGCGATTAAGTTAGAGGTGAAATCCCAGGGCTCAACCTTGGAACGGCCTTTAATACTGATTGTCTTGAGTTTAGGAGAGGTGAGTGGAATTCCGAGTGGAGAGGTGAAATTCGTAGATATTCGGAGGAACACCAGTGGCGAAGGCGGCTCACTGGCCTGATACTGACGCTGAGGCGCGAAAGCGTGGGGAGCAAACAGGATTAGATACCCTGGTAGTCCACGCTGTAAACGATGAGTGCTAGCTGTTGGGTGGTTTTACCATTCAGTGGCGTAGCTAACGCATTAAGCACTCCGCCTGGGGAGTACGGTCGCAAGATTAAAACTCAAAGGAATTGACGGGGGCCCGCACAAGCGGTGGAGCATGTGGTTTAATTCGATGCAACGCGCAGAACCTTACCAGCCCTTGACATGGCGAGACGATATCAGAGATGGTATTTTCTTTTCGGAGACTCGCACACAGGTGCTGCATGGCTGTCGTCAGCTCGTGTTGTGAAATGTTGGGTTAAGTCCCGCAACGAGCGCAACCCCTGCCTATATTTGCCATCATTAAGTTGGGAACTTTATAGGGACTGCCGGTGATAAGCCGGAGGAAGGTGGGGATGACGTCAAGTCCTCATGGCCCTTATGGGCTGGGCTACACACGTGCTACAATGGTGGTGACAGAGGGTCGCAAAGTCGCGAGGCGGAGCTAATCCCAAAAAGCCATCTCAGTTCGGATTGTACTCTGCAACTCGAGTACATGAAGTTGGAATCGCTAGTAATCGCGGATCAGAATGCCGCGGTGAATACGTTCTCGGGCCTTGTACACACCGCCCGTCACACCATGGGAGTTGGTTTTGCCTGAAGACGGTGTGCTAACCGCAAGGGGGCAGCCGGCCACGGTAGGGTCAGCGACTGGGGTGAAGTCGTAACAAGGTAGCCGTAGGGGAACCTGTGGCTGGATCACCTCCTTTCTAAGGAAGATGTTTTATTATTATTGATGTAAGTTGATGATGGTAGCATTTTTTAAGGACAGAGCATTTAAGCTCAAAGCAATGAGTTGTTAGAATTTATTTTAGCAATTTTAAAGGTCGCCGTCCAAGTGTCTCTTTCTTATCTGGGAAGAATTTGTGTATGATGGGTTCGTATTTTGTTGTTGAGGGGCCCATAGCTCAGGCGGTTAGAGTGCACCCCTGATAAGGGTGAGGTCGGTAGTTCGATTCTACCTGGGCCCACCAAGAAGAGGGGGGCCGTAGCTCAGCTGGTAGAGCGCCTGCTTTGCAAGCAGGATGTCAGCGGTTCGATTCCGCTCGGCTCCACCATTATACACGAGTGAGAGTTTTTGTTTTAGATGTTATCTAGGGCAATAGATATTTTATAATTGAATAGAAGATATGTATATTTGTATTGGTTGTATTGGCAATGTATGCGATATGGTTGATACCGGCGTTGTATAACCGCGCGTTGGATATGTATCTCAAGAAAATGGTCTTAAGAGTAAAGCATTGATGATGAATGATGTTTTATTTTAATGATAAGTTAATGTGACAATTGACAATGAGAGTGATCAAGCGCAAAAGGGCATTTGGTGGATGCCTTGGCATGCACAGGCGATGAAGGACGTGATACGCTGCGATAAGCTATGGGTAGCTGCAAATGAGCGTAGATCCGTAGATTTCCGAATGGGGTAACCCACCTTTAATGTCTAGGAAAGTGTATGAGTAAGTATAATTTTTTAGGTATTTTGGGTATCTTTACCTGAATAAAATAGGGTGAAAGAAGCGAACGCAGGGAACTGAAACATCTAAGTACCTGTAGGAAAGGACATCAATTGAGACTCCGTGAGTAGTGGCGAGCGAAAGCGGATCAGGCCAGTGGTAGAGGAAGTTTAAGTAGAATTATCTGGGAAGATAAGCCATAGTGGGTGATAGCCCCGTATACGTGAGAGCTTTTTTTATCCTTGAGTAGGGCGGGACACGAGAAATCCTGTTTGAAGATGGGGCGACCACGCTCCAAGCCTAAGTACTCGTGCATGACCGATAGTGAACTAGTACCGTGAGGGAAAGGCGAAAAGAACCCCTACTAGGGGAGTGAAATAGACCCTGAAACCGGATGCCTACAAACAGTCGAAGGCCGCAAGGCTGACGGCGTACCTTTTGTATAATGGGTCAACGACTTAGTGTGGCAAGCAAGCTTAAGCCGATAGGTGTAGGCGTAGCGAAAGCGAGTCTGAAAAGGGCGAATAGTTTGTTGCATTAGACCCGAAACCGAGTGATCTAGCCATGAGCAGGTTGAAGGTTGGGTAACACCAATTGGAGGACCGAACCCGTATCTGTTGCAATAGATTGGGATGACTTGTGGCTAGGGGTGAAAGGCCAATCAAACTCGGAGATAGCTGGTTCTCCGCGAAATCTATTTAGGTAGAGCGTTAACTGAATACCCTCGGGGGTAGAGCACTGGATAGGCTATGGGGGCTTACCGCCTTACTGATCCTAACCAAACTCCGAATACCGAGGAGTAATAGTTGGCAGACACACAGTGGGTGCTAACGTCCATTGTGGAGAGGGAAACAACCCTGACCTCCATCTAAGGTCCCGAAGTTATGGCTAAGTGGGAAAGGAAGTAGAAATCCCAAAACAGCCAGGATGTTGGCTTAGAAGCAGCCATCATTTAAAGAAAGCGTAATAGCTCACTGGTCTAGACAAGGATTTTTGCGCCGAAAATGTAACGGGGCTAAAGCCATACACCGAAGATGAGGATTTGTGTTAAAAGCAAGTGGTAGCGGAGCGTTCCGTAAGCTGAAGAAGGAGGATTTGTGAGAACCTCTGGAGGTATCGGAAGTGAGAATGTTGACATGAGTAACGATAAAGAGGGTGAGAAACCCTCTCGCCGAAAGACCAAGGGTTCCTGCTTAAAGTTAATCTGAGCAGGGTTAGCCGGCCCCTAAGGCGAGGCGTAGACGCGTAGCCGATGGGAATCACATTAATATTTGTGAGCCTGGTGGAAGTGACGGATCAAGTGAATTGTACATTTTTATTGGATTAGATGTGCTTTGGATTGATTCCAGGAAATAGCTCCACCGAATAGACCGTACCCTAAACCGACACAGGTGGTTAGGTAGAGAATACTAAGGCGCTTGAGAGAACTGCGTTGAAGGAACTCGGCAAATTGCACGCGTAACTTAGGGATAAGCGTGACCTTTTTTTGGGCAACCAGGGAAAGGTGTCACAAACAAGGGGGTAGCGACTGTTTACCAAAAACACAGGGCTCTGCGAAGTCGCAAGACGAAGTATAGGGCCTGACGCCTGCCCGGTGCTGGAAGGTTAATAGGAGGGGTGAGAGCTCCGAATTGAAGCCCCAGTAAACGGCGGCCGTAACTATAACGGTCCTAAGGTAGCGAAATTCCTTGTCGGGTAAGTTCCGACCTGCACGAATGGCGTAACGACTTCCCCACTGTCTCCAACGCAGACTCAGTGAAATTGAATTCCCCGTGAAGATGCGGGGTACCTGCGGTTAGACGGAAAGACCCCGTGCACCTTTACTATAGCTTTACATTGGTATGTGTGTTGATATGTGTAGGATAGGTGGTAGGCGTAGAAGCGAAGGCGCTAGTTTTTGTGGAGCCAACCTTGAAATACCACCCTTATTGATGCGGATGTCTAACTGCGTTCCGTTATCCGGGACCAGGACATTGTATGGTGGGTAGTTTGACTGGGGCGGTCGCCTCCGAAAGAGTAACGGAGGCGCGCGATGGTAGGCTCAGAGCGGTCGGAAATCGCTTGTTGAGTGTAATGGCATAAGCCTGCCTGACTGTGAGACTGACAAGTCGAGCAGAGACGAAAGTCGGTCATAGTGATCCGGTGGTTTCCGAGTGGAAGGGCCATCGCTCAACGGATAAAAGGTACGCCGGGGATAACAGGCTGATGACCCCCAAGAGTTCATATCGACGGGGTTGTTTGGCACCTCGATGTCGGCTCATCGCATCCTGGGGCTGGAGAAGGTCCCAAGGGTTTGGCTGTTCGCCAATTAAAGCGGTACGTGAGCTGGGTTCAGAACGTCGTGAGACAGTTCGGTCCCTATCTGCCGTGGGTGTAGGAATATTGACAGGATCTTTCCCTAGTACGAGAGGACCGGGATGGACGTATCTCTGGTGGACCTGTTGTCCTGCCAAGGGCATAGCAGGGTAGCTAAATACGGAAAGGATAACCGCTGAAAGCATCTAAGTGGGAAACCAACCTGGAAACGAGTATTCCCTATCAGAGCCGTGGAAGACTACCACGTTGATAGGCTGGCTGTGGAAGCTGGGTAACCAGTGAAGCTTACCAGTACTAATAGCTCGATTGGCTTGATTGCTCTTATTGTCAATAGTCATAGATAATTTTATAATGAGAAGACTGTTTTTTGTAGACTTGGTGGTTTTTGCGGGGTTTCTGCACCCGTTCCCATTCCGAACACGGCCGTTAAATGCCCCAGCGCCAATGGTACTTCATCTTAAGATGCGGGAGAGTCGGTCGCTGCCAGGTCTATAAAAAGCAGTTTTTTTTTAAGATGATGATTGATATATTATAATAGCGGGGTAGAGCAGATGGTAGCTCGTCAGGCTCATAACCTGAAGGTCGTGGGTTCGAGTCCTACCCCCGCAACCAATAGATATCAAGGGTGTGTTGTTTTGCAATGGATAGAATGATAAAAGAGCAAATTTTAGATGCGTTGAGAAAGTTGCATATCCCGGGGAATGAAGATAATATAGTAGCTTTAGGCAAGGTATCAGATATCTGTGTATTACAAAGCAAGGTGTATCTGTCGATACAGGTATCAAGAGAAGAGGCGGAAGGATTAGGGTCGTTTCGTGTAGAGGCGGAACAAATAGTGAAAGAAATCCCGTCAGTAAAAGAAGCAGTAGTAACCCTGACATCTAATAAAGAGATACCAAGAAGAAAATCTATCCCAAAGAACAACATATCAGAAATTAAATCATTTATAGCAGTAGCTTCGTGCAAAGGGGGCGTAGGCAAATCAACTACAACAGTTAATCTCGCTTGTTCCTTGAAAAATCAAGGTAAAAATATCGCAATACTAGATGCAGATATTTATGGACCATCTATCCCAACACTGTTAAAAATATCAGGTAAAGCAGAAGTTATAGAGAATAATTGCCTTAAACCAATGGAAAACTATGGAATTAAAGTAATGTCCATAGGATCTATAGTAAATAATAGTGATGCAATGATATGGCGTGGACCAATGGTACAGTCAGCTATAATGCACATGCTAAAAAATGTCTCTTGGGGTAAACTGGATGTCTTGCTAATAGACATGCCTCCAGGAACAGGCGATGCTCACTTGACTATCGCACAAAAAATACCTCTATCAGGCGTAATAATCGTATCCACTCCTCAAAATCTAGCCATGGTTGATGTTAAAAGAGCTATATCGATGTTTCAGAAGCTGAATATTCCTATTATTGGTATGATTGAAAATATGAGTTATTTCATTGATCATGAGAATGGAAAAAAATATGATATATTTGGCAATGGTGGAGTTCGTGCAGAAGCAGATAAAATGGGTATACCTTTTTTAGAATCAATTCCTCTTGATATGGACATGAGAATTGCCTCGGATATAGGATTTCCAACAGTTATTAAAGATCCTAAATCGATAATCTCAGGTATATACCAAAAAATTTCAGATCGTATTCAGCAATTTCTATGTGAACAAAAGGTAAAAAATTAAGGATAATTAGTGCAAATCTATAGTAATTAAAAATCCGAGTTTATTAGTAATTTGATCTGACAAGATAAACATACTTTACGTTTTACCGTAACAAATTGTAAAAAGTCTTTGTTCTTATTAAATTTGAAATGTATTCAATCTGATTTGTTGTATAACTTAAGTGCAAAATCAACAACTTACGTAAAAAATAAGACTAATTTTTACCTATATATAATCAATAATTTAGGAAAAGGTTGGTCTTACGTATTTGTATTTTTTCCTGATTTTTTATGGTATTTTTTTGAAATATATTTTTATTATAATGAATGGTTTAATTATCTTGATATCGTTTTAATTGCTAAAATTTTTTTATTTTTATAAATTTGATGGTTTACTGCTATGTAAAGTGGAAGCCTATCGAAGCGATGTACTAAACTAAATTTTTTATTGATATAATCAAGAATTTAGTTAAGAAAAATGTGCAGATACCTCTTTTCCCTTGAGGCATTGCACTGATTAATATTTAGTTTGATTATATGCCAGTACTAATTATGAATACATAAAAAACATATATTTATATACATAAATTTATATGATAATTATATTGAGATATTTCTCTATAGAACGTATCTTTAGTACCTATTTTGGATTTTTTGATTCATTTTTTTTTGGTTGACCGTTTTTGTTTTCCCCATAAACCTTTTTATTATATTCTTCTATCTTCTTTGATATTAAATCACTTGTTTCTTCTATCTTTGGCAATACTGTCTTATTATTATCTGTTATGTGGTTATAATTAGATGATGCTTGATCTCTTATCTGAATTGATTTATCTTTTTCACCTTCCCAAAATTTTTTATCTTTTGACCAAAGATGGTTACTCGCTTTTTGCGCAACCTCGCTTTCATCTATCGTGAACTGTACTAATGGTTTAACTGAGTATAATATGCCATAAGCATCAGTTGTTAATTTTGTATTTTTGTTTCTGACATCATTTAATTCACTTTCTAGTGTTTTTAAGTTATTTAAAACTTCATAATTGTTGTTTTCAGGGGTTAATTTTTCAAATTTATTAACGATATCTTCAAATTTTTGATTATTTGATGAGAAATCACTTAGGAGGATTTTATTGTCTTGTTCCCATAATGTTAGTTGTTTCTTTGAAATGTATGAATTTTTTTTCTTGTTATATTCATCACTTCCTTCTTTTATTCGTTTACAAATTTTTTCCTGATCTTGAAATTGGGTATCAGACATGTTGCTTATTTTTTTGTCTATTTCTTCGTCAGACATGTTGCTTATTTTTTTGTCTATTTCTTCTTTTGATTCAATTTTATGATCGTATGGTTGAATCAATTTTGTACTTTTATGTTCATACATATTGCAACTATTTAATATAGGCACGGCAAGTATCATAATATAATGTTTTACTTTTCTTATGAGCATGTTTTATTGGATAAATATATTTAAATATTTACTTCTATTAATTAATATATTGAATCTAGGAGGCTTTATAGCTTTATTTTTTATTGTAATGTATTTGATTTTTAATCCACTTTGGTCACCAGTTGTAATTTGGCATATAGTGCAATCTATATACTTTTTGATGAGACGTACAATTTATACTCCTTAACCTATTTATACTAAAAAAATAAAATCCTACTCTATCATATATATATGGTCGGATCTATATCTATATGTTACTTATTAACATCATATAATTATGATATTATTAGGTTATAACCTAATAATTTAATCAAAATCTATTACAATTTTCACTTGGTTTGAAAATGATTAGTATTTATCAAATAATTTTTGAAGAATTGCAATTTTTTATCACACTGATAGTAAAAAACCAGATTGTATTAAAAAAAATCAATCTTACGTTTTAATGTATACTAAAAATTACCGCTGTTTAATTACATTGTTTTTATGAATCAATTGTAGTATATAAAACCCATATTTTTATACTATGTAAAATTATAACATGTCCCAATTAATTTAAAAGTAGCATTTTATTTTTTAAATAGTGACCCATCTACTCAATTAAGGAGAGATGTAAATATTCCCTGTCCATCTGTACATCCATGAATTTCTTCTATCATGTTTTCAGGATGAGGCATCATTCCTAATACATTGCCTTGACGATTGACAATTCCGGCAATATCGCATAGCGAGCCATTGGGATTATTGCCAGATGCATAGCGAAAAACAATCTGATTATTATCTTTTATTTCTTTCAGCCCTTCTGGATCAATAAAATAATTTCCATCGTGATGCGCTACATAATATTTGACAACCTGATTCATCTCATAAGAATTAGTAAAAGGTGTTCTGGAATTTACTACTTCTACTGAAACTTGTTTGCAAACGAATTTTAATGAAGTATTTCGCATGAGCACACCTGGAAGTAAATGAATTTCTAAAAGTATTTGAAATCCATTACATATTCCGAGCACTCTCACTCCTTGTTGAGCTTTTTTTTTGACGGCTTGCATAATTGGAGTACGTGCTGCAATTGCTCCACAACGAAGGTAGTCTCCATAAGAAAAACCACCAGGAATAATGATGAGATCAACGTCTGGAATGGTGGTTTCATCTTGCCATACCAAAGTTGGAGTTGTTCCGACTATTTTTTTTATAGCCATAAACACATCGCTATCGCGATTCATACCTGGAATCTGTACTATAGCAGTTTTCATGAATATATTCCGAAATTACCTTGATAACAACTTGTTCACACAATATTAAACAATAAAAATACGAGCAATTCAAATTTTATTTAGAACAAAAAATTTGTTATCCAAGTAGGAAAAGTTACTACCTTAATATCACTTTAAATTGTCAATCTTTTCAACGTTAATATTATATTCTTCAATCACTAAATTGGCAAGAAGATTCTTGCAGATGGATTCTATGTCTTTTATTGCGACATCGTGATCATTTTCTTCTATTTCTATATCAAATATTTTTCCTTGACGAATTTGACGAATATTATGAAAACCAATATTTGAAAGAGCACTGTTCAATGCATTTCCTTGTGGATCAAATACGTCTTTTTTTAGTTTAACTACGACGCTGGCTTTTATCACAACTCCATTTCCTTTTTTATTTCCTGATTGGTGTAATATTTGTATCGCTTAGTACTGATTTGTTTTTTTTAAATATTCCTAAACGACGTGCTACTTCATGATAACCTTCTAATGATTGATTATTATTTCGATCAAAACAGTGTTTATTGTATTGATTTTTTTTTTCAATATCCCATAACCTACAACAATCTGGAAAAATTTCATCTGCAAGGACTATGCGAATTGTATCTCCATCAATCAATCGTCCACACTCAATGCTAAAATCTACAAGTTGTATTCCTATTCCAATAAATAAACCTGTCATAAAATCGTTTGTTCGGATGATTAAATTTGTTATTTCTTCAATTTCAGCCTGACTAGCCCAATTAAAAGAGGTTATATGTTCTTCAGATACCAAAGTATTGTCAATAGAATCAGATTTATAGTAAAACTCAACAATGGATCTTGGAAGAGATAATCCCTCTTGGAGACCAAGTTTTTTAACTAATGATCCTGCTGCAATATTTCTAATTACTATTCGCAAAGGAATCTTTTCTGCTTCGTAGATTAGTTGTTCTCGCACATTTAGTCTGCGAATAAAGTAACTGGGTATGCCAATTTTACTCAGTTGTATGAATATATATTCAGATATTTTGTTATTTAATACACCTTTCCCATTGAGAATTTGACATTGTTCGTTATTTTCTATAATACCATCATCTTTAAAATACTGGATAAGGGTGCCAGGTTCAGGACCTTCATAAATTATTTTATCTTTTTTTTCGCAAATGGGATTTCTTTGTCTCATAAACCCTCCCTTTAGTTATAATTGTGGAAGTAGTTTCGCGATAAATTTATAAAATACATAATTATCTATTGTCTATTAATAATTAACTCATTTCAAAAACACGTTTAAAAATAGTATCAACATGTTTGATGTGATATTTATGGTCAAACTTATCACGAATTTCTTCTTCAGATAATACTAATCGTATATCTTTGTCTGTCAGTAATTCTTCAAGAAAACTATTTTTATTTTTCCAAACTTTCATCGCATTACGCTGAACAAGCTGATAAGCATTTTCTCGGGACACTCCTGCTTGCGTTAATGCAAGAAGGATACGTTGAGAATTAATTAATCCTCCAAGTAATTCAAGATTATTCATCATGTTGTCAGGATAAATAATTAATTCTTCTATGACTTCTCTTAAACGTATTAATGCGAAGTCAAGATGAATTGTAGCATCAGGGCCTATCATTCGTTCAACAGAAGAGTGTGAGATATCTCTTTCATGCCAAAGCGCTACATTTTCCATTGCTGGAATTGAATGGGATCTTATTGATCTAGCTAATCCTGTCAGGTTTTCAGTTAAAACAGGATTGCGTTTGTGAGGCATAGCTGAGGATCCTTTTTGTCCAGGATGAAAAAATTCTTCCACTTCAAGGATTTCAGTACGTTGAAGATGTCTTATTTCTGTAGATAATCTTTCAACAGAAGATGCTATGACACCTAATACAGCGAAGTACATTGCATGTCGATCGCGAGCAATTACTTGTGTAGAGATTGGATCAGGTTTGAGTCCCATAGATTTTGCAACATGCTGCTCAACGTATGGATTTATATTTGAAAATGTTCCAACCGCTCCAGAAATAGAACAAACTGATATTTCTTCACGAGCATTAAGGAGACGTTGTTTAGCACGCGAAAATTCCGCATAAGCCACGGCTAACTTTAGTCCAAAAGTTGTAGGTTCGGCATGTATTCCGTGAGATCGACCTACGGTCATAGTATATTTATGTTCAAAAGCACGTTTTTTAATGCTTTCCAATAATAAATCAACATCTTCCAATAGAATATCAGTAGATCGCATAAGTTGAATGCTAAAGCAGGTATCAAGAACGTCAGATGAAGTCATTCCTTGATGAATGAATCGTGCATCGGAACCTATAATTTCTGCTAGATGTGTTAGAAAGGCGATAACATCATGTTTGACGACAGCCTCAAGTTCAGAGATGCGTTCAACGTCAAAAGTCGCATTTTCTCCCTTTGCCCAAATATTACTAGCCGCTTCTTTCGGGACAATGCCCATCTCAACAAGTGCATCGCAAGCATGTGCTTCTATTTCAAACCATATTCTGAATTTTGTTTCTGCAGACCAGATAGTAGCCATTTTGTTTCTAGAATAACGAGATATCATATTTAAACCGATTATTTATGCCGACAAATTTTAATGTTTAACAAAAGATCGTGAATTATATAAAACTTCTTTTTAAGCCATGAAAAAACGAAAAACTGACTAATTGATAGATTATTCTACACGATGTAATATAAAGACACTAGGATATAAAAACATATACATCAAGCCTAATTTTTTTCTGGAAATAATCAAGGATAGAAAAAATATACTTTTAGAAATTTACGACATGATAGCTTTTTAGCAATTATCTTTTGTATTTTTGCAAGGCTGATTTTTCTAAATATTTCAAATGATTTTCATAGGAGCCTTCTTTTTTTTGATTAAAAATTGCCGATCCAGCTACGAAAATATTTGCGCCAGCACTTGATAAAGATCCGATATTTTGCGATGTCACACCGCCATCAACCTCAAGGTCAATAGGACGATCATCAATTAAGGCCTTGGCTTGTCTGATTTTAGGTATCATACTCTCAATGAGTTTTTGTCCACTAAAACCTGGATTTACCATCATTATTAGAATCATGTCAATTTCATCTATAACATGTTCTAATACAGATACCGGAGTAGCTGGATTTATCGCTACGCCAACTTTTTTGCCAATTTCACGTACTTTCTGTAATGATCGATGAAGATGGGTTGATGCCTCCGCATGTAAAGTTATAATATCACAATATGTATCTGCAAACGCTTGCAAATGAGAATCAACTGATGACACCATTAAGTGGCAATCAAAAATAGCATCACTATAAGGTCTAAGTGAATTTATAACGTCAATCCCAAAAGAAATATTTGGTACAAAAACCCCATCCATAACATCAAAATGAATCTGTTTTGCACCTGCTTTAGTTATATTATGTACTTCTTCCCCTAGGCGGGCAAAATCTGCCGCAAGTATGGAAGGAACAATTTTCACCGAAGAAGACACTATAAAAAAATAGTTCCAATTACATGCCAAACATGAACTACTATCCCCACTATAACATAAAATGATATCATCTTACAGTGATCTGTCCATCTTTTGTGGTAGCACACCCTTTTATATTCTGGATTATATTGCTGTATCATGATTTTCTATGTGAACACCTTTCCTTAAAGTTAAGTAAAATTTTTTATACACACACTCCGATTCTACAATAATTCTCAAAATCTGAGACAGCAAGTAACAGCATTTATATTATTTGTCCAGATATGAAATATATAATTTTGCAAAAAATGCAGTTATATTTTTATTAAATAAATAATTTTTTTTGATTTATTATAATGATTATGTCTAAAATAATTCATATTATGGCACTTTGATAAATATTCTTGTTTCATATCCATAAACCGCAAAAGTACATATAATCTTTTATATATTACTAAATTAGGTATTGATAAAATTGATTTAGGTATATGATGATATTGAAATAAAAATTGTTTTTCGTAGGTCAGGATAATTAATAACAGAGATTATAATAGTTTTCTGGATTTTATCGATTTTTTTATAAAGAAAAAGATTTATTTATGGACAAATATATTATGCCTCTTGAAAGAGATGTGTTGGAATATGATGTAGTTATAGTTGGTGCTGGGCCAGCAGGATTGGCAGCAGCTATACGTTGCAAACAGATTAATCCTAAATTATCTGTTATTATTATTGAAAAATCTGCAGAAGTTGGTGGCCATATTCTTTCTGGAGCTATTATTGATCCTATTGGAATAGACAAATTATTACCTGGATGGCGTAGAGAAAAAGATCATCCATTTCAAACTTTAGTAGAAAAAGATGTTTACTTGTTTTTAAATTCATATAGATCAATTAACCTGCCACGTTTTTTGATGCCTGATTTTATGAACAATAGCGGTAATTATGTCGTTTCTTTAGGTAAAGTTTGTCGTTGGTTAAAGAACAAGGCTGAATCAATAGGTGTAGAAATTTATTGTGGTATTACAGCTACAGGTATTTATTACGGAAAGGACGGAGAAGCTATCGGAATTTTTACAGGTGAAAAGGGTAGAAATTGTGATGGTATAATGGGTAAAAACTATATTTCACCCATATTGTTATTAAGCAAATATATGTTAATAGGAGAGGGTGTTTGTGGATCCTTAACTCGGCAATTAATTGAACGTTATTCATTATCAGATGGTCGGCAACCTCAGAAGTTTGGTCTTGGTATTAAAGAATTATGGAAGGTTAAAGCTCAATATCATAAAAAAGGTCTTGCGATCCATAGTTTTGGTTGGCCACTAGATATGAGAACCTCTGGAGGAGGATTTGTTTATCATTTTGATAAAGATTTGGTATCTATAGGTTTTGTATTACATCTTGATTATATAAATCCTTGGATTTCAGCTTATGAGGAATTTCAACGTTTTAAAACGCATCCTGATATTAGATGTGTGTTTGATGGTGGAGAGCGTATCGAATATGGAGCACGCGTTATAAGTGAGGGAGGTTGGCAGTCGATTCCCAAACTTTCTTTTCCTGGAGGAAGTTTAATTGGTTGTGCTGCTGGTTTTGTAAATCTTATTCGAATTAAAGGTTCACATAATGCTATCCTATCAGGAATTCTTGCAGCAGAAAATATTATTGAGCGGGTATCTAGAGGATACAAAAATGATGATCCTGTGGAAATTGAGAATAGTTGGCGACAAACGCATATAGGTCAAGATTTATGGATTGCAAGAAATTTCAAGCCCTTATTGTCACGTTTTGGCATAGTAATTGGCTTATCTTTGGCCATAATAGATTTCTGGATTCAAAAAAAATTAGGGTTTTCTTTTTTGGGTACATTAAAACATAAAGTATTAGATTGTAATTCTTTAGAATCTTCTGATAAACATAAAAAGATTGAATATCCTAAGCCGGATGGTAAATTAACATTCGATATCAGATCTTCTCTTTTTTTAGCAAAGGTAAGATATGTTGGGGATCAGCCGAATCACCTTCATATTAAAGACAAAGTTTTACAAGAAAAATCAGAACTAGTTGTATACTCTGGCCCTTCAACGCGCTACTGTCCGGCAGGTGTTTATGAATGGCGTGAGAATAATGGAAAAAATACCTATATAATACACGCACAAAACTGTATTCATTGTAAAACATGCGTAATTAAGGATCCTAATCTTAACATTGAATGGATCCCTCCACAGGGAGAAGATGGGCCTTGTTATTTAGAAATGTGATAAAATATTTGTAATAGTATTTATTATTTTTTATGCTTTACGAAACTACATATTTGTTATTATGAATTTTATTTGTTTTAATTATTTAAATGTTATTTCCTAGTTTTTGAGGTAATAAATGGAGCACCTTGGCATATCTTTTTTGCGTCTTCCACATGCTTTTGGTCTGCCTCTACCGGAGTATAAAACAAATGGAGCAGCAGGAATGGATTTATTTGCGGCCTTGCCGGAAGATAAGTCTGTCAAAATATTGCCGGGGATGCGTTCTTTGATTCCTAGTGGATATGTTGTTGTAATACCTTCGGGTTATGAAGGACAAGTTAGATCTCGTTCTGGTCTTGCACTTAACTATGGTATTTCTTGTTTAAATTCTCCAGGGACTATTGATAGTGATTATCGCGGTGAAATAAAAATATTGCTGATCAATTTGGGTCAGGAAATATTCAATGTAAAAAGAGGCATGCGTGTTGCTCAATTGGTTATATCACCATGCGTTAAAGCTTGTCCTCAGCTTGTGTCAGTGATTCCTTTAGACCATACCGATAGGAATGATAAAGGCTTTGGTTCTACCGGAGTTTAATAGCTTACGTTATTTTTTGCCCTTATATTTATTCCATAGCGTGTTAGTTTTATCATGATTTATAATGTAAAAAAATTACGCTTTATGGCTTATAACTATGTTTTAAGTTAACTTTACATCTTAAATCAAATTTTTTGATCTTTATACTAGGTGTTTTAATACAGGATGTCTTTTCTGTTTCCTATTATAATCCATGTGGCATCTTGATAAAAAGATATCTATTTGAATGGAGCGTTTGAAAGGTTTGAATTGATAGAAATGAAGTTCACTGAATTTCAAAATTATATCAGTGGACAACGAAAAATATTTGGTAGTTTTTTTTCGAAGCTGTTATGTTACATCTCGTTTCTAGATGTTGCATTATTCAAATAAGTGTCACTGCCTATATCTTGCTCTTTTGGTATACTGATAAAATCGTATAGAATAGGTGGTTTTAACCATTTTATGCTTCGTTATTAATATATTTATTTGTCTTTTGCGCACTACTTAAGCGATATATCGCTATTACAGCAAATACATAAGTTATAACCAGCTCAATAACGTGAATAGACCCCCAACGAAATATACGACCTATTGAATAATATAGCCCTCATGATAAGAGAAATAGAACATTTCGTGTCTCATGTTAGAATTTATTTGCTACGTATATTGTTTATTCAATAGGTATACCTATTGTATGCTTCCATTAGGAATCCCGCTATCATTATTGAAATTGGTGCCGGCGGTATTAAAAAATTGAGCCAAAATAATAATCCGTAGCATAAGATTAACATAGTAAGGCAGACTATATAGATTAAAAAATTTATGATAATACAAACCCAATATTTATAGGTAAGATTTGCTTCGCCTCGTCACCTCTAAAAATTAATATTAGAAATTGATGAACTTGGATTTTAGAATATCATATAAGATTTATATGCTACACTTTGATATTTTATATCGGAATGGATATTAGAACTATAGTACCTTTACCTTCTATAGATAGTATTTTTAATTTTCCTCCATGTAGATTGATTAAAGAATCAGATATTGCAAGTCCAAGTCCGGAACCACCTTTGTTGTAAGCATATTGATCTTGTAGTTGTTCGAAAGGTTTACCAATTTTTTCTATGGCAGATTTAGGAATGCCAATTCCTGTATCAGCAATTGTTATTATAATAAATTTTTCTATTCTAGAAGCACGAACTATTATTCTTCCTCCATAATTAGTGAATTTTATAGAGTTGGAAATGATGTGAAAAAGTACTTGTTTTATGATGCTTTCATCAGCAGTACACATCAACTCTCGGGAAATTTTTGCTTCAAAGTTGATATTTCTGTTTTTACAATTATCAGAAATTAAACGCACACAATCTTCAATTATTAAAGTTAGATCAACGTTTTTTTTATCAATACGGATATGCTCAGATTCTATTTTTGACATTTCTAGAATATCATCAATAAGATTTAAGAGATGTTTTCCACTATCATGGATATCTTTGGCATATTCATAGTATTTGACTGATCCTAATTCTCCAAAGATCTCTCTCTTTATAATTTCAGAAAATCCTAGGATTGCATTAAGAGGCGTTCTTAATTCATGAGACATTTTTGCAAGAAATTCTGATTTGGCTTTATTGGCCATTTCAGCCCGCTCTTTTTCTGCTTGATATTTAGAATTGGCGATTGAAAGTTCAGTTTTTTGGCGTTCTAATATTTGACGTGAGGTTGAAAGATCATTAATTGTTGCCATGAGACGACGTTCTGATTCTCGCAGTTTCTTTTGATTGCGTTTGAGCTGTGTGATATCTGTTTCTACAGAAACGGTTCCACCGTCTTGTGTTTTCCACTCGTTAATTTGTAGCCATCTTGAATCAGCAAGTTTTATTTCCTTGGTTATGGCATTTGAACGTTCAGGACCAGAAGTATAACATTCAATAATTGGGTGAGTTTTAGCTTCTTTAATTATTGCTCTTTTTGTACCTGGTAACAGCACATGATCTGGTAATCCATAAGCTTTTTGATAATGAATATTACACATTACAAGCCGTTCATGTTTATCCCATAAAACAAATGCTTCAGAGGTACACTCTATTGCTTCTGCCAATCTCTGATCCGCTTCTGCATAGCGTTTTTCTAGATAATATTGTTCGGTAATATCCATTGCTATTCCGATTATATTAATTCCTTTTGATGTTGTATTAATTACTTGAGCTCTAGCTCTTATCCAAATATATGTTCCATTGTAATGGAGCATTCTAAATATTTTATCTAATTGCGTAGATTCCCCTTTTGATACTAATCTTGCAATGTCATAAATTTCTTTATCCTCTGAATGAACAAGGCGTATAATTGCGCTAAATGACAGTGCTTTGTTTGAATAAGGAATGCCAAGTATTTCATACATAGATTGTGATAAATGGAATTTTTTATTGATGAAATTAAAATTCCAAATACCACATTTTCCATGAGAAAGAGCTGTTTCAGTACATATATTGGCTTCTAATAAAATATCATCAATATCTTTTGCACGTTTTGCTTGCCTATAATGACTGAATAGTATGAATAAAATAATTGAAGAAACGCTGGAAAATAATGTTACTCCAGATGTTACATCTTCACGCCACAATTTCAAAAGTGGAAATTGAGAGTTTGCAACAACAATTAATCCATTGTTGTTTTTAGGTCGTATTACCGAGAAGTAATAAGGTTTTTGTTCAAAAGAATACTCTGATATTTGTATAGTATCACTGATATCATTTATATATAAATTTTCTGGCATAATTTCGCTAATTTTTTTACCTATATAAGGTGAATTTTCCACGGAAGATGCAAAAACAATTCCATCTGGTTTGGTTAGTAAAATAAAATCTTCGGCAGAAAATTGTTCATTTGCGATTAATTTTTTAAGTATTGATTCTGATTCTTTTCGGAATGAGGACTCGAATTTTACATTATTTTTTTCAAAAATGGTTTCTATTGATTTCACTAGTAGGAGTGTTGTTTGAATTGTAGTTTTTTCCTGTCGTGAATAATTTGTGGTAACTTTTATGGTTATGAACATTGCTGTGAATATAATAAATACAATGCTGATTATTGATATTGTATGATTAAAAGACAAAGAAGAAGGTGACATTACTAATTGTGCCAATTCTTTCATTCTCAGAAGTATTTGAATTAACCATAAGGTTATTTTTTGGCGGCTTTTTGAGTAATATAGTTCACAATTTGCTGAGATATTATGCACGTTTTCCATGGGTATCACCTTCGGAAATTATTTTTTATACGAAATATGAACTTGTGAAATATTTGTTTCTATTTCCCGAATCACCAACAATGAATCAAAGCAGATTCTGCTTGTCTAGATAAAAAATGTATATTTATTAAAAAAAATTAATATGTTTTATATATTTGGTAATTGTAGATTTATGTTTTGCATGGAAATCGTATATGATTATGTGTCTTGGTAAAAAGATTGATTGCTTTTTTAGAGAAGGCGTTTTCATGACAGAATTTGATAAAAAAACATATAATACTGATAAATATCCGGTAATTATTCTTGTTAATCCGCAGCTTGGTGAGAATATCGGTATGGTTGCGCGGGCGATGTTGAATTTTAGCTTTACTCAGTTGCGTATTGTTAATCCTAGGGATGGATGGCCCAATGAGAAAGCGCGATCTTCTTCTGCTAATGCAGATGAAGTTATAGATGCAGTACGTGTATTTTCTAGTTTGCAAGAGGCGATCTCTGATCTTAATTTTGTTTATGCTACCACAGCTAGAAATCGCAATAATTTTAAATCCGTTTTTTCTCCGAAGGAAGCTTCTATCGTATTAAAAAAAAGGATTCAGACAGGTCAAGAAGTTGGGATTATTTTTGGTCGTGAGCGTTGGGGATTGACTAATGAGGAAATAGTGTTGTCTGACGCTATTATAAGTTTTCCTGTCAATGCAGATTTTCCTTCTTTAAATATTTCACAGGCTGTTTTACTAATGGTGTGGGAGTGGATGAAAAATAATTCAGATATTTCAGAAAAAAATGTGAAAAAAATTGGTATACCCGCTACAAAAGGCGAACTTTTTAGTTTTTTATCTTATCTTGAAAATTCTTTAGAGGAAAGAGGATATTTTCGTCCTATTGAGAAGAAAAAAAAGATGTTGGATGATTTGCGTTCAGTGTTTACACGCTCTGAATTTATGCGACAGGAGATTTTTTTATTGCGAGGAATTGTTTCTGCATTAGATCGTTTTAGCAAAAAGTCTTCACGTTAGAGTGTCTTATTGTCTAAAAATTCAGAAGAATCATAAGAATTAGTTATGTTGGTAGAAAAAAAAAATAACAAGAGTATACTTATATTCGATAGTGGTATCGGCGGGCTAATTGTTTTGCAGAAAGTTCGTTTTCTGATTCCTGAATATAGATTAATTTATGTTGCTGATGATGCAGGATTTCCTTATGGTAGTTGGGAAGATGTTGCTCTGAAAAATCGAGTTATGTCTATTTTTGCAGATATTTTAGATAAATATAATCCAGAACTATCAATAGTAGCTTGTAATACTGCTTTCACTCTTGTTAAAGATGAATTAAGATCTACTTTCCCATCCACGATTTTTATTGGTGCAGTTCCTGCTATAAAGCAAGCTGCTGCTTATACATCTACAGGCATTATTTCTATTTTATCTACACCTGCCACCTTACGACGTGAATATACTAGTAATTTGATTAAATCTTATGCTTCACAGTGTTATATCAACTTGGTTATTTCTACAAAACTTGCGTCCATAGCAGAAGAATATGTGCGTGGGAAAGATATTCAAGAAGATGAAGTCAAAAATGAGATAGATGCTTGCTTTATAACAAAATATGATATGCGAACAGATATTGTTGTTCTTGCGTGTACACACTATCCTTTTATGACTCATCTTTTCCGAAGGCTATCTCCTTGGCCAGTTGATTGGATTGATACTTCAGATTATATTGCACGTCATGCACGTTCTTTACTTCCACTCACTGATATGAGTCAAATGTCATTATCTTATGACGTAGCTGTCTTTACATCAGGGAAGCCTGATATTTATATGAGACGTTTAGTGCAAGGATTCGGTCTAAAGTCATAAAATATTTTGATGATAAATAAGATTAATATATTAACAATTATCTTTTTACTAATGTCACAAGAAGCAGATAATGTATTATTATCGTTTATGCGCATTATTTTGTATAATTTATATGCGTTATTGTATTTTTCAATATACTATACATGTAAACAATATAATTTATACTATAATTGAAATACTAAATTTACTGTTTAGTTTAATTTGTGATTTTTAATCTACATAAACTATTACACATGATTATTATCTTTTTTTTTTATATAGCAATTGTTTATTGCAGATTGTTTTACTAGATAAAATGGTTTACTTATATCAAGGCTAGATATGTATTTTAGTGATAGCGCTTGGTATAATTTGTTGAACATAGGTAGTTTGATTTGTATAAATTTTCTTTCACTTTATTTTTTATTATTATAATTTCTGCTTTGGTAAGTTGTAAACATAATATAGATATTTCTAAGGTTGGTATTAGTTCTGACTCCCAGGAATTAATTTATGATAATGGAATAGAGTACCTACAAAATAAGAGATTTAGAGAGGCCTACACTAAATTACATGAATTAGTTGAAAATTTTCCTTTTTCCAAAGGAGCGCGTAAGGCTCTTTTGATGTCCGCTTTTGCCAAGTATAGATCTGGGCAATATGCAGAAGCTGTATCTATAGGTAAATCTTATCTTGAACAGTATCCTAGACACAGTAATAACGATTATGTATATTATCTTGTCGGACTATCTTATGCCAATATGATTAATAACGTATATTATGATCAGAGATTTACAATACTTATGATTGAGAATATGGATAATATTGTAAAAAACTATCCTGGTTCTCCTTATGCAGACAAAGCTAGACTTTACGTACGTTTGGGCAAAAATCAGTTGGCAGCTAAGGAAATGTATCTAGGGAGATACTATCTTAAAAGTAAAGAGATTGTGTCAGCTATTTTAAGATTTCAGTATGTTATAAAATATTATTATGATACAGAACAGATAGAAGAGGCTCTTGCTAGACTAGTTGAGGCATATCTTTTGATTGGTCTGGTTGAGGATTCTTGGGATATATTATATGTTCTTCAAAAAAATTATCCTCGGGGATTTTGGTGTCAATACGTTGAACAGCTTATGAGATCTAATACCGGGCAATGATGGGATTTCCTAAATCATCAGGATATTCTATAATAATGTTTTCTATCAGATTATAGTTGTTTTAATATGCTTATCCGCCTTTCAATTCGTAATATTGTGCTTATAGATAGTCTTGATATAGATTTTTCTGCAGGTCTTTCTATATTGAGCGGTGAAACTGGATCTGGCAAATCTGTTTTATTAGATGCTATTTTCCTTGCTATTGGATGCAGAGGGGATGGTGGACTTGTTCGACGTAACTCAGAAAAAGGACAGGTCATTGCGATTTTTGACACTCCTAATTCTCGTGCTATTAAGGATATTTTTGAGGAAGCAAATATTACTCTTGAAGATAACTTGATATTGCGTCGTGTTCAGTTTTCTGATGGTCGTACGAAAGCTTATATCAATGATCAACTTGTTAGCATTAACTTTATGCGTTCAGTTGGATCTCTTCTTTTAGAAATTCATAGTCAGCATGCAGAACGTTTTTTACTTGATATCAGTGGACATCGCAAGATTCTTGATTCTTATGCTGGCATTGAGGAAGATCTCCATAATCTTGAAATATTATATCGAAATTGGTGCAAGTCCTTGGATGCCTTACGAGATTATAACGCTCAAACAAAAACATCTACGCAAGATATTGATTTTTTGCGCTTTGCTGTACAAGAATTACAAGATATTAATGTTAAACTAGGAGAAGAATCTGAGTTATCTAAAATGCGATCATCTATATTGAAACAGGAGAAAATTGCTGTTGATTTGACAGAAATGATTGAAGAGTTTAATAAATCCTCATCTCCTATTTCAGTTGTTTCATCTATTTTACGGAGAATAGAACGTAAAAATTTTGATTTTCCTGATTCTTTAAATCAAAGTATTCATTATTTAAATGAGGCACTTGATAATTTATCTGATGCGCAACAAGAGATGGAAAAGGTTTTATCAGAGATTAAATATGATTCTCAAGAATTAGAAAATATTGAAGAACGATTATTTTCATTGCGTGCGATAAGTCGTAAATATTCTGTGCCTGTTGATGATATTCCCAATTTAACAAAGAAAATGATAACAGATCTTACTGATATATCTGCTTGTGGTGACAAGATATGCTCTTTTGAGCAGGATATTGTTGAAGCGCGAAAATCTTATGATCATGCTGCACAGGATATTTCTGCAAAAAGACGTCAGTTTGCACAAAAATTGGAAAAAAATGTTATGGCAGAACTTCCTGCATTAAAGTTAGAAGGTGTTCGTTTTATGGTCAACATTATATCAGATATGCATGATATATCTCCTAATGGAATTGATAAGGTAGAATTCTATGTTCAAACTAATGTTGGAGAGAATCCTGGTCCTTTGATGAAGTTAGCATCAGGTGGAGAATTATCTAGATTTTTATTGGCTCTTAAAATAGCGCTATTTGATTATGGATCAGTGCCAACTTTGGTATTTGACGAGGTTGATTCGGGTATAGGAGGTGCTGTTGCAGATGCTATTGGTCATCGACTTAAACAATTGTCGGAAAATACTCAGTTATTGGTTATAACACATGCGCCACAAGTAGCAGCGCGTGCTGATACTCATTTTTTAGTTGATAAAAGAAACAACCCTGATGATCCAGAAAGAATAATAACATATATTTCCACCTTGAGCAAAAAAGAACGTTGTGAAGAAATCGCTCGCATGTTGGCTGGTGTTAAAATAACAGATGAAGCCAGGGCGGCAGCGAAAAAGCTATTAGATTTAAATTAATAGACAAATAAATCTTGTTAATAAAAAAAAATATATTTGGTATAAATTTAAAAATTAATCGGAAATAATTTATGGCTAAGAGCGCATTTATTCCTATAAAAAATTTGACCATTGATCAGGCTAAAAAGGAG
Organism: Candidatus Liberibacter europaeus; assembly: GCA_003045065.1. Taxonomy (GTDB): domain Bacteria; phylum Pseudomonadota; class Alphaproteobacteria; order Rhizobiales; family Rhizobiaceae; genus Liberibacter; species Liberibacter europaeus. The sequence goes on from PSQJ01000002.1 coordinate 381,970, forward strand.
TTTTCGTCTCTTGCATGCGATATATCATATCATAATAAGCTTTATTATCAAGATTCAAGTCCTATAATTTCTGATGCCGAATATGATCAACTGTTTCAGCGCTATGAATCTATAGCACATGCTTTTCCGGAACTTGCTGATTTTGAAGATGCCAATATCCATCTTAAGAAAGTAGGAGGGGATCCATTTTTGCCTCTTTTTGCTAAAAAACATTCTGTGCCATTACAATCTTTGAAAAAATGTTATACAGAAGATGAAGTTCATAATTTTATTGCCAAGATTTATCGTCAATTGAAAAAGGAATTTGATAGCAGTATTGCTTTTACTCTTGAGCCAAAAATTGATGGAGCGTCTGTTGTTTTACGCTATGAATATGGAAAATTTGTTCATGCTATAACTCGTGGTGATGGTAATAAAGGAGATAATCTATGTGCTATTTCTACGATTCCTCTGGTTTTGCCATCAAAAGTACCAGACCTTTTGGAAATTCGGGGTGAAGTTTATATGGACAAAAGCGATTTTTTAGCAATGAATGAAGAAATTATTGCGTCTGGAGGTAAGCCTTATGCTAATCCTAGAAATACTGTTTCCGGATTTTTATCCTGTTTAGATCCCAAGATTACGGTAAGTCGTCGCATGAAATTTTTTGTTCATGGATTGGTGATGTCTTCAGAACAATTTGCTGATGGTCAATATGAAATGCTTGAAAAAATTCGTGATTTTGGTTTTCCAATAAATGAAAGAATCCAAAGTAGTTATACCTTGGATGATATTTTATCTTATTATCATGAAACTGAATCAATACGTTCTAGTCTAGATTATGATATTGATGGGATAGTATACAAAGTTGATAGTTTTTTTCTCCAGAAGCAGTTGGGGTTACGTTCAACTACTCCACGTTGGGCTATATCACATAAATTTTCAAGCAAACAGGCATGTACTCGCCTCTTGGATATTGATATTCAGATTGGACGTACCGGTATTTTGACACCAGTAGCACGCCTTGAACCGATTAATTTAGGCGGTGTTTTTATTACCAATGCTACATTGCATAATGAAGATTATATCAAAGGATATAATTCATCCGGTAAGATAATTCGTGAAGGAAGAGATATTCGAATAGGGGATATGGTTGTTTTAAAACGTGCAGGGGATGTTATCCCTAAGGTTGAGGATGTCATTATCCAAGATCGTCCGTCTGATTTACCAGTATTTTCATTTCCATCTATTTGTCCTACTTGTAAAAGTGATGCTGTTCGTTATGTGCATCCTAAAACAGGGAGAATTGATTCTGCCCGACGCTGTACAGGAACGTTTGTTTGTCCAACACAACAATTAGAGCATTTAAAACACTTTGTTTCACGTCATGTCTTTAATATAGAAGGTTTAGGAAAAGAACAGCTTAGATTTTTTTTTAATTCAGAAGATCCTTCTCTGTCAATTAAAGTTCCCGCTGATATTTTTACATTAGAATCTCGTCAGAAAAATTCAGTTTCAAGTCTTCAAAATATTCCTGGTTTTGCGCAGGTAAGAGTTGAAAATTTATATAATGCTATCAATAAGAGGCGAGAAATTTCTTTGTATAGATTTATTTTTTCTCTGGGCATTCGTCATGTTGGAATTGAAATAGCTAAATCTTTAGCGCAGCATTATCAATCTTATGATAATTTTGCAAAGGAGATAAGAAATATTATAGATAATAACATTGATAGCGATACTTCTTTAAAACAGGTGTCTTTGATTGGTGATGTGATATTAGATTCTATTGTGAATTTTTATCAAAATGATGGCAATAATCGAGCTATTGAAGCTCTTTTGCGGGAAATATCCATTACCTCTGATGCGGGTATATATCAAGCTAAAGATAAAGCTAAAACTAGTCCATTTTTAGGTAAGGTATTGGTATTTACAGGTTCTCTTCAAATGAGTCGTGATAATGCTAAAGAATCTGTTGAGAAATTAGGTGCTGAAGTTTCTAATATTGTTTCTAAAAAAACACATCTTGTTGTAGTTGGGATCAATCCTGGATCAAAGCTTGATAAGGCACGCCAACTTAGTATTGAGATTATGTATGAAGATGAATTTTTATCATTGTTGAAAGAGTACCTATAAAATAAAATATGGGTATTGCTATATTAATGATAACCATACGACCTTTCTAGTGTTAAAAATTAGGATGTACGACATAATGGTGAATGAATTAATCGTTTTAGACTAAGTTTTTCATAGCTATCAAATCATTATTGTATTTTAATAATCTAAAAATTAGCAAAAAAATCTAATATTTACATAAATGCCATGTGTCGCTATCACTAGCTAAGAATATTTAACAACTTGTTAAAAGCTAAAAGACGATATAGATAACTATATCGTCTTTTAATGTTTATTATTTATATAAATATTTAATCACCAACACTTTCAATAGTATTATCGGATAACCCTGAATGATGTTTATCTACTACCACGGTTACACAAGCATCTGACCATACATTCAAAGCTGTTTCTAGCATATCAAGTATAGTATAAAATGGAAGAATCATACCCATTAAATGTACAGGTACTCCCATGTTAGATAACAAAGTGCTACATAGAAGAAAACATCCCATTGGTATTCCTCCGTTGCCAGCTGCAGATATAGCAGCAATTGGAATCCACATTAACATTTGAGAAAAACTTAATATTACTCCGTGATTTTGCATAACATATACTACTGTTACAAATATAAAAGCAGCACAACCATTCATATTAATAGATGTACAAAAAGGTAAAATTCCTCTACTAATTTGCGGTGAAACATTAAGATTTTGTTCTGCTATTCGCATTGTAACGGGTAATGTTCCTGTTGAAGATTTAGAGAAAAAAGCTACTAATATCGCAGGCATCATACCTCTAGCAACTTTTAATGGATTAAGTCCATGTAAATATAGAAAGATCGGTAAAATTACGATCCCTTGAACTATATTTGCTAATACTATAGTGGATAAGTATTCTCCTAGACCTGCAATATCTGATCCTGACCTTATTTGTAGAATTGTTGATGCTATAAATGCGCCCATAGCTATAGGTATGATTTTCATAATCCAACCAGTAATAATCAAAAATATACTATGCATTCCAGTAAAAAATAATAAAGTGGTATCTTTTGCTTGTTCATTTTTAATAAAGCGAATAGCAATTGCTATGCATAGACATATCGCTAAAATGGTTATTACTTGGCCATTTAGAAATGGATACAGTAAATTGTCTGGAACCAAGCTAGATATATATGACAAGTAATTATTTTTTGAGGGGATATAAGTTACAGATTTTATTACAACATTAGAAGGGGAAATAATATTATATATAGCCATAGCTACAGATGCAGCTAGCATAGTTGTAATCATTGCGTATAATACAGTTTCTGACCATATTCTGCCCATCCCTTGTTTAGGATGTTGTTTAGATAAATTTACAATTAAAGATAGAGATATTAAAGGTAAGCTAATAAATTTAAAAATCTTCACAAAAGCATTAGAAATAAATCCAGCCAGTTCGTTGAAAAACACGATATCTGTCATTCCTGAAAATATACCTACTAATATACTGGCTACATATAATAGGAATTTCTTCTGGTTTAAACTCAAATTACTTGTATTGTACATAGATATATTTTCCCTTCCATGAGATTAAAGAGGAAGAAATAATCCAATTTAATCCTATAAAACAATAATATAGTCCTAAAACTAACTAACTAATAATACCAATCAATGATTTATATTCTCGTAAAAGTTGTGATATGATTTAATCCTATACCGAGATCCTACCACATTAACAGGTTGATTTATTAGATGCAATATATAATTGTTGTTTTTAAGATGTGAGATTTGCATTATTTGATGGTATAATCTTAAATTATTATTCATTTAAATATTTATTTGAAGATAGTAATTTTACAACCATTGATAGTAATATATATAATTTGTAATATAGTACAGATTTTGATATCTATTACTTCAAACACCTACCATGATATCTAAAAATTATTTTTTAAAAATTAAACTAAAAGAATAGTAACTATTGTTTCTAATTGTATTATTAAGAAAAAATTTATTGAATATGACAGAATAAGACTGATTAGCAAAAGTCCAAGGAATCATTCAACTTGGATTGTTATTATATGTAATAGAAATAGGGACTGTCAGTTTAACAAGAGTTAAATTTCAAGAGATTAACAGCTTTATAGTGAATCGATTGTTTGAATATTTTAAGTAGACTACTTATTATCTTTTTATTTGAGCGAAAAGAATAGGTTTTTGATTTTGATTCTGTAAAATTATCTGTGCATATTGGATATAAAATTAGAGTATATGTTGTCGGAAGGAGTATCTTTGGAAATTATATTTTTAAAATTAGTTTGAACTATATTTGAGAAATCTGATCACACTATCCCAAATTCATAGGATATATTTTGATATCAAAAATATGAAGTACTGCAGATAATCAATTTTTCATATAAATTATTGTTAAATTACGATATTATAATATTTGAAAAGAACTGCTTTTTTAGGATTTAAAGGGTCGCAAAAAAATATTATGGCATACAAATCATAAGATAATTCATATGTCTTATCCCAAGATTCGGTGAAATTTCTGTGTTGTATTATAATCATATAATTCTGTTTAATAGATTTAAATGATAAATCTAATGGAATCCTTGACCATCATCATTGTTGCCAATTCTAAATCAACTGTCTATATAAATCACCAAAAGTAATTCTAAGGTATAAATACCAATGCTGGCTTTTTGATTAGTAGGTTATAGAGCATATATGACATGATGTTACGGAGTGCTTTCTCTGTGTCATTAGGTTCAAATGTCAGACATGGTATTCAGTGGTTATCACATAAAGACAATGGTTTGTTAGTAGGTACGGAATCAGCTTTGTGGTTGATATCACGAACTAATCAAGATGAGTCTATTTCGAATATATCGGTAGTAGTGAGGTCGCTTGGTAGTTTTGGTAGTATTGCAGTTTCACCTATTTTAGTAGGTTCTCATTGTGTGTTTGTTCAAGATACAGGAAGAGCTTTAATCAGCATTGTTGATATGAAACAACACGGCTATCGGTTTACAGATTTAAATGTATGGGCGGAACATATATTAACTAAAGGAGTTTGGGAAACAGCCTTACAACATAGTCCATATTCTATTATCTGGGTAGTTTTGCGAGATGGTAGATTAGTTGGATGTACATTTGATCCAGAAAACGAGGTATGTGCATGGCATACACATGTTTTAGGCGGAGTTTCTACACAAATTCATTCCTTAACCAGTTTTGCTAGCTTTTCTGATGGACAGGACGATTTGTGGCTTTTGGTTGAAAGACAGGAGGCTTCAGGCAAAAAGTTCAAATCCCTTGAAAAGCTGGGCAATTTTCGTAGAATGAACACGTATCAACCTAAAGATGTGATTGATGGATGTTCTACAGAGGGATGAGGAAATATGAATCAAGGATTAGTGAGTATTGCGGTGTTAAGTTTGTTTTTGGGTGGATGTGATTTAGGCACAGAAAGCAATAGTATTAAGAATACAGAAAAGGTACATAGCACGATGGCAGATAATAAGCAAGCTAATCTGCAAGATATAGATACTACAATCATTTCTTTAGACACTAAACTTGAACGGGCTAAGAAAGGATTAATTCTTTTAGAAGAGTTGAAAGAGGCTATGAGTTTGCAGAAAGAAATCTGTCGTACATTAGTATTGTATGCATCTGATCCTGCTTACACAAGAGAAGATGTAAACAGTAGAACTAAAGGATTGATAAAAGTTGGAGAGGGGTTATCTGAGGTTTGGCGTACAGAGGTTGAGCGTTTTAGCGATCAGCAAGTAACTGACACTTCCAATAAAGAGTCTCGTCTGCAAGATTCCATAAATACTCTAGATTCCGCTCCTATACGAGATGCATGGGAAAAAGTTTCTTCTTTGCGACAAATGCTGGAAGAACAAAAGACTTTGATTAAACAGGTTAGGGATGAGGATATTGAGAAGACTTTTGCCGAAGCTGAGAACTTTGTTAAAGATTCGGAAGAAAGACTTAAGAACGCCATAGAGGCTCGTAAGCATAATGATTATGAATTGTCGCATCTTCATTTAGAAAGCATTCACGACAAATTAGATTTGATTGCAGATACTGTGACTACAGCTAGTGAGAGGTTGCGGACTCTTAATGGGAATACAAGTCTACTCATTACTTCTAAGATTAAAACAAATAGTAAATTTAATAAGATAGGGGTTGATATTAAAAAAGTAGAATCAATGCAGCCTAGTGAGCTTGAGTATTTAAAAACATCTAATTTAAATTCTGAAGAAGGTTTGAAACGTGTTAGTGAACTATTAGATAAAGGAAATGGTTATTTACAAGAAGCAATAAAAGAGCGGAAAGATAAGCACTACAGAGCGTCTATTCGTCTCTCCGCAAAAAGCCAAAGATTTATTAATAGATCTACTTATTTCATTAACTTCCTTAAAGCCCGTTTTCCTAATACACTTACTTCGTCGTCTTTAATAGTAGCTCAATCTAAAAATCATGGTAAATTGCTTCATGAATACCTAGATCTGAAAGCAACTGCATCACCTGCTACTCTTGATTTTAGCACGTGGGATAAATTAAAGGACATAGAGTCCAGCCTCAAGAAAGCTGAAGAGGTTGCTGACCATGTTGATAAGGAAATAGGGCTTTATCTCAAATACCGTGATAGAGAAGCTCCTGCCTCCTCTGATACTCAATCCCCGATAGATACGATGAAACATGAAAGTGAAATGGTCAAAGTATCGTTAGATGGGTCTGTGGTTCCTTACAAACCAGGTGATCCTATAGCTGAGGGTGAGAGTACTGGTTATACCTATACGTCATTAGCACAATTGCCTAGTACAGATACTGGAGAAGCCTTTAATGGATTGGGTGGTAGGAAAAGACGAGTAGTATCAAGTAGTGTCCGAGTGTTAAACGCCCAAGGTTTAGAGGTAGGAACGTCTTTTAATAACTCAAAAGAATGTCCAATATCAACCTTCCACCACGTTCAAAGACATGAATGTTAAAGCCACTAATTTCCTTTTTGTCCATAATGATAATTTCTATATAGCTAAAGCGGACGAAGATGGAAATATGGGCAAACGTATTAACATTGCTCCTGATAAAGTCGTTCTTAACGATTATACCATACAAGTCCACATCACGAAAGCATTACAGTTTCGTATGGGTATTGAAGACTAGGATTGATTATAGCCTTTAGGATATTGTTAAAATGGAAAACCATTCATTCATGGCAATATCCATGTGAATATAACGGACATATGAGCAATGGATGGAATAGTCTAACACCTGGTGAATATACTCAATCTAGAAATTGGAGAGTTTGGGGGCAAATCTGATTAGGAAGGTTTAAATAGTGGTAAATACACATATTGGTTGCAGGAGTTAATTTAATAATGTATAAAAAGCAAGGCCAATATATTACAAGAGAATAGTGAATGGAATTCTGTGCTAAATCAAATGCTAAACGTGAAAGGATGGTTTAAACAATGATTACATCGTTTTTAACTGGAGGCATATTTAGATTTTTAATACATTTTGTCCCATCAAGTTTTGATAGGATAGTTGATGTTGTGTCTGAGCATCTAATGCAGAAGAGATCTATCGAATATGATAGAATAAAGCTTGAACAAGCCAAAATTGATAGTGCTACTCAAGTTGATTTGGCTGATATCAAATATGAAATTGAAGAGCTCAAAGCAGATAAACAGATAGGATTATCAAAGATTAAATCCCAGAATGTCAAAAGCGGTATTAAGTGGATAGATGCTTTTAACGCTTTGATAAGACCCTTAACAACTATCTTTTGGATTATTGTTTATCCAATGATGGTATGGTGGAGTGTGAAAGAGGGCATCTATGATAGAAGCCCCCTTTCAATATTAAGCCCATTTGAACAAGAGATTATCGCTTGTATTCTTGGTTTTTGGTATACTGATAAAATAGTTCAGAAGCGGAGGCAGAGATGAAACGATTAAGACTCACTATTCTTCGTCCTATCAACATTTTCAGGCGTTGTTTGCCTTGTCTTCTTCTTTACCAGCTTTTGCTGTGATATTAGTCTGCTTGGATCCAGATAAATTACACCCTCCAAGTATAATAGTTGATTATAATAAAGAAACTCACGCTATTTTTTTTGATATCCATAAAATACCACCTATCTTTAATATTGACAACAATTCTTAATTGTAAAAACTTTATATTTCACCTATTTTATTCAATATATAATGGTATTTATTAATTAGCTAAAATAGAGGTAGTCATGACTACGATCCCATCATTATTAATTGACGTGATTAAAAACTTTGAAGGCTTAAGACTAAAAGCCTACAGATGTCCTGCGGGTGTTTTGACTATTGGATATGGACATACTGGATTTGATGTTTGTGAGGACATGAATATATCAGAACAACATGCGGATGAACTGCTTATACTTGATGTTTCAAAATGTCTGAATCAAGTATTGAACGTTTCTCCAATTCTGATTAATGCAAATGAAAATCGTATATCAGCCATTGGAGATTTTGTTTTTAATCTTGGTATTGGCAGATATAAGGCTAGTACGTTTAGAAAACGTGTAGATGAAGAAGATTGGGATGAGGCGTCTAAAGAGTGTACAAGGTGGGTATTTGCTGGAGGTAGGAAGCTAAAAGGATTAGTTGCAAGAAGAGAGATAGAGGCAGCACTATTGTTACAGTGTTAAAGGCAAACCTTCACATCCTATTAAAAAGGTGTGAGAAATGTGTTAAAAAAATTGCAAAATCAATAGTTTATATTTTGTATATTATTCTGATATAATATGCCGGTATGTCATTTCAAATCTTCTTTAATTTAATGGTGAAGTTTTACTGTTTGTTTCTAGTGAAAAAGCTTTTAGAAATAAAGATATGTTTCACTTTTTATTTGCAACATTAGCAGGTTTATTTTTTATGCGAGGTTTTTGTTCTTTTGTACGAAGCGTAGCCCAAGGGTCTTTTTGCGATAAAACTGACTTGAGATAAGCTATGTTTTCCTCTGCCTCTTCAGGTGAAAGTTCTTGTGCAGCTATAGAATAAGCTTCTTGTATCCTCCCCTGTAGACCGACAACTAAAGCCAAATTTTGTCTTATACGGCTATCAGATCCTAACATCTTTGAGGCATAGCGAAGTTTTTCTTCCGCCTTCTTTATATCTCCTGATAAGAGATATGAAATGCCCATGTTAGAAACAATAGATGATTCATTTGGTGCTAGTTCCAAGGCTTTATTGTATTCTATATTTGCTTCCAAATATCTACCCATTTGAGCTAGAATAGATGCTTTTGCGGAGATTAACTTCCAATCAGGCATATCGGGTCTTTGAGCACGTTCTATTGCGTTTAGAGCATCATCTAAATATCCTGCATCTGCTAGATTTTTTCCATAAGATGCTAGTACATCCATATCCTGTGGATACAATATTGCAATTTGTCGCATGACTGCAAGCGCCTGAGAAGATTTTCCTACCATGCGTAGTGCATCTGAATATGCAATGCCTATCGTCTTGTTTTTAGGCTTTGACTTGTACATCATGCCAAGTTTATCTGTGATATGTAATAATTCTGTATGATTCATATACTCTAAATTGACGTCTAAGTTGGGAATATGAGAATATCTCGCTGAATAACAACTGGATAATAAAGCCATAGTAGTAAGTGATATCACATGTCTGCTATATCTAATTACCAACACTAAATAAGAATAAATTTTATAAAAGTGAATCATTTGTTTATATCCTTATCGTTTTAAATTATTATACCAGCTTATGTAATTGATTTATTAATGCATACCAAAGTTTATTTATACCATATGTTTTATTAAATTAAAAACTATTGTTTCTAGAGAAATATTTCTTATGTTAATTGCATTCTATAATTTATTACCCAATTATTGTAGAATACAAATTCTCAAATATAATATTGATTCAACTATGATGTGATTTATCTTACTATATATTTGACAGTGTCATTTTTCTTGCAAATAAAATATAGTGCCATATTTTAAAAATAAATTTTACTATTAATTATTTTATTTAAGGTTGTTGAATTATTTTTTGTTTAATAAGTTTTCATCTTTCCAAGAAGGAAAAATTGGTACGATTTCAATATCATTTACCGTTATCGGCAGGTTTAGTTTCATAGCTTCCTCTAATTTATCTATGCGGGAGATTGCTATAGCTTTATTCTCCATTACTATTCCAAGAGTCCCGATTTTCTTGTTATTAACTATTAAGGGTAAATTACCATTTGGTAGATCCTTATCTCCCTTTATAATTATTGAGCGTTTGCGTATTGAATGCCTATGTTGGATTCTTGAGACAACTTCCTGTCCAATATAACAACCTTTCGTAAAGGAAACTCCTTTTAAAGTATCCATCCATATATCGTGAGGAAATATTGTAGACGATGGAAAATCAATGTTAGGATCAACTATTCCATGATTAACTCTAAGCTTATAATATGATTCGGAATCTGATGCGTAATCTGCAGTACATTCCTGTGTTCTCCAAAGTTTAACTCCGGCTATTAAAAATCTTTCATCAATAAATGAGGGGGTGTTTAAGGGATTTTCTTGATTCCAAGATAAGGTAACACCTCTTATTTTTTGTACTTCTATAATAACATCCATACGGAGCTTATATAAAATAAGTTTTTCTACCAAGTCACAACATTTATTATCATCTATTTCTAATAAAAAAATATTTTCTTCTATTTTACTAATTAAAAAATAAAATAAAATCTTTCCCTGAGGAGTGAGAAGTGCGCTACCTCGTGCCACCTCATAAGGTATAGTATTAACGTCTGCTGTTATAATTCCTTGCAGGAAAGTTTGAGCAGCACTACCACTAACTTTTATGAAAGATTTATTGGGCAAGCAGATAGAAGGCATATAATTTCTCACATAAGTATCTAATCGGATTTTTTTTATACATACCTAAGATTATTTATTCATGAGGTGCCAAATTTAAAAATTATGGGAAAACAGCTTCCCGTTGTATGGGATAAAATTGTCTTTTTTGACATTTTACCCAATAAATTATTATCAGATTATTTAAATCAGAACCGCCCGATTTACATAACAAAATCTGCAAGAACTTTCAAAAATCTACTGAATAACGCGATCAGGAGAAAATTCTCCTGCCAACATACGAGCCATTAACGAATTTAAAATAGATTCCACCTTTTCTTCTCCATGGATTCGCACTGTTTCACGAATTGCTTGAACCATAGCAACATTGGCGATTATTTCTGGCTCTATTCCATCTGACATGCCACCAGCCCAAGCTTCATTTTGATATTCAATTGCCACTTGCATCTTTTCATGAAGGAGAATGGTATCCAAATCCTGATCATTTTTTCCAATAGTTCTCATACTTCCCACAATTTTTACTCCCAGCTAACAAATTATTGTAGATAATACAATAGTGAATCACACTCCAGAGGATGGTCATGCTATCTAATATGAAACACATAATACAACGCATAATATATATTACACCAATAGGATACTGTATAACTATTAAATAGTATAGCTATTTCAGATTGAAAAAAGATTGTTTTCACCGAATTTATAGCATAAAAAGTAGATGAAATGTTATATAAATCAAAATATTGAAATCATGGATAATATATAATTAAAATATAAGTAGTTGTAGTATATTTAATAGTATTCTTATTATAAACATAGCTCTTAATAATTCATAAAAAGTTTTTTCTTAATCAAATTAAATCAAAATCCTTTGTATAGTAATGGAATTACATATTTTTATATATAACTATTGTTATTCTTTGAAAAAAACATACTGTTTGTTAACAACTTGAATTATAGGTTCCTTATTAGTTATTTCAAAATAATCGTACCCAATTTTAAGCACCTGCCAAAAAGGATAGCTCGGATGTTCCCGATATCGTTCCATATTGTCTCTGGTCATGCGAAAAGGAAATGATTGTAATTGCACGTATGGTTTTATATTTCCTCGTAAGGCATCTCTTACTATTATATAAATTTCTTGCATTTGTCTATCATTCATAGCATAGCATCCGGATGAAGAACACCCTCCATGAATCATGATATCTGTTCCTGTGCGATCATTTGCGGCGTCAAATTCATTGGGAAAGCCGACGTTTATTGATAAGTAATATTTTGAATTAGGATTTAAACTATCTAACTTTATTTGATAGAATCCTTCAGGGGATTGCATATCTCCAATTTCTACCTTAGGACCAAGCAGTCCTGACCATGCACATATTTTATATGACTTGAACAAAGCATATTTTTTATCAGTCGTATATTTCCATATTTCAAGAACATTTTCTTTTTTAAAAATCCTTATCAAACAGGGATAATATCGATTCGTTTTATTCTTATTCATATGACCAATCAATCTATTGGTCATAGGATATTCTGCTTTATCTACCAAGTATCCTGTGCTGCTACATCCATTTAGCAATAACAAACATATGAACAAAAATACACTATAAAAACTTATCACCTTATCACTTCAGAATTTTTTATATCGCGAATGCAAGTATTGCAAAATAAGGCGATTCATAATTTGTTGCTTCGTCCAATTTTCAGATACTTTTGATGTCTACTTTGACGTATATCTTCCCCAGAATATTCTGATATGTCAGCCATAGCAATACTAATTACTTCACCAACAGAAGAAATTGCAAGAGAGGGATTTCTATGTGCTCCTCCTACAGGCTCCGGGATCACTCCATCAATAATAGATAATTGTTTCAAATCATCCGCTGTAATCTTCATAGCAGTTGCAGCTTGTGCCGCACGAGATGAATCCTTCCACAGTATTGAAGAAGCTCCTTCAGGTGAGATAACACTGTAGATAGAGTTTTCTAACATATAAACACGATCGGCTGCAGCAATTCCCATCGCTCCACCGGATCCTCCTTCCCCAATGATAATCGCAACTATTGGTGAACGTGAATTAAGGAACATTTCTGTAGAACGTGCAATAGCCTCTCCTTGACCTCGTTCTTCAGCATCGACTCCAGGATATGCGCCAGCTGTATCTACAAATGAAATAACTGGTAATCTAAATCGGTCTGCCAGTCTCATAATGCGGACGGCTTTGCGATATCCTTCTGGTCGTGGGCTACCAAAGTTATGCTTGATTCTTGATTTTGTATCAGATCCTTTTTCCTGACCAATAACAACAACAGGGGTACCATTAAATCTCGCAAGCCCAGTTTGCATTGCAGGATCATCGCCAAATACGCGATCTCCTGATAGAGGGATAAATTCAGTAAAAAGAGCGGCGACATAATCGCTAAAATGAGGTCTATCTGGATGTCTAGACACTTGGGTCTTCTGCCAAGGATTTAGATTTGAATAAATATCTGATAGTTTTTCTTGAACCATCATTTCTAATTGATTTATTTCATCTAAATGATCGCTATTTCCATCTTCGCATGATATTTTTTTAAGCTCATGGATTTTTGCCTCTAGTTCGGATACGGGATTTTCAAAATCAAGATAATTATGCATTTAATAATTTTTTATCCTGTTAATATGAAACAATTACACTGAAAGCGATTGTACTACCTGTTTTAATTCTTAGCAAGGGGGTGATGGTTTTGAACTAATTTTTGCAGCTTTTCTGGTAGTAAATGGGTATATATTTGTGTTGTCGATATATCTACATGCCCCAGAAGCGTTTGTACAGTTCGTAGGTCAGCTCCACCCTCAAGTAGATGGCTTGCAAATGCATGGCGCATTACATGAGGAGATATACTTTCTGCTTGTATACCGGCGCGGGCAGCTAAATCTTTAAGATCTCGTGCAAAAACCTGGCGTGATAGATGTCCTTTTTTTGAATGGGAAGGAAATAGCCAAGGACTTTTTGTCATTGAGGGTATATTAGAACGTATTATTTTATATTGTTGAATAGCCTGTAAAACGGAAGGAGAAAAAACAACAAGACGTTCTCTATTGCCTTTTCCTTGAATAATCATTGTGCGTTCTTTCAAATTTAAAACATTAGCAGAAAGCGTTAAAAGCTCGCTAACGCGCATACCGGTGGAATATAACAGTTCTACTAATAAAAACATACGGATTCGTTTCCATTGATCCACAGAAGGTTCTTTTGCTTCTGTTTCTGCTTGTTTTAACAGTTTAGCAACATGATTTTTCCCTATAATGCGTGGGAGATAATGATTTTGTTTGGGAAATTCAAGCATGCTAGCAGGATTATCTTTGCGTATTCCTTCAGTATAAAGAAAGCTATAGAATTGTCTAATTGTAGATATTTTTCTTCTTTGAGAGCTTGATTTTAACTGTTTTTCAAAAAGATGGTGTAGGTAAGTAACAATTTCATCTGCAGTAACCGATGATAAAAGCAAGTCTCTATCTTCTAGAAACAACTGCATTTCTTTAAGATCACTTTTATAAGAATATATTGTGTTAGAACTAGCAACGCGCTCAGAACTCATCATTTCAAGAAAAAGTTCTATTAGGTTTTCCTGCTTTATATTTTTATGTTTATTTATACTCAAAGTCGTTGTAATTTCTATCTTAATTTTTTACATAACCCATCATATAGGTTTCGTATTTTACAAATTTATAAATGCTATACCCGTCATTCATAGTATAGTTTTAATAATTATGTCAATCATGTTATGTTTTTTTAGCATGGGCAAATTAGATGATAATAATCAATGGATTATAAAGTATTAAATTGTTTCTAAATGATAATTTAAAATGAAAACAACTATCAAATGGATATAGATAAGCGCGCCCGTGATAATTTAGGAAATAAAAGTTTTGCTCTTATTGGATTGATGGGGGCAGGAAAGACTACGATTGGTCGCATGATATCTTCTAGGATTAAAATTCCTTTTGTAGATACTGACCACGAGATTGAAAAATTATCATCGATGACCGTGAAAGATTTTTTTCTTTTCTATGGAGAAGATGTGTTTCGCGATTTAGAGTTACAAGTTGCAAAAATGTATTTACAAGGAAGCCGTTGTATACTCTCTACTGGGGGAGGGTTATTTCTTAATGAAAAAATTCGTGAATATATTCAAAGCAGAGGAATAACCTTATGGTTACAGGCTAGTTGTGACGTTTTATGGAGTAGGATTGAAAATAGTGGTAATCATCCCTTGCTTGATGGTGAAAATCCAAAAGAAATTTTAAGAAGCTTAATGGAATCACGTTATTCAATATATGCGCAAGCAGACATGGTCTTATGCTCATCTGATCTTTCTATAGAAGAGACTACCGACAATGTGATAAGAAAGTTAGCTGACTTTGATAATTATTGAGCAATATGAAAATAATACAATGATAGCCTTTACTTATATGTTCTGTTGTGTTTTTTTGCAGTAAAACTCCAAATGTTAAATCCCATAAATTGATGATTATTTTAAGGATCAATGTTCTTGATTGGGATAGGTACTGCAGTTAGATACTACCATTTGATCATTATTATTGTTATCAACAGAAAACTTATTATTTTCTGACAGTATTTTTGTATACAGATTACTACATGATTGATGATTGATGATTGATGATTGATGATTGATGATTGTATGTGATGTCTCTTATGCAAATCTCAAATAGTTTTTAGAAACAAATAATTATGTAGTTAAGTTTATGTTAAGCTTAATTTTGATGCGCTGTTATTTATTATATAATTTACATTTAATAGTGAGAAATACTTTATTTATCACGTTATTTCATAAAAAATACGTTCTACTATTAATTTTATTACATAGATATTAAAATTTTTTCAAAAATCTTTAAAGAACAAAGGGATACTGTTTATTTCACAAAAGTATTTTTCTCCTCAGGAGAAAAAGCTTCTATGGAAATTGCATGTAATCCGTTATTTATTTCTGTCTGCAATAATTCATATATTTTTTTATGTCTCAACAGTTTATTCATTCCTATGAATGATTTGGATATAATTTTTATACGAATATGTGTTTCTCCAGATCCATCGAATTCTGGCTTATGTCCTATGTGTAAATTACTTTCGTTTATTACCTGTAATTCTTCTGGATATAGAGCAATTTGGATTTTGTTTGTTATTATTTCTATAAGAGACACATGATAAGATTGCATTTTACTTCCTATTTATTGTACGTGAGTTGCTTTATTTGTATCAGTTGTTTATAAATTAACTTGTTTTATATCGTATATGCATTACTATTAGTCCACTATGAAACTTGATTCTAAATATTTTGATCATATTCGAACGAATAGAAAACGGAAGAATAATTCTTCAGGTAGCAGTTCATCTATTTGCCAATGGGATAATTGCAAATGCTTGGGAGAGTATCGTGCTCCTGTTGGAAGTAGCGCCGAAGGACAGTTTTTTCTTTTTTGTTTTGAACATGTTAAAAAGTACAATAAAGGGTATAACTATTTCGTAGATCTTTCTAACGATGAGGTTGGGCGTTATCAGAAAGAAGCAACGAACGGAGAACGTTTTACTTGGACTGCTAGTTTATATGCGAAGAAGTATCCTTTTAATGATAATGATGATCGATTCTCATATCGTCATTTTGCTGATAAAAAAGAGCATAATGTGAGCTCTATACAGTTTAATGCATTAAAAGTATTAGGATTGTTATCAGATTCTTCTCCAGAGGATATAAGGGGACGATATAAGGATTTGGTTAAGAGGCATCATCCCGATTCTAATGGCGGAGATCGTGGATCAGAAGAACGTTTACAAGCGGTTGTTCAGGCTTATCGGTTGTTAAAGCAATCTGGACTTTGTTAGATCAAAGACAATTTATTTTCTAAGGTGATCTTCAAAACATTTTGATATGCATAAGTAACTTAATGCTTTCTGTGTATGTGGTGAATTTTATTGATCAGGCGAGATTATAAATCTCACTGTATCCTATTATATGGATTGGAAAAATTAAAGAGCTAACCAATTTTATTTAACATATTATTCTTTCCAACATTATACGAAGATGATATGGAAATGTCATTTATAATCTAGCTGGTAGAATTTTATAACGCATAAAGTCTGTGTTACAGCCATCTAAAACCGCTTGCCAAAATATTTTTTAACCATTATCTAGAGAAGATTTTTTATCAACTTTCTTTATTATCTGGCTACGTAAAAGTTTGGTGCGTGCTGAAAGTTTTTCTTTCTTAGTTTTTAGAAGGTACTGATCAAGACCTCCTACATGCTCAACCGATCTTAGGGCATGTTTTGAAATACGTAGCTGATAGCTTTGCTCCATAACATCTGAAGCTAGTGTTATTTTGCATAGATTTGGAAGAAGCCTGCGTCTTGTTTTATTATTTGAATGGCTTACTTTATTCCCTGACATCACAGTCTTGCCAGTTAATTCACATATTCGTGACATACATCCGCTCCTTTGACAATTGTATAGGGGGAAGAAATATTCCTTCATTTTTATTAATTATTAGAAAATACATTAATAATCAAGTCACTATATAACATAAAAATATTATATAAACCAATGATCTGCTATGTAATCCAATAAATTTATTCTCCAGCTAGTATAAACTACATACATCTATAATGCGAAAAATGCTAGTCCTGTTTATTTATATTGGTATCAATATGATAAGTACTAAACTTATTAATTATAAATATGACGGTAAAAATTTCTTGATTAAAATTTGAATGGATATTAATGCGAGATTAGCGATATTTTATATTTTTTTGGGGTTAATAATAGTATTATTTGGTAGTATAATCATTATCATCAATCATTTTTTCAGTTTGTTTAAATTTATCTTTACGTTTACGAAGTTCAACAAAAACTTCTATATCACTTGCTTTTTCCATATTTAAATTCTTTTTTAGCATGACATTGCCTGTTCTTAAAAAAGGATTGGTTTTTTTTTCAAGGGATAGAGAAGTAGGATTGGTATATAAATTTGCTTTGTATAGGGATTTTATTTTTGAAAAATATTGTTGTAGTTCTATATTATTAGGATCATAATATAATGCAAATAAAGCGTTTTTGTAGGTATATTCATGCCCGAAATAAATTAGTGTTTTTTCTGCAATAGAGCTTATCTTTTTTAGAGATTCAAACATTTCATAATAATTACCGTTGTGTATTTTTCCGCATCCTATTGAAAATAAAGTATCTCCTACAAAAAGGAGATTGTCTTCCAAGAAATTATAACATATGTGCCCTATAGTATGACCAGGAGTAGAAATTATTTTCACTATATGTTTTCCGAAATACAAAAGCTCTCCATCAGTAAGTCCATGATCTATGCCTGGTATTTGATCTGACTCAATTAAAGGTCCGAATATTTCGCAGTTAAAAATCTTCTTTAGTTCTAAATTAGCTAAAGTATGATCTATATGTTGATGTGTATTGAAGATATGTGTTAGTATCCATCCCTTTTTTTTGAGAAGATTCAATATGGTATTGGTATCAGGAGCATCAATGGCAGCGGTTAAATGCTGTTCATTATCATGCACAAGTATACAGAAATTATCATTATAAATAGTTATAGCAACTTCTATGGATTTCATGGTTTTTATTCCTTCAATAATTTGTATACTGAGCCGATAACATCCAAATATATGACTGATAGAAATTTATTTTTAGTGATATGACGTTTTGTTATGATTTCAATATTGTTATTATTACTTAAAGCATTATCCCAACTAGGAATATATAAATTTAAAAATTACGTTATCTTTTTTATGATATATTATGTTTGATTAGGATAATCTTTGAACTGCTATAAATAGATCATAAGACTGGGTTTATTTCATATCCCGTTGTTAGGTTATAACTTTCAAAAAAAATACTTTGAATTTACAAATGAAGATGATAAAGATGATTTTCGTAGAATATTTAAAAATCACAAAATTATTTCTACAAAAGTTATTACAAATATTTATCACATAATAACTTATAAAATATTGTTTTGAATCAGGTATTAAAATATGATTTTTATTCGATCTTTGATTTTTAATATTTTGTTTTTCATTCATATCTTTTTTGTTTCATTATTTTTCATGATGTCATACCTGTTCATTACCAGAAGACAGTGCTTATATATTGCTAAAATATCGACAAATATAAATCAATTACTATTAAAGTATGTTACAAGAACGCATGTTACAATTGAAGGTCTAGATAATATTCCTAAAAGTGGATGTATTATAGCAATTAAACATCAGTCATCTTGGGATACAATTTATTTTTTAACTTGTGTAGAAGATCCAATATTCATATTAAAACATACAGTATTTTATATGCCAATCATAGGACTTTACTGCATAAAACAGGGTATGATTGGAGTTAACCGAAATTCTAAGAATCTTAATATGAAAAACATCATAAATCGTTCTAGAGAAGCAGTTAAAAACAATCGCCAATTGATAATATATCCTGAAGGAACACGACGTTCTCCTGGTGAAGCGACATTATACAAAAAAGGAATTTCTTATATATACGATTCTCTTGAAGTTCCTGTCATACCAGTTGTCGTACATGCTGGATTATTTTGGCCGCGCGGAAGATTTATACGCTATCCAGGACATTTTAAAGTACGGGTTTTAAGACCAATTCCAGCTAAAATGCCAAGACAAAAATTCTTTGAAGAGCTTAAAGAAAATATGGAACGTGAGAGCGATAAGCTTTTAATAGAAACAATTAATGATAATCCTAATTTGCCTCTTCCGACTTCAGCACAGATATTTTATAAAAAACTATCACAGTAAGATGGTGTCTTTTAATTTAGCTAATATCTTCAAAACTATAATAACTATTATGTTAATTTCATAAGTTGTTATAAATAATGTCTTTTAAGGTAGCGAGGTAAGAATTCTTACAAGGGATATTAATTTATTATATGCAATTATTTTTAAGAATCACTTCCTAAAACTGTCATAATTAACAATCATGGTATCTTTATTAATCATATAACAGATGATGTATACTTCTAAAAATACAAATTTATTTAAGCTTGACAACAAGTGATATTTTAATCACTTAATTACTTAGAATACAAATGCTAATACCGTTTTGCCATTAATCAATTAAAGAGGGTAGAACAATGTTTATAATCATACTGGGTATAATTACTATATTCTACCAAATACTCCAACTTTTCCCGACATCTTATTCAAGATACTAACCGTATTTATATATTATGTTACTTCAAAGTTGTTTTTTAATTTTTCCATATTTTTTATACCAATAGTAATATGAAAAGGGTAATAATATGGTTATGTAAAAAAATACACTAAAAATGATTACTTCCCATACAAAATGTATCATAAATACAATATAAGGCACGACGCAAAGAATAATAGGCAATACAAGATCTTTGCGAATAGCTCCATTAAATATTTTTCCGGACCAAACTGGTAATCTTGAACATAATAGAAAACCAACCATTATGGAATAAACTATTGCTATACCAATGTATATTCCACTAATTTCAATTCCCAAAAAGCTGATATATAGAGGTAACATTAATAGTATTGCTCCAAGTGGAGCTGGAACACCAGTAAAATATTCGTCTTGCCAAATTTCCTTCATCCCACATTCATTCATTGTATTAAAGCGTGCTAGACGCAGGCTAGTCGCAATAGTATACATCAATGCCACGCTCCATCCAAAGGTATTGGCTTTATTTAATACGGCAATATATGATACCAAGGCAGGTGCCATGCCAAAATTAATAACATCTGCCAGTGAATCTAAATGTTCGCCAAACTTTGAAGTGGCCTTCATGAAACGAGCGATACGTCCATCAATCCCATCAAGGAAGGCTGCGATAAGAACCATGCATACTGCTTTTTCGTGACGTCCTTCTAACGCAGATCCGATTCCACTAAATCCTGAACATATAGCAAGAATTGTCACTAAATTAGGAAACATAAACCTAAAGGCTTTAATATCCTTGTTTCGAAGCTCATGTCTTATTTCTTGACCAGAATGAGAAATAAACTCATCATCGGTGGTTTTATTCATTAGCCACCCCATTATCTTGTACAATCATTTTCTAATTAAGTACGACATACTAGTAGAGGGGCTTTGGTGGAATTAAACTCGGCGATAATTGTTTCTCCTGCGACGGTTTTTTGATCAATTGCAACACGGATATTGGCATTTTTCGGCACAAATATATCAACTCTTGATCCAAATTTAATAATCCCTAATCGCATTCCTGCATCAACATTCATTGGTGGTCTAACCCAGCAAACTATCCTACGTGCGATAAATCCTGCAATTTGTATTACACCAATTTTTCCGTGAATTGTTTTAATGACTATACTGTGTCTTTCATTGTTTTCGCTTGCTTTATCCAAATCAGCACTCACAAATTGCCCATTGCGATGGACACTTTTTATAATATCGCCACTAATAGGAATACGGTTTACATGACAATCAAAAATATTCATGAATATAGAAATACGCATCATTGTTTCATCGTCAAGTTCTAATTCCGATGGTGGGCTAACTTCACATATCGCAGATACATGTCCATCAGCCGGACTGATTAACAAGTCAGGATCTATTGGTACTATTCTCTCTGGATCTCTAAAAAAATAAGCACACCAGATAGTGATTACTAGAAATATCCAGAATAAAGAATGTATCCACATTCCTAGTATTATCGCTATTGCGATAAAAAATATTATAAAAGGCCAACCATGCAAGTGGATAGGAACCAAATTTTTTCGAATCATTCTTATTAGATTCATGAAGATTATTGCTCCTTAAAATTATCAAGTAAACACTTTTATCTATACTGAACTACCGTCATACTAGTATAAACAAAGCCAATTATATAGAGTATACCATAAAATGTAAATATTCAAACTTACATTGCTAAAATACTTTATATTAGATGTCATAGAGATTGTTATACAATAAATTTGTTTTTATTTATCTAAATATTCTTGTTGTTTCTTCCACATGGAGGAATAAATACCATCTAGTGATATTAGATCCTCGTGGCACCCGCGTTCTACTATCTTTCCCTCATGTAAAACAAGTATTATATCGGCATTTATAATAGTAGATAGCCTATGGGCAATTATTAAAGTAGTGCGATTTTTTGACAGTGAATCCAAAGCAGTTTGAATATATCGTTCTGTGATTGTGTCAAGAGATGATGTTGCCTCATCAAATATCATTATATGCGGATTTTTAAGAATCGCTCGTGCTATAGCAACGCGCTGTTTTTCTCCCCCAGATAGTTTCAGACCGCGTTCTCCCACTATAGTATTCAAACCATCTGGTAATTTCATAATGAAAGATTTGAGCTGGGCAATTTCTATAGCAAAAAGTAATTCCTCTTCAGATGCAGAAGGACGTCCGTATAGGATGTTATATTTCAAAGTATCGTTAAACAACACAGTATCTTGTGGGATGATGCCAACAGTTTTTCGCAAAGATTCTTTAGTTATTGTTTTTATATCTTGTCCATCAATGCGAATAGAGCCTTCTTGTACATCGTACAACCTATAAATAAGCTTGGAAATAGTCGACTTTCCTACCCCAGACTTTCCAATTAGTGCTGTTTTTTTTCCAGCTGGTGTCTCAAAAGAAACTCCTTTCAGGATTGAATCATTTGAATCATAAGAAAAGAAAACATTATCAAATGTTATTGTCCCATTTTTTGTGTTTAAGTTTTTAGCATTCGGAATATTTTCGATTTCTATTTTTTCGCTGAGTATATTAAATAACTCTTCTATTTCTATAAAACTTTGGCGAGAATCGCGATATATTGTGCCAATAATATTTAATGGTATAGAAAGTTGTGTTAGCAATGCATTTATAAAAATAAAATCTCCAACAGTTTGTTGTCCTATCATCACAGCATGAGATGACATAATCATGATTATAATCATTCCTAGGCTAAAAATTAGCCCTTGTCCGAAATTTAACCATCCTAAAGAAGTTGCAATACTTATTGCTACCTTTTCATATTTCGATATGCACTTTTCAAATCTCTCAATTTCTGTTTTTTCAGAATTGAAATACTGTATTGTTTCAAAATTTACTAAAGAATCGAAAACATTAGCGTGAGTTTCATTGCCTATGCGATTCAGTTTTCTAAAAAGATTAACACGCCAATTGCTCGCAATTATAGTGAATGCAGTATATAATACAACTATGCATACGATTATGCCAACGTAAATATGACCGTAACTATACCATAAAAATATTATAGCAATGAGAAATTCCATAACTGTTGGTATAAGATGAACAACCATAATACGTATGATTGTTTCAATAGCTTTGGTGCCATTTACTATAGCAGAAGATAATTTTCCAACTTTGTAATTTATATGAAATCGTTGTGATAGTTTATACACATGTGATACCACTTGATGGTAAAGTGTGCTTGTAGCATCTTGACCAACCTTAGAAAACAAATAATCGCGCAATTGGTTGAGTATCAAGTTTAGAACACGTGCCGCACCATATGATGTTATTAAAATTACAACGCCAGTCTTGAGATAAGACATCTGCGTTTGAATTATTGATTGTTCAATTAAAGATTCTGTTGTCCACTTGAATAAAAAAGGAATCCCAAGTAAAATTAACTTAGATGCAATAAGAAAGAATATTGCTCCCAATATTCGTATTTTTAAATCTAAACGGTTCTTTGGCCACATGTACGGCCAAATTTTTTTTAAAATATTCAGTGAATCATTAGAGGAAAATGTCATATTATTTCAATAACTTTGTTGTTAGAGCGATACCTAATAGATTAATTAGTACAACTTAAATGTTTTATTTATACCCACGTTTTGTCTTAAACACGCTGTGAACATATTATAAATAACACTTAAACGCATATAAAACAACTTATTTAATAATGAATAAGTATTTTCTTCTTTAAGTTTTATAAGGAGATAAGAATATAAGCATATTATTAAAGATGTTATTCCGCTTCATTCAAACTAGTTACTCCTCACTTTTGAATTGTGATGATTGCTTCATATCTAGATTGTTTCATAAATCATTTTAGTGGCTTTCTGTTTTTCAGATATAATTATCTTATATCTCCATAATTCAAACGACAAAGCCCCATCTACCTCAATTATGACATAAAGACAACCAAATAATACATTAAGCAATAGGGAAAATATCATTATAATTAAAAATGTTACAATAAAAAACAGCCGTGATACGAGTAAACTGTTTTATCACGGCTGTTTGGCATTAATTAATAGGACATCTTTTTATTTTCTATCGCCTAAAACTGTTGGCATCATATAAATGAGCATAGAAACAAATACAATTATAAAAACAATTACATCAACTCTATTGATAGGTTGTTTTAATATGAGGGTGGTATTTGCCAAAATCATTATTGGAGCAATATATTCCATGATACCAACGGTGGATAGTCTTGTTTTCTTAATGCCATATGAAAAAACACAGAAAACAAGAGAATTAATAATGCCGTATCCCATTAAGAACGCTGTATCAGGAAAGCTTTTCAAGAAATAGGCATTACCTTTAACTAACAGCCAGAAAGTATAAAACAATGCAGGAATAGCAAGAATTAACATTTCCACAAGAAATCCTATATTGGAATCAGCTTTAATTGTCTTTCTAGTAAAACAATATCCGCTCCATGTTATTGCTATTCCTACGGACAATAGGGGCATTCCATTGTAAATTGTCATGATTGCCAGAGCTCCACCTGTTAGCAAGGTTGCAACTATCTGTAATCGATTCAATCTTTCCTTCAGAATAATTGCACCCATTGCTATGGAAAGAATCGGAGTTATAAAAAAGCTAAGAGATGTCTCAAATCCCCTTTTTGATAAGAGCGCATATACAAATACTCCCCAATGACACGCAAGCAAGGTGGTGCTCAATACGAGCATTGATAATACCCTTGTATTTTTAATAGTTGACTTTAATGAAGATAAGTTTTTGGAAAAATAAGCAACTGCAAAAAATATTCCAGGCAAAGACCACAAAATGCGATGCGTTACAACTTCAGCAAAAGGTATATCTTCCATGAATTGCGTATATAATGGTGTTAGTCCCCACATTATGTAAGCAAAACACATACATGTAGCTCCTAAAACACTCCCATGATTATTATTTTTTTCTGAATTGGCACTATTTTGCATGACGTTTTCCTATTTATGTAATTGACCATGGTTATATGTTTTAAAAAATATTATTTCTGTTTCCATGTCGTAAGTCGTTTTCCGCTTTTAGGATCCTTGTGATCTTCTAAAATAAATCCCTTGCTTTCCAATTGTTTTCTAATACTGTCTGCTGCAGTAAAGTTTTTTGCTGTCAAAAGGACTTGTCTTTCCTGCACTAATTTTTCAATCGCATTTAATAATTGTTTATTTAGGGGGTCTTTGAAAACTTTTATTCCTAAAATTTCTGCAGTAGCATTAAAAACAGGAATTAGATCATGGTTTTGCGCACAATCTCGAGCTAATTTGTGAAGCGCTTGTATTGCTGAGACGGTGTTTAGATCGTTTAAAAGCGCAGAAATTACTGAATAATCTGGAACACCTCTAATTCCATCCGCTTCCGTTTTTGGCCATTTAGATATTAGTGTTTCGGATTCCTTTAAACGTTGTACAGTAAAATCAATTGGTTCACGATAGTGAGTCATTAGCATTGCCAAGCGTATTACTGGAGCTGACCAAGATTGTTTTCCAAACTTTTTTGTTTCTAAAAGCTCATGGATTGTGACGATATTTCCTGTAGATTTTGACATTTTATGGCCTTCAATATTTAAAAAACCATTGTGAATCCAGACATTTGCTAGTTTTTCTGTGCGATAGGCACAACATGATTGAGCTATTTCATTTTCGTGATGTGGAAAAATTAAATCAATTCCTCCTCCGTGTATATCAAATACCTTTCCCAGGTAGTGAGAACACATTGCTGAACATTCTATATGCCATCCAGGACGTCCTCTTCCCCAAGGAGATTCCCATCCTGGCTCTTCCTCAGATGACATTTTCCAAAGTACAAAATCAGCGGGATTTCTTTTATGTTTCTTTTGGGGAATACGAGCGCCTATTTTTTGTTCTTCAATTCTACGCTGAAAAAAAGATCCGTAATTGTTTATAGAATTTGTATCAAATAGAATTTCTCCATTAGATTCATATGCGTGGCCGTTTGTTATGATTTCTTTTATCAAGTAAATCATTTGAGGAACATGTTCGGTAGCACGTGGTTGATATGTAGGTGAAAGGCATCCCAATTTTGTTGTGTCGTGGATAAATTGTTTTGTGTTTTTTTGGGTAATCGTTTTTATTGCGTCGTTAATAGGTATAGATGGATATTCTTGACGTGCCCGACTAATAATTTTATCATCTATATCAGTAATGTTTCGTACATAAGTTACGCATTTTATTCCATAGATATATCGTAAAAGTCGATATAGAACATCAAATATGATTACAGGCCTAGCATTACCAATATGTGCGAAATCATAAACAGTAGGACCACAAACATACATCTTAACGTTTAATGGATCTATGGCTTGGAATTTAATTATTTTTCGTTCTATAGTGTTGTATACCTTAAGGGTGTTTCGCATAGGAAGAAAACCTTTTATTATAGGTTGATTTTGTGAAAATTGCCGCAAATATTTGATGAAATTTATTTCCGAGATAATTATTGTATATTTTTATTAAAAATAACATACAAATGGTTTGTTAATTTTAAGATATAAAATAACTTATTATAAAACATCGCCAGATCAATCGTTGAATATTTACCACAATACATATAATTTGAGTGTATTTTATTTTACGAGACTTATTTATTATATTCCATTTTTTATATTATATATTAACCAATATTACGTATGGTATGGAGTTGATCTATACGATTTATGGTTTTTAGTGAATTTGTTTTTTATCACTTTATTTTAGGTATGTTATGAAAAACGGCCTTTTTAAATGTATTGAGCGTTCAATTATGATTCGTGAAGGATCTGTGGCTATTGAATTTGCTATATTGGTATTGCCATATTTTTTGGTAGTGTTTGCTATATTAGAGATTTGCATTTGTTTTTCTGCTGAACAATTATTTGAGAATGCCGCGTATAGTATATCACGTCAGATTCGTACTGGTGAATTAAATACAAAGAATACTAAAATGGAGCAACTTCGGAAGAATTTTTGTCATGAAATCAGATTTCTTATCTTTTGTTCGGATGAAGAATTACGTGTGCCATATGATTTTTATATTGATGTTAAACAGATCAAATCATTAAAGGATATTCCCGTAACAATACCTCGTAAGGGTTCAAATTATGATGATGAAATAGATGGCAATGGCTTTTCTTTTCAGCCTGGTGGGGCTGGAACCTACAATTATTTGAGAGCTTTTTACCATTGGCCAATACTAACAAATTTAATGGTAAAATATATGTCTACAGTAAAACATGCGGGTAAAAGAGGAGATTATTTAATGGTATCAACTGTAGTATTTAAAAATGAACCTTTTGACTCATGAAATTTATTAGGAGATATTTTTTACGGTTTCCTCGTTGCCAAGATGGTGTGGCAGCAATAGAAATGGCTATCATTTTCCCCGTGTTATTGCTTATTTATATTGCGACTTACGAGATTATCATGATGTATTCTTATTCTAAACGCGTGACTAGGGTTGCAAGTTCTGTAGGAGATATAGTTTCACAAGAAACTAATATTAACACACAATATTTAAATAATTTTTCTTTTTTAGCAAAAGCTACTATGTTTCCTTATGTGAAAAAAAATGTTTCTATCTCTGTTGTCGGTTACTGGATTGATAAAGATAAGCGTGTTTCAGTGAAGTGGAAATGGCCTGCTAATACCCCTGATTTTAAAGATAGTATTCCTCCTTCGATGATTGACGAGTCTACGTTTCTAGTTCGTTCTTCGGCGTCTGCTGAATACGGCTTTCATGTTTTTTCTAGTAATTTACTACCTTCTAAATTATCCACTATAACGATTGATAAGGTTTATTATTATCGTCAGCGTTTAGGTGATCAGATATTATGTAGTAATTGTTAGAAAATGTTGATATATGGAGTTGTATGACTAGGTAATAGTTTTACTATTAACTAATTGGACAAAACATCTATATCAGTTTGGATATATAATCATTTGATTTCTATTAATTTATGATATTTTTGGACTGTGTTTTAGTTTAATTACTAGGAAGACGATGATTGTACCAAATTACCTTGGATGTGTAGACAAAATATTTAGTGCCCCATGTAATATATTCAATTGTTTTCAAAGATGTTTTTGCTTAGATTAGATCTTAATTCAAGTTTGAGCATTTAGAACAACGAAACCATCAAAATAAGTTATATAATGCATATTATCTCATAATATAGATATTTTATTTGCAATAAAATTAGACAAATATATGAAAGATATTTTTTTGATCACATTCCAATAATATGATGTATACTTTCGTTTTTTGGCACTTTCCCAAGTATGATTTTTTCAAGCGCCAAAGGATATAAAAGATGTTCAACAGATAAAACTTTTTGGGATAGACTTTCTTCTGTTTCGTTTGGTAGAACTGGTACAGCAGCTTGAGCTATTATTGGGCCATCATCGATTTTTTCGGTCACCATATGTACCGTGCATCCCGTTATTTTTACGCCGCATTGCAATGCGCGGCGATGTGTATTCAATCCTGGAAAGAGCGGCAATAAAGATGGATGAATATTAATAATCTTGTCTTTATATAATCTTATGAATTCCTTGCTGAGAATCCGCATATATCCTGCAAGACAGATCAGATCTGGTTTTAGGGTAGCAAGTTGTGTGATAATTTTTCCCCCGTGTTCCTCTTTTGAGCTACAATTATTATGAGGAATCAAATACGTGGGAATATTTTCTTTTTGAGCTTTGCTAATTCCACGTGCATTAGGATTGTCTGAAATCACTCCTATAATTTTAGCGGGGTATCCTACTTTTTTTGTTGCCTGGATCAGAGAAAGCATATTTGTTCCTTCACCAGATATAAATACAATAATGTTTTTGCAATTCATAGCGTTAAAGATCCTTTATATAGGATTGGTGATACTTTGTTATTACGAGGTATTACTTCTCCGCAGTAGATTATGTTTTCGCCATTTTCTTTTAAAATTTTAGTGACTGAATCTATGCCATCTTGGCTAATAATAATAACCATTCCAATTCCACAATTGAAGGTGCGTAGTATTTCATCATGATTGATATTGGCTTTTTTAGACAGCCATGATATCACTTTTGGAACCTTGATTAAATCTAAATTAATTTCTGCTATAAGATTTTTTGGGATTGATCTAGGTATGTTTTCTGTAAGTCCTCCGCCAGTAATATGTGCTAATGCCTTTATTTGCCTTGTTTTTTTGATTGTCGTGAGAATAGGTTTGACGTAAATTTTAGTTGGTGTCAGTAGTTCTTCACCTAGGCTTTTGTCGTAAGAAAAGGGGGAGGGGTCTTGCCAAGATAATTTTGATAATTCGACAATTTTTCGCACTAATGAAAATCCATTTGAGTGTAATCCTGAGGAATGCAGACCAAGAATTAAATCACCTTCACGGACGCGATCAGAAGACAAAATATGTTTTCGATCTACTGCTCCTACAGCAAATCCTGCAAGATCATAATCTTTTCTTCTGTATAGTCCTGGCATTTCAGCAGTTTCTCCGCCAATTAATGCACAGCCAGCTTGGAGGCATCCTTCGGCAATTCCTTTTATTATTGTAGTTGCTTGAGTAGGATTAAGTTTACTGGTTGCTAAATAGTCAAGGAAGAATAAAGGTTCAGCGCCATTGGTTAATATGTCATTAACACACATTGCGACAAGATCTATACCAATAGTATCATTTTTATCCATTTCGGCAGCAATTTTGATTTTGGTTCCTACTCCGTCACTGGATGATACTATAATAGGATCTATAAACCCTGCTTTTTTAAGGTCAAATAAACTTCCAAAGCCACCTATTTCACCGATTGTTCCTGCTCGGTATGTAGATTTAACAGTTGATTTAATTTGTTCAACGATGTTGTTTCCTACATTTATATTGACGCCAGCATCACTATATGTAAGTTCATTTTCCTCTACATCATGATCCACATTTGATCTCCCATAGCTTATAGTTGTTTCTTTATGTACAATTTTTATTTTATGAATTATTAATACAGTTGTGATCACTTTTCTAAAAATGTGTTATTGTGTTTTAATTCTTCGTATCTTAGTTTCCTATTCATAGTATGACTATTATATCGGGAGTTATTTTTACACAATATCTGATAAGGGATTTTGTCGAGTAGTCAGTTTTGCTGATGAGGAATTCTATATCATGAATTTCACCGTGAAGGGTAACGATATCATTTGCAATAAAGAAAAGATTGTTCAGATGCGAAAGGAAGAGCAGCTTTTTTTGTCCTTTCCTAGATTTTCTAGCAAGATAAAGCGAGATGAGCTTTTGGTGCATGATTCAATTGAGCAAGCTGTTCATTTGATAGATTCTTGGCCATCTTGGCCATCTGCCGTGGTTATTCTTGTTGGACCAAGTGGATCTGGAAAATCTTGCTTAGCTGAGATATGGTCTGATAAGAGTGAATCAGTGATGCTTCGTAGTACTGAAAACGGGATAGAGCCTACTCCTATGGATTCGCAACCAATGGTCCTAGAAGATGCTGATCGCATTGATATCGATGAAACACAGTTTTTTCATGTTATCAATAGTATTAATCAATATAATTCAAGTTTGCTTATAACTGCACGTACCTTTCCTGTTTCATGGTCAGTACATCTTCCAGATTTATGTTCTCGTTTAAAGGCTGCAACGGTAGTTAAACTTGGTTTGCCAAATGATGATTGTTTAGAAAAAACAATAGTTAAAATGTTTTCTGATCGTCAGATTTTTGTTGATAATAGAATAGTTTCCTATATTGTTCAGCGTATGGAAAGATCATTTGTTTATGCTGAAGAATTAGTTAATAAAATGGACTATTTAGCATTTTCTCGTGGTATAGGTATAACTAGATCTCTAGCTTCCGAGGTATTAGAAGAGATGCAAAAAGATGATTGAAATATTGCTTATGCAAATAAGTTTGATTTGAGATTATTTGGCTTAAAATATATTTCCTAGTTGTTTTTTAGACATTTATCCATTTTGTTTTATAATATAAAATATATGAGATAGAGTGGTGATTATTATCTTTATCTTATATACTTGAATTTACTTTTACTATTTCTGGTATTTCTTTAAAACCCTCACTGGGAATTTATTTGCTATACTACATTAAAAATAAATAGATCTCAAACAATAACGATAATTATTATTTGAGATCTTTGTCTATTTTGGTGCGGATGGCGGGACTCGAACCCGCACTCTAATATTAAGAAGCAGATTTTCTTACCACTACAACTTTCGTTGCCACTATCTCATAGTGTTTGTGGTCTGGACTGTCCCTTCACCATAACTCTTATGTCTTTAGGTGCTGCCCGTCCAGTCTCTACACCTTCCATGGAATAAACCAAGGTTTGGCTCGGGATTGGCTAAAAACTCAGCTTTCCCCGAATTTGAGCAGTTCTACTCTAAAGATTTCTCAATAGGCACCCAATAACATAAGTCTGCTGCGTCTACCTGTTTCGCCACATCCACACATATTTTTGCATATATAATCCAAATAGCAGATCTTATATGCAATTAAAACATTAACATTGTATACTATTTTTTAAAATCGTGAAGTAGAAAATATTGTTTTTGACATTTATTTATAATTTGCAAATTGCATATATAGCAAATTTTGATAAAAACAATATCATAGCAGCATAAAATGTACACAAGAAACATATTGGATTATTTATAATAGGTGTTTTTTTAATTATATAGTAGTCCTTTTAGTCAAGTGTGGTTCACATATCCATTAATGATATTGCTTATAACAATCCCAGCAGGATTAGCTCTAAAATATTTACCGAATTTATAAAAAATAGGGTGATTTTTTATTCAATTGACTATTGATTAATAACTTTTTCTATTTTAGATTGCCATTAATCTATTGTTAACTTAAAACTTCACAGGTTTGGTTTAAGGGGTATCTCAAAGTGTATCATCATGTAGACTTGCTATTTAGAAATGTTGCGCGGCTATTTTTTATGGAGATAAGTAAACGTGATCGCATCTTGCTTAGGTTATTAGAGGATAAACGTAGGTCGTCAAGTAATAGTATTTCTTCTATAAAAATCCCCTTGGATTTTTGTCTTGTGATTTTTGGATCGTTTTTTACTGGTATTGTAATTTTTTTATCTTTTTTGAAATAATAGTTGTTGATATATAGTTGGTTTTATTCAATGAGCTTGGTTGATTAGCCTTTATATTATTTTAAATTTCTTTATGCTCATCTGTTTTAAGATAAGTGGGGTGGGATAGTTTTATCTTCTTAGTACTACAAGGGCTATTACTGTAGCATGAGCTGTAATAACGGTGTTAGTTGCTCTTATATTTATTAAAATGTTGTAACATTTATTCTATAAATATCATTGCTTTTTATTATTTATCTCACTTCTCGTAAGAGTCTATGATCAATTAACATGTTCTGTATTTTTTTTAAGTCAGATATATTGAAATTTAAGTCCGTAGATAACTCTCCTTGGTATGTCATGTTATTAATTATGCGGTTTTTGATTATGCCTTTAATTGCTGGATATTCGCCAAGTTCCGAAGCGATATATTGTTGTGTGGCAGGAGATAACATAAAGTGAAGAAATCTGATTGCTAAACTCTTCTTTTGGGATTTTTGCAATATTCCAGCCCCTGTGACAAAGACCATATTTCCAATATCACCATTAGAGAATGAGGCTTGAGCAATAGATAGGTTATGGTTGAAAGCCTTACAGGCTATGATAGAAAATGAGTTTATTAAAGATATATCAACATCGCCATTTTCTATTGCCCGTATTTGATCACTGTCTTTTGGGTATTGTTTTGCTTCGTTTGCTATAAGTCCCTCTATGAACTCATTTGTTTTGTTATTTAACTTGATTTGTATATTGTTTAGAAATTTTTGGAAAGATACATTGTTTGGGGCAATAGAAATTTTTTTCTTCCATTTTTGGTCAAGTAAGTCAAAAGCACTTTTTGGTAGATTTTCTTCAGTTTTAACTCTTTTGGGAGAATATGCTAATACTTGAGCATAGCTGGATGTTATTAGCAATTTTTTATTTGCATCCTGAATTTTTATATTATTCTTTTTTGCAAGAGTGGTAGGGATATTGTATAGCAAGTCTTCGTTTAACAAAAGTGGTGTTATATCCTGTGTTATCAATACATCTGGTCCATCTATTTTTGTCTCACGGAGTGCATTTGATATTTCGTTAGTGGAAGTAAATTTAGGATTTATTTTGATACCTGTTTTCTCTTCGAAAGCTTGGAAAATTGGCAACATGCTATTTTGATCACGATCAGTGTATATAGTTAAAGTTGCATCTTTGGTATCTATAGCAAATGCTATTGTACAACTTAAAATAAGAAAGATAAGTGTACGAGTTGTGGTTATAAACATGGTTTCCTCAAAAAATATAAACAAAATTTACATTAAAATATGATTTTTTCTTATTAGGCAGTGTATAAATATTATAGGTATGTTATCTTTAAATAGGTATGTTATCTATTATTATTATTATTTGTCATTATAACAATCGTATTAAAAATGCAAAGTATGTTGTGTTTTTAGTATGCAATATGGGCACTATTACAAACAATATAAAATTAAATTATTTTCTCTATAAACAATGATATAATTTGACATAACTACTATATGTATATTGGCGTATTTAATAAGATAGGAGAAGCGATGCTCGTAAATATGGATACCAAAGGAAAAAACAAATCTGAACAAATGGAAAAAATAGATCATAGTTCTTCTTATCTTCATGTTATTATGGAAAGCCTACAAGAATCAAAAGCTGAAGATATATGTCACATAGAGAATACTCCAGCTCGCTCTTTAGTATGTGATAATATGGTTATTGTTTCGGGTAAATCTTCAAAACATGTTACTTCTATTGCTGATAATTTGGTTGCATATCTTAAGAAACACAATATTGAAGTCCTAGGAATTGAGGGCTTATTATCTGCTAATTGGGTTTTGATTGATGTAGGCGATGTAATGGTGCACGTATTTCATCCTGAATCTAGGAAGTTATATGACTTAGAAAGTATGTGGATATAATAATGTTGTTATCAGGAAGATAACCTTTATTAGATTCAATGTTGTAGTCATATTTTTCTCAATAATTTTAAATGAGAAAGGTTGTCTTCCAAAGGATAATAAAATGTTTATTTATTATACCTATGTGGCTAATGTTTGATTATTATCTTGATGGAGTTTCACTCAAAAACTGATTTTTCTTACCTGTGATTGTTTTCGTTAGGTTATGTGCAATTTGCATTGAGAAAGTTGAAATGATTTATATCAAGACATCTGGAGGGTGGTTTATTTTATTTTATCGCAAGCTGCTTTTGTATAAAATTTTGTAAATAATTTTCATTTGAAGACTGTATTTGCTTTTTTATTGTTGCCATTGAAGCTTACAATGCGTAATAAACATTGGTTGTGTGAAAGTTTTCCAAATAATTTTGAAAAATTTATGGAGTCTGTCCGATTTTTATTGTTGTGGTTTATAAAGAATTTAATTTAATTTAATTTAATTTCTCTTCTATTCATGGTATTTTTCAAAATATTATGGAATATGTTCAGTTGAATTTTGTGAATTTGATCTATAAATTAACGGGTAATCATTACTTTTATATAGATAATATACAGCTCTTTTAGTTTTTATAGGAAATATTTACAATTGCTAACAACCAATTAAGTGAAGTGTATTTATTTGTGAGTATTGATCTGAATCACCCTTTAGGGGAAAAAAATAGTGCTAGACAATCTTTTTATAAAAATGTCATCTTGCGTTTAATCTTTTTCCTGTGCTTTTTTATATTTATCACGGGTATTTCAATTTATATTATCTTTTCTGAGGCGCTGATTGGTACTACTTCAAATGAAGGAAAGAATTATTTTCTCAGAGAGGTTAAAGAAGTAGTCATTGCATCTCCATTGCGTGACAAATCTATTTCTGAAACTCCTAAACGTGTTGTGGAAACAAAAAAAATCGAAGCTGATTCAGCACTAAAAGGTACTATAGCTAATAATGATATAAATGGATCTGTCAATTTAACGTCTACGGATTCATCTCCAACAATCAAAGAAAGATTGCTATCCGTTATTTCCAAAGATGAGTTGTCGAAAAGTAAAGGTCATAATCCTTGGTCTTTTAAAATTGGAGATAGTGCAAATTATTTAGAGAATTATAAAAAATATTGTCCTGATACCGATCATAATGTTCCTCGTATTGCTCTTGTTGTTTCTGGATTAGGCATAAGTCAGACAGGAACGCAGCGTGCTATAAATTTATTGCCTGCAAATTCAACATTGGCTTTTGCTTCTAATGGTAATAGCTTGAATCGTTGGATACAGGAGGCGACAAAAAAGGGACAGGAGACTATTTTGCAGATTCCAATGCAAGATTTTACCGAATCAGATGGTGAGGATGATTCTTATGTTTTAAAAGTAAAGCAATCAGATAAAGCATTGCTTAGCCGACTTCGCCATTCTTTGGGTCGTGCTACGAAGTATTCCGGTGTTATGAATTATCGTGGGGCGATGTTCCTATCGAACAAATATTCTACTAAATCAATGTTTCAAGAGCTTTCTAAGCGTAAATTATTTTTCTTGGATGACGGCAATTCAGTACATAATCTTACTAAAGAATTAGCTCCTATGGTCAATCTTCCTTATGCTGTTGCTGATTTATATTTAGGTTATCAGGTTAATCGTGATAAAATTAGTAAAAAATTAAAGGATTTAGAATACATCGCCCGTGTTTCAGGACAGGCAATTGGTGTGGTTGTTGCTTTTGATGAAAATGTTGATGGTATTATACAATGGTTGCAGAAAGATTATATGAAAGATATAATAATTGTTCCTTTATCTTGCTTGGTAAAATTTTCTAATCAATCTTCTCAAATAAATAATATTTCTGAATAAATAATTGATGAAATAAGTTTATCCTAAAAAAATATCTGGTGTATATATCTCTTGTGTGGGAATACTTGTTTTAAATCAGGATGATTTTGTTTTGGTTGGGCGTTGATGCTTTTTCAATTATGACCATAATATTGTTTCGTCATCGTGGCAAATGCCTCAAGGAGGTATTAATTGTCAAGAAGGTCCTCTTGATGCTGCCTATCGCAAGCTGTATGAGGAAACGGGTATTAAATCAGTTTCCTTGTTAGGAAAAGCAAATTCATATGTGCAATATGATTTTTTAGAAGTTTTCGGTAATAAAAACGGATCTCGTGGTCAAATACAACAATGGTTTGCTTTTCGATTTACAGGGCTAGAAATTGAGATTTGCATTGATAGATCTGATAGATCTACCTATGGATATGAAACAGAATTTTATGATAGGGCTTGGGTCTCTCTAAGCAATACTGTCAATATGGTTGTTGATTTCAAAAAACAAGCTTATCAACAGGTTATCGCGGATTTTTCATATCTTATAGATCATAAAACGTAATTGTGTTTGAGGAATTAACCTCTATATTTTATCTTTTAGGGTGGATAATATATTTGATATTTTTAAATGATATAGTTTGTTTTATAAACGGTTTTGTATAATACCATATCGCCAATTATACTTTTTTCATATTATTAATTGTTATTGTATTCATCTTTATTGTAATAAAAAATTTGCCACTGTAATAGCTATAATGAGAAGACTTGAGTTCTTGATTAGCTTTTATTCATAGGCGCTTTCCCCTTTAATAATTTAATATTTGAATCTATCATCTTAGATCATTGGAGATTAAACATGCAAAACTAATGCAATTGCTTGCATTTTTATTAAATTAATCTTTTTCGGTTGTTATATCATCAATGAAATAATATTTCCTATGCGCTGCCGGTATTGTTTTTGCACTTGTATTTTAAAAAAAACAGCCAATAATTACCATCTCTTTAATTATTTTTTAAAAAACAGATGATAGTAAGATTTAATAGGAATCATATCTACGACGGAAAAACTGATCAGTAGTTTTTCCATCATTCTTTTCTTTTTTTGAGAGTGTTAGATTGTGTGTAAGTTGTCTTAATTATCATGATTTCCCTCATTAAAAATGCCAAAAAATTATCTTTGCGGGGGTAAGTGAAAAATAATACCTGCATCCAAATATGCAGGTATTAACCGAACTAAATGTTTTGGTGTCAATAAGTTTTTATTGAAGATATTTATTCGTCTGGAGTTGATGCTAGCTCTTCTTCTGACTTACATATACCATCATTATCTATAGTACATGGTAATTCGCTTGGTTGTTCAAAGGGCATTAATCCTCCTCTTGCTCTATCATTTGATCTTAAAATAGATTCGTTTGTTTGGCTATTTTGATTACTTGTAGCATTGGCGTACGATAATTGATTTGAGTTGTCATTTAATTTCTGTGAATCGCAACCAAGCAGTGACGATGTTATTAGCATGATATGCATTGTATTTATTTTTTTCATATTTATTATTTCCTGAAATTAAAATTATATAAAATTATAGGAATATATAAACATTTAATACTTATTTTTTTAGCAATTAATAATATTCAATTTTATTAAAAAAATTAGTAATTCTAATTTTTTTAATAAAGTTTCGTAAATAAATATATTATAATTTGTCACTTATAATGCAGATATTTATCATTAATATTTGCTATAAATGTATTTCGTAGGTATTTACTTTAGTTTATAAGTAGAAAATTAAAAAAATGATTTATACGTAAATTATGCGGTATTCTTGCAAAATTTATACATATATTTTCTATATAGCCATTTTTAGAGTAGATTTTTCCCAAAAAAGAACAAGAATTTTTGACTTACACGCCTAATGGAAGTGTTGTAGCAGATTTGCTTTTGTCTAATTTCTTGTGGCTCTTATTAACTTCACAAGGCTGTTTAGCAACTAAAACAAGACCTCTTTGAGGTGGGCTATATGGATGGCATCAACTATAAGCTTTGGGAGGGGGATGAATAAATTCATCATCAAGTAGAAATTCAAGGTCTTATGCATCAAGGTGGATAACATTGAGGAGAGTGGCAATAATCAACAGCAAGAGATCAATGAGATTTTAAATATCTTAACAATCATGAAATGATTGGATGCATTCATTAAGACCGCAGGAGCGTTCAAAGCTTTGATCACTTCCATCATATATGCCATTTACTAGTCAAGGATGGTTTTACGAATGATTACTTCTTTCATTTTTAGTGGAATATTTATATTTGCTCTTATTTTTTTTTATTACGTATTTATTGCGTAGGATATTTGATGTTATTTCTTTACATATGGTCTAAAAACGATTATTTGAATACGACATTCTAAGGTGATAATTGGCAAACATTGACAGAATTATTCATAACTTGGATTATCTGAACTTAGAGAAGATAGACTTGTAAAGCTATCAAAGATTAAATCCCAAAACATCAAAAGTGTTGTTAAATGGATTTACGGCTTCAACACTTTGAATCAGATCCTTAACAAACTCTTTTTGGATTATTGTTTATCCGTTATTAGTTTGGCGGAGTGTGAAGAGGGCATCTTTGACAGAAGCCCTCTTTAAATTTAAGCCCCTTTGAACAAGAGATTATCGCTTGCATCTTTGGTTTCTGGTATACAGATAAAATAGTCCAGAAGCAGAGGGATTAGGATTTAACGATCTTAAGTTTATCAATCCATTTCTGTGATCTCAACTTCTGTTCTTCTAGATCTTATGTTTTGGTTCCTGCTTGAGCAGAGGCTTCTTTTGCTTCATCTCTAGAGATGTCTTTAAGATCCTCTTCATATTTGTTGTCCAGCATATCTTGTAGTTCTTGTGTATTTTGTCTAGATCAAGATTGCAGATGGACTCACATGATTTGATCAGTAATAAGCTTTTTTGGTTCGTCTGCTAGATCACATCCTTCAATTATAGCAGTTGATGATAACAACTGCTAGATTACATCCTTCAATTATAGAAGTTGGTGATAATAACTGCTAGATCACATCCTTCAATTATAATAGCAGTTGATGATAACAACGAAACTAACGCTATTTTTTTTGATATCCATAAACTCTTACTTCTCTTGATATTAATAACAATTAATAATTGTATTGAAAGCATGTTTCTCCTATTTGAATCAATATAAAATGATATATAACTTTTAATTAACTAAAAATAGAGGCAGTTATGGTTAAGATTACATCATTACTAATTGAATTGATTTAGAAATTTGAGTGATTAAGACTAAAATCCTGTAGATATCTTGCTGAAATATGGATTATTGGCTATGCCCATACGGGATCAGATGTTTGTGGAGGAGATGAACATATCCAGAACAGCAAGCGAATGAACTACTTGTACGCGATGTTTTAAAGTTTTTAAGCCAAGTTTTCAAGGTTTCCCCAGTTCTTGAGAATACAAGAGAAAATTGTCTATCATCTATTGAATATTTTTTTTTAACCTTGGTATCGGGCGATATAAGGCTAGCACGTTTTGAAACTGTGCAGCTGAAGAAGATTTTTGAATAACGCTTATCAAGAATTTAAAAGGTGGGTATTTTCTGGTGGAAAAAAGTTAAAGGGATTAATTGCAAGACGAGAATTAGAGGTGGAAATATTGTTGCAGGGTTAACCGTACCTTTGAAAAGTAAGACTAAGACTTGCAAAAAAAGATGTAAAATCAATAGTTTAAAACCAGGATGGCTCCCCGGGCCGGATTCGAACCGGCGACCTGTCGATTAACAGTCGAATGCTCTACCGCTGAGCTACCAGGGAAAATATCAAATTTAACAACTACATAAACTCTAGAAGACAAAAACTACCAATCTACAGCTTATAGAAACCTTCTGGTGCTTAGAATTGCAAGAAAGACATCAAAGTGTCAATAGTCATTTTATGATAATTCCTATATAATATCATTATTTTTTTATGTGTATCTTTTTCAATAATGTGCATTTATGGACCAATTAGTATGATCTGTTCATTAGTATAAATAAAAAATCTTATGTCTCTTAGGATATGTATAGCAAATTTATTAACATTGTTTTTACAAGGTTTTTATCATTTAAATAAATCAAATAATATTTATTATAATTGATGCTACCTCAATGGTTATTGTATTATTCTCAAACTACCTAGTGATAAGATATTGCAGAAGAATAGGGTGGGGGTAATTTTGGTATTAGTAGGTGAACTTTTAGAAAAAGTATTGATATTGAAAATTGTGAAAAATCTTCTGAGGATACAAAAAGTTAAAAGGTTTAATTGTGAAAAGAGCAGTAGAATTGGCGTTGCTTCTATAAAAAGGTATTGGATAGTCGTAATTTTTAAAAGGCAATGCCAAAATACCATAAAAAATATTTTACAATCAATGGGTTATATTTTTCATGGAGGCCTCGCCCGGAATCGAACCGGGTTTGAAGGATTTGCAGTCCTCTGCGTAACCATTCCGCCACGAGGCCTAAAAGTAAAATAGACGGATACAGTGACCGAGGAACACCGTCCGCCGCAGTAAAAATTTCATGAAAATAATCTTGAATACCGAAGTCACGTGGATACACTAACATCAAATATTTTTTCTCGCAAGAAGAAATTTACTCGCTTAATAATATCAATATCATAAATTGATAGATTTGATTTAATTGAATAATATTTATAATTTATTGCTAGCAAATCATGTCATAATGGTAATATTAAAATATATACACTTTAGATTGCATTAATATATTTTCGCACATAATGTATTTTATTGTTTTAGTCAATTTTTTTATTTTATATAAAAAAGTTGTATAATTTTAATCTTTTGTTAATATATTAGCATATTTCGGTTTATTTTTAATAATGATTTTTATATAATAGAGGTGGTTGCGTGTGCTTTAAGGGTTTTATAGAGGGGCATCCTTAGTGCGAAACGTTAGTGTTTAAACTAGAAAGGACTGTTGGTTACTATGATTTGGGTTGTTGATTTATCTGTAATTGATAGACTTTCCATTTTTAGCTGTAAATCATTGGCGGATCTAAGTAATCCTGCGGTCTGTGACTTCATGATGTGGATAGCATTTTAAACTGGAAGAAGTTATTAGTTCTATTGTTTTATATATGATAAGAGAGGATAAAAATGGCCCAATCAAACGCTGTATATGAGCCTTCTATGGAAGAGATAGTTGCTTCTATTCGTCGGATAATTGAAAACAATGATCAAGACGTTGTTGTGTCTAACGATGTAGATAATCCAGTTAAAGAATACAAAGACAATAAGATTGAGAAAGGTCATGCTTCTCGATCCCAAGATGGTGAATGGTCTAAAAAGATGTTTGCTGATAAAAATTATCGTTTTACAGGGCAAAATTCGGAATCTTCTCCTAAAGAATCTCCCTCACTATCTGATGTTTCTTCTCGTGTTAGAGCTGAGTCTCAAGGGGACTATTCTCGCATGGTGTCAGAAATCGCTGCATCAATGAGAGATACGACATCTAATTCTGAGGAATTGGTCAAAGAATATTTAGTTGATGATAAAACACCAGATGGTAATTTGTTTTCTAATTCTAATGTTGATATGCGTGCGGATGATTCTTTGAAGAATTATACAGATTTATCTGATGGAAATAGAGAGCAGGAAGAGGCAATGCTAGTTTCCTCTGAAACAGGCAATCGTGTTTCCTCTTCGTTTGATCAGTTGGTAGAAGCTCTTAAAGAGACAGATTCTCGTTCTATTGATCAACTTTCTGCTGATGTTCTGCGTCCTATGTTGCGTGAATGGTTAGATGATAATTTGCCAGGAATAGTTGAAAGGCTTGTACGTGAAGAAATAGAAAGGATTGCACGGGGTTCTGCTCGTCGCTAGTCTGTAACTTTGGTATTTTTAGGATTTTTTTATATAGATTTTAGTTGATGATTGAAAAAACGTACGATTGCTCGTTTGTTGAGAAGAGAAGTGCTGAAAAGTGGGATTCTATTGATGCTTTTCGTATGGGATCTAATGCCAAGCCTGATTCAGAAAGTTTTTGTATTGTAATTCCTCCCCCTAATGTCACTGGTTCGTTACACATGGGTCATGCTTTTAATAGTGTCCTGCAGGATATTATGATTAGGTTTGAGCGAATGAGAGGGAAAAATGTTCTTTGGCAACCAGGAACCGATCATGCTGGTATTGCAACGCAAATAGTGGTTGAGCGTCAGTTGATGTCTGATTCTTCTCTTACAAGAGAGGATATTGGGCGTGAGGCTTTTATCGAAAAAATTTGGGATTGGAAGCAAAAGTCAGGGGGGTCTATTCTTGCCCAGTTGAAAAGGATAGGTGCATCGTGTGATTGGTCTCGTGAGAGATTTACGATGGATCAGGGAATGTCTAAAGCAGTTATTGAGGCTTTTGTTACTCTTTATAAAGAGGGGCTGATTTATAAAGACAAGAGGATTGTTAATTGGGATCCACATCTTGAAACTTCAGTTTCTGATCTTGAGGTTATTCAGACCGAGATCAATGGTAATTTGTGGTATATACGTTATCCGCTGGCAGATGGTGTTTCTTATCGTTATCCTATAAAATTTAATGATGATTCACAGCCAATTGAATGGGAATTTCGTGATTATGTTGTGGTAGCTACGACACGTCCGGAGACAATTTTTGGTGATACTGGAATTGCTGTTCATCCTGATGATTCTCGCTATAAAGAAATTATTGGAAAACATGTTATTGTCCCTATAGTAGGTCGTCGCATCCCCGTTGTATCTGATCATTATCCTGATTCTAATTTTGGTGCTGGGGTGGTAAAATTAACACCTGCGCATGATTTTAATGATTTTGAAATTGCAAAGCGTAATGGGTTAGATTTTATTGATATTTTCACTCCTCAGGCTAAGCTTTGTCTTTTAAATAATGAAGATTTTTTGTGTAATCTTGTTGTTTCTGATGAGAGAAAAAAAGATTTAAGTGAATTTGAATCGTTAGATTGTAATAGTGCTCGTTCAAAAGTTATAGATTTTTTTGAACAACATGGTCTGCTTGATAAAATTGATCCATATAAACATGTAGTTCCTTGTTGTGAACGTAGTGGTGTTCCTATTGAGCCACGTATAACAGAACAATGGTATCTCAATACTAAAGTTTTAGCAGAGCCTGCTATTCGCTTAGTAAAGGATTCTATTACTTCTTTTATTCCTAAATCTTGGGAGAAAAGTTACTATGAATGGCTAGAAAATATCCAGCCTTGGTGTATTTCGAGACAGATTTGGTGGGGGCATCGGATTCCTGTCTGGTATGGACCTGATGGTAAGTTATTTGTTGAGAATACCGAAAGTGCTGCTTTACGTTCTGCAATTGACTACTATCTTGCAGAGGATGGAGAAATTGCTGATTATGTTAATAATTTGATGAAACAGGATAGTATATCCGACCTTTTGAAGCGTGATGAGGATGTACTTGATACTTGGTTTTCTTCTTCCTTATGGCCATTTGCATCGCTTGGTTGGCCCGAAAAAACTGTTGAATTAGAGACTTATTATCCAACCAATATTTTAGTGACTGGATTTGATATTTTGTTCTTCTGGGTCGCTCGAATGATGATGATGGGTATTCATTTCATGAAGGGTTTAGACAATAAGGGAATTCAGCCTTTTCATACCGTTTATATGCATGCGTTAGTAAGAGATAAGCATGGACACAAGATGTCTAAATCTAAAGGAAATGTTGTAGATCCAATTAGTTTGATAGACCAGTATGGCGCAGATGCTTTGCGGTTTTATTTTTCTATTATGGCTGTTCAAGGACGTGATATTAAGTTGGATTTGGAGAGAATAGTTGGTTGTCGTAATTTTATAACTAAACTTTGGAATGCTGTAAGATTTTCGCAAATAAAAGGGGCAAAATATGATGCAAATTTTGTTCCGCAAAATGTGAAGTTTGTTGTTAATAAGTGGATTATATCTCGACTTTCCACTGTTATAAAGGAAGTGACTTCTGGTATAGAAAACCGTCGTTTTAATGATGTATCTACTATTTTATATAGTTTTGTATGGCATGAATTATGTGATTGGTATGTGGAATTCATTAAATCTATTCTTAATCAAGAAGATGATGAATTAATTTTAGAAACTTTATCTTGTTTTTCATATGTATTATGTACCGTTTGCAAGTTATTGCATCCGATTATACCTTTCGTAACGGAAGAGTTATATTCTAATATTTATATTGATGATATAAAGCAGAAATGTTTTTTATGTCATGCGCAATGGCCGTCTCTTGTTTTTGAAGAATCTGCAGCTGTAGAAGAAGTTGATTTTATTATTCGTTTGATTTCAGAAGTTCGTTCTGTGCGAATAGAAATGAGTGTTCCATTAAAGGCAGTTGTTCCATTGGTTTTTGTGGATATAAATTCAACTATTCGAAAACGATTGTTAAGTCATAAATTGATTATTGATCGTTTATCTTCTGGAGATGTGGTATTTGCAGAATCTGCGCCAAGTAATTCGGTGCAACTTGTTCTTGATGAAGTAATGTTCTTTTTGCAAATTGGTGATTTTATTAACTTTTCTATGGAACGAGCTCGTATTGAAAAATCTATTGTAAAAGTTGCTGATGAGCTATCATTGATAAAAGCTAGATTATCTAATAATAATTTTATAGAAAAAGCTCATCCTGATGTTGTGCAGCGGGAGAAAGAAAAGGCTGCAACAAT
Source organism: Candidatus Liberibacter europaeus (assembly GCA_003045065.1). Classification (GTDB taxonomy): domain Bacteria; phylum Pseudomonadota; class Alphaproteobacteria; order Rhizobiales; family Rhizobiaceae; genus Liberibacter; species Liberibacter europaeus. Next base: position 426,821 of record PSQJ01000002.1, read on the forward strand.
TGAAAGGAAAAAATTATCTCTTGATGTTTCTCTTGAGAGGATAAAAAAATTTAACCTTGATGTTTAATATGGTACGACTTGTCACTTCAAATATAATTGTTTGATGCTGGTTAAATGAATCTATAGTCCAAGTTACGCCTAAATGGTTCCTTTTTTATATTAATTGCGAATGTTACTACCCAATCGATTTTAAAATAGGATTAATGCTCTTGAGGATAAGTGATCAAAGCTTTAGGCACTACTAAATGATTCATATGAAAGCAATTGCTCATCTTAAAGTTGGTGTGAGCGGAGCAAAAAGCAATAAGAAGGAAGAGAAGATATTTTGTCGCAATGAAGTATTACAAAAAGTGCTAAGTTTGATTCATTTGTCTAGTAGCAGGAAAGATGTTTAAGTCTTTGATTATATGAATTATTTTATTTTTTAACTATAAAGATTAAAAATTTTTTTTTTGGTAAAAGTCAGCATCTTCCCTCACAGAAAATAATCGCTACAGATATTGTCAATAAGATATCAGATACTGATCTCGTTGTATCTAAATATATTTGCTAATATTTTTAAGTTTTTTGTATATTCCAATCTTGATTTTATCCATACCAAGAAGTTAGCCCCATTAGATATTCGCTTATTCCAGTCTCATTGAAGAAAATTTTTTATGTTTCCTTTTGCCACAGTCCCAGATGAGCGAAGTAGGCGTATAAAAATACAGTAAAATCATATGATTCATCATAATATTTTTGTTTATTATTTTTTCAATTGTGATACGAGCACAAGTGTAGCCATATTATAGGGTATTTGCTTTTTGATCTTCTCCATTTTTTCTTCTCTAATCATCTCATTACTCCATTAAGATTTTTAAATTAAACTCATTTGCTTTAGGGGTGGTATTAATTAATAAATTTCATGTGTCAAGATAAAAAAAGAATTTTATTAATGAACTATTTTGCATAGCAAAGCTCATATTGTTTTACTAAAGTTGTGATTTAGGGTATAAAAGAACTGTGGAAAACTATACTCACAATACCTTGAATTGGAAGGAAATAGGACAACGCTTTAAAACGGTACGTAAGAACCGTAACTTAAGCCAAGAAGAGATGGGGAAACTGTCTAATCAACTAAGACAAGCCATAACGAGATATGAAAATGGCTTGCAACCCGCTAGTATCAACTACGCTTTGTTCCTACGTAATGAATTCGGAACATCTTTTGATTGGTTGTATGATGGTGATATGGTTGAAAGACAATACAAAGACATACAACAAAAGAAAACTTTTGATCTACAGACTATAGGAACAAGACTTAAAGCCATAAGAGTAGACAAGGGTTTAAATAAAGAAGAATTCGGCAGAGTAATAGGCATAACGGGGCAAGCTGTGGCCCAGTTTGAAAACTGCATATAAAAACCCGAAATCAAAACAGCTATTAAAATTAAAAAAGCTTTAAATAAATATTTAGACTGGATTTACTTTGGTGATACTTGCATACCTACTAAAGGTGGTACTAATAGACATATCACACCACCATCTATACCTCTAAAACAGGTTAAAAAAGAATTAAAAGAAGAAGCTATGCATCATATTAAAACATTAGATACCAATGAATTAGCATTGTTGGTTACACGTATGAGAATGGAAAAAGGGATTAATGCAACTAATGTTAAAAACGCAACTAAAAATAGTCCCCCGCAACACTTTTTCACCAGAATCCAAGCCAAGGTCAAGCGAATAATTTCCTTTTTGACACAATTTTTTACTGTCCCAAAACGGTATTTATCCCAATTTTCCAAGGGTTTAAATGTGCTGTTGATGAATAATAGGCTTGTGAGAAATTAATATACTTATCCATATATTTTCAATAAAATTTTACGTATTGTTTTTAAAATTTTATATGTTTTTTTATCATGATTCATTAATAGTTGGCTCCATAAAATAAGATATATGAGCTAAATGATTAACTAGAATATCCCTTACTATACCATGTTTCATTTATTCATATACCTTATTTGACATCTGGATATGTATAATGAATCTTTACGTTATGAGGATAATATAGATTCATCCCAATTATAACACAATTCTATTAATTATGCAATTCTTAATTGAGTTGTATTGCTTTTTCACGGTAACACATTACTTAGATATACCTGTGCTAAATTGAGGTCTTAGTTTGACGAAATTACTGCTGGAAGCAGCTATTTCGTTTCCCATTCGCACAGTATTTTTTTTGTCGAGACCCTTTGATGTTATTAGGATTCTCAGTTTCCCTCATCGGGAAGCCCAGCATTATTCATCATCGTATCGGCTTTAATCTGGCGACTGGTTTGGGCAATTGGTAAAACTATTTTATGGGAAAGATATGATTAAACCGTAAATTGATAATCTGGTTATCAAATCCGATTTTTATTTCATTTTTTGCTATTTTAAGAGTGTTAGATACGTGAACAACATTTCTCAGCCATTAATTCGACAATTGATTTCGGAAATTTGATCTGTTCTTTGCCGCTCTTTTTGTGTGCAATAAATTGCAGAAATTATCTTCACGGAAAATCTAATGAAGAGCTTCCGTGATAAAATAGCATTCGACTTCTGATAATTTCAGATTTACTATCCAGCAATTATTTTCTATCAACATTCTTTTTTATAGAGATAAAACATTCTGAACAGTAATAGCGTCCGTATTAACGGCTACGCTGTTCGGCTATGTCATTGCTTTAAAAGTTTACTCCGCTTGGAAACATATAAAAAAACTGACGAGCCAAGGAATAATATCTTTTACCTATAAATATAACAGATTATATTTTATGCTGAAGACTTTCTTAATGCATCTAATAATTGAACCATCGCATATGTATCTAGCTCACAATAGACAGAAAGTCTTTTCCATAGCTTCTGTAATTCATCAGTGCTTAGTTCTTCCTTGCAAAATTTCATATAGGCTTGACTTGCTTGTTCGCCGTCAGCAATTTCAAGATCTTTATATGACAGGTTGTTGATCAAAGCTGGTAGAACTTTTTTAATTGATGTCGAACCATTTTGCCTTGGATCATATAAAATATGATTTTTAAAAGGCACATACAAGTCCACAATTCGTTTATTGATGTCATTTATCTGTGTTGCATATTCAGAAAAGTCTTTGGCCAACTTTTCATTTATGTTCCTTTCAAATGAGGCGTAATAGCAAATCACGGATCCTGTATTTCCACAAACATTAATTAAATATTCAACGAACGCTTTTCTAGGATCAGATTTTTCTTTATGAATAAATTCAATATGCTGAAATTCTGATTCTAGTTCTTTTTGAACGTGTAGAGAAAATTGAAATGGCAGCTTTTGATATGGATTTGTCCCGTCATAAAAAGGGATTGCTGGCGCAATTGTTTCATAATCTAGGTAGTAAAGAGGGTATTTCAATTCCCGTAAAAAATTCTTAATTTTCACAGGTTCAACGTTTCTACGTTGTTCTTTATAACAGGAAATTTCTATGATTTTATCCTTTGACGGAATTGAGTCATTAGGGATATCTTCAACCTTATAGCTATTAATTCTTTGTGCAATAGATTCTGCTTTCTTAGAGTTGAAAACATTGAATATCGAATACTCAGGGACATGTCTCCAACAATGGGTTTTATAACTGCATTCATGCGGCTTTTTGCAGTGGGATCCTATTGTCTGTGAAAAGGAATGTTTTCTATTAAGTACCTGTAATAGTTCATCAGTGACGGACTCAGTTTTTTTCCGTTCATTGAGAACTTTGGAAGTGATATCATGCGTAGTAAAAATACCTTGCGGCTCAATTTCTCCCTGACGAACATATTGATTATTGATACACATTAATATGCAGGAGCGGATCTTATACCCAGCTTCAATGAAAACTAGATATTGAAAAGCCATACCTTGGATATAGTGATCATATAGATTAGCAGAAGTTTTAACTTCTATAAGATCCCAAAAATCCGTATCATCAACTTGTCGCAGGATATCAATGTGCGCCTGAGTCCCTGTTCGCGGATTGGTAGCGGCAGCTCCATAAATTACTCTGGCGCCTGATTGTATTTTTTCTTTGGTCTGTTTGATGGCAATTTTCATGTTCTGCGACGGCGGAACAATAGCAGTTCCATCTGGAAAATATTGCCTAGCCAAGTTATTGATTTCTTTTCTAATATCAATTGATAATTGCGCCGAAGCACTGACTCTCGTGTCCAAGTCTTTCCTGTTAACCGAAAACCATAGAGCTAAAGGACATTGCAGCCCTTTCATGTATTGAGCTTGGCTAAAAGTAGACAGTTGTTGCACTCTAAATATCCTTAAGTTAAAGGGAAAAAATCATCTTATTTTCGAAGAGAGATTATTATTAGCTTCAATAGCTGTCGTGATAGCTTTTAATAATCTTGCTTCCTCTGTCTTTCTATTTTTAAACCAATCTGTTGACCAGATACGATGGATATTACCCCAACCCAAATTTCTTAAATTGTCTTCACGAAGTCTATCTCTATCACGAGCGCTTTTCGCAGAATGATAAGTAGCTCCATCGCATTCAATGGCTATGATGTAGTTACTGTTTTCTGGATGTTTAACAACTATATCAACAAAATAACCAGCCACACCTAATTGATAGACAATTTCATACCTTTCCTTAATCAGGAAACTACCAACTGCACGCTCGAAATCGCTATCAGGTTCTTTTTCCGTTAAATGAGAGTGATTATCAATACCAGTTTCTGCAAATTGTAAATAATCTCTTAAAGCTCGTAACCCTCTCTGCTCTTTTGTATCATCTACTCTAATGTTTTTTCCGTAAAATGAAGAAAAAATTCGTATATGCTGTTTGGCACGTGTGAATAGAACATTCAATCGTCTCCATCCATTCTTACCATTAATCGGCCCAAATTTTTGATGGAAGACGCCAGAGTCATTTGGACCAAAAGTTACCGAAATATAAATAACATCTCGTTCATCACCTTGTACGTTTTCAATACTTTTTACAAAAAGATCCTCATCAGTTTTTTCTGTCTGTAGCATGTAGTTGTCGAAAGTAGAGTTCTTTTTACGAAATGAATCAATCAAATCCTCTATAACAATTTTTTGTTTAGAGTTTAAAGTAACGATACCATAGGTACGCTTTGGATACTGCTTAATCATTTGCATAATATCATCTACCAAAAATTTTGCTTCTTTGACATTAGTTTGGTTGCTATAAATACCATCACCTACATAAATATGTTTAACACCCATTGAATCAGAATGCTCGGCGGGAGATGGGAAAATGATTAAATCACCGTCATAGAAATGATTATTAGAGAATGATATTAATGACTGATGCTGAGAACGATAATGCCAACGTAAGCGACGAATTGGTTGAAAAAGAGGTTTGCATACATCCAGAATACTTTCACTGTCTTCAACAGGCGTAAAATCATCATCATTATCTCCTTCATCACCTGTTTTTTCAAAGAAGTTTGTAGGCGGCAATTGATTGCTATCTCCTACAACAACTACTTGATTGGTACGCGCCAAGATACTAATTGCATTTTCCGGTTTAATTTGTGAAGCTTCATCCATGATAAGAACATCAAATTTTTCATTAGACGGATCTAGATATTTGGACACGGATAATGGACCCATCATGAAGCAGGGTTTCAAAGCAGTTAGTGCACCATATGCCCTCTTGACAAGCTGTCGGATGGGAATATGTGCTCGCTGTTTACTTATTTCATGTAGGATAAGGTGTTGGTCAGTATATGATTTAGGAGAACGTCCACCTGACCCATTCGGTATATTTTTACGACTAATTCTATGATATAACATTTGTGAATTAAGTTTTTGTAATTCAATATCGATTAATTTAAAAGAATTTCGGGTATTTTCATGATCAAAACGTGAAAATGATCCAAGGATTTTATTTTGGTGAAGCACCTTATCGGATAAGGTATTATAGGTTAAATACTTGTACAATGGAACGTAATCTGAAAACAAAACTTGCGGGTCTGTTGCTTTAATAAAGCTTATTATTGTTTCATACATACCCTCTTTTTCTGCTTCTGCTAAACTATTAGTAATGTCGCACCATTTATTAAAAGATAAATCATTAGAGTCGATTTCAGTCAGCTTTTTAACTATGCTATTAAGCATAATTTCTTCGTTGCATTCTTGCGTATGCCAAAAATCTTTAAAATTTAGAATATCCGGAATATGTAATAGCAAGCTTTTCTGAGCATCTAAGTATATAAGAATGGAATTAACAAGTTTTTTTATTGATTGAAGATATTTAAAGCCTTCAGAACAAAGAACGTGTTTCAAAGCAACTGCAGGAAGATTTTGTGCTGCTTTGACCGCAATATTGTGAAGCTTATCTAATAAGTTTTTATGGTTTTCTAATACATCTTTATCCAAACTAAGATTTAACTTCTGAGCAACTTCATCGTTCTCAAATTCACTTTTAGCTTTTTTAAGCGATTCATTGAGTTTGTTCATCTCTTTTAACAGACCAAGATTTATTGTCATTGGCAGTTTAATATCGTCAAAATTTTTTTTGATCTTTCTAAATTCTGAAACATTTCTTTTAAGTTTATCCAATACCACCACCATATCTAAAGAAGAATCACTCTTCTCACCTTTAGATAAAAGCAATGAATTAGCAGTATCTAGTTTTTCAAAACCATCACATATAACGTCTTTATTTTTCGAAAGCCAGTCAAAAATTACGCGATCCGTATTTTTCAGCGCTGTACAAATTTTAATACCATGTGGGAGACCTAAAATATTGTCGCGGAGTATTTTATAGAATGAAATTATATTTTTTAGATGATCTTGATTAGTATGTATGCCCTGAAATAAGTTAGTTAGTATAGAATGATAATCACTATTTTTAGCTAATCTCTCTATCGAAATTTGGTTATGAACTAATTCATTCACCCTAGCACTAGCTATATTGTAATCTTTTTCTTTTTTATTTTTACTAAAACTACGTAAAGATGTGAGCGATTTATACCATTTGGGAAAAAACCAACTCCACCAATTCTTTTCATCTAATACAAGTTTAATTTCTTTTAAACGTTCTAATGATGGCAAATTGTTTATATTAAAATACTGATCCAAGCAATTTTGCTTTGATTGCAATTGAACAATCTCATCAAGCAATTTGTCCAAAACATGTTCATCAACAGCATCCTCAATAACAGAATTTCTATAAGGTAGGATAGATTTATCAATTTTCTCGCAAATTTCAGCCACACATTTCACTGAGCGCAATTTTTCAAGAGACATTTTTTCGTCTTCAATATTAATATATCTCGCCCCCTCAATAAAAAGAGGTTGTATTCTCTTAAAATTAATCACTGCATGATCTATGGCGTCAATATTGGTTTGCATTGCTTGAAATGACTGATCTGTCGGAAGTTCTATTTCATCCACTGAAACCTTTTCAAAGAAAGATTCTATTTGCCCCCTTTCTATTGAATATTGATCAAGTAATTTTGAATAATTATTCAGTGAATTAATATAATTTTGAAGACAATCAGATGCAATCTTAAGCACGTGATGTACATTATCAACTGAATTCAATGTATCAAGCAAATTTATATCAATAAATTCGTCTTCAACAAATAGGTCTAAATCAGAGTAAACCTTTTTGAAATTTGCAAAATCCTTGCATTCAAATCCACATCTCTTGAGTTCAAGCAAATCTTCTGTTGCTTTTAAGGCCGCTTTTCCGAGTATCTGCAATTTCTGGAAAATATCTTGTTGTAAGGTATAATCGATATGCCCAGATAAGTTAAACCCATGCCAAAAATGATCACGCATTACATCTTCATCATCAAAATAATCATGCAATTTATTTACTAAACCATTAATTATATTAATATGATTTGAATGTATGTCATAATTAATATCCATTATATTTTTTGGTGCAATAAAATTCTCTGATTTGTATCCATTGGATAGCTCTCCTCGACAAACAATGGCTTTCCAAAAGATTTCATGAGGAGTTAATTTCATTTCGCCAAAAGGGGAATTCATAGCACTAGAGTAATCAATCAAAATTTGTTTCTTTTTATTTAGATTTCTCAGGTGCTCTTTTACGAGAGAAGAAGCCTCCTTATTCTGATCTTTGTTGGTATACAGCCATTTTTTTAGATCAGCCATAATTGCTTTTTTATTAGTTTTATGACTGTGAAGTTCTAAACAAAAGTCACCTAAACCAACACTATTCAATCTTTTCCTAACAACCTGAAGTGCTACTAATTTCTCAGCTACAAATAAAACTTTTTTTCCTTTTTCTAAACAAGCCGCAATTAAATTCGTAATCGTTTGCGATTTTCCCGTTCCTGGAGGTCCTTCAATTACAACGTTTTTACCATTTAATACATCAATAATTGCACTGTGCTGTGAACTATCTGCGTCCATTACAAGATCTACTTTGGGAAGTTTTGTATCAGAATCAATGTTGAATTCATCAGCAATACCGCTATTACTGCTATTACCATAATGGTTTCCTGTAAAAATATTTATAATGTGAGGGCTATCTGATATACCGTTACTTATCGGCCAACGATTCGGATCTAGATCCAGATACATAAGCATTTTACTAAAAGACAAAAAGCCTATAGTAATATATCGTTTAATTTTCCATTCTGGCTTAATGTTTTTCAATATATCTGTTATAGCAGAAAAATATTCTTCTGGATTGTTATTAAATTCTGCAAATGAAGGCAGCTCAATTGGAAATTGTTTTAGTTTTTCTTTCAAACAAATATTATCGATAATATCTTCGCCATTATGTTTTACATAAAAATCAGCAAATCTTGTTCGTCGAGCAATTTCGATTGGAATGGTTATGAGAGGAGCATAGGAGAAGACATCAGAATTATTTGTCTCTGACCACTTGAGGAATCCAAGACAAAGAAACAACCTATTAGCGCCAGTTTCTTTAATAGCGGACTTGGCTTCAGATGATATGCGTCGAACTGAAGTATCTAAAGAATCTGGATATAATAACGTTTGAAGTTTAACATCTTGATGTTTTTTTTCCGCATCAAATTCTGTATAGATTTGCGCTTCCCACTCTGTTGAAATGCCCAATTTCTTTGCATGATCTTTCGCATTAATATACTGCAAATTTTTGGGATCTTCGATTTCTGGATAATCCTTTTCCTTAGGAAGTGGCACGTATGAAAGCGTAAGGATGTTTTCTGATTCACGGTCATCATTGCCCAGTAATTTTTTGCAAATCTGGTTAGGAAGACCATCAACAAATCGTAAAATTTTTGAATTAGGTTTATGTATAAAATTAAGAAGACGATTTCTACGAGTGATATCTAATAACTTAGAACGCGCCTTATCAAGACCTTCTATAACTATGGTTTCTATATTATCTGTGCTTTGTTTAGGTGTGGCCATTAAACTGGCTATATATCAAAATCATGTAAACAGTATTTGAATTAGATTCTATATATGATATTTTATAGAATATAAATATAAACTGTAACATATATTAAAAAAATATCAACCATATATAGAAATAACCAACAGATCCTTGTCAATAGGTTGTAAAACAACTTGTGACATATATTGTAATATTAATTTTTTATTTGATCTTTAGTTTTTTCTTGGACAAGATTTCTTTACTTAGATTCGATTAATTGTTTTAAACTGTTCGTAAGAATCTTTGAAATAATATCACAACATGGATACATGAAGTTTTAAATTGTACATAATCCTAAGTAAGCAATTACACTAAAATGGCTATAGTTAGTCGTATAGGCGCATATAATAAGGATTCAAAACGCAGGTATGGGAGAAGAAACAGCAAGGAAAGTGATTGATGAACTTTTTCGACTGTGAAGTGTGGATTATAATATAATAAAAAACATACTGTTCATACCATTCTTTAAGGCATGTGATATCCTCTATAAATATTTTTGCATCTATGGGAAACTCTTCTCTCGGGTGGTTTCCATCTGAAGCTCAAATGTCGTCTCTTTTCGGGGCTATTTATGATGAGCGTATATCGTCATTTGGACGAAGCACGTATGCTCCATTGTCTCCAAAAGTAGGTAAAAAGCGAGAATTTGAAAGACAGATTCATTTTAAAGACGGATCCGCTCATATGGAGTTTATGGATAAGTTTGGAGTTAGCACTAATATTAATGATATTCTTACATCAGATCTTAGATCCTTAACTAAGGATATCGTTATAGCTCGTGAAATGGGGGCTAACGCTGATAGTTTTGTTAAATCCACTATTGAGAAACTTAGTGCAGAAGACGCTTTAGCCAGTGCGGGATTGGGTAGAGAAGCGGTAGATGTCTTCGGTCGGAATAAGATTGATGTACTTAGAAAGAACATGCTTACAGAATGGGAGCTTATGTCTCGTGGAGCGAAAATAGATAGTATCCCAATGAGCAATTTCTTTTCTGGAGGCAGGGCGATAAATTCAGCGAATTTATTAGGTAAACATCCTATTGATGCATTTTTGGAAGATGGGGTGCTTAGTACTCAAATGCTGAATCGTATGGGTGTGACAAGAAAAGATATTAAACAAATAACAAAACTTCCATGGAAAGAGCGGAAAGCCCTGTTAAGTGACGTAGCTGTTTTATCAGAAGGTATGATAGCTCAAGGACGTCATATGTCCGAAGATTCTAATTTGTTTGCGGTAGGACAACAATTACAAACTTTGGTTCATAAACTATCTCTTGCGGAACACATAGATCATCGCAACATTGCTAATAACGTTTTGGTTATTCATAACCAAGTGGGTAGAATGACTGAACAGTATAGTTCACTTACAGATTTGATGAATGATCCAAAACTTGAAAGTTCAGTGAAGAAGTTTTTTAAACAATTAGATGACACTTCTTTTCAACTGATCAAAAGAGCTGAAATGATAGATGGCCATGATGGTTCGTTATCTATGCGTACTTCGAATGGTGTTAGAGATTTATCGAATGATAGCATAAAAGACATAGTTGCACCTATAGTAGAAGAAAAAACAGCATGGCACAAAGCGGAATTGCAGAAGATACAAAGTAAAAGGCAAAGTAAAATAGATCCGGCTTTGAAGTCTATAGAGGACAAGTACAATCCGAAAATCAAAGAGGCAACGAAAGAATTAGCTAGAAGAGAGAAAACACTTGCAGATGTTGAGGTGAAAAGAACTAAGGAAGTAGTTGCTCTTGAAAAGAAGATAAAATCTTTTAAAAACAAGATTAGCGGCAAAGAAGAAAGACTTGCCGCATTAATCCAACAGCAAAAAACCATACCACAAGATCTTCAACAGAACCTAGAAAAAGCAAAAGCTAATGGGGATGTCAAAACTGCCAAACTAATAGAGCAACAGATAAACTCTAGAAGTAAACTACTTGAAGCAAAGCATATTAACCCGCTTAAAACTGAGATTGCTAAACAGAAAAAAGAACAGACACATCTTTTGAACAAGACTGACAAACTCCTTAAAAAAGAAACAACCAAGGGGATGGTTAATCTTGAAAGAAGATTTGGAACCCTTGTAGGTAGGATTGTTTCAGATGAAGATAGACTTGATGTATGGATTAAGAAGCAAAGGGCTGTACCGCAAAATCTTCAGAAAAACTTAGAACGTGCGATATCTAGTGGGGATAAAAAGGCTATTAAATCCGCGGAAAAGGACATAAAGGCCAGAGCTGCACTATTTGAAGCAAAGCATATTGCACCAAGAAAAGCTAAGCTTGCCGAATTGAGAAAAGAGCAAAGTTCGCTTGCTGAAAAACGTAAATATTTAGAAACGTCTGAGGGTAGGGAGCAATATCTTAAAAAAGCGAATAAAGCAATTGCTGATCAACGAACAAAAGTAGAAGAACTTACGACAAAATTTGAATCAGAATACACAACTGCCCAAAATTCGCTTCAAAACTATTCAAAATCTGAACTAGAAAATGTCCAGTCTCAATTGAACCAACTATTGGAACGTGAGACTAATATACTAAAAGACAAAGTGGCCAACAAAATCAATGCTTTAGTTCTTGATAATTTGCAGACGTCTGTTCGTGGTGCGATGGGATCAAGTCTTTATGATAGACAACGTTTAGGATTGTTGACCTATAAAAGAGGAACAATTGCAGGTGAGGCATTACGTATGTTTTTGCAATTTACCACTACTCCTACAGGTATGTTTCTCAATACGTTGGATTTGCGTAATTCGGCTAAGATGCCAAAGGGGGCATCAATGGCATTAGATAATGTCGGACTTCATTATGTGGCAACAATGGTATCTGCGGGTATTGGAATAGCTATAATAAAATCTCTATTAAAAGGAGAAGATCCTAGTTTATCTGGGGTTATAAATGAGGGTGTCCTTAACAATGGGGCATTAATTCCTTATGTTAATCGTCTTTTGGAGCTTATTAACAAAGGTGATAGGGCATCCGCTTTAGGCTTATTGGGTGCTACTCCGTCTATGGTTGGTAATCTAACTTCTGCAACTGTCGGACTTATATCTAATACTGATTCATCAAAGGTTAATGCAACAAAAGCAGTGAGGAAATCACTTCCGTTCATGAACATTTGGTATATTAAAAACTCTTTTGATCATCTCATTCTTAATAACATTCTTGAGGGGTTAAACTCAGGATATCTTGCTAAGCAACAACGCAAAAAAGAGAAACACGGTGTGGGATTGTTTCAAGATTTGGATGAGATATTACCGCATCGTAGTCCAGAACTGACATTGTAAAGGTATTAAGATGGCATATAAACAATTAAGATTAAAAACTCATTCTATATCCTATCTTTGTAGAACCTACAATTATACTATTCCATGGGATGTTAAAGATCCTACAACGGTTTATGCGGAATTTATCAAAGATACAGTAAGTATTCCATTAGAGTATGGAGAGGAATTTACTGTTGATTGTGATGAGGGTGAATTGTCGCTTATTATCGATTATGACAAAAATGCTATATTGCATATTTTTGAGGGAGAGAAGTTAAAGTATATTGAGAAATCTTCTGACAAACACAATTCCAAATCTCTTACAAGTAGAATAGATGATTCTATGGATGAGATAAGCAAGATATCTCCAAAAATAGATAAAGTAGAAAAAGAGATTAAAGAAGAACTAAAGAATACAACAAATCTTGTTCAAGTTCATTCTTTTTCTCTTGCAGATCATACTAAGACTCTTGATGAACTACAATCAGTTCTTGAAAAGAATATTGTCAAAACTCAAGAAACTATCAAGAGTTTAGAACAAGATGTCAAAAATCTAAAGAATACATCTTGTGATGATATTGAATTGCTCAAAAGCAAAATAGAAGAGCTTATATCTGCTCAAGAAAAAATGAAAAATCTTGAAAAGGATATAGCTGAATTAAAAAACAAACCACCTATAGATTTGACATCTATTAATGCTGATTTCAAAAAACTTAATGATATTACGAATAATTTAAAGAAACAGGAAGAAGAACAAGCGCTTAAAATACAAGTACTTGAAAAAATCAAAGATGAGAAAGCTACTAAACACGAACTTGAAAAGCTAAAAGCTGAAGTTGTTAGAAAAGAGGAGCTTGATAGTTTTAAAGCGAAAACAGATTTGCACCCAGTAAAATCACGTTTAGAAGAGGTCGAAACTGCCGTTAAAAAAGTAGATAAAATAGATGATATAGCAACGGAGTTAGAAGAGGTACGGAAGAAAGCTGAACATGTAGAATTATTAAAGACACAAACTGACCAAATAGCAAAAGACGCTAGTGATACAGCTAAACGAATAGAAGCAGTACATCAAAAAGCTAAACAAGTAGATTCATTAGCCCAAGCAACTAATACAATAGAGCAAAAAGTAGATAATTTATCTGGTAAAACCGAAGAAGTCTGTAAGAAAATAGAACAAATAGATTTATCGAAGATTGAGGGATTAGATCCTCAAACACAGAAGTATCTGCAAACCATACAAAAGCAGTTAGATGAAACACAGCTTAGGTTACAAGAGGGTGATAGTGGCGGTAGACCTACTATACATATGAAAAACAAAGCTGGACAGCTCGTAGCTCAGATTTGGTACAATACATATGATAATCTGGTTATGGGACGGGTTAACGATAAAGGAGGCTTCGCATCTTATTTAGTTTTTCGTCCTAATGGCGGTATCGATATCAATAGTGAAACGTTCGTTGATGGTAGTAGTCCAAGTATCTTTGATGAAATGGCTAAACGGCTAACTCCCCATTTCCTAGGTTTGATTCAAGGTCGTACAACAACAAGATGTGCTCGGCTAAATCGTGATCCAAGTTTGAATGAGGTAATATCAGGAACAGATATACATTCTTGGTCTTATCCAGTTGAGGATAATAGTGGTTATTTATCTGGTAGTCTTCATGTGTGGAATTTGTACCCTAGCGATGAACAAAAACAGCAAAAATGGAAGGTTATAGGTCGGACTCGTGGATATTATTTTCCTACTTGGTATTGGATACAAGAAGTTATCGACCCCAAGGATGTTATCTTTAAAACAGTTGGATCATCTACTTTAGCAGATAATCTCATTGATCTTAAAACAATGCAAAATAAGATTAATACAATAGATGCATTGCAAACCAAAATTAGCCAATTAGAAACGGAACTTACAGCCGATAAAACCAAAATTAGCCAATTAGAAAATGCTGATAAATCCAATAGAACATTTGCTTCTAAGCTTTTGGCTATAGTAAAAGATCTGCCGCAGGATCTGAAAGCTATGGAACAAAGGATCAAGGAGCTAGAAGCTAGAAGCGCTTAAAGGGAAGTTCAAATAATGGCTAAGAAACAAGACCAATATATTACAAGAGAAGAGTTTGTTGAGTTCTGTACTAAATCAAATGCTAAACAAGACTGTATTATATCTCATTGGGAGGCTTTTAAAAAACAGCACAGAGAACAACAAAAAGGTGTTAACGAAATTCTTGATACCTTAAAAAGCATAAAATGGCTTTTTTCGACGTTGAAGAACGTAGCTATCATAGTCACTTCTATTACCGCAATTATCTATGGGATATTGAATGTGAAAGGATGGTTTAAACATTGATTACATCGTTTTTAGCAGGGGGTATATTCAGGTTTTTACTACGTTTTGTCCCATCAAGTTTTGAGAAAATAGTTGATGTTGTATCCGAGCATCTTATGCAAAAACGCTCTATTGAATATGATAGAATGAAACTTGAACAAATCAAAATTGATAGTATTACTCAACTTGATTTGGCTGATATCAAATATGGTATTGAAGAGTTAAAAGCAGATAAACCAATAAGACTAGCTCGCATTAAATCACAAAATGTCAAAAGTGGAGTTAAGTGGATTGATGGTTTCAACGCTTTGATTAGACCATTAACAACTCTTTTTTGGATTATTGTTTATCCGTTATTGGTGTTTAACCTAGTTAAAGAAGATATTATAGCCACAGATCCTTTGATTATCCTAGCCCCTTTCACACAGGAAATAATCGCTTGTATTCTTGGTTTTTGGTACACTGATAAAATTGTTCAGAAGAAGAGAGATTAAATTAGCTTTGGCGCACTTCTTCTTTTTTTACTCCGAACACTTCAAGCAAATCCTCAATGTCTTTTTTCAAATTTTCAATTCTTTGGTCTCTATATTCAATCCATTGATCTCGTTTTTTTATTGCTTCATCTTTTATTTTTATTCTTTCATTTAAGATCGCAATGTTTTTATCATCCTTATCAATGATCCCATTTGAGATAGCAAGGAGTTCATCTTTTGTTTTAATAAGTCTATTTAAATGTTCTATTGTATGGGTTTGATCAACCGGTTCTATTACTGGGGATTGATCTGATAAATTGCAACCACTTAAGAACATGGCCGACAGTGTCATTATAGAAGATAATTCTAATTTTTTGATATTCATGCATCCTCTCTAGAATTAACACAGTTCGTATTTAGTTCCATGCCATGTACCCTTTATTGAGTAATACCTAAGATTGCAGGAGTCAATAATAATGACACAACTTTTAGTTAATTTGATTAAGACATTTAAGGGGTTAAGATTAAAAGCTTATAAAGGGTTAGTTTCAAGAAGAGAAGCTGAGGCAGAACTGTTGTTGAAAAGTTAGTGATAATTTGATACTTAAAAGGTGCGGGGTTGTTTTGAAGAAAATGCAGTAGAATCAACAAAGCCCGAATCAGGGGTAGGGTCTATATAACCCTTTGATTTTACATGGTTTTTATGATTGTATAATAAAAGCTCTTATTATAAGCTTGATTGAGGATAGAAACATTCTATCCAAAGCCATATGTAGAGAAAAAGCTAAAATGCGTAAGAGAAAATAATATGAGCCTAGATCGTGATGTAATTATTATTTTATCTATCTTTTTTATTTAGATCTATTATTTTATAGAGGTGATTTGCACCAGAATTTTATATTATTATAAATACATGACAATTTTTACTGATGTTTTGTACTAACCAGTTATATTGTTGTTATTTTTAAGAAGGCAATTTGCTCTGAGCAACGATTTATTGTTAATGGTGCAATTATCAATTTTTTCATTATAATTATGTACTAAATCATTATAGCCTAGGAAATTATTTCAGTGCCTTTTGCTGTAATAAATGAAGTGTTGCGGTGATTATTATACATCTTGATGATATTATGCGTACTTTTACGTACATTTAGTGAACCATTACTAAAAATAAATTATTATCGCAAACTAATTAATAATATAATATTGTCTTTATAATTAACTAATCTTCATGATTGATTTTGTTTGCTATAGGTCATTGTATAGAACCATAAATTATTTTAGCT
>PSQJ01000003.1 GCA_003045065.1 Candidatus Liberibacter europaeus
ACCTATAGTAGAAACGAATATAGAAACTATTATACCCATAAACCATTTAGTTTGAGTGTTTATTGCGTCTTTAGAACTCAGTTCTACTGCATGTATTTTATCATTGACCTTTTCAAAACTCAGTTCTACTGCATGTATTTTATCATTGACCTTTTCAAAACCTTGATTAACGTTTGATTGAAACCCATCAATTTTAGTGCTTAATTCTTTGATATCAACTTTTAGTTCTTTGTGGTTTTCTTCAAGACTAGCAATCCGATATTCTTCTATCGTTTGTTTTTTATCCATCTTCCCTACCTCTCAAATTTGATAACATTACTACTTCCCTTGTTTTTCTTCTTTTATGAACATTTCAGCTAACTTACGTATGTTTTTCTTTCCTTTTTCGCTTATGTCGTCTAAATCAGGTTCATCTATCTTTTTCAAAGCTCCATGTGTTCTTAACAGTATGATTCCTATGTTAAAAAACAATTGTGTCAAAGTATCTGCTTCTGACTTAGAGGGTTGAATAGCAACCGATTTAGATACGCCTTTCTTGTCCTTCCATTCCACTTTGTATTTCTTGGTTTTGTCCTCCCAATCCATGCCTAGCTCTAAGTGGTTACCATCAGTAGTAATGATATCAATATAACTTTTTGAGTTGCTCATTATTTTTAGTCCTTTCGATTTTAATGTATGGTTTCATCAATAGCTTTATTTTCTTTTGTCATCTAAATTAATGACATTATCTTCAATGATGTCGAAGTTCATTTTCATACGCAATCCGAATACGCATTTGCTAACTTTTCCATCTATCTTCTTGGGTTTTATAGTGAATCCTTTTGATAGGAGCGCCTCACTCACTTTTCTAGTATTGAATCCGTTCCAGTTCTTCGTGTAGTTCAGCTCTTCCCTTGCGAATTCACTACAGTTTCTTGCTAATATCGCCGATTTTTCGTAGTAGTCGTTTCCGACTTCACACCACTGATCTATCCATTGCTGGTATATGTCCAAATCCCCTCTTTCCTTAAGTGTTGCTTTTTCGCATGCGTTTGACATATCTATTTTTCTGCCTCTCGCTATGTAATCCAAAGCCCCCTCTACGAAGAACTTTTTAGCGTCTAATGTGTATTCGGCTAGGGTATCTTCTATGTTATCGTCCCATTCGTTTATCTTTTTCGGAAAGGGGATGATCACCATTCTTCGCCATATGCTGTCATCTGTACTCCGAATTAAGAGGGGTTTGTTAGTCACGATTAAAGGTGTGAAACTCGCTCTTTTTCGGATGATATTGTTAGAGTATAGCAATCTTGCGGCGATCGTATCCCCTCCTGTGATAGCTTTAATGACGGCTTCGTTGATAGGTGCATGCTCGTTAGTTTCGTTGATGACAGCGACACGAGACCCAAACGCTCTTATGATGTTAGGGCTTGGAGTTCCTGCGTCCCCCTCATAAGCACTCATGATATCTTTGAATTGGAGGTGAGATATATATTCCATACCGAATGCGAGTTGTAATAGTTTTATTAAAGTACTTTTACCACTGCCCCCTACACCTAAAAGATTGATGAGCTTTTGAGATTTGTTGTTTCCTAAAAGAGCCATCCCGATACATCGAGCGAAGAATTCCATTGTTTCTTGATCTATGAAGTATTCAGAAATGAAGTCGATGAACTTTTGAGAGGGTTTGCCCTCTACATAAGGAGTTCTTGTTGATTTCGTTATGTACAAATTAGGAACATGAGTAAGGCGTTTGCCCGTTTCTAGATCTGTTATGCCGTCGGTATCTCCTAGATACCGTGTATCACACGTATAGTTTTCTTCTTCTTCTTTGGTTAAGTGGAAGATGCTACCCGTATCTATGAGAGCTAATGTAGATTTTGATCGGTTGAAGTCTGATACGCCTTTTGATCTAAAAGCGTTGTTGAATTGTTCTCTTGGGCTTTTTGGCATCGCCCTTGATCCTCTTTTCTTTAGTTTCTTTTTTTCTTCTTCGAATTCTTCATCTGTCCATTCTTTTAAGTCTTTCCCATCTGTTCTACAATCCACTAGAAAGTCAGCTAAAATACCCATCATCTGGGTTTTGTCCTCTGCACACAAAGACCACAAGTGTGCTTTCTTCACGAACCAGCCACCGAGCGAGTCTATGTAGACGTATTTTCCTTTGTGGTACACAGAGAAAAGCGCCTTGTTGTAGGCGTCAGTGAACCGATCACATAAAAGGCCGTTTGGAATTAAGTTTTTATGATGATAAAACAATGATGCAAAGGTAGAGCGTTTCTTATCTTTATCCCCTATTTCTTCAAAATCGAATGTATCCCATTTGTAATTGAAGTTTTCCTCATTATAGGTACTACCCTGTTTACTCCAACGTCTAGCAATTTCTTTTCCTTTATTTGAACCTCGTGTTTCGTGATGAACAGCCATGACAATAGGTATCCATTCATCATGAGTGCCATTGTAGAATTCTTCATTAAAACAGGATAAAAAGGCGGTAATTTCTCTATTGGTATATTGTCTATTACCAACGTTATTCCATTCTTTGACAGGTTTTTTTGTTTTTTGTTTGATAATCGGAGTTGTTTGTTCTGTAAAAAGTTCAAAAAGATATTCAACATCCTTTTCGGATAACAGAGGTAGCGCTTCCGCTTTGAACTCATGTGGCGGTTTTGACCATGTGTATTCTTCTTTTGTTACAGGATGGATATTATAAGCAACGAAATACTGCCCATCACCCAAAATATCAAGATGTCCTTGTTGGCTATCTGGGGTTTTCTTCTTTTTAATTCCGGTTTGTTTCATGCGGAAAGGAATGAGGAATTTAGGTTTTTGTCCTATTCTGATATGTGGTGTGCCATAGTTAAGTTCGAAACCTTCCATAAAGGTTTCAGATGTTTTTGCATCTTTTGAATCTACATCAAAGGCGTAAATGGGATGTTTACCAATTCCACAAACCATTCCGAAACCACACAAAGGTAGATTGTCGATAGAGGTATGTGATAATAGTTGTTTTTCCCATTTACCAGCTTGTAACGGTCTTTTATCTTTATGGCGTAAAGCAATGAGATTAAACCCGTTATTGATACAGGTTTTAGCTTGGTCCTTCCACATATTTAGACCTTCATATAAATTTTGTCTTCTAACGGTATGGCTTTCAACCGTGCTATTTCTCTGTCTAAAGCTATTAGCTCAGCTTTAGTCTTACTAAGAGGCTCTTTTGGAGCTATCCAGCTTTCTTTGTTTTTTAAGTAACGTTCTTTTATTTTTTCTGGGTTGTTTAAGCGATATTGACGTTGATATTCATTTACTTTTTCTGAGTTGTTTAAGCGATATTGACGTTGATATTCATTTACTTTTTCCGGGTTGTTTAAGCGATATTGACGTTTTTGTTCATTTACTTTTTCCGGGTTGTTTAAGCGATATTGACGTTTTTGTTCATTTACTTTTTCTGAGTTGTTTAGGTAATATTGATGGTTATTTTCTTTTACTTTTTCTTTGTCATTTAAGTAACGCTGATGATCGTAGGCACGCCTCCGTCGTTTCCTCTCTTCATCTGTTAATTTGATTCTGGACATGGTTTAGAAGCTCCTTGTAGGTCATCTCTTTAGAAGGGCCGTCCCCGTCGTCTATGGTGTATGTAATTTCAACATTTTCAGCTTTGCATCGCCTAATAATTTCATCAACAAAGCCCTTAGTTGTAGTCATATTTTTCATTGGCAAGCCTCACATACATCATCATCGGGATTAGATGATTTGTTTAAATCTTTAGTTTCAATGTTTCTGATGGTAGTTTTGAGTGGTTGTAAATGTTCTTTTACCGCTTCTTTAGCTTCTAATTCGATGTGTCTTAAAGCATCATCCGATAGTCCATTATTTAGTTCTAATCGTATAATCAACGTACTTTCTTCAAGATCTACCCGACGGGTAAGAACCTCAAAATCTAAATCGTTATTTGTCATTGTCTTTAATCCTTTCTAGAATGTTAGAGACTATTTTTTCAAACGGCTGAAGCAAATGTTCGCTTTCTTCAGCTTTTATCTTAAGTGCTTACATAATATCTTCTGACACTTCAGCATCTGCCATAACATGGAAAGTTATTATTATTCCTTTCTCATCTTGATCAACATTAGACATGACACGGGTTTTAACTTCATTCATTTCTTTATCTCTTTCTGAATGTGGGAGTTACCCGTGTTATAGCACGGTTAATAAAAGGTGTCTATAAAAATATTAGGTATAATTTAAAGTTTTTATCTTGACATACTTTAAATTATACCTAATACTACCACCACACAAACGTATAAATATTAGTTGTGCAAAACGAAAATTATAAAGATCAGTTGCTAAATAGATACAAATACAAAGACAAAAGAGGATGAAGATGGGCAAAGTTAAAGACCAATTTATAGATATCCCTACGTTTTATGACGATAACTTAGAAGAGAGCGAGAGACTAAAACTTCCGCCAAATATCCGAATGAAGGAAGCTAAAATCCAATGCTATTTAGTTTCTGCTCTTGAAGATTTTGAGGATCTTAAAGATCCCGACGGAGACACTTTAGACAAGATTGAAGTGACGGACAGTATCATCATTAAGATTTCAAAAGCACTAGGATGGAGTCAAATACTTATGACTCTCTTAAAACAGAAAAAAGAAGAAGAAAATGTCAGAGAGAGCAAATCTTATGCAGGACAGAATTAGATTATGAATTTTAGAGTTACCCAATAATGGGGTTCGGGGGTGGTTTTTTTTGTTTCTCCAGCAATTTCCCACCCCCAGTAGTAAGCAGAATGAGAGATTTAACATGAACGTAGAAACAATCGAACAAGCTATTAAAACCAGAGACACCACGACTTTATTACAGTTTCAAAAACTTATTACAAACGGATTATCTCAGATTTTACAAGATAAACCGCAAATTGGGCCAGCTACTATTACTCCTCCTAAAACAGATACTTCGGGGTTAAAAAAGCGAGTAACGAATTTAGCGTTAAGTTTCATTGAGCGGGGTGGGAAGGAAGGCAAGGTTAAATTTCTGAATGAAATTATAGTGCCTACTTTAGGCGAGCCTAAGACCTTTGCGGATTGCACGATTGAGGATTTGGATAAGTTAGAAACGAGGTTGTTGGAGCTAGAAGATGCTTGATTTCATGTTGGTTCTTAGTGGAGTGCTCTGTATCGTTTACGTGGTTTTTTTCTTATATGACAACGAACCTCCGTCATCCCCATCAGCTTAAATAATTGAAAACAATTTAGATAATTGAAGAGATTGAATAATGACTAAACACGCTTTTATATCGGCTTCTGGTAGTCATCGGTGGTTGAAATGCCCTGTCGCACCTACCCTTGAAAGCAAAATCCCCCAAACAACAAGTATTTATGCTTCTGAAGGTACCTTTGCTCATAACTTCTTAGCATATTGTATAACACAGAATTGTGATGTTGAAAGTTTCAAAGACAAAGAACTGACTTTTGAAGATGATACCCGTGTGGTTGATGCGGAAATGACATCAAGTGTTCAAATGACATTAGATTATACACGTTCATTTTCTGGAGAAGTTCTATCTGAAACTGAAGTGCCCCTTGAGCCTTTTACTACGGAGAAAGACGCAACAGGAACAGCGGATATTATTATTTTTGATGATAACCATTGGATTATAGCGGATTTTAAGTATGGAGCTGGAGTTGAGGTTCAAGCTGAGAATAATACGCAATTGATGTTGTATGCATGTGGAACATTGCATTTATACGCTGATATTCTCGGCGAACCTGAAACAATCACATTAGCTATTATTCAACCTCGTATCAGGGCGGGTGATCCAATCAAAGAATGGAAGATATCTACTGTTGATTTATTGGAGAAAGCACAAGAGTTCAGAATTAAAGGAGAACGAGCATTAAAGCTTAAAGGCAAAAGGGTTATTCCACTTGATAGTTATGGAGTGGATGAGAACGCTTGTAGATTTTGTCGGGCTAAAGTTCGTTGTCCTGCGTTGAATAGACATGTGTTGTTGGAATCTTTGCAAGATCCTGCAAGAGGAACTGAGGTAGATTTAGCTAAAGCCTATTCGTCGTTATCACTTATTGAACAATATGCCAAAGCGTTAAAAGAAGAGATGTTTAAACGTTTAAGCGATGGAGTAGAAATTAAGGGATATCAACTAGTTGAAGGACGTAAAGGCAATCGGACCTTTAAAGATACGGAAAAAGCCACGGAGCTTTTAACCGATATCTTAGGTGATAGAGCGTTTAAGAAATCGTTGATTACACCTAAAGAAGTGGAGCAATTCCACAAAGAGCGAATTGTACCGACTGAAGTTTGGGAGAAGATACAGGAGTTTATCACAAGAGGAGATGGAAAACCAGTCATCGCCCCTCGTGATATAACCCCAAAAATCAACCAAATTCAAAAAGCACAATTAAGTGATTTTGAAGTAATGAGTTAGAAAGGATAATGAATATGTCTGATATAATACCATTTGAATTTGAAAGCAACGAGATTCGTACAGTTGTGGATAAAAACGGAACAATTGCTTTTGTGGCTAAAGATATAGCTAAGATATTGGGTTATAAAAATATATCTGATGCAATAAAAGATAATTGCAAGGGGGTCGCCCGTAGCTACCCCCTTAAGACAGAGGGCGGAACTCAAAAAGTACGTATTATAACTGAACCTGATGTTTACAGATTGATTGTTAAAAGCAAATTGCCATCTGCGGAGAAGTTTGAACGTAAGGTATTTGAAGAGATATTACCTACTTTACGTAAAACGGGTAGTTATTCAATTAAGAAACCACCTAAAGCAGTTTCGCCTACTTCTTATATCAAAGCGCATCAGTTCATTAAACAGACATTAAGCCAAACAGGTTTGAAAGAAAACCAATTGATGTTGGCCACTAATAGAGGTGTTGCGGAACTTACAGGTTTTGACCTTTTAGCTTCTGCTGAAATATCACATCTGCCCTCTTCTGATAATGACGAGTATTTAACTCCTACATTAATAGGCGAAAAGCTTAATCCCGTGATGAATGCGAAGAACTTGAACAAGCTTTTATTGAAACTGGGATTACAACTAAGTAAGGCAACTGGTGGCTATCTACCAACAGCTAAAGGATTGGAATTAGGGGGCAAACTATTTGATGTATCTAAGCATCATACAGATGGTTCAACTCAACAGCTCAAATGGAATGCAAATTTGTTAATTCCCTTTGTACAAACCCATTTAAACAACCATTCACAAAACAAGGAGAATAAAAATGCAATCAATTAATGTCAAAGGTCGTCTTTCCTACCCAGCATTAGACAAGATGGTAAGTATGACATCGCCCGATGGTAAATCGTATGAATACTATGGTGCTGATATCATTATACCAAAATCGGATACAACACAGCTTAAAGCTATTATGGACGTGATGAAAGCCGCTGTGAAAGAAGCTTTCCCTAATGCCGATGTTGGGAGATTCATAGAAAACGCTAAAGTTAAAAACAGGATTATCCTTAAAGACGGAGATGCAAAAATAGCTTCAGCATCTAAACCTGAAGTTTATGAAAAATCATATACAAATTGTATGTATATCTCAGCAAAAAACAAGATAACTCAACCGTTATTAATTGATCGTCAAGTCCGACTTGTGAGTAATCCAAAAGAGGTATTTTATCCTGGTTGTCATGTTATAGCGAAGCTTAATATCTTAGCATATGAGTTAGAAACATATAAAACTAAAGGGCTTTCTTGTACTTTAACTGGTGTTCAGTTCTTTAAGAATGATGAACGTTGGGGATCGTCTCCAAAAGCGGACCATGATGATTTCGAAAACTACGGAGATGAAGAAGACGAAACAACTAATTCAACTTTTGCATCTGCTGAACTTAATGAAATGCCTTGGTAATCATGTTAAAGTTGTTGTTCATAGACATAGAAACGAGAAGTCCTAAACCCTTACCCAAAGTTGGGGTTTGGGCATATGCAGAAGAAGCTATTATAACTTTATGTGCATATGCATTTGAGAATGAGGGAGTTAAATTGTGGGATCGTACTAAAACATCCCTCATTCCATCTGACCTACTCGCCTATTTACAAGATCCAGAAACTATATGTGTTGCTCACAATAGTTTGTTTGAGCGGGTATTGTTTAAAAAGTCTTTGAATATAGATATCCCTATTCACCGTTGGATTTGTACAAGTGTTTTAGCACGGGTGAATGGTTTACCGTCATCTTTGAAGAACGCATGTCTTGCATTGAGGTTTCCTGAACGTCTCACTAAAATGGATGAGGGCAAAGCTCTTATTGCTCGTTTTTGTGGGGGATCCATTGATACCTCCCCTTATGATATTAATAAACCTAATCATAGACACGCATGGGGGTTATTTGGGGAATATTGCAAACGAGATGTTGAAGCAACAAGAGAGTTATATAATAGATTAACCCCTTTATCAAAATCAGAAAGAGCTTTGTGGCTTCTTGATCAAACAATTAATGATCGGGGTTATGCTATTGATTTGGAACTTGTTACCAAACTACAAAACCTCATAAGCACTGAAAGAGAACGTTTAGATGCGGAGATACAAACCTTAACAAATGAGGTTGTTCAATCCTCCCGTCGTACTGAGCTTTTAAATAACTATCTATTTGTGATGGAGGGTGTAGATCTTCCTGACATGAAGGAGGATACAGTTAGAACTGCATTAGCTCAAACCCCTATCACAGAAAACGCACAAGTCATTTTGACTAATAGATTGTTATCCTCCCAATCGTCCATTTTGAAACTAAACACGTTATCGAAAGCTATTAGTAGTGATGCTCGACTTAGAGGAACATTGCAGTTTTACGGAGCAAGCCGAACTGGCCGTTGGTCTGGTTGTGTGTTTCAACCGCAAAATCTTCCACGTCAACAACGTAGTTCTACAGAACTTGAACAAGATGTTCAAACACTGTTGTCTGACGGATCTATTACAGATCCCCTTAGTTTTGCTAGTGATTGTGTCCGATCTTGTATCATAGCTTCAAAAGGTAAAAAACTCGTTGTTGCGGATTTAGCAGGAATTGAAGCGCGTGTATTGGCTTGGATAGCAGGTGAACAATGGAAGATAAACGCTTTTCTTCAAAACGAAGATGTCTATGTAACCTCCTATGCTAAAGCGTTTAACGTCTCTATTGATGTTGTAACCAAAGATCAGAGAGCTATTGGGAAAGTTATGGAATTAGCCTTAGGCTATCAAGGAGGTGCTAAGGTTTTTCAAAAAATGGCATCTAATTTAGGATTAGATCTAAAACGGTTTAGCGAGAATGTCAGAAAAACCACAAGTATCGAAGATTGGGAACAAGCAGAAAATCGTTGTATTTGGATGCAAGAGACGTATCCAGAATTTGCTGTAGAAGATTTGTTTATTGGAACAGCTTGTGAATTAGTTAAAACGGCATGGCGAACCAAACACAAACAAGTAGTTCAGCTATGGAAAGATTGTGAAGAGGGATTTGACTGTGTTGTGAAAGAAGGTCGGTCAATAGTGGCTAGACGGGCGAGTTACGTTCCTCGTCTTATAATGAAGAAACAAAATCAAAATGTTCTAATCACCCTGCCCTCTCAACGAAATCTTGTTTATGTCGATGTGAAAAATGATCGATCATATCTTAATTCCGCAACATCTCAGTTAATGCGAGAACGAACCTATGGTGGGAAATTAACTGAGAATATTGTGCAAGCAGTTAGTAGAGATATTTTAGCTCAAGGAATGATTAATGCAACTCAAGCTGGATATCCAATAGTTCTCACAGTTCATGATGAGATTGTTTGTGAAGTTCCTGATACTTCGGAATATAACGCTCAAACACTTTGTGAGCTTATGACCCAAAATCCTATTTGGGCAAAGGGGCTTCCCCTAAAAGCCGAAGGCTATGAAGCAAAGAGATATCGGAAATGATAGCGGAATCAACTTTAGAAAAACGTTTAGTTAAAGGAGTTCGTGAGCTTGATTGTTTTATTCGCAAAATCCAGTTCATCAGCCACAGAGGCTGTCCTGACCGCTTGATTATTACACCTCAAGGAACTCTCTTTTGGGTAGAGATGAAGAAAAAAGGAGGCAGATTGTCAACAGCTCAAAAACGGGAAATCCTCACACTTAAACGACATCAGCAGAAAGTTGAAGTTTTGTCATCTGTTCATGAGGTAGATAACTTTTTGGAAGAATTGAAATGTTACTTAAATTAGCAGAACATCAAAAAACGATGGTTGATTGGATTTTAAACCATGATCGCTGTGCAGTTTGGGCATCTATGGGATCAGGTAAAACCGCTTCTGTTTTGTTTGCTTTATCCATAATACGCATAGAAGATCCTAGTCCTATTTTAGTTATTGCACCTTTGCGTGTTGCGACTACAGTATGGAGAGATGAAATAGAGCGTTGGTCAGCTTTTTCTGATATGCGAATTTCCTGTATTGTCGGAACGGAAAAAGAACGTTTATCAGCCCTTTCAACTGTTGCCGATATATACACCATTAATTTTGAAAATATCCCTTGGTTAGTTCAACAAGATAATTGGAAGTTTCCTACTGTTGTTGTTGATGAAAGTACAAGGTTAAAATCCTTTCGTATTCATCAAGGAGGTAAACAAGCTAAAGCTTTAGCCAAAATGTCCTTTTCCAAAATAAAACGTTTTATTGAATTGACAGGTACACCCTCGCCTAATGGTCTAATTGATTTATGGGGGCAGATCTGGTTTTTGGATAAAGGAGAAAGTTTAGGACGGGTATTTAAAAGTTATGTTCAACGTTGGTTTGATACTCAACAAGTTGGTAGTCATGTTGGAGCCGTTCGCCATTATCCTAAAAGCTTTGCTCAAACAGAAATTGAAGCTAAACTTGCTGATTATTGCTTATCTCTAAATATAGCTGATTACAAAGATATTGATGAACCTGTTATTCTGACACATCTTCTATCTTTATCTACATCAATGCAGAAACTGTATAAGAAGTTTGAAAGAGAGATGTTTTGTGAGATTGAAGAACAGTCTTTAGAGGCGTTTAGTTCCGCTGCTAAAACTATCAAATGTCTTCAACTAGCTAATGGAGCAATTTACTACAATGATCAAAAAGATTGGAAAGAAGCCCATAATATCAAAATAAAAGCTTTGGAATCAATTAAAGAGGAAGCTGGTGGCACACCTATTTTAGTGGCTTATCATTTTAATAGTGATTTAGACCGATTGCATAAAGCTTTTCCACAAGGCAAGAAATTAGATAAAAACCCGCAAACTATAGTTGATTGGAATAAGGGCAAAATACCTTTATTGTTCGCACATCCTATGTCGTGTGGCCATGGGTTAAACCTCCAATATGGGGGCAATATTCTTGTTTTCTTCTCCTTGTGGTGGGATTTAGAAACTCATCAACAGATGATTGAACGTATTGGAGTAACCAGACAACGACAAGCTGGTTTCAACCGAGCAGTGTTTGTTCATTATCTCATTGCTAAAAATACCATTGACGAAATCATTTTAAAACGTTTGCAAACCAAAGCTTCAGTTCAAGAATTGTTACTTGAAGCTATGAAAAAGGAGGCAGTATGACTAAAGACATTAAAGAGGCAATACACGATTATGAGGCTTTCAACCCTGACGCATCTGCCCGTCTCAAACTCATACAAAGGGCACAAAAGCATGAAGCACAATATCTTCCATCTGAGAAGACGCTATATTCAATAGTTAAAAACTTCAAACCTTGCCATCAACTATCTACCATAGAAGCCCTGATAGAATTCGAGTATTTAACTCTTATTTGTCTACACCATCGTAGGAATTATTATAGACTTTATATTGGAATACCAGATGGGCTTTATGATGATTTAGAAGCTAGAGTTGAAGCTCTAAGAAAAGTTATCCCACCAGAATTCATCCCCCCTAAACACATATTATTAGACAATATAGGATATTAATCATGTCCTATCTTTTTATCTTAATCGGAGCATCGGGAGTTGGCAAAACCACTTTAGCTAAAGCTGTTGTCGAAGTTTCTAATAATCTAGTCATGCCTTTAGGAGTAACCACAAGAGCACCTAGGGAGTTTGAAGAAGATGGCGTAGATTATCGGTTTATATCATCTAACCTATTTCAAGTTTGGAAAGAAAGAAATTACTTCATAGAAACTACGATTTATCGGGATAAGCATTATGGCTTATTGAAATCTGATATCATTGAAACTTTGAACAAAGGATTTGATGTTTTAACGATACTCACAAATGAGGGATTAGCGGAATTTGAAAGACTGTTTCATAAACAGATAATTCCCATATTCATCGCTCCTCCATCCACAGACGTTCTACAACAACGAAGAGAGCAAAGAAGAGGTAAACACGTCCTAATCCCAGATGAAGACATTTACGGAATGAAAAGAGCGTATCAGTTCAAAATTGTAAATGACAATTTGAAACATGCAGTAGAGCAAATCCGTCTGATTACAACAATAGTCAAACAAAAGGAGTAAAAGATGGGTATAGTAGCACTTATCAAACAATCGGATCTAGATAGAATGGCGGTTATCGCCAAGAAAAGAAATGTAACCTTTGAATGTTTTGTGGATGGTGTAACAATCAGAATACATCCTGATTACAAAATACCTGATGACATACTTATAAATGACGATGACATTGATTTATGAGACGTTTTCCATATACCTACAGTCAATATACAAGACATGGACGTAAGGTTTGGTATTTCCGTAAAAACGGTAAATGTATTCGCCTACCTAATCATCCAGATACACCTGAGTTTAAAGAAGCATATATTGAAGCTTTAACAGGAAGCCCTTTTGTTCAAAAAGAAACCGGCATCATGTCTAAAGGTACCTTTGAATGGTTGATTAATCAATATGTACAAAGCCCCTCTTTTACCTCTCTCAAAGCAAACTCAAAAAGAAGCCGTAAAGGTATATTAAGTCGATTAATGGAAGACTCAGGAAAGGTTCAAGTATCACGCATTACAAAGCAAGTGATCCAAAAGGCGATGGACAAACGTTCGGCAAATCCGGTTGTAGCTAATGTTTTTCTTAGTACTATGTCGGTAGTCTTTAAATGGGCAATGTCAAGAGGACTAGTAAAATCAAATCCTACTATAGGAGTTTCCCGCCAACCGTGGAAAACAAAAGGTTTTCATACATGGACTATAGAACAAATTAAACAATTCAGAAAATATCACCCTATAGGAACAAAAGCGAGATTAGCACTTGAGATGATGTTGTTTCTAGGATTGCGAAGATCTGATGTTATGCGAGTGGGCATACAACATATTAAAGATGATGTCATGTCTATCCAAACTCAAAAGACAGGAATACAGGTGCATATACCTATCGCCCCCACTCTGAAAAAATGCATGGATGCGACACCTTATAGTGGTGAGGTATTTTTACCATCCGCACGTGGAAAAATGTTTTCTGACGCTATGGCGTTCGGGATTTGGTTTAAAGATCAATGCAAAAAATCGGGATTACCTAGTAATTGTGGATGTCATGGATTGCGAAAAGCAGGAGCAACTATATTAGCAAATGCAGGAGCTAGTTCATATGAATTAATGGCTATGTATGGATGGTCAAAATCAAATATGGCTGAAGTATATACCAAAGATGCAGATAGGAAAAAACTAGCTTCTTATACTGTAAATTTGCTTGCAAAAAACATATAAAAGGTGTGAAAGGTCGTTGAAAATAGTTAGTAGAATCAATGGGTCAAGGTTTGATAGAAATCCACTTAAGTGCTTGATTATACGACATAAAAGGGGTTTATATAAATATCATATATATAGATCCATCATATCCTAATATTAAAACTGATCAATAATCTATGGTGTATTGATATTACTATATGATAATGCTGCCTTAATAAAACTTACAAAAAGAGGATGAGGGTCTAAAGGTCTACTCTTTAATTCAGGATGATATTGTACCCCAATAAACCAAGGATGATCTCCATATTCTATTGCTTCAGGAAGAGAATTATCCGTAGAAAATCCTGAAAATATCAAGCCACAATCTTCTAATGTTTGCTTATACTCCAAGTTTACCTCATATCGATGACGATGACGCTCTGAAATTAGGGTGAGACCATATATACTAGATATATGAGTTTTTTCTTTTAAACAAACATCATAAGCCCCTAGCCTCATAGTTGCTCCTAAATTATCAGATGTGGAACGTACCTCTAGATGATCTTCCTTCATCCACTCATTCATAAGAGCAATAACTGGTGCCCCTTCTTTACATAATTCAGTAGAACAAGCATTTGGTATATTTGCAAGGTTACGCGCTGCTTCTAAAACAGCCATTTGCATGCCAAAACAAATACCAAAATAAGGTATTTTATTTTCACGTGCAAATTTTATAGCAGCAATCTTTCCTTCAGAACCACGTTTATCAAATCCTCCTGGAACAACAATACCTTGAATGCCCTTAAGATGATTTTCTGGATTTTCTTTTTCTAAAACGTCGGCTTCAATCCATGATAACTTAACATCTGTATAATTTATAATACCACCATGACGTAATGCTTCTGTTAGAGATTTATACGCATCTTTAAGATTAGTATACTTTCCAACAATAGCAATTACAATTTCATGTTTTATAGAAAAAATACGATGACTGAAATTATGCCAATCTTCTAGTTGTAATGGTTTAACATTCTGCATACCAAAACAATTTAGAACTGCGCTGTCCATTCCCTCTCTATGATATGAAACAGGAACTTTATATATGTCATCAACATCAATCGCCTGAATAACTGCCGAAATTGGAACATTACAAAATAATGAGATCTTGCGCCGTTCATTTTCAGGAATCTCACGGTCAGAGCGTATCAACAAAATATCAGGATGCACACCAAGAGCTCGCAATTCTTTTACTGAATGCTGTGTAGGCTTTGTTTTAAGTTCACCAGACGAAATAATATAAGGAATTATAGTCAAATGAATATAAATGGATCTTCTTTTATAATATGATAATTCATTACCAAGTTGACGAATTGCTTCTATAAAAGGCATTGCCTCAATATCACCAACGGTACCACCAATTTCACAAATAACGAAATCAATTCCTTCATTTTCATTAGTGATAAACTCTTTTATTTCATTGGTAACATGAGGAATAACTTGCACAGTAGCGCCGAGATAATCTCCTCGTCGCTCTTTATCAATAACATTTTTATATATACTTCCAGTTGTTATGTTATCTGCACGAGTAGCAGAAACACCCATAAATCGTTCATAATGCCCAAGATCTAAATCTGTTTCAGCGCCATCATCAGTAACAAAAACTTCACCATGCTGAAATGGACTCATTGTCCCAGGATCAATATTAAGATAAGGATCAAGCTTACGTATCCTTACCTTATATCCACGAGACTTCAACAGCGCTCCCAAAGATGCTGCTGCTACCCCCTTTCCCAGAGAAGAAACCACCCCACCAGTTATAAAAATATATTTAACCACAGTTAAACCTGTAAAACAAATATCATCGAAATATAAACCCTAATCTATTTTATAGTAGAAGATGAAGAAACTTCTTTTTTAGAAACAGACGGAGAAGCAACTGCCTTTTTAACACCAGCAGATGCAACTGCCTTTTTAACACCAGCAGACGAAGAATCTGACTTAGATATAGCGCCATTCTTTTTAGTGGTAGAATCTGG
Source organism: Candidatus Liberibacter europaeus (assembly GCA_003045065.1). Lineage (GTDB taxonomy): Bacteria > Pseudomonadota > Alphaproteobacteria > Rhizobiales > Rhizobiaceae > Liberibacter > Liberibacter europaeus. The sequence goes on from PSQJ01000003.1 coordinate 15,651, forward strand.
AATAATTGGATTAGAATCCTTAGTTTTATTCTTAGAATCAACAGAATACTGACGCAAAACTTCCCTATATTTCACAGAGTTATAACGCGACAATATACTCAATGATATAGAAGTAGCAAAAAAAAGAAAAGCAAGAATACTCGTAAAACGTATTTGAGAATCGTTATGAGCACCTCGAGAAAAAAAATTAGAGGAAGAAGAAGCGCCAAAGGCACTACTATCAGATGATTGAATTAAGATCACACACACCAATCCAAATACAATTAGAAGGTGTGTAATTATAAGAAACATTTGCATTAAACAGTTCCATTCATAATATTAAAAAAAAGTAATATACATTGCTATATGAATGACACATTTTACATATAATAATCAACGTATGAACGCTCAAAAGTGGTAATAATTACTAAAAATACTTCATATTGAAGACTAGCTTTACCGACCAATACACCATCTATGTTATCAATGTGTAAAAATTCCTTTACATTAGAGCTACTAACCGATCCCCCGTATAGAATTCGCATTCTCTGTCCTTCTTCCGGGAAACGGTCCAACAAAAAACTACGAATAAATGAATGTACTTTTTTAAGATCATCAACGGAAGGAAAATTCCCCGTACCAATTGCCCATACTGGTTCATAGGCGATAACAGAACTGGCCTTTCCAAATTCACTGGGTAAGCTGAATTCTAATTGTTTTTGCAATACTTCAACTGTTTTACCACAACGATACTCATCATCGGTTTCGCCAATGCAAACAATCGGAATTAGTCCCGATCCACAAGCGGCTTTTACTTTATCTTGCACCATTTTATTTGTTTCTTGATGTCCTATACGTCTTTCAGAATGTCCTAAAATCACGCAACTGGCTCCACAATCAGCTAACATATTTGCCGAGATATCTCCCGTATAAGAACCAGATTCATATGCATGACAATCTTGAGCACCAATCATTAACGCAGATTTTCCACAAAGGCGAGCCGCAGCATAGGTGAGGGTTGCAGGAGGACATACAGCAACATCAACATGACAATCTTTTTTACTAACATGCTCAACAATTTTCTCAATTTTCTCAAGAGATGCACAGAAGCCATGCATTTTCCAATTTCCAACGACAAGTGGACGAATGCCTGCTTTCATAATAACTCCTTTTAATAAACGATATGGAAAAATATCTAAGATAAAACCATCATATATCTATCATTATGACAATAACATACGTTCAAACACTATTCCAAATGATTTTTATTGTGTATCATATAGTATTCAAATGCTTAGAACTATGTCTAACGTGATAATTCTTAGGTAAATTCACACACCATAATTATACAATCACTATAATAAAATTAACTAAAATATGAATGTAAGTAACAATATCCACTCCGAAATAATATTTATAAAATTTATTATATAATTCAACATTTGATATTTTTATAAATAAAATAATCAACAACCGTAATATAAAATTGATCTTCTTAATATAAAAAAAGTAAATTATTAAAAATAAAAGTTGTTAGTAGGGTCCTGATAATGGCAAATATATGCAATAATCCCTACCGGACAATATTTATTTGTAAATCACATTTCTTATTTACGGATTATATCGTAAAATAATACGTAAGGAATGGAAAAATAGTATTTTATTTAACGGCTATACTCCTTCCTATTCCATAAGCTAAATAATTATAATTGCATGTATTTTTATTTATAAGCCCTTTAAAGAACTAATTTAGAGCAATCATATAATTAGCTAAATCACATAAGATTTTAGTGGTTCAAAGCCATTAAATCCCACAGTTGAATAAGTTGTGGTATAAGATCCAGTATTTTCAATCAAAACTTCATCACCAATCATTAGAGATATAGGCAACATATAAGGATTATCCTTATACAGAATATCCATAGAATCACAAGTGGGACCAGCAAGTATACATGGCGCCATAATATCTGAATCACGCTTAGTACGAATTTTATACCGAATAATCTCTCCTGTAGTTTCTGCTAAACCACTAAATTTTCCTATATCTAAAAAAACCCAACGCATAGTATCTTGTTCTGACTTTTTTGAAATCAGAACAACTTCTGACTTTATCACCCCAGAATTTGAAAGCATTGACCTGCCTGGTTCAATCATTTTTCTAAATGGAGGAAAGGAACCCAAATGTCTATTTAGTGAAGATTTAATAGCTTGTGCATACTCTTCTAATGCAGGAACTTCATTTATATATTTTATGGGAAAACCTCCGCCCATGTTAACCATCTTAAGAACAATATTGTGTTTCATAAGTGATGCAAAAACATACTTAACATCAATAAGAGATTTATCCCATGCATCTACTTTAGTCATTTGTGAACCGACATGAAAAGAAATTCCATATGCCTCAAGCCCACTACAATGCGCTTGTAATAATATTTTAATAGCCATTTCTAATGAACAACCAAACTTATAAGCAAGAGACCAATCAGCTTCGTAATTATCACAAAGAATCCGACAAAAAATCTGAGATCCGGGAGCTATACGAGATATTTTAGCAACTTCTTCAAAACTATCTACAGCGAATAAACGAACACCTTTTGCATAAGCATATGCTATATCTGCTTCCTTCTTAACTGTATTGCCATAAGAAATACGATCAAATGATATACCGGAAGATAATACCATATCAATTTCTCTTATAGAAGCACAATCAAAACAAGACTGCATTGATCCTAGACACTCAAGAATAGCACGATCAGGATTGGCTTTCACAGCATAGTAAATATCTATCCCTGACATAACTTGATGGAAAATAGTCATATTTTGACGTATAACATCACTATCAACAACAAGAAATGGAGTACTAATGCCTCCCCTTCCAATAAAATCAAACATACGTGGAGTGATCATAATCAACCTATAAAATATATTATCTTCTATATGATTCTATGATTGAATTTATAGAAAAATATGAATCTTAAATTTTTCATCTTTTTAGATCATATAATTCTACAACAAAATCAAATGACCTATCATGCTATCATTGCTAATTTTTCGATATTCAATTATGGCAAATCATATTTTCTATCCAAAAAATTTTAAATATCAAATATTTTCTACTAATATAATCCCGATCGTGTTCAATTATATAAAATTTTTTAAATTTGTTTATTTATCTAAACAAATCGTAAAACAAAACAGAATGCTAATGTATAAATAATGTTATTATGATAAATCTTTTAATGGTCATATGGTTTAAATATTGCTTGCAAGAAAGCTCATTTGTTTTTTGATAATAAGTTGTTCTTGTAATTTCATATCATGATTTGAACATTGAACTTTTTATATAATAAGAGATTATGACTATCTAAAAACTATATAAAAAACAAAATATTTTATTCCTTTAAAATTACTTCGTACTTGTTTCTAGCTATCAATGTAGAAATATTCTGAAAAACTTGAAGCATAGAACTTATATCAATTACGTTGTAATAGTATTCTATAGAACTAGCACATTTTTTCAATAAATATCGCCCACTTGCAGGAGAATTAATAGATATTGTAAATATTTTTATAGAATGATTCTTAGCTTTTTCGCATATCTTTAGAGTTTGTTGATCATTTTTTTGATAATTGTTTGCTCCATCTGTCAAGAATATGATATACTTGTGAAGTGGCATAGATGGTAACTTTGATCTTTTATGAAGAAGTTTTGAGAAAAAATTACTTCGTTCATCAGCAGTCAGTTCTTTATATGCTTTTTTCATTGCAGGAGCAGAATTTGTTCCGGCATTCGTAATGGAATCCATCTTTTGTTCAACATATTGCCTAATATTTTCTGTCCCCCATGATGGAGGTATATTTTTGACAATACTTTCAGTATACCCTACTAGTCCCACATAATTTTTTTGTTTAGCATTGGGAATATTTCCTATTGTATTAAGAAAAAGCAACATTGCATTCTTGAGAGCAGTTATTTTAGAACGTTTTTTATCATTTAAACACATATTATATAAATCTTGATTTTCTGGATTAACATCCATAGAACAATTCATTGACCCTGACAGATCTATGACGAATTCTAAAAAAGAAACAGATCTATTTCCTATTTCCATTTTTACAATAGCATGCATAAAAACTACTATTGTTTTATGTAGATACTCAGCAAAAAGATTTCCCAAAAACTTAGGATAATAATCATAAAAAGTTGTGATATTGATATGATACAACATCTTATTATCTTTAAAAGATGATTGATTTTTGGATAATTGAAAATTATTTGATGAATCTTTATTATGAAAAAATACATCAACTTTAGCTTTATCTGCAATATGATTGATTTCTGTTTTATCAAATACCGCAACAGATAGAGATTCCTTGAGGTGATTTCTAATAAACTTTTTTACGTCCATTATGACATACTTATTAGCATAATTTGTAATATTTTCACCTAATTTACTAAAATTAGACACCATTTTTGATGCGCCGGCTAGAATAGCAACATTATTAGCATTTTCCAAAGATACTTTTTTATGATATAAATTGATGATGAGTGTTAATAAAAATACTGCCGATAATAAAGGAATAATACTAAAAGCAAATACGGTGGAAAAGCTTGCTTTATTATATAAAGTGATTTTTTTAATTTTAGATAATATTATCGTCAATAAGCGCATTCAAAACAGTCTTCATATAAAAGCTAAAAAATTTTATTGTTTTTGCAATATTTATAAATTCGTTCTATAGTTAATTTTATTAAAATCAATTATCATTTTTAATATATAGTATTGATATATAAAATATATATATACGTTATGAACAGGCAAGCAGCTCCTAATATACTTTACAATTTGAAGAAAGGTATGACGTGGAAAAGCAAGAATCTCACAGACCTTTGTTTGATTAGCACTCCGATCATGCCACTTCATAATGTTTGGTGAATGTACTAGCTTTACGAGCATGTCTTTAATAATCAAATCCATGGTAAAAGGGATATGAGTTATATATAAACGATCTATACTATTAATTTTTTACTATATTATATTGTTATATTCTCTCATTATATCTTTACATTTAATTGCATAACACGATATCATAGAGTGGTGTTTTTAAAATATTTATATAACTCTCAATATACATGTAGTAATCACTGTATCCTAATGACTTTTGTGTTTAAATTATATGGCTCAACCTCAGCAATTCAACTAAATATACCAAATTATAATAAGATTGAAGAGGAATAAGATCTATGGAAAGTGTTTTACAGCTGAAATTACAAAACAATTCCAAACTTATAGAATCCCTACTAGATATCTTATTATCAAGCGAATCACTTAATTATAAAACAAATAGTACTGATATATTACTATCTGCTATGCGTTATTCTATCTTAAATGGAGGTAAAAAATTACGATCCTTCTTGATTGCTGAATGTGCCGCCCTATTCGGATTTAATGATCCTGTAGTATTACGAATTGGAGCAGCTATAGAATGTATTCATTGTTATTCTCTTATACATGATGACCTTCCAGCAATGGATGATGGGCATATACGACGTGGGAAACCTACGGTTCATATTAAATATGATGAAGCTACAGCTATTCTTGCTGGAAATAGTTTGTTAACCTATGCTTTTGAAATATTATTTTCACCTGATACTAGATTAGAAGATAGAATACGATCTGAGTTAGCTTTGTCACTATCACGTAATTCAGGAATGAATGGTATGTTAGGTGGACAAATAATGGATCTTAAAGATGAAATACCTGATGAAAATAATATTTTCATCATACAAAAAATGAAAACAGGATCGCTTATGCGATTTGCTTGTGAAGCAGGTGCTATCATTGCAAATGCAAATCAGGAAGAAAAGACTCGATTATGCCGTGTTGGAGAAAATCTAGGCATTATTTTTCAATTAGTTGATGATTTACTTGATTTTGAAAACGATTTGCATACAAGTAAAAAGTCCACAAAAAATGCTACTACTCAAAAACATTGTCTTATAAAACTAAAGGGTAAACATTGGATAGAACAAGAAATTATCCAACGCACCAAAAACACTATTGATATTTTAAATCACTATGGAAAAAAAGCTCATTATCTTATAGAAGTAACACGATTTTTATCGTCATAAGTAATAGTTAATGAAAATATAATAAATAGTATTCACTATAATGATAGTGATTGTTATGCTGTTATCTAGCAAATAAAATTACGAAAATTGGTATGTTTATATTTAAAATTTTGAAAAATACTATAGGGATATAGGATATGAATTGTTGTTTCAATATTTTAAAACAACTTTATTTTTCAAAATACGTGGTTTTGTCAGTATTTTTGTGTATAATTTTTCTGTTATTTTTTATAATTTTAGGTTATGTAAATTTTTCTAGTAAAAACAACACATCTATTGTCCTACGTGTTGGTACGGATGGAACTTATCCACCTCATAGCTTTCACTCTGAAAATGGAAAAGGCGAGCTGATAGGATTTGATATAGATCTTATAAAAGAAGTTGCTAATCGCCTTAATTTAAAAACAGAATTTTTTGAAACCAAAACAAGCAGTCTTATTTTTGGAATAGATGCAAATAGATATGATATTTTAGTCAGTGTAACTATTACAAAAGAACGACAAAAGGGTTATGATTTTTCAATACCATATATTTCAAATAGTCTCTTGTTAATTGTAAGAAATGATGAAAAAAATATTAATAGTTTCAATGATCTTGCAGGAAAAACAGTTGCTCAAATAATGGGTACAAATCTTTTTCAATTAGCACAGGAATTAAAAGCAAATTTAATATTTAGTGGTAATTTTGAACAATCTTTACAACTATTATCAAGTGGTCGTACCAATGCAACTATGATACCAGACGCTCCTTTTTTTTACTTTCTTAAAAAAAATAATATTGAGGGTAACAAATTTAAAATAGCTGATCGTCAGGATAATAATGGATATATTGGTTTTATGATGTTGAAAAGAAATAATAAACTCAAAGAGCTCATTGATAAGACCTTGTGTGAAATACGATTAGATGGTACTTATGAGAAAATATTTACTAAATATTTTGGAAAAGATGTTTCCCCTGATCTACCTTATTGCCCATGTTAATTAGGAAGATATTTTGTGGTTAAAATTCATGGCACCTGAATGGTTTAATATTGCGATCGATTCTTTTCCTCGCCTCCTATATGCTGCCCTATTTTTTACAATACCAATTGCGTTATTATCTTTTGCGTTTAGTCTAATTATCGGCGTATTTCTTGCTATGATCTTGATTTCTTGTACAAGAAAAATAGCTTTTATAATACGATTTTATATATGTATTTTTCGAGGAATACCTCTCTTAATACAACTTTTTATAATATTTTACGGACTACCTAATATAGGCATTGTTTTAAATGCATTCACCGCTGTTGTCATCAGTCTTACACTAACTTTTTCCTCCTATATTGTGGAAATAGCACGTTCTTCTATTATGGCGATACCTAAAGGACAATGGGAAGCTGCTTATGATCTTGGGCTAACATGGAATCAAACTATGAGGCATATTATACTACCTCAAGCCGCATCAACATCTATCGCACCTTTGTCCAATGAATTCATATCGGTGCTAAGAAGCACCTCTCTCGCTTCCATTGTTACCTTACCAGAAATTTTCCAAGTATCACAACAGATTGTATCTACTACCTACTACCCTCTAATAATTTATCTTGAAGTTGCTATTATATATCTTGCTATGACCACATTATGTAATTTTATCCAAGTTAAATTAGAGTCTATTTTTATGAAAAACAATACAGGCGCTTTAAAAAAAGACATTTCTTTGCAAAAAGAAAAAATGTTTTTGATTTCTATATTTAATACAAAATAAATAAAAAAAATCTCTAAAATATCTTAAAATCAATTGCTTATAAAATCATATATCTGAATCATGGATTACTAACAAACAGATCTTTTCTTTGTTAAATCTACTAATATTTTTTGATATTTCATCTCTATTCCCAAAAGTATAATTTTAAATTTATTTCCTGCTCCATAGATTCATCCATATTAAAAATTCAAAAGAAGTATTTCACTAATCGGATTAATTAATATGTCTTATAAATGGTATATTAAGAGATATCTAACTACAGATAGAAGATAAAAAGAAGGGATTAATAAGATATAATGGAGCAAGAGGAAGAGTAAAAGGTACAACTAACCATGTAACGATAGTTATCAAACTTCTCTTTAAATGATTCTAACTCTTGGATTGTTTTCTCCATAGTATTTGGTATATGCTTCGAAATAGCTAATTCACTAGATTAAGTAGAAACACATGTTTTAGCGGATGTAATATCAAATCTTAATGTGTTAATCTTGATTTGCATTGATTTAAGATTAATTAGAATTAGAATTAGAATTAGAATATTAAAGTAGAAGATCCAATCAATATCATTGGAATCAATGACCTATTGTAGCCAATACCAAGTGGTGTAATAACTAATGGTTTTGCCTAAAAGTCACCAATTTGCATGTTTTTCGGCATTGTTAAGATATGTACTGCTTGAATAACTAATGGTTAAGTAACCACTGTTGTCCTCTAAAGGGTAAGAGCAATATATTATTTTATCCCCTGATATTATATAATTGTGATTTGGAAAAAAATAATCGATTAGTATTGCAGATCGTGCCATTGTACGATTTCTAATCAAACCAAGGAATGTAGGCATTAACCGCCTAACCATTTCATCGAAAGTACTTTGATAAATATTAATAGTGATTCGTATATTTTATTCTACTTGCATGTTTTATTTTTTATTGGGATTATTCTAATGCAATGATGTTATCGTATAATAATACGGCATAATTCAAGACATAATTTAAATCTTATGTTTCTGAATTGACAGGTAAAGCAATCAACTTAAAAAGTGATATAGAAGATTTAAATAGTGAGATATTAAGGATGCAATTAAAAGTAGATTGCTACTTCGGTTTATATCTGCTGTTATCATGGATATTTTAACTATAGGATAAAAAACAAAATAACCTATTGAATCGTTAAGAGGTCATATGAGAGAACTCATTCAATTTCTTATCCACCCAATGATACTTTTTTTGATGCTCTGAACCTTAATAGACCCTATAATATCCCATCACCACCTTCAGATAAAACTAAAAAATTTTAAATTTATTCAAACTATTTATTTTTATCCGTTAAAGATAATGATTTTCTAGATGTTCTCGAAAATAACGAGGATTTAGTTTTTCACCTGTTGCCTTTGTAATAAGGACATCGGTAGTGTATCGACTACCATTACTCCAGATGTTATTTTTAAGCCAGTTAAACAAATTACTTAAATCACTCTGCAAAATATCAGTGCTGAGATTAGGAACATTACGTTTCAAACAGTGAAACAATTGTGCTGCATACATTGCTCCAAGAGTATAAGTAGGGAAATAGCCAAAAGAAGCACATGACCAATGAATATCCTGCATGCAACCATCTTTATAATTTCCTACTGTATCTAATCCAAGATAACTAGACATTTTTTCATTCCATAGAGCAGGAATATCTTCTACCTCAATATCACCTTCTATCAAAGATTTTTCAATTTCGTAACGTAAGATAACATGTGCAGGATAACTAACGTCATCCGCATAAACCCGAATTAAACCAACCTTAACTCGTTGGATTAACATAATAAAATTATCTTCTTCTAAAGCAGGTTGCTCTCCTAATTGTTCAATTATTAAGAGTCGCAAAATTTTTAAGAAATCACTATTACGTGCAAGCTGCCTCTCAAAAAGCAGACTTTGTGATTCATGAATAGCAGTAGAACGTGCTAAAGAAATCGGTTGGCCTAGCCATTCACGGGGCAAGTTTTGTTCATAAAGAGCATGGCCTGTTTCATGAATAATCGCCATCAAAGAATTTATAAAGTTATTTTCATTATAACGAGTGGTAATACGCACATCCTCAGGGACACCACCACAAAATGGGTGAGAACTAACATCAATGCGACCTGCATTAAAATCAAATCCCAGCAAATTCATCACTTTTATTCCTAAAGCACGCTGTTTTTCAATGCTAAACGGTCCTTTAGGTAAAATAACTGATGTTTTATCCTGTTTGGTAACAACCTTTTGCAATAGGTCAGGCAACCATGATTTCACATCCCCGAAGATAGTATCTAATTCATGACTACTCATACCTGGTTCAAAAAGATTTAAGAGAGAATCATAAGGGCTAAGACCACTAGATTTAGAACGAATTGTTGCTTCTTCACGACTAAGTTTAACAACTTCTCTTAAATTTTCTACGAAACCTGCCCAATCATTAGCATGACGTTGTATACGCCAAGCATTCTCACAACGTGCTCCAGCTAAAGATTTAGCTTCAACTAACGATTCTGGTATCTGGATAGCATTATTATAGTGCCGGCGCATCTCCAACAAATTTGCTTGCTCAACTTCTCCAAGCGTCTCCTGTTCTGCTTGATCTAACAGTTGGCTTGTTTTTTGATTCGTTAAAAGTTGATGTTGCAGTAGATTCAATTCTGCCATTGCTTCTGAACGTGCCTTACTTCCTCCGATAGGCATCATAGTATGCATATCCCAACTTGCTATAGAAGATAAATGATGGAATCGGGATAAACGAGCAAATAAATTATGAAGTTCATTATATGAAGATGTCATGATTAAGTTCCTATATTACATAGATTGACAAAAATTAAATCTGCTCATCTTTGAAATAAAGAGAGATATTATTTTAAATATTATTTCCACAATTGTTCCCACAATGGACGATCTAAACCCAGTTTTGCCATCATCTTCGCATGATGATCGGCACTACAACCACGTTCACCTAGCATAACCAAAACTGGATCACCAGGAATAATATGAATTAGAGAAAAAGCGAAAAACGTAACACCGATAAACGTAGCAATAACCACGACCAACCGCCTCGACATAAATTGTAACACCTATTTAACTCCGCTTAAATACAGATCAATATAATTTGCTATCGCTTGGCTTCACTAAATCAGAAAAATAATAGATAACACCATTCAAATATTTGCGATAAATTGATCTAATTATTAATATCAACGGTTTTGAAATTATTATGTCCTAATGGGTCCATAACATAACCTATAACTTCTTTACGAATAGGAACATACACCGTTGAATGAGCGATATTTAAAACAGGAAGTTGCTCATGCATAATAACCTGAGCCTTTTTATACAATTGAGTACGCACATTAAGATCAGATGAAACACGAGCCTTCATAAGTAAATCGTCAAAATCTTTATTACACCATCTAGCCAAATTATGTTCTGTTTTATTATTACTGCAACTGAACTCACCCATAATACCATCAGGATTACTAATATCAGCATTAAAACCTATAAGTAATGCTTCGTGCTCCCCACGTGCCATACGCGTTATATACTCACCCCAATTATAGGAAACAATATTTGCCTTAACACCAATTTTTGCCCAATCAAACTGGATCATCTCCGCCATGCGACGTGCATTAGGATTATAAGGTCGCTGCACTGGCATTGCCCAAAGGTTGATAGAAAAACCTCTAGGAAAACCAGCTTCTTGAAGCAAAGCTTTTGCTTTATTTGGATCATAAGGGTAATCTTTAATTTCAGAATTATATCCCCAAAGTGTTGGAGGTATAATGTTTGTCGCTTTTTGAGCTTTATTTTGATAAACTGACTCAATAATATCATCCTTATTAATGGCCATTGTCAGCGCTTGGCGAACTTTTATATTTCCTAAAGGATTCTTTTCAGTATTATACGCCATAAATCCAACATTCATCCCTGGTTGTTCCAGTAATACCACTTGTTTATTTTTTCTAATGTTATCAATATCAGGCGGGTTTGGCTGACTCATAACTTGACACTCATTTTTTTGCAATTTTGCATATCGCACTGTAGCATCTGGAGTAATTGAGAATATTAGGCGGTCTATTTTAGGCTTACCTTCCCAATAATTAATATTGGCATTATATAGTATGCGTGAATCCTTCTGATATTTAATCAATTGGAACGGCCCAGTACCAATCGGATCAAGATCAATTTGCTCTGGCTTACCTCTTTTTAGTAATATGTCAGCATATTCTGCCGATAGGATAGAAGCACAACCCATCGCAATAAGAGACAAAAAGATAGAATCCGGCCTATTAAGAACAAAACGAACAGTATAATCATCAACCTTTTCTATTTTATCAATGAGTGTATTCATACCATAGGTAACAAAAGATTGATAGTTTCCACCAGAAACATTATGGTATGGATGATTAGGATCCTTTTGCCTCATAAAACTAAAAATTACATCATCGGCATTTAATTCACGACTTGGTTTAAAATGTTTGTTAGAATGCCATTTTACGCCCCTACGCAAATGGAAATCGTATATTTTTTCACTATCATCTATCGTCCAGCGCTCAGCCAATCCTGGCTCTATTTCTGTAGAACCTAATTTAAATTCTACCAGACGGTTATAAAGAGGAACACCAATAGCATCATTTTCTATCGCCGTATTATTGAATTGCGGATTAAACTTTCCATTAGGTGAACCTTCAGAACAAAAAACCAAAGTTTTTACTTTCGAACCACTACTTGCTTGCAAACTACTACTAGAAGACAACAAACTGGTTAATGCGATAATAGATTGCAAAGCCAGTATTTTCTTGGAGGCAAACACCTGAATACTCCCATTAATGTAATTTTGAAAAAATATACCTACAACTAAGAGTTTGTTTAAATCAATAAACAATGTCAATACTTTTACAAATTATTAATAATTTATAATAGAATACAATTATATTTTTACTATTAATTGGTTTCAATACCAAAATATATGTCTTTGAATCCTATACCAAGACTAGTCTTCAATCAATCTGCATAACAAATAGTAGGATGCAACGATAATGATTGCACACCAAACCAATGATTATTAGGTAACATTGATAGCCACTTACTAACTTCAGATCATAACGTACTTTTAAGATGGGTCTCATAATTAGCAAAGACAGATAACTGACACTAGTAGAGATCAAGCATAGTAGATACTATTTTATACCCATAAACCATTTAGTTGATTGTTTACTGAGACTTTAAGCTTAGTTTGAACATTAGCAATTTATATCCTAACCTTAGCTATATCTTCTTTAAGATATGTTATAACATCAGATAGATCGGCTTTAATTGCAAGAAATGGCAATGTTGTTTCCAACTTTGAAAAGCGGACGTCAACATTATCTTTTTGTGGTTTTTGTTATACTGATATATTTGTCATATCGTTGCTATACCTATATTAGGGTAACATAGTCAATAACTCTATCCTTTAAACTCTATGACATTACTAGGGTTCTTAAGCTTTATCTAAGAGGCTTGTACTCTTATTTTTATCTTCCATAGTTTTGTTATATAATTCTAATTTTGTTCTGCACATTATTAAGGGTATGAAAAATAATGAATACAACGATATTATTACTAAAAACACATAAATATGTACAAAAAAAGCAATATCATAATATTTCTTTGTTTATACTAAAACCAAAGACAGACCTATATTTATAAGATATAGATATATGAGCCATGTTCTTCTTTGTATAATATTACTCCATGAATTTGCTAATCTTCTTGCTTCATGAAAATCTTTTTGGTCGTTAATGTATTTTGTATCTAACACAGAGATATTTCTAGTTTATTAAATCCCGAACCCAATAAAAAGGTAAGCAAGAAGTAATAAAAAAATTTTAAATCAGATGCTTAAGTTGATTTTTAATATTATTTTAATGTTGGCGAAATACTAGATGCGTTGCATAAAATAAATTTATATTAGAAATAAAACAATCAACTCCGCGCTTGTAGATATCAATAAAAAATTATCTTCCGCCAGTTGCAAATAAAAATTAAAATAAATTTTTACTAGTGCATTACAATGCTAATCAAATGTATAATATAATTATTGACACAAACAGGAGTTGATGAGTGCTTTCTATAATTCTAAAAAATTTGCAAAAAAATTTAAGGTGAGCTCTGATAAGTTCTCAATATTGGATTGAATCTATTCCCATAAGGGTATTGCAAGAAACATCTTAACTAGTATTTGTAAATTTTTGAAAATATTAAACTATGGAATATTGTATACTATGGGTTATTCTGATATCTTCAAATATTATATAAATTCTAGATACACAAGGGTCTCCTTGCACGGATATTATTAGAGATAAAATGTGATAAATTATATAAATATAGAAAAATCTATATTTATTGTTATATTTCTTTGATGGTGATCTGTTGCATATTATTGACTGATTGATAAGTATCAGATATCACTTAAGACTGTGTCTGTTCAGTCCATAGAAATCTTAATCTAGAAATGTTCTGACATAAAGCAGATTTGCTAATGTCTGTTGTTTGATATGAAATAGTATAAGGAAAATCATTGATGATACCAAGCTTCTTTCCAAAATTGCATGAGGTGCAAAAAAAATGGCGATTGATTGACGCCAAAGGATTGATTGTCGGACGTCTTGCTGCTCAAATAGCAATTTGTTTACGCGGAAAAGACAAGCCTACTTATACACCTAGTGTAGACGATGGTGATCATATAGTAGTTATAAATGCAGATAAAGTTGAATTTTCGGGGAAGAAGTACAATGATAAGGTTTATTATCGTCATACTGGATATCCTGGAGGCATAAAAAGTGCTACTGCTAGACAAATCCTTGAAGGTCGTTTTCCAACTAGGGTTCTTAGAAAAGCAGTTGAAAGAATGATTCCGAAAGGTCCACTTGCTAGAAAGCAATTGAAGAATTTGCATATATATGCCAAGGATAATCATCCTCACGAAGCTCAGAGTCCAGTGCTATTAGATATTGCAAAAATGAATCCAAAAAATTCTAGGAGAAGTTAATTATGGAAGATATCGCAAATCTTAAAGATCTCATTGAAAAAGAAACTGGATCTGTTATTGGACAGGAAAATGAATCTACTGCCTCACCTACATATTCTCGTAAGGTTGATCAGTGGCAACGTTCTTATGCTACCGGTAAACGAAAGACATCTATTGCACGTGTGTGGATTAAAAACGGTAATGGAAAAATTACAATCAACAGTATAGATGTAGCTCAATATTTTAAACGAGATGTTTTAAGATTGAATATAAAACAACCTTTCATATCATCATCTCAAGATGGTACGTTTGACGTTGTTGCAACTGTTACTGGCGGAGGGCTATCTGGACAAGCCGGAGCTGTCAGTCATGGAATTTCAAAAGCTTTGACATATTTTAATCCAAGTTTGCGACCACAACTTAAAAAAAGTGGATTTTTAACCAGAGATAGTCGCATGGTGGAACGCAAAAAATACGGAAAAGCTAAAGCACGTCGTAGTTTTCAGTTCTCAAAACGATAGTCATAATCGCATTTTATATTCTGATAATTATTACAATATATGTATGATTTGATATAGCGGTAGTGAAAGCTTTGTTTATGCCAAATAATTAGGTTGATCGTTTTAGGTTTTTTATGATTTTGTTTAAAAGCAAATAATTGCTTTTTAAGTATTTCGTGATAATTTTTGTAAGTGGTTAATATTTTACTATTTACTTGGATCCATAATGTATAAAGTTTTTGTAGACGGAGAGCACGGAACAACCGGTTTAAAAATTCGTGATCGTATAGCACAGCGCCAAGACTTGCAGTTGCTATCACTTCCGTTCAAAGAAAGACATAGTGTTAATTATCGAGAAGATCTTTTAAATAAATCAGACGTTGCAATCCTTTGTTTGCCAGATAATGTATCATTAGAAACGATACAAATGGTTGAAAATAGTGGAATTAACACTCGCATTATTGATACTTCAACAGCACATCGTGTTGTAAAAGGTTGGGAATATGGCTTTCCAGAAATGGAGATTGGCCAAGCGGAAAAAATAAAACTTGCACGCTATGTATCTAATCCAGGGTGCTATGCTACAGGCGCTATTTCGATTTTACGACCGTTACGAAAAGCACGAATTCTACCAAATGAATATCCCATTAATATAAGTGCTATTTCTGGATATACAGGTGGCGGAAAAAAGCTTATTTCCCGTATGGAACAGAATAATACTGTAGATTCAATCAACAGTAATCATTTTTTTTATGGACTTGATCTTGTACACAAACATTTACCAGAAATAACTAAGTACGGACTTATAACACAAACTCCCATATTCTTACCCTCCGTAGGACGTTTTCCTCAAGGAATAGCTATCCAAATTCCACTATATCTTGAACAACTTTCTTGGAAAAGCAATATAAAAGAAATATATAGTATTTTTCATGAGTATTATAGTTATAAAGGACAAGATGTAATATCTATTATCCCATTGGAAACAAGCAGCAAAATGGATTTGATAGATTGCGAAATGATGGCAGGAAGTGATAAAGTTAAAATTTTTATTTTTGGTTCTTGTAAATATCCACACATAAATATTATGGCTATACTTGATAATCTAGGAAAAGGAGCTTCAGGAGCAGCTATTCAAAATATGGATCTACTTCTATCTTCTATCTAACATGTATTATACAATATAAAGAAGAAAAATATAAATTAGGTAGTATATTTTAATTCAGGATATTCCGAAGAGTAAAAATAAAGACCTTCGGGGGGAGATAAGGGTCCACATGCCTTGCGATCTTGTGCTTGTAATGCATATTTTAAATCATCTGGAGTCCATTTACCCTCACCTACCAATTTTAAACTTCCTACAAAAGAACGTATCTGAGTATGTAAAAAACTCCGAGCAACTACTATAATTTCAATTATATTTCCATATTGATTGATATCAATCTTCTCAATTGTACGTATAGGGGATAACGCCTGACAATGAACAGATCTAAAAGTAGTGAAATCATGCCTGCCGATTAAATAATTTGATGCCAGACTCATCATTTCGCAATCTAAATACTTTGAAATCCACCATGCACGTCCTTTTTCAAGGGAAAGAGGAGCACCTCTAGCAATGATACGATAGAGATAACTACGACGAATAGCTGAAAAACGTGCGTGAAATTGCTGATCTATAAGTCGTAATTCAAGTATAGAAATAGAATCACCAGCAATTTTTAAATGAGCATTCAATGCTCTAAATAATTTATTCGGAATCCATTTCCTAACTAGATCAAAATGAGCAACTTGTCCAAGAGCATGAACACCAGAATCAGTACGGCCTGAGCCGTATACTATCACCGCTTCACCTGTTGCTAAAAATATAGCTTTTTCTATTGACCCTTGGATTGAATCGCCATTTTTCTGTCTTTGCCAGCCAAAATAGCCACTTCCATCATATTCAATAACCAGATAGTAACGCATATTAACCAACTATAGAACCAGCAACAATAGGACGCCCCAAAAGAAAATCTTTAACATACAAAGGAGAATGACCTCCAGCTCGTTGCAAACGCAAAATGCGTACCGCACCTTGACCACATGCTATTGTAAAATCACCATCAATAATTTCACCAGGCTTCCCACAACCATCAACTAACCTAGATTCCAGCAATTTAATACGTTCAAATTTATTCTTAATAGACATTTCTAACCATGCTCCAGGATAAGGAGAAATGGCTCTAATATGGTTATGAACCTCTTCTGCTGACTTAGTAAAATCAACACGTGTTTCACTTTTAGAAATTTTTCTAGCATAAGTAACACCTTTTTGTTCCTGCGGAGAAAGATGTAGATCATTTTGTGCAAGCTTATCCATTGCCTCTACCATTGCATCAGCACAAATAATACTCAATTCGTTATGTAATATTTCAGCAGTAGTATTAGGAGATACTTCAATTCTTTTTACAAGCGCTATAGGACCTGTATCCAAATTCTCATCCATCTTCATGATTGCTATTCCAGTTTCACGATCACCAGCCATGAGAACGCGGTGTATAGGAGCGGCTCCACGCCAACGAGGCAATAGAGAAGCATGTCCATTGTAAAAACCTAGTTTTGTCGCCTGTAAAATAAGACTCGGAATAATTATTCCATATGAAACAACTACAGCCACATCAGCATTAAAATTCAAAAGCTGCTCATATTCTACCTGTGTAAAATTAATTGGAACGAATGTCTGAATATTTAATTCACTCGCAGCTTTATACACCGCAGAAGGCATAATATTTAATCCACGACTTCCAGAAGGTCTAGGTGGCTGTGTATATACAGCAACCACCTTATGAGAAGAAGCAACAAGGGCTTTCAATGTATCAACGGCGAAAGCCGATGTACCCATAAAAACAATCCGTAATGTCAAAATAGATCCTATACTATCACTAAAAATTTAATCATGCAATTTTGCTAATTTTTTAAATCTATCTTTTACCATATTTCGCTTCAAACGTGATATATGGTCTATAAATAATATTCCATTTAAATGATCAATTTCATGCTGTAAACAAGTTGCTAATAATCCATCAGCATAGATAACCTGAGTTTGTGAATCACAATCAAGATACTTGACTGTTATTGAAGAAGCACGTTTTACTTCAGAACTATAATCAGGAATTGATAAACAACCTTCCTTATAAGTGGAATAATCTTTTGATGAAGATAATATTATAGGATTAATAAATACTAAGGGAATTCTATTTTCCGCATCTCCATGTAGGTCAATAACAACCAATCTACGCAAAATTCCAATTTGAACAGCAGCCAATCCAATACCACTAAAGTAATACATAACATTTATCATATCATCTATTAGGCGTAAAATATTAGAATCTATCCTATCTATCGGTTCAGATACTTGTCGTAAAATAGGATCTGGGAAAATAACAAGAGACTTATTTGTCATGAATCTTCTTTACTTTTACTCTGTTGAAATAACTAACTGACATAGCACAGCAACATTGCACAATATTTTCTTAAGCATTGTATATTTAAGCCAAAGTAACCTTATATAGTTTAAGTCATCAAATACGTTATCTCGTTATGACATACCACTTCTGCGATGCAAATTAAGTCGTTATTATATTATAGGACAAAGGTATTAAACACCTAAAAAACAAGCTTTATTTTGCTTATTACGTTGACAACATATAATAAAATCAAAGAATTTGCAAACTAACGCATAAATAGTAAGCATGACTTCTTCCCGACCTCCTCTATATAATTATATCAACGTACCAACATTTCACAAACCAGTAACACCACTAAAAAACTGAATTATAACATTATAATTCTAAATAAAAATCCACAAATTGACCACAATACATGGCTGCAGATATTAAAAAATTATTTTCAATAATCACAATAAAATCCCATCTCTAATAATATTACAAATAAACACAATCATAATCAATAAGTAATACCACTTAAAATACACATCCAATCACCATACTATTTATAAATATAATATAAATTATTCCCGATAAAATGGCATAATTAAAAATAAAAAAAACATATAATTGAATTAAATCTCCGTAAACAATCCTATGAAATACAAGAGTACAAAACATATATTCCTTGACAATTTGTAAAAAAAAGTGTTTCGTTGAGGGGGTAAATACCGATCAATAAATCTATCATACTTATGACGGCAATTAATCATATTTGTGATTAATTGTATGATTTTGTGGTACTTTTGGTATAATACCACAGCACTTTGGGTGGGATGACGTGACATAGAAATATTTATTCCCAACCATTGTAGACACATATTCATAGAAAAAATTTGATGAGGATGGAAACAACCAAACATCCTAATTGAGAGATCAATACGAATTCATATATTCTTCAGTTATAAACCATATTTTTAAGGAATAGACGATGAAATGGATTTTTTTATATTTAAATATCACGATTAGTGTTATGTCTTTTGTTTTTGTCAAGATATCAGTAACACGACAGGAGGTAGTTTTTAATCTATTGAATACAATTCACATACCACATAATATATTTTATTGGCTTGGATTTATATGCTACAGTTCAACCTTCTTTGTTTATGCTTTCCTGATTGCTCAATTCCCTCTACAAATCGCACAAACTATTGTAACCTGCTCAATTATAGTAATAATTACACTAATATCATCATTGTTTTGGCAAGAGCCATTTTATTGGACAACTACAGTAGGAATAGGACTCATTACCGCTGGAATGACATTATTATCCTTCAATTAATGTATCATCTAAAAGCATTACATTCATATTTAAATATTTTGAACCTGATGTGCTAATCATACGAGCTTATATACATTATAGAAATTGAAAATTTCACATCTCAATATCAAAATATAACCAATGCCTTTTTTACATATACAGCATAATTAAAGCATACATCAAAACACTAATGCATTTCTGCATAATATAAAAAAGAAATAAGTAGCACAAGCAGTTGCAATACATCTATCAACTAAATTAGTTCAGCATCAAAATATTTCTATATCATAAAAAACAACAACACTATGATACAAATAGCAACTAAAAATATAAACCACCACTTTATCAATCATATTCCCGATAACATCAGAAATACCACTAATAAGATGGTGGGCCCGGAGGGACTCGAACCCCCAACCTAACGGTTATGAGCCGTTGGCTCTAACCATTGAGCTACAGGCCCCGTAAAAACAATCTAACTACATCTACATAAAATAATCAAAACACAAGTACATACATAACTTGTTTTGCACGCAGGAACAATACTTTATCCTGAATAATTTATGTATTTTTCCAATAGTGGCATTATATATCACCTTCCTAAAAATAAAAGTACTTCCTAAGATATTTATCATAAAAAATACAAGTCCGATTATTAAATATTCTTAATTATTAAAAACAACCCATTACTTCCGTATCATATATAATAAACTTCATTGTAAAACGACCGCATATTTTATATTAAAAAGTCAAATGCAACTGCCTTTAGCAAGACATCAAGATTTTTATTCTGATGATAATTTACGCAGCTTCTTTACATTGACATTATGATCTTGAAGACTTTTAGAAAACAAATGACCACCCATACCATCACTTACAAAATATAAATCATCGCTTTGTAATGGATTCGCAACAGCCTCCAAAGACAAACGACTTGGATTGGATATAGCAGTTGGAGGCAAACCATTTATCATATAACTATTGTAAGGTGTTTTTTTAATGACATCATTATGATTGATTCTCCTGTCTAATAAGTTATAGTTGCCATCACAAACATCATAAGCAATAGTTGAATCAGATTGAAGTCTTATCCCCTTCAATAAACGATTTATAAACACAGCCGCTATATGACTACGTTCATCTGCACGAGATGTCTCTTTTTCAACAATAGATGCAAGAATAACCAAATCTTCCTTGTTTTTTATCGGAATATTTGTATTGCGATTAGCCCAAACATCATCAACAATTTTTTTCTGTGCTAGTATTGCTTGCTCTATAATTTCTAAACGATGTGTCCCCAAAGGAAATAGATATGTATTTGGACATAAACAACCTTCACGAGGAAGTTCAGAGGGTAACTCACCTACTAGAAAAGGATTATCTTTTAATCTTTGAAAAATCTGCTTTACTGTAAATCCTTCAGGAAAAGAAATTGAATGGAGAAAAATCTTACCATAAGTCATTTGTTCTGCAATTTGAGACATAGAAGAACCAGCTTCTACTTTATATTCCCCTGCTTTTAAAACCTGAGATGATCCTAAACGAAATCTCGTAACATAGTGGAATATGCGTAAATCATCTATCATTCCATTACGAAACAAATCATTTGAAATATCTCGCAATGACATACCATTTCGTATAAGAATAATAGAATTAATTTCCAATGGACCTTTTTTGTTATAGCTGATAATTGCGTAATAATAAAATCCAATTCCAAATATCAGTACAATCAGCAACATAATTGCAACTGTGAAAAAAAATATGAATTTAAACCAGATAGCTCTCAAGAAACATAAATCCTGTCAACGTATATTTACTGAAAACATAGAATAATAAAAATCAAATTTTGCTACCAAAAATAAATTAAGCAGTATAAATCATATTAAGATTCTATTAATCACTCAATCCTTTAAAAAGCAAGCTAACATTGGTTCCACCAAAACCAAAAGAATTTGACATAGCAACATTAACGTTCCTATTTCTTGCCTTATAAGGAACAAGATCTATTAAAGTTTCCCTAACTGGATCATCAAGATTAAGCGTTGGAGGAACAATATTATCACGAATAGCAAGATTGCAGATAGCAGATTCAACTGCTCCCGCAGCCCCAAGAAGATGTCCAATAGCAGATTTTGTTGAAGACATAGAAACCTTATGGCAATGTTCTCCCATTAATCTCTCTACAGCACCAAGTTCTATCACATCAGCTAACGTAGATGTTCCATGAGCATTTATATAATCCAAATCACCAAGATGCAAATTAGCACGGGAAATGGCAGCTTTCATACAACGGTACGCACCATTGCCATCTTCAGGCGGAGAAGTGATGTGAAAAGCATCACCCGAAAGACCATATCCAATTAATTCAGAATAAATCTTCGCATTACGAGCCTTAGCATGCTCAAGCTCTTCTAAAATCAAAGCCCCTGCTCCCTCGCCCATAACAAATCCATCTCTGCGTTTATCAAATGGCCTAGAAGCTATGCTTGGATTATCATTAAACCGAGTTGAAAGTGCTTTACACGCAGCAAAGCTAGCAATACCTAAACGACAAATAGTAGACTCAGCTCCACCAGCAACCATAACATCTGCATCACCATAAGCAATAAGACGAAATGCATCACCAATTGCATGTGAACCACTAGAACAAGCTGTAGTAACTGAGTGATTTGGCCCTCTCAACTTATGACGAATAGAAATATTACCAGACAAAAGACTAATAATAGTTCCTGGAACTGTAAAAGGAGAAATTCTCCGCGGACCGCTATCACGAAGAATATAACTGCTCTCTACTATCTTATTAAGCCCCCCCATACCTGATCCAAACACAACCCCCGCAGAATCGTGATCTTTTTCAGTCTTCGGAACCCAGCCAGAATCAGAAATAGCCATATCTGATGCGACCATACCGTATAAAATAAACTTATCAATTTTTCGACGTTCCTGAGGAGAGGTCCAATCATCAGGATTAAAAGTACCACAAGATCCGTCACCGACAGGAATAAACCCTGCAATTTTAGAAGCTAGATCTTCTACATCAATTTCTTTTCCTATGCGCCGTATCCCTACCTCGCCCGCAATAAGACGAGACCAGCTATATTCAGTCCCACATCCAAGAGGAGTGATCATCCCAATACCAGTTACAACCACACGCCGCATGCTTTTAACCCATCCTCAAAAAACATTACAAAACAAGCAAAACGCAACAAAAAAACTCGGTTAAAACATTATTGTAAATTTATTAACTCAAACAAATATAACGCTCACAATACTGTTAATCGCCCTTTGATGCATTCATTTCTATTTTCTTAGTTATAAATTTTACAGCATCCCCGACAGTTAAAATCGTATTAGATGCCTCTTCTTCAATACTAATACCAAATTTTTCCTCAAAAGCCATAACAATCTCAACAGTATCAAGAGAGTCTGCTCCTAGATCCTCTATAAAACGAGAACTTTCCACGATTGTTTGGGGATCAACGTTAAGATGTTGAGCAACCATACTCTTTACGAGATCTAAAACATTATCAGTATTAGCAATATTATCAGTCATACCTATCAGTTATTTCCTCTTTTTTTGATCTATTTAAAAACTAAACACAAAAAGCCCCAAAAGGCCACAATCCACCATTTATCCCAATACACAATCCTAATGTCAACCTAAACTATACGCTAATACAAGAAAAAATATGGAAAAATATAAATCAAATTAAACTAACAAACCACAATACCAACACAACCTAAAAACAGGTATAATTTATAATAACATAATATCATGTAACGACAAACCATTGCCAATTCAAATCATAGACATTCCACCATTAACGTGAATGGTCTGTCCGGTGATGTAAGAGGACTCTGAAGACGCCAAATAAAGGACAGCTGAAGCAACTTCTTCAGCAGTGCCCATACGATTTGTAGGTATAGAAGAAATTATTTTATCCTTTAGCTCATCAGACAAACCAGAGGTCATATCACTCCCTATAAAACCAGGAGCCACACAATTGACTGTTACTTGACGTTTAGCTGTTTCCTTAGCAAGAGCCTTAGAAAAACCTACGAGTCCAGCTTTTGCAGAACAGTAATTGACTTGCCCACCATTCCCTGTAAATCCTACAACAGACGTTATATTGATAACGCGACCAAAACGGTTTTTAAGCATCATAGAAATCAACCTGCGCGTCAAAATAAAAGGAACCGTCAAATTAAGAAACAAAACATCATCCCAATGTTCATCCGTTAAACGCAAAAATAGTGAGTCTTTGACAATCCCTGCGTTATTCACAAGGATATCAACAGCTCCTATCTCCGAACAAATCCTGTCAGCAAAATCTGCCACAGATGCACGATCGGAAAACTTTGACGTAAGCAACTTGATGCGATCATCATCATCACCAAATTGCAAAGCAACCCTTTCTAATTTATCTTGGGAAGTACCATGCAATCCAACAAAAGCACCTTGTCTATGCAAAGCCTTAGCAATTGCAAAACCAATGCTGCCACTAGCACCCGTAACCAACGCTTTTTTTCCAGTTAAATCAAACATACAAACACCCTAACCAATTATATCTCTCAATGCAACGTCTATATCTTCAATAGAATTAATAGAAATAGCAGAAATAGATTTGTCAATTCGCCTAGCAAGACCTGTTAATACCTTTCCAGAACCTATCTCATAAACACTGGTGATACCATGATCTACAAACCATTGTATAGTCTCCCTCCAACGAACCCTACATGTCACCTGATTGACCAATAGCTCAGAAATTTGACCAATATCAGAAATTGGACTCGCACATACATTAGGCAATATAGGAACAACAGGATCTTTTTTCTGTATTTGTGATAACATGCTTTTCATCACTTGAGCAGCAGGAAGCATCAAAGAAGAATGAAAGGGAGCAGATACAGGCAAAAAAACAGCCCGCTTAGCACCTCTTTTGAGACAAGAATCAACTGCATAATTAACAGCATCTTTCAAACCAGAAATCACTATTTGATTTCCGCCATTATCATTTGCAATCTGACATACACCGATTGCAGAATGTTGGGTACAAATAGCATCTACCTCAGCAATATCAAGACCAATAATAGCAGCCATTGCCCCTAATCCTTGAGGTACAGCTTCCTGCATAGACTTTCCACGTTCACGAACTAATCTAATAGTATCAGACAAAGAAAATGACTTTGCAGCACAAAGAGCTGTATATTCTCCTAAAGAATGCCCAGCAACATAGTCTACATGTCTATCAATACATAAACCACCTTTTTCCATAACACGAATCAATGCCATAGAAACTGCTGCTAGAGCTGGTTGAGCATTACACGTAGCAGTTAATACTTCCTGCGGACCTTTCCAAATCAAGTCTGATAGATTCTGATTTATAGCATGATCCGCCTCTTCAAAAACCAATCTAGCCTCTGGAAAAGCTTTATATAGCTCATGTCCCATTCCAACTATTTGACTGCCCTGCCCTGGGAAAGTTAATGCTATAGCCATATGTAATATAAACAATCCTATAATTAATGCTTATCGGTTAATTCAATATTCCAACCGGAAAATCAAGTAAAACGAGTATTAGCATGATCCAATCGCCCAAATACTTTTTCAAGTATCAAACTAAAGTTTTATTCAAATTTAAAAAAATAAGCAATCAGCCTGCAACTTAAAAACGAACAATCCTTCCTTCAACTAAAAATATGGTTCGTATTCAAAACATCATCGTGAATAAATACAAATAAAAAATGATTTTAACAAATATTTTAACAAATTATGTACAATCATTTAAAGCCATAATTATTTGTAAGATAACACACAAAATTACTGGTTTTAATTGCTTTAAATAATTACCCCCAACTTTTAAACTCAATTGCTGGAATCGAGTTAAACAAATACAGGAAAATTTTAAAAAACAGGAACTTTGGCTTTCTAAATAACAGAAAATCACGAATCAATTAAGGATATTAAGGCGATAAATTTTAATTTCTGACCAAATGAATAATTTTGATAATTATTACATCACAATGTGCTTATAAAATGCTTCAATAAATATCATTTTTTATAAATAAAAAAAAATTAGATTTGATCAAATATAATATTGAAAATAGATGGTTTTTGTTAAAAAAATATCAATTGCGATAATCATATATTGAAATAACACCATACGTTGCTTGACTGACTATTTTGAAAAATGTTAGCAAAATCTTAAGGATTGTATTTTGAGGAAAAACAGAGATGCACTATTACCTGTCGCGCTTTTTGTTCGCATGTTTAATGATTTTTCCAGCATCATCTTTGGCCGAACAACAAAAAAAGGTGGTACTATCAAGCTTTTCCATAATTGCGGATATGACTCAAAATGTTGCTAAGGATTTAGTTACTGTCATCTCGTTGGTTCCGCCTGGAACTGATGCTCATACTTATCAAGCAACTCCTTCAGATGCAATTAAAATACAAAAAGCTGATATTGTATTGTGCAATGGGTTAAATCTTGAAGGAAGTTTTATAAAATATTTTACGAACCGAGAAAACACTAGAGTTATTACGGTTAGCGACGGCGTTAAACCAATCAGTGTATCAGATAAAAGTGATGGAAGTGATCCTAATCCGCATGCTTGGATGTCTGTTAAAAATGCAATGATATATATCCAAAATATTCGTAAAGCTTTAGAGGAAATAGATCCCGAACATGCTGCCGAATACGAGAGAAACGCGAAGGCATATGAAGAGGAAATTGTCAGAACCATATTGCCTTTCAAATCCAAAATTGATAGCATTGATCCGAACAATCGTTGGTTAGTTACTAGCGAAGGATGTATGGTATATCTAGCAGAGTATTTTGGATTAAAATCGTTATATCTGTGGCCAATAACATCCGATTCTGAAAGAAGTCCTTCTCAAATTAGAGAGGTAATAAAGCAGATGCGCAAGCATAAGATTAAGTTCATTTTTTCAGAGAGCACAAATTCTGACCAACCGGCCAAACAAGTAGCTTATGAAGCTAAAGCTTCATACGGTGGGGTTTTATATGTCGATACTCTAAGCAAGCCGGAAGGGCCAGCGCCTACTTATTTGAAATTGCTCACAATAACTCTTAAAACCATTACGGATCGTTTGACGACATGACAGAAAACACAGCCAAAATAGAACAAGGTTTAAAAGTAAAAAATGTTTCGGTAACATATCGTAATGGATATAGTGCTCTGCGAAATGTAAGTTTTTTTATCCCCAAAAAAACAATAACTGCATTGATAGGAATGAATGGAGCAGGAAAATCAACATTATTCCAAGCTATTATGGGATTTGTACCAATGGATGAGGGGTCTATATCTATTTTTGGTAAAACAGTGGAAGAATCTCTTAAAGGAAATATGATCGCATATATACCTCAAGTTGAGTCTATAGATTGGAATTTCCCAATTCTAGTTGAAGAAGTTGTGATGATGGGACTGTATAAAAATATGGGATTTTTACGCATACCTTCAAAAAAAGATCGTGAGACCGTAATAGAAGCATTAGAAAGCGTAGGAATGGCTTTCATGCGGAAAAGACAAATTGGCGAACTTTCTATCGGGCAGCAAAAGCGTGTATTTATTGCCCGTGCTCTAGCTAAAAAGAGCAAAATAATCATTTTGGACGAACCATTCGCAGCTATAGACTTTAAAACAGAACGAGAAATAATTTCTCTTCTGCAAACGTTAAAAAACGATGATAGTACGATATTAATTTCTACGCATAATATCAACTCTGTCCCAGCGTTTTGTGATTGTACAATTTTTCTAAACAAGCGAGTGATCGCATATGGTGAAACGCATGACGTATTTAGCTCAAATAATATTCAAGAAACATTCGGAGATTCGATAGATATTCCAGCCAACGAATATAACCCAGTATGTATGTGATCAATAGTGGTTAATTTGATAAACATATATGAAGTTATTGATATACTGCTAGAGCCTTTTACATATGATTATATGAATACCGCTATTTGGATTAGCGCATTGATAGGATGTGTTGGTGGACTATTGTCGGCTTACATAATATTGAAAGGATGGTCTTCTATTGGGAATGGAATTTCGCATGCAATTTTACCTGGGATAGTTGTTTGCTATCAATTAATGATACCGTTCTCTATCGGTGCTAGCATTGCGGGAATGTTGGCGACAGGCATGATGGTAATGATAAAAGAAAAGACAAAGCTAAAAGAAGATGTATCAATTGCTGTGGTCTACATATCCTTTTACTCCTTCGCCATGTTCATATTATCACTGTCGCCTACCTCTATAGACGTATACAATATTTTTTTAGGAAACGTACTTTCTATAAATAAATCTGATATCTTCCAAGTTTTAATAATAAGTTTATGTGTTTTATTAGTTATATCAATGAAATGGAGAGATTTTCTTCACATGTTCTTTGATGAAGAACATGCTCGTTCAACGAAAATAAATATCCAATTTTTGAAAATGTTGTTTTTTACTTCACTTATTACCGCAATAGCTATTGGTTTCCAAACAGTTGGTATATTGCTTGTAGTAGCAACAGTAATCATACCTGGCGCTACCTCTAGCCTGATAGTCAAATCTTTTGGCAAATATCTTATTCTTAGTTCTTTAATTGGTGCTGCAAGTGGATTTATAGGTACTTATATCAGCTATTTTATAGATTGTAGCCCAGGTGGGATTGTGGTAATAACGCAGATCTTCTTGTTTTTACTGTCTATTATATTATTTCCTAAACGGGGCAAAGCGTTCTAGATTCAAATGCTATGGTGATCTTACATATCATAAAGAGGATTTTTTTATGAATAACATTATTGATTATGCTGTTTTACCATTACAATTTCCCGCAATTCAAAATAGTTTCTTAATTGGAATGATAGTTGTAATACCTATGGCAATTTTATCGTGTTTCGTTATCCTAAAAAAACAATCTTTTGTAGGTGAAGCTATTTCACATTCAGTCTTACCTGGAATTGTTGTAGCTCATGTGATTGGACTTCCATTAGAGATAGGAGCTTTTATTGCAGGTATGATATGTACATTATCCGCAGGATATCTTAAAGAAAAAAGTCATTTTCAAGAGGACATATTACTAAGCTTAGTATTCTCTGGAATGTTCGCAATCGGAACAATTCTAATGTTAAAAGTAAAAAGCTCAATTCATTTTAACCATATATTATTAGGCGATATGTTTGGAATTTCTAAATCAGATATTATAATAACAGGTATTTTCTCGCTTATTTCTATATCTTTTTTACTTTTGAAAAGAAATGATCTTCTTCTAATAATATTTGATCCACTTCATGCACGTTCTATTCAGATACCGGTTAAATTATTACATTATATTTTTTTAGTTATACTATCACTAGTTATTGTAATATCTTTAAAATCAATAGGAATTATACTTCCTCCTGCTGTATTAGTACTTCCAGGAGCAACTGCCTTTCTTTTATCTAAACGCCATACAACAATGATATTAGTTTCTGTCGTTATTTCTGTACTATGCACTTTTCTGGGAATATATATAAGTTTTTTCATAAACAGCGCATCTGCACCTACAATCGTAATGTTAATGGTGATTTGCTTTGTATTTAGCTATTTTTATTCAATTAGCAAGAAAAAAACTAAAAGAAATACTGCTTAAATCCTTTAAATATAAATACATCTCAAAAAGTATTAATATATTAAAAAGATATTCTCTCATGCAGAGCAACTTTTACTATAAATCATAAAAATGGTGTTATTTATAAATGTAATTATAATCTAACAAATCATTTTCAAGAAGATAATTTCATAATGAAAAGCAGATCTTTGATTAAACCAACAATCAATTTTTCCTTATGTCTATGAAGAACATAATAAATACTAATACAATACGATTTTTGTACAATAGCAAAAACAGCTCTAAATCAGGTACTTAGACCGTCCCTACCACCTAATAATTACAATTATGAATAAAATTATAAAAATACTAATACAGATTTATGTACGGGTAATATTCCAAATCTACTAACACTGCTATTAATTAACTTTTAATAATTAGCTCTGTTTGAAAATGGAAAACGTATAAATTATAGCTGACTTTAAACATTAAATAGAGGAATTATTCTTCTAGTATAATAAAAAACCATTAATCAATAATTGGTAAACGGACAAAAACAATCATTATGTCCTATAAAAAATAGTCAATACGTGTGAAAACAATAAATAGATATCAAAATGTAATATCCTCAATATTACTATAAGATAAAATAATCACCAAGCAGTAATTAAAACATGACAGACCCTATCGTTAACGAAAAGCAAACATAGTTCTATAAACGATTTTACTATTTAAAAAAAATAACACAAAGCCATTACTTTACCTGAAACATTGATATTTTATTTCAAGCAAAATTAGATCAAGTCACACTTTTATCAGATTTATTATCAGAAATTTGAGGGGGGATATTTGAATTATCAGCAGTATTATTCTTATCATTATAAACACTTTTATCATTATTTCGATAAGAATTATCAATAGGATTTTTACATTTTATTAACCAAACATCATATATGGGATGATCAACGGCATTCATTGCGGGACTATCGGCAAACATCCAACCAGAAAAAATTGAGGAAGCTACTTCTTTTGTAGACATTTCAGAAATTTCTACAAAAGAATCTACTCGTGGGGATTCATGACCATCTCTTGAGTAACAAACTCTCGGCACTATTTTCAAAGATCTAAACTGAACACTTTTGTTGATCTCAACATCAAATTTCAAAACACGACTCGTAATCTTATCCATGGCAGCAAATTCAGCGATTCTATTTTCTAATCTAGCAGATTGTACAATCGTAGAACTCTCAACCAAAAAAAATAAGGTCAATAATAAAACTTTGTATCTCAACAAAATATCATTCAAAACCATTTCCTTATAAAAGAATACAAAGCGATTCAAAAAATTAACAAATCAGGGAGACCAAGCTTTATAATCACCAGTCCACCTATTATCTCTTTTACCAACAGAACATCTATTTCGATGTGGATAATGAGCATCTGAAGAACCAGTGGAATTCATGCGATGTGACTTCTGCCAATCAAAAACCTTTTTATGTTCTTGCTCTTCAGGTACATCAATTCTACGATGATGAATCCATCCATGCCATACAGGAGGGATAGAAGAAGGATCTGTATATCCATTGTAAATAACCCAGCGACGTGGCAAGCCATATGAAGTTTTTCCACCTTCATAATATGAATTTCCAAACTCGTCTTTACCAACATAGCAACCAGACCGCCAAGTAAAAAACCTTGTGCCTAATGTTTGACTATTCCACCAAGTAAAAATCTGTAATAAAAAAGATCTCATTTACTATCCTATATATTAATCGTCATAAATAAACTATACGGTCTATAAATTAAAAAGAAAAAATTACTATAAAAAACCATAATATAATAATACGAACAATTTTCTAAATAAAACAAATAATAACTCTTAATTTCACAAAACACACGCTAAATTATAATAGTAGATCAATCATTGAATAACCGCAACCAAATCATCAACAATACGCTTAACCTTAGATAGATCATCGCCTTCCGCCATAATGCGTATCAAGGACTCTGTTCCTGAAGCCCGCACAACTACTCTACCCATACCTTGCAATTCAGACTCTGCATCGGAAATAGCTTGTACAACTAATTCATTCTTTAAAATAGATCTATCTTCTACTTGTATACTACGTAAAAACTGAGGGTATTCTTCAAAACAATGACAAATTTTGCTAACTGGCTGATCATATCTCTTGATACAACGAAGTACTTGTAAAGCTGCTACCAGTCCATCTCCAGTTGGACCATAATCGGACAAAATAATATGACCAGATTGTTCGCCACCAACATTGAACCCATTATTTTTCATATATTCAACAACATAACGGTCACCAACTTGAGTACGTTTCAAAGACAAACCGATTTCAACAAGAAATCTCTCAAGCCCTATATTAGACATTACCGTGCTAACAATACCACCACCATTTAATAAGGAATTATTCATCCATTCTTGTGCAATAAGAGCCATAATCTGATCTCCATTTATAATAGAGCCCATCTCATCAACAATTATGATACGATCTCCATCACCATCCAAGGCAATACCAATATCAGCACGAACTTCATGTACTTTTCTTTGCAGAGAAAGCAAATTTGTAGAACCACAATCAAGGTTTATATTTACACCATTTGGTTGATCACCAATAACTACAACATCTGCTCCTAATTCCCAAAAAACCGCTGGAGCTACCTTGTAAGATGCTCCATTAGCACAATCAACAACAATACGCAAACCCTGCAAAGTCACATCACGCGGCAAAGTACGCTTAGCATATTCAATATAACGATCATGAACACCATCTATACGCTTTACTTGTCCAATCCTATCATAAGAAGATAAGTGTAACATTAAATCTTCTTCTAGAAGACTTTCAATACGATCTTCAATATCTGTAGATATTTTATAACCATCAGGACCAAAAATCTTTATACCATTATCCTGATATAAGTTATGAGAGGCAGAAATCATGACACCAACATCAGCTCGAAGAGATCTAGTAAGCATGGCAACAGCTGGAGAAGGAATCGGACCAAGTACAAAAGCATCTAATCCAGTAGCAGTAAAACCTGCTACCAAGGCATTTTCAAGCATATATCCTGATAAACGAGTATCTTTGCCAATAACAACCTTACGATGTTTTTTTTTATTACGAAACAAATGTCCTATAGCAATACCAATACGCATTATAACATCAGGAGTTATAGGAAACGTATTTGACTTGCCACGAATTCCATCTGTGCCGAAATAACGTCGCCTCATATTTAAACCTTAAATAATTGATACTAAAATAAATAAAATTACCAAATCAAAATACCCCAATCTACCATCAAAATCATACGATATAATAACTTTAAAAAAAGAGCGATTAATTAGATAAAAAACCCTTAATCTCGTATAAACCGTAATTAAGAGCATGGGAAAATGCCTAATTTATCCAATCTCACCGTGTATCCGAAGACTTTTCCTTATCAGAACAATCATCTGGTTGCTTTGAGGAGGCAGAATCCTCCTTGTTATCAGAATTAGTAATATCAGTATCAGAACTAGTAATATCAGTGTCAGAACTAGTAATATCAGTGTCAGAACTAGTAATATCAGTGTCAGAACTAGTAATATCAGTGTCAGAACTAATAATATCATTACTCTGAATTCCTACCTTTGGAACAGAGGAAAACTGAAAAGAAGCACTTTCTCCATCTATAGATCTATTTATATTTTCTCCTTTAATCAGAGAAGATATTTCTTGTCCTGACAAAGTTTCATATTCTAACAAACCTTTAGCAACCGCTACAAATTCATCATTCTTTTCTTGTAGAATACGCAGAGCATCTTGATAAGCATTGTCTATAAAACGTAATACCTCTCTATCTATCTTCTGCGAAGTTTCTTCAGAAACAGTTCTAGGACGAGATGTAGTATTAATCATAGAAAATTCTTGTTGATCTTCCACATAAGAAACCTTGCCCAACAAATCCGAGAAACCATATTGTGTGACCATAAGTCGTGCTAATTTAGTCGCATATTCAATATCTGACATAGCTCCTGAAGTAACATTCTCCTTACCAAAAGTAATTTCTTCAGCAACCCGTCCACCCATTAAGATAGCCAAACGAGATACCATCCATTTATAACTTGTAGAATAACGATCTTTTTCAGGAAGCTGCATCACCATGCCTAAAGACCTTCCACGCGGAATTATAGTAGCCTTATGCAATGGATCTGCCTCCGGAACACAAAAGGCCACTAAAGCATGTCCAGCTTCATGATATGCGGTAATCTTCTTCTCCGCCTCTGTCATTGCTGTACTACGACGCTCTGCCCCCATAAGAATCTTATCCTTGGCATCTTCAAATTCCTTCATAGTAACCAAACATCTGCCGCGACGAGCTGCCATAAGAGCGGCTTCATTCACCATATTCTTTAAATCTGCCCCAGAAAATCCAGGAGTACCTCTAGCTAAAGTTTTCAAAATAACATTAGGAGCCAATGGCACATCACGACTATGAACCTGAAGTATCTTTTCTCTTCCAATAATATCAGGATTGGGAACAACTACTTGACGATCAAAACGACCCGGTCTCAATAAAGCAGGATCTAAAACATCAGGTCGATTAGTTGCTGCTATTAAGATCACACCTTCACTAGATTCAAAACCATCCATTTCAACAAGCAACTGATTAAGAGTTTGCTCACGTTCGTCATTACCGCCTCCTAGACCTATACCACGATGACGACCTACTGCATCAATCTCGTCAACAAACACTATACATGGAGAATTTTTCCTAGCAGTCTCAAACAAGCCACGGACGCGAGAAGCACCAACTCCAACGAACATTTCAACAAACTCAGAGCCGGATATAGTAAAAAATGGTACATTAGCCTCACCAGCAACAGCACGAGCCAATAAAGTCTTACCTGTTCCTGGGGAACCTATAAGGAGTACTCCGTGAGGAATACGACCTCCTAAACGTTTGAACTTTTTCGGATCGGATAAAAAATCAATTATTTCTTGCAAATCTGACTTCGCTTCATCAATCCCAGCAACATCTGCAAATGTCACAAGAACTTTGTGTTCCATTAGTTTAGCTTTTGACTTTCCAAAATCAATAGCGCCGCCACGCAGTCCTCCCCCTTGAATCTGTCTCATAAAAAGGATCCAAATAAGTCCAAGCAAAATCAAGGGAAACCAGCTACTTACATAACCCATTATTCCCGTAGAACCATCACTATCTGCTCTCGCCACAATCTCTACATTTTTTTCTTCTAATTTTTCTAGCAATCTATCACTAATTACAGGAGAATATGTCTGAAAAGCATAATGACCCTGAACATAAGAGCCAGATATATCACGCCCTACAATAGATACTTTTCTAATATTTCCAGAATCTAATTCTTTAATAAACTTAGAATAAGGTATACCTTGAACAACATCCTGTCCGGAATATGGAGCTTGGAATATGGAAAAAAACGCCATTACAATACATAATGATATAATAACCCATATAATAAAATTCTTCGAAATAGAATTCATCAATACACACCCTCAAAATGCCAAAAGCAAACATCTACTAAAAATAAAACACAACTCCAAACAAGATAGAACAACAATAATCAAATAAAATCAATTAAAATCTATCCTTTTTTATATAAAAAAGGTAATTTTGGTATAAATATTTTTCCAAAAGATACAGCAAATGCACGAGCAATGGGTAAATCAAAACCCGTTAAAAAACGAGAAAATGGTGCCATCAAAGGCTCTCCTCCTTCACTAGATGGCATACTTAAAAAAGCTCGCCTTGCTACAATTGTTGGAATATCAAAGGGAACATATTCCTTTATACTTGAATTGGAACAAATCTTTATTGATTTTTTAGATGAATTTGTGAATCTATACCTTCCATCCCAAACAGCTGCTTCTCCTGGGGCAATATTATTTACAGGAAGATCTCGTAACGCACGTGTTATCCATAAACAATCTAAACGTCTGTCCAAAACAACCCTACCAATACTTATACACCCCTTTTTTTCATTGTTTAAGAATGACATCAATCTTTCCACTGAATGATATCCAGGTAAAAAATTTTGTCCACCAGAAATAGCAATAGAAATCCTCATTAAATAAGACAAAATAGCAGGATCAATCATTAAGGCGCTATGTGAAATTGAAATTACTGATTGTAAATATACCCTCAAATATTTAGGAATCAATTCAGCCAAAGTATTGCCTAATGCAATACGGCGATTCTGAAATGCTACTATCTTTTTAAACATATCATTCATATCTATTTCTTGAATCAAACTGCGTGCTCTAACACGCTCAAATCTATCATCAACATTGCTAGGATCTTCACACCACCTTACATTTTTTTGCGATAAAAAAGAACGTATTGCATCTCTACGGCAAAGTAAGAATGGGCGAGCGATCCAAAGACTCATGTTATATAAAACAATATTAGACATTCCAGAAAGTCCTATACCCTTATCAGAAAAATCACGCTGAGATCGCATATAAACCGTTTCTAACTGATCATCAAAAGTATGTGCAGTTACAACAATCGTAGCACCAATTGACATGGCATGGTCATAAATCAAGGCATAGCGTGCTTCTCGAGCAGCAGCCATCAATCTGGTTTTTGGCTTTTTCCCTTGCCAACAAACTGTTACATGATGAATACCTAATTTACAGCATAAATCTGCAACATAACTCACTTCATTTTTTGCATCATCTCTAATACAGTGATCAATAGAGATCGCTGATAGAGTAATTCCTCTAAAAGACTGATCTTCTGACAGAATAGAATGTAAAGAAATAAGCAAACCGACAGAATCCGAACCACCAGAAACGGCAACCAGCACATGCGCAGGACACACAATACCGCGGACAAAAATCCTAATACTTTCTATTGGAGAAAAAAAATTAGACAATATAACTATAAAGCACTCGTTAGAACCAATTTATATCATTCAAAAATCATCTACCACAAGATTTTTTTATGATATTAATGGAATAGATTAATAAGAAGTAAATTTAAACAACGTGCAACCAGCTTTCTGTTGAATAATTGGCATCACCAATCAGATTACTAAAATTACAATTCTATATCCTAACCAAAAAAATCATCATAAGAACTATTACATAGTTTGCTAACAAAATCAAATATTTGTAAATTATAATACTCAATGAGATTTAATCATATCTATAATTTTCAGCATATAAACTCCTTGTTTACAACAATATAATTATTGGAAAGTAAGTATTATAGTATAAATTGTTTAACATACCAAATAATTATAGGAAAAGCTAAATATCAACAAAAATGTCAAATCATAATAGTAAGAATATTATCTTATACGATATACTACAATCAAACCATTTTTAATTGAATTACCTTTCCTCTTGGAAAAAATCCTACTGAAACCACTACTTGTTTTAAATTTCTAGTATTATTTATACTAAAGATTATTAAACATTCAGGTTATCAATATAATTGAAAAAATTACAAATAATATTATCTACATCTTTTCAAAATAACTACAGCACGTCTATTTTTTGCATAAGAATTTTCACTCAGACCCAACGAAATAGGTAGTTCTTTTCCATATGAGGTAGTCTTCATACGCGACGATGGAATTCCTCTAGCTAACAAGTAATTATAAACCATACGTGCACGATGAAATCCTAAAACCATATTATAGTTACGAGTTCCCTGCCCGTCTGTATGACCCGCTATGACAAAATCACAATCATGGCTCTCAAGCCAAGATCCTATGCTAGATAATATATGAATATCCTCTGGACGTATGACATACGAAGATTCATCAAAAAATATACCCTCTCCCGCAGAATATGTAAATTCCTTCTGCATATCAATCATATCAACACTAACACCTTCTAATTTAGCAGAAGATGTACCGGCAAACCTATTACCATATTGACAACCATTGTTTACGAAAGCAAAAAATAAAAAAATCACAAAAAATTTGCTATCAAAACCAGCAATACGTTTCATAACATATCCTTTTACTAATATTATTTTTGCATCATTTAAGTATTAAGATAAATTTAAATCAAGCATTAACAAAACATAAGAACCCATATCTTTCATAAATACGACATTTCAAACAAAAAGATAACGAACTAATACTTTTTAATTTATAAACGGCACCCAATGAGGGTCTGACGCATACGCAGGAGTATTAATCAAACTTTCATTCTTACCATTTATATCAATCAAATATAGTTTAGAATCTACATCATTGATATTCTTTCGAGAAAACATCACATAACGACCATTAGGAGACCAAGAAGGAGTTTGAAGATTATAATCTGTGACAAGAATACGCTCTTTTGATCCATCACTCTTCATTACACCAATACTAAATTTTCCTTCGTAATATTTAGTAAATGCAATCAAATCCCCTCTAGGAGACCAAGATGGATCAAAATATGATGCTTCCTTATCATGCGAAATACGACGCTGACCAGATCCATCTGACTTCATAATGTATAGCTGCTGATCACCGCCTCTATCACTAGCAAAAACAATTTGAGAAGAATTTGGAGAATAAGAAGGAGAAATATTATTAGACAACGTATTTGTTAAACGACTTACAGAATTTGAATACAAATTTACAACATAAATATCAATTGCCTCTTCATTTTGTACACTCATAACAATACTACTTCCATTAGGAGAAAAACTCGGAGAAAAAATAATGCCCCGAAAATTACCAATACGCTTAGGTTCTCTATCAGTTCTGATATCCATCAGATAAATCTTGGGAAGATCATCACCATCATATGATACGTATGCTATCTTCTGTTGATTAGGTGAAAAACGCGGAGAAAAGATAATCTTACCACTATCTGGCGTCAAATAACGCATGTTAGAACTATCTTGATCCATAAGACATAAACGACGCTTTATCATACCAGATACAATATTTTCAGAAACAAACAAAATTCTAGTGTTAAAATAGCTCTTATCACCTGTAATACTTTGATGAATATCATCAGATATGGTATGAGCAACGCTTCTCCAATCTTCTGGATGAGCAACAAATTTCTTTCCTAGTATTTGTTTATGAACTGCAAGATCCCACAAACGAAAGTCTACACGTAAACGATTACTGCCTTCTTTAATTACACGACCTACTACCAGCAATTTAGATCCCAAACTAGACCAATTATCAAATCTAGGAATAGCATCTGGATCTGTGATTTTTTGTCTGAAAGCATTCTTATCAATGTTAATAAAAACACCTGACTTTTTTAGATCTTGTGCAATAACCTCTGAAAATTTACCCCCCAATACATCCAAAGAAACAAAATCTGTGATTGCTATAGGTAGTGGAGAATAATTAGGATCATTCACATCAACTTTTACTAAAGCCTGCGATGGAATAGTAAAAAAGCTGCTAATAAAAACCAATAATAAAAAAAGATTCCTCTTCATATTAGATACCTTCAATTATAAAAATCTCAACAAAACACCATCTTTAATCTTTTAACAGCACATGCTAATCAAAAAAAGAAAAATATTACATTTTCGATGGAACAAAATTAAGCTTCATATTACGCCACTTTTCATACTTATTCGAAGGAAAATGGAATGGCTGTGATTTCATAATCGCTCTCAATGCATGATCCACGAGAATTTTACTAATCATTGAATTACCTCCAACCACCTTAATATCAGGCTTGCCAAAAACAGATCCATCTCGCTTAAGCCGAAAATCAACTTTAATCTGTACTTTTCTCAATTTCTTCAAATCAGAAGGAATATTCCAATTTTTTGCAATTTTTTTAATAGCAATATACGCATAATTTTGATGAATCGACTGAATCCCATGCTTGTTTGCGACCTTAGATTCAGACACGGGCAATTTTCCATTTTTTCGTATCAGAACACGATCAACCACCATCTTACGTACAGAAGAATTATTATTCGCTTTTTGTCCTATGTGAGATTTAACATGCACATCATTTTTCTGATGTTTGTCTGCAATATTGTGCTTTTTTCCAACATGCCTCACAACGGAAGAGATAGCATTTGACGAATAATCTTCCTTAGATACACTACTATCCCTGTGGGGATAATTAGATTTATCAGAAACTACTTGCTTTTTTGTCTCAATACTTGGACTATATTTTTTTTCCTCTCTCTTTTGATCAGAATGTTTGTTGCCAGCAGAACTGCTATCATATTCGCCTGATTCTCGCAAAAGTGTAGCATATTCTTTTTTGTTAACTCCATCCCCTAAACTATCTTTTATAAATTCTATAGGCAATAAATCAAGATTAGAATGTGAAATTAACAATTTAAAACTTACATTTGCATATAATAAAACTAATAATACGACATGCAATACTAGCGATATAGCAAAACCATTCTCCGTATGCACAATTTAACAACCCTTCTATTGCGAAACAAAAATACTTACATTTTTATGATTACCTTGTTAAATACGCAACGCAATACCCACTATTACACCGTAAAGTATACTAAAATCACCTTTAATCAAAATGCATTTGTAAAACTTACCATTATATAAAGCAATCTATTGTTTTCATGATTTTATCAAGAAAAATATTATCCATGTAAAATAATTTATTTTTTATAAAATAGATTATGATACTATAAAAAAATAGAAATAATTCCTATCACAGGAGTGGCTTTATATTCTAACCATCCATAATAACATCAAATATCCTAAAACAAACCATGGTTAATAGTGAGAAGGTCTTAAAGCTATATTTCCCCCGATCAAGAGCTTTTATCATGAAGCAATATTTAAACCATATTTTACTCAATCTGTCGGGAAATAATAGCAGAAAATTCATCAGCAAATCCTTCCATTTGAACCAATAATTTCCTTGAATCTTCTGTAAATTTATTATATGCTACAGAAGACGGGATAGATACAAAAAGACCTATTATCATGCTAATTAGAGATCCTATTAACCCTGTAGAAATAACAGCAATACCTGCATGCTTATGTTCCATGACCATTTGTAGAGAATCCATTATACCCAAGACAGTGCCTAAAAGACCTATAAGC
Source organism: Candidatus Liberibacter europaeus (assembly GCA_003045065.1). GTDB lineage: Bacteria > Pseudomonadota > Alphaproteobacteria > Rhizobiales > Rhizobiaceae > Liberibacter > Liberibacter europaeus. The sequence continues at coordinate 56,444 of PSQJ01000003.1, forward strand.
AAACCTACCGAAGAAATAATTGAAAGAGTACTTAGTTGATCAATTATATTTTCAAATTCGCGAGCAATAGCAACATTCATCATGCGATCTATTCGATCTTGAATCCCTTCGAAAGAACGAGAACCTTTTTCAAGGCTTTTTTTCCACTCACGCATAGCAGATATGAATATTGCAGCTAATCCTATATTATTACGATCTATCAACAATTTATACAGCTCTTCCAAAGATTGACCAGACCAAAATAGATGTTCAAAATCTGTAAAATTGCGACGTATCATAACAAAACCAAAAGTTTTCTGAATAATAATACTCCAAGTAACAATAGAAAATAAAATCAATAAAATTATTATACACTTGATCGAAATTCCTGTTTGCATAAAAAAGGAAAAAATATTCAAGTTTACAACAGATAAATCAGTATTATTCATGAATATCCTCCGAACAAAAGTACTATTTATAAAGATAACCAATCCATTTACTATACAAAAACAAGTTATGATAGCCGCTTGATCAAACTTATTGATTAAAAACATAAACAATTATCACTAAAAGAAACTATCTTTTAACAAAAACATTTTGTTATCATGTGATATTATTAATATTAAGCTGATACAATTTTTTTTATTCACTATCCATACTATTATTATATTTTTCAACATTGCACGAACTAGCAATCCCGAGATGATTTAAGGCAATAGGCATCAAAATTCTCCCACGAGGAGTACGCTGAATAAAACCTCTTTGTATCATATAAGGTTCTATCATATCTTCTATAGCATCCCTAGGCTCGGAAAGACCTGCAGAAATAGTTTCTATTCCAACTGGACCACCCTTAAAATCATGAGCTATCATTGTTAAATAACGTAAATCAAGTTGATCAAACCCCATTTTATCAACAGAAAGGCGTATCAAGGATTCATCCGCAATATCCTTAGTAATGATATTAGTATCATGTGCAACCTCAGCAAAATCTCGTACACGACGCAACAATCTCCCAGCGATACGAGGGGTTCCTCTAGATCGCATAGCAATTTCATAAGAAGCATCATCTGTTATGACTAAACCTATTAATGATGCACCCCTCTGTACTATTGTTTTTAAATCCTCTATATTGTAAAAATTCAATCGAATTGGAATCCCAAAACGATCCTGTAGTGGATTGCTCAAAAGCCCTAACCTTGTTGTAGCAGCAACAAGAGTAAAACGTGATAAATTAATTTTCACAGAACGAGCAGCCGGGCCATCTCCAACCATAAGATCAAGTTTAAAATCCTCCATAGCAGGATAAAGAATCTCTTCTACAATAATACTTAATCTATGTATTTCATCAATAAACAAGACATCTCGATCTTCCAAATTAGTCAATAATGCTGCAAGATCACCTGATTTAGCTATAACAGGACCAGAAGTTGAGCGAAAATTCGCTCCTAATTCTCTAGCAATAACCTGCGCAAGGGTGGTTTTTCCAAGACCTGGAGGACCAACCAATAATACGTGATCCAATGCTTCAGAACGAGCTTTTGCCGCCTCTATAAAAACTTTTAAATTAGCACATGCATCAACTTGACCAGTAAATTCACCCAAAGTTCTGGGACGAAACAGAGAAATCTCACTTTCATCATTATGTGCTTTATTAGATAGCAATCCACTATGATCTGTCATATCAAGGCCATCTTTATCAACCAAAAGTATTTGAAAACATTGATTAACATGACACTTCCTTTAATGCCAATCTAATTATATGACTATCACTCGTAATATCTTTTTCTTTTTTGAGAGCTGAATTAACAGCCGTAGTAGCCTGATCTCGGCTATAGCCTAAATTAACTAATGCTGATATAGCATCCACAACATAAGAAGGGATAACATCATGCATAGGCAACTTGTCCTGTTCTATATTAAAATATTGCTGCTCTTTTTTGTCCATATTAGATAAAGAAATAGCCTTCCCCTTAAGCTCTACAACAATACGATTGGCTACTTTTATGCCAATTCCAGGAATTTGAGCAATAATCTTACTATCCTGTAAAATTATGGAATCAACTAATTTTGATGGAGACATATGAGATAGTATGCCCATAGCAACCCTCGCACCTATACCCTGCACACTTTGCAATAAAACAAACCACCTACGATCTAAATCGGACAAAAATCCAAAAAGTCTAATTTGATCTTGCCGAACATGCGTTTCAACAAATAAAACACAAGCATCTCCTACATTTCCAATATGAGATAATGTACGTATTGGACAATGAACAATATAACAAACGCCTTGAACATCAATCAAAACATAATCATCATAAACTCCTTCAATATTCCCTTTGATTTTACCTATCATGGTTTCGCGATTTCCTTAATCACATAAATTACAAAAAATTTGATATAACTGGTACTTTATAGCAAATTTTCACAATTTCCATAGTTTGCATAACGTGAATGACATACAGCTATAGCAAGCGCATCAGCTGCGTCTTTACCTTTGAACATGACTCCTGATACTAACATACCTAACATCATATGAACTTGTTTTTTATCTCCATGACCAACGCCAGTTATTGCTTTTTTAATGGTATTTGGTGCATATTCGAAAACAGGAAGACCAATAAGAGCTGGAGATAAAATAGCTATTGCCCGAGCTTGACCAAGCTTTAGTGTAGCTGCCGCGTCCTTATTGACAAAAACTTGTTCAACAGCAGCCATCTCGGGATGCCACTTTTGAATAACATCAGTCAATCCCTCGTATAGCTGACATAGACGAAATGCTAATGATTTCTGAGCACAAGAGATAATCGTCCCAGAAGAAACAAAACATATATTATCTCCTATTACATCTATAATTCCCCACCCAGTACGTCGCAAGCCAGGATCTATCCCAATAATCCGAATTGATTTTCTCATAATTTAAAAAAATTCCTTGAAATATTGAAAATAAAAAAATACTGTGATCTCTTTCGTAACTACAAGGTATGAAATTGCATATATTTGTAATTGCACCTATGATAAATTTTAACAAATATAAACCATAAGGACAAGCTGTTATACATTAAAAGTGTATCAACTAAAATTAATTGCTTTCAGACAAGAAAATCTTTTGTTAAGAGATACAATTGCAATAATTTATAGTAGACTTAATAAGTATAATGTTTTGTATGTATTGCCATGAAGGTCCCGTAGCTCAGCAGGATAGAGCACCAGATTCCTAATCTGGTTGTCGTGCGTTCGAATCGCACCGGGATCACCATTGAAATTATAAGGCGTTGATTTTACCGTATTTTTTGCAGGAATCAGTCTTGCTTCTTAAAAGATACGACTAGCCATGTAATAATAAAGTTGCCTTGATTCTTGCAACTAAACCTTTATAGGCTTTCAACCTTAATCCCTCAAAGGTCTTAATCCAATTAATTAAAAATTGTGTCATTAGTATTGACTCTTGCAATACTAAATATTATACGACAAAAACTAAATTTAATGTAAAATAAGAACCACGTTAATAATTATATAGATAGAAAATATGAATATCAACAAACTAAGTTTAGCTTCTACATTGGTGGCACTATCAGTAACCATATCCTTAGGAAGCTGTGATCTATTAAAATCTCCAGAGCAAATAACATCTGAGAAAATAGCAAGCCCAGAGAGTGTTTTGGAAGAAACAACAGGTAAAGATGAGGCATTGTCAAAAGATAAAAATATAATAAATAACCCTAGATCAATAGGACCTATCCTTAAATCAGTTTCGGATAAATTAAGAAACAAACATAAGTCCAATTACAACGCTATATATAATGATAAAGAATATATTGACGTATATCGTGAATTTGAAAAAAAATTATACAATAACAATCAAAGATGCATATAAAAAACTAAAGCCATATCTTGGATATTAGATATGATCAATTATAAATCCTATCTCTTCTTCTTCTGAACTATTTTATCGGTATGCCATCTATTGATTAAGTTGTTTCACATAACAAGTAACAATAAATATAATTAATAATTAAACTAATTATCAGATGTATAATATATCTTTTATTATCACTTATAAAGTATAGTCATAATATGATTTCCAATATATTTTTATAATATATTATCATTTAGTATATTTTTTAAGAGATAAAATGAGCATCAAAAAAATTAGTACATTTTCCATTATAACAACATCACTATTAAATGGTTGTAATTTATCCGAATCCAAAAAACACCAAGAATTGATAAAAAAATATAAACAGAATCAACAGACTTCTGAAACAACAGTTCCTCCAAATGATTCTAATGCGAATAATCTAGTTGTAGGAAAAGAACCTACATCAGATAATCCGATTGCTGTTCCATCAGTCAATCAAACCTCTGAAGATTCTAGCAATCAAAATGAATCTATAATCTCTGAGAACAGAAACAGCAGTAACCCTGTAGATATCATCGAAAATAGAAATGAGGTATATCGCCAATTGGACGAAGTAATATACATGATATATAAATTACAATTAGAAATCGATAAAGGAAACAAAAATAGCGAAAATATGGAACAAATCCAAAAATTACGAGCACAATACGATGTATTAGATCAAAAAAGAATACAAGCCAATCAAGATTTGTATGATTTAAATAATAATCCAAATAGTAGCGCAGATAAAAGATTTGATTTCATATTATCTTCTACTCAGGAAATAGAAGAAGCTGCTAATTTTTTTCGTCGAGATGATGATCTAAAGAAAAATAAAACAGCTTTGGAAGAAATGTATAAAAAAGAAGATAGTCAGTGGAAAAATAAATATGATAATTTTTTGAAAGAATATGAGAAAACGGGAGAGAAATATAAAAATATAACTCTAGATGAGAAGAGATATATAATACAAAAAAGTGATGAGATACGGGAAAGATTATGATCTAACCCTCCTCTTCTGAACTATTTTATCAGTATACCAGAAACCTAGTATACAAGCGATAATCTCTTTTTCGAAGGGGTTTAAGATTGAAAGAGGGCTTCTGTCAAAGATGCCCTCTTTCACACTCCACCATACCAATAACTGATAAACAATAATCCAAAAAAGAGTTATGAACGGGTAGCTGTTAA
>PSQJ01000004.1 GCA_003045065.1 Candidatus Liberibacter europaeus
CCGCCTCCTCTTTTTAATTCTCATACCTCTATCGCAAAACCAATAACCAACAATACAAACAACAAGTTCCTGTTCAAAATATCCAAGAACGATATTAAATAATTCAATAGAGATACCGTCTTGAATTATATCTGATGTCAATATGACTATTTTAAACCCACTGAATCGTTATTAAAGGTCATATAAGAGAACCCAAACCTTCTATCCACTTAATTCCACTTTTTACACTTTGATCCTTAGTTGCCTCTATAAGTGCCTAAAGTATCAGCATTTATAGTATCACTTTCAATCTTGGTATTTCCCTATATCTTAGCTAGTTCAATACGCTGACGCTCAACTTTTAAGGAAAAATTTTGTAATTCTGCCTCATGTCTATGGTCTTCTTTGTTATTCAGATACTTCATATAACCAACAACACCCTCAGAAAGACAACTAAGCAATCCTCCTGATAAAAACGATGTAATCATTTTTTAAGCCATACTTTATCTTAATATATTAGCGCCAACCGCACTCCAAAGGTCTTAATAAACGAAATAAGACCTTTTGTCTTGTTAAGAATACGGGATAATCTTGCTAATGCCTTTCTGTTGTTCTATCTCCTGCTTTTCAAAAATATTGCAATTAGTGATAAGACAATCTTGTTTAGCATTTGATTTATCACAGAATTCCATTCACTCTTCTCTTGTAATATACTGCTCTTGCTTTTTAGCTGTTATTCAATGACCTCTTTAAAAGGTTATAACTCTTGGATTATTTTATCCATAATTTATAATCTCTTCTATAACTCAGATATTTTAGAAGATGAAGAAGCAACACTGGTTTTAGTAGATGTAATATCACCTTATAATATCGAAAAACCTCCAACCAAGATGGCAGATAGTGACATTGTACTACTTCTAATCAAACCAAGGAATGCGGGAATTAACCGTCTAGCCATTTCATCGAAAATAATTTAATCACTACCATCAATGAACTTATCGCTGTTAGCTTATTATAGCTACTTTAGGATACAAACATAGATAAGACTATAAATATCTATATTCAATCGTTCCAATACGCAGATTTCGTCACTTGTATATAAGTAATTTAAATAGATTGAAAAACAAAAAAGTTCATGATTTTATTGAATTGTATTTCTTTAACCATTGTTATTACAGGAATAAATCAAACTTCCGTTATTTATAAAATAAAGACTATCAAATACTGGTTAATTACATATAAAAATTCAGTACCAAAGTGTTATTACTCTTTAGATAATAAATTACCTATCTTCTTTGCATAATTTTTGCTTAGATATAATCTTATTAGTAATTTTATCTATGGACAAATGCAGAAAAAATAGGCTATCTTGTCATACCTACTTGGATATAACTACTATTCGTGGGTGATTAGCTCAGTTGGTAGAGCAGCTGACTCTTAATCAGCGGGTCGCGGGTTCGATCCCTGCATCACCCACCAGTTTTTTTGAACTAAGTGGCTACAAAACACCATTTTATAGCTCTATGTATATTGTTGAATCAAATTTATATGTAATGTGTGTATATTGAACTTAATAAGTCTCATCCGATTAATATTCATTTTTTTTTGATGTTCACAAAACAAATTTTCAGATAATAGATACTAATTGTTGATTTTAAACATCAAGTAGATAAAAGACCTTAATTATCTGCACAACCATATCAGGAAAGGTAATAGTTTCACTAATTTTCGGTTATATAATAAATTAAAACGTTATTAGAAAGCGATATGGATTACTGCAATCTATTATATAATAATTACCATATACGACGGCATATTGTGCTTATACCAAGAGGTATGTTTTTAATAAAATACAACAATAAAATTAATTATATATCACGTAAAAACAGTGATTTGCGCATAACTTGATGACGAAGGGGAATAATTCTATTTAATATTTTAAATGTTCCTGCGCGTAGAATTGGTAGAAATGGATATTTGGTGAATAATGATCGATTAAATAAATCTGTGCCAACTACTCTCCTGATTATATCTCCACGACGCATAAAATGAAAATAATTCCCTATATGTTTAAAAGAAGTTTTATTTTTCTGAATTAAATCCAATAAAACTATAATATCTCGTATTGATAAATTAAGTCCCTGTGCACATATTGGAGGAAGAGAGTGTGCAGCCTCTCCAATAAGAATAGTTTGATCTTTACCAAAACGATGCGATATCATTCCTGATAAAGGAAAACTTTGAATTTCTGTGATAATTTCAATATGACCAAGAATAGAATGCATATACTTTTCTATCCCATGAGATACTTCTTCCAATGACAGTTTCATATAAAACTCAGCTTCTTTAGGATCCATTATCCATACAAGGCTAGAACAATTATCATTTAGTGGAACTTGAGTCACAGGTCCTGGAAACCTATGAAATTCTGTGCATAAACCATTGTGTGGAATAGAATGCTTAAAATTTAGAACAATCGCAGTCTGTGGATAAGCCCATTTTTTTTCACCAAAACCAAGTTTTTGGCGAACCTGAGAATTTCGTCCATCACTTCCCACCAATAATTCACCGCTAATTTTCTGTCCTGTAGAAAGTGTAATGGTGACCACTGTTTCATCTACTTGCATATCAGTAGCTAAATCGTCAAAACAGTGCACAAGAGAGTTTTGATATATTTCCTTTTTAAGGATATCCATCAAAACATGATTGGGAAAATTATAACCAAATACATCTAAACCAATTTCATCAGATCTAAAAATAGCATCGGGAGATGTTATAAAACCGTCTGTAATATCAATAAGTTTTATAGCAGATACAGGAGTGGCAACATGATTAATCGAATCCCATAAACCCATATCTTTTAAAAAACAAATACCTTCATCCATAAGCATAGTTGTTCTAAAATCTTTAAAATCAGACGAAGGAGAAACAAGTGCCGTGGAAAAACCTTGTTTAGCAACTCCAAGAGCAAAAACAGAGCCTACAAGACCACTTCCTACAACAATAACATCAAAATGATTCATTTCAGATAAACCTTTACTCAATTATATATTGACTAAGAAATATATATACATATTTTAAAGTTGGTATATCTCGTCAATATCGTAGTTCACACCATTGAACAAATATTATTTTGCTTGATAATATATCACAAAATACATTGTTTAGTATAAATTTAGCCTTTCACAAAAATTATAAATATGGTATCAAGTTTGCATGAGGATAATATTGGAAAAAGTCCCACATGATGGGTAAAATTAATTATAAGAACTTTACAATTGAACGCATTCGGGCGTTTTCTGTGCATATGCTTACAGCATCTGGATCATTTTTTGCTTTCCTCGGGGTTGCGGCTGCATCGCAATATCGATTTGTAGATATGTTTTGGTGGATTGGATTAACTCTTATTATAGATGGATTTGATGGTCCTATAGCGAGAAAAGTCCGCGTCAAAGAAGTATTGCCTAATTGGTCGGGAGATACTCTTGATAACATAGTGGATTATCTGACGTATGTTATTCTTCCTGCATTTGCGTTGTACCAGAGCGACTTACTTGGTAGTACTTGGTCATCTCTTGCAGCTGGAATGATTGTTGTTTCGAGTGCTATTTATTATGCATATACTAATATAAAAACGGAAGAACATTTTTTTTCTGGTTTTCCTGTAGTATGGAATATGGTTATTTTTTTTCTTTTTGTGATGAAATCTAGTACCATTGTTTCAATGATAATCATCATCACATCAGTTATCCTTACCTTTTCACCTATAAATTTTTTACATCCTATAAGAGTTGTGCAGTTACGACCACTCAATATTATTGTTTTCTGTGGTTGGTGTTGTTTAAGTATTTATGCTTTAATTCTAAACTTCCAGGTTCCTCTATGGTTTAATATTGTTTTTATCTTATGTGGTATTTATCTATATAGTATAGGTGCGATATTACAATTATGGACTAGTTTAAAAAAAATAAGAGTTTAATGATTGATCAGATTATTAAGTAAAAAGTGAATTTACATTTTCTGTAATATGTGTATTCACTAAGATTGAGCTTGAGACTTTATTTTAATCCTGTAACAACAATTCCGCCTCAACTTCTCGTCTTGCAACTAATCCCTTTAATCTTTTCCCACCAGCAAATGCCCACTTTTTACATTCTTGAGAAGCGTTAGTCCAATCTTCGTTATCAACACATTTACGTAATGTACTAAACTTATATTGTCCTATACCTAGATTAAAAACAAAATCTCCAATTGCTGATATACGATTTTCATTTGTATTAAGTAGGATTTGGAAAGTGTTAAACACCTGATTCAGAACTTTAGAAACATTGAGTATAAGTAAATCATCCGCTCAATCTTTTGATATCTGCATATTCTCACAAACATCAAATCCAGTATTGGCCATAGCCTATACTCCTAACAACCGCAGGATATCTATATGGTTTTAGTCTTAAGCCCTCAAAATGTTTAATTAAGTCAACTAAAAGTTGTGTCATTATATTGACTCCTGCAATCTTAGATGTTTACTTATATAAGGTTGCATGTAATTTGATTAAAATATGAGTAACGCTAACGCATATCAAGGAGAGGGGGGGGAAATGAATATCCAAAAACTAGGTTTAGTTTCTACAGCGATTCGTAGAGTTATATTTTTAAGATGAATAAACGACTAAATAGTACTTTGGGACAAGCTAGAAAGAACAAAAAAGATGAATATTATACTCAACTATCAGACATTGAAAAAGAATTAGTACATTACGCAAACCATTTTAAAGATAAAGTTGTTTATTGTAATTGTGATGATCCGAGAGTAAGTAATTTTTTTCACTATTTTTCTTATAATTTTAAAAAACTTAGCTTAAAAAAGCTTGTAACGACATGTTATAAACACAGAAATATTGACCTTTTTAACCAAGGGGAAGACGAAAAAGCTGGATATTTGATTTACGAAGGAGACAATAACAACGTTCCCTTGCTTGAAAGTATTCAAATGAAGCCACTAGAAAGTGATGGTGATTTTAGAAATGATGATTGTATTAATCTGCTAAAAAAAGCAGATATATTTGTTACCAACCCTCCATTTTCTTTGTTCCGTGAATACATTTCTCAGTTATTTGAGTATGAAAAGAAATTTCTGATTATGGGAGATCAGAATGCCATAACTTATAAAGAAGTGTGCTCATTAATTAAAGAGAACAAATTGTGGACTGGTATTACGAATGGTGGAACTAAATGGTTTGAAGTCCCGATGAATTATGATATAAAAACTATCCCGTATAAAAATGAACAATGGAAGAAAATATTTTAGTAAAGGCAGTGTTTACTGGTTTACTAACTTAGATATAGCTAAACGTCATGAAGATATAATCTTGTATAAAGAATACCTTAATAACGAGTGTGAATATCCGTTTTATGATAATTATCATGCCATTAATATAGATAAATGCACAGATATACCAAAAGATTATGATGGGGCAATGGGTGTGCCTATTACTTTTTTCGATAAATACAATCCAAGCCAATTTGAAATAATTGATCTTGATTGTAATTTAATTAAAAAAAATACTGGTAAATATAGTCGTTTTCGCATTAATAACCAAGAAAAATATGCTCGCATTATAATAAAAAACAAAAAAATAGTGTCATAGAATGCAAATAAAACTCAAAAAAATTACTATCAGAGATCTTGTTGATAGCTATACGGATAATAAGGAAGAAGGGCTTCTTGGTTATGGGAAGAAATTAGATATACGTCCACCGTATCAACGTGAATTCATCTATAAAGATGAACAACGTGATGCCGTTATTGATACTATTATAAATAGTTTTCCTCTTAATATAATGTATTGGGCAAAAAAAGAAGGTGATACATTCGAACTTATGGATGGTCAACAACGTACTATTGCTATTTGTCAATATGTTAATGGTGATTTTTCTTATAAATATCTTTTTTTCTGTAATCAACAAAAGGACATACAAGAAAAGATCTTAAATTATAAATTGATGATTTATATATGTGAGGGTACAGATTCTGAAAAGTTAAAATGGTTCAAGACAATCAATATCGCAGGAGTAAAACTTACGGATCAGGAATTGCGTAATGCAATTTATTCTGGCAATTGGGTAACTGAAGCAAAACGTTATTTTAGTAAAAGAGACTGTGTGACTCATAAACAAGGTGGTCTTTATTTAAATGGCTCACCTATTCGCCAAGATTATCTGGAGACCGTAATACGGTGGATTAGTGATGATGGAAAAATTGAAGATTATATGGCAAAACATCAACATCATCTTACTGCATCACCTTTATGGGAATATTTTGATCAAGTAATTAAGTGGGTACGAGGTACATTTACTACATATAGAAAAGAAATGAAAGGTGTTGAGTGGGGGCTGTTATATAACCAATTTAAGAATAAACAATTTAGCCAAGAAGAAATAGAAAATGAAACAAAAAAACTACTTTTAGACGATGATGTTACAAAAAACAAGGGAATTTACCAATATATCTTAACTAGAGAAAAAAAGTATTTAAATATTCGTTCTTTTACAGAAAATCAAAGAACAAAAGCTTACGAAAAACAAGAAGGAATCTGCTCTATATGCAAAAAAGAATTCCATCTAGACCAGATGGAAGCAGATCACATCACACCTTGGAACGCAGGAGAGGAGGTCGGACATCTATTGAGAACTGCCAAATGCTTTGTAAAAAATGTAATAGGCATAAATCTGGAAAATAATTATATTTAATCAAACCATTCTGATGCTATTTCCCACCTCATCCCCTCTTCTTCTGAACAATTTTATCAGTATACCAAAAACCAAGAATACAAGCGATTATTTCCTGTGTGAAAGGGGCAAGTATTGTGGTTATAACACCCCCCTTTCACTAGGTTAAACACCAATAGCGGATAAACAATAATCCAAAAAAGAGTTGTTAATGGTCTGACCAAAGAGTTTAACCCATCAATCTACTTAACACCGCTTTTTGCATTTTGGGCTTAGTTTTATTGGCTTATCTATTTTAAGTTCTTCAATCTTGTTTTTAATCTCAACGAGTTCAAGTTGAGTAGCACTATCAATTTGGGTATGTTCAAGTTTCATCTTGTTATATTTGATAGATCTTTTTTGTATTAGATGTTCGGATATAACATTTATTATTTTATCAAAATTTTATGGGATGAAACGTAATAAAAACAATAATACCTATGTTATTGGCTGGGGCGCCTGGATTCGAACCAGGGATCGCGGTACCAAAAACCACTGCCTTGCCTCTTGGCTACGCCCCAATAGATACATAGTTAATCTGTTTGACAAATAATATCATTTAAAAACATTAGTTTTTCACATTTTTATATATACTATATTAATACAACGATCAAAGGTTTTTGATCTAATATATAATCATATATAGCAATAGTTTTTTAAATTATTTACATTTTATGCTATTAATGATCTTAATCATGAATAAATGGAACTTTTCATTGTTTTTCCTCAAGATAAATTGTCTACTACTCTAATTGTTAAATTAATTGAAGCAAAGTTTTAAAAAATTATCAAATTAAATTATAGGATCATAATATAAAAAACCAATTTTATTAAGGAAAACTAATACCATTGACTCTTCCAGACATTTTTCCAAATCCTTCTATCATTGCTGCTTGATGTTCAATTTTATTAATCTGAATATGAATGTCATGCAGTATAGACATAAGAATATTTGTCTTCTTTTCTTCGCCCTGTTCAGTCATTTCTGCAATTTTATTTTCAATATCTTCTTTTTGTCGAGATAATAATCGTGAGCGTTTGTACAATTTTAAAGCTTGTTTATAGCCTTCACGAACATCTATAATATTTGCTGTAGCCGTTGCGCTCCAAAGTCCTGCATCACGAATTTGTTTGTCAAGCTTTATCAACAACTCACCAAAACCACGATTACAAAGTTTGCGATGTATTTCTTCTCGTGAAAATTCTTTTGACATAATAAATTCGCTAAATAATACAGTCCACATTTTTTGTAGTTCAATATTATCATAGCTAATGTCAATTAAATTTTGATATTCTTCTTGTATTAGTTGTGGGTGATGAATAAGAGTCAATAACAAAGTAGCTTCCCGCAAAGATGGCTTTTGGGATAGTTTTCCTGTCACAAGAGACGACTGCATTAATCGTTTTGAAGGTCTACTTTTATCTTTATATTTCGAATTTTGCTTCCAATATTTACCATATGAATAATCAAATAATTGGTTCTGTCTAAAAAACTTAGTAAGACGATATTGTATCTCTTGGGAATAATAGTAACGCAATTTTTTGTCTGGAATGAGATCAATAGATTTTTTAAAACGCATTTCTAGTTCAGCGCGCGCATCGGGTGTTTCAAAACAATTACATTCTGTTTCACGCTTCCACAATAAATCTACTAAAGATAGCGATTCTATGATGAGCTTCTCAAAAGAATTTTTACCATGACGAAGAACAAATCTATCAGGATCATCACCATCCGGCAATAAAATAAAATTTACACTTTTCCCAAGAATTAAATTAGCCAATACAATATCAATTACTTTATAAGTAGCACGCAAACCAGGATCATCGCCATCAAAACACACAACTACACGAGAAGATAATCTCCATAGAAGCTTCAATTGATTATCTGTCAAAGCTGTGCCAAGAGATGAAACAACATTTTGTATACCAGCTTGATGTAAAGAAATAACATCCATATAGCCTTCAACGATTACAACTGTAGAAGAATTATTTCTTTTAGCATCATCTCCTATCAATCTGCGACGATTATTTAACACTCTAAAAAAATTATATAAATTCTTACCTTTATGAAAGAAAATAGTTTCTGGTGAATTCATGTATTTGATATTGTCCGCTTTTGAAATAGAGCGTCCTCCAAAGCCAATAACTTGTCCCCTAGAAGACAAAATAGGAAAAATAATCCTATCGCGGAATCTATCGTATGGAGTGGAAATATTTTCCCCTTGAACTATAAGACCTACTTTAGCAGTTTGTTCTTGAGAAATACCTTTTCCACGGAGATATTCTCCTAAAGCTTGCCGACTATTTGGAGCATATCCTAATCTAAATGTCTTTATAGAACTATCATTTATACCACGTTCATCCAAATAATAACGCAAACGACCATAATTATATTTTTTTAAAGATTCTTGGAAAAACTGAGTGGCTATTTCTATAATATCAATTAGACTAGAACGCTCTATTTCTTTTTTTGCTAAATTATGATCATAAATAGGCAATGGAATCCCTGCTATATCAGCTAATTTTTCCACTGATTCAATAAAAGATAATCCAAGTAATGAAGATAAAAAAGCAAGATGATCACCATTTGCATGGCAACTAAAACAGTAATATAACCCTTTTTGATTATCACAGTGAAAACTAGGAGTTTTTTCTTCATGAAAAGGACAACATGTCCAATAATCACCCTTTGAGTAATTTGTCTTTTTTCTATCCCAATTAACGTACTGGCCAATCAAATCGGAAATAGAAATACGAGTAAGAAGATCTTTTATAAAATCATTAGTATAGTGGAGCATAACCATATCCAATTTCATAGAATGAGTTGCAGCTTATTCTATTATAAATCATGAAAATAGTATCAAAAATAATTTCATTAATTTAACACTCACTCATCGCGCATTTTTTGGTAAACATCTATTACTCCAGTGATATGTTCTAAATCAAATGCAATCTCCGGAGATATAGGATATTTATCTAGTTTTATATCTATTTCAATTCTTTCTTGTGAATTAAAAAAAATTAAATATATTGCACCACGCCCATCATTATTTTTAGGTTTACGGTTTGCAAAATATTCTCTAATCTCTTCAAGAGGCCCATGATCTTGAAGACGTATCTGCAAAGAATCTAATATTTCCTTAGATTTATTTTCTAAAGAATTTGCAAATAACAATCGAACTGAATCTCTTTCAAGAGATACTGAATCATCCTGAGAAATTAAAATAATATACGATTTTTTTTCTCTTAATAAATAAGGTTTGCTTCTTTCTATATGTAGCTTTTCTTCTATTGATAGAAAATAGTTATTTTCTTCCGATTCTTGCAATCTATTTTCAATTATATGATCATAACAATCCTCAATAGCCAGGAATTGTTTATTATCAGAATTTTTCTTATTAATTGTAGAGTATCTTTTTGGGAATAAAATCGCTTCATACTCTTTTTTTGACTCAGAAAAAGTTATTCTTCCTATATTAGATCCCTTACGAGTTTTATTTTGATGTTTAGACATAACAGTCGCTGCTAACTGAATAATATCTCCCTTATTAGTAGAAGATATATCTTCATAATTCTTAATTTTTAATTTTTCCAACACTGCCTTATAAACATCAAGAGGATGTCCTGAAAAATAAAAACCTAGCACCCGCAATTCATTCTCAAATCGTGCTATAGAGTTTTCAACCGAAAAATTTGCTAAGGAAATTTTTTCAGAAATAATATCTTTTTTACTAAAAAAAATATTTGCCTGATCATTTGTTCTATTTTTTTCAATCCACTGAGCATACTTTTGAATATTATCAATAGATTTAAATAATTGTGAACGATTATAACCAAAACAATCTAAGGCTCCTGCACAAATCAAACCTTCTAATACCCGACGATTTAAATGTCTTGGACTAATTCTAGAACAAAAATCTTCCAAACTTTCAAAAGGTTTCCCTGCCCTTGCTTCTACAACGTGATGAGATGTTGTTACACCAACTCCTTTTATAGCCGCTAGAGAATAATAAATACAATTTTCTCCTGTCTCAAAATTTACACCTGAAGTCTGAACAGATGGAGGTATAATTTTAATATTAAACTGACTAGCATCTTGACAAAATCTCTTAATCTTATCTGTATTATCAATATCTAAAGTCATTGAAGCAGCTAAAAACTCAACAGGATAATGTGTCTTCATCCACGCGGTTCGATAAGAAATAATAGCATAGGCTGTAGCATGAGATTTGTTAAAACCATAGTCTGCAAATTTCGCCAGTAATTCAAAAATATTCACAGAAGTTGCATGACTTAACCCATTTTTCTTTGCGCCAGAAACAAATCTTTCTCTCTGCTGATCCATTTCTCGCTTGATTTTTTTTCCCATAGCACGCCGCAAAACATCTGCTTCACTTAGAGAATATCCAGAAAGTAATTTGGCTATTTGCATTACCTGTTCTTGATAAATAATAACGCCTTGAGTTTCCCTTAGAATAGGATCAATTAAAGGATGAATAGAATCTATTTTTTGTTTGCCATTTTTGCGATTGTTATAGATAGAAATATTATCAATTGGCCCAGGACGATATAAAGATACCAAGGCGATAATATCCTCAATACAATCTGGTTTCATTCCTTCTAAAGCTTGGCGCATCCCAGAACTTTCCAATTGGAAAATTCCTAATGTACCCTTTTCAGTTAAAAGTTTATAAGTTGTTTGATCATCAAAAGAAATTTTTGATAAATCAACTATCTCTCCCCGACGAGATAGTAAATCTATGCTTTTCTGCAATACGGTAAGTGTTTTAAGACCCAAAAAATCAAATTTGACTAAGCCAGCTTTTTCAACCCATTTCATATTAAATTGTGTAACAGGCATATCGGATCGTATATCACGATACATGGGGACTAATGTTGATAATGGACGATCAGCAATTACAATACCTGCAGCATGTGTTGATGCATGTCGATGTAATCCCTCCAACTTCAAAGAAATCTCAATAAGACGATCTACAGAAGGATCTTCTAAAACTGCTTCCTTAAAACGATTGTCTTCCGCCATAGCTTGTCGGAGAGATACAGGATGAGCTGGATTGTTAGGTACTAATTTACAAATACGATCAACTTGAGAATAAGGCATTTGCAAAGCTCTCCCTACATCACGTAACGCTGCCTTAGCCTGTAAAGATCCAAAAGTAATAATCTGGGCAACCTTATCATATCCATATTTATTCTGTACATATCGAATAACTTCATCACGCCGATCCTGACAAAAATCAATATCAAAATCAGGCATGGACATCCGATCTGGATTTAAAAATCTCTCAAATAGAAGTGAAAATCGCAAAGGATCAATATCCGTAATCGCTAATGCATAAGCGGCGACAGAACCTGCTCCAGAACCACGTCCAGGTCCTACCGGAATATTTTGTGATTTCGCCCACTGTATAAAATCAGAAACAATCAGGAAGTAACCAGCAAATTTCATGCGTTCAATTACATCCAACTCAAATTCAAGACGTTCTATATAATCTTTTTTGCAATATCCAGTTGCTAACGAACCTTGATTAAGACGTTTCTCCAATCCTTCCCTCGCCTTTTCACGCAATTCAGATACCTCTCTTTTATCAATATCATCACATTTTTCGTTAATAAAACGAGGTAAAATAGGTTTGCGTACTTGGAGCAAAAAAGAACATCTCTTAGCAATTTCTATGGTACTTTCTAAAGCTTCTGGCAAATCCGAAAATAAAGAAATCATCTCAGAACGACTTTTTAGATAGTGGTCAGGAGTTACTCGTGGACGATTCTCTTGAGATACAACAGTTGAATGTGCAACTGCCATTAAAATATCATGAGATTCATGATCCTCTTTGGAGAGAAAAAAAGAATTATTTGTAGCCACTAATGGCAATTCGTGCGTATATGCCAATCGGACAATTTGGCTTTCACGATATCGATCATAGCCTGCATGGCGTTGTAATTCAACGTAAATACGATTACCAAAAATTTTCTTAAAAGAAAGAAGACGATCTTCTGCTATTTTAGGATTGTTAATCCAAAGAGCTTTATCTATCGGACCATTGCTTGCTCCTGTTAGCATAATAAGACCTTCTGTTCCTATCTCTTGCAACCATGAAAAACAGATACGAACAGATCTCTCTACCTGATTCATAAGGTACATCCGGCTTACAAGATCAATAAGACGCTTGTATCCTTCATAATTTGCTACCAACAGAACTATTGATGAAACATCTAGTATAGATGATTTACTTGAGTTTTTTATCTCCAGACTATCTTGCATATCAATATCTAATTGACATCCAATAATAGGCTGAACACCAGCTGAACGACCCTCTTGAGAAAATTCTAATGCACCAAAAAGATTGTTTGTATCTGTAATAGCTATAGCTGGCTGTTGATCTTCTACCGTCTTCTTTATGATTTCTTTTATAGGAAGAGCTCCTTCCAATAATGAATAAGAAGAATGTACACGTAAATGGATAAAACCCGGTGATTGATCAACTTGGTTCATTTTTTTATCAAACGTTGTAATATTTAATTTTGTAGATATAATTACTTAATCCATAGTCTTATGAAGATATCGAATAATATCTTATTCACTAGCAAATTACATGTCACGAATCAATCTACCAACAAACAAATCTAAAATTTGATGCAACCACTACTCACTCAAATCAAATATATTTATAATTTTCCAAATATGATCATAATAAATCTATTAGTTCATCTTTGATAAGACATAACCCGTCAAATAAAATAATTTATAAAAAAATAGCCCTTGGGAAATATAAATTAACTGTAATTCCATACTGAATTTAGTCATTTAACATGAGATCACCTCAGCTTTTTCCTGTTAGAAAGGAAGCTTAATTCTATCATATAGAGATAACATTAAATACATACGGAATAAAACTAATAGCCAATCTACGAAAGCCAGAAATAAAAATGGATTAATCGTTGCAAAAATCATCCTTTAATAAGTTGAAAAAATAAAACAATTGTTTATCTCATTACGTACTTTTCTTATTTCTTAGACAAATAGTATTGTAAAAACTTTAAAGGATTTCGTCTATAGATGTTATTCTGTTCCAATCTTCATCAAATTTATTACAGAACCAAGTTATTTGTCTTTTGGCATATTGATTGGTAGCTATAATTCCTTTTTGTAAAGTCTCTTCATAACTCATTTCTCCTTTTAATAGAGAAATAATGTGTCTTATACCTATTGCTTTGGTTATTGGCAAATCGGAAGTTAGATCCATTGCGATTAAATCACGTACTTCATCTATAGCTCCTGTATCCAACATTTTTTTGAAGCGTTCACTAATTCTTTTTTTTAAATCACAACGTTGAGGAAGAATAATAATCTTCTGTGCAGATTCAGCTGGTATTACAGGATTTAACGATTTTTTCCAAAATTTTGTTATGGATTTACCGGAATACGTTAAAACTTCAAAAGCACGAGCAATTCTTTGTCCATCGGCAGGATTAATTTTTTCTGATGCATTAGGATCAAGTCTGGACAACTCTTCATGTAGAACGTATGAACCATATTTATCCAACTTGATACGAATATCTTTCCTAATATTATTCGGTATATCTGGCATAACAGAAAATTGACCAATTAATGCGCTAAAATAAAGCCCTGTTCCTCCTACTATTATTGGCAAACACCCTTTTCGATGCACTTCTTCAATTTTTTTAGCAATACAATTCAACCATTTTCCTGTAGAATAGGCCTGATTAACAGAAACATGACCATAAAGATAATGAGGAGCTGATTGCATATCCTGATCGGATGGTCTAGAAGTAATAATTCGAACTGTATCATAAACTTGCATACTATCTGCGTTAATAATATTACCATTTAATTTGTACGCAAGCTCTAAAGCAAGTAATGACTTGCCACTTGCTGTTGGTCCAGCTATCAAAATTGCTTTAGTGTTTTTCGAAAGGAATATCATAATGGCTCTTGTTGCGACACTTATTACTAATAAGTCAAATCCTATACTCAGCAAATCTGTTGTTGAAAAGATAATGAAAGCTGTTAATTCCACAATGTTTTATTGGCTTGCGAATTCTATTGCATGCGACATCATTCTTGATTCAGAGTGTATCATAGATGTTTGTAGACAAGAAATACTTTCTATAATTGCTAATAAACCAATTGATCTCGTTATACACAGAACAGAAAATAGACGTAAAAGAATGCTAATCGCAGATATGGATTCCACTATGATACAACAAGAGTGTATTGATGAACTTGCTGATACCATAGGTATCAAGGAAAAAGTATCTAGTCTCACTTATCTTGCAATGAATGGTAAAATACCATTTCGTGATTCTATACGTGAAAGAGTATCTCTATTAAAAGGAATTTCTATACAAACTGTTCTTTCTATTATAGAGAAGCGAATTACATATACTCCTGGAGGATATGAGATGGTGAATACTATGAAAAAAAATGGAGCTTTTACCATCCTTGTTACAGGCGGATTCACAGTTTTTGCCGACATTATTTCTAAGAAATTTGGATTTGATCAATATTATGCCAATAAGTTAATTGACGACAATGAAAAATTGACAGGAAAAATATTAGATCCAATTATTGATGGCAAAGAAAAATCAAAAATTTTATTAAAAGCTACAAAAATGCTCAATATTAGCCCAGAAGATTCCATTGCTGTGGGAGATGGTAAAAATGACATAGATATGATAAAAATGGCGGGGTATGGAGTAGCTTTCCATGCTAAACCTATTGTAATAAAACAGTCAAAAATACACATTAATCACAGTGATTTAGAATCTATTTTATATATTCAAGGATATAAACAACACGAAATTGTTAAACCTATGTAGAAAAAAAGCGGTATCACTCATTGTCAAGTAGATTGGATAAATATCATTTACTACAATAAAAACAGTATATAATGGATAATTGTCCCTTAGAATAAAAAACCATTTTACACATATAATGGATTTGCCATAATCTTACGATTATCACTTGTAAAACTATATTATTTACCGTGGGATTAGAGTATGTTTTGACCATCCAATATTTATGCATATTTGAAAAACATATAGCAAAAATATACAAAAATTATGTCATCTATTCTGTTAAATAATTTGTAACAAGGGCTAATTTATAGCTTTTTTTAGCTATTAATGAAACATAGATAAATAACAACATGTTTACTAACAAAATCATCTTCCATATATCCTTCAT
Source organism: Candidatus Liberibacter europaeus (assembly GCA_003045065.1). Taxonomy (GTDB): domain Bacteria; phylum Pseudomonadota; class Alphaproteobacteria; order Rhizobiales; family Rhizobiaceae; genus Liberibacter; species Liberibacter europaeus. The sequence goes on from PSQJ01000004.1 coordinate 15,980, forward strand.
GTAATAATTATCTTATAATGCAAATAAAATATCACGAAAAGTAGACAATTTTTCCAACCTTGGAATACATATTATTTAAAACCTCATTATTGTGAATTGACTATCTCTTTCCCTTTTTTTCTAGGAAAAAAATTAAAGTATTTAAAAAAATCAGATTCAGATGAAATAACAAAGAATGTATCAGAAGAACTTAGCGAATCAATATATGCTCTCATGGAACGATAAAATTCAAAAAATTCAGGATCTCTCCTAAATGCATTAGATAGAATACGTCCTCTTTCTGCTTCACCTTGACCATAATTAATTTCAGAATCACGACGTGCTTCAGCTAAAATATGAGTTGCCTTGCGATCAGCAATAGATCTACGCTTTTGCCCCTCTTCTCGTCCTCTAGCACGAATAAACTCAGCCTCTGCAAGACGCTCTGCTTTCATACGTTCATATGTTTGTTGAGAAACCTCTTTTGTAAGATCAGTTCGTATTATTCTTACATCTTCCACATTAATACCCAAATTTTCAGCAGCATGCCGCAAGTCATCACGCACTTCAATCATCATTACTGCACGTTGTTTAGATAATGCTTCATCAAACTGACGCAATCCATAAACACGTCTGAGAGAAGCATCAAGACGAGTACGTAAACGATCCTCAGCAGCAACACGATCGCAAGAAACATTTTTGCAAAATAAACCTGGATCAACTATCCGATAAGTCATCATAGCATCTACTTCATAAAATTTACCATCAGATACCTGAACTCTAATGTTGTCTAGATCTAAGCGCAAAATCTGCTTTTGAAGGTATTGAATACGATCAAAATTCATAAAAGCAAATGGTGCTTTAAAGTAAATACCAGCATTATTATGAATAGAATGAATCTTACCAAATCGCGTAACAACCGCCTGTTCACGTTCATCAACAATAAAAAAAGAAGAAAAACATAACCATAAGAAGAAAAAAATAAGCGATGACAAAATAACATAAAACTTATCAGACATTTTTACATAACACCTTATTCTCTTATTTGTTAATTTGGGAGAAAATGCCATTATTAATAGGCAGATAAGGTATAACCGCCTGTTTTTTATCAATAATCACCTTCTTTGAATTCTTTAAAATATCTTCCATGGTTTCTAGATAAATTCTTTTTCTAATTAAATCTGGAGCATTTATATATTGCCCGTATATAGATAAGAATCGATCTGCTTCTCCGGCCGCTTCCTGGATAACACGTCCTTTATAAGCAATAGATGATTCGCGAATTTTCGAAGCATCTCCTCGCGATTTACCCAATGCTTGATTAGCATATTTATTGGCTTCTTCAATGAAACGATCTTCATCTTGTTCCGCACGTTGTACTTCATCAAAAGCATCAGCAACTTCACGAGGAGGAGAAACGTCTTCAATAGAAACTGTATTAATTAAAATGCCAGACTTATAAATATCCATAGTTTTTTGAATAACCGATCTGACTTCTAAAGCTATTTGTTGACGACTAGCCCGAAAAATATCTACAGCAATTCTTCTTCCTACTACTTCGCGCATAGCACTATCTGCTACTTGTCTCAAAGTATTTTCGGGATTTTCCAAGTTAAGTAGATATGACTTAGGATCACTAACTACATATAAAACAGAAAACTGCACACTTACAATATTTTGATCTCCTGTCAGGATCAAATCATTAGGATTCTTAGATTTAGATGAACTTCCTATATTTTGTTGTTTTTCTGAAACTTTGACAATCTCAACTTTGTCAATAGGCCAAAACATGAAATGCAAACCAGGGAAAAAAATTTCATTTTTCGGCTGGCCAAAACGCAATTCAACAGCTCGTTCATCTGGATGAACGATATATATAGATTGAAAAAAACAAAAGCAGCAAATAAATAAAATAAGATAAATACCATATGAAACAATAGGATGAATAAAATTAAATCTCATCTTCAAATAGTGGTGGTGGTTTATCATTGAATAATCTCCACAATTACGTGGAATATTGGTCTTAGAATGATAATCCCAAGGACCACCATATTATCTCTATTTTGGATCAAAGGCATTAAGACCTCTATAAAATTAAATTATTTAATAATTATCTATAATTCATGCTATACGTATAGATATAAATATTGATAATTTCAACTAAAAACACTATTGGTAAAAAAATTTCTAAGCTCGACGAGTATATGTTACAAATCTTACAGAGTGAGAATCTATTTCTTTTTTTTGGGGAACAGCTATTTCCCCTTGTTTTTGCCAAACAAGCGAATCAATAAAAGGGAAAAATACGTCTCCTTTAGTTTCTGCTTCTACATGCGTAATTTGTAATATATGTGCTAAATCTATTGTCTGAGCGTAAATCTCTCCTCCTCCTATGATAAATACTTTATTACTTCCTGTTTTAAAAGCAATATCCAAAGCATCTTGTATGGAAATTGCAATTTGTATTCCCAGATCATGTAAATCATATTTTCGTTTTATATTATGTGTTACAACGATATTTAATCTATCAGGCAATGCTTTTCCTATAGATTTGAAAGTATTATAACCCATGATAATCGGGTTTCCTAAAGTCAGAAGTTTAAAGCGCTGTAAATCAGAAGAAATTTTCCAAGGCATTTTTCCTTGATATCCTATAACATTATTATTAGACATTGCAGCGATAATAATAATTGTTTGCGTTTTCGTCATACAGATATCTTTGCAGTAATAGATGGATAAGGATTATAAGATTCTAGAAAAAAATCCTCATATTGAAAGGCAAATAAATCTGTAACATTAGGATTAATTTTCATTATAGGCAAAGGTCTCGGAGCTCTAGAAAGTTGTTCATAGGCTTGATCAAAATGATTATTGTATAGGTGTACATCTCCAAGTGTATGAATAAATTCTCCATATTGAAACCCTATGACACTAGCTAACATCATTGTCAATAAAGAATATGATGCAATATTAAAAGGTATTCCAAGAAAAACATCTCCTGAGCGCTGATACAGCTGACATGATAATTTTCCCTTATCAACATAAAATTGGAACAAACAGTGACATGGAGGTAATGACATTTCATTTAGCAACGCAACATTCCAAGCTGATACTATGTGACGACGAGAATAAGGATCTGTTCGCAAACTATTAATAATACAAGAAATTTGATCAATATTATTTCCACAATAGTCAGGCCATGAACGCCATTGAACCCCATATATAGGGCCAAGATCACCATTTTCATCAGCCCATTCGTCCCATATACTTATACCATGATTTTTAAGGTAATCAATATTACATTCCCCTCTTAGAAACCATAGCAGTTCATAGATGATAGATCTCAAATGCACTTTTTTTGTAGTTAGTAAAGGAAATCCTTTAGATAAATCAAAACGCATTTGGTATCCAAATGTGCTCCGCGTTCCAATACCTGTACGATCACGACGATCTGAACCGGAATTAACTACATGGCGAAGTAAGTCAAGATATTGCTGCATTTTTCAATCAATCCATTAGAATAAAATATCAGTAATTTTTAATTTATTATTATCTTTCAATATAAGCAAAACATATATATAATAAATATGTTATTTAGTAAAAATAGATGACTATGGCGATAAATAGTCAATGTAATAAGCTTGTTGGACCCGGGGGCGGTACCCGGCGCCTCCACCATGTATATAAGAGAATATCAAGTTTTCAGTATTATTCTCAATAGTAAGGGGGCGAAATAGGATAGACAAGAGTGTAAAGATTGAAAGTTCGCTCGGCATTGTACCACCGTTATCGGACTAAAAATATAGTTGCAAATGACAACTTCGCTGGGAAAAATCTCGTTGCCGCTTAAGTCAACGTGATTTCTCAACTTAACTCCTGATGGGTTGCACTGTCAGGCGGGGTTCGGAGGCACCTGGCAACAGAAGCCTCCTTTTGGATAAGTATAAAAATGTGTTTTATTGCTATTAATTTGGTTATATAGATGCTAATATCAGTTATAGGCTACTTATAAAAAAATGGTTTTTGTTAGATGGATAGATTAATTACATGAGTCACGACCATATCCGTTATGATATATTAACTAAAGATGCACTTCGAGGTCTTATAAGGACTGTGCTTTCAGAAACAGCTACTCTTGGATCTCTTCCTGGAAGTCATCACTTTTTCATAAGTTTCGCGACAAATGTGCGTGGTGTACGTATATCGACAAATCTTAGAAAAAGTTATCCTGAACAAATGACAATAGTCATTCAAAACCAATTTTGGGATCTGAAAGTTTCTGACACGCAATTTGAAATAGGACTTTCTTTCTCTAATATACCGGAGCGTTTAATCATCCCGTTTAATGCTATCAAGGGTTTTTATGATCCTTCTGTGAACTTTGAGTTGGAATTTGATGTACGTGATGAAGATATAGAAGAGAAAGAGCCAGCTAAAACAACGGAATTGCCACCAGCAAGCAACCTTAAGAAAGATAAAAGCTCAAAAAAATCAAATATTGATAAAAATAATAAAGATAAACCAGCCTCTGTTATTTCATTAGATAGTTTTAGAAAGAAATAGGTAAATTTTTAATATTTTTTCAAGAATCTTAATGAATAGGTCGACAATAAAATTCATTGTTTTTTAGGATAATTGAAATGATATATAAGTGCGATATTTTTACAATAACATTAAACTTCTACCTAACACATCTGTAGATGTTTTCCTCTTTAATTATTGGCAATGAGTGGGAGTGATGTTGAGAATTTTTCTTGATTTAAGACAAAATCGTCATCTATTACATAACATAGTAAACAGTTTATCACTTAAATATTACATATATTTTTTACTAACATCAGGATTAATCTGCTTAGATTCTTGTTATAATTGTAATTGCAACAAAATTGACTAAATAAATATCACGTAAAAGATTAAAGTTTTTATATCAGGTAATATAATAAATTTCTACCAAAGCAAATATACAGAAACTATATTACTTTAATTTGATAAGAATTATGATTAGCAAAAACATTATTCTTATCAATGTTTTATAGCTCAAACTTATAACAATAGATTCGCATATTTCCATTAGCAAACTCAAAATATCCTGAGACATTTGTATGTTCATTAGACATATCTAAATTCAATAGCTTAAACAAATAACCATAATTTAGGTTTGTCTATATGCATATTAAACATGCGAATTTCACCAAATAAAAGAAGAAAAATTCCATATTTGCTGAACAACGATCTATTTTTGAATGAAATAGATTGGATGTTTTTTGATCAATAACAAATTCATTAAATACTATTATGAATATGGAAAAATATGAAAGTTAATATCGCCTTTGATATCTACCTACTTACATGTAATAAGACTAGCTTTATTTTCAAAATAATAACTAAAATACATCCAATCAGTAAGTAACGGAATACTTAAAGTACTAATTTAAAATTATGAGTAATAAAAATTATAGCCCGATCAATATGCATCTAAGCAAGAGTGATTCATATAACGTAAACCATTTATTTAGCATTATTTTTAACATATTTATCACACCTTTTAGCATGGTATTAGATTTGATTTTTTTATTGGAATGGGTTGCCACATAATTTTTTACCATTAAAAATTCTTAACTAATACATTAAAATCTGTGTCATTGTCTTGACTAATGCAATCTTAGGTATTATATAGCGTGGATTACATTAAATGATATTATCATACTAATACTACAAAATATCTGGAGGCAAACATGAAATCAGAAATTAGTTTTACCCTCTACGGTGTCGATACTATCAGCAGCAACCATATCCTTTATGAAGCTGTTATCTATTAAAATTTCCAAAACAAATAAAATCAAGTAGCAAGGCTAGAGAGTCTTTGGGAAGAAAATAAAGAATTTATCACAAGATAAAAAGAGATTGGGTAGGAAGAATAGGAAGCCTACAAATCCTATGATAAAAGTCAGGGTGCATGGAAGTAAGTCCATATCTTAATATTAGATATGATCAATTATAAATCATAATCCTCCGCTTCTGGACTATTTTAGATGTGTACCAGAAGATAAAAATATCTTGTTAAAATTTATATAGTGCATAGATAATATCTCTGAGAAAAGTAACTAAAAGTCCCTGAGGTTTTAATAAATGAAACGATATCTTTTTTGTCGTATGAAAAACATACAAAATATCTTCAATACCTTTTTTCAAATGCTCTACTTTGGAATTAAGTTAGTTACATTCTTGTCTTGTGACAAACTGGTATTGCTTTTTAGCTATTATTCAATGATCTACTACAATCAATATGGGCATTGATCTCCATACCCACAAACTACAATCTGATTGTTTTGTATTTACAATTCATGGACCAGTTTAAAACTATAATTGATTAATAAATATTTTAATTTATTAAAGCTGAGGATTATTGTTTTACAATCAAAAATCACAAAATAATACACTAATAAATATTAGTGCAAAATTTAATCAGAAAACAAAAGTAAGGTAAACCGATGAAAAAAAAATTAAGTTTAACGCAGGCATTGTTAATGTTTACTGGATCGTCTTGTGGACCATATTTCTTGGTAAATTTTGGGACTAAAATGCGTGATATAAATATGTTATCTTTGTTGATAGCTTTTACTATTATGGGAATATGTTGTTACAATTTTATGTTGCTTTTAGAAGATTTATCCAAATCTACCAATTCTACAGACATTCGTAGTATGATAATGAATATTCAACCAAAATATACCACAGCATGTACATGGTTGTTTTATATATATTTTGTCATTGTTTTAATAATTATGGGTTTTATGGCAAAAAAAACTCTTGATGGATTTGGATTCATACCAGATAATATACAATATGGATTAATATCTGCTGTTTTATTGTTATGTGGAACGTATAGAAATTTATTAATAGAAGGCGATGTTTTATTAAACATAATTAAATTCACCTTTGTTGCTTCTTTTATTGTAGCGGGAACATTTTTCTGTTGTAGTAATCCGGAATTTTCTATATTAAAACAAAATATTTCTCTTGGAACAGACTCAGGTAAAACAATCTCTGGATTGCTCTTTGCTATGGCCTGTTTTGGAGGAATGGAGAACATATTACACATACAAAATGATATGTATGCAAAAGATTTTCGTCGTGCTATTCGCTTGCTACCACTGATTGTTTGTTTTATATCAATAAGCGTTATTTTACTATCTGGATCCATTTTTACTTCAGAAGAACAAGGGTTTAATTTGATTCCTATGTTTTTTAAAAGCAAATTAGATCTCACATTAATAAGTCGTATAGAGTTAACTTTGATGCTCATCATGCAATTCTCAAGCATTATGACATTAATGTATTTAGCGTCAAAAGCGGGTGAATTATGTCTGCCAAAATTAATCACAAAAAGTAGATTTGGGATATCATCTTGCACTTTATCTATATTTTTGATTGCATTTTTTACTATAATGAACAACATTTTATCTATTTTCGAAATTGTCATGTGCATTATTTGGATGCACTTTCCTATTTTACACATATTGAAAAGCAGAAAGTTAAAACAACCAATGGCAGTAAAATCGATATTATTTACTATTATATTTTCGTTTCTGCTTGTTAAAAACATATACGATCTAATAACATAATAGTCATGTTATAGAGCCTCGCTTTAGAATACGGCAAATTCTATTTTTTGATCATTTTAAAACGGAGATTTAAGAAGTTCCTTAAGCTGAGAGGATAAACATCCATGTGATCTAATTTAAAATTTTCGCAAAGATTTTTAAGCCCATCTAGTTTTCGCTCAATCCCATTCATTAAAGGTTATCATCAGGTATTATGCCTTTTTTGCAAGCCGATGTGAGAGGTAAAACAACAGAGACTTAAAATGTGGAAAAAATCTTTTAGGCCTTTTCTATTGTATAAGTGGATAATTTCATATAGTTAGCATATGATAAGTAGTTGAAAAAAGAAATTTTTTAAAAAATTTCATGCCTAGTTTGAGTAATTGAAGTTATAGGAAAATGACACATAACTATCACATGACTTATATGATGTTGATGAGAATCAATTTTTAAAGAATATAGATACTATAAAAGTGATATTTCAAAACGATTTTCTCATATCTGTTCTTCTGATTGGCTATTTGAAGCATGTATATAGATTATTCTACCTGTATTACAATATAAATCGCCGTAGTAAAACTTTAAATCAATGGACTTATATCCCTCCTATACTCCCGATTCTGTAGAGAATTGATTATAAGGTGTTTTCTTAGTTACAATCCCGTACCTTTTCAACAACAATTCCGCCTCAACTTCTCGTCTTGCAACTAATCCCTTTAATCTTTTCCCACCAGCAAATGCCCACCTTTTACACTCTTGAGAAGCGTTCATCCCAATCTTCGTTATCAACACATTTACGTAATGTACTAAACTTATATTGAACAATGCCCAGATTAAAAACAAAATATCCAATTGCTGATATACGATTTTCGCTTGTATTCTAAAAAATTGGGGAAACCTTAAAAATTTGGCTTAAACAATTCGAAGAATCTTGGTTGAAAAAACCTCTTCCATAATTGCTGATATACGATTTTCATTTGTATTAAGTAGGATTGGAGAAGTGTTAAATACCTGATTTTAAAACTTTAAAAACATTGAATATAAGTAAATCATCCGCTCAATCTTTTGATATCTGCATATTCTCACAAACATCAAATCCAGTATGGCCATAGCCTATACTCCTAACAACCGCAGGATATCTATAGGGTTTTAAGCTTAAACCATCAAAATGTTTAATCAATGTGATTAGTAATGACGGGAATGTAATCATACCTGCCCTTCTTTTAAATTAATTAACATGAAATTTCGTTAAACCAATAAATTACCTCCCCCTAATTTTGAGAAATATGTCGGGAAATACCATTGATTATAAATTGTTTTTTAGTAACCCTACACCTTTTCAGAATTTAATTCTTACAACTTTCGGTCTATTTTTAAACTATCCACAACTAAATATTTATAAGTATTGACTAAAACGCTTTTAATGGTTAAAGATTAAAACTATTGGTTGTATATATAAGATGAAAAATAAACTGGAGATATACTATGAATAGTAAATCAAAAATAGCTATCGCAATGATTTTCAGCAGTATGGTAATTCCAAATTACGCAATGGCTGGTGGATGTTGTAGTGTTCCAAAGGTTGATTCCCCAAGAGGATCTGAACATCATGCTGATCTTCAAAACGTTGTTGGTTCTACAGATAATGTTAATCAAACGGAAGAAAATAGAGCTGTTGAACCTACACCAATCCAAGAAGAAATACATGCAAATATTCCACCTGTTGTTATGGAAAGAGGGGAAACTTCAGTTCAACCTTTTGACTTGGAATCCGATACCGAATACGACACTCCTTCTCCAATAGGCACTCCTGTTTTAGAACATCCTACAATTGATATACCTACAGGAGATGATTTTCTACGGCAAAATCCAGAGTTTATACCATCTTCATCTAATTCTAGTAGTAGTGGCAATTTTTCACATCATACTGGCGATAGTTATATTTCTGATGAAAATTGAACTAATCCCTCAATTTCTCCTTTTCTGGACTATTTTATCAGTGTACCAGAAACCCAGTATACAAGCGATAATCTCTTGTTCAAAAGGGCTTAAGATTGAAAGAGGGCTTCTGTCACAGATTCCCTCTTTCACACTCCACCATACCAATAACGGATAAACAATAATCCAAAAAAGAGTCGTTAAAGGTCTGACTAAAGAGTTGAAACCATCTATCCACTTAACACCGCTTTTGACATTTTGTGATTTAATGCGAGCTAATCTTATTGGCTTATCTGCTTTGAGTTCTTCAATTCCGTATTTTATATCAGCAAGATCAAGTTGAGTAGAACTATCAATTTTGGCTTGTTCAAGCTTCATCTTGTCATATTCAATAGATCTCTTCTGCATCAAATGTTCGGATACAACATCAACTATCTTCTCAAAACTTGAGGGAATAAAACGTAGTAAAAACCTGAACATGCCTCCTGCTAAAAACGATGTAATCATTTTTTAAGCCATCCTTTAAATATTATGGGAAAAATAAACTTAATATATTATGGAAAAAATCTATAGCGCCAACCGCACTCCAAAGGTCTTAATAAACGAAATAAGACCTTCGGTCATATTGAGAATATGCAAAATTTATTCAATGCCTTTTCTCAAATAATATTCATTATTTGTCATGTTGTCCAAATATTAGAAACAATTTAACGTTGATAATATTTTTCCAATTGAGATGGCACAGTCATTTGCATTGTTTTTGACTTTTCATACTTATGATGTACCGTTGGAGTTGGAACAGAATGTAATTTTTTCTTATTTTTTAAAGACAAAAATTGCTTTTGCAAATTACTATTACTGCAATCATTTAAAGAAATAATGCGCTTACTACTTAAACGATACTGACATCCTATAGGAAATAATGTTGGATTTTTATACTGTGTCACCGTAGATGAAAGGTATTTACTGTCAGTTCCACTGAGCATTGCCATTCCGATGTATTTGATATGAACCTTTGCTATCCCTTGATTTTCAATTTGAAGAATTTTCGCAGCAGCGCTTGAAAGATCTATAACACGATCATCATGATATGGACCACGATCATTTACTCGAACAATAAGAGATAAACCATTATATAGATTTGTTACACGTACATAACTTGGCAAAGGAAGTGTTGGATGAGCTGCTGTAAGGTGTTCTGTATCATAAATTTCACCATTAGCCGTCAAACGTCCATGAAATGCAGATCCATACCAAGAAGCCATTCCAATTGCAGAATAAGAAATATATTCTCTAGGAACATACCATTTTCCTCTAATCTGATAAGGTTTTCCCAAGAGATAATATCCCCCTCCTCTTGGAACTGTTTTCCCAAATGCAACACGATCACTTGCACTTACACCATATCTACTTTCTGGAAAATATTCACTAACATCCTGATCAGTTGATTTTCTACTAAATATGATAGAACAAGAATTTACACTTAAAACAACTATAATAACCAACCATATTCTATTTAAATATATAAAACGCGATATATCCAACAAAAACTCCTTTTAATCAAAATACTAAGTTTCTTATAGTACAAAAGCAACTTTGCCTATAATATCAAAATAAAACAATCAAAAATATAGTACATGCTAAATACATATGGGTATGATTATTTATAGAAAATATAATATTATGCAGTTAGTAATCTAACACAATTTAATTGTTTTTTAATTTTTTTAAATAAATTGGTTATCAAAAAATTGTGATACAGCTTTTGCTTATTTCCAAAATTTATTGGATCACTTGTATATTATAATATTATTTATGTATTTATACCCTGAAAACTGCTTTTTGTAATTTACAGTACCTAAAGTGCAGTATAAGCTTGCATTCATAAACATAATTTATTAGAAGCAAATATCTGTTCCGCATAATTACCTAAAGTGATTACAAGTATGATATGTTATCTGAATGATGATATTAAATTTAAAAATTCTTTTACTTACGAAATTTGTTCTGTATTAAAACAAAACTTATCTCCTAAAAACTTTCTCATTATTAAACTAGTTTAATATAATTAATGAAAGAAATTAAAATGGATTTATCTCCACAAAATGATATATTCTTTCATTAACCATCATAAATTGTAACGTATAATTCATTCATTAGCGTGATTTATCATGGTAATTTTTTTCAAGATCAAAATGCTTAAGCTCTACTGACTTACCACAACCACAAGAAGAAATCTGATTGGGATTATGAAAAATAAAACCTGAACGCAATTTCGTCTCTTCAAAATCAATCTCCATTCCAAAAATATAAAGAAGAGCAGAAGGATCAATCCATATTTTTACGTCATTTTTTTCTAACAAATTATCTCCATCAAGGGGATTCGTAACCAAATCAACAACATATTCCAAACCAGCGCATCCGCTCTTTTTAAGAGAAATGCGAATACCTTGAGCATTTTTACCTGAATCTTTCACGATATCTTTAATTCTAGATATTGCATCTTCCGTTACAGTTATTATATCAGCAGATATCATTAATTTTCTCCTTGAGATATCAATTATATAATATACATATACCAATATTATTTCTCAAAAATAAACTAATCAAATGTATGCGATAAAAAGAAATATTTTATATCAATAATAACCTGTAGCAACTTGTGCCTCTTCTGACATAAGATCTGGAGACCAAGGAGGATCAAAAGTTAATGCAACTTCTACACCCACTATTCCTTCCACTGCACCAACAGCATTTTCAACCCATTTAGGCATTTCTCCCGCAACAGGACACCCGGGAGCAGTAAGAGTCATCAAAATCTTCACCATATAATCATCTTCAACATCAATCTTATAGATAAGACCAAGTTCAAATATATCGCAAGGTATCTCAGGGTCACGTACTGTCTTTAAAGCACTGATAATATCATCCGAAATACGTGCCAAATGCTCCGGAGGAATGGAAGATTTAGGCGATTCTTTTATATTTTTAACATCCTTGATATTAGTAGACATCACAAAACCTTAAGAAAAAAATTTCTGAGCTCTTTTCAAAGCTTCAATAAATATATCTACTTCTTTTTTAGTATTATACATTGCAAGCGAAGCACGAGAAAGATATTTCACTCCTAAAAATTGCAATAAAGGATTAGCACAATGCATTCCAGAACGAATTGCAATACCAACATTATCTAGGAAAACTGAAAGATCATACGAATGAATATTTTTCAATTGAAATGACATAATAGTAGAATCTTCCACTGCGTCATTAAACAATCTCAAACCATCTATCTCTTTTAAGCGAGCTCTAGCATAAAGCGCAAGCTCTTTTTCATAAAAAAAAATAGAATCTTGCCCTAGACTCTTTGTATAATCTAGTGCCACTCCAAATGCAATTGCTTGAGCAATAGGCGGAGTTCCTGGTTCAAAACGATATGGTAAATCAGCATAAGAAACCGTATCTTGTGTTACCTCAGAAATCATTTCACCGCCCCCCATAAATGGTTGCATATTCTCAAGATGAGATTTCTTACTATATAATACTCCTATGCCAGAAGGACCGTAGAGCTTATGACCAGTCATAGCATACCAATCACAATCCAAGTCTTGCATATCAACCGAAGTATGCACTGCTCCTTGACTACCATCAACTAAAACGGGAATGCCACGTTCGTGCGCAATGCGACAAATATCCTTTATCGGAACAATTGTTCCTAACACATTCGACATATGAGTGATTGCCACCAGTTTAGTACGATCTGTTAAACACTTTTTAAATTCATCAATTTGCAAAGAACACTGTTCATCAATAGGAACCCAAACAAGTTTAGCAGCATATCGTTGACGCAAAAAATGCCATGGAACAATATTAGAGTGATGCTCCATAACTGATAAAACAATTTCATCTCCTTCAGAGATATATTTGGAACCCCATCCATAAGCAACTAGATTAATTGATTCAGTAGAAGATCGTGTAAAAACAACTTCTTCTCTAGAAGAAGCATTGATAAAACTACATACTTTACTACGTGCATCTTCATACGCATCTGTGACCTTACGTGCCATAGAATAAGATCCGCGATGGACATTCGCATATTCGCTACTGTAAGTATGCACCATAGAATCTATAACAGCCTGAGGCTTATGAGCAGATGCAGCATTGTCAAAATACACCATTGGATTTTTTCCATAACAATGTGATAATATGGGAAAATCTTTTCTTACAGAATCTACGTTAAAAGTCATTATAACCTCAAGAGTTAATAAAATTACTTTGCATCCAGATTGATATGTATCTTTCTAAAGATTTTTGTAACAATTCATCATCAAGATCTTTGATAATTTCAGATACGAACGCATGAAAAAGCATAATATATGCCTTGCTACTTGGAATGCCACGAGCCATAAGATAATATAAATGGTCGTGGTTAACATCAGAAATAGTAGCACCATGACCACATTGTACATCATCTGCAAAAATTTCTAGTTCTGGCTTTACAAAAAAGCTTCCTTTATCAGATAACAAAAGAGTATTTGACGACATCCGTGCATCACTACCTTGTGCCTCAGGAGAGACACGCACTATTCCTTGAAAAACACCTGTAGCATTGTCTAGTACAACATTACGAACTATAGATGTAGAGCTAGTACCAGGCACTTTATGACGCAAAAACATGGACAAGTCATTATGAGTCGAACCTTTTAATAAACTGATTCCACGCAACATGAAATCAGAGCCTTCTCCTTCAACTTCAACAGATAATTCTCTTCTAACAAGACCCTCTCCCACATTAAGAACAAAAATTTTCAAAGAAGAATTCTGTTCTAAAACAACACGCATTTGTCCCAAATATGTGTCTGACATCCTTTGATCTTGTACAATAATCCAAACAATTTTCGCACCACTACAAACTCTTATATCTGTAACAGAAGATACTAATGAAGAACTATCTGTAGGCGCTATATAACGCTCAACAATCGTTGCCTCGGATTCAACGCCACACATAACTGAATAGCGAAGATGCTTTTGTCCGCCGCACTGCACAGATTGCAATTCAAGAGGAACATTCAAATGACATCCATCAGGAATCAAAACCTTACAACCATCTTGAGCCAAAATCGCGTTTATATGACCGATAGCATCATGTTCATCAAGCGGCTCTAATAGTAGGGATTTTTCTTCATCAGTGCCTATAATATTAGAAAAAGGCAACAATTGAATTTCTTTTTCTTTAGCAAAACAAGGAACTTGTTTATCAAGTACCATTTTTATGCTTTCTGCAACAAGACATTCAAATTCTTCATCCAATGACTGAGATTTATCCTCATCAGTAGGAAATATTTTCAAAAGCTTTTTTAAATCTGTATAGTGCCAATTTTCAATTTTTCGAGTTGGCAAAAATCCATGATCACGCAGGTTACATAACAAATGCTTTCTAAAATCAACAATCGATTTATTCTGAGAACCCATTTTACAAGCCATATCGCAAGCTTGGAATAAAATGGTTTCTGCCTTTGTCAAATTATCCACATATCTTCCTTTTTGTTTATGGCTAGCAAACCTATTTAGTCAATCCAGCATAACCATTCTTTTCAAGATCAATGGCAATATTCATATCTCCAGTTTTAATAATTCTTCCGTCATACATAACATGTACAGTATCTGGCTTGATATAATCTAACAGGCGTTGGTAGTGAGTAATTATCACAAAAGAACGATTTTCTGAGCGTAAAGAATTTACTCCTTGAGCAGCAACCTTCAAAGCATCAATATCAAGACCTGAATCGGTCTCATCAAGAATGCATAAACTTGGCTCTAAAAGATGCATTTGTAAAATTTCTGATATCTTTTTTTCACCGCCAGAAAAACCTACATTTAATGAACGTTTCAACATATCCATGTTAATACCCAAATTAGCAGTAACATCCCTAACTTTTCGAATAAAATCTGGCACTAAAATTTCTTCTTCATTACGCGCTTTACGTTGTTCATTAACAGCGGTTTTTAAGAATTGCATCATAACAACGCCTGGTATTTCAATAGGATATTGAAAAGCAAGAAACAACCCTTTAGACGCCCTCTCTGCAATATCACATTTTAAAATACTATCACCTTTATAAATGATATCTCCGGCAGTTACCTCATAATCTCTATGTCCGGAAATAACATACGAAAGAGTAGACTTTCCAGAACCATTGGGTCCCATAATAGCCACAACTTCACCAGGCTCTATTTTTAAATCAAGCCCTCGAATAATCTCAGTATCAGTACCTGCAATCTTGGCATGAAGACCTTTTATTTCAAGCATACTATCTTTTCCATTTTATTTAAACTTGACTATTGAAAATCGATATATGAATAACATCAGTTATCCAACCGATCCTTCTAAAGAAATATCAACTAATTTCTGTGCCTCTACAGCAAATTCCATAGGCAATTTTTGCAAAACTTCCTTTACGAATCCATTTACAATCAACGCCACAGCTGATTCTTCAGGAATACCTCGTTGCAAACAATAAAATAAATGTTCATCAGATATTTTGGAAGTGGTTGCTTCATGTTCTAAATTACAGGAAGAATTTTTTGCTTCAATATAAGGAACCGTATGAGCACCACAATTATTGCCAATTAATAGACTATCACATTGTGTAAAATTACGGGCACAAACAGCACCACGATGCACTGAAACTTTGCCACGATACGTATTATTAGAAAATCCAGCCGAAATCCCCTTCGAAACAATCCGACTCGTTGTATTCTTACCAAGGTGCAACATCTTGGTACCACTATCTATTTGCTGATAACCATTAGAAATTGCAATTGAATAAAACTCTCCACAAGAATGATCACCACGAAGCATGCAAGATGGATATTTCCAAGTAATAGCCGAACCAGTTTCTACCTGAGTCCATGATATTTTTGATCTTACACCACGACAATCTCCTCGCTTCGTTACAAAATTATAGACACCTCCTTTGCCTTGCGAATCTCCAGGATACCAATTTTGCACGGTAGAATATTTAATTTCCGCATTGTCCAAAGCAATCAGCTCAACAACAGCAGCATGCAATTGATTATCATCACGTTGCGGCGCTGTACATCCTTCTAGATAAGATACATATGAACCTTCTTCAGCAATAATTAGGGTACGTTCAAATTGACCTGTGTTTTTCTCGTTTATTCGAAAATAAGTTGACAGCTCCATAGGACACTTAACATTCTTTGGAATATAAACAAATGAGCCATCAGTAAATACCGCTGAATTCAAAGCAGCATAAAAATTATCTGACACTGGCACAACCGAACTTAGATATTTCCTAATAAGATCGGGATATTCACAAATAGCCTCCGAAATTGACATGAAAATTACACCAGCTTGTTTCAATTCTTCCTTGAAGGTTGTAACGACTGAAACTGAATCAAAAACCGCATCAACAGCAACTTTAGAATTTTGCACTCCTGCCAAAATCTCTTGTTCACGCAAAGGAATTCCCAATTTTTCATATGTTCTCAGTAACTTTGCATCAACTTCATCAAGTGAACTAGGTCCAACGAAACTTTTAGGAGCGGCATAATAATATAGGTCATTAAAATCAATAGGAGGATATTTAACTCGTGCCCAAGAAGGCTCTTTCATTTTTAACCAACGTCGATAAGCAACTAATCTCCACTCCAACATCCATTCTGGCTCCTCTTTTTTTTGGGAGATAAAACGAACAATATCTTCGTTAAGACCTTTAGGAGACTTTTCAACCTCAATATCAGTCTCAAAGCCATATTTATATTGATTAACGTCAATTTTGCGAACTTGATTGATTGTTTCTTGTACTGCTGCCACAATAACACCTAATTTTACTTATAATATAGTTGAAGATAAAACACTCGAATCACGATTCAAAAAGCATATGAATTAATAAAGAAGTGATATATTCAATTATTTAATTAAATAAACCAAATAAAATGTTACTCGCTCCTAAATAAATTCTTTGTGCTTATAACAATAAAAACGAAAAACAACTACTTCTTAGACACACCTAATAACATTATACACAATGAATAGCAAATGAATTGCACCATCAGTATATTTCAAAATAATTGGCTTTATATTATAAAATATTTATTGATATATAACAAATAAAATAATCTAGGCATAAAAATGGCAAGATATCACAAGTCAATGCCATACGGCATACTGATATCAGTAAGGAAATTCATAATAATGGCCTCAATGATACCAAACGATACACGTGGCAAGATTTAAATTGCACCAGTAGCAAAAACCGGCAGAAATCCAACTGAGGTATATAATTTATAGAAAAAACCTATGAATTAGAGCAGATAAATCACTCAGGTATAATTATTAAAAAGTCATGATAAATATTGAGTAAGATTTAAAACAAATTAGTAATCAACTTCATTGAGAATAATTTAATCAAACTGTACTGAATTATAAGTAAATTTGTCACAAATATACAAGTTATAACCCTCTAATAAAACAACTTATAAGTAAAAATATTCTTTAAATAATTGATTTTAAAAAATGTATAGCACTACTAATAATATATAATTTTTACAGCAACTAATAGCAAAATAACGGCAGAAACCCGATTCTGTATTTTAACAAACTTGGGCGTTTTAAATAGTAATCTCAAACGACTACATAAAATAGAGTAAAATAATAGAACTATGGTATCAACAACAATCATTGTCACGGTCATAATAGTAGCTTGTAAATAAACAGGATATTTTATATCAATCCATGACGGAACCACTGATACAAATAAGGCAAGGGCTTTGCCATTTGTAATATCTGTAACAAATCCTTTAATAAAACGCCCTAATTTACTTGCTTCCGGAATAGCATTTATAGGAAGATCATTATAAGGAGAATTCCATGCACTCCAAGCAGAATATATCAACCAAGAAACACCAAGCACTTTAATGATTAATATAAGGTGGGGAATCTCAGAAATAACCTTTATTCCAAAAGTTACTGTAATCATAATAATAAAAACTGCTAATTCTTGACCAAGAATTAGCATACGTGATGATCTCCATCCATGTTGAAGAGCATGATTAATCGTCAAAATACAACCTGGACCAGGAACAGTGGTGATGATGGCAGCAAATATGAAAAAAGACATCCAAGCTTCAAAAAACACAACCATTCCCCTCTTTTTCTATAATTATAGCACCCAACCAGTACCAGCCTTATACAAATATATCTATAGAAAAAACATGCCTATATATACTTAGCAAAAATTACAACAAACACCCATACCATTAATTAGTCCCAAAGACACACGATAATATCAAAGTATAATGACACGAAACAAATATCTCAAAAAAATTCAAGAAGATAACATCTATAAGTATCTTTAAATTTTCCCAATACTTTCACGCATAATAATTATCTTGCTGATCTTATCAGGTAATATTTGCACAACAAATTTCCGCAACAAATCCCAAAACAAGGTCAATGTCACAGTTGTCATGCCACATGAAAATAATAAAAATGTGATCAAGTTGATATCTTGTTGAAACAATACATATAGAACACAATATATAAAGATCAACAAAGTCATAACGTTAGCGATTACAATTGATCTCCTATTCAATAAAATGCCTAAACCAATAACCCCAAATAAAATTGCAATTAATATAAATGATTGAATCAATATATTATAGGACACCTCTCCTATAAACCCTATAAAATAATAAACAAAGAACAATGGTACAAAAATACTTATTGGAAGTACAATAATATGTAATAGGATAGAAAACTCTTTATAAGCAAAATTTTGCATAAAATATTCTAATTCACACAAAAAAATTATAAAAAATATTAACAATATCCATGGAATGATCATATACATGCTATATTCTCTGATACCATGTAAATCATCTATATAATATATTAGTAACAGTGAATAGAAAATTGCCCCCAACATAGATAACAAAAAAGCAACAAGTAAGCTGGCAACTAATCTATATCTCCAAAAAAATAAATAGGATAATATTGAACCAATACCAAAGTATATCCAAACAAAAAACTTCTGTTCAAATGAAAAAAACATCGATTCAATCACGTGATATGATAAATAATATTCCTTGAAGTAATTGAGACTATGTCCAATGTCAAAAAGAACTGATACGGAAGATATCAAAAAAATAATAAACAAAAACAACTCTATATAAGCGCTTCTTTTACGCCTAATTGATATTTCCATAGAAAGTAATGATATCACCATGCATAAATAACCTGCAAATCTAACGGATATAAAACTACTTTCTATACAAAACGAGATTAATCCTGCCAAAAAGGATAAAACACCAATCCCAAGATACAGATCCCTAGTTTCATAAGTAAAAACAGGAAATCCTAGCGGATCATTATAGGCATTTTTTTTTTTGTAAATAGACATATAAAATCTTTATAAAATTTGTTAGTACAATTAATAAAATATCACTATCTCAAATTATCTAATAATCAAATATGAACAGTACTTTTTCAAATAATGTTCATACACAAAAAATATACTTTTAAATAAAAATATGATACCGCTGAAACAATGTAAAAATAAAATAATTTTAAATATGAATCTTGCTAATCACAAACTAATTAAAAACCACAATCAAACTAAACTATAATTAGGTTTATCAAAAAAATATATATTATAACAGTATAAAATATACCATGATTAACTTATAAAACATGAACAGTAGGTAATTGATAATTAAATTTTAATGTTTACAGCACATTACGCATGAATATTATAATATACATAATAAAAATAATATCTAATCTAAAATATCAACACATCCATCACAATCAATCCACCAATTGCAATCATTCCTTATAATCTGCACTTCGGAAACATCAATTCTACCAATCCAATACGATATAGATAAACCATTAATCAATATATGGGGTGCAACATCAGCCAATGGCACAATTACAAAAGCTCTTTGTGTGATATATGGATGAGGTATTGTTAAGCGATTTGTGGAGCATGCGTAATTTCCAAATAAAAGTATATCAAGGTCAATTGTACGAGGACCCCACAATTCACCTCGTTCTCTTTTTAATTTATTTTCAATAGACAATAGAATATCCAATAATTCATTTGGCAAAACTTTTGTCTTAATAAGAGCAACAGCATTCAAAAAAAATTCCTGATCTGTTTTCCCCCACGGAGAAGTATTATATAATCGTGATACAGAAATAACCTCACAATCTCTATGATTATGAATGAGTCTCAAAGACTGCGAAAGATAATATTGTTTATTTCCAACATTACTTCCTATTCCAATGGCAATTGGATCATAATTGTGTTTGATTAGCGTATTCGACTCTGACTTCCACATAATCAAGTATACCTTTAATTGATACATTAGGTTTACGCACAACAACAATAACTCGAATAATTTTTTTGAATTTTTTGAGCAATGATTTGGCAATATCTGCTGCCAGAGATTCTATAAGATGACGCCTCGTACCCATAACAATTTTCTCTGTAATAGAAAACACAGTGCTATAATCAATTGTATTTGATAAACAATCACTGTCCAAGACAGAATTTTGTATAATCTCCATTTCTATATCAACAAAAAACCTTTGCCCTTGAGTCTCCTCTTCTTTATAAACTCCATGATGCGCAAAAAAAGCACAATTCTTTAGAAAAATTATATAAGTCTTATCCAATACCACTTACTCCTATTCCTTGGTTAGTGTTGTATAGCACAATTTTTATTTTTCATAATAGCATCCGTTATAAGCAAAGAATCCCTGTTGATTTTCACGTTATGCACCCTAAAAATTTGGGCACCGGACATTCTTAAAAAACAATTTGCCACAGCTGTACTGCCATCTCGATCCAACGCTTTACCTCTACCCGTTATTTCTCCCAAAAATCTTTTGCGCGAAACACCAACCAATATTGGAAAATTAAATTTCATCAGTTTTGAAAATTCTGCTATGATAGATAAATTTTCTTGTGTATCTTTTTCAAATCCAAATCCCGGATCAATAACTATGGAATCGCGGGAAATTCCCTCATTAAACGCAATTTTTAGTGAATTTTTGAGAAAATAAAATTGATCTTCAAAAACATCAAGCAACTTTTTACGATTGCGGCCAGTATGCATAATACAGACACCTGCCGCATATTTTGCAATCGTTTTCGCCATATTTTTATCATGCTGCAGTCCATATACATCATTAATAATATGAGCTCCTGCATTAATAGCTAACTCTGCAGTTTCAGATCGATATGTATCAACAGAAATGATAGCATCAGTACGAGCAGACAATTCTTCTATAACAGGGATAATACGTCTCTGCTCTTCTTTTGCACTAATTGGCACAGAATCAGGGCGAGTAGATTCTCCTCCTATATCAATAATATCCGCTCCTTCTTCTAGACAGTTGATCGCATAATCAATAGCTTTTTCAAGAAACAAATAATTTCCACCATCAGAAAATGAATCGGGAGTAACATTAACAATTGCCATAATAAGTGCTATAGAGCCAATATTAATGGTGCGCCCATGCGCAACTCTCCAAATAGAATCAAAATTATTTTCCATATTTAATTGATTTCCATTTATTCTATTCTCAATATAATCAATTCGATGCATTGCATTATAAAGCAATAAGATTGAATCTTAATTATACAAATACACCATAATTCCTAATGAACATATTTTACATTTTTACAAAAAATCTCATCATAATCCATCAATCTCAATAGCATCTGTGTATAAACTAGTATTATTATATACATGACTATCATAAACCTGTAAGTATGTGTGTGAACACTAAATGTGTATTATCTGATTATATATAGAGAAAGAAGATGGTTTAAATATGAAAATTGTCTTTGGCAAAAATATTTTTATAAAATGCTATATATGTAATCCTAAAATGGGTAATGAACTGGTTTAAAATTAATGTAATAGATTTGTAGATCTGGTTTGCAAGGTTGTTAATTCTATTTAATTGAATTTGTATTTGAAAAAATTATATGTTCGTGTAGTTGATGTTAAAATTTAAATGGTTGTGTTGTATATTTTTTTAACGTGGCAAGAAAATTTCAACTTTCTTAAAAGGCGCGGTGCAGTATGAGTAATAACAAACAAAATAGAGAGGACAATAATAAACCATTCAAAGAACTTACAGATAATTTAGCCATGAAATCACGCAAAAACAGAGACAATTATCGATTTAACAACAAATCCGAACGCAATGAAAATAAAAACACTTCTCCAATAGAAGATGTCAAATCCTCTAACGCCGAGTCTAATAATATGGAATATCCAAATAGAAAAAAAGATTTTAAACAAGATAGTAGCACCGAGCAGTTTTATTCAGAGTTTTCGCCCGCTAATGATTTTAGTGGTGGTAGCATAGTTAATCTCCTACAAAACATTGGGAAAAACTCTCTTAAGATGGCTATGCGCAATGCCCTGATTGCTTCCATGATTTGGTTTTTATGTGGGTTAGGATTCGCCATAACGTCTTATGTTAATTCGTCCATGAATTCGTTTTATGGTTTTGTTGCGCGGCCAGAAACAATGATCTTGTTTCTTGCGATGAATATTATACCTGTTTTACTCTTCTTTGCATTTTTTATTATGATATCTCGTGCAAGGGATATGCATGAAGCATCTCAATCAATAGCAGAGGTTGCGTTGCGCCTTATGGAGCCAGAAACATACGCCTCTGATAGAATTTTATCGGTTGGCAATACTGTTCGCAAAGAAATTTTAACAATGACTGAAGGAATAGAGAGCGCTATCTCTAGGGCAAATGATTTAGAAAGTGTCGTTCGTTTTGAAGTAGATACTTTGGAGCGAAATTACTCTAAAGACGAAACACGTATTAAAAATATTGTGCAGCAATTGAAAGAAGAGCGTGAAGCTATATTTGAGCATGGAACACAACTTCGCAAGTCTATGTCTGAAGTTCACAAGTCTCTAAAAGAAGAGCTTTCGCTAACAAGTGAGGAAGTTTCTATCCACCTTTCAAATGCAACCGAATCATTCTCATCAATCATAAATTCACGAATAATAAAGTTAACTGATAGCATCAATCAGTCGTTAAATAATTCAACAGATGCTATTTCCACTAAAATAGATCAATTGTTGGAGGTGCTTGATTCTACGTCTATTACGATTACAGAAGATTTTGATGATCGTATTAAGTTTTTGTCTAAATCTCTTGACAACTCAAGTAACAACTTACTTAACCAACTGAACACACATATTTCAACTATAACGAGCAGTTCTGATAAGCTAAATTTAGCAGTAAAAGATCAATCACAACATTTTATTCAAACGCTAAAATCCCATATATACGAAGTATCTGATTTCTTTTCAGATAAACAAGAAACTATTACTACAACATTGAAAAATACAATGCTTACTTTACGCACATCCTTTCAAGTACAAGAAGGTGATTTTCATAATAATCTAAAATCAAGAACAGAAAATACGTTTTTAGAGATCAGTAATCGTACGAATATGCTCGAAAATAAAATAGGTAAGTTTATCGAAAAGACTTCAGAAGATTTAGGTAAGAGCATTGCAGAGTTTAGCGCGTTTTTTGATAATAATTTTAATACGTTTAAGTTACAATTAGAAGATAATATAGAAAAAGTGCGTGGATGTCTTTCAAATTCACATGATAATATGGAAGAATTATTCGTTTCCAATATAAAGGCTATTGATTCTAATCTTGATAATAAAACCTTGGTTCTTGCTGATACCCTTGCCGCAAAACAAGAAAATATGCTCAACATAGCTGATGACAATGTAGAAAAATTAGAAAATATTTTAACAAATGGCATCAATAATTTAACAACTGTACTTGAAGATAAAAGTCAGATCATTGATTCGGATATCAAGAAAATATCAGAAGAAATTTGCTCTTCCTTTACTTCCTCATGTCAGAAAATGAGCAATTTGATTGCTACCAGAGAAGAATCATTTTCAAATTCTCTGATACAGGCACAATTGCAGTTTGAGGAAACACTAGCAAATCGTCCTCAATCTATCATTAGTTCTATGTCTGAAAGTATCAGCAAATTAACGGATACTGTTTATGATAAAACAATGGTATTGGCTGTTGCTCTGTCGGAGAGCCAAAAAGCTCTTGATGGAACCCTAAAATCACATACTCAGGAAGTTGTTGACAAAATAACTGATGCAAGATCTAAATTAGAAAATTGCTTCAGCGAAAGCTCTGGTAATGTAGTTTTTTGCTATAATAACAATAATAAGAAACTTGATGAACTACTCAAACAACATCTTATATTTCTTGAAAAGATTCTTGAAAGTAAAAGAGAACAGGTAAGCAATATATTTAAATATTCTGCCGAAAATATTGATAATCTTCTTTCCGATAATACAAAACTAATGAAAGAGACTTTCAGCAATGGTAGCACGGATATTAAGTTAGAATTGTCAACAGTCAATAATAATATTTCTAATTATATTGGTAATATAAAAACGATATCAACAACGTTGGAACAAAAATGTAACGAGTTGGGTGCTGATCTTATAAATCACTCAAATCAAATTGTATCTTCTTTTGAAACAGCCCAAGAATCCCTTAACGATACTTTTTCTCAACGTAAAGAAAATTTCGTCAGTGATTTATCAGAGAACCAGACAAAATTTGAAAATAATCTTAAAACTCAATCTCAGTTCATAGTTCAATCGATTTCTAACGATATTAAACAGTTGACTGAAGTAGCCTATGAAAAAGCGAAGGATTTAGCTAATTCTCTTTCCGAAAGTCAGAAAACCCTAGGTGTAATTTTAGAAGATCATTCTCAGAATGTATTAGAAAATATTTCTAATGCTGACGATAATATCAATAAATCATTTGAAAATCGTATGGATAGTATTAGCCTATCATATAGTAAAAACCACCAACTGTTAGATAAAAAACTTTCCGATCACATAGAAGTGCTCCAAGAAGTTCTTAAAGGAAACGGAGATAAGATAGATAATGCGATTGATTCTGCATCTAAGTTCATCAAATCTCTTCTAAATGAAAATTCTTTGAGAATAGAAAACTTGTTAAGTTCTGGCAATGATTCAGTTAATAGTACTCTACTGCGTGCTCACCGACAATTTGATCAGTTGCTGAAAGAAAAATCTGACGATATTGCCCAAGTTATTGATGACAGATCGTCTTCCATTTCTATGTCTGTTGTTGAAAAAACAACTATGTTACAAAATATTTTAAAAGAAAAAGAAGTTTCATTGGCTAAAATATTTGATTCTTCTGCCAAATCCCTAGAAGGATTATCATATAATATTCAAACTTTATTCCAAGAATTAGTTTCATTAGTTGGGAATACATCACAATCTACAACCGATATTTCTGAAAGATTAGAAAAATCTATCGGTGACGTTAATAGTAAAATTCAAGCATGCAAAGAATTTTTTGGCGAGAATGTTACTGTCTTCGCAGGAGATATATCAAAAGTTATGGAGGATGCAGAGCAAAAAATATCTCAAAGAACACGTGAAATTTCACAACAGCTATTAAAAAATAGTGACGTTGTAACTGATCAAATAGTGGATAATACCTCTCGTATTAGCGGTGAAATTAGTAATATAACAAATAAATTTATTGAAACTGGTCGTTTCTTGGAACAAAAAGAAGAAAAATTCCGTTGTACACTTGATCATTTCAACGATAGTCTTTCGGAAGTACTTGGTGAAGTTGATCAAGCTGTCTCAGCTCGTACTAATGAAACACATTTATCGATAGAAAAACGCATCCAAGATATCAGAGGTATTATTTCTAATCTTGATGAAGTATTAGAATCTCACGGTATTAGCATGCTTGAACAATTTAAGGAGTACTTACGTTGTTTCGAATCTAATATTACAACTGTAAATTCTCTTTTGGATAATAATAATAAATCAATGCAACTATCTCTTGATGAGCGTTCTAATACACTAGACAACTTGCTTTCACAGCGCTCAGTTCAAATATCTGATGCTATTGTTGGAGCCTTTCATAAAGAAGAAAGTAACATAGTAAAAACTATTGATGAAAAGATCTGCGATGCAGCTAATTCAATCGAAAAACTTGAGGAATCATTAGTCACCAATGTTGAAAAAATTGCTGATCAAATTTCTGACAGCAGTACAAATGTCAAAATGATAATCAATACTGCAACCAATTCACTAAGTAAAGTAGATGATAGACTGCATAATACTACTAATCGTATCGCCGAAACAACAGGAAAAATTGATATGATTTTTGGTAAGTCTTCGAAATTGTTTGAAAATAAAATTAAGGATCTCAATAAAATATCAGAACTAGTTCTGTTACATATGTCTGAATTCGTCAATAAATTGGACAAAAACTCTCAAATTCTTTTGAAATCGCATGATTCACTTGTAAAAACACAAGTAGAAACAGGGATTGTGCTAGATAAAAGAGCAAGTGGTTTGACGGATTTGACTAATAATTTAATAATTAAATCCAGCGATGCTCAAAAATTTGTTGTATCAATCCTAACAGATATCAAAGATGCTCTTGAAAAAGTTGATTTTCTTTCAGAAAAAATAGTTAATAATGTTAAACATGGACTTAAATCCTCTTTTGTAGACATTGAAGGAACTATGTCAAAAATAGAACTACGTAGTCGTGATTCAATTAAAACCGTTAATAGTGACTTAGTTAGCATCGGGGATAATACTATCAAAACCATTGATCAGAATTTTAAAATGATAGAAGGTAAGGCACTTGATCTATCAAAACATATGATTCAAACAATATTCTCTTCGTTACCTAACATTGAAAACACAATATCTGATCTTGAACGTAAATCTGACAAGTCTATACAGAAGTTTTTAGATTCTCTTAGCTATAAAATTGATGTACTTATTAGAAAATTATCCGATACAAGTAACGCAATTACCGTGAATTCCAATCAAATAACTGAAGAATTAAACACTTCTCGTGATATTCTAAAGCGTGATTCTATTAATTTGGCAAAAGAAGCCATAGAGGTCGCAGAAACAATGCGCAAGGCTGTAGAAGAACAAAACAATGCCCTGATAGACTTTAAGAAAATAGTTGATGACTCTACCCCAAGGCGCTCTAATTATTATCAAGAAAACCCAGTAGATGGAAAATTAGACCAATCTCAGTCAGATCAAATATTGAATAATGATGTTTCTGTAAATGAATGGCTAGAAGACATTTTTAATCCTTCTAATAGTAATGAAAAAGAACTCAATTCTTTAGATCAAAACATCGACACATTGTCTGTTCCAACTTCTATAAAAAGTCTTGTAATGGAAGTTGACCAATTCATTGATTATAATGAATTTATTGATTTATGGCAGAGTTATACACAAGGAAAGAGTGATATATTTAGCAACCGTTTATACACTATAAAAGGACAAAAGGTTTTCAACACTATACAAGACAAATATACAAATGATATAAACTTCCGACATGATGTGGATAATTATATCTCTAGTTTTGAAAAAATGCTTGCTGAAAGTTCTGCATATAGTCCCGATTCTTCTGTTGTACAAGATCATATAACCTCCAATTACGGTAAAACTTATACGATACTTGTTCATGCTTCTGGAAGAACTTTGTAGTAATAAGATAATGACTGTTGCTTATAATTTAAAAAAAAACGACATATAATCAACGGATTGCGATGGCTAAGAAAAATAACTGTGGCTAGAATAAGATATTATTGTGACCATTAATATACAGATATTATCTTCCATTGCTTGAAATAGGAACAATTGCAACAAAAAATTACGGCGATATGAGGTTAGTTTATTTAAATAATGTGGCACATATCTTGATTTTTGTAGACTGAAAAAATTTAAATACACATTACTCCCCTTCAATAAAGAAAGGGAGTAGACTGAAGCTCATACAATATTCAAAATGAAAGATAGAGCTTTATAATAAAACAATCAAATATCTATTGTCATGAACTTCTTGCATAATATTGTTATATCACGATACTAATAAATTAGTAGATGATGGTTGGCTCTGTACAAAATCTGCTTTAGAATAAAGAATATCTGAAATTGTTTGTTCGTTAATTTGAAGTTGATTAATAGTATCAGGATTGGTTGTATAAACATATTTACGTGCTAATTCTATAACCTCAGGGCTTAGATCAGAGGTTTGCAATTTTGACATGGCAAACTTGATAGCATTGCTCGCAGATTGATGCAAACTATTGCGTAATATATTCTCTATCTCCAATTGTTTTGATTCCTCAGTTACTCTTAATAAGCATATCAAAGGTTGTGCAATACATTTAATCAATATAGGAGCAAAAACAGAAACTAATAATGTCACGATGGGTTGAAATATTTCGATTAAATGTAAAATAATATTCGTCATTTTATCACCTTTATATTGTATATATTGAAAATAAGGCTCGGTATTGTGTCTTTATTTATTATGGGACACATCACTCATTATGAGTAAAATATCCCCCTAAATTTTCTCCGATAAATCCGCCTTATAATCGTTTGTTTTATCAATTAACTATCCAATATTTATCGACGACAGATTAATCAAAGGATCACACCTGTACATCATATATTGATATTTTTTTATGAAGAGTGTTGTTAGCTGTAATTAAAACAATTATACCTATTTTTACTGTATATTTTAACAGAGCAAAATTTTTTGATTAATCAAAATCACGGAAAATAATTCTATGATGAATCGTGTTTATCAGTGATATTATTGCGTAATTCCTTAATTTCTTGCGATAGTTCTTGTACCGCTTTAGCAAGATATGTGATGATAACAGAAGTATTAGGAACAACATAATCCCCTATTTTATTAACCAATATAGGATTGATTTTTTGCAAATTATTAGCTGAAAATCCAATAGGATGTCGCAACGAAGAGTCCATTCCACTAGTCGGCAGATAATTGAAATCAATAAAGTCTAACTTATCAAAAACATCAACGGCAGAACAAGTTGAACTTCCATGAACATGTTTTAAACGTTCATCAGACGAAAAATAGGAACAACCTAAAGCTCCTTTATCAGTATCAAAGTGAATATATCCAGGAGCCCGCATTATATTGATGATATTTGTATTATTAATCCAAGAATCTTTTAATGATTTCGCAGTGCTATCAGCTACACTTTGAACAGAATCAATCCCTTGCCAAACGGTTTTAGGTCTTTTATCGCAAATAATATCACCATCATCCGTAAATTCAAAAATTGTACGGGAATCTTTGTAAAATTTGATACCATATTTAAAAATACCTTCCTGCAGCTTTTGATAATCTTCACAAGCAAATAATTGTCGCATGAAAGGAGAAAGAGGAGCAGATGCATATTGATTGGAAGAAGAAGTATAGATAATACTATCCGCTGTATTGGCATAATTCACTAAATTTCGTAAAGCCATAGGCGCCAATTTAGATGTCCATATTTCTCCCATTTGTGAAATATCAACCTGCAAAGATATATCAGATCCATTCCAACCCAAATATATTTTATTATTTTTTTGTCCTATACCTCCTCCTTGTTGTACAGGTTGAAAAGGTAGTAATTGTTCAGAAATTATTCCTTTTGTAAGATTGCTAGCATCATCCAAACCTAAATTAATACGTGCTTGAGAAATATTAGTAGCAGATGTTCCACCGGAAGAAATAGGACGCGGATTATTATTATCAAATGCCAAATCTTCTAATAAATTATTATATGAACTACTGCTAATATTACTATTTGGATATGCTTTTGTTCCAGATGGAAGAATATAAACTTCTTTAATTCTAGGCATGAAATTTCCTTTTAAAAATTGGAAAATATTATGATAAATCAGATATTTAATGCATTAAAATCAGAAAATATAAGTGAAAAAATCTGAAACAATAACCCTAATAAAAGGTATGCATAGAATGATAAAATATTTACCAATAATAATTATCTGAATCTAATTATTTTCTTTTTCTGAAATATTTTGGAAAATTAAAAAGACGACCATAATCAACAGATTTTACTCCTTGAGAATCTGTCATAACTGCATCCGGACGAATTTTACTTATCTCCTGTGCTACTACCCCAATACGCTGGATATCAGATGGATCTGTCTGATAACGATACTGATAAAGGCTTGCAACAGGTTTTATATCTCGTTTCATGCGACGATCAGAGACAAGGGTTTTTAATAATTGATTTCCTATATTAATAGAATCATAGAGATTTTTTTGCTTTTCTTTCCAATCAAAAACACGATTCTGATAATCGTTTTGAACAATACCTTTATAATCGACTGGATCAACAGATGCGTTATTATGCTGTGGCATAGAAAATTTTGGCGGCGAAATAGCCTGCATAAGAGATAATATCTCATGTAAAGATTGTTGTTGATGAGCTATTTTTTGTTGATGATCTTGTGATTGCGCAAGATTATGAAAATATGCTCTTTTTGCTTGCATATTATCCATACGTTCTTGTTCTTCAGAAGATTTTAGTAAAGTTGCTAGGCGTGCGTCATTATATTGTCTATTATTTTCATCAACTGCTCTATCCCAAGCAACAGATCCTGGCAAGAATCCTTGATTTGATAATTTTGTTTCTAAAGATTGCCTATCTTGTTTAAGATGTGGTTCTAATCGATCAAATAATGCTTTTTCATAGTTTTGAATTCCATCTTTTCCATAATTATAGAGAATATTTTCATCCTTTCTATGAAGATCATCTTTGTTTGCAGACAAATAATCCGTCTGTAAATTAGGCATAGAAAGAGATTGCATAGAGTTGACAGGATTATCAGTTTTTTGGGCAAAAGTTTTAAGATTATTGGTCAAAATATCTGATAACAAATTCTGATTGATGTTACGTTTATCATATATTTCTTGAGCTAAAGGATTCAGAGAATACGTCTGAGTATACTGTGGAATAGATATTTCATTGCCAGTAAAAGGGTCTATAATTTTGGATGTACCAACCTGGTTATACTGTAAAGTTCCATCAGGAGTAACTTGGTTGATATTATCCTTAGATAAATTAGCCATAGAAGAACTAATATTTCCAGCTAACTGCATAGAAGCAATGGATTTTGGATCTGGTGAAACAGGTGATTGTTGTTTTCCCATAATATAATCCCTATGATTGTAAAATCATCAAAATAATACTCTAAAAAATTTCAAATATTGATAGTTTTATGATTTTGTAAAATTGAACATTAAAAAGAAAAATATCTGCTGTTATGCAGTACTGATATCATCGTAATGATTGTAATTGTTTTATAAAAGATTGTTTGTTACAAGGATTGCCGGCTAGTTAAAGACATAGTATTTTATTTTTAAGTATATAAATAAAACCTACTTGATTTTCCACTAAATAGGATAATATTCCATAGACCCCCTCTTAATTATAAATCCTAAAATTTTTTTATTGATTTATTTTATTCTGCATCCATGACTCATGAGTCATAACATAAATATTTTCTGCAGCATTTCGACCACGCAACCGCGGAATATGATAACGAATAGCTCCTAAAGAAGCTAACATACGATGTTGTGGAAAGTCTTCATCCGGAACTCTATGAACAACAGATTGGCAATTCAATTCATTCCAAGGATAGTGATAAATCGCCTTTAATGACTGTCTACTAAGCCAATTTTTACAATCAGAAGCTCCTGATAACTCTATAATATTGGCTACAGGACAGTAATTATGGTATATAACCCCAGCGACTAAAAGATTGTTTTTTACAAAACCGATACTAACGAATTTTTCCCACCCCTCCGAACAGTCTTTAATACGTTGTGCAACAAAGCTTGCTATAGCTTGATTGATCTCAGGTGATTTAACTCCTCCCCAAATGATATCCATTATCTTGTCCTATCCTCATTCTATTAAAAGTTTTGCATTATTAATTTGAATATCATTGCTATCTCTACCAGCAGATACAACGATACAGCCGATAGCAAAAAAATTGCCATACGCCCTCACATTTTGACAAAAATTAAACAAAATTTTCTTTCTTAAAAAAAAATCATCTGTCCATGATGCAACATCCCATGAAGAATCATCCCATATACCACTAATGATCGAATCATTATTGGTGGTTGCTTTTGAAAAATTAGGATAGCTTTTATCATAATCAGCACGTGCAAATAATTTAATATTTGGACGTCGACAAGCTTGAATTCCTATATTGGCAAGGCAAGCCTTTCTTTTTGTCCCAAGAATAGAATAATTATCTTTAAAAGAAGAAAGATATACAGCAAAAAAAGGTTTTTTATTATCAGATCCTGTGGTATCTCCCTGCCAAAAAGACCCTTCATAATCTCCAAAAAAAAGATTTTCATTAAAAATTACATAAGCTTGAGTCAACCAATTATGAAAACTTGACCAATGATTACTACTGGCAATATTCATCACAAATGTTTTATCAGGTAAAATAGAATTTTTTGGACAAGTAACCAAGAGCATATTGCGTTTTTCCCAAATCGTCAAAGTCCATCCTGTTGGTGCCGCAATGATTGATTGTTTCCACTCTTCTTGAATAATCCAAGACAATGGCAGACTTTCTTTGTCCTCCATTAGAAGAATATTTTTCATGGAAATCAAACCATTGGTTGTTGCAATCCATACATCATTTTTGACAAAAGCAATGGCATTTTTTCCTAATGGACGTCCAATATGATAAATGGCTTTAAGTGAAAAAGAAGAATGGCTATCTGGATCATCTCCACCATACACGGCAACTTCACCAATAGTTGATACAAATACGCATAGTGCTGATAATCCATCGCCACTTTCTGTAGACCACGAAAAACCCAAAAGCAATGATCCGCCTAATTGCATGATTCCACCTAAAGGAAAAACTTTTGCTACCCCCCCCAAAGATCTAACAGGCAAATACCAAGCATCCATACTATCTACAGCAATATACCATTGGCGATTTTTAAACATCCAACCATATGAAAGCTGTATAGAAACCTCTTTATTATAACCATCAAAGAAAATTTTCGGATGATCGGATTTCCACTCCTTTCCATCATAAATATGGCGCTCATCATGACCATTTAATGCAATTAAAAACGTTTTGTCTGGTGTGGTATACTGAAATGTCGACCAATCACCTGATTTCATCTTCGTAACACATGCTGTTATTGGTTCCATTAAGGAAGAATGGGTTGCATCATAGATTTCCCGATCAGTAGCAAGAAATACCCTATGCTGAGAACCACTATGATAAGAAAATGCTGATACAACGGTACTATTATTGTTCAAAACACATATTTTTTTGCACCCTCCTCGAATAATTGGTCCTTGTAAAGCAGGCCAAAAATTACGCAAAATACAAGCTGTATTTTCGCCATATTTTTGTATTCCAATCGGAAAATGCAAATAGTTATGTTGTGGCAAAGAAGATTCTTCGTCCATTCTTGGGAACAATGAATATTGATCCTTATTAATAAAACGAGGCATTTTATCCTCCAAGCAAAAGTAACATCTCTGAAGAAATAGCGGCATCAAATTCCCGCAATTGATCACTAAAACTCAATCCTTGCTCACGACGCCAACGCCAAATAACATCTTTGATCAAAATATATGATGGCAACACCGTTGTATCATCGTCTGAGGTTATCGTTTGCTTCGATTTATCCTGACTATCAATCACCCAATTTTTAGAAAAATATCGCAGTATAGCAGGATAAGAAATCGACAAGTATAATACCTTATCATCAATCCAATACCATGGAACAATAGAGTGATTTTTAACAATTTCCCAATCAGCAGCTGTACTAACTGGACGAGCAAAAGTATTATCCTGCATAATAACCGCACCACCTAGCAAAGGACGATGGAAATCACTCGGCAGGTTAAAAGGCACATGATCCACCGTTACTTTTCGCAATAGTTTAGGCCAATCAAGACGAAAGCTTATTTCTTCCCCTGATTGTTGCAATAAAGCTATGAGAAGAGCAGCATTATCATCCTGATTTCCATAAATCATTTCAAATCGTGATAAGCCCACTAAATCACACATTGTATTAAGTAATGATAAAACTTTCATGGCGTTAATCCACCACGACTGATAGTAGTATCAACCCAACGCAGACGAATATCATTTCGCTGTAATTTTTTTATAATGTCTTGAAATAATGCACTGGCTGTTGTAGCCTTATCAATGTTTTTCTCCCATAAAGCTATTTCTTCAACCAACCCATAAACATAAAGATCAGGAGCTTTATGTAGCAACCAATTCGCAGGATTATCCTCTGTAAGAGGCGGGATACATCCATAATAATAAAGGCAAATATTTTCAGAAGATACTGGCAAAACACAAATTGAATCAGCAGTAATAATATATCCTTTTTTCTTTTTTAACGAAATACTTAACGGAAGATGATCAAGCTTATTCCCTTGAGCATCATGTAAAAAACGAATTTCTATGTAATCATCTGGCAATACTACAGATCCATCAACCAGATTCAGATCAGACTTTTTCTCCATTTCTTGCAAACGCAATTCACGATTTATTTTCACCTCAACATTATGAAGAAAATCCTTAAAAAAACACGTGAATCCGTTTTTTTCAGCATAATGACTTGCATCAATTAATAGAGAAGTATAGTCTTTTGCCATTATACGTATCCCTCCGAAGTGCGCCAAACAGCATTATCCTTGTTATTTAACCAGTTTCGCATCCAGATATCATCTCCTTCACTGTGTGCTTGCATAAGATGCGAATTTCTAACAATATCCAAGGGAATACTGGCTATTCTTTGCCAATCTCCTACTCTTTTTCCGGCAGATTGTTCGCAGGCAATCCTATTTTGCTCAATTACATGGTTAATCGGATAATCAATACGATATAAATCTTGTTGACCATCTGATGAAAACCAAATTGTTCTTCCTGTTGCTGAATCATAACTGATCAATTTCCAGGAACCGTCATAAATATCCATTTTGCTATACTTTCTTAGGTTGTTTTTGACAATCCAAATAGATCAGATACAATACCTATTGCCTTCTCATTCTTAACCTTTAAAGTACCTTCTCCGATAAGAACTCCTTTATGTGAATCTCCGGTTTTAGCAAGGTTTTTATCCTCTTGAATGTTACGCAACCATAAAAATTCTAACATATCGGCGTCTATCAAGAATGCATTTCGCGCGGTTTCTGCGTTACTTGCCATGACACGATTAGGATGGACCATAATTTTTCCAAATGGACCATCATAAATATCAGCGGTTGCAACAATTGTATTGCTTCCATTTTTGCCAGAAACCGCATAATGAAAAGATGCAACATTTGAATCAGACATAAAGCGAACAAATTCACTTTTAACATATGGAGAAACAACAATATGACGAAAGTTAGCTCCATTTTGATATCCAGCTTGCATAACATCATCAAGAAGTTGTTTTGTGAAAGATCTTTGTTTTCCATCTTTTGCTTTTTTAGTCATTCCAGTTGTAGTATCATATCCTCCTGAGTTTCCTCCTTCTCCCCTACTGACATTTGTTTTGATCCAACTACTCAAAGAAGCAAGTTTACGTGGTGAAGTCTTTTCTGATGCTTGTGAGCTCACAAGAGCAAATTCAATGTCTTTACGAATTTCTAGAGCCTTTTTAAGTTTTTGTTCTTTGCGTTTTAACACAGACCCAGCATCTTCAACCGATTCTTGTGTTCCGGATAATATCCAACTCTTACGCATAATTTGTGTATAATTCCCTAATCTTTCAGGTATTGAAACCGATTCAAAAGTATATTCATCACCTTCCAATTGTGCATTCGGTCCGGGAGAAGCCAAATCATCAGCAATCCATTCCGGATGAACAGAGTTTGTTACACCTTTTTTGATCATAGAATAAATAGGCGTATCTTCCGGTGTAATACGTGATACAACATCGGATAGTGACTCCTTATTGGTGGTAGATGAAGAAGTCATAAATGTATTATTAATTGTAGTCATGCTTAAAATATCCCTTTAAATGGTTTAAATGTTCGGATTTAAAAAATAGTCAATGGAATCGTTACTGTTCCAAATAAAAAATCATTTGTGATGGCTTTTTTCTTAAAAATATTAGTTGTTGTGCTAACTTTCCTATTAAAAAGGCATTTTTTATGAATTGGTTTTTTTAAGGCAGATTATATTGAATACTTTCCTAGACCTTATACAAAATCGATATCCAATGCATCGTATAAGGAACCAGTGCTATGGAATTTTTTTATAGCTTGTTCCTGCGATTTTATTTGATGATGATTATGATATTTCTTACCCTTGGATGCGATTGTCACGGCAGGTTTGTGTATAGTTTTATTATAGACATCATTTGATATTTTTTGAGATTTCAAACCTAATTGGGCATAATATGCTAGAGCAAGAATACGATAATCAATAATATTTTGCATCTCTTCTTCTTGGAAACCCAGCTTTTTTCCTACTTGAAAAACATTTTTAAAAAAAGATTCGCGTTGCGCAAGATCTTTTGTTTGAGGGAACATATTGCCTAATTTTTCATTTTCAAGTTCAAGCTTTTTGCTCAAAAATTCAGCTTCAAATTCCTTGTCAATATGATTAGTAGAAATTCCAACATTAACAAAACTATCAACGATAGCCAAAGCTTTTTTGCGCAAATCAACCATATTATGATATGTATGCGGATCTGTTTGAGCAAGAGCAGGACTTGGTTCTGCAGGAATGTGATTATTTATTAAGTTCGCCAATTCTTCTGCACTCTGCGATAAAATTTTTGCCTGATTTTGCAAATAACCTTTTTGCTCTAAAATATCTTTTTGATGCGATATACAATCCTGCCGACGAAAATATCCGTCTTTAAGTTCATCAATCGTTATCTCTTCTCCATTATCAAGTAAGATTGCCTGTATATCATCCCCTAAATCTTTCGGAATAGATTCTAAGTATTCGTCTTGCTCTAATTTATTTTTTTCTTCTATATTGTAACATAAATTGCTTTCACCTACTGAATTTGAGTCCTGTCGATGTGACATATCCATGGATTTTTGTACTTTTTTATCTAATTTATCAGAATCAGTATTATTAAAGTATGGCAGAGACATTTCATTAGTAATTGATTCCTTAGGCGAACGGTGTGAAATTTTTTGTTCTAATTTTGTATCTGAATGGTGATAATTCTGTTCAACAGATTTTTTGTTAAAAAATTCCCATGGTTGATGTTGTGATTTATTAGGAGAAAATTCTTCATAAGTAGACGAAGTATCAAATGTAATCATAAAATGATATTCCTTGTTAAATATTACTGAAAAACAATATGCTATTCAGAGATTTTTATTTATTAGTTGATTGCAGTGCTGATTTTTCTTTGAGCAGATATTCGGATTCTATCTGTTGTTTTTTTAAACTAATTTCTGCTTGCATTTTTTCACGTTTTAGCGCTATTTCCGCTTGTAAGCGTGCATAAGCCAGTGATTGTTCAAACTGCAAACGTTGAACTTGATCATTAATCTGAGAATCAGATTCTGTAGATTCTGAATAATTAGCACTAGGTCTTGTAAAGTATTCATTAACATTTTGAATTCCAGTAGACTCAGCAAGGCGCGCAATACAATTGTATATATTAGAAGAAGATACAAATGGATTGTGCATGCCAAATACCATGATAATATCTTTCTGAATTGATAAAAGCTGTGACATCATCATCATATCTCTTTCACGACTTCCCGATCCTAAACCAATATTAACTTTAGCATCCATATCGGCATTCCAATATCGCGGATCAAATGCAATCCACTGATCTCGTAGCCTAACCATTCTAACTTTATCTTGATGCTGGATAATTAACCGCAACAATCCTTGAAACAATTTTTCTAGACCTTGTGCCAAAGTTCGAACAATCATCTCTACTTGTCCTATACCACTTTGCTCAATCAAGGAAGTTGCCGTAGCTGTCATGTTTTTTAACATCTCAGGGGAAAGTCCTGAAGATATATCAGAAATACCCGTACGATCGACAAGCTCTTGATCCAGATAATGCAGCATTGCAAAAGACTTATCAGCTATCATAGGAACGCTATGAATTCCCAATACACTGCGAACATCCATACCCGCAGCAACACGAATTGGCTGACCAAATTGAGGATTTAAAACACTATCTGGATCTACGATAGATCCTTCTTGGACAATTGTTTGTGGTTGATTTTGCCAGTAAAGATTATCTAAAGTTTGACGCAATAAAACAGTTTTTATCTTTTGAATTTCAATAATAGACGAGGTTAAACTTTCACCAACAAAACAATGTGGCGAACGGATAGCTCGCAAACATGTAAAAGGTAATTCATCCCATTCTTCATTTACTAAAATATTGTTCTGGCCTATACCTCCAGCCATCACGACACGGCGCAACTCGGCAATACCATCTCCATCATAGTCAATTGTGACATATAATTCGTAATACTCAATCATTTCCAAAGCCATTGCAGAATTGTTATTTTTCTGGAATTGCCAACAATTTTCGCTTTTTTGTGCAGAAGATGCTCCTGGCAAATGATCAATATGATCACGATCATAGCCCATAGAAATCAACTCTGAACGTGTTAGATATAGTTTTCTTCCAACAATGGGACTTCTATCAATATCTGTAGCATCAGGATGAATTAAAAATTCATCAGGAGGAACAGCATCAATATACACTTTTCCTCGGCAATATTTGCGACGAATACGCAAATCATGAGTTATCTCACCCTCATCATGTCTTTGAGTATGTTCAAGAACTTCAACATCAGGATCTTTGACGAGAAGAATAAAAGAATCTTCATCGAGTCCAGTGTGTAAGCTCGTCATACAATTTTCTTTTAATTCATACCGCCATGTTAAAATACCAATGCCGGATAATAAAGCGTCATAGATAGCATTTTCAACGGAATCACGTCCTTTTCCTTCAGGGAAAATAATGTGATTTACATAATCACTAGCAGCAGTTGCCATTTCTTCATCCCCTTGATGCACGGGACAATATTCAACAAATTTATGCCCAGACAAAAGAACTCTGCAAATAGATGGCATAATTTTGCGAATCGCGGCACGAAGATCACACGAAACAACAGAGGAATGTCCAGCTTCAGAGGGAACATCACGCATAAT
This sequence comes from Candidatus Liberibacter europaeus, assembly GCA_003045065.1. GTDB lineage: Bacteria > Pseudomonadota > Alphaproteobacteria > Rhizobiales > Rhizobiaceae > Liberibacter > Liberibacter europaeus. The sequence goes on from PSQJ01000004.1 coordinate 55,630, forward strand.
TCCATTATAATATTCCTGTGCGCGAATATACGTGTGTTGCCTCTCTGATAGCATCTCTTCCGCATCTGCAATAAGACGCGATATTGTCTTGGAAAAATTGATTTTTGGATCATCAGTTGTCATATGAAATAAGCTTTTTTGAATAATTAGATTTAAAAGATATTGTTAAAATACAAAGATATACCAACAAAAAACGTTATTGGGCATAAAGGTTAGGTTTGGCTGCCATCTAAAAATTTTTTCACAATAATTAACCTGATTTAGCGTACTTGAGTGGCTATATTATTAACCCAATCACTAATTCACTTTTCGTTTTAATAAAAATATTTACTTCGAAAATAAGAGCTCACAAATTATTTTACGCAATATCTATATGACATAAGTATCTCAACTGATAGTTGCTCAAAATCCACTGCAAATGAGATTAACATTTGAAAATATAACTGCAAAAACAATCCAAAGGTTCAGATTACTTTTCGCGGAATATACTTCCAAGAAGAATTAGACGGTTTGGGAATAGAAAAACGCTTCATCATCAAAGCATACCGACTGGCACAAATTAAATCATCTCTTTCTTTAATAATACGCCCTTCACGACGATGATATTGACGAAATTCCTCCAACCAATCCTGACACTCAGAAAACACCTTCCAACGCCCAGATCGCATGCGATCCAACATATCAGATAATCCAGCTTCGACTCCATTGCTGCCATCATCAAAGGTGGCACATCTTCCTAACATTTTTAAACCTTGTCGCCGATATTGCGATGCTAATTGCTCTCCCGAACCTTTATCGTGTTGCAAACCATCATGTGGCCAAGACCAAGGAAGCCATTCTCCCCAATTTTTTAGTGATGCAACATGAAATATTGGTGTTTGTTCCCTACATCGATAATTTTTAACAATGTATATAACATCTGAATCACGATTCCACACAAGCTGTATGGCTGCAAAAGGATGATGCCACCCAAAATCTACCCCTCCTATTTGTGACCAATGCGATGGAATATCAAAAGGAGTAATGATAATATCTTCTTCCATAATGGGGAAAATACGTCCTGATCCAAGCATTGGTTCTCCTTTTATACGAGCTTCTCTCTCATGCAGAGGATAGCTATTTATAATTCGTATCTTATCTTCCGACGTATAATGTGGAGTTTCTTCAAGACTCATTTTAATCACTTGTCGATCATATGACGAAGAAGAAAGATAATGCTCAATAATACTTGTTAGACCTTTTAGGGGAGTTAGAGTCAAAACAACTAGACCATGTGTTGCATTAACTCTTGTCAGTCCTTCAAAATACACATCTTCCGGTGGCTCTTCATCAAACCATACATAATCTGCTGTATTAGCTTGCCATTTTTCCCGTCCTTGTTCATAAGCTTTAAATAATACAACAGATGTTCCTCCAGCAACATGTTTAACTGTTACTGTATCATATGCTCCAGCAATATTCGAACGACGTGTCGTATTCACGATTGCATTTGCAGGGATCATCCCACTTCCCTGTTTATCTAACGACATCGGTTCTCCTAGTAAAAGACGTTGAATACCGTCGCGGGTCAATTCATAAGATACAGAGCCTGCTATCATCACAATTGGACGCGTAAAACGATATCCTTGCCACCACTTAGAATAACAACCTGTAAGATGCATTGCAGCCTCAGCAGCCCCAGCTAAAGTTTTTCCCAATTGATTTCCCGCCATAAATAAACGCTCTCGAGCTATTTTCCCAGCTTTGTGAAATGCTTTTTGTTGCTGATATGGATGATAAAAATCAAGGCGTCTAAAATAGCGACGTTTTTTCAACTGCTGAAGAATCAGCATTTTTTCTCTTAGAATTTGCGATGAATTGCAATTCTTCTTCAAGAGATCTGATGATTTCACATAATTCTTCATCTGTTAGCTGATCTCCATTGCTTGTATCTCCTTCATATTCATCTTCTTTTAGAAGAATTTGAGCAATTATACGAAGGTATTGTTCAGGTTTTTCTTTACGTAAAATCCTAACGACTTTTCGTCCATGTTTTAAAAAATCATTAGCAAAAACATCTCTATATAAACTTCGCAAAGGTATATCACGACCAGCAAACCGATTTCTTTCTGAAGACTTTTTTTCTATAGGACAAAATTTGATAATAGACACTGATCAAAATCTCCCATGACACATAGTCTCAATTCACAATCTTGTTCGTAAATTCATGACATAATGACAAAAAAATCAAATCAAACGATTAGATCAATTAGATTTTTTGAAAAAATCTTTAACTATTAGCAATGTAAGTTGGAGTAGATTCTCGGATAATTTTTAATTACATGTATCAATTATAAAACCAAACATAGTGCAAACATAAAGCGTCAAACACTAGAGGACAAAATATAAAAATCCACCCAGAAATGACGCGACATGGACTACAAATAAACTCATAACCATTAAAAAACGATACTGATCGCAATATGTTCAACAAAAAAATCGAGAAAATAAAATACTAAAAGGCAAAAGGCCCCTTAGGGCTCAACCTAAAACAAAATTGTAGGATGGATTACACACAAATAAGCTATAAATATGGGTCAAAGGGAAAGAACTGCTTAAACACCGATCTTCACACAACTCCCAAGCTAATCATCAAGGACGAATGTACCACATTTGTTTTAAATGTCAATATTTTTTTATACAAAATACATAATAATGGAAAACATGTAAATTTAAAGATAATCAACTAATAACCAATAAAACCCTTATTATCATCACTCTTCCAACCCAATATATATCAAAATCCGTGTACAATATTTTGTCTCAGCTTGGAAAAATTCAAATTGAATATTTTAAAAAAATAGTCGTGACAAAATAGCATTTTTTAATTAAAGTATTGAAGGATTACAATTATGATACACAATATCCTATATTTTTACAATTATACCAATTAAAAGTACTAATAATAGAATTTATATTCTATTAATTGCTTAATAAAGGTTTGATGCAATTCGAAAGCTATTACTATATTTCAGGAGCTATTTTCTGGTATTGTATCTAATTAATTCAATTGTATGCTTAGTGTGAACAATTATGTGTTTTGTGTATAAAGCGATAATAAAGGAAGAGATATATATGCCACGGCGTAAAAGAGATAACTGCCATATTGAAGCAAATATTCTGAGTCAAAGAATGGTTTTTGTAAATAACCTTCGTAATACTAGAAAAGAAGCAAAACTGACACAAAAAGAAATAAGAGAACTAACTGGTTTCGCACAATCATGGATAAGTGAATTGGAAACAGGAAAATCAACTATCAACATTGATAATATGATTATTCTGGCTAATACTTTGGATACTCCTTTGTGGAAACTTCTGAAGCCTTGATTTCCGCTCTGCGAATGTATAACACCTCCTTGGCTTTGGCATTAACACTTTGAAAAATAAACGGTAGTGCCATCGTTAAAATATATATTAAAAACGGTGGCGATCGTTGTTTGCTCATTTTGAGATTATTTGCCACGGTAGTTGAAGAGTATTTTGACAAAAACGAGCAAACTACTCGCTATATCTATTTCAGTTGCATAAAAAAATTCAAAAACGGGTAACTTTCCAAAATTACCTATGTCATCAAGCAATAGATATTATCCATTAACTAATAGTTAGATATAATTATAGTAAACTACAGGATAAGCTCCAACCTATAATAGCTGATATCAAAAAATCTCAAAATAAAATTTGTAATAATTGATTATAATAAGTAAAAAATATCTCATTTACATGCTCCGTGATATAAAATATCGCTGCAAAACCACAACATTTTAAGACCAATAATCCTTTATCTATGCAATAAACTTAAAAAATATCATAGGATAATATCCCTTGCCAAAATAGGATTATTAACCTAAAATATAGCTTGTCATAATAGTGTGTAACCATATAACAATGCTATATAACTCAAAAAATCCTTTTTTGACATTTTTATGTAGATTTTTAATTAAAAATATATTATAATGCAGGAATAAATTCTTTTAATTGTGTTTGGTATTTAACAAAACCTATCAGATAGGTTTTTATTATTTTTTTGAATGTTTTACTTCAACAATTTAAATCAACAGTGATAAAAATTTTTACCTAAAAATATATTTAGGTGAAATTACGGTTATGAAATAATGCTCAATCTTTACTACAACAAACAATTTAGGACGTTTATTTTGGCAATAATGAAATTGCTAACCAAAAAAAAATTTTAATAATCATCCGATCATCGAAAAAAAGGTGGTGTCATTTAAAGTATGTTTCAAATATCGTAAATAACACGCTCTCAGCAATATTTGTCGCATTGTTATTCTAACATTTCTTATCATTGTGCCTAAATATATGCTCCAAATAATTTATATTATTTTTTATTTAAAAAAAAATTATTGATTTATCAGGATAAATTTATGACTTCATTCGAAAATGATTTTTTTATTGAATTTGAGCAAGATATTTTAGGATCCATGTTATTTGGCAATGATTTGCAACCAATTATTTCTTTTTTAGATGCAAAACATTTCATAGATCCAATTCATAGAGAATTATTTCGTGCAATCTTATTATCGCAAAAGCGATTTGGAATAATCAATCCATTAACTGTCAAACGCCTTATGGATTCAGATATTGTATCAAATTTTGAAGAACAAACGACAATTTCAATATCAACCTATCTTGCCAATTTGCTTTCCACAACATCTGCAATAGGTTCTAAAGCGATAAATGCTGCTCGTAGAGTTGTCGAACAATGGGCTAGAATAACTATTTCTCAAGAAGCAAAAAAACTGTCATTACAAACTTCTGACCCTACTTGCGACGTTACATCCTTAATAAGAAAATCCATGCAATATTTTGAAAATATCATTTCAGAAATTCAATTCGCGAATAATCAATTGATAGGACCATCTTATGTATCTATTTCAGATGCAGCAATAACGGCTATTAAAACAGCTGAAAAATACAATATAGATGGTAAAATTTCCAATATAACATGGGGATTAAAGAGCATCGACCATTTAACCGGCGGAGTACAACCACGTGAACTAATTCTAATAGGCGCTAGACCTTCTATGGGCAAAACTACTTTTGCACTATCAGTAGCTTTACGCATGGCAATGGCTGGACATGGTGTTGCATTTTTTAGTCTTGAGATGGATCGAGAAAAACTTGGTGTACGAGCACTTTCTGATCTGCTGTATGAAAGCCAATTACGCATTCCGTACATTGATTTTATCCGAGGAAATATAACCCAAGAACAACAACAGTCTTTTACAGAAACATGCCAAAAATTGAAAGAACTACCCCTGATTATTGACGATAGACCTTCTCCAGGAATATCAGATATTCGTATTCGCAGCGAACGCATAGCAGAACAATATTGCAGATCTAATAATAATTTAAAGGTGGTTATCATTGATCATCTTAGTCTTATACGCCCTTCTAATCGCTACCAAGGCAATCGTACCTATGAAATTGCAGAAATAACAGCAACTCTCAAAATAATCGCTCGTGAATTGAATGTAGCAGTTATTCTTCTATCACAGCTAAATCGTTCCGTTGAAAATAGAATCAATAAAATTCCACAACTAGCTGATTTACGAGATTCTGGCGCCATTGAACAAGATGCTGATACCATAGCTTTTTTATATCGAGCCGTATACTATCTAGCACGTGAAATAGGAGGAACATCGGATGAGCAATTTGAAAGGCGTGATAAACTTGCCCTATTTGCTAATAAAATGGAGTTTATTCTTGCCAAACAGCGCAATGGACCAATTCAATCCATACCTCTGTTTGCAGATATGCCATATGCCGTAATTAGGGATGAAAAAGCATCATGAATAATCGTCCATGGTATAAACGTTATCCTGCTGATTTCATCTCTGGCGTGCTTGGATTAACGCTTGAACAGAAAGGAGCATACTGCATTATTTTAGATCTAATGTATGACAGAGGAGGAGCAATTCCCGATGATGAAAAATATATTGCAGGAGTATGTGGCTGCTCAACAAGGAAATGGCGTAATATCCGCGAATCTTTAGAAAGGTCCAAAAAGATTTTTTTTCAAGATGGATACATCTACAATACTCGCGTAGAAAAAGAAATTATAAAAGCAATAAAAGCAACTGAAGAGTGTCAAAAAAATGGTCGAAAAGGTGGAATCAAATCTGCTAAAATGCGTATTTTTACCAACAACAAAAGTAATTTTGCTCAAGCATCGCTTAAGCATGCGCGCGCATTCCAGAAATTAGAAAATATTAATCAGAATTCAAATTATTATTCCATGACAATAGGACAAAAATATTGGGAAGAATCATGTTCAACGAACGAGAATAATCAGATTAAAAACAAAATTATAATCAATGAAGAACATTGGAAAAAAAGGCTAACATGGGCTCGTCGTGATGGTGTTTGGCCAACAGATTGGGGACCACCTCCGGGACAAAAAGGATGTTTAGTTCCAATCACATTACTCAAAGATAACAACAAAATATTTTAACAAAAAGCAATGGCGCCATTTTCAATTTAATAAAATTTTTAATAAGATGTTCTCTATGTATTTAAATAATAATTGCAAATAAATATATCTCTCTAAAAACAGGAATATTAATAAATTTCACAAAAAATATTTTACAAATCATTTAAATAGGATATTGCCTCATGACCAGTAAAGGCGAAAAACGTCGCAAAAAAAAGTCTATAGGTCGTCCCTGCAAAAAAGAAGTTGCACGTACCGATAGCGGGAGGATTTCTCGCTCAAAAAAAACTACTCTATCCCCTGAAGTTGTTGCAAAAGAAGCAAGAATGCGACTCTTTGGATTAAGCGCTTTGCAAGCAGCCCAAGCAGAAGGAGGGAGCCGTATAGGACGCCTAAGACTTACAGGAAAAATATCTTCTGAACAATATCAAGCATTTGTGTGTTTCACCAACCAATATAGGCAATATATGAAAACACTTCAAGTTGCAGATAGTCTAGAACGCTCTGGAGAATATAGTAGAAAATATACATATAGCGAAGAAGCAGATATAAAACGTCGTTTAGCAATTAAAAAAAATTGGATGTATTTGAAAAAACACATAGATGAAGCACAGGCAAAATCATCTTGTAACTTATGGAAATCCCTTGATTATTTTCTCACAAGAGACGACGGGATAATGTATAGCGCACCTTTAAATTTGACTGCTGATCTATGTCGTGCAACTGATGTTCTAATATCTTATTATGGAATAATTCCTACTAAGCAAGAATTAAAATGATTGAAAGACACCAAAGAAAAACTTTACTTTAATATGTTGTTCAATCAATAAAACTTATTTAACCATCACGATATAAAAAACGTATACCAAAAAGTTAAATCTTGATACCCAATATAGCAAAAGCACAACCAATAATAAAAGTATGCACAACCTTATTGCTATTTACATTAAATTATTGATATAGGAATTACTCAAGTCTTAAATTATTAAAAGCCAATTTATAATTATCTAAGTTGTTTATATATCTAAATAAAAAACACACATTAATACTACTAAATAAATCAATAGATAACTTATTGACTGAATAAAATGAATAGCAATATCTCATAACTAGAAAGGAAACAAATACAAATTTCTCTTATTTATTGAAAAAAAACTACCAATACATTCTACAAAAAACATCTATAATGTGCTGTATATTGAAACTTTCAAGCTTAGTCTACAATAAATATTATTTATATGGTATGGCAAATATTTTTATATATTGAATATTAGTAATATCATGCCAAACTATTTTGTGCATTATCATCTTGACAATGCCCCTATTGCAATGAAGAATAGTGCTTATTTAATTGATAGCGACAATTTGTTATGCATGATCGCTTTCTTTATTTTATTAGTGTGTTTTGGAGTAATTTAATTATGGGTTATAATAATAAGTATGGAATTAGTTTTTTAGCTGCCGCTTTAGGAATTTTGCCAAGTCAGTCATTGGCAGGTGATATATATGTTCCAAAAAAATCTGCTGTTCTAACTAACCATGTGGTTCAAAATGATGAACGTGGAATATGGACAGGTTATACTGCTGGTATAGATGGAACATTTAGCATGGTAAATTATAAAGCCAATGACGAAATTACATATAAAAACACTTCTACAGATAATGTAAACCGTTATAATGCGGGTGTTAATATTGGATATAATTACCAATTAGATGATTACGTATTTGGTGCTGTTGCTCACGTAATGTCTGGAATTTATGAACAAAATGAAATTAATACGAAAGAAGTGAAAGGTGATAATGCATTATTACCAATCAATTTCAAATCCCGCACTTTATATGGAGATGTTGTGGTTCGTGCTGGTTATTCATACGACTCATTCTTATTTTATGGAATGGGCGGAGTAGCAGGAACCTACATGCTTAATCCTATCTCTAGTAAAACAGTAGAATCTACTACTAAGGAGGATAAGGCTGCTAAACTTAGTGGTAAAGGATGGGGTTTTGTAACAGGTGTTGGTGTAGATTATATGCTAGACAATGGCATTTCTATAGGTGCTGCATATCGTTATGCTCCTAGTAATAGCATCTCTATTGAAAATAATTTAGAAATAGCTCAAATAGATCTATCTTCAACTGATGAAGCTAAGAGTTTTACTCAAGCATTTAATGGAAAAAGCAATGCACATATTATTACCTTAAGTGCTAGTTTACGCTTTTAGTAGTCTGTTATGCCTTGTAATTAGTGGTATTCTAACTAACGCCTATGGATAGTAACTTTTATATTAGTACATAATAGCAAAAATTGCTATTTTTGTACCTGAGGTTTGTATCTTATGGATAATATTAGTAGATGATGAACTTAATTTGATAATTTTGCCCCTGTACAATCCTGATGGTCTATATGGGGGCACTCCTCTTTGCTTATTAACAAAATACTTTTGTCTTACTTTAAAAAAATAATAACTAGTGTTGTTAGTTATAAAGAAAAGCGAATATCATTAGTGCTTTGCATAGTTGGCATTAAAGCACGCACAGAAAATATCACAATTTCTTTAAATCGATCATTAATGCTTGTCACTGCCCTGACATCTAAAATAGGTTATGATAAAGCATCCATGATAGCCAAGAAAGCTCATCTTAACGGAACGACACTAAAAGAAGAAGCTGTAGCTAGTGGATTGATCTCTTCTGATGAATATGACATAATTGTTAGACCTGAGAAGATGATCTATCCTCATTAAAAATCATATCTAAAACATAGTACAATAAATCTATAATATCCATTTTAAATGATTTTGCGCCTTGTTCATTATTATATGATCAATGATCTTTTTCAAAAAAGTCGTTTATCAATCTCAAAAATCAATAAAAATTAGACATCTTTATTTTGGCATCTGACATACATTTTAATAAATAAACGTATTATTTCTTAATTTATTATTATTATTTACATACGTTATAAAATATATAAAGAATTAGTGTTGATACTATATTAATTTTAATGCTACGTTATAGATTGAATTTTTAAATAAAAAATTAACGATATCTACGACATTCAATATAGTTTATGTCGTGCTAAAAAAATTATAACAAGAAAGTGTTATCAAAAATGTTTAATAAGACAAAAATAAAATTATTTTTCGCACTCCTCGCAACTTCTGTATTGAGCGGTTGCATTATTGATACGGATGATCCCCTAGCGAATGAACATATAAATGTTGATAATAATCCTAATAATGGCAATAATTCCCCAGCCGAAGCAGCGGATGTTTCCCTAACGACTGAACATATAAATGTCGAAAATAATCCTAATAATGGCAATAATTCCCCAGCCGAAGCAGCGGATGTTTCCCTAGCGAATGAACATATAAATGTCGAAAATAATCCTAATAATGGAAATAATTACCCAGCCGCAGCAGCGGATGATCCCCTAGCGAATGAACATATAAATGTCGAAAATAATCCTAATAATGGAAATAATTCCCCAGCCGCAGCAGCGGATGATCCCCTAGCGAATGAACATATAAATGTCGAAAATAATCCTAATAATGGAAATAATTCCCCAGCCGCAGCAGCGGATGTTTCCCTAACGACTGAACATATAAATGTCGAAAATAATCCTAACAATGGAAATAATTCCCCAGCCGAAGCAGCGGATGTTTCCCTAACGAATGAACATATAAATGTCGAAAATAATCCTAACAATGGAAATAATTCCCCAGCCGCAGCAGCGGATGTTTCCCTAACGACTGAACATATAAATGTCGAAAATAATCCTAATAATGGAAATAATTCCCCAGCCGCAGCAGCGGATGTTTCCCTAACGAATGAACATATAAATGTCGAAAATAATCCTAACAATGGAAATAATTCCCCAGCCGAAGCATCGGATGTTTCCCTAACGAATGAACATATAAATGTCGAAAATAATCCTAACAATGGAAATAATTCCCCAGCCGCAGCAGCGGATGTTTCCCTAACGAATGAACATATAAATGTCGAAAATAATCCTAATAATGGCAATAATTCCCCAGCCGCAGCAGCGGATGTTTCCCTAACGAATGAACATATAAATTTCGAAAATAATCCTAATAATGGAAATAATTCCCCAGCCGCAGCAGCGGATGATCCCCTAGCGAATGAACATATAAATGTCGAAAATAATCCTAATAATGGAAATAATTCCCCAGCCGAAGCAGCGGATGTTTCCCTAACGACTGAACATATAAATGTCGAAAATAATCCTAATAATGGAAATAATTACCCAGCCGCAGCAGCGGATGTTTCCCTAACGACTGAACATATAAATGTCGAAAATAATCCTAATAATGGCAATAATTCCCCAGCCGCAGCAGCGGATGGTTCCCTAACGAATGAACATATAAATGTCGAAAATAATCCTAATAATGGAAATAATTCCCCAGCCACAGCAGCGGATGATCCCCTAGCGAATGAACATATAAATGTCGAAAAAAGAGTCTTATCGAAATACGATCTTGATGCCGAAGAAATAAATACACGAAATATTTTGGATAATTATAACAATCTTATCTATGAAATAAAAGAAAGAAATATACCGAAAAATCGCAAAGATACTATTAAATATATAAAAGAAAAGAATAAAAAGATAAATACTCTAATCAGTTTTTGTGAGCAAAACCAGAATTTATATAGGAGAATAATTGAAAATCCTGATGAACAAAACACAACGAGAGATCATGCTAAATATAAATATGATTTAGCAAGCGAACATAAAAAAATTTTTACAGTAGTACAAGATCGTTTAATCAATAAATATCCTTATGCTCTTTTCCCATAAAAAGCATAAGAATAAACAAATATTCAGAATTATCTAATCTATTTATAATTGTAGTAAATCGCTTAAAGATTATCTACCTTTATCATCTGCAGTGAATTACTCAGGTTAAATTATAAAATTTACCAAATGAATCAGGGAGGAAGGATCATCCATTCAAGGATAGAAAAAGTTAATCCAAGACCAAGTGTGAGGCAATTAATCGGTTTGTTGCACATGTTTTTGAAAGAATCCCCACGCAGGCATCACTTTTTCCAACAGTCAAGGGCATTTTGAACTCAATGTTTACAAGCCGATTATTGCTTGTAACATTCTTCAACCAGGACAACTTTTAAGCGATTCTTTTGATTCATTTGCCAATAATTGCATAGATAATTCTCATACTTAAAAAAATAACTTAGAATATTTCTTCTACTAATTACAATACAAGCTTAAAATATTTGTTCAATTTATTCTCATTTATATATTGCAGCACTTTTATAGCACAAAAAAACAATCTTCAATATGGATGCTCATTAAATCCTTACTATAAAAATTGCCTTTCATAAAGAAAATCGACATAAAAATCATATAGAGAGGTCTTTTAAAGGACGAAATGTCATTCTATGAATTCTACTAGGTCCATTTTCTTTGATAGCTTGCAAATGCTTTGCAGTCGGATATCCAACATGAGAATCAAAACCATAATACGGATATTGTTTATGGGCATTTCTCATAATGCGATCTCGCGTTACTTTTGCAATAATAGATGCAGCTGCAATGGATAAAGAAACCGAATCTCCTTTAACGATAGCAAAAGATTGACACGAAAGGTTTTTAGGAATACTTCGACCATCAATAAGAACAGATTTAGGAGATATAGTAAGCTTCTTTATAGCATTATACATCATATCAAGCGTCGCTTTATGAATATTATTATTATCAATATACTGATGATCTGCAGAAGCAATGGAAACGATTGCACTATTAATTATTTCTTCATATATCTTTTCTCTTTTTTTTGGGGTTAATTTTTTCGAATCATCTATCCCCAAAGGAATTATATCAGGATTAAGAATGACGGCCGCAACAACAACAGGTCCTGCAAGAGCACCACGCCCAACCTCATCCAATCCTGCGACCGGTGACAAACCCTTTTTCTCCATGTTTATCTCAAATTCAAAACTAGGCAAACCATTTCTGGGAATACTCTCAATATCCATAAGTTCAAGTATATCTCTCTACTAAAAAGGAGTTTTATTAAATAGTGCATTAATTCCAAAAAAATTATGATAAAAAAATAAAACGCTAAGATCTATCACTAATGTTAGCGTCAATATATTTTAAGGCAATATATATATAAGACAATAGAAATCCAGTGTGTTATTTTAGGAAATTAAGGAGTTATTGCATCCTCCCCATCTTACATAAACTGTCCTGATTTATGCCTTACTATCAAAAGTATTATTTGTGATATAAACACAAACAAACCTAAGAAATAACCAATAATCCCTATATATCTACCTCTAAAATAAAAAAATACTTTACCTCATTTTTTAATGCAATATTGCCTCATAATATTAGGATATATTATATATTTACATGAGACACAAGTTCTACAACTCTATTTGTAGGCAAGTGAAAGTAATCAGATGGAGACTCCGCATGGGAAAAAAGTATGATAAATAAATGGCCCTGCCAAGAAGGCATTCCAGAGCGAGAAATAGGAACCAACTTACGCCTACCCAAATAGAAAGATGTAGTCATAATATCAAATTTCAAGCCATCATTTCTAAGCTCTGCAAACGCCTGAGAAACATTTTGTTCTTCCATATACCCAAAAAACAATTGGATACGCGAAAATTGTTCAGAAATTTTTTCACGCACAAAACGCTCCTCTTGTGGAACTCTAGGTTTATTAGCAGTATTGATCGTAAGAATAACATTCTGCTCATGTAATATGTGATTGTGTTTTATATTCTGCAACAAAGCATCTGGCACAGCTTGTGAATCACTAGTAAGAAAAATTGCTGTACCTGCAACTTGCTGACTTGATTGCTCTATAGAAGCAATAAAAGAATTCAATGGAATATCTGCATGTCGAGTGAGTGCCGATAAAAGATTTGTACCTCTTCTCCATGTCCACATTATAATAAGACACAAAATTGCAACAAATAATGGAACATATCCTCCATCAAAAAACTTAATCATGCTTGCCACTAAAAAAGTCAGTTCAATCAAAAATAAAGGAAGAATAAAACATATAGCTTTAAGCAGTTTCCATTTCCAATATACTTGGGAAAAAATAAAAAACATCATTGTAGAAATGATCATAGTGCCACTCACCGAAATTCCATATGCACTAATCAAAGCTTCAGATCTCTTAAAACAGATTACAAATAAAATAACTCCAATAAATAAAAACAAATTAACAGTTGGCAAAAATACCTGACCCTTAAATGTTTCTGAAGTAAAAAAAATCTTCATGCGTGGCAAAAATCCTAAATTAATGGCTTGATGAGCTAAAGAAAACGCACCTGTAATAACCGATTGACTGGCAATAACCGTCGCACAAGTTGCAGTAAATACTGCACAAGGCAAAAACCATCCCGAAAACATTAGATAAAAAGGATCTTGTATATAATTTGGATTTGAAAGTATTAAAGCTCCTTGTCCCAAATAATTGATCGTCAACGCAGGAAAAATCATCATCATCCAAGCATATTGGATTGGTCGTCGACCAAAATGTCCAAGATCTGCATAAAGAGCTTCAGATCCTGTAATAGTTAAAAAAACTGAACCTAATATAAATAACGAAACCTCTCCTTCTCTTATAATAGTATTAAGGGCATATAAAGGATTAAACGCAGCAAGAATACCCCAGTCATCAACAATATGGATTAAGCCAGATATTGTGATCATTAAAAGCCAAATACACATAATAGGAGAAAAAAACCAAGCTATGCTCCCTGTTCCATGCGATTGCATTAAAAACAACACAACTAATATTGCTAAGGCAATTGGAATAATATAGTTATTCAATCCTGGAGCTATATATCTTATTCCTTCTACCGCAGAAAGAACAGAAAGTGCAGGTGTTATTACTGTATCTCCGATAAATAAAGAAGCACCAGCTAATCCTAGTAAAATTAATATAGAAGACTTCTTTGGCATTTTCTTTAATAATAAAGCGAGAAGAGATAATATCCCTCCTTCACCGTCATTATCAGCTCTTAGCAATAACAGTACATATTTTATTGTTACAACTATTGTAAGAACCCAAATCATAAGGGAAACCAAACCTATAATTTCCATTCTTCCAACAGGATAGTTTTGACCCATCACCTTTAATGATTCTTTAAAAGCATATAAAACACTAGTTCCAATATCCCCATAAACAACGCCTATGGATTCAAACATAATATAGAAAAAATGCAGATTACTATTTGCAAGATCTTTTCTACGAGTATTCATGACAACAAACATCCGTTCTTATACATCATTATTATTTTAATGAGCTAAACTACATGTTCACTAAAAAATGATTCAGTTTTATAGAAATAAAACATTAAATATTCAAAAATATATGCACTTATGAAAATAGATTGTCTCCTATTTTCACTTAATGCGAACATATCATATAAAAATTATTAAAAATCAATCAATATAAACACAATATGAATTGGCAAACTATAAAAAATCAGCAATATTTGCTATATGTAATAGACGTTTACTGCGGATAATATAATATAACCTATAATCGAATTTATACCGTTAAATAAACAGCTTAAATGCCCCCCTGATCCTAGATTTCACACTAATTTAAGCGGGTTGATTCTACTTTATTTTATTTTGGCTATCCTTCACCTTTTCCACAACAATTCTGCCTCAAATGCTCGTCTTGCAACTAATCCCTTTAATCTTTTCCCACCAGCAAATACCAACTTTTTACATTCTTGAGAAGCATTCATCTAATATTCGTTATCAACACATTTACGTAATGTACTAAACTTATATCTGCCAATACCAAGATTAAAAACAAAATCTCCAATGGCTGATATACGATTTTCGCTTGTATTCTAAAAAATTGGGGAAACCTTAAAAAGTTGGCTTAAACAATTCGAAGAATCTTGGTTGAAAAAAACTCTTCCATGGGAAAAACCTCTTCCACATGGTCTTGCGTTCAGTAATCCGCATGCCTTAGATAATGTCTTTACCTGTATGTGTCCATAGCTGACCTATAGTCCTAACACCCGCAGAACATCTATAGGCTTTTAAGCTTAAACCATCAAAACTCTTAATCAAATTAATTAGTAATGACGGGAATGTAATCATAATTACATCTATTTTAATTAATTAATAACTAAATACCATTATACATTGAATTAGATAGGCGAAATATGTCTTTAATACAATTAATAGTTGTTTATTAATAATAAGAGAGGTAATATTTCATGAATATCAAAAAAATAGCGTTAGTTTCTTTATTATCATCAACTGCTATAATTGGAGGATGTGATCTAGAAGACGAACCCAAAAAGCTTAATCCTGATCAAATCTATAATGCAATCCTCTTACTCAATCCAGAAGAATTGCATGAACTAACCAGTAAGTATACCAAGGAACCAAATGATGAAAAATGGAGAGATATGTTCATATAAAAAGTGAATAGAATCAATAGAAGTTGAAATCATAGAAAACGACTTGTTAAACTTAGATCGTTAATCCTAACCTCTCCTCTTTTGAAATCGGTATACCAGAAACCAAGGATACAAGCGATAGTTTCTTGTTCAAAAGGGATTAAAATAGAAAGGGGGATTCTATCATAGATGCCCTCTTTCACACTCCACCATACCAATAAAGGATAAACAATAATCCAAAAAAGAGTCGTTAAAGGTCTGACTAAAGAGTTGAAACCATCTATCCACTTAACACCGATTTTGACATTTTGTGATTTAATGCGAGCTAATCTTATTGGCTTATCTGCTTTGAGTTCTTCAATTCCGTATTTTATATCAGCAAGATCAAGTTGGGTAATAGTAATACCAATACATTACATTATACTTAAACATATCTTTTAAACCTTTAATAAAATCGGTTAAAAAGATTATTTTTTGCTTGACTTGAATTTTTGATTCTAGTGAAAAAGTATTGTGGCGTCCTGTATTGCTGTATTGATTCATATTGTTTCTCCATCTTTAGACGTGTAACTAACAATGCCAATCCATTAGTATCTAATGATTTTATGTGGGACAAAACTTCTTACTTTAATTATTTCTTGATTTGTTTTAAAGGCATAGATGGCAGAGGTGTAATGTTCTTATTGATTCTACCTTTAGGTGGTATGCACTCATTACCAAAGTAAATCCAATCCAAAGCCTTATTTAAGGCTTTTTTTATTTTTAAAGCTATTTTGATTTCGGGTTTACAAACAACATTTTCATAGTCTCCTATGTTTTTTCTGGTTATCCTAATACATTCAAAGAATTGTTTTTGGGTCATACCTTTTTCGCTTCTAACGACTTTAAGCCGATATCCTATAATTTTAGAATCTAAAACTCTTTTTTCATTCGTGTCTTTTTTAGGGATGTCGACATTCACACTACAATACAACCAATCAAAAGACACACCGTATTCATTACGTAGGAACAAGGAGTTATAGTTAGTGATGGCAGGGTAGCAAGCCCGCTTCAAATCTACTAATAGAGCCCCTTTGAAATCTCCTGTATTTTTGACAATTTCGCTTTGCCTCAACTCGTGATTTTCTCGTACCGCTTTAAAGCTCTGCACTATTTCCTGCCAATTTAAAGAGTTATGAGCGTTCTGTTTCATAACTCTACTCTTTTATACCCTCAAACAAGGAGTTTAATAAATAATTATGATCCCTGCTGCGTAAGTGTCTAAGATCTTGTCTGTTTTTTCTTTTGTATATGTGGTTTAGGTGATATCATAAATAAAATATACCATTAAATCAGTGGTTTAACAAGGTTTTAACTTGATCAAACTTCGGAGATTAAGAGGGTGGGGAAAATATCATACCAATCCTTTCTGAGCTATTAACCCAAGCTCCTTTTCAAACAATAATCCAACAAAGCAAGCACATCAGCTTCATTATCGTCAATCGGATTAAAACCTAATTTTTTAACACCAAAGAGAACCAATTTTTATTAGCATTTCCTTTGACTGTGCTGTGTTTTTTAATTGTTGTGACCGATACACCACCATAAAAAAATCTTAGTAGAATCAATGTTCTAGGATTTGATAGAAATTTTCTTAAGCATTTGATTTTAAGGTATAATTATTGTTATAATAGAAACAAAATATTGATAAACAACCTTTATTAATACCAATAAGTATAAATAAGTATAAAATATATAAAACATATTAAAAGATACGATTAGAGTGATTGAAGTCTCAAATTTAGCAAATATTTAAAGACTAATCAGATCTTTTTCAAAAAAACAATACAACTGTCTGTGATGAATAACATCATAAAATGATCAAAACCATCAACTGGACATTATTTTCTATAACAAATTTTACTCTAGTCTCTTGCGATATTTACAATACGCAAAACAATTCGCATCAAAAGAAAAAAAGAATATTAAGTATTAAATTTAACAATCTAACACCACAAATTAACTCATAAAATACCTCATATCAATCTATACACTATACATGAATTATAAAAAAAGGAAAGTTTTGCTATGGCTTATAATCCCAAAGATTTTAGTTTTCGATGCAATGCCGAACGCTCCATACCGACAAATCCAGCAGTGCGAGAAACATTGCCGCCAAACCTATTAATTTGCGCCATTAAATAATTTTTTTCAAAAGCTTCTCTTGCTTCACGCAAGGGCAAATTCATAACTTGGTTATTATATTCCACAGAAGATGTTGGTAAAGACCTGCCAAGATTAGATGGCAACATGTCAACAGTAATCTCTAATTTAGGATCTTCCTTACGCATTAAAAAAAGAATTTTTTCAAGATATTTCTTTAATTCAAGTATATTCCCTGGCCAATCATAGCCCTGAAGAATCACCATAGCATCGCTACTAATATGACGCGGACAAATCGCTAATTTTTTAGAAATTTGATTTATTAAACTCTCTGTAAGAAAAGGTATATCCTCTTTCCTTTCAACAAGACCTGGAACTCTGATTGAAACTACTGCCAACCGATAGTACAGATCTTCTATTAACAAACGTTTAACAATACAATCGTAATAATTCTCTTCAATAGACGAGATAATACGAGCGTCTAAAGCAATGGGATTAACTCCATTGACACGCTTAAATTTTCGGTGAACAAGTGCTCTTAACAACTTATCTTGCACAGTACATGGAATATCTGTAATTTTATTTATATAGATAGTTCCATGACAAGCTCTTTCCAAATAACCAATTTTTTCCGGTTTACCCAAAGAATTTTCTATTCCAAATAAAGCAATATCCATAAATTCAGAAGGTATACTAGCAGAATCAAAAAAAACAAAAGAACCCTTTGATCTAGCTGATTTATTATGAATAAGCCGCGCTAAAAAATGTTTACCAGAACCTGATAGACCAAAAATCATAACACGACTATTTGTTGGAGCTATACGATCTACAGATTGACGTAACCTTGAAATAGTTCCGGAAATACCAATCAAACCCTCATCTTCTATTTCTTTTTGTGCATCACATATCTCATTAATCCGAGCGTTACTAATTGCCTTGTTTACTGTAAGTAAAATTTGATCCTTATTGAAAGGTTTTACTATAAAATCACAAGTCTTTCGTTTTATAGACGCAATTGCCATATCAAAATGCTCGTGATCCACAGTTATTACAAAAGGAATATCTGGAAAAAGTTCTGTTATTTTATCAAACAACGACAAGCAATTTCCTGAGTATTCTGTCATACAAAAATCTAGAAAAACTAATTGTGGTATACTGTTTTTCATCTCTAATAAAGCACTATACATATTTTTTGCAACACGAGTGCTATATCCTCTATCTTCAAGCATGCTAGAAATAATATTACCAACACCTTGTTTAGCATCAACTATGAGAATATCAGACGTCATAATAATACATATCCATTACCATCAATCACTATAATTCAGGCATATATTGTACCGATCAATATATAAAAATGATTCAAAACACGTAAAAAATCGTTTTATTGTTCATAGTACTATATATGTCAATAATTATTACCACTATAGAGGTGGTAATTTATATCACTGATAATATTTCAGATATGAGAACATATGATAATTATTGTCAGAAATAACAATTATTAAAAGTTGTGTAATTTTATTGTTAAAAATAAATAATCCAAAGTATTCTCATATTTGTCACGTTATTCCAGAATTATATAGTTAATAATTCATGAAATTAATTTTATCAAATATACAACTATATTTCAATTGAGGTAATTTACCATCAGATAAATATCACTGAGTTTTTTACAAAAGTACAATGAATATTTTTTTGAAAAAGATATACAAAAATATCCGTTAAACTTGTTATATAAAAAAATTTGCAGAGTATAAACCATTTATTTTACAATGATTTTTAATATATTTCTCATACCTTTTTATTAGGGTATGATATTTACTTTTTTTTTCTGGAAGATTTATCACACATCTTTTTCCATATGCGTAAATTAGCCTTAGGATTGTATGCTTTGCTTATGCTTACAGGATATCCTGCTTTTGCATATAAAATTGGCTATTGCCATGGATACGGGATAAATGGATGTTGTAAAAACGTTCACGTAAAGGGTTATTGCAAACACGTAACGGCATATGTGTCAAAGACTACTATAGATGCTCTCCAAGAAGACATTAAAATTCGCTATGTATCCATGAATCTTCCACACTATTTTATCTGTATGGGTGTCTAACAACTTACTGTTCATTTTATATAGCTGTTGAATACTTTGATGTATTACAATTGATAATATATTAATATTATATTAATAAGCCGTAATAATGACGTTAAATCAATTGCTTATAAAATATCTTCCCCCGATTCTGGAGAATTGTGTGGGATGTATTCAAAGATATCTAACATGCGAAAGCAATACAGAGCGCAGGAAAAAAGAAAGGATTAATACATCAAAGCCTGTGGCATTATATTGAATTTTGCAATCTTAGGTATTATCCAATAAAGGTTATATTGAATAAGATTAAAATACGAACAGTGTTAATAATGCCTATCTGGAAAGAACACTTGAAATAATCAAGAATTGAAATATGTAGAATGGATTCATTTAATACATTGAAGATCATCTCAATATTAGGTGTTTTAATGTTGTTATGTTCTACTACTTTTTGTCGGGGGAACAGATATATAGTGCTGATGAGCATCGTCTTAGACATACATTGTTTTTCGATAGTAATGTGTTGTTCGAAGACAACTTAGAAAAGGATAAACCAGAACACGCGTTTAATTCTTTATCCCTTAAGTATTCAATTAAGAAATCTATGCAAAGATTATATGTTAAAGGAAATTTTATCGTAGGGTGTAATAAGGATAGTGAGCAATTAGATAATTTTCCATATTTTGGAAGCGATATTGCTTATCGGCAAAAAATTTAATTCATTTTTAAATAACGATTATTACTTTAAAGAGATAGGAATAATATCTGAAGATCCGATTGGTGTTAAAGGCAAAAGATTGGCTCCATTATTTAAATGTTGGTTTAGATTTTAATTTTTACACAAAAATAACACCAAGTATTTCTCTTGGTATTGAACAGAAATTCAAATTTCCTATTTATATTGGTGATTAGGATATGTCTTTGATTAGTATTGCATATGATGTGCATTCGTACCTTAATGGTTGCTCATTATTATATGGCTTATTAGGGAGATGATGACATATAAACACCTAGGTTAATCTTTATATACAGAGGTTTTTAAAAGGAGATATGAAAAGTGCTAGTGGGATTTATAACAATGAAAGATGGCGTTGTTATGCTATCATCATCCGTATCATATGGGTATAAATTATAATATATATATGCATTATGATCAGAGAAAAATTAATAAACCTATATGCATTAAAACATCATCTAGCAAACCTTAAATCGCTTAGAAATATGCTATAATAATATGATCTCATAATATCAAGGCAAAAACATCAAAATAAATATATAATAATATAATAAACCACTCGCCCCTATCAAACTAAAAACGCCTTTTAATAGAAGAAGATAGCATTTGCCACTGACGTATCCACTGGTGAACTTTATATGGATGGTCAAAAATTTTGATCCCATTATTTATAGCATTTTCCAAAATATTACCAGTCATGCTAATAGGAATAAATGCAGGAAAAATATTTGGCGAAATATTGCTAGACTCTTTTCTTGCTTTCAATAGATGTTCTAATCCCCATTCAGCAAAAATCTTAATGGCAACAGATATTTTTTCCCTATCCTCTCCAGATAAAAAAGTTTCCCGATCAAGACCAGCAGCACCAAGAATATCAAGAGGAAGGTATAGCTGACCTCTACTGATATGCTTAGACAATAACAAAATTAATTCACCAACAACTTGTGCTATTCCAGCGTGTTTTATCAGCTCAGGAATACAAAAATACTGTTGATTATCCAATACTCTAACAGCAAGATGAATAAGATTAGACGAAACTTTAAACGAGTAATCTTCTAATTGTGTACAGTCATACATTGATTCATTATAAAGATCAAAAAAACGCGATTCAATCATATCAAGAAAACGCTGATAAGGTAGATCATATTTACAAATAATATAACATATCCCATCTGCCAAAGGGGATGCGCTTTGTGGCGAGATGTCCTTATCAAAAGACTCAAAGATATTTTTCCACCACTGCAAACGCATTTCTCCAGTGAATGGATTGCTTGTAAGCTCTCTTACACGCATCAATTCCGCATTAAAACCATACAGAATAGCCAATGAAATACGTACATTAGACGGAGATAGTAAACATGAAAGATAACGATCTCGATCTACATCTCGCAAATTATGTAAATAAAACAATTGATCATGAATAGCATGGTTGTTTCTCATTGTGATACACCCTTATTTTGTGGATAATCAACTCTAAAGACCAACGCTACTAACAAACTTACATATCGTAAAAACCACATGAAAATAACAAATATTAATTCATACCGTAATTACTAAAATATAATTGCAAAATGATCTGTAGTAAGATCAAAATGGATATTAAAAATATAAATTACAATCAAGACAAAATATAATATTAAGATCACAAATTGCAAACACAGAAAGCACCTTGTTGATACTTATTTTATGGTAAAGAAATAGGATAAAAACTATACTATAGTCGTTAGAGAATCAGTATCATTTTTAATATCATCTTCTCTTTTATCTTCTATATCAAGAGAAGTAATTTCAGAACAATTTTCAATTTCAAAACAAATAGGTGATGAAGAATCATTGTCTAAATTCAACGAAATCCTTACAATTCCCCTCCCCTTTTTAAGCTTGCCAAAAAGAATTTCATCAGCTAATGGCTTCTTAATATGTTCTTTAATCATCCTCTCTAATGGCCTTGCACCCATTTTTACGTCATAACCATGTTGTACAAGCCAACTAATGACTTCCTCTGAAATATGGAAGGAAATTTCTTTATCCTGCAACTGTGATTCAAGTTGTGCTATAAACTTATATACTACCTGACGCATAACTTCTGGAGACAAAGGAGAAAATGGAATAATCGCATCAAGACGATTTAAAAATTCAGGAGAGAAGAAATTCTTTAACGCCTCTTTATCGGCATCATTATTTTGCGATGAACCAAAACCAATTCTTGATTTTGACATTTCCAATGCACCAGCATTAGTCGTCATAATCAAAACAACATTACGAAAACTAATCTTCCTTCCACTTTGATCAGTCAACATACCATAATCCATAATCTGCAATAAAATACCTACTACATCAGGATGTGCCTTCTCAACCTCATCTAATAAAACAACACTATACGGATTTTGATCAACGGAGTCCGCTAAAAGACCACCCTGATCGAAACCTACATATCCGGGAGGAGCTCCTATCAAACGCGAAACAGCATGTCGTTCCATATATTCTGACATGTCAAATCGTAAAAGCTTAACCCCTAAACAAACAGCCAATTGTTTACTGATTTCCGTTTTTCCAACACCTGTTGGACCAGAGAAAACATAACAGCCAATTGGTTTTTGCGGATCAGAAAGACCTGCCTTAGCCAATTTTATAGAATCTGAAACCCTCTTAATTGCCTCTGTTTGTCCATAAACAATTTGTTCTAAATCCTTTTCTAAACTACTCAAAACGACATCATCATCTTTAGAAACACTACTTGAATGAATACTACGTTTCATTGATGAAATAGTCTTTTTAATATCTTTTTCAGTAAGAAATTTTCTCCGTTTTGAAATAGGCAACAATATCTGTGCTGCTCCAGCTTCATCAATAATATCAATAGCCTTATCAGGGAGTTTGCGGGAAGTAAAATGACGCACTGACAACTCCACCGACGCTTTAATTGCTTCCTTGGAATATCGTAATTGATGGTATTCTTCAAAATATGGCTTTATACCCTTAATAATTTCAATAGCATCTTCAACTGACGGCTCATCAATATCAATTTTCTGAAAACGGCGAACCAGTGCCTTATCTTTTTCGAAAAACTGCCTATACTCACTATAAGTTGTTGATCCTATACAACGCACAGCACCAGAAGATAAAGCTGGTTTGAGAAGATTTGAAGCATCTATAGAACTTCCAGAAGAAGATCCAGCCCCGACCAGCGTATGTATCTCATCAATATATAAAATAGCATTTGAGCAAGATTCTATTTCCTTGATAATTTTTTTGACACGCTCCTCAAAATCACCACGATAACGCGTTCCAGCAATCAGATTTCCTATATCCAATGAAAAAACTCTCGCATTAACTAAAGGCTCTGGCACCAAACAATCCACAATCCGCTTAGCAAACCCCTCTGCTATTGCTGTTTTACCAACCCCAGGATCTCCAACATAAAGTGGATTATTTTTCGAACGCCGACAAAGTATCTGTATAGTCCGATTTATCTCTTCACTCCGACCAATAAGAACATCAATTTTACCCTTTTTAGCCTTTTCAGTAAGGTCAGTGCAGTAAGCACTCAAAGCAGGAAAAACATTAGAAGACTTCCAATATTTATCATCACTATCAAAGGTTTCACCTCCTCCTACAGAAGATTGAAAACTTTCAAAGTCTCCTTTTTTTCCAATGCCATGAGCAATGAAATTAACAGCATCATACCGTGTCATATCTTGTTCTTGCAAAAAATAAGCAG
The DNA here is from genome assembly GCA_003045065.1 of Candidatus Liberibacter europaeus. GTDB lineage: Bacteria > Pseudomonadota > Alphaproteobacteria > Rhizobiales > Rhizobiaceae > Liberibacter > Liberibacter europaeus. The sequence goes on from PSQJ01000004.1 coordinate 80,252, forward strand.
CGTGGCTATCCGGTTCGGAAAAAAGTGCAACAATAATATTTGCACCAGTTACTACACTTTTACCTGTTGATTGAACATGAACAACGGCTCTCTGAACAACCCTTTGAAAACTAGCGGTTGGCTTACACTCTGTGCGAAAATCACCATGTAATACATTTGAAGAATCATTATCTATATAACGAAGAAGATTTTCCTTCAAAACCTTAAGATCAACATTACAAGCAGCCATTAACGCTGCAGCATCTGAATCATCAATAAGAGCTACAAGAAGATGTTCTAAAGTTGCATATTCATGACGTTTTTCATTTGCTAAGACCAACGCCTGATGAAAAACTTTTTCAAGGTTTTCTGAAAAAAAAGACAATATTAAATCCTTATTTTTTTTTCATGATACATTGCAAAGGATGATGATTATGTCGTGCATAATTCATAACCTTGTTCACCCTCATTTCAGCAATTTCATACGTGTAAACACCACATTCACCAATCCCATCATGATGAACCTTCAACATAATGCACTGCGCAGTTTCGTGATCTTTATGAAAAAATCTCTGCAAAACATGAACGACAAAATCCATAGGAGTGTAATCGTCATTGACAAGAAAAACTCTATATAATCTCGGGGCTTGAATCTTAGCATCAACTTTCGTGTTAAAAAAAGTGTCAATTCCAATTTCCTCTTTTTTACTATTACGTTTTTCAGCCATACAAAAGGGCAATACTAACACGAATCCCTCCAACTTATCACATTACAATATTACACATAACAAACTATAAAAAGATATACAAAACCAACACCATTAACAAAAAAAATCTTCTGTTAAATACAGACTATAAAAGCTAAGAGTGTTGAAATTATAATTAATCATCAAATCAGCAATATCTATCAAAGACAATTAAAAATACAAATGTCCCTCAATGATAGAAAAGCTACAAACATTGTGATTTTTATTATTTTAAAACAAGGGTATTCAAAGATCATAACTTAAAATAGACATAGAAAAATTATAAGATAATTCACCGTCTTCTTCATCTCGATAAATAATACCAATAAATTCTAAATCCATATAAACTTCAGCTGAATCAGTTTGATTTGCTCGCGGCTTAATAGAAATTTTAGAACCAAACATACGTTTAAGATATAATTCTAATTTATTTATTTCATCCAGCCGCATATAAATCCCCTATATAATTATTTTTCTTGGCACCAAAACAAATAATAATTAATTTAACTACTCAATAAATTCGAAAAAGAATCATTAAATAATTCATGAAAGTAATATTCAATAAAAAACATACTTATCATTAACATATAATACCAAAAATATTCAAATTCAATTCACCATAATAACCAGTAAAAACCTACATCAACCAAAAATAGTAACATAATACTTCATATTAACAACAATATTTTCCCAATTAATATTCGCCTATATGCAAAAAAAAATTACACAATAAAAACCAGTTTTTATTTGCTAATAATGCCTGAGTAAAAATCTATAACACCTTGTTTAAATTGCTTATCACCTACCGACAACATGTGATCCCTGTTTAAAATATTTAAATATTGACCATTTTGTAAAACTGACAGCAATTCTTGAGGAGATCCTGCAATAGTATCTTTGGATCCAACCGCAATTAACGCAGGAACATCAATTCGCTTTAAATCTTCTTTGTTAAATAGTTTTCTTGTCATAGCAAGGCATGAAGCCAGCGCATTAAGGTCATTTCCTGGAACATTTTCAGCAAAATTTCTAAATGTTTTTCCCAAAAGACATTGAACATCATTAATAGATGGAAGCAAAAAAGAATCCAACACAGGATTCCAATCAATAACTTCCGAATCATATAAACCGCTGCCAACACCACCTAATACTAATGAACATACATAAGAAGAATAAAATAATGCCATAGAACATGCTATGCGTGCGCCCATAGAATATCCAATAACGTGCGCCCTATTAATACCAAGATAATCTAGAAGAGACACAGCATCAGCTGCCATAAAAACCAGATTATAATTAGTTAGATTATGTGGTTTATCGCTTTCGCCATGACCAAGATTATCAATCAAAACAACTCGAAAACCATTATCACATAATAACTGTACCCAACCTGGTGAAAACCAATTAATCATTGCCGATGAAGTAAATCCGTGAAGCAATAAAACAACTGGAGCAAATCTATCTCCTTCATCAAAAAACGCTAAACGAAAACCTCTCCAAGAACTAAATAATTTGGATTTAATCATTGCAATAATCTTTCAATAATCTATTGTTCACATTGCGATTATCAGATTTTATACTTTGTAGTGCTTAATAATATAAATATAGCATATAACCATGTCTGCTCCTAAATTATATCCCAGAATGATGTTAGTAGAAAGGAAAATATTATGAATCATACTCATATTAGTCATTTCCAAAATGATAAGGGTTATAGTAGAATTAAGATCGGTGTCAAAAAATTCATGTGTGCGGGTGCATCCCCACCCTTAGATCATCCTCATATCTTCATAAATATGGGTGAAGAAAATGAAAAGCATTGCCCTTATTGTGCAACACTTTATTGTTTTGATGATTCTCTTGGATCAGAAAAAACATTTCCTGCTGGGTGTTTCTTGTCAGTTAGGTAAAATAAACATGACGTGCAAAAAACAAATCACAGAATTACCATCTGTGGCAATAGTCGGTGCGGGAATATCTGGGCTTACTCTTGCGTTATCCTTATGTAAACAAGGTATACGATCTTATATCTTTGAAAGAAAAGATTACTTATCCGAAAAAGGATTTGGGTTACAAATATCACCTAATGCCTCACGCATACTTAAAAAAATTAATGTTCTTGATCAACTAGAAAAAATATGGTTTGAACCAAAAGAATTTATTTTTCGATCAGGATCAACTCTCAAAGAATTGAGTCGTATCCCTTGTAAAGATTATGCACATAATAACTGGAACGGTGCTTACGGAGTTTTAAAACGAGCAACATTACAAAAAATACTTGAATCCAAACTAAAATCACAATCTTTAGCAAAATTACACTTATCAACTCATATCACAGATCATTCTTTAAAAGAAATTTCTCATATAATTAACCAAACACCTGACTTACTAGTCGGGGCTGATGGCGTTCATTCAAATATACGACAACAAATAGATAATCAACCAATAATGTTTTCAGGTAGTATTTTGCGTTTTGTTATACCAAAAAATGAAGCCCCAGAATTTATTGATTCCCAATCAATTAGCATGTTTTTCGGATCTAACTCCCATATGGTTACTTATCCACTGCAAGAAGATAATACAATTAACATTGCCGCGATCAGCAGCAATCCTTATCCATCTGAAGTTTCTCCATTAAAAAGCGAGCAAGACAACTTTTATGATGAAAATAAAGAATTGTTTTTAAACAATTTTGCGAATTGGAATAAAGAAATAAAACAATTAATCACAAATATACCTAAAGAATCATTTTACCCGTTATTTGAATGTAAGTGCAGTCGATGGCATAATTATCAGGATACCGTTTTGATTGGTGATGCTGCTCACACATTTTTACCCTCCTCTGCCCAAGGAGCAAATATGGCAATCGAAGATGCTTATATTTTATCTAAACTACTAACCAATAATACAGTTTCTAAAGCAATTTCCATTTATCAAGAAATTCGTGTCAAACGCATTAATAAGATATATTCTAGAACTAATTTTAATAATACATTTTATCATTTACGAGGACCATTCAGCTTATGCAGAGATATCGCTCTTAAATTTGGACCTCGCAAACCACTATCTAAGAGTCTTGATTGGATATACAAGTATCAAGTGCCTGAAAACATCTAATATAAAATTAAATCTATTAAAAATAGGTTATATACTATCGTATCAAACATTTTCCGATTATGACAACAATAACTCATAACTGCTCTTTTTAAGTCATATTTGATAATATGCACCTCATTATAAGGCAGAATATCATGGGGGTTTTACAAGCTTGATTAAAGCAATAGCAATCATTACTATAATTGTACCACCTGGTAATAATACACTAAAAAATCTTTATGAACTATATTAAATAACAACCTTCCTAAGCAGGAAATAAAAGAATCGACAAGGTAATTGCTGTCGTTATCCGCATAATTATCTATAAATAAAAAATATGAAGCAGCACTTTGATTAAATCATTAAAAACATAACATCCCTTAAAAGACCCTAAAACGAATATAATTTTATCAAATCATAATTTATTGTATACCTGTACACAAGAAATGTGTTATCAAAAAAATACAGTCATTACATGTTTTTTAGTTTGACGGACAAAAAATTTGTCCTTTATTGCTCACAATATTGAATATTTTTATTAAAATATCTTGAAATTATCAACCGATTGCCTAGTATGGGTGTCTGATGTGCTAACCGTCAAATCAATTTGTGATGGAATTGTGATATGCTAACCATCAAATCAATTTGTGATTGTTAATAATCAATCTACAAAAATGGATCTATTAAAATTATTGCAGATTAAAGTGTCTTAAACGTGACAACCATTTCCTAAGGAAGGGTAGATTTATGTATAAATGTAGAAATTTGTTTTTCGGTGTCGTTGTCTTTATTAGTCTATCTTGTACAGGCTTGACTGCTTATGCCGATATTCTAAAAGAGGTCAAAAAAAGAGGCTTCTTAAGTTGCGGAATGAATGTTGGCGTTTCTGGTTTTTCAATGCTTAATGCTAAAGGGGAATGGACCGGATTCGATATTGACTTCTGCAAAGCTTTATCATCTGCAATTTTTAATGATAAGTCCAAGGTTAAATACGTTCCTCTAAACGCAAAAGAGCGTTTTATAGCTTTGCAATCAGGAGAAATTGACGTACTAAGTCGCAACACATCTTGGACATTACTCCGTGAAACCTCACTCGGTCTTTTCTTCCGTGCTATAACATATTTTGACGGACAGGGATTCATGATGCGTAAGAAACCAGGAATTACTTCGGCTCTTCAATTATCTGAATCTTCTATATGTGTTCAATCAGGCACATCAACAGAACTCACCCTAGCAGATTACTTTCGTGCAAATGGGATGAAGTTTCATCCCATCGTATTTGAGCGTGTTGAAGAAATTGATGCCGCGTATCGATCTAATCGTTGTGATGTTTATTCGGGAGATATATCAGCTCTATACTCATTGAGACTTAGTACAGATAATCCGAGTGAACATATAATTTTGCCAGAGATGATTTCCAAAGAACCTCTTGGTCCTGCTATTCTACAAGGTGATAGTGTTTGGAGCAATATAGTTACATGGACTCATTATGCGCTTGTAACTGCTGAAGAACTTGGCATTACCCAAAAAAATGTCGATGATATGCTCAATTCTACTAATCCTGACGTGAGACGTTTTCTAGGAAGCGATAAAAATAGCAATATTGGAAAAAGTCTTGGTTTAAAAAATGATTGGGCTTATGGAATAATCAAAAATGTGGGTAATTATGGTGAAATATTTAATCGCAATCTCGGAAGTGGATCAGTTTTAAAAATTCCTCGTAATCATAATAATTTGTACTCAAAAGGAGGATTGATGTATGCTCCTCCTATACGCTAAATTTGATATCTTGAAAAAATTTTCACTATAATATTAGTGGATGGATTATGGGTTAATTATAAGTGATGAAATAATAAAATCCATCTTCAAAAGGAAATTTTGTTGCTTAAAGGGGAAGAGTATATGATCGGAAATATTCAGAGCATGTTAATCCGTCGTATTAGCAAGATTAAATTCTTATACGATATACATGTTCGCAGTATATGTGTTCAAGTAGCGATCCTATTGTTAATTATTTATATGATATCTTGGATTGTAGGAAATATTTATAACAATATGGAAAAATCCAATATAGTACTAGGTATAAAATTTCTTCAAGAACGAGCTGGATTTGAAATAGATCAGGGTATTATGCCTTATACGGGGGATAATTCTTATGCTATGGCTCTCGTAGTAGGATTTGTGAACACATTTACCGTAGCATTTTTAGGAATTATCCCAGCTACGTTAATAGGTATTGTGGTTGGAACGGGACGTTTATCTAAAAATAAGCTTGCATCATGGATTTGCAGGGTTTACGTAGAATTATTTCGCAATATTCCGCCACTGGTAGTAATATTTTTTTGGTATAGATCTGTACTTTCTAATCTACCGTCACCTGAAAATTCAATAGCATTGCCATTTGGGATTTTTCTGAACAATCGTGGAATATCTTTACCTAGCTTAATAATGGATACAAATGCCAAAATTATTTTATTTACTTTTTTATTGGGAATTATCTTAAGCATCGTAACATTGAAGTTAGCTAGCCAATTTCACAAAAAGACAGGGCAGATCTTACCTGTATTATATATTTCTATATTTCTAATATTTGGTTTGCCAGCTTTTATGTGCTTTGCAGCAGGTTTTAATATTAGTTTTGAATATCCGATATTAGGTAAATTCAATTTTGTTGGAGGATACGTAATAATACCAGAATTCATGTCTCTATATTTAGCTTTATCCTTTTATACGGCTTCTTTTATAGCAGAAATTGTGCGTTTGGGACTCATTTCAGTGCCACCTGGACAAATGGAAGCTGCAATAGCGCTCGGATTAAATCCTAGAAAAGCAACTCGTTTAGTAGTTTTACCACAGGCGATGCGTGTCATTATTCCTCCTCTTACCAGCCAGTACTTGAATCTTCTTAAAAATTCTTCCCTTGCCGTAGCAGTTGGTTTTGTAGATCTTGTATCAGTTGGAGGAACTATAATTAATCAGACAGGACAAGCTATTGAAATTATTATAATTTGGATGTCTGTCTACCTAAGTCTTTCAATAGTTATTTCAATGTTTATGAATTGGTTAAATAAAAAAATCGCTTTAACGGAGAAAAGATGAACTATTCTCATAAAGAATTTCCATATGTAAGGAAACAGTTATTATCCCCTTGTTTGCCACCGGTTAATCACCGAGGACTTATGGCGTGGATTAAAAGTAGCTTCTTTAACAGCATTAAAGATACGATTATAACGGTTTTGATATTAGTTTTTTTATTATCGTCAATTCCTAATATAATTCATTGGATTTTTATAGATGCTGTTTGGATAGGAGCTGACAGAAAGGTATGTACGACAATCTCTCAGGGAGGTATTCAACCTGATGGTTGGAGCGGTGCTTGTTGGGCGTTTGTAAATGATAGATTTCAACAATTTATTTTTGGAAACTATCCTTTATCAGAGAGATGGAGACCTATACTGGTTTTTCTGATTGGATCTATATTACTTGTTCCTATGCTAATGCCCTCTGTTCCTCGCAAATTTCTAAATGGCTTGTTATTATTTGGATTTTTTCCAATATTTTCATTCTTTATCTTATGCGGGGGATTAGGTCTAAGTGTTGTTGGAACGTCCGAGTGGGGAGGACTGCTCGTTACTTTAGTTATTTCCTTTTTTGGAATTGTAGTTTCAATGCCGATAGGAATTTTACTAGCATTGGGTAGACAGTCCAATATGCCTGTTTTGCAAGGTGCCTGCATTACATTTATTGAGCTATTTCGCGGAGTACCGTTAGTTACTGTTCTTTTTACTTCCAGTGTTATGTTGCCTCTATTTCTACCTGATGGATGGGATGTGGACAAATTATTAAGGGCACTGATAGGAGTGGCAGCCTTTTCATCTGCTTATATTGCAGAGGTTGTAAGAGGAGGATTGCAATCCATTCCTAAAGGACAATTTGAAGCAGCTAATTCATTGGGATTAGGATATATTCAAACAATGAGGCTGATTATTATTCCGCAGGCAATTAAGCGTGTAATACCAGGAATTGTTAATACCTTCATCGGACTATTTAAAGATAGCTCTCTTATTTCTATAATTAATATGTTTGATCTTTTAGGAATAGTAAGAGCTAACTTCAGTGATTCTGACTGGATATCTCCAGTTACACCTACAACTGGACTGATATTTGTAGGATTTATATTTTGGGTCTTCTGCTTTAGCATGTCTATATATTCTGTATTTATAGAAAACCATCTTACTAAAGTAAAAAAGAAATAAGGGATATAGCATTAATGGAAAATAACCAAATAAATTCAAAACAAATGAGTAATAGTAAATACGCCGTTGAGATAAATTTCTTAAATAAATGGTATGGGAATTTTCATGCTTTACGTGATATCAATCTCAAAGTTACACGCAATGAGCGAGTTGTTATAGCTGGACCTTCAGGTTCAGGTAAATCTTCTTTAATTCGTTGTATCAATCGAATTGAAAAACACCAAAAAGGTGAGATCATTATTGACGGTGTTCCTCTTGACAGCGATGTCAGAAATATTGATGAAGTACGTCGTGACGTTGGAATGGTTTTTCAACATTTTAATCTTTTCCCAAATCTCACTGTCCTAGAGAATTGCACACTAGGTCCTATCTGGGTAAGAAAAATGCCTAAGAAGGAAGCAGAAGAGCTCGCCATGCATTATTTAAATAAAGTAAAGATTGCTGATAAAGCAATGAGATACTCTTTTATGTTATCTGGAGGAGAAAATCAGCGTGCTGCTATTGCTCGTTCTTTATGTATGAAACCAAAAACTTTATTATTTGATGAACCAACATCTGGATTAGATCCAGAAATGATAAAGGAAGTATTGGATACGATGATTGAACTTGCAGAAGAAGGAATGACTATGATGTGTGTCACCCATGAAATGGGTTTTGCTCGACAAGTTGCTAATAGAGTTGTATTTATGGATCAAGGACAAATCGTTGAACAGAATTCTCCTGAAGAGTTTTTTGCCAATCCTCAACACGATAGAACAAAAGCTTTCTTAAGTCAGATAATTTATTAAATAAAATCTTGTATACAAGATGTTGTTATTTTTCTGTAAATGATATATGTAGTTTATTCTGTTAGAAAATTGACATGTTATAGCCTGTAATTGGTTATTGTATAAACTGTTTTATGAGTTACGTGATAGGATTATTCGGAGTGTAGCGCAGCCTGGTTAGCGCATCTGGTTTGGGACCAGAGGGTCGGGAGTTCGAATCTCTCCACTCCGACCACTTTTTGTTGATTTTTTATACATTTAAATATGCACTTGTGAAATGAGATTTTAATATGTTGGCGAGAATTTATCGTATAGGAAAAACATCTGCTCAGTCAGGAATAAAGGGGAAAGTGGGAATGTGGTCATTAGAATTTGAAAAACAAGTTCCCTCTTATATAGAGCCTACGTGCCATTATACCTCTTCAATGGATACGCTTCAACAAGTTAAACTTTTCTTTCCTTCTATGGACAAAGCAATAAAATATGCAGAAAATCATAATATTGAATATTATTTGATGCCATTACATGATTCAGTACATCAAAAAAAGTCTTATCATGATAATTTTTTACACAATCGTATTGATAATTGGACTCATTAAATAGATAGGCAACTTAGTAATAAGTCTGGCTCCTTAGCTCAGTTGGATAGAGCGCCTGCCTTCTAAGCAGGATGTCGCAGGTTCGAATCCTGCAGGGGTCACCAAATAAGTTTTAAATTATTGATTTTGAATGGTTTTTTATACGAGTTAGTTTTATTTTTTAAAAGGTAAGACCAATCATGTAACAATAATTCTGCCTCCACTTCTCGTCTTGCAACTAATCCATTTAATCTTTTTCCACCAGCAAATACCCACCTTTTACACTCTTGAGAAGCGTTCATCCAATCTTCAGCATCTACATACTTTCGAAACGTACTATTATTACGATATCGGTCAATACCAAGGTTAAAAACAAAATCTACAATAGTTGATATACGATTTGCACTTATATTCTTAATACTTGAAGAAACCTTGAAAAAAAATCATCTAAACACTTCGAAGATCATTGTATAAGAAGTTCATCAGCTTGTTGTTCCGATATGTTCATGTCTTCATAAACATCAAATCCAGTATGCTCATAGCCAATAGTCCATATTCCAGCAGGACATCTGTATGCTTTTAGTTTTAAGCCCTCAAAGGTCTAATTAGTAATGATGGGGTCTTAATAATAACCACCTCTACTTTTAGCTAATTATAAAGTAACATATCGTTTTATATATTGACTCAAATAGAGAATTATGTCTACGAGTGAAAAATGCTGTTTTTGTGTTTAGCTAGGATATATGATGTGGCGAAAAGTTTAATTTTCGGGTTATGTACGTTGCTCATGTTTTCAGGATGTGACACTTTTGCATCCGAATCTTCATTTAAAAACTCAGAGATAACCAAAGATATTAGAGATCCCCAAAATACAAAAAACAATATTAAGGCTTCCATTCTTTTCCCATCATATGGAGTTGAATCAGAAGTGTCTTACATACTAAAATTAGAGGAAATGGGAGGGGGGTATTGTCCCATGGATAGGCGTTAATGCTAATGACTATATTTATTCGCGTTCTTTCTTTGATGGAAAGATTGTTAAAAATCCTGTATCCCTTGGATCAGATATTATGCTGGGGTTCGCATTCAATAAACCCGCTGTTGCATTTGATGTATATTTTCAGCTGGGTGATTACTTGAGACTTATTCCACATAAGATTATACTGACGACAGCGCTATTTGAACATGAATTAGATGCAAGCTATGAGACTAAATTTGTGCTCGGTGGTGGGCTTGAATTAGTAATAAATGATAGGTACTCGTTAGAATTTAGTATTTATTTCGTTCCTGGAAAGATAATGCCTACAGATGTTGAATATAAAAGACCTATAGATCATATCGACGCTATTTTAAGTTTTGGTTTTGGTGTAAAATTGTAAGGATTGTAATACTTAAAACTACTCTCTCCTCTTCTGAACTATTTTATCAGTATACCAGAAACCTAGTATACAAGCGATAATCTCTTTTTCGAAGGGGTTTAAGATTGAAAGAGGGCTTCTGTCAAAGATGCCCTCTTTCACACTCCACCATACCAATAACTGATAAACAATAATCCAAAAAAGAGTTATGAACGGGTAGCTGTTAACTACGCCTCCTCTTTTTAATTCTCATACCTCTATCGCAAAACCAATAACCAACAATACAAACAACAAGTTCCTGTTCAAAATATCCAAGAACGATATTAAATAATTCAATAGAGATACCGTCTTGAATTATAGCTGATGTCAATATGACTATTTTAAACCCACTGAATCGTTATTAAAGGTCATATAAGAGAACCCAAACCTTCTATCCGCTTAAATTATTGGTTGATGGTGAATTAAAGCGGGTTCTTCCAACACATTACAAACATCCACAAACAGGGGCTATTGCCAGTAGAAAACCCTAATTTTTGGGTGGATTATGATTAAAACAAAAGGAGATCTTAAATGATACTCAAGAAAAAAGAGCTGGATAAAATAGCAAGCATTTCTCGTAAAAGAAACGTGATGATTGAATTTACAGAAGACGGGAAATGTATTCGTATATATCCCGAGTTTGATTCAAAAGAAGATATAATCCCAGCCGAAGAATCCGAACCCTATGAAGATTTTGTAATTTAACTATGACAAAAAATAGATATCCTTATTTATCCCACGAAACCACAAGGCACGGGAAAAAAGTTTGGTACTTCAAAAAAGAGGGTAAACGCATACGACTGCCTAATGTTTATGGAACTAAAGAGTTTATGGAAGCATATGCTGATGCTTTGGCAGGACGTCTAAGACAAAAAGGCGACCATGGGAATAAAGGGACATTCAAATGGCTTATTGACCAATATAGGTTAAGTGGGCATTTCCAAGCTTTAAATTCTAATACTAAAAAAGTAAGAAACAACCTATACTACCATATTATCAAAGATTCAGGTGATATTCCTTTTACTAAAATAACACGCAGACATATACAAAACGCAGTAGATAGAAGATCAGATAAGCCATCTGTGGCGATATCATTTTTAAAAGCAGTTGCCCCAGTTTTTAAATGGGCGGAAACATGCGAATTGATTAAAAAGAATCCAGTAATAGGAATACAACGGCCATCTATTCGTACTATAGGAATGCATACATGGACAATTGAACAAGTGGAAATTTATCGCAAACGTCATTCTATAAATACCATGGCTAGATTATCTTTAGAATTAATGTTGTTTTTAGGTTTAAGAAGATCTGATGTTATCAGAATAGGTAAACAACATGTTAAAGATCAAGTTTTATCTATTCATACTCAAAAAACAGGGAAACAAGTTCATGTTCCAATTTTTGAAGATTTACAAAAATGCTTAGATGCTGTCGGTCAAGATGGGGATACGTTTTTATTGACTGCCTATGGCAAATCCTTTTCATCTTCTGGTTCTTTTGGAAATTGGTTTAGGGATAGATGCAAAGAAGCAGGATTGCCAGATGAATGTAGAGCCCATGGATTACGAAAAGCGGGAGCAACAATTGCAGCGAATGCTGGAGCAAGTCCTCATGAACTAATGGCTATGTATGGATGGTCAAAAACAGATATGGCCGAACTGTATACAAGAGAAGTTAATGTCAAGAAACTTGCCTATAAAACCGCTAAAATGATAGCAGATTATATGTGAAAAAAGTAAGACTATGCGGTTTGTAAGTCATTGATTTTCCATGATTCTCATTTAGTCTTACTTTGATGTAAGTTGTTGATTTTACGTTAATTTGGTGCCAGGCAAAAGAATCCAACCCCATATTCCAGTGAATGTCGGAATAATGATCTCATCTCTAATCTAGTGGCTTATTTAAGGCTTTCTTGATCTTGAGTGATGTTATGATTTTGGTAAATTATATACATTTTAAAAATTGCTGACTGCTAAAACAGGCGCTGTGTACTATTTCCTTCCAATCAAGGCTATTTTTCACTCTTCTTTATAGATCAGACGAACCATGGACACATAAAGGAAATAAACGTAACTATATGTGAAACTAGCAAAGCGGCTAAAACTAGCAACCATCCCACAACATTAATACTTAATCCACGATCTAAAATACTTAGAAGGTTTTATACCAACTATGAGAAATTAGCCTTAGAATATAAAAGGTAAAATCAGCAGCGATTATTCGAGTGATTTGACGTATACTTTTTTGCCGTTAATACCTCAAGGAAAGACATTTATTAAACCACCAGTTGGAAGCCAATAGACGGGATTTGGTCTTAAAACAGGAGGGGCATTAATCCTTATCTAACCCGTAACAAGAATGTAAAGATCTCACAGCTAGCTCAGTATAAGCGCTATCAATTAATACAGATATTTTAATTTCAGATGTAGTAATTGCCTTAATATTTATACCTTTTTCAGCAAAACAAAGAAAGAATGCAGAAGCAACTCCTACATGACTTCGCATACCGACGCCTATAGCAGAAATTTTTACAAGATTATCTTCATGCTGAATATCATCATAACAAATTTTATCTTTATTATCATCAAGAACTGAAAGAGCTTTATCCAAACTCATTGAAGGAGTAGTAAAAGTTATATCCGTATACTTACCATCTTCGGAAATATTTTGAATAATCATGTCAACATTAATGTTGGCTTTTGCAAGAGGGGCGAAAATAGACGCTGATATTCCAGGACGATCTTGCAAGCGCCTTAAAGAAATTTGGGCTTCACCCTTAGTATAAGCAATTCCAGTGATAGATTCTTTTTCCATAATCGCTTCCTCACAACAAATAAGAGTTCCATATCTGCCCTGTTCAGCATCACTACTCGGATCTGCAAAACTTGAACGTACGGACAAACAAACTTTTCGCAACATTGCTAATTCTACGGAACGGACTTGCAAGACCTTAGCTCCAAGCGAGGCCATTTCTAACATCTCTTCGAACGCAATCTTTTTCATTAAACGAGCTTTCGGCTCAACACGTGGATCAGTAGTATAAATACCATCAACATCTGTATATATATCACAACAATCTGCACCAATAGCAGCAGCTATCGCAACTGCCGAAGTATCTGATCCACCACGGCCAAGCGTAGTCATACATCCTTCAGGACCAATTCCCTGAAAACCAGTTACAATTACCACCCTTCCTTTGTTTATTTGAGAAATAATTTTTGTTTTGTCTATATGAAGAATCCGTGCTGATCCATGAACACCATCTGTAACAATAGGAACCTGCCATCCTTGTAATGATACTGCCTTAATACCTATTGAATGTAAAGCAAGAGCCATAATGCCAGAAGAAACTTGCTCTCCCGAAGATACAACAACATCACATTCTCGCATACTGTAATCAGAAGTCATTTGTCTACATAAAGAAGTAAGCCTATCTGTTTCCCCTTTCATAGCAGAAACAACTACTACTACTTCTTTTCCAATATCAAATTCACGCTTCACATGCAAAGCTACATTGCGAATACAATCAATATCAGCTACAGAAGTGCCACCAAATTTCATAACAATACGAGCCATATTTATGTCCAATAGAATTTTTACTGCACAAAATTACAAATAACCAAAAACTAATTTCAATCTTGTATAAAAAATATTGCTATTGCAAATACTACAAAATCAATAGATCATACTTATATGATTTGAGAAGGAGAATCCATATGAAAAAAAAATATCCGGACTATGTAACTACAAATCAGCAAGAAATAAATAAATTCTCAAACATAGCCTCCGAATGGTGGAATCCAAAAGGAAAATTTCGCCCGCTTCATCAAATAAATTCAGTACGTGTATCATATATAAAAAATAAAATAACAGAATATTTCAAACGCAATCAACATGATATACAACCCTTCAAAGGATTGCGTATATTAGATATAGGCTGTGGTGGCGGACTACTATCAGAACCCATGGCAAAAATGGGAGCAACTGTAGTAGGAATCGACCCTTCTCAAGAAAATATTGAAATAGCTAAAAATCACTCCGATATGGAAGGAACAATTATAGATTATCGTGTAGCTTGTGCCGAAGAAATAATCGAAAAAAATGAAAAATTTGATGTGATTTTAAACATGGAAGTCATAGAACATGTTGAAAATGTCAATTACTTTGTAAAAGCATGTTGTTCACTTCTTCTGGATGATGGCTTGATGTTTGTCTCTACGATTAATCGTAATTTTAAATCAATGTTATTAGCAATTATAGGAGCTGAATACTTATTACGGTGGTTGCCAAAAGGAACACATCAATACGACAAATTTATAAAACCAGTAGAACTAGAAGCCATGCTAACAGAAAATGATGCAATGATTATAGATCGTGTAGGAATGAATTATAATCCATTATGCAATAAATGGAGTATTTCTAACAAAAATATGGACGTAAATTACATATTATTGGCACAGCTTCACAAAAAATATTAAAGCCGTTAATTTGGTCATAAATCAAATATAATCCCATTTTTAATTGTAACTTTACGATCCATAAGAGACGCAATCTCAATATTATGAGTCGCAATTAATGCAGATAAACCAAAATGAATCACTAAATCTTTTAAGACCTCAAATACTTGCATCGCTGTTTTAGGATCTAAGTTTCCTGTTGGCTCATCTGCTAAAAGAATCAAAGGGGCATTTGCAATAGCTCGACAAATTGCAACCCTTTGTTGTTCTCCGCCAGAAATATCAGAAGAACGACGATCAGCATAATGATCTATTCTCATATATTCTAAAACATCAATTGCACGCCTACGCGCCACTTCATAACTAGTTCCAGCAATAATCTGGGGTAAAATGATATTTTCTATAACCGAGAAATCAGTTAACAGTCGATGAGCTTGGTATACAAAACCGATTTTAGTACAACGCAAAAACGATTTCTTCTCATCAGTTAATTTATTACATAACTGTCCATCAACAATAACATTACCCTCAGTAGGTACTTCCAACAAACCAGCAATATGCAAAATGGTCGATTTTCCTGTGCCTGATGGAGAAACAAGCGCAACCATTTCACCTCTTTTCAAACTGATATTAACATTTTCAAGAACAGTAGAAGTACTTCTAACATTAGCATAGCTATGTTTAATATTTTGGAGTATCAATACATCTTTCTCGCTCAACAAAATATCCTACTCGTAGCGCAAAGATTTAACAGGATCTATTCGAGAAGCTCTCCAACTAGGAAAAATAGTTGCCAAAAAAGATAACATAACAGCCATAACAACAATCCAAAAAATCTCATGGCACGAGATTTTAATAGGCACCCCACTCAACAAATAGGCATCTGTATTAAATATAACTATACCAAATGTATTAAGAAAAAACTGTCTTATTAGCTCAATATTCAAAGCAATTAAAACCCCGCCAACAACACCAAAAAAAGTGCCAGAAACACCAATAAAGGCACCTATTATAAAAAATATACGCATAATGGAATATATCGTTGCACCCATAGTTCGCAAAACCGCTATGTCCTTTACCTTTTCTTTAACCAGCATAAATAAGCTAGAAACAATATTAAGAACAGCTACAAAAACTATCAATGTTAAAATAACAAACATAACATTTTGTTCAACTTCCATAGCAGAAAAAAACGATTTATTTTGATATCGCCAATCAGTAACCGACATGTCATCTCCAATAATTTTTTTAATTTTATAATTTGTTGACTCAACCATGTCAGGATCTTTTACGAACACCTCTATTCCTGAAATATAATTTTCCATGTTAAAATAAAGCTGTGCTTCTTTAAGTGACATATAAACCACCCCATTGTCGTAATATGATACTCTTGTTTTAAATATCGCAGAAATAGTATAAAACTTGGAACGAATATCTGTACCCAATGGAGTGATATCACCATTTGGAGAAATAAGTTTTACTTTATCTCCTATATTAACACCTAAATTTTGTGCCAGAGACTCCCCTATAAAAATACCCTTTCCATTATTAAAATCATCAAATTTATCACCATAAAAATTAGAAAAATAATCCATGATATTGAAAAAATCTTCTTTGACCATACCACGCACTGAGACGCCAGCTCCTCCATTTACATTTGCGGCAAATGCTTGACCGCTTACAAAAGGAAAAACTTTTGTAACATTTTCTATATCACTAATTTTAGTCACAATAGAATGATAATTCTTACAAGGAAAATATCTTGGCTTAACTAATATATGTCCGTTAACATCTAAAATACGTGAAATAATATCATTACGAAATCCATTCATTACAGACATAACAACTATTAAAGCCATAACCCCTATCATCACTCCAATAAATGAAATTAATGCAGCGATAGAAATAAATGTCTCTTGACGACATGAAAATAAATAACGCCAAGCAACCATCATCTCAAATTTAGAAAAAAAAGCCACCCTAGCATTATTTTTTATAATCAAAGTATTTAACCCTATTATTTAACAAAATGATCAGAAATATAATTCATGGATTCTTCTAATGACATGTTTTTTCTTATCCCTGTTGCTCTATGTTTTATTTCAATCATACCACCAGAAACAAAGTTTGAACCAATAATGACCTGCAAAGGAAAACCTAATAAATCAGCCACTGCAAATTTAGCACCTGCCTGTTCATCTACGTCATCTAAGAATACATCACATCCTAATTGTAAAAGTTTTTCATAAATGCTTTCACAGACCGAACAGATCTCCTTATCTTGTGACCTCAAATTAATAAGAGAAACATCAAAAGGAGATATCGAATCAGGCCAAATAATACCTTGTTTATCATGCGAAGATTCAATAACAGCAGCAACAACTCTCATAGATCCAATACCATATGATCCCATCTGAACATAATGATCTTTACCATCCGGACCTTTAACAGTTGCAGACATCGGATGAGAATACTTAGTTCCAAAACGGAAAATATGGCCAACTTCAATACCTCTCGCAACAAGCCTTTTATCATCTGAAAGAGCATCAAACAAATCCTCATCATGAACATCAGAAGTAGCCGCATATGGTGAAGTCCATTTTTTCACAATGTCTTTTACAACAGAAATATCATTGAAATCTGTATTTTCTGGAGGAATAGCAAAATCAATAAAATCTTTACAGCAAAAAACCTGTGTTTCTCCCGTATCTGCCAGAATAATAAATTCATAACTTAAATCACCACCGATAGGACCAGATTCTGCACGCATTGGTATAGATTTTAATCCTAAACGATGAAATATCCTAAGATATGATACAAACATTTTATTATAAGAATGTTCGGAATCCTCAAGAGTTAAATCAAAAGAATAGGCATCTTTCATAAGAAATTCGCGACCACGCATAACTCCAAAACGAGGCCTCATCTCATCTCTAAACTTCAGTTGAATTTGATAAACATTTAAAGGAAGATCTCTGTAAGATTTAACATATGAACGAAAAATATCCGTAATCATTTCCTCATTAGTCGGACCATATAGCATTTGCTTATTATTCCGATCAACAATCCGCAACATTTCCTGACCATAAGATTGATAACGACCACTTTCATTCCATAAATCAGCTGATTGCAAAGTTGGCATAAGAAGTTCAATTGCACCTATTCGATCTTGCTCTTCACGAATAATTGCATTTACCTTATCTAAGACTCTTTTTCCTAAAGGAAGCCAAGAATACATGCCCTTTGAATGCTTACATATCATTCCTGCACGTAACATAAGTTGATGAGAAACAATCTCTGTATCTCTAGGTTTTTCCTGCAGAATTGGCAAAAAATAACGAGATCTTCTCATATTAACTATTCCTCATCATATCAATCTCGTAATAAAAACATTGCCATCCTGCAATAAATTTATACAATTGTCACTACTTCGCAAAAGATTTGTAAAATAGTATTGTATTTCGCTAAATATGCGTAGCCATATTACTTCAATGGCGATGCGACTTATTAATAAAAGTAGTGACAAAAGGCTTCTTGCCCCAAATATGATTTATACTAGAACGCAAAGAGCGACTAATTGTCTCCCGTAATAACTTAAGATCCTTCCTACGAGATTGAGGAAGATTAATCACCGTTTCAATAATCGTCTTTGATAATAATTTATTAATCTTCACTCCATTACTACAGTAAGAAGGCAATCCTATACCAACAATATCTGGAAGACCGATGATATTATAATTATTATCAAGAACTACATTAACAGATAATTGCCCAACGAAAGAAAGCTTCTTTCTCTTAGCTATTCCCAAATCTTCAAAACTGCCAACCAAATAACCATCTTTAAAAAGTTGTCCATGAACAACTTCATCTATAATTTCAACAGGATCCGGAAATAAACGCAACATATGACCATTGCGTACATTCGGAACCTTAGAAATTCCAGATTCTAAAGCAAATTTTTTTTGCGCAACAAGGTGCATAGGCTCCCCATGTATTGGAACCATTATTTTCGGACGAATCCATTCATACATCTTTTTCAAATCATTACGATATGGATGACCTGAAACATGCACTGGATTTTCTAAATCTCCTGTAACGACCTGAACACCTTGTTCTACAAGTTTATTCTTCATCTCACCTATTGCTGTTTCGTTTCCAGGAATAGAACGAGATGAAAATATAACCATATCATTTTCTCCCAAAGATATATTACGCATTTCATTACGTGATAACTGAGATAATGCTGAACGTGGTTCACCTTGGCTACCAGTCAGGATAATAACCAATTTATTACGAGGATATGATCCAAAATTTTCTACCGGAACAAAAGATTTATCTTTTCCAATTAAACCAATATCGACAGCAACGTTAACCACTCTCTTCACTGAAGATCCAAGAAGCAATACCTTACGTCCTAACTTTTCAGAAATATCAATGATACTACAAATACGACTAATACTTGATGAAAAAGTAGTAATTGCAACACATCCCTCAGATTTTTCAACGATATTATACAGATTTTGACTCACATCCTCTTCTGTAATAGAAGTTCCTTCACACATTGCATTAGTAGAATCGCACATTAATGCAAGAACACCCTCGTTACCTACAGCATATAAAGAATCTTTGTCTGTAACATCCCCAAGTATAGAAGTTTCATCAAGCTTCCAATCACCTGTATGCACAATGTTTCCAACTGGAGAACGAATAACTAACGCCATAGATTCGGGTATTGAATGATTCACTTGCAATGATTCTATAGAAAAAGGGCCTATGTCAATTTTATCTCCTGCATGAAAATTTTTACATACAATATCCTTAGAAACCCGCTCGTAAACCCCCTTAGCCTCTAAAAGCCCAATAGCAAAAGGAGAGGCATATACCGGAACATTTAAAAATGACCATAGATCGTGCAAAGCGCCATAATGATCCTCATGTGCATGCGTAATAATAATAGCCATAAGATTATTACGCTCTTTCAAAAGAAATCTAATATCAGGAAAGACAAGGTCAACTCCTGGAAAATCCTCTTTTGGAAAGCCAACACCACAATCAACCATTATCCATTTACGCTTGCCAGGAACTCCATATCCATAAAGAGACATGTTCATGCCAATTTCGCCAATGCCACCAAGAGGCAAAAATACCAAGTCCTCTCCCTCTACCATATTTGATCTTTCATTCTATTCAAAAACATCTCCTGTAAAAATTTGACGGAAAAATCCTTTACTTTCCTCCAATAATAAATAGCCGCAATCATCAACTCCGACAAAACGACCCGAAACCAAACGATTATTAATATTAATCGTGATAAAATCACCTATTCCACAAGCACAACAACGCCAAAGTCTCATAATTTCCTCTCTACCTGTGTCTTTTTTCCATATATCTAATATTTTTGCAAATTCTTGAAAAAGTAATGGCAAAATATCATCTAAACTTGTATTAACTCCTTCTGTATTCAAAAACGTAGCAGGGTATGAGGTATGTTGAGGACAATTTTCAATATTAACACCTATTCCAATAACAACCGCTTGTAAATCATTTTCTAAATTTTTAGTCTCAATTAAAATTCCAGCAACCTTACGCCGAAAAATCAATATATCATTGGGCCACTTTATTTTAACATCTATGCCAGTTGATAAAATAGAAGATATAACTGCATGAACAGCAACAGCACTAGCAAATGATAATAAAGTTAAAGAATTCTTAGAAAAAGAATCGATTAATAATAATGAAGCATATAAATTGCCTTTATCAGAAACCCACGTCTTTCCCTTGCACCCTCTACCAGCTGTCTGACGGGACGATATTATCCACAATCCACCTGAATCACCGCACAACGCTCTTTTCATACACTCATCATTTGTAGAAGAGATAGAGTCAAAAAATTCATAGCGAAAGTTTTTAGTAATTTTATATCCAAAATTATCACATAACATTAATCAAAACAGCGATAAAACAATCTTATCAATCCAAAAACCGATAAAATTTTCAAATAACAAATAACAAATAACAAATAAACCAATCATCAAAGCTATTGGTTTTATTTCTCTTCTAACAACCATAAATCCTTCAGTTGGTTTGTTGAACCACATCACACTAATTATTCGCAAATAATAATAGGCAGATATCACAGAAGACAATAAACCAATAATAACTAAGTAATAATATTCATTTCTCATAGCGGCGGAAAATAGAAAATATTTACCAAAAAAACCCGCAAAAGGCGGAATACCAGCCATTGAAAAAGTCAAAATAGTTATTATACACGCTAAAAAAGGATCATATTGCGACAATCCTGACAGATCAGCAATATTACTCACACCCTTTCCTGCTTTATTTCGCAGAGGTAAAATACAAGCAAAAAAACCTAAGAGCATAATCAAATAAATAACCATATACCTAACTGTCGCAGAAATTCCAACCAATGTGCCAGTCGAAAATCCAACAAGAGCGTATCCCGCATTACCTATTGATGAATAAGCCATAAGACGCTTTATTTTTTTCTGTCCAATCGCAGCAATAGAACCCAATACCATTGAAAGCACAGAAACAATCATAAAAATATGTGTCAACCCAGAAATTACTGGCCAGAAAACACTAGTTATGCGCAATAGAGCCATAGCAACTGTAAATTTTGGGACAGTTGCTAAAAAAGCGGTAACAAGCATAGGAGATCCTTCATAGACATCAGGAATCCACATATGAAACGGAACTAATGCAATCTTAAAGAACAGACCTATTAGAATAAACACAATTCCAATTATAATGACAAATGAGTTATTGCCAACAAACAACGATGTAGCTATATGGAGAAAATCTGTATGACCTGTAAACCCATAAATAAAAGACATCCCATATAACAAAAAACAAGAGGAAAAAGCCCCTAAAATGAAATATTTCATGGCAGATTCAATTGATATCATGCTATCACGATTCATAGCGATTGCAATATACAACGAAAGAGAAAGTAACTCTAATGCCATATAAAAAGATATCATGTCGTTAGAAGAAATCACTAAAAGCATACCTAAAATAGCAATTAAAATAACTACAGGAAACTCAAAACGACTGAATGGCTTTAAATGAACACAGTTAAGCATCATAATAAAAATAACTATGCTACTAGCCAAAATGATAGACTTTACAAAAAAAGATAATTTATCAGAAATACAAGTTCCGCTAAATCCTATTCCTTCGCAATTCATCATAATAAGGGCAAAAAAAGCGATACTTAAAATGATTATTGGGAAAAATATCAGCAGAAATAAATTCTTTCCACGAGAAAAAACACCCATTAGCAAAAGAAGAAGGCTGCCAATGGCAACAACTATCTCAGGAATACAAATATACAAATCAATCATAACATTCATAGGAATCATAATAAAAAGTTCTGTTTTCTTTATTTACACATGGAACGACCTTATCATTTTTCCTACTTATAATTTTTCATAACAATAGAAATAGGAACAGAAAAAGTCTCAAAAATTGGCACAGTATATATTCCGAAGAAAATCGTTAGTGCTGCAATTGGATATACAATACAACGCTCATAAAGTGAAATATCTAATAATTTTCCCACCTCATCACTATTCGCAACACCAAAAATTACCTTACGATAAAGCCATAAAGAATATAATACAGATAATATAACACCTAAAGAGGCAACAAAAGAAATAATATTATGCTTTTGGAAAACAGATATAATTATCAAAAATTCCCCAATAAAACCAGATGTGCCTGGAAGACCAATATTAGCCATAATAAATACCATCATCACTACTGCATATCTAGGCATATTATTGACTAATCCACCGTAGGCAGAAATATCACGAGTATGCAAACGATCATAAATCATACCTATACAAAAAAACAATGCACTGGATACAAGACCATGTGATAGCATCTGAAACATCGCGCCTTCAATACCACTCACAACTCCCGAAAATATGCCCATAGTTACGTATCCCATATGTGCTATTGAAGAATACGCCACGAGTTTTTTTATATCATTCTGTACTATTGCCACTAGAGAAGAATATATTATCGCTATCATGGATAGAACTAATACCATAGGAGTAAAATACTGCGAAGCTACAGGAAACATTGGCAATAGAAATCTAATAAAACCGTAACCACCTAATTTCAACATAATACCAGCCAAAAAAACCGAACCGGCAGTCGGAGCCTGTACATGAGCGCTTGGTAACCAAGTATGAACAGGAAACATAGGAATTTTTATCGCAAATGAACAGAAAAAAGCCAACCATAACCAATTCTGTATATGTACTGGAAAATCACTATTCTTATAAAGCTCAATAATACTGCTTGTATTTTTCGTCCAGCATATAAACATAATAGCCAATAGCATAAAAACCGAACCAAAAAAAGTATAAAGAAAAAACTTATAGGAAGCATAAATACGATCACTGCCCCCCCAGACGCCTATGATAATAAACATAGGAATCAAACTGGCTTCAAAAAATATATAAAACAACACCATATCTATTGATAGAAAAGATCCTATCGTAAGAGATTCAAGTATAAGGAAAGTGATCAAATATTCCTTAAAACGTTCTCGAACAGATATCCAAATAGATAAAATACAAAAAGGGGTAATAAAAGCCGTTAAAACCACAAAAAGAACGGATATGCCGTCAACGCCTAGATGATAATTACAAAAATAATTGATCAATTGATGATATTCAACCATCACGAAACCACTACTATTTTTGTCAAATAAAATCCATATAACTAAGGAAACAATAAAATTTACTATACTTGTTCCTAAAGCTATCCCAAAAAAAGATTTGCGCCCGTATCCTAAAAAAGATGCAATGAGCAAAACAAATACCCCCACGAAAGGAGTAAAGGTTACAATTGATAGCAATGGAACACCCATTAAATACTTCCCTTAAATAGCATCAAGATTACCAACATAGAAATACCTACCAACATAACAAGTGCGTAATCATAAATATATCCTGTCTGAAACCTACCCAAAAAAGAAAGCGCACAACGAACACAATCCACAATACCATTTGGACCATATCTATCTATAAACAACTCCATTCTATTCCGCATAGCATCACTTAAACGCAAAGTTGGGCGTACAAAACAAAACTCATAAATTCTATCAAAATACCATGCATTTTGCAAAAAATTATAGGAATAAGAGTATCTTTCAGCAAGAAATTTTGGAAATTTTGGCAAAACAACATACATCAAAAACGATGCAAAAAAACCTACAACAAAGACTATAAAAGGAACATATTCTATCCATAATGGCACCTTGTGATATATTTCCAGCATATGATTTTGCGGAGAAGAAAACAGAGCTCCCTTCCAAAAAAAAGAATATTTACTTCCAAAAAAGAAGTCGCGGAATATAAAACCAAATAACACAGATCCTATTGATAGGATAAACAGAGGCATTTTCATCACTAGAGGAGATTCGTGAATTTTATTAAGAATATTTTTATTCACCCTCATTTGTCCAAAAAAAGTCAGAAATATTAGTCTCCATGAGTAAAAACTAGTAAAAAGAGACGCAATTAACAGAAGATAAAAAGCAAAATCACGATGAGAAGACATATAAGCAGCTTCCAATATTATGTCTTTAGAAAAAAAACCTGAAAAACCGATATTTGTCTCAGGAATTCCAAATCCAGTTAATGCTAAAGAACCTATAATCATCATTATGCATGTTACAGGAAGACGCTTATACAACCCACCCATACGACGCATATCCTGTTCCCCTGAAACTGCGTGTATCACAGATCCAGCTCCCAAGAAAAGAAGAGCCTTGAAAAAGGCATGTGTAAAAAGATGAAAAATAGATGCCCCATAAGCACCACATCCAAGCGCAACAAACATATAGCCCAACTGTGAACAAGTAGAATACGCTATAACACGCTTGATATCGTGTTGAACAAGACCAACTGTTGCAGCAAAAAACGCTGTAACAGCCCCAACAATTAACATAAACTCCAAAACAAGGGGCGAAAGCTCAAAGAGCGGAGACATCCTTGCCACAAGAAAAATACCTGCAGTTACCATCGTAGCCGCATGAATAAGAGCGGAAACAGGAGTCGGACCTTCCATTGCATCAGGAAGCCATACATGAAACAAAAATTGCGCAGATTTTCCCATAGCTCCCAAAAACAAAAATAGACAAATGATAGAAATAGCATCATGCGGATGTATCTTCATACCAAATAGCACAAGATTATTATGTGAGATAATTCCTGAATAAATTGAATTTCCTAGCTTAAAATAATTTGCTGCTTTATGAAAAATAATATCAAATTCGCCCGAACCAAAAAGATAAAATATCGTAGCAATAGCGAGAATAAGACCTACATCACCTATTCTATTTACAACAAAAGCTTTCATTGAAGCTTTTAACGCGGATTCTTTAAAAGACCAAAAACCAATCAACAAATAGGATGCGAGGCCAACACCCTCCCAGCCAAAAAACATTTGCAATAAATTATCAGACGAAACCAATACAAGCATCGCAAAGGTAAAAAACGAAAGATACGCAAAAAAACGTCTTCGATGTGGATCGTCATGCATATAACCAATAGAATATATATGAACAACTGCAGAAATAGAGTTAATAACTACAAACATAACAGATGTAAGAGTATCTATACGCAGTCCCCAATATACATTAACTAAATCAGATTTTATCCAATGCAATATTTCATATTTTACAACTGAAAAATTAGAACTGCTAAAACCCACATCATAGAAAACATACCAAGAGAGAAGTGCGACTATCACCATTATCAATGAAGTAATAATTTCAGGAAATCTTTCTCCCACAAATCGATTCAGCAATCCAGCAAAAATTGCCCCAATAAGAGGTAAAAAAACTATAACTTCATAAATCATAGCTATAAAATCAACCTCTCATCTTATTAAAATCATCAACAGAAATTGAACCACTATTTCTATAAAAAACAACCAAAATAGCAAGACCTATAGCAGTTTCTGCAGCCGCAACAACTAAAATAAATAACGAAAATACTTGTCCGACAATGTCCTGCATATACGCAGAAAAAGCAATCATATTTAAGTTTACTGACAACAACATAATCTCTATCGACATCAATATAGTAATAATGCTTTTGCGATTAAAAAAAAATCCAGAAGAACCAATCACGAACATAATCGCAGAAACAATTAAATAATGAGAAAGACTAATATTCATCTTAAATTCCCTGTCCTGATTTAACCTTAACCACTTCAACGGAGTTGCTAGGATTACTCTTCAATTGCTTAGCAACATCCTGCCGTTTGATATTGCGACGATGTCGCAACGTTAATACAATTGCCCCAACCATAGATAATAACAAAATAAAACCTGCTATTTCAAGAGTATACGCATAATTAGTATAAAGAACTGAGCCGAGACGTTCTGTATTATTATTCATGAGAACCAACTCCAACATCTCTCCTTTTGTACCAAAAACCATTAAACTACTTACACCTGTAATCAATTCGGCAACTAAAATTCCTATAAAAAAAGCACCTAAAAAACCTAGTTTAATTTTAGGCTTTGCTTCTTCAAAATCAACATCAATCATCATAATTACAAAAAGGAAAAGTACTATCACAGCTCCAACATAAGCAACTAAGGTAATCATTGCGATAAATTCTGCCCCTAAAAGAAGAAAAAGACCTGAAACATTTAAAAAAGCAAAAATAAGATAAAAAACTGCATTTACAGGATTACGAGCTGTAACAACCATCAAAGAAGATACTATTGCCATAAGGGCAAACAAATAAAAAAACAAAGATTGTATAATCATATTTAAATATTCCTTACAAATCTTTTTCACACAAAAAAATTACACTAACCTTTAAAAATAAAACCGCATAATATTCAATAAAACTTCATAAAAATCATTTTTAACGATAAGGAGAATCAATCATAATATTACGAACGATTTCACTTTCCCACCTATCCCCATTATCAAGTAGACGCTCTTTATCATAATAAAGCTCTTTACGGGTTTCCGTAGCAAATTCAAAATTAGGACCCTCAACGATAGCATCAACTGGACAAGCTTCCTGACATAAGCCACAATAAATGCACTTAATCATATCTATGTCATAACGCAAAGTCCTGCGTGTGCCATCACTACGACGAGGACCAGCTTCTATTGTGATGGCCTGAGCTGGACAAACGGCTTCACATAACTTGCAAGCTATACACCTCTCTTCACCGTTAGGATAACGACGAAGAGCATGTTCTCCTCTAAACCGAGGACTAACTGGACCTTTTTCAAAAGGATAGTTAATTGTAGCCTTGGGCTTGAAGAAATAACGAATAGAAAGAAAAAAAGCTAAAACAAACTCTTTCAAAAAAAGAAAACTCAAATTGCACCGAAATAATCTCATTATATTCTTCCCAATAATTTATCGTAGTATAATCAAGTCACAATCTTCAGAAACAAAGCAACAAACACAACCATTGAAAAAGAAATAGGAAGAAAAACCTTCCAGCCTAACCGCATCAATTGGTCATAACGATACCTTGGGACAAAAGCTTTTACCATTGCAACCATGAAAAATACCCCTAACGTTTTAAAAACAAACCAAAAAATACCAGGAATATATTGAAAAATTGCAATATCAATTATAGGCAACCATCCTCCTAAAAACAAAATACTTGTTAAAGAACACATTAAAACAATGGTTGAATATTCAGCGAGCATAAATAACAGATAAGGAGTAGATCCATACTCCACCATATAGCCAGCAACTAATTCTGACTCTGCCTCAGATAAATCAAAAGGAGGACGATTCGTCTCTGCTAGAAGAGAAATAAAAAAAATAATAAACATAGGAAAAAGAACCAGCCAATACCAATCCAACATTGAAGAAGGAAATCCCAGCATTGTTCCTAAACCAACCCTTTGAGAATTGACAATATCTGTAATGTTTAGTGACCCTACACACAATAGCACTGTCACTATCACTAAACCAATAGAAACTTCGTAAGAAATCATCTGAGCGGCAGAACGCAAAGCACCAAGAAACGCATACTTCGAATTTGATGCCCATCCCCCCATAATAATCCCGTATACTTCAAGAGAAGAAATCGCAAGAATATAAAGTATTCCAACATTGATATCTGAAATTACCCAATTATCCGCCACCGGCATTACAGCCCAAGCAGATAGAGATAAAATAACTGAAACCAATGGAGCTAAAAGAAATAAAAACTTATTAGCTTTACTAGGGACAATAGGCTCCTTGAATACAAATTTCAAAAGGTCAGCAAAAGACTGAAACAGCCCCCAAGGACCAACAACATTAGGTCCACGGCGCAGTTGCACTGCAGCCCATATCTTTCTATCTATAAGTAAAACATACGCGATGAAAACCAAAAGACCAATCAAAAATACAATTGATTTAATTGTCATAAATAATAAATTTGAAAAAAAGGTTGCTGATAATAATCCCATTAACACTATTTCCCCGTGCTATAGAAAGAAGATTTTTTACCACCTTGGCTCATTATAGAACATTCATTCATAGTAATAGAAGATCTTGCTATAGGATTTGTTAAATAAAAATTACCTACTGTTGAAATAAAACTTTTTTTCTCCACCTTACCAGCTTTTTCAGCCAAGTCATGAATACATTGATTAGACGTCAAAGCTATCTCGTCTAATTGTCTAAAATGCGGATAATCACGGTATAATTCAGAACGCAACTTAGTCAAAGAATCAAAAGGCAGCTGACATCCTAATTCATCAGCAATAGCACTTATTATAGCCCAATCTTCTCTTGCTTCACCTGGAGGAAAATTAGCACGCATCCCCATTTGCACCCTGCCTTCAGTATTAACCCATAAACCGGACTTTTCTGTATATGCCGCCCCAGGTAATATAACATCAGCATATTGAGCTCCATGATCACCGTGAGATCCTATATAAATAGTAAAAGCTGTTTTGCTCTCAAAATCTAATTCATCAGCACCCAATAAAAATACAACGTCAGTTTTATTAAGAATATTCGTTGCATTCAAATTGTCATCAGAAGGCACAAATCCTAAATCTAACGCACCAACACGTGAAGCAGCAGTATGCAAAACAGCAAAACCATTCCAAGAATCATTGACCCCTCCAACATCTATCGCTAACCTAGCAGCATTAGCCAAAACATTGATACCTTTAGAATGCTTTATAGCTCCTTGACCCACCATAACCAAAGGATTTACAGATCCCTTTAGTTTTTCTACAAAAGGGTTTTTACCCGATATAAGATCAGTCAAAACCTCACTTACGCAACCTAAATGCTCATAATTATATCTTAAATCTCCACAATCTCCAATTACAGCGATTGGAAAATCACCACGTAACCATCGTTTGCGAATACGCGCATTTAACACAGCAGCTTCAAGACGAGGATTAGAGCCTATGATCAACATCGCTCCAGCTTCATCTATTCCTTGAATAGTCGGATTGAATATATAACTAGAACGACCATAAGAAGGATTCATAAATGCACCATCTTGCCTGCAATCAAAATTGTTGCAATTCAAAGCCTTCATCAACAATTTAAGCGCATATATCTCTTCAACAGAGGCAAGATCTCCTGCTATCGCCCCTAAATTAACGCCAGCAGATAAAACTACCGATTTTATTTCTTTAAAAGCATAATCCCAACTAACGGGCTGCAAACGACCGTTAATACGAACATAAGGATGGTCTAGACGCTGCATTCTAAGCCCATCCCATACAAAACGAGTTTTATCTGATATCCATTCTTCGTTTATAGATTCATTAATACGGGGCA
The DNA here is from genome assembly GCA_003045065.1 of Candidatus Liberibacter europaeus. Taxonomy (GTDB): domain Bacteria; phylum Pseudomonadota; class Alphaproteobacteria; order Rhizobiales; family Rhizobiaceae; genus Liberibacter; species Liberibacter europaeus. Next base: position 110,348 of record PSQJ01000004.1, read on the forward strand.
AAATTCTCATAACCTCACGACCACGCGTATCAATCCTAATCGAAGATCCAAGAGCATCCATTATATCTATACTATCAGTCTTAGTTAATTCCCATGGACGACTAGTAAATGCAAACGGCCTTGAAGTTAAAGCTCCCACTGGACAAAGATCAATAATATTACCTTGCATTTCAGATGTCAAAGATTGCTCAAGATAACTAGTAATCTCAGCATCCTCACCTCTTCCAATTAAACCAAGCTCTGACACACCCGCAACTTCTGTGATAAAACGCACACAACGAGTACAATGAATACAGCGATTCATCACAGTTTTAACCAAAGGACCTATATTCTTATCTTCAACTGCTCGTTTGCCATCACAACAACGCGAAGATCCCAATCCATAGAACATAGCCTGATCTTGAAGATCACATTCTCCTCCCTGATCACATATAGGGCAATCCAAAGGATGATTGATCAAAAGAAATTCAATTACACCTGCACGTGCTTTTTTAACCATTGCAGTCTTGGTAAAAATTTCAGGCAACTCACCATTAGGCCCACAACGTAAATCAGTAACATTCATAGCACAAGATGCCTGAGGCTTCGGCGGACCACCTTTTACTTCTACCAAACACATACGACAATTACCTGCTACAGATAATCTCTCATGAAAACAGAAACGGGGAACCTCAACGCCAGCAAATTCACAAGCTTGCAGAAGGTTAAAATAACTAGGAACCTCAACCTCTATACCATCAACCTTTAACCTTACCATCATTTGCATAGACCATTTTCATAAGACAACATCATGGATAATATCTGCTATACCTATCTGAATCAATTGTTATTTTATCAAACAGAGTTTTCAATATACTTATCAATTCTTTCTTCAATCAAATGTCGAAAATTCTTTATCAAACCTTGTACTGGCCATGCTGCCGCATCTCCAAGAGCACAAATTGTACGACCTTCTATATTTTTACTAACTTCAAAAAGCATATCAATTTCGTGCTTTTTAGCTGTACCTTTAACCATACGTTCCATCATTCGCATCATCCATCCAGTACCTTCGCGACAAGGTGTACATTGACCACAGCTCTCATGTTTATAAAAAACAGACAAACGCCATATTGCTTTAATAATATCAACAGATTTATCCATCACGATCACAGCAGCCGTCCCTAATCCAGATCCCATATCTTTTAGACTATCATAATCCATTATAGCACCTCTCATCTGCCCTCCTGGAATACAAGGAACTGAAGATCCTCCTGGAATAACAGCAAGCAGATTATCCCAACCTCCTCTTATGCCACCACAATGCTTTTCAATTAATTCCTCAAAAACTATAGACATAGATTCTTCAACGGTGCACGGATAATTAACATGGCCTGAAATACAAAACAGCTTCGTACCTCTATTGTTTTCACGACCAAATCCGGAATACCAACTTGCACCACGACGTAAAATAGTAGGAACTACAGCGATAGATTCAACATTGTTAATAGTAGTAGGACAACCATACAGACCTATATTGGCAGGAAACGGCGGTTTAAGACGAGGCTGTCCTTTTTTACCTTCAAGACTCTCAAGAAGAGCTGTTTCCTCTCCGCAAATATAAGCTCCTGCGCCATGGTGAATTACAATATCAACATCATAACCAAGCTTACTATTCTTTCCAATAAGACCACTTTTATAACACTCATCAACCGCCTTCTGCAGTGATTCGCGCTCCCTGATAAATTCTCCTCGGACATATATAAAAACACAATGTGCTCCTATGGCAAAAGCAGCAATAACACAACCTTCAATCAAAACATGAGGTTCATGTCGCATTATATCACGATCTTTACAGGTTCCTGGCTCAGATTCATCAGCATTAACAACAAGATAATGAGGCCTATCAGCAGAACAAACCTTCGGCATAAAAGACCATTTTAATCCAGTTAAAAATCCAGCGCCACCACGTCCACGCAAGCCAGATGCTTTTACTTCATTAATAATCCAATCTCGACCTTTTGCTAGTATATCCTTGGTATTATCCCAATGCCCTCTTAACATTGATTCACCCAAAGATTTTCCCTTTAAACCATATATATTGGTAAAGATGCGATCTTGATCTTTTATCATGCTCAGACCTTCTTGATTTTCTTAAAAATCATAACAGTGCTATCCATCAACAAAATCCCCTTGTGTATTATTCATTTCAATAATATCGCAATCATCTAAATATTATCAATTTACAATCAATCTATTACAAAACTCATATTAAAACACAAACTTTATTATAATATTCTCAAATCATCAATAACTTTGAAATCAGTCATCCAAAAAGATAAAAACCAGAAATATATATGACTTGTGATTTTACTAAATAATCCTCAGTTATCCTTACTTATTCTTCTTTATATCTAAATTAGATTCAATAAGAGAAGTTAACCCTCCTGCAGGAGCAGAACTTATACGATCAATTTGAGTCCCAGGGGATATAGTATCGCCACGCCCTGCAGCAAAAGCATCAATGATTTCTTCTAAACGTTCTGGCGTCAAATCCTCGTACGTATCCTTGCCTATCATAACCATTGGAGCATTGACACAAGCTCCTTGACATTCCACTTCTTCCCAAGAAAGAGTACCCTCACAATTTCTATGAAATGGCTCAGGATGAATCTTATTGCGACAAACTTTTATTAACTCCTCACAACCACGCAACATACATGGAGTTGTTCCACAAACCTGAACATGCGCACATGTCCCCACTGGGCTTAATTGGAATTGAGTATAAAAAGTTACAACCTCAAGAACGCGAATATACGCCATGCCCAACATATCAGCAACAACCTCAATAGCCGCACGACTAATCCATCCCTCTTGTTCCTGAACTCGCATCAACAACGGAAGAACCGCAGATTGACAGCGTGACGGAGGATACTTGCGAATAGTATTCTTAGCCCAAACAATATTTTCTTCACTAAAAGAAAAGGTAGAGGGCTGTATTGATTCTTCTGCCAATCGACGATTAACCATATCTCTTCAAGCTCTTATCAAAACATTTAATAACAAAGTAACGTAATATTTTAAAGTTATCATTTATAAAATTTATCTATCAACTTCACCAAAAACAATGTCAAGAGATCCTAAAATAGCAGATACATCTGCTAATTGATGACCTTTGCATAAAAACTCAATTGCCTGAAGATGCGCATATCCAGGAGCACGTATCTTACAACGATAAGGTTTATTGCTTCCATCAGAAACCAAATAAACCCCAAACTCCCCCTTAGGAGCTTCTACAGCAGCATAAACCTCACCAACTGGCACATGATATCCTTCAGTATAAAGCTTAAAATGGTGTATTAACGCTTCCATAGAACGTTTCATATCAGATCTTTTTGGCGGAACAATTTTTTCATCAGAAGAAGATACAGGGCCCAATCTATTATCTCCAAGCAAACGATCCACACATTGCCTTATTATTTTTACAGATTCTCGCATTTCCAGCATACGAACAAGATAACGGTCATAACAATCACCATGTTTTCCAATAGGTATATCAAAATCCAAATCTGCATAACATTCATATGGCTGAGACTTACGCAAGTCCCAAGCGGCACCAGACCCACGAATCATAACTCCAGAAAAACCAAATCCCCATGCATCTTCAAGCTTAACTACACCGATATCAACATTTCGTTGTTTAAATATCCGGTTTTCAGTCAAAAGATCATTGATATCATCAAGAACCTTAGGAAAAGAATCACACCAACAACCAATATCTTCTAGCAATAATGGAGGAACATCCTGATGAACTCCTCCAGGACGAAAATACGCCGCATGCATACGCGACCCAGAAACACGCTCATAAAAAATCATAAGTTTTTCTCGTTCCTCGAAACCCCATAGAGGAGGAGTCAACGCTCCAACATCCATAGCTTGAGTAGTCACGTTTAACAAATGAGAAAGAATACGACCAATTTCAGAATAAAGAACTCGTATTAATTGACCACGAATTGGAATATCAATACCGAGCAATCTTTCAACAGCCAAAGCATAGGCATGTTCCTGATTCATCGGCGAGACATAGTCAAGACGATCAAAATACGGAACTGCTTGTAAAAAAGTTTTTGTCTCAATAAGCTTTTCTGTACCTCGATGTAGCAAACCTATATGGGGATCAACACGTTCTACAACTTCACCATCAAGTTCAAGAATAAGTCGCAAAACACCATGCGCTGCAGGATGCTGCGGACCAAAATTCATAGTAAAACCACGAATTTTCTTATCATTCATCAACAACGATCCCCAATTCTAAACGATAAAAACCCATAAAACACATTATGCCTTTTATGATTAAACACCATTCTCAGAATCACCCCTATAAGGCAAAGACTCGGAACCTTCCCAAGGTGATAAAAAATCAAAGTCACGATATTCTTGCATCAAGTCAACAGGACCATAAACAACCTTCTTAGAGTCAGTGTCATAACGAACTTCAACAAACCCACTAACTGGAAAATCCTTGCGAAGAGGATGACCTTCAAAACCATAATCAGTAAGAATACGTCGCAAATCAGGATGACCTTCGAAATGAATCCCATACATATCCCATACTTCACGCTCAAACCAATCTGCACCAGGATAAATATCTACTGCCGAGGGAACAGAAACATTCTCAGCCACAGCAAGCTTTACCCTAATACGAGAATTATGAAACGGAGATAAAAGATGATAAACCACATCAAAACGATCTGTACGACTCAAAAAATCTACACCACACAGGTCTATCATACTCACAAAACGACATCTCTCGTCATCTCGCAAAAAACGAAGCAACGGAATCAAATTACTACTATCAGCGTTTACAGATAGTTCACCTATTGAACTAATAAAGTAATTTACTAAACCATCAAAGGAACTAACTATGTAATCACCTAGAGTATTAGCCTGCATAACCATATTACTTACAATCTCTTTAACGATTTATGTTTCCAGTTCTACGAATCTTCCTTTGTAACAAAATAATTCCGTAAATAAGCGCTTCTGCCGTTGGAGGACAGCCAGGAACATATATATCAACAGGAACAATACGGTCACATCCTCGCACAACCGAATACGAGTAATGATAATACCCTCCTCCGTTAGCACAAGAACCCATTGATATTACATAACGAGGCTCAGGCATCTGATCATAAACCCTACGAAGCGCTGGCGCCATCTTATTGGTTAATGTGCCGGCAACAATCATAACGTCTGATTGACGAGGCGAAGCACGTGGCGCAAAACCAAACCTTTCAAGATCATATCTTGGCATAGAAGCCTGCATCATCTCAACAGCACAACAGGCCAATCCAAAAGTCATCCACATTAAAGATCCGGTACGCGCCCAAGTCACTAATTGATCAACAGAAGTTACAAGAAAACCTTTATTCGCCAGTTCACTTCCAACAACAGAAAAATCCCCGTTCTTCAACAAATATGGATTATTACTAACGGTAACACCTTTATCAATTCGCATCAATCCCACTCCAACGCGCCCTTTTTCCATTCGTAGATGAAGCCAATGGCTAAAATGCCGATAAATATCATCATTGAACAAAATCCAAGCCAACCAATTTTCTTAAAACAAATTGCCCATGGGAATAAAAAAGCAACTTCCAAATCAAAAATTATGAATAAAATGGATACTAAACAAAATCTAATATCAAACCTAGCACGCGCGCTATCAAACGCATCAAATCCACATTCATAAGGCGATGTTTTTTCTGGATCAGGAGATTTAAAGGCTATAACAAATGGAGAAACCATAAGAGCAATCGATATCACCGATGCGATTGCCACAAAAACCAAAATCGGAACATAATGATCTAAAAGACCGCTCATTTTGATTATATCTCCAAAATTAAGCTAAAAAAATAAAAACACATGGCGCGAGTGACGGGGCTCGAACCCGTGACCTCCGGCGTGACAGGCCGGCGCTCTAACCAACTGAGCTACACCCGCATGCATTTAGCTATATATTATTCTATATCAATAAAACAAGCAAACCTAAAACTCAAACAGGTAACAATCAAATATATTAATTAAATAAAAAAACATATCAAGGTATATAGTATTACAAAAATAATAAATAATACAACTAAAATAAACATTTTTTGCCAAGATTATATCCGCAACCATTTTTATCGTATAAAGTCAGGATAATAACTACTGTAGAAAAAAAATTATTTTTACTTTTTATTAACAATAAACTATGCTATCCTAGTATTTTTTATTTGTGAATATTAATACATTGTTGTATTAGATTGAAAATATTAGGGCGATTAGCTCAGTGGTAGAGCGCCTCGTTTACACCGAGGATGTCGGGAGTTCGACTCTCTCATTGCCCACCATTTTTTTTATTGTACTAACCATGTATATTGTTTTTTTTAGGAATATATTAATCCAAAAGGTAGTTATTATGGTAACAAAAAAAAATGCATTAAGTGCTATAATTATATCATCATCTGTGTTGTTAAATGGTTGTGATATATCAGATGATAAGATAGATTCTAATCTATTCAACGAAGAACAGATTAAAAGAATGGTTTCCGAGGAGTCTGAAATAGCGATTAGTGGAAAGATGAATATCATTAAGGACGATATAAAAAACAAACTACCAGAAGACCATAACTTCATAGATAAAATTAAAAACAAGATTAGTTTTGAACTATCTAATATATTGCGAAAACAATAACCTGACTAGATCAAGGAATAAGTTGAGTAAAAAATGACTTGATGAAGGAAATCGAAGAACGGGGGTAATAATGTTAGTATATCTGATAAAGATTTAGTCAGAAATACTTGAAAATGAAAGAGGCTTTGGCATAGCGTATATTTTATAAGCACTAGGGTGAGTGATGCCAACACTAAAGTGAAAAGTGCGCTTTAGAAAATCAGGTCTTAAAAATATAAGATGGATAACAGCAAGGGAATAAGGATTGTTTTATGACCTTATTCCTGCCCCCCCCTTATTATGCAAATAGATTATATCAGTATTTGGCAAGAAGCTTACGATACAGCAATTATTTATTGCTCAAAAATCCTTAAAATTGATAGACAAGTTTAATCCAATATTAAATTTTACTCTCCCACTAGGACAGTAAAGGATAAATAATAATTCATAGTCATAATAGGAATAATAATGGCATTAACGCCATTTTTCCATGTAATACCAATTTTAATCTTTTAGAACTTAATATTTGGTAGCTTTACAGGTGTGTTTTTTAAGTTTATATAATATAGGTTGAATGTTTCCTTTAATCTGTTTTAATTATAATCTTATTATATTGAGATTTTCTGTATCAAATATTCAAAAACAACGCCAATAACCTTTTCAACGAGAACGACCGATATAATATATTTCGTCATAATAATCAGAAGACAAAAAAGGAAGCAAACCGCAAAAAATCAGCAAATTACCTTTACGAAGACCCCTTGTTTGCAAATAACCAAGACCAATTTTATTAACCCCAGTGGGATAATTATAACAATTATTAAAATCAAGACATCTTTTAATATACCTAAGCTCTCTCTTCAAATAATCAGCAAGAGTAGAAATGGGATTATGAGAATAAGGAAGTAAACTTTCTTTGAAAGATTTAGAATAATAATAACACCAACTATTAACATTAACAGTTCTCTTTTCTGGAAGCCAAGCATGATTATTAACATCCATATAAGTATGATCATGCAAAACGATATCCCTTTATGACCAAAAGCTCATTTTCGCCAAAAGGAATAGTAATAGTTGGAACAGGAGGAATAACAGGAGAAGGAGGAGTAACTACAGAATCTACAACAGAAGAAAAACTAGTAGAATTAGGAACAACTGAAGATTTCTATAATTTATCCAAATAAGCCAAAATATCTTTTATGGAATTAGTAAGATAACAGCTAAAATTAGGTAACCTAATACCTTTTGCATAATCAAAAAATTATTATCCGCTACAAAATCACTAAGATACTTAAGTAAAAATTCAGAATGCAAAACATCATCTACAGCTTTATCAACTTCATAATATAATCCTTTATGCAAAGGTTTATTATAATACGAAAGAACTACATAATTAACTAAACAAAGAAAATGAAATTGATATAAAGGAGGAATCCTAGAAAGAACAACAACAACACTAGGATGCATAGCTAAACCTTACTATTTAAAAATCTAAACAAAACAAAAAACAAAGTAGTACAAAAAGAACCAATCAAAGCACAACCATGACGCCCAAAAATATCAAAATTAATACCCAAAAAATAACGAGCAGAAAAAGATAAAAGATAATGAAAAACAATACCAACAATAGAAATAATAAAAAGATACTTAACCAATTATAAAAGAACTATCAAAAAAATCTTCGAATATTCTAATAAATTTTTAGAAAACATAACTAAAAAACCCTCCTAAAAACATAATCAAAGACAAGAAACATAAAAATACAAAAAAAAGAAGCAAAATAACGAGTTTTAAAATCAGCACTAGGAAAAAAAAAACCAAAGAAATAATTATACAAAAAACGTAAAAAATAATCTCCAACGAAAAAATAAAAAGTAGAAAAACAAAAGAAACAATAAAAAATTCCTTAATAATTCTCAAACAACCAATCACAAAAGACTTCATCCGATAACTCCAATATTAATAGGTATGTGTGCTAATAATATATCGCTTCGCAATAACTTGAAAACCTTGAGATAGAAACTAAAAAAAAATACACCTCTAACGTGATAATCAAGTTTAGTATAAGTCAATGAATGTTCCGACACTCACGTGTACGGAAATCGCAATTATATTAAAATAATTGCAAGCCACGGTTGCCCCGTGGATGGGTCATTTTAACGACCCATAACGAAAGGACGCTCTAATTCTAATGCCTTTCGAACCTTCTTTAAGAAGGTATTTGCACACATACCGTGCAGTATTTAAATCCTCTTTTAAAAGACGAACATAAGAAAAACCATATCTATCCCACTCATCCTGTATCTCAGATTTCTTTAACAAATCAAAACCTGAATCCTGATGTATCAACATATGAGCATGGGGATTACCGCTTTTATGTTTCTCAAAAACTATAAAATAACGAAATTTCTTACCTGTGTTTTTGCGAAGACGCTTAAAAAATAAAACGACCTTATCACCAAATCCTTTACAAAGCACCCTATAATTTAAATCAGGATCATAAATACAACGCATTTTCATTTCATCAATAATAGTGCCACAAGAATTATTACCCTTAAACAAAGAACGGTCATACGAATTCAAACTATCAAAATAATCACCAACAGTAAGAGCATAATTTTTAGCATGATTTAAAGGGTTAAAAGTCAAAGTTAAAAACCACGTACGAGTACAACGCATAACCTCAGTTTGAGCGCGACGAAGCCAAAAAAGACCTCTGAGCACACTCAGGACATTTTCTACACGGAAAAAACACATAAAAAAAATAATTATATTTATAATTACCGTGAAAAATGGGAACGAAAAAAACTAAAAGAAAATCTAAATATTCCTTCAAGAAGAAAAAAACTAATCGCTGCAAAAACCATTTTTAAATATACAGATACCATCACAATATTAATCTGCTCAGATTGCGATCATATGTATCAGTCACCTTCATACATATACCTCTTAAACGTTTGTTGCAAATCTATATACAATACGATTTTCTTCAGGCGCTAGTCTACCCTCTTCCCCTGCAGACCGTGATTGAGAATTTGCCTAAGGAAGAGTTGTGCCCCCAAATAAATCCCTTAACCAATCCAATCACTTTTACTTAAAGGATTTTCCACTTTGTAAGGAGAAACTATCTCATATAAATAGAGCTTCACCACTTGGCTCTCTTTATTAATAGAAACAAAATATTTCTTTTCTAATTGACACTTATCTTGATCAACACCTCAAATATAAAACCTTAAAATTTTCTCTGATTGCTCATATAATGCTTTAGCTTCATTGAGAGTTACTTCTATACTGTGCATATGGTTTTTGAAAGCAATCAAAGATGATTTGTTACGTTCATGCTTGCTATTTAATATTTTGCTTATTGCAGCAGCAACTTCATTACTCAAAGTATTTAAAGATTCTTCCTTCATACTATCCAAATCAATACGAACGTATTCAGGTGTGACATACCAAGAGGCACACTCCAATGGATATTTTGCCAAATCATAAAAATAAAGAGCTCTATCAGTATTGCCCGTGCTATTCGCCTCTTTTGCCTTTCGAATAGTCTTCCTTGCCTCTTTGATGAGTTTCCATACTATGTTTGTTTTCTGATCTAAACTCAAAGGAGAAGTCGCTAACCATTCCCGTTCCTCGCGCTCACTGTTTCGTAATTCAAGATTATAAGCTCTCACTAATTTAAGATGATCATGAGAAAGTTTTTTCCATCTAACCCATATAGCACTCGTATTTCCTTTAGTATTCACTAAACTACTAGCTAAAGTGTTGAGATTAAGTTCTATACCATATAGCACTATAGCTGATTCGAACTTCCAATCCCACGCAACATCATAATATCCCAATTCTCTCTTTTTTAGAGCTTTTTCCAGATAAGATATAACATCCTTAAGTTGGGTTTTAATTTTAGATAATAGTGACTCAACCTCAGAATTACCAACTTGTTGTATTTCCTTCATATTAATATTGAGCTGATCACGCAATTGTGACAAATATGGGGATGGATAACGAGATAACAATACCTCAAGAGACCGTATTGAGGAGCGTAAACATGTCTCTAATTTTGTCGTTCTATCGACTAGCTGTTGGTATCCTCTTCCTAATTCTTCTTTTAGATATCCAACCATCTCAATATTTAAGTCAATGGCTTCCATGCTTAGCCTGTTTTTTTCAGCGCTGATATAGGCAGAAGAAGTAACAATATCCGATGGTATTAAATTGATACTGATTATAGCCCTTTGTACTTTGCCATCAGCATCCGCCAACCCATCTAAACTCAGATACAGTTTTTTATGATCTTGAACTTCTTTCAAAAGCTTTTCTGCTTCTTGAAGCTTGTTTTTTGCTTCTTTGATGGACACCTCTTGATTCTTCGTTTTTACTTTTTCTGAACTCATCTCTGTGTTTTTTTTATTTGACCAAACAGATAATCCTCCATTCAAAAAAAGACTTAAAATAATAACACTCCTTATTAATGCTTTACTCATCACATCCTCTTTTGTGTTTTTATATTTTAGCCAAAATTCCATCCATCATATCTTCGCTTTGATATATGTTTTTCCTTCACATATTCCCTAGATTGTCAAGATACTTACCGTTTACCCTTCAAGCATATTCCTCTCAACTAAAATTATCCGCTAAAAAACTGCTGACCTAACTCATCCAAAGAACAAAATTTTGTCTTAATTAAATCAAAAGAGTAAAGAATGTGAATGCCATGAAAAACTTTTGTTCTCATGGATCAAATGCAGCATAAAACCAATCCTACCTAAATAACAAAAAAATAGCATATATATCTCGTTGTATCGTCATCTATTGATAAATCTGATTAACATATGTTCAGCAAACTTATTCAAATCAGTAAAAATATAATTTTTTCTCTTAAATCACTGATAATACTAATTAAAAAACGACTAGATCATTGTATAAAAATAAGATTAAAACTCAAATAACATAAGAAATCGATAAACTGCCAGTATCATTTAAACAATTCAATGTAACATTGATCCCGAAAAACCTTTTTGAGTATCTTTGCTGAAGCAAAAATCCAAACTTATGAATCCATGCCAATAAACAATCCTATGCTATGTACACAAAAAAGTATTTATTTTGAGTTTCTATTATTCACAAGATTAAAGGTTGCCAGATAGTTGTCATATCGTATAGGAAAATAAATCTGATGTGTGAATAAGGTAGGAGAAAAAAATTAATGCAAATCAATTAGTGATTTGGCGTTATCGCAAATCTATAAAATCAGGAATTAGATAACACGCTCATAATGAAGGCAAGGCAATTGGCCTTTGCTTTTAGAAAAAAAAAAGCAAAAATTAAAAAATACACTCATGGAATTTGTAAACTTGCTATAATACTCGCAGTAAAAAGCAAGAGCAGTCAATCAAACTAATGACGTTTTATGGGTGAAAAATAGTATCTTGCGCAGCAATATATGTAAAAGAAGCAAATAGAATGCATTTAGGCATTAAAAATTTTCGTCATCTTATAGATTCTACAACGGAAAACTAAATGTCAAACCCTAAAAAATGAGAACTATTTATAAAAAAATAAAATAACAAAAAACACTTAAGTGTATTGTTTATATTCTATAATCACATCAACATTTACATTTTTGCAAATGCAAAATTATGAGAAGAAAAACTTGCTGCAAAAAAGAGAAAAGCCCAATCATTTCTAATTGGGCTTGTTTTTTACTAGAAAAAATATCACTAGACAACTTATTTTATATGCTGCATAGAGCCATCAAAATATCTTTGGATCATTTCTTCATTCACATGAATAGAGTAATTATTTTTAATAGCAGTGGAGAATTCATCCAAAATATTTGCTTTTAAAAGGCTCTCGTATTGATCTAAGAATGCTTGAAATTGTTTGTCTTTATTAGAAACAATCTGAGATTTTTTAATCTTGAACACAACATATTTTTTTCCACTTTCAATAGGAAAACTACCAACCGTTCCAACAGGAACAGAAAATATTGATAATAATCCATTTTCTCCCAAAAATTCATGTTGAGAAATATCCGAATCATTAATTGCTAAACGGCCTATTCCATGCTTACTCAAGACTTTTCTTTTTAGAGCAATCCCTATACCTTGGAATGAATTTTTCTTTCGATATTCATCAACTAATTTAGTTGCTTTAATAGACAAAAGCTCTTTGTATTTTGCAATTTTCCAATCCTTTTCAACTTTTGATCTTACCTCATCTAATTTCCTATCACGAGACGGGATGATTTCTCTCAAAGTAACCCATACATAACTTCCATCTGGCAATTTAATCGCCTGACTCCGACCAACAAAATCATCCTTTCTAGAGAAAGAAAAAGGCAGAACAATTTTATGTACTATATCAGTGCCAACTTTACGACCCTGCATATCCTCTCCCAGATTACTAAGCGGGGGAATATTTACAATGTTAAGATTTTCTGATTTAGCAATATCTTCTATGGATTTACCTGAGGATATAATCTGCTCTTGTTTTACAACGTTATCTTCAATTATTTGACGTGCACGCGAATATCTAATTTCTTTCTGGAGAGTTTGCTTAACATCATCAAAAGATTTGATGAAACTAGGCTTGATATTGCTTACGCGAGCTATGACAAATCCATATGAACCCTTAACAACATCTGTATACCCCCCATTTTTAGCAACCGCAAAAACAGGTCCTGCCAATTTAGGATCAGGAATATCTAGTTTAGAAAAGGTTCCTACTGATATATCAGAAAAAGATTGTCCTTTTTCATTTGCTAATTGTTCAAAAGTTTTTCCTTTTTTCAAAGACTGAAGAGAAATATTTGCTTCTTTCTCGTTTGCAAAAAACAATTGCTCATATTTTCGAGTTTCTTGTACCAAATATTGATCTTTTCTCTTTTCATATTCCGCACGCAAATCACTATCTGAAATAACGATCTTATTTGCTTCATCAGCAACATTAAGAAGTACGTAGGAAATACTTCTATATTCTGGAGCACGATAATCTTGTTTAAATCGCTCAAACCACTCCTTGATAACTTTTTCTGATGCATTATCAAACGATGAAATATCTTTTTCATCAATGACTACATAATCAATGTCTCTCTTTTCAAAAAAACTCTGCTTTACTTGATCTACCAATAACTTGGGATTGTGCAATCCTTCAAATATCATGGAGATCAAATTAGTATTTGCAATCATTTTTGAGTAACCATCAATCCATTCCTTTTCATTAATTCCATTTTCATCAAGCTTTTGCAAAAACATATCATGATTATATTTGCCATCTTTGTCGTAAAACATAGGTTGCATCTTAATTATATCAAACACTTGTTTTAAAGATGTCTTAAAACCTATATCCTCATTAAACTGATCTATAGCAGATCCAACAATAAGAAAATTAATAACTCGCTGAGCCAATCCCATGGATAGAGCTTCTTCTAAACTAATATTAGATCCACTTTGCTTAGAAAGAGTAATAAACTCTTTATGAAAATTTTGAAGAAATAAATCAAAAGGTATTTTCTTTTTGCCGACGGAAATCACTGTCTTTGATCCCGTAGAAGGAAAAAAAATGCCGGATAGACCCCACATAACAAAAGGAACAATTAATAAAACAAGAAAAATTTTTGCAACCCAATTACGAGAAGCTTTGCGTATTATTTCCATCATAAAATTTATCATCCCCACAAGTTATTAATGTACTTCATCCGATATTATTAACTAATATACTATAGTTTATAAAATAGACATCAAGATCTACACATCTGACAAACCACTATACCAACATACCATAAAAAAGCTATTATAGTTAAGCAAATATCATATAAATATTCAATTAATTTCAAGCTTTGCTGTTATTTTTTAGTGCTAAAAAATAATTTATAGAGATATATCATATATTAACACAAATCCTCGCTATAAAAAATACTAATTAGATGAACAAAAAACGTTATGATTTTTTATAGCATAAAATATTAATTTGCTTTTCCCAAAATAAAAAATCTTGCTTGACACAAAATGGTAGGAATCGCAAACAACCGACAAATACTAAAATTACGATATAAAAAACACTATAAATATAAATTAAGCAACATCCACCAATAACAACAACTATTTTCCCCCTATCAATAATCAAATATAGAACTGTTTAGCGTATCTTAATAAACATTCTACATAACATTAACGATCAAAAAATATGAAGTCATACATATAATGTTTTGGACATATAATTGTTGATTTATAATGAATATCGTAAGAATAAATTTGTATTTATTCACAAAAAATGATATTGCTCATAACCGTCTTCGTTGGATGTTTTGTTTGATTGTGTCATACCTGCAAGTTGCAGTATTGATCAACTTTGATGATCTGCCGAAAAGTATAAATTTATGAAATTGAATTCCCGTGCTAAACGCTTATTTGTTGATTTTCCTTTGTTGGATGGACATCAAGGAAAATCTACTGAATATCAGTATCACTACCTATCACATGTATTACGTATTAAAGAAGGAGAGGAAATTCTTCTTTTTAACGGAAAAGACGGAGAATGGTTAGCTAAAATTTCTTATAAGCCAAAAAAAACCATTAACTTCGATATAATACATCAGACTCGAGTTCAAACACAACCATTTGATTTTCAGTATATTTTTTCCCCAATAAAAACTAAACGCCTTGATTATATGATTCAAAAATCAGTTGAAATGGGAGTTAGTGTAATTACTCCTGTTATAATGCGTTATACACAGAATAAGATTTCTGACATGAATCGCATTCGAACTTATGCAATAAGTGCTGCAGAGCAATGCAATATTATTACGATTCCATCTATACATCCTCCAGTTGCATTAGATGCTATTTTAGATAATTGGGATAAGAATCGACATGTTATTTTTGCTGACGAAACGTATTGTCAAAAAAATTCTTTGAAAATTATTCAAGAAATACCTAACACCTCTTCCATAGCAATTATTGTAGGACCAGAAGGAGGATTTCATCCTGATGAAATAGAAAAGTTGCGGTCACTTCCGTTTGTCACCCCTATTTCACTAGGTCCAAGAATTTTACGCTCCGATACTGCAGCAGTTGCAGCTATGGCTTTAGTTCAATCTATTTGCGGTGATTGGTATGAGGCATATAAATGATTAGCTGCAATAATAATTTACTTATTCACAAAATGATCTTATATAATATCAATTACAAGACAATCCTGCTATCAGTTTAAGGAATAAATATGGTTTTTAATTTGCCGAGCGGACATACCGTAACCTCCATAGATGATTTGGTAAATAAAATTGCATCTTACATTAAGCCACAAAAGGACTTGTGTATTGGAGTAGAACACGAAAGTTTCATTTTTTCGAATTCAAATAATATCCCAGCTCCTTATAGTGGAGAAAAAAGTATTTCTACTATTTTACACGAATTTAAAAGAATTATGAGTTGGAAACCCATAATGGATGGGGAAAATATCATAGGACTCAGCGATTCTATTAGCAAGGCTGGAATATCTCTAGAGCCAGGGGGACAGTTTGAATTGTCCAGTACAACTGTAAAAAACATGCATCAAATCAAAGAGGAAATGTTCAATTATATAGCAATTTTAAAGAATATTACTCATAGTCTTGATCTGACAGTTATGGGGATAGGAGCTAACCCTAAATGTAAACTAAGCGAGATACCTGTAATTCCTAAATCGCGTTATACAATAATGAAAAAATATATGCCAAAAGTAGGAACCTGCGGTTTAGATATGATGTTTAGAACATGCACAACACAAGTCAGCCTTGATTTTTTCACTGAATACGACATGGCAACTAAATTGCGTGTATCTTTAAAATTACAACCACTTGCTACAGCTCTATTTGCATCTTCCCCCTTTACAGAAGAGCGGGTTAATGGATTCCAATCATGGCGCAGTGAAATATGGCTTAATACTGATAATAACCGCACAGGACTTATTCCTTGTGCATTTGAAAAAAACTTTGGTTTTGAACATTATGTGCAATGGGCCCTTGATGTTCCAATGTATTTTATTATTCGTGACAACCAATATTATCAATGTACGGACATTACTTTTCGGCAGTTTATGAATGGCGCATTAAAAGGGCGAATAAAACAGTGGCAGCCAACAATTGAAGACTGGGAAAATCATTTATCCACACTATTTCCAGATGTACGTTTAAGAAATTGTCTTGAAATGCGTGGGGCAGATGCTGGCACACCAGAACAAATTCTCGCTATAGCAGCTTTCTGGACAGGTATTCTTTATGACTCCTCCGCACTGCAAGATGCAGATAATCTGACGTCCGAATGGTCTTTTAATGACGTAAATAAATTACGCAACATCGTCCCACGTGAAGGAATAAGAGCGAAAATTAACAATCAATCTTTAATAAGCATTGCAGATCAGATTCTTACCTTTTCACGTAATGGATTGAAGAAGCGGGCTGAACTTAACCATCACAAAGAAGATGAAACTATCTTTTTAAAATCTATAGAAAAAATAATCACTAATAATAGAAGTTTAGCCGACGAAATGATAACTGCCTATCATACTAGATGGAATAATTCGATAAAACCATGTTTTGAAGAATACGCTCATTAACGTATCATTATTTTAGCCATAATTTTATTTGCCAAAATAAAACAGTACATATAAATGACGTTTTCCAATAGTTAGATTAACACTGAATAGTATACTAAAATGTTGTATATATTATTTAATAAATCTATCTTCAAGCATATTATGTTTATGGGTATAACATAAATTTTTTCCACTTTTCGATGGTTGTTTCACGAGAAAATACAATTCGCTCATGAAGACGATGTAGACGCTCATTCCAAAATTCTATGTATATAGGCAAGATTCGGAAACCACACCACCAAACAGGACGCGGAACTACCTGCGATTCATATAAAGAGGAATACTTTTCTACTGATTTTTTTAAAATATCATAAGATTCCATTATCTGTGATTGTTTTGAAGCCCACGCGCCTATTTGACTACCACGTGGGCGAGAAGCATAGTAAAGATCCGATTCTGAATCACAACATTTCTCAACCAGTCCACGCAAACGAACTTGTCTACACAGGGATTTCCAATAAAAACATAATGAAACCCTAGGATTTTCTATTATTTCTTTTCCCTTACAACTTTTACTATTTGTATAGAATACAAAGCCATTTTTATCAAAATGCTTTACAAGAACTACACGTGAATTTGGAAATCCATTAAAATCAACAGTTCCCAATACTGCAGCGTCAGGATATCTATCTTCAGCACATTGTGCATCTTTCATCCATTCAGAAAATAATGCAAAAACCACGCCGTCATCAACTAAAAGATCTTGTTCCAAGTTTCAAACTACCCACTTATCAATTAAAACTAAAGTGTATAAATAAAACATTACTTTTACAATATTGCAATATTACAATATTACAATATTACAATACAGGCAAACTTGAATACATTTATAATATATGCAATACAAACGTTACAACGTATGTAATACAAACGTTGAAATTAGATCAAGGAGTTTTTATGAGTCGTGATATGCTTCAAATAGATGGCCTAATGAAAAATAAAAGAGGTATTGTTTTTGGTGTAGCAAACAATCGTTCTATTGCGTGGTCGATTGCAAAAATGTGCCATGATGCAGGTGCAGAAGTTGCTTTGACATGGCAAAGTGATGCTATCAAGAAACGCATTGAAAATTTAGTTGATGGAATGAATTTTTTCATGGCTGGACACTGTAATGTTTCTGATCCTGAAACAATTGAAGATGTATTTTGCAAGGTAGAACAGCATTGGAAGAAAATAGATTTCATTGTCCATGCAGTTGCTTTTTCAGAAAAAAGCGAACTAACAGGCCCTTATATTAACACAAGCCGTGAAAACTTTTTGAATACAATGGATATTTCCGTTTATTCTTTTACAGCCATAGCAGCTCGTGCAGAGTCAATAATGAATGAAAATGGTAGCATTCTAACTTTAACATATCTTGGAGCAGAAAGAGTGATGCCTCACTATAATGTTATGGGAATTGCCAAATCAGCCCTACAAACATCTGTAAGCTATCTTGCAATGGATCTAGGAAAGAAAGGGATTAGAGTAAATGCAATTTCTGCCGGACCTGTAAAAACACTTGCTTCATCTGCCATTGGTGATTTTAAATATATTCTCACATGGAATCAACTTAACTCTCCTCTACGACGCAATATTACTCATGATGAAGTTGGCAAGTCTGCTATTTATATGCTTTCTGATCTTTCTACTGGAGTTAGTGGAAACTGTCACTATGTAGATGCTGGATATCACGTTGTTGGAATGAAAGCTGAGGATGCTCCGGATATATCTGTTGTTATGGATAAATTATAATATCCAACAAACTTCAATACCACATAATAATATAAAATCTATACTAAAATTACCACTTCAAGTTATGAATTTTACATATAGACAGCAGTTATAAATACAATTACTTAAAATCAATTACTTAATATTTGTCATAACACACAATATTAAACAATTGATTTTAAGGTGTTTTCCAATTTAATCCTGCATTTTTTAATATAAGATTTACCTGTCACTATTTCATAGTGATTATATAATAATGATTCATTAGAAGAGGAAATTAGATCAAAAAGTGAATTAGATAAGAAAGTTATTACATCTCCTCAATTTTCACAAAAATTGAAAGATTTTGCTAACGATCATCTCAGTGAGTTAGAACAATATGGTGAAATTGTTGAAAAAATCAAACATGTATCTAATGCAGATGAAATCGCTACATTAAGAATGAACAATATGAACATCAGCAATACTTTCAAAAATAAGTATAGTGAGAATTATAGAGTCATAGATGAACTGAATTTGAAGTCAATTGTATATGTAAAATAAAGTTTATACGCGACATAAGAAACGAACTTTCCGAATGATTTGCAGCATAAAAAAAGCAAATATGCAGTTGATGCCATCAAATGAAAATTTATTAGAGGTGATTTTTTAATTTGCTATCAATTAAGACGATATTAAAAATAAAACGGGTATAAAAAAATAAAGATTAACCAAACTAAACGTAAAAAATAATATTTAAAACATAATTATAATTGCTAGGCTTATAGGCTATCATATTCAATATTATACTCTTTAATCTTTCGATACAGAGTGGATCTTCCTATACCAAGTCTCCTTGCAACCTCACTCATGTGTTCTTGATATAATTTCATTGCAAATTGAATTATTTTTTTCTCAATATAGGATAAACAGTGTATTTCTCCATCTTTATTAATAGCACTGATAGTGTATTGATTATTTGATGGAAAATTATCTAATTCAATAATATTCTGGCATTTGCGTTCCATATCATGCCTATTTAATTTTTCTAAATCAGTTTTTACTTCTTTTTTCTCATCCGAAAACATTAAAGGAATCAGATCATCTTCTATGATCTGAAAATTTTCACTAACAATTGCAGATTGAAATATAATGTTTTCAAGTTCTTGAATATTATCAGGCCAATTATAATCAGTTAAAGCAGATAATGCTCCTGATGAAAAATTCATATGACTTATTTTATACTGCTCACAAAATAGTTTTAGAAAAAAACGTGCCAACCATGGAATGTCTTCACGACGATTTCGCAATGCAGGAATTTTTATAGGGAAAGAACTAATTTTATAATAAAGTTCTTTACAAAATTCATCCTTCTTAACTTCTTGAAGCAAATTTTTATTTGTGGAAAAAATAAGCCGTACATCTAATTTTGACAAATTATTAGAACCATTGAAATCAAATCTACCTGTGTCAATAAAGCTACAAATCTTTTCTTGCACATTGATAGGCAATGCATGCGCTTCCTCCAACAGAATAGTTCCACCATTTGCTTCAACAAACTTTCCAGGATAGTGCATTTTATTATTGTATTGCGGATCTAATTCACCAAATAAAACTTTTTCAACTTTATCCTGAGAAATCATTCCACAATTGACTGTTATAAAAGGAAAATTGGATCGTGATCCTGATGCATGAATAGAACGAGCCAGCATCTTTTTCCCAACACCAAACTCTCCTTCTATCATCACCGGCGTCCAACATTCTACAGCTCTACGTGCACAATTTATTACTCTAACCATTGCAGGACTCACAGCAATCAAAGAATCCAAAGATTGTGTTTTGTTATCTACCTCTTGTATAGAATAGAAAATATGGCTTTCCATAACAGATATAATAGATTCAATTATTTGATCTATAGAAGATGGATTGGGTGAAATCCTCAAAATACTATTTTGAATAGAACAGATGAGCAATTTAAGATAATTATGCCTTGTTTGAATAATAACTGGTATGGTCGGCTTGCTTTCTACAATTTGTTTTAAAAGCATGTCACTATCGCCTTCAAATTTTATAAGACTCAAAAAAATTGCATCTATTTTATCATAATTTAAAATTTCAGAATATTTTTGCAATGAATCAACTACAACAACATCATAGTCTAAGTCTTCAATATGTTTTTTTAATAAACTGCATTGTTCGTAATCATTATCTATAAGCAGCAGTCTTTTGCGACAATCCATGATCTTTTCTTTAGGCATTTCTTCGCCTTTCCTCTATTAAGTACACACCTTATTTTAATTTACTCAATAGAATTAAAAATCTTGTTGGATTTAATATGATAATTTGAAAGAAATTTAGTAAGCCTTTTATACAAATAGTGATATTGCAATTATTTCCCGTTACAATTATTGTCCAAAGACAATCCAATCTGATTTATACACATAATATTCACAATCTAAAAGGATGTATAAAATGATAATAAATATTTATAGAAAATCTCTTGTTCATAATTCTTTATCCAACGAAAGTATATCCTTGAATAACGTAAACAATTTAAAAGAAAATTTAGGCAACCTTCCCCGCTGGAATCTACAAGACCTTTATAAGTCTCACGATAGCCAAGAAATCTTAAATGACCTTGAGCGAATTGATCATGAAAGTTTAGCCTTTAGAACTCGCTGGAAAGATAATGTAGCAGATGCTACAACCAAAACTGACTGCAGTGGATTAGGAGCAGCGATATCTGAATACGAAAGGCTTGCCGATCTTATGGGACGTATTTTCTCCTATGTAGGATTACTGCATAGTTGCCATTTATCTGATCCAATCATTAGTAAGTTTTATATAGATACCACAACAAAGCTAACTAATTGGAGTAATCGTCTGATTTTTTTTACATTAGAAATAAATCATCTTGATGATAAACTTATTGAAAAATCCTACACCCACGATTTTATTGCATTGAAATACTCTCCTTGGATAAAAAATATCAGAAAATTTAAAAAACACTTATTATCAGATGATTTAGAATGTCTATTATCAGATACATCTCAAACAGGAGGAGACGCACTAAAAAGATTTTTTGCTGAAACGCTGGAATCTCTTAGATTTACAGTAAAAGATCAAAAATTATCTCTTGAAAAAACATTAAATTTTCTCATCAATCCAGATAGGAAAATTCGCGAAGAATCAGGAAAAGCAATATTTAAAACATTAAATAAAAGTGGCTATATCTTTTCTTTCATTACCAATACCCTTGCAAAAGAAGAGGAAATACAAGATCGCTGGAGAAAATATGAAAATATTGCTGATAGTCGTCATCTAGCAAATGACATAGAATCATCTGTGATAGAATCACTAACCAAATCTGTCAAAGATAATTATCCAAATATATCGCATAGATATTATGCAATAAAGAAGAAATTGCTTAAATTAGATAAGATGAAATTTTGGGACCGTTCAGCTCCTTTACCAGAAACCCCAGATTCTGTCATTAATTTTAAAAAAGCACAAGATATAACTCTTGCAGCATATTCCAAATTTTCTCCTCAAATGTCTGATATTGCAGAGAAATTTTTTACTAATAACTGGATTGATGCAGCTCAATATGAAGGAAAAGGTTCAGGAGCATTTTCGCATGGGACTGTACCTTCAGCACATCCTTATATTTCCTTAAATTATGCGGGAAAATTAAGAGATGTGATGACGCTAGCTCATGAACTAGGCCATGGTATTCATCAAGTACTTTCAGCAAAAAATCAGGGGTTGCTCATGGCTGATTCTTCCTTAACATTAGCAGAAACTGCTTCTATTTTTGGTGAAACACTTACTTTTGATTCTTTAATGAGTGAAATTTCTGATAAGAAAGAACGTAAGATATTACTCGCCAATAGAATCGAAGATTCAATTAATAGCATCATACGTCAAATATCTTTCTACGATTTTGAAATAAAGCTACATACAGAACGCCGATCAACTGGAGAATTAACTATTAAGCGAATAAATGAAATATGGCTTGAAACCCAAAAAGAGGCTATTGGTCCTGATTTCGATCTTGATAACTCTGGATATGATAATTTCTGGATGGTAATTTCACATTTTATCAACTCTTCTTTTTATGTCTATTCATATGCATTTGGTCATTGTTTGGTCAATTCACTATACGAAATATACAAGAGTAATACAGTTGATCAATTCCAAGAAAAATATCTTGATATCTTACGTGCAGGAAACTCAAAACATCATTCTGAACTTCTACAGCCTTTTGATATTAATCTTTCTGATCCAGGTTTTTGGAATAAAGGATTACGATCGGTGGAAAAAATGATAGATGAACTTGAAAATATGTAGTTGTTGAATACGAGAAAATTTCTCTTTAATGAAAAATTATCCGTCATTTGTACTATTTCGTGATGATTGGAAAAGCGAGCAATTGCTCTTCACTGATCCAGTTGATATTATATGCGCAAGAAATGAGCAAGAATTTCATCTTGCTTTTTCTCGCATAGAAAATGCTCGTCTTCAAGGAAAATGGCTTGCTGGCTATATTTCTTATGAAGCTGGATTCTTATTTGATAAAAGTCTGCGTCATCTTATTCAAGCTGAACAAGATGTACCTTTGCTATGCTTTGGGGTTTTTAAAGCCCCCACATCTCCTAATCATGTGCTATCTCGCCCCTATCAAAGCCAAAAAATTTTTTTACATAATCCTAAAATATCATGGAATTTTAAAACGTACCAAAAAAAATTCGAAAAATTTTATCAGAATTTATGCAGTGGTAACTGTTATCAAGGAAATTTAACCTTTCCTATTATAGCACAATGGTATGGAGATCCTTTAAAAGCATTTTGGTCACTTATCGAACGTCAACCAGTTCGTTATGGTAGCCTAATTTCTTTACAAGGGCCAATTATTTTATCTCGTTCACCAGAATTATTCTTTGATATAAATAATAAAGGATATATTGAAACACGTCCTATGAAAGGAACAATGTCTCGAGGAAAAAATATTTTAGAAGATCAAAAAATTGTTTCTGCTTTTAAAAAAGATTGTAAAAATTTATCAGAAAATAGAATGATTGTTGATTTGTTACGCAATGATTTATCGCGAATTTCCATTACTGGGACGGTAAAAACCCCATCTTTATTTGAAATAGAACAATATACAACGATACACCAAATGGTAAGCAGTGTTTGCGGGCAATTAGTTCATACTTTGCAGATAAAAGACATTTTTGCTGCATTATTTCCTTGTGGATCAATTACAGGGGTTCCAAAAATAAAATCAATGCAAATACTCCAAAAAATAGAGAAAAAACCTCGTGGTATTTATTGTGGAGCTATTGGTTTTATTTCTCCAACATCCATAATGCGTTTTTCTGTTGCGATCCGTACAATAAGCCTTTTCCCCAATAATAAAGCAGTATTTAATGTCGGCGGAGCTATTACATACGACTCCAACGCTGAATCTGAATATGAAGAATGCCTGCTTAAAAGTAAATTCGCAATATGAAATACGATCAAGTATTACCCCATATCGTAAAACTATAAATACCTAGTCATACATCATATTGATATAAAAAATATATTTTATTGCACTGATTTGGCATTTCCTATGTTCAAAATACCAAAATCAAAAATAGTATATTACTTATACTAATCATCTAATAATCCACTTAATTATAGATATTAGGATCTATTTTTCAAAGAAAAATGTACAACTAAGTTTAATAAATTATTGCATTATGATTACGAATTACTAAGATAATTAACATGTGATATTTTATGTGGAGAAAATCAAATAATATGATTCAATATTTTTGGATAGCGGTTGATATCTTTGTGATAACTGCTACTCTTGTAACTTGTTTCTTGATGAACGAACAATTTTCATGGTGGATTAGAGTATTGTTGCCTTGTTTCCTGATTAGCATGATGGTATGGCATATTGCACATGTTAGCGGGCTCAAGGGATTATTTTTTTTCTCCACACTTCCTATAGTATTTTTAGGTTATTTTTCACCAATATCGTAAACATATATGTATATATTATAGTGCAATATATATATACTGCGTGTTACATAGTTTTGGTTTTGTAATACGGATAAAAACATATTACAATACGAAATATTACTGATAGGATGTATTTATCTAATTTAAATTGATATTTGATGAAATATCTCATCTATATCGGGAGGTCCGCTCGTGATGACAAGACATTTTCTTTTATCATTTTTTTACATTATGTTTCTTATATCTTCTTGTGGTACTATGCAAATTAATACTGATCAAGAGTCACCAAAGAATAAAGTTATAGTAGGTTATTGGGAAGATCAAAATGGAATTATTTCATATTTTCAAAAAGATGGCACCTTTAAAACCATGTCTACCGATGGTTCTAATACCATTTTAGCAACAGGTTTTTATCAATACAAATCATATCAAAATATAGAAATTAATCTCACCTCTCTAATAAGAAATACTTCAGAAATAATTGAGTGTACGTTAATAAAAAGCAATAAATTAAGTTGTATTTCCTCAAATAAGGGTCAGTTCTATCTTGAACGTACACACCTAACATCACAACCAATTCCTCCTAATAAGTCACAAAAAGATCTAATTTCTGTGCCAGAAGATCCTACAGCGCCCCCTATATCAGTTATATTTTATAAGTAAAATTTAGATATATGCAGATTGATTATTATTATAAAAAGATGATCAATGAAATATTCCAATATAAATTTGGACAATATACAAAAAAATATAGTAATACGAAATGGTAATGTATTATAAATAAATGTTGAGCAATTAAATTATAAAATGACAATGTATGGATTTTATTGTTTTGTGACACCTCTAATTTCCCTTGGGATATAAAGTTTAGACGACATTTTTTATTAAATATTTCAAATCATATACTAAAGAAAAGATACAGCCCGATAATGTTAGATTGTAGTATACATAATAATAGTACTGGTACATCTGATCCACATGCTAATTATGACGTTAAATTTGGAAAAATTGGCGTTTTAATAATGAATCTCGGAACACCAGATGGATATGACTTTTTTTCTCTACGTCGCTATCTAAGAGAATTTCTCCTTGATAAGCGCGTGGTTGAGTTACCATCTTGGCAATGGTGGCCAATTCTATTTGGAATAATTCTCAATGTAAGACCCCAAAAAATCAAACATTACTATGCTAAAGTGTGGAATACTAAAGATAATGAGAGCATTTTACGAACCCATACACGAAATCAAGCCACTAATCTATCTAAAAGATTTGAAAATACTCCTTATATAGTAGTTGAATGGGCAATGAGATATGGCAAACCGTCAATAGATAATACCATTGATAATCTCAAGAAAAAAGGTTGTGACCGAATTCTTTTATTTCCTCTTTATCCACAATATTCAGCGGCTACCACAGCAACTGCACAAGATAAAGCTTTTAAAAAAATGATGAGCATGCGTTGGTTACCAAGCTTAAGAGTTGTTCCTCCATATTACGATAATACAAATTATATTTTAGCATTGACTAATTCAATAAAATCACACTTAACATCACTAAAATGGGAACCTGAAATACTTTTAGCATCATTCCACGGAATGCCAATTTCTTATTGTCTAAATGGAGATCCTTATAGCTGTCACTGTAGAAAGACGGCTCGTCTTATCAAAGAGTCTTTAGAATTAACAGATGAAAATTTTAAATTAAGTTTTCAGTCACGTTTTGGACCATCTGAATGGCTTCAACCATATACAGATCAGACAGTTAAACAATTGGCACAAAATGGTATTAAGCGACTTGCTATCATTACCCCTGGTTTTTCTTCGGATTGTCTAGAAACAGATTACGAAATTGCACATGAAGTCAAGGAAATATTTATTAGTCACGGTGGAAAACAATTCACACATATTCCATGCCTTAACAGTAGCAATATCAGCATAGATCTTATGGAAAAAATAATCCGTCATGAATTAATGGGCTGGATATGATAATGACTAAAATCAATGTAAACGATTAATTTAAAGAGTATATATCAAATAAACTTGCATATTTTATGATATCTATAAAAAATTAACGAATTCCAATAAACTTATGAACTTGCATGCTAATACGCCACTGAGGATGTTTAAAACAGTAATCTATCGCTAAGTTTGTATTTTTTTCAAGATCAATACCGTCCATTGGCTGTAACGAAAACCTTTCAAAATCAAACATACTGTAACGATTTGGATGAGCGTCTAATTGTGGAAATACCAATTTCAATTCATTGCCCTTCTTAATTTTTATATCACATCCGCCTTTAGGGCTAACACATATCCAATCAATTCCCTCAGGAGGTTCAATTGTACCATTGGTCTCAACAGCAATTTCAAAATTACGTTGATGTAATGCTTTAATTAACGGAGCATCTACTTGCAATAAGGGCTCTCCTCCTGTCAAAACACAATAACGATGTTCATTATTCTCTAATCCGATCCATTCTCCCGCAATAACATCAGCTAGTTCTTCAGCACTATATCGACCACCCATAGTACCGTTTGTGCCTACAAAATCAGTGTCACAAAAACGACACTGTGCATAAGCACGATCCTTTTCTCTTCCCGACCAAAGGTTACAACCAGAAAATCTACAAAAAACAGAAACGCGACCTACATCAGCCCCTTCTCCCTGAAGAGTCAGGAAAATTTCTTTTACGGAATAAAATTTCATTTATTCAATGTCCTACCATCCAATTTAAATATATATAAAAATCAATATCTTGATTTCGTTTTACATCAATTTATAAGCTTTTGATATTGCATTATACCGTATGATAATTCTTGCTGTGCTATCAAATTAAAAACATATTTGCTTAATTTTCTAAAATAATAACACAATTTTTTAATTATAATCTACCATGATCAAGCTCATAAATATGATCTATTATCGCAAACATTAGCAAATAATCATAATCAATCACTATAGCAATACAAAATATAATCATATAAATTATAGATTTTACTGAATATATCAATTATTTCTATCCAACAAATTTCATAACAAATTATATTATTATAACAAATATACCACTGATTTTTAATGAAAAAATTATCGCATGAATAGAAAATATAAAATCGTAAAATTAATTAATAAGCAATAAAGACATAATCAAACCAAGAAAAATTAACATCCCTAAGGTATCATTTTTTTTGAAAGCTATAAAACACTTATCTGGACTAGAAGTGTCAAGTACAACTATCTGCCATACCAATAAATATAAAACAACTAGCATACCAATCCAAGCACAAATATTTACATGAACAAAATAAAGCACAAACATAAACAACAAAATAAACATACCGTATAAAAAAAATAACCATAATTTTGTGTTGTGCCCAAAAAACCTAGCTGTAGAACCTAGGCCTATCAATTCGTCATCTTCTTTATCTTGATGTGCATATATCGTATCATATCCAATAACCCAACAAATTGTTCCTATATAAAGCAAGATAGTAACCCATGAAATAGTGCCATATAAAGCACTCCACCCTACGAGAATTCCTCCTGAAAAACAAAAACCTAGAACAATTTGAGGATAATTTATAAGACGCTTTGTAAATGGATATAAGATAACAATTGCTAACAACATACATCCCAAAAAAATTGTAAAATAATTAAATTTAATTAATACTATAAAACCAATTAAAAGCTGTAAAAATGCAAAAATATAGGCCTGTAAACGGCTACACCTTCCTGATGGTAAAGGGCGAGATTGTGTGCGATAAACCTGCAAGTCAATATTTTGATCCACCAGATCATTCCAAGTACATCCAGCACCACGCATGACGATTGAACCAATAATACAAAGAAATATATACCACAAAACTAACGACCAAGACAGTATTCCAGACCTTTTAAAAGAATGTGCAGCAAGTACGATAGACCAAAGACAAGGCCAAGCTAATAGACGCCATCCAGTCGGACGATCCCACCTTGCCAACTGCACATAGGGATAAATTGCCGAGTCCACAATACGACGACGAAGATAATCACATAAAGAAAACATTTTTTATATTTAAAACCCCAATTTTACCTAAGCCCATACTTTAAAAAATAAATATTATACCTAATATAATTTCAAGTATGTGAATGTACTAATTTAGATCAATCAAAATTCCAACAATTACAATCATATTTGTATATTGATTTTATATTAAAAAGATTATGATAATAATTGGTATTATCACAGTGAAGTTCATGCTATCATAACTAGTAGTTATGTTTAATATTTTTGTGATATACAAATTTAGTTGCTAGTGAATCTATGATTTTGAGAGTGATTTAGATGTTATTTCACTTATTTAATTAAAAACATACATTTTTTTAACGGGGGATCATAGAATATTGAAAGTACTATTGATTGGTTCTGGGGGACGAGAACATGCTCTAGCTTGGAAAATAGCAGAATCACCATTATTATCAGAATTATGGTCTATACCAGGTAATCCTGGTATTGCAGAACATGCTCAGTGCGTTTCCATTGATATACAAGACAATCCTGCAATTATTAAATTCTGCCAAGATAAAAAGATAGATCTGGTTGTTATTGGTCCGGAATTGCCAATAGTAAACGGTATAACTGATGCGTTGAATTCTGCTGGTTTTGCAGTTTTTGGACCTTCTAAAGCAGCGGCTCAACTTGAATCTTCCAAATCATTTGCTAAAAATTTCTGTTTAAAGTATGGGATTCCTACCGCTAAATATCGTCATTTTTCTGATCAAGCAATAGCTAATGATTACGTTAAAACACAAAAAATGCCCATTGTAATTAAAGCTGACGGAATTTTTGCTGGCAAGGGAGTAGTTGTTGCAACAACTTTAGATGAATCTTTAGAGGCAATTAATCGATGTTTTAAACAAATAAATTCAACCGTAGTAATAGAAGATTATCTTGAAGGTTATGAAGTTAGTTTCTTCGCAATTTGTGATGGAGAAAATGCAGTACCTTTTGCGACGGCAAGAGATCATAAACGGCTTAAAGATGGCAACCTTGGTCCCAATACCGGAGGAATGGGAGCCTATTCTCCCTCATCAGGAATATCAAGTGAATTGTATTCTAATATTATCAAGTCAATTATCAATCCAACAATTGAAGGGATGCAAAAAGAAGGTATTCCTTTTCAAGGAGTTCTATTTGCTGGGCTTATGATTACCAGTAGTGGTCCATATCTAATTGAATATAATGTGCGTTTTGGCGACCCTGAATGTCAAGTTATGATGATGAGACTAAAGAGTGATATATTAAAGATTATGCATTCATGCACTAATGGCACACTACAGGATGTTATTATAGATTGGATGGCAGAATATGCCCTAACCGTTGTTGTCGCTACGAAAGGCTATCCTGATAATTATCATAAAGGGAGCTTGATTAAAGCACTTCCTCAAGAAAAGCCAGGCACCAAATTATTTCACGGGGGAACAGGAATAATTAATAATTATCTGGTAGCTAATGGTGGTAGAGTATTAGGTGCAACTGCATCAGGAAAAACTATAAAAGAAGCACGGGAACGAGCATACCGTATGGTGAATGATATTGATTGGGATCATGGTTTTTGGCGTACAGATATAGGCTTAAATGGTATCAATGTAAATTGTAAAATAGATTAATAAAGAATTATATAATTTATATAACAAGAAAATTTTATATATGTGAGATTTGATATGCGTTATTTAGTTTTAGCATTATTGCTGTATATTTCAGCAAGTAGCAATATAGTGAGAGCACAGTCGATTCTATACATACGTTCTCCTATAATCAACAGTAATTCTATAATCTATATTAAGTGTCCAGATTGCAATTTGAAAAAAGAAAAAGACACCTCTCGCTCCATTAATAAAGTGTTTTCCTCAATTAAAAAAGACATCATTAAAGGAAAAAATGTTGAGATATATACTGATAACTTTATGAGGGAAGAAGAAACTTTTATTAAAGATATTTGGCAAGATAAAGTAAAGGCAGATAAACCAAAACATAATTAATTATGATGATAAAAATAAAGTCTAATTTGTAAATGATTTTAAGTTACTAATTAAGTAATGGTAATAAATTAAAAGCAAAAAAATATCAAATTAAAATCATATTTAATCAAGGTTATTAATCAAAAAACCTTTAAGATATATTAATTGATCCAAGTATCAAATATTTATTACAGATAAAAAAGTAATATCAATGCCTGTTTTAATTATTGTGTTATCATATAATGAGGAAAATAAATTTTTATGATTATATAGAATGAATCTTTAATAAAGAAATTAATTAGACCAGTCTATTAAATATATTATCACATTAAACCATATAGCTCATGGTTATATAATAAATGAGAGATAATATAAACTTGATCTTTTACACTATGCCAAATAAAAGGGGAAAAATCCACAATGACATATACACCTTTATCTGCAGGCGATCAGGCTCCTGACTTCACTCTTCCGAGCACTTGTGAAAAAAAAATTGCCTTATCTGAGCTAAAAGGATCAAAAGTAGTTCTTTATTTTTATCCTAAAGATGATACAAGCGGATGTACTATTGAAGCAAGGGAATTTAGCGAATTGAAGAATGATTTTGACAAAGAATCTACTATAGTAATTGGAGTATCACCTGATTCTATTCAAAGTCATGAAAAATTTTGTAAAAAATATGATCTTTCTATTATACTCATTTCCGATGAATCCAAAATATCTTTAAATGCATATGGTGTTTGGAAAGAGAAAATCATGTTTGGAAGACAATATATGGGAGTAGAAAGAACCACTTTCCTTATTGATGAAAGAGGAATTATATCCAAAATATGGAATAAAATAAAAGTTAAAGGTCATGCACATGAGGTATTGAATTATTTGAGGAATCCATCTTAATTAAATCATTTCACCAAACCAGAATTTTGCACAAAGCAATTTATCTTATTAACCTTATTAATTCGCCAGGATAAGGATTAATATATTTATTTTATTTATTGTTTTTCCAACCATCCATGATAATTTATTTAACTTATCTTAATGAAATACACTTGATTATGTTTTTGCAATTTAATTAATCGTACTATTTATGTGGAAAATTCGGAACATGTATATCTAAATTGATAATTTTTTGCGAATTTGATTAGTAAATATTTTTATTTCTGGGGGTAAATTTATGATTGATATCATTCAAAACGATACACAAGATCAGTTGCGTGCTTTTGTTGATCGCCTTGAACGTCTTGAAGAAGAAAAAAAGATAGTTTCTGAAAACATTAAAGATGTCTATGCCGAAGCTAAAGCGAATGGTTTTGATATTAAGGCTATAAAAAAAATTGTCTTATTGCGTAAAAAAGACGAACAAGAATGGATGGAAGAGGAACAAATTCTAGAAGTTTACTTACGTGCTCTGGGCATGCTTAAAGATGAATAAATCAATTGTAAAAACTGATTTAAATTGGCATTTTGTAAAAATCAAAAAAATCACATAAAAGTATATTTTTTATGGATATATTATTATACATGTTGTATAATCGGGCAGTGAGGGAGTTTATAGTCGTCGGATATCTTCATAAAAATTTTGGAATAATTCGATGGTATCGCAAGCAGGTACATTCTTCCCTATATTTTTGGGTCATATTCAAGATAAGCTGATTTCAGAGATTTCGAAGCGCCCTACTGTATCTCGTGAAGAGAGCTATTACAGACAAGAAATTAAAAAAATATCAACGGTTGATGAGTTTTTAAAAGATCATAGACTTGTGAGTTATGCTTTAAAAGCTCATAATTTGTCGGATATACTGCGTGAAAAAACTTTAATACGTAAGATTTTAGAAAGTGATCCTAATGATTCAAAGAGCTTGATAAATATTAATAGTAAATTTAAAAAATTCGCTCAATCTTTCGATTTTTCACTATCTCATACACCTAAGAGTATTCAAAGTGGCATACAACAAGAAAGATTGATATCACGTTACAAAAATTATTTTCTAATAAATGAAAATGATGTTTTTGCAAAAAGCGAATATTTTAGGAATAATGCCAAAAAGATAACTTCTATTGATCAACTGATAAATAATAAGCGTTTATTAGATTATGTTCTCAAATCTTTTGATATTGATCATAAACATATATCTCTTCCTTTTTTAAAAGAAGTTATGACTTATGGACTTGATCATCCTGATAAATTTTTTACAAAATCTAAAGACAGTCGTTTTCGACAAATTGCAGAATATTTTCATATTAAATCAAATAATCCTTTAAACAAGGAAACTAGTATTTTAACAAAAAATCAGATAGAAAATATCGTTAATAAATATCTTGATCGTACAACATATTTTGTTCCAGAGAAAAATATTCCTTATGAGCGTTCTTATTATGAATCTACAATTGGCTCCATTTCTTCAATTAAACAACTTGTACAAGATCCAATACTCTTTAAA
Source organism: Candidatus Liberibacter europaeus (assembly GCA_003045065.1). Lineage (GTDB taxonomy): Bacteria > Pseudomonadota > Alphaproteobacteria > Rhizobiales > Rhizobiaceae > Liberibacter > Liberibacter europaeus. The sequence continues at coordinate 143,822 of PSQJ01000004.1, forward strand.
ATTGTTAAATTAGCTTTATCGATAGATTCAAGAATTAGTTCTAATCATTTTTTAAAACTTTTAATGGATAAAAATAAAAGTATTATTCAAATAAAAGATTTTTTTCACACTGACTTTATTAATAAAAATTTCACTAATAAAATTCAAACAAATGAACAAATTAAACAACTACTAGATTTATATGAGAAAAATTGCAATAAATCTCGCAATGAAACAATTAGATTGTCTATAGCAAACTATCAAAAAAGCTTGACATCTATTAGTTCTGTTGATGAGTTTTTGCAACAAAAAAGCAATTTTTCTTCTAAGACAAATTATAACAAACCTATAACACCATTAGAAGTAGCGTTAAGAGCATACGATATTAACATAAATGATACTTATAAGTGTACATTGCGTGATATCCTAACCAGTGACCCTTCTGATCCGAATAGTTACGTTAATAAATCCCACAATACGAATTTTATAAACTTTAACCACGCATTTAATTTTGATAAAAAAGGTAAGCCTAAGCACATACCAATGGTACATTCGCCATCAACAAAAATAGACTATATAAAAAGTTATACCTATAATAAAATGAACCATTATATCAATAATAAAAAAACTTTTTTAACTAAAACAGAACAAAGTAGATTAGAAAAGAAGATTGATGAAGATGTTGATTATTATGTAAGTAATATTGATGAAATTGATTCTTTTGAAAAGCTGATTGCAGATAAAAGGCTAATGAATATAGTACTGGAGTCTAAAGGTATTGACGACTCAAGTAAGATATCACAAGAATTTTTAAAGCGTATATTTCAATCTGATTTAAAAGATCGTAAAAGTTTTGCCAATAAATATAATGATAATCGTTACAAAGAGATTATGTATTCATTTGATTTTGATTCAATCAACAATAGTTTTGATAAAAACAATGGAAAAGTACAGAATAACATACGTATCAATAACACTGTATCAGCATATAAACATCAAATACTTGAGAGTGAGATAGCTAAAACTAATCCGGATATGGAGATGGCGCTTTATTTTCAACGCACCGTCCCTCATATTGGTAATATGTACGAAATTCTAGCAGATAGAAACATCTTTCAAGTTATTTCTAAAACGCTTAAATTGCCAATACATTTTTCAGCTTTAGATCAAAAAAAACAAGTTAGTACATTACAAAAATACATTAATTTAAAAGATTTTAAAGATCCAAAAAAAGTACAACAATTTCTATATAAATTTAACTCATCCATTATGACTAATTATGAGCAAAATACCTCATTATTTACCTCAACAAATAGGCAAGATAATCTGCAAAACTATGATTTTCATGAAATAATGCCACTTTCGTTGAATAATAAAGAAAAATTATCTATAGCGAATGTTTTTAGCAATAATTCCCACAATTCTAACTTTGTTAACGCAGCTCTTCGGCTTAAAAACAGAGGTTTTTCGTAATATACTTTGTAAAAAAATATTTTTTATAATTAAGAAGAAATTTTTTATAAATTCGCAATATATAAAAATAAATACTTGTAATTACCAAATAGTTACCACAAGATATATTGGTATTATGACCTTGATGAAGAATAGTTTGATAATCTAAAACAGCCAAACATCAAAAATATATTGCTATATAATTTTATCAGTTATAATATTTATAACATAACCATTTGATTTTACAGTATTCTTTTGTAAAAACTGGTCTTATCCTGCATAAGATGAGACCTTTCAATTGTAATTCCCGCACTTTTTAATTGCAATTTTACCCTTCAAACCTTCAGGTCAATTAAACGGGTTGTATTGTGGTCAATCAGATAAAGCAACTTAAAATCAACTTAAAATATTGACTCCTACATATAACATAATGTATTAATTCATAATACAATTAATTGGATTAATTTAGCATACAATAAGGTGTAAATTGATATATATTCGTATATATATCAAAAAAAATTTCCTTTGTTTACTTTACTATCGTCATTTTCTGCTTTGAGTAGTTTTGATTTGTATTACGATTTGCTTAAAAAGGAGGTTCAAGAGAGCTAAATCCAAAGACTTGACGCAAGAAACAAGAAAAATCTCAGCGAAGATAATAAAATCTTACGATATTTCTTGTTTAAAGGACAGAAATAAAAATCAAATAGTGTAAATAAATCATCGAAAAAATACCCCCCCCCCTGCCTTAAGAGAATAATTCCATCAAACATCGAAAATTATTTAAAAAAAAATTAGGAGTATTTACTAATGAAAAACAAGTTAAGCTTGTTACAAACGTTGTCTATTGTTAGTGGTTATACTTGTGGAGCATATTTCTTAGTAACTTTTGGATCTAAGATGCATGAAATAAATATATTATCATTGCTTATAGCCTTTATTTTTATGTGCTTCTTTAGTGCAAAATATATATCGATGTTAAATGATCTATCCCAATCCACTAATTCTTTAAACGTACGTGATATGGTAGTATCAATTCAACCAAAATATGCCATGACATGCACATGGTTTTTTTATATATATTTTGTACTTTTTGTAGCAATTATGACCTTATTGGCAAAAACCACTGTTGATTCTCTTGGTTTTATACCAAATATTGTGCAATATGGATTAATATTTTCTGGGTTGTTGTTAGCTGGAATATATGAAAAAACATTAGTGAGAGTTGATGTTTTCTTAAATATAATTAAATTTTTATTTTTTTCTTCTTTTGTTATAGCTGGTATCTTTTTCTTTTGTAGTCATCCTGATATTTCTATCATCGAAAAGAATATTTCTCTTGGAACTGATTTTAGTAAAATAAACATGGGTATATTATATGCTATTACATGTTGTACAGGATTGGATACTATACTGCATCTAAAAAATGATATGGATGAAAAAGATTACAATCGTGCTGTGCGCATCTTACCATTATTTGTCGGCTTTGTATTTATTAGCATTATTTTGACATCTGGATTTATTTTTACTCCAGAAGAACAAGTAAGCAATTTAATTCCTACGTTTTTTAAAAATAAATTAAATTTCCTATTAATTAGTCGTATAGAGCTAGTTTTAACGCTCATAATGCAATTATCTGGCGGTATGACAGCACTATATTTAGCGTTAAAAATGGGCAAATTATGCTTACCGAAATTAATAACAGAAAAGAAAATTGGCATAAGTGCTGCCACTGTAGCTATATGGTTAGTTATGTTTTTTGTTGTAGGGAATACTCTTTTTGTTTTTTTAGAAATTTTTATATGTATTGCTTGGATACACTTTCCCATTTTAAATATATTAAAAAGTAGACAGTTAAAACAACCATTAGATTTAAAAGCAGTAGGATTCTTTGTTGTATGTTTATTTCTGCTTATTAAAAGCTTGTATGATGTAATACAATAATTATTCAGGATCCCCATTGGTTCATTCTAGTCTACAACAATGGTAATTGCCAATTCACATGAAAGAAGCAGGCGGATTATGGTTTAAATCCGCCTGCTTCTGCATGACTTTTATCGGTGTAAATATACTAAAATGCAAGCAATGATTTATTGTATGAAGGTTCTTAAAGGTTATAAAATTATAGTGGATATGATATAAGAGATATGATTGATCATTGTATTAATACACTTATCACTCATCTTTAAAAATCACGAATTTTAGAATTATTGATAATATCAGCAATTAAATCATGCGCATAATACTCTGGTGTCAAGACAACTGATGAATCTCCAAATGATGATTGTTTGAAAACATAGCGTTTACGTTTGATTGATTTATTTTTCAAAAGCTGCAAAAGATCATTATTGGGAAGACCATTAACAGGTACATCAATTATTCTTTGAAAAGAAGAAATAGCTTCTTTAGTAATCTGATTTAAAAAACCATCGCAGTAACCATGGTATAGGTTGAGTTCCTTTAGTTTTTTTTGTATTTCCTGCAATGGTATACTCTTTTCTCCTATAGTAACAGGGCCTACAAACGAAACTTTATCACCAACATCTTCTACTCTCTCTAATTTAAAAGTTACATCATTTCCTTTAATATGATCCTTCATATTACGGACATAACCTAAAAAAATTTGATCAGATTTAGAATCACGTGTAACAAACATTGGTGAAGGATGCTTTCCATTCTGACACCACAATGCATTATACAATATCAATATAAAAACTATGCTGTACCCTATTGTAATAGAAATAAATTTAGGATACCTAAATATGGTTTCACTGAAAATTCTAAGTATTTGCAAAAATATGCCTGGAAAGTTGATACCATATCCTTTTTTAAACATTATTTTTATGAATACCTATTTCTCTATCCTAACATTAGTACCCTTTGATCAAAAGTCATCAAATAACATTAATAGTGAATGATTCTATCGAAATTACCATTAAATTAATGGTATAAAAACCGCATAATTGTCAAGGATACTTTACATCCTGTTTATAAATTTAAAACATCAAATTAAATGGCTTTTAAATACATTAGATAAAAGTCATATCTTACTAAAAAATCTCTTATATATGATTTTTATCTCATAACAATAATTGTGTTTTTTATCAATACATATTATAATGCTCTTGTTTGTGATCAATGTGCGATTTACCATACTGACAATAAACTAGCATTAAAGACAACGTTAGGATAACGGACAAAAATGTTTTTTATTATAAAGAAAATTTTTTGGATATCAATGTTTCTTTTTGTGCTATCCAATGTATATCCCAACAGTAAATCTACGCAAATAAAACCAAATGATAATGTACAATCTGAAATAAAAGATATAATTAATATAACTTCCAGCACATTTAATTATGCAAGTAATGTTTGTAATGCACAACCAGACACGTGTGTTTTATGGCGTAAAGTCCTATCCAATTTTAAGAAACATACAACACGTGGTGCAAAAATTGCATATGAATTTATAAAATCAAGTATTGCTTCATCTGAAAAATCACTTGAGCCGAATAAAAACAATTCTTTAAAATAGTATTTATTTGATTTTATTATATTTTTGTTATAACTATTCTTATAGCAGTAGCAGAGCAGTATGTAATCACTTATTGATTACACGTAAATTTGTAAAATGTCTTATTGCTTACTTTAAAAGATTTCTAAATCATATAAATAATATTTATATTGATAGCTGATGGAGTCATGGGATATGTTACAAACTAAAATTGATATTAAGATAGTATGGAAATATTGATTGTCATTTCTAATTTTAATGGAGTACATAATGATTTCCATTGATCAAATTGCACAGAATATAGAAATAATAGATGATATAAATGACAAATATCAATACATAATAGAATTAGGAAAAAAATTACCTACATTTCCAAAAGAAAAATTTGTAGATGAGAATGTGGTGTCAGGATGCATGAGCATGTTATGGCTTTCTGTTGATTTAGTACAAAAAGAAAATAATACCTATAGAATATCATTAGACCTTTACTCAGATTCTCATATTGTACGTGGAATTTTATATATTGTAAAAAGTATTTACGATGGTAAAAGCCTTAATGAAATAGAAAAAATAGAAGCTTTAAAAATATTTAAGCGCCTTGAATTAGTTGAATACTTATCTCAAAAGCGTAAAAACGGATTGCACATCATAGTTGATAGAATAAAAAAATTAGCCCATCAACATTCAATTAATCACGCTGGAAATTATTGATCAATATCACGAAGATATAATAAGTTATTTATATCCGAAAATATTACTATGTATATATCTTGAGAGGGTTTGGTAGGTAAAATGATTATCCCCATTTAGTCTAACATTTTCAACAACAACTCTACCTCTACTTTCATTTTCACAATGAAATATTTTAATTTATTTCCTCCTCTATAGTGCCAATCTCTGGCATATTGAAGTAAAATAATCATTATATTTTTGATATGTAAATACACATGACTTCATAAATATCTGAGCTAGTACAGATATTTTAAAGATACCATTGACAATCGCCAAAAAAAATATAGTCTATGAAAAATTATTTAATGCGTATGGGTAAAAAATATATTTAATTTATAATTAAGAGAACATAGTGAATATCAAAAAAACAATTGTCGTCTCTCAGATAATAATAACATTACTATTTTATGGTTGTGATATATCAGGTGACTATCAATCCCAGGTTTATAAAATCTATAGCAATTAGTGAAGTTACTGAAAGTAAAAACGTTTCTAAAGAACGCAATAATTTAGAAAACAAGAATCAAATAGTTCCATCATTTAGTGAATCTCCTGAAAGTAACTCCTCTACTACATGGTCAGAAGAAGATAATAATCAACCAGATATAATGTCTCCAGGAATTATTATAACTCCTATAATTACAGAAAATATAGACATCAAAATCCAAGAATCTAAGCAAAACAATCATGTTGATATATTTCAAACAGCAAAGGGATTTTATTGGTATTTAGTGAATGACACACCGCTTCTGGGATCTAATTAAAGCCAAAATTAGATAATGCTAATATTTCAAAATATGACAATAATAATCAGATTGAAAATATACTACCTATAAGCAGCGTTAACTATTAGAACATCCCATTAATCCGATGCTATTCCTTAAAGTTAAGACATTTATTTATACTGAACAATAAAAATCCAACAGGCGGTGAAAAGCTTGATCTCCATCTTTTGTTCGAAAAATTTGTTGGTTTTTCTTAGTAAGTGGGCCGATTGATTATTCACTTTGACATTGGTAATTTTCCGTAATATTCTAATTTATCTCATAGAAAAACAGGTATCTCGTATGCAAATTTATGTTTCTTTTCTCTGCCTTAGCTTTATCAAATGATGATAGGCGTTGTTAATGTTCATAAATAACCCTTTTCCTTAGCCTAGTATAGCAGAATATATCAATGTGAATTTTCTCAATGAACAATTTTAGTATTCATCTTTTTTTTACATCCTTATTATATTAAAAAGAATTAAAAATAGCTTCGGTGATAATATACAAGTCTGATGGATTATAATAGTGTTTTTATCTAGGTTTTTTATATCCTGATTCCCGCTATTATATCCAGATCCCTTTCTTGACCTAAAATATGATAATTTACATAGGATTGATTCTATACTATTATATGAAACATATTCCAGACATACTAAAAATATCTATTTTATCAGTGTATTTTTAGGAAAATAAAATTACTATGTCCAGACATAAGCATGATTTTGAACTGCAAAATGAAATGTAAAAGTTCAACACAAATAGTAATCAAAGGAGAATTTATCAAAAGAAAATAATATTTCTTTGTCCAATAAACTTGACCTTATGTGCTATTATATTGCCTATATTTGAGATTCCTTTCAGCAAATAGAGTAAATATTTTTCCTAGTATCATCTTTGAGAATGTGATTCTCATTTAATGTTAATTGGGAAGATTTTACTGATAGGATTCGCATAGATCTTTACAATCCTGTTTTTTGTGATCTTTTTCTGATGTACATCTTTAGTACTATGGGAAATTTGTCATAAGTTCTATGGAATAATCAAGTTAGGAATGATACTTGACTAAATTATCTTTATATCTAGATGATATATTTTTAATATTTCTAAATAGTATTGAGGATATTCAAGACTATCTGTAATATAATCTTATTGAAAATAACATAATCAATGTAAATTTTGCAAATATTATCACTTTGAATCAAAAAAATTCAATAGATCCATATGTATTGTACAATTGCTATTGTAAATAAGCTTATTTTGGTTTCAGCTTATCCTTTTCCACCAGCTATATATCAGATGAAAATAATAAATATCATTATTAAATTTTCACGATTTATTTAAACATGATCATAATTTAAAATCCTGAAAATTCATCTATTTCACATATACATTATAATCAAGGTATTAATTAGAGATACAAAAATAAAATTTTGCATATAATAAAAAAGGGGGAAAAGATTGAAAAGTCTTTTCCCCCTGAACACAAAAAACATAAGTATACAAGTAATGATTTACATCATATCCATGCCACCCATGCCACCCATACCACCAGGCATACCACCGCCAGGCATTGGTGAGGAGTTTGATTCATTTGTCGGAGCATCAGTCACGGTAGCTTCGGTCATTAATAACATACTTGAAATCGACATAGCAGATACAAGAGCATTGCGAACCACTTTAAGAGGATCAATTATACCCATATCAAACATATTTCCAAATACCTCATTCTGAACATCATAACCAAAGTTACCATCCTTATTTTCCAGTATCTTAGATGTAATGAGTAAAGGTTCAAGACCTGCATTTTTCATAATCTTACGGCAAGGAGCAACAATACTCTTAAGAGCAATATCTGACCCAGCACGCTCATCATCATTATCACCTTCAACTGGTACAGCTACAGAGGCACGAAGAAGAGCAATTCCACCACCAATAACAATTCCTTCTTCAACAGCAGCACGTGTAGCATCAAGGGAATCTTGGAAACGGTCTTTTTTCTCAATCAAAGCTGTTTCTGTAGTATCTCCAACACTTATAACAGCAACTCCGCTAGATAATTTAGCTAGACGTTCCTTGAGCTTATCGCGATCATAGTCTGATTTGGTAATCTCAATAGCTGACTCAATTTCCTTGATGCGAGATTGGATACTTTCCTTACTACCACTACCATCAACTATTGTAGTATCATCTTTGGTTGAAATAACCTTTTTAGCTGAACCAAGATGTTCTACAGTTGCATCATCAAGAGTCAGACCAATATCATCAGAAATAACTGTAGCACCTGTCAATGCAGCGATATCTAAAAGGATCTGATCACGACGCTCACCAAAAGCCGGAGCTTTAATAGATGCGACTTTAAAACCAGCACGAATTTTGTTGACGACAAGAGTTGCTAATGCCTCTCCTTCTACATCTTCAGCAATAATAAATAGCGCACGAGAACTCTTAGCAGCTATCTCTAATACTTTCATCAAAGGATTAAACGATGATATCTTCTTATTACAAATCAAGATATATGGATTATCCAGTTCAACAGTCATTTTGTCCGGATTAGTCACAAAATAAGGAGATATATACCCTCTATCAAGCTGCATACCTTCAACAATTTTCACTTCAGTCTCAGCTGTTTTAGACTGATCAATGCTGACAATCCCATTCTTTCCTGTTTTTTCCATTGCAAATGCAATTTTTTCACCAATATCTCTATCACCATTAGCAGCAATAGTAGCTACTTGGACAATCTCTTCATGAGTTGCAACTTTTTTGCTAATAGATTGAAGATAATCTACTATCGCTTTAGTAGTTCTCGTCATACCACGATTCACACACATAGGATTTCTTCCAGCGGTAACAGCCTTCCTACCTTCATTAAAAATTGCCTGAGCAAGACAAGTAGCAGTAGTTGTACCGTCACCTGAACGTTCATCTGCATTATCCGCAACATTACGCAACAGATGGGCACCAATATTCTGTACTTTATCTTGAAATTCAATACTCTTAGCTACGGTAACACCATCCTTACTCACGCGTACACCACCATAAGAACTACTAATCATGACTAATCGTCCTTTAGGTCCATATGTAGAAGTTACTGCATCAGCAAGTTTATTAACACCCTGCGCTATTCCATCTCTGGCAACATCACCAAACTTCACATCTTTAGCTGACATAAAATACACCTCCTAGGTTTTACGAAACAAACAAATCAATAGTTAAATTCAATACAATTATGTCAAAAAAACTACTTTCCATCAGAAAAGACACCCATTATGTCAGTTTCTTGCATTACAAGGTAATCTTCATTAGAAATCTTAATTTCTGTTCCAGACCATTTGCCGAAAAGAACTATATCACCCGGCTTAACTTCAGACTTAATAACATTTCCAGATTGATCTAAAGCACCTGCACCAACCGATATAACCTCACCTTCACAAGGTTTTTCAGCAACATTACTAGGTACCAAAATACCAGAATCAGTTTTTGTTTCACTTGGAAGACGACGTACAACTACACGACCTCTTGTTGGATGCAAAAAACGCTTACCCACCATACCTCACACTCCTAATAAAAATTAACGAAACGAACAAAATAAGTAATTAAACGATTAGCTTATACAAACCGTTCAGTAATTTTTAGCGCCCCAATTAATAGAGAGCCTACAACTGCTATCTAGGTATAAAAAACTACGAAGTCAAGAGACAAACCAAATATTATCATTGATATAGAAGTTCAACAAAAAATCAGAGTAAAAGACAACATGACTAATGTTAAATAAAACATCCCAATGGTATATAAATTAAATTACGATTTATTATACGAATAATATCGGTTTAAAATTAAGGAATGTAGCTATGTCTATAGAAATTAATTCTCTTTGTCAAATTTTAAAATATTATGATGTAATCATTTGTGATATATGGGGGGTTATTCATAATGGACAAAAGTTATTTCACCGAAGCATCGATGCTCTAAAAACGGCAAGCAACAATGGAATAAAAATCATCTTATTAACCAATTCACCACGGACATCGCCAAGTGTGATAGCCCATATGAGATCGCTAGGATTATGTAACAATTTCTGGGATGAAATTATCACTTCTGGAGACCTGAATTGTCATTTGATTAAAGAAGCCCCCCAAAATATCTTTTTCATAGGGAACGAAATAGATCGTGTTTTATTTGAGAGAATAAATATTAAAATAGTTGAGGAACAAGATGCTGAAGCTATATTATGCTCTGGCTTATACAATGCAAACAAAGAAAAACCTGAAGATTATATATCACTTTTGAAACGTTTTGCACAGCGTCGAATCCCTTTTATTTGCGCAAATCCAGATATATTAGCCAATAGTGGAAACAAAATTATTCCTTGTGCAGGAGCACTAGCCCTGATCTATCAAAATATGGATGGTATCGTAAAAATGGTAGGAAAACCCCATTATCCTATTTATGATATGGCATTTAAAAAAATATCTTATTTATGTGATTCATTGGATAAAAAGCGCATATTAGTTATAGGAGATGGAATTAACACTGATATTAAAGGCGCTCTGCAATGCGGTCTTGATGCATTATATGTAGGAGAAGGAATCCATATTCATGAATACTTGGAAAATAATGCAATTAATCCGCAAATGGTACAAAATTTCTTTATTAAAAAAAAGTTGCATCCTCGTTGGTGGATAAAACAACTGATATAAACAAGGACGAACATGAAAGTTTTCCAAAATATTGATATAAATCAGCCATTACCAGAAAATTTGAAGAATTGCGATATAGCAATAGGAAATTTTGATGGAATACATCTAGGGCATCGTTCAATATTAGAGAATGCCATCAAAAAAGCTAATGGCTCCCCAACCGCAGTTCTTTTGTTTGATCCACATCCTAGAACAGTGCTGACACCTAATGCTAATATATTTACACTCACACCTGCATCTATTCAGGAAAAAATATTGGAGAACATGGGTTTTTCTGCACTAATCAGATATAAGTTTACTTCTGAAACCGCCAACTATTCTGCTGATGAATTTATTCAAAAGGTGCTTGTGGATTGGATAAAAGCGAAACAAGTGATTACAGGAACAAAGTTCCGATTTGGCAAAAATCGTTCTGGTGATGGTAATTTCTTAAAAAAAAGCGGCGAAAGGAATGGATTCAATACCATGTTAGTTGATGAACTATGCGATAGTTCTTCTCAAATTATATCTTCTAGTAGAATTAGAACAGCACTTCAAAACGGATATGTAAATCAAGCAACAAATATGCTAGGATATCATTTTACCATTGAATCACAGATAGTTCATGGAAAAAAATTAGGACATAAATTAGGATTTCCTACCGCAAATATGAAATTAACACCAGGGACCCATCTAAAGCAAGGAGTGTATACCATTCGTTTTCGCACACAAGACAAAAAATCCTATTGCGGCATTGCAAATTTTGGCAGAAATCCTACCGTCGTCAAAGAAGGTCCTCTAATCTTGGAAAGCTTTATTTTCGACTTTTCACAAGAAATATACGAGCAAACATGTAATGTTTCATTCTTTGATTTTCTGCGTTCAGAAATAAAATTTACAAATGTACAAAAATTAATATCACATATGGAAAAAGACGAGCAGAAAGCACGTGATCTCCTTGCAAAAAGTTATCCCATTAGTGAAATAGATCGCCTTATATGTTTCTAATATAATTAATGTGAGTTTTACATTTCTTGCTTTTAATACAAATCCTAATAAAATATGCTAATATGAGAAGTATTTCTATCAAAAATACTTAAGATATCTCTAAATGATTAATTGCTATATTATGAAAATTATGTTAGATCTTGCTGATGTTAATTTTTTTACCTTTAATGACAAAAATGCATAAATTTTTTCTACGTTGTATAAATAAAATAATGCTTGTGCAGATCATATTGGTTCAGTGTTGTATTGTGCCTCTTTCCGGTTGTTCCAATATTCACAAAAACAAAACGTTGTCTGCATCAAATAATAGTATTGTCTTATCAGATTCAGAAATATATGCGTCTAGACCAAAACTCGTCGTAGGTGATAAGAAAGGTGATGTTTCCAATATAAATCAAGAAAATGATTTGAAGATCGTTGTACCTCAAGAAACACCCACTAATATATTGTCTAATTTTTATCTTCCAGATCCTCCGCTAGAATATTATGAACTATAGAGTGTATAGTAATGAATTTGACATTAGTTATATGTAGTGTGTTGGAATAATATTGTGTTGCTAAATTATCTAGTTTTTAGAATTTTACTTGAGATCACCTCGTATACTAATTTATACTAATTGGTATATTTTTCGTTTTAATATGTATTTTTTAAAAATCATCTATCATGATTAGTGATCGTATATTTCATTAAAATTTAACCCACTCATCTAGTAGTAGTTAGATTTAATTCTTATAATCTTTTGTTATGACTTTACAAAATTTATTTTAGATATTATATTTACGTTTTTGATTGGTTTTTTTTATTACTTTAGCAGTTCTTTTTTTTATGCGTGTTTTAGATAGAGATAAAATTATCCTTTTTACAATAAATTTCATTACTTGGTTTATACCTTGGGTTATGCTTTCTTTCCCAGACATGAACAATCTTTGTCGTTATTATTGTTATAGTTATGGCGAAGGAATGTGTGGTTATGAAGAGTTAACTCATATGTTTTTCGGGATGTTTATTGCTCCCTTTTGCTTATTAAGCTTTTTGTTATCGTATCGTTTTATTACGCGCAATAGCGTTATGCGGTATTTTGAAGAATATGGATCAAAAATAAAAGAGCCAATTACTGTAATAGCGTCATTTGCTTTGATTATATACATAATAAATCAAATGATAATGATAATGACAGGTGCATACTTAAATTTTGAAGGCATGTTTAATGGCATTTTATATCCATTCATTAGCCTGTTATTGACACAAGCAATAATATTAGTTGCAACAGGTATGTTGATATCTGTCTTTTTCATGCAAATATATAAGCTATTTCAAAATAAATAGAACTATAAAGACAAGAAGTATTGATAGTCAATTTAAATTTTAAATAATCAATATCTAAATTTTTTAAATGATTTTATTTTTTGCATGGCGTTACTTAATCTTTGATGGATTTCATGTTAGCACAATATTTTTTTATAAGATATGTTAAATGGCTTGTTTAAATATGTCACTTATTTCACCCTAATAATCATATTTTTATCAAATTATTTCTTATATCATTTATCGTCAAATTAACGTAGTTATCAAATCTTAACTGCGCCACATACAAGTCATTTTTTAATAACATATCCTTCAATAAATTATTTCAATTATTTAGTAATAATAAATTTAAATCAATGACTTATACCCTTCCTATACTCCCTATTCTGTAGAGTCTTGATTATAAGATGTTTTCTTAGTTACAATTCCGTACTTTTCAACAACAATTCTGCCTCTATTTCTCTCTTAGTATTACGAGTCCTCTTAATCGCTTTCTCCATCAAAAACCCATTTACGTACCTCACTTAATGCGAACGAATATAAAATTCAATTCCTAATTACTAGAAGATTCTTATCTATTATGTTTTGGTACGATATAAAATTTTATGAATTTATTACAAAAATCAGAAGAGCCGTTCATGATATCAAAAAAAAATACATTCACTTACTTACTTTTATCATCAACTATATTGTTAAATGGTTGTGATTGGCTTGACTCTAAACCTCTTAACACTATTGCGGGGATAGAAGCAATTAAATCTGATAATAATGCGGATCCGATGGATTTGCCTGACTCTAAACCTCTTAACACTATTGCGGGGATAGAAGCAATTAAATCTGATAATAATGCGGATCCGCTGGATTGGCATAATCTCATAGAACTATCAGATCAACAGTTCAACGAGTTAGCGAAACAGCATTCTCAGAGTGAGTTTTATAAATCACGTATTAAGTATCAAGGAGAGATGTTCTATATTGCTGACTACAAATTGAATAGAGCAAAAGAAGGTTTACGGTTACAACCTCACAATGAAAAGATGCAAAAAGAAGTAGATGACTGTGAACAAT
>PSQJ01000005.1 GCA_003045065.1 Candidatus Liberibacter europaeus
TAATGGCATAACATATAGAGTTCTTTATAACGATCCTCTTTCTTCTTCTAATAATACTTTGGATTTTTTTATTCCTCCAGGTCAATATTTTATGATGGGAGATAATAGAGAAAACTCAACTGATAGTCGTTTTACTGAAGTTGGCTTTGTTCCAGAAGAAAACTTGATAGGACGTGCCAGTATTGTTCTTTTTTCTACTGTAAGCGGTGATTCAGCAAATAAGATATGGGATTTGATTCCTCATATGCGTTGGAATAGATTTTTTAAAATTTTGTGATGTCTTATTCTTCTCAATATTCAGATATAGAAAAATTGATAGGTTATAATTTTTCTAATAAGAATTTATTAAAAACAGCTTTGACACATTCAAGTGTTTGTCAGTCTCCACAAGAAAGTTATGAGAGATTAGAATTTTTGGGAGATAGGATTCTTGGTCTGATAGTTGCAAAAATGCTATTTTTTCATTTTGATACTGCACAAGAGGGTGATCTATCTATGCGCATTAATTATCTTGTTAGCAAAAGTATTGTGTGCTTTTGAATTGCCAGGATGAAAAGTGAAATCACAATCATAGTTATGAATGTTACTAAATGGAAATATTTTAAAATCATTTAGAGATAAACTGTTTAATTCCAATATCTTAATAATAATGGATTAGTTTTTTTGAGTTGATAAGATATAATTTTAAGTTCAAAATCATTATTTTTGATTCAAAAAATTCTATAAGATGGTGTCGATATCATTTCTAAGTTTGATTACTTGTCATCTATATGCTATTATCAGTTCAAGAAGGGTGATTGTCTTGGTCTGTGGAGGGGGCTTTTCAGTGTGATTATAGGTATGGGTGTTGATATTGTTCATATTCATCGTATAGAAAAATTATTGAATAATTTTGAAAAAAGATTTAAATCCCGTTGTTTTTCTCCATCAGAACAAGCTGATTGTGATATCTCTCGAAGGCGTGCTGCTTCATATGCAAAGCGATTTGCATCTAAGGAGGCTTTTTCTAAAGCATTAGGGACTGGAATTTCCGAAGGTATATCTTGGCGAGATATAGTAGTTGATAATCTTCCCACAGGTAAGCCTTATATATCAGTATCGGGTTATGCTGTTGAAAAGCTATTTTCTCTTATTCCAAAAGGATGTGAGCCAGTTATCCATTTGACAATAAGTGATGATTTTTCTTTGGCTCAAGCGTTTGTTCTCATAGAAAGCCGTGCCAAGTCAGTTTAGTGCACACAGGTTAATATTGCAGTTAGAAGTTTATGATATGATTGACGTAATTGTAAGGTAGATTATTATATGTATATGAAAAATAATTTATGTATGGAATTACTAGGGAATGAGACGATAAAATCAGTTTTCCAGGCTATATTATTTGCTGTATTGGTTCGTATTCTATTATTTCAACCATCTACTATACCTACTGGGTCTATGATACCGACTCTATTAGTTGGCGATTATATTATAATAAATAAGTTTTCTTATGGTTATTCAAAATATTCTATTCCTTTTTCGTATGATTTGTTTAGAGGGCGTATTTTTGGCAGTCAGCCTAAGCGTGGAGATGTAGTTGTATTTCGTTTGCCAAGAGATCCTAGCGTTGATTATGTAAAGAGATTAATTGGTCTTCCTGGTGATAAAATATCTATTAAAAGGGGTGTTGTGTATATTAATGATGTTCCAGTGCCACAAAATCCTGAAGGTGTGTTTAATCACCAGTATCATAAAGCAGATTGGAGCAATAGTGTTCCGGTTTTTCGTGAGAAATTGAGTAATGGCATAACATATAGAGTTCTTTATAACGATCCTCTTTCTTCTTCTAATAATACTTTGGATTTTTTTATTCCTCCAGGTCAATATTTTATGATGGGAGATAATAGAGAAAACTCAACTGATAGTCGTTTTACTGAAGTTGGCTTTGTTCCAGAAGAAAACTTGATAGGACGTGCCAGTATTGTTCTTTTTTCTACTGTAAGCGGTGATTCAGCAAATAAGATATGGGATTTGATTCCTCATATGCGTTGGAATAGATTTTTTAAAATTTTGTGATGTCTTATTCTTCTCAATATTCAGATATAGAAAAATTGATAGGTTATAATTTTTCTAATAAGAATTTATTAAAAACAGCTTTGACACATTCAAGTGTTTGTCAGTCTCCACAAGAAAGTTATGAGAGATTAGAATTTTTGGGAGATAGGATTCTTGGTCTGATAGTTGCAAAAATGCTATTTTTTCATTTTGATACTGCACAAGAGGGTGATCTATCTATGCGCATTAATTATCTTGTTAGCGCAGAGATTTGTGCTCAGGTTGCAAAAGATTTACAAATCCATTCCTTTGTTCGTGTTAGTTATGATCTTAAGAAAGATATTGGTAAATTTGTATCAAGTATTCAAGCTGATGTTATAGAAAGTTTGATTGCTGCACTTTATTTGGATGGTGGTTTTGAAGTAGCTGAATCTTTTGTGAAGAAACACTGGACACGATTAGCTATCAAAAGTGGAGCATTTCGTCGTGATGCAAAGACTGAATTACAAGAATGGACACATGCAAAATTTGGAATTACTCCTGTATATAGGGTGATTTTTCGTTCTGGTCCAGATCATGAACCACTGTATACAGTTGTTGTAGATATTCCTGGAATTGATTCTGGTACTGGAGTAAATTGTTCTAAACGTGCTGCAGAACAAATGGCTGCGACAGAGGTATTGAAACGTGAGGGAATTTGGGCGTGATAAACATTATTTCATATATAGGTGGTGACTATTATTTTCCCCATTGAATCTAATTATTTAAATGAGTCTCAAAGTCTTTCTGGATGTGTAGCATTAATTGGAGCTACTAATGCAGGAAAATCTACTCTTATTAATCGTTTTGTTGGTGCTAAAGTTTCAATAGTAACACATAAAGTACAAACAACTCGCTGGGTTGTACGGGGTATTATTTCAAATAAGAATTCTCAGATAGTGTTTTTAGACACTCCCGGCATTTTTTTAGCCAATGATTCATACCACAAGCTTATGGTTAAATCATCTTGGAACACTGTAAATTTTGCAGACATAGTTTTGCTCATCGTGGATAGTAATCGTGGATTCAAGCCTGATATTTACGATATTTTTAAAGAAATTAAAAAAAGGTCTAATAGGTTAGTTCTTGTTCTTAATAAGATTGATTGTGTTAAGCCCGAACATTTGCTTAAACAGGCTAAGATAGCAAATGAGTTGCTTTCTATAGAAAGAACTTTCATGATTTCTGCAACAAAAGGCCATGGGTGCGATGATGTTTTAAATTATTTGTATTCTGCATTACCATGTGGACCTTGGATTTATCCTGAAGATCAGATTTCTGATCTTCCCATGTCTCGTTTTGCTGCAGAAATTACGCGTGAGAAATTATTTTTACATCTTCATAAAGAAATACCTTATGCTTCTTATGTAGCAACTGAAAAGTGGGAAGAAAGAAAAGATGGGTCGGTGTTGATACGACAAATCATTTATGTGGAAAGAGTCAATCAAAAGAAAATCATCCTTGGCAAAAATGGACAAATCATCAAAATAATTTCTTCAGAATCCAGACAAGAGATAGCAAAAATAATAGAAAAAACTGTTCATATTTTTATTTTTGTTAAAGTCCAAAAAGATTGGGGTAACAATATGAGATCTCTTTCACAAATAGGTATAGAATTATAAATAACTGAACCGTAATTATTGTATTTATTAAATAATATGTTGGACAGATATAGAAACTTATAAGTTATTTGAAGCGGTTTTATTCTATAAAAAATTTATTTTACACAAGTTTGAAAAATCATAAGACAGACATAAATTGATGATAAATATTACTTTTATTTGTTTTAAGAGATTGTTGATTCGTTTTTGGCATTGGAGTATTCCATTATAGCTTTTTTACGAGCTTGATCGTGATCGACGATTGGTGATGGATAATTAATTGCATTTTGATCTTTATCGGTCCAATTATGGGGATTATGGATGTGCTTATCAGGTACGTTAGTTAATTCAGGTATCCATTGACGTATAAAAGTTCCATTTGGATCAAAGCGTTTTCCTTGAGTGGTAGGATTAAAAATACGAAAGTAGGGGACAGAATCATTGCCTGTAGAAGCTGCCCACTGCCATCCTCCATTATTAGATGCAAAGTCGCCATCTAATAGTTGTGACATGAAATATTGTTCTCCAATGCGCCAGTCTATTAGAAGATCTTTTACTAAAAAACTGGCACTTATCATTCGCAAACGATTATGCATCCATCCTATAGTGTTCAATTGACGCATTGCTGCATCAACTATAGGAAATCCCGTTAGCCCTTGTTTCCAAGCGTTGAAGTATTGCCTATTATGATTCCATCTTATTTTTTCAGTCCATGTAATAAATGGTTTCCCCATGCATAAAAATGGGTAAGCTACTATTAAATGACGATAAAATTCACGCCAGATAAGTTCATTAAGCCAGCTAAATGCACCGCCGCTATAGGGTTTAATAAGGATATCTGGAAATTCAGCTAGTAATTTGTTAAAGCACTGTCGAGGAGATAGTGCTCCAATGGCTAGGTATGGAGATAATCGGCTGGTTCCATTAATGGCGGGAATATTTCTTTTTTCATCATAATAGGGTGCTTTTTCTCTACAAAATTCCTTTAATAATTGCAATGCATTGTTTTCACCTGCAGGAAAAATTTTGTCAACTGCCTGATGAGGATAGTTAAAATGCGGAGGAATTTTTGTTATTACATCAGATCCATTGTGACGTATAGTAGGTATTGGCAAAGATTGAATATCTGATGCTATAAGATGTTGAATAAATGCTTTGCGAAATGGTGTATATATTTTGTACATTTGACCAGTGTCTTTTAGTACGCTGCCTGGTGGCAGAATGACGTTGTCATCGAATCCGCTGCAAATAATTTTATTTTTTAAACATTGTTCTAATTTTTGATCACGTTGACGTTCATTGATTTCATATTGTCGATTATAGAAAAGCTTTGTAACTTGTTGTTTATAACAGTAGTTATTCAACCATTTTACTGAATCATCAAAATCAGCACACTGATGGTATATGAAGCTAATGCCTTTTTTTGCCAATGATTTTTGTAATTGCAAGATAGTTTCGTAGATAAAAGTTGCCTGACGCGGTGACATATTGTGTCTAAGCCATTGTTCTGGTGTGGCAATAAACACTGCTATTACTTTTGCATTTGGATTTTTACAAGCAGCATTTAATGCTGTATTGTCGGAAATTCGAAGATCATTACGTAGCCAAACGAGATGAGTAATCATATAACGTCTTTCTTATGAAAAAACTTGAAAATCAATGATAGTTGCCCATGATATCAACGCAACAATATATTATAATATCAATTATTTTAAATTATCTGGATATGTAATCTTGTTATTTGCTTGTAAAATATTTTATAGTCTAGATGAGATAAATTGCACAATAGCTATTTGTTATATTAACAAACATAAAAAAATAAAATTTTAATGACTAATTCCATCGTGAAAGGAGTACCACGTTTAACAACTTTTAATCCACGATGTTTAAAATTAGAATGATTAAATAACTCTTCGTCAAAAGTACGACCATCAGAAGAAGAAATAATACCAGTAGTACTTTGTTCTAAAGCAGTTTTTAAAACTTGATTATTGTCAATGATAAAATCACCTTTTTTAAGTACTACATATCCACGGTCACTAATACGATTAGAGAGCTATCACGGTCATAAATCAAAGAACGCAACATATCAGAAATACCGAGATTTTCATTATGATGATTTTGCAAAATCTTTGAAAGATTGTAAAATGCCACGATTACTACCAGTTGCTGAGTTAAAAGCTTCATCAAGAACTTTGATAGCAAGACCTAATTTTTTATAATAATAATTTCCAGTATCAAGACCA
Source organism: Candidatus Liberibacter europaeus (assembly GCA_003045065.1). GTDB lineage: Bacteria > Pseudomonadota > Alphaproteobacteria > Rhizobiales > Rhizobiaceae > Liberibacter > Liberibacter europaeus. The sequence goes on from PSQJ01000005.1 coordinate 5,918, forward strand.
TAAGGCAAATTATAACCCCAGAGCTTTTAGAAATTTTTTTAGCAATACCGCCAAAAAAGCCAATAAAACGGTCAGTGAATTCATCATTACATTAATCGTATTCTCACAAACACTGACCATATCAACCTTATCAAAGTTTTTAACAACACAGGAATGGAAAGATGAATACCAAAAATGATACCCGTAGACTTAGTTATTAGCATAAGCTATATAGGCTTTAGCATATACATTTCTGTTTTTACCTTCAGAAATATTAGGAACAGAAAGACGCAAATTGCAATTAAAAATCTTACTGATAGCTTACACGAACACCAAAAAGTTCCATAATATCTATTATGCGACAATTGATAATTATAAAGTTTTATAAAATTACCAGTAAATTTTTTATAATTATAAGAGTACCAAGATTTAATTAATATCTCTACTTTCTACTTTCTATTTTCCATCAAAACCTTTACCTTTAAAACACAGCCCAACATTTTCTTGGTCATCGAATCCGCATCAATACCAAAAAGCAAAATAGACAGCCTCTTAACTTAACTTAACTTAGTATACGCCATAATGTCTTCCTTTTTTGTTTTCTTTTCAGATCTATTATAATTAATCAACGACATGCTTTTGTCTGAGTAATTAAACGCATTATGATGTATGATGTATGATGTGATTCTTCTACTAGATTTCACTAAAACAAATAACACGATTGCGACCAGATTTTTTAGCAACATAGAGAGCTTGGTCAGATTGATGCAAAATTATTGAAATTGGCTCTTTGTTAAAACGTTCTGCTACTCCTGCTGAAATTGTAATATTGATAGATTGTTTATAAGAAATATTGATGCATGAATTTTCAATCACTTTGCGTAAATTATCAGCTAAAATTGCAGCCTCTTTTTCTGAGTATCCTATAGCAGCGGCGGCAAATTCTTCTCCACCTAATCGACCAACAAACATAGGCTTGCTAAAAATTAACACCAATTGATGGGAAAAAAAAGTTATTACCTTATCTCCTATAGAGTGCCCAAAATTGTCATTAATCTGTTTAAAACAGTCAATATCGAAAAAAACAATTGATAATTTGCCACTATAAGATCCTATATTGGAGATGAAAGCAGAATGGTTTAGTAGTCCAGAAAGGCAATCAATACGGCTTAATTTGGAAATTTTGCTATAAGAAATAAATAATTCCTTGAGGATTAATCCAGATATATATCCCACAAATAGTGAGATGATTACAGCAAAAACAATCAATGCTATATCCTCGGCAAGAATGTATTCAATATCATACAAAGGTATAAAATACACATAAAACAACGTGATATTAGCAATAAAAATTATAATCACGATAAAAGCAGTAAATAAAACTGTGAAATATATCATGAAATAGCTCGGAGAAAAGCTATCTACGTTTTTCTCGTGACGTAACCACATTCTAAGAATGTATTTTACATATTTTTTCACCGATTGTTCCTTTAGATTATAGGAACAGCATTATATAATATATCATTTTTAATAATATTATAATGAATAAAAAATTATATTATTTTTTACTTACAATAATAGATATATTAACACAACCAACCATACTTACTAAGTTGTACAATATAATTTTTTAAATAAGTGTAAATATTAATATTTCTGATCATATAATAAGTTAATCTTGATTATAAGCAATATATATATGATCCATATAATATATAATATATAATATATATTATATATTATAATTTATACAATGAGATTGTTACTTATATCAATAAAATAAGCTATATTCCATATCTTAGAAATATATAAATAATTCTATAAATGAATTTTATCAAACATCACTTTCTTAAGTTACTATTGCAAATGTTGCATGAAGATTATATATGTTATGCGATTTTAATTGTAGAAAATGTATCTTTTGTGATAGGAATGATACTCATAATAGTATAATTTTATTGATTAATATAGCTTTTAAAAACGATAAATTATTTTGTCTTATCAATGGTTTTTATATATTTAATATATCTGGCAAAGTTTTGTATTGTTTGATAATTTAGAAGGGATTGTTGATCTTGGGGGGCTTATCTGTATGTTTGTAGATCCATATTCAAAATATGCCATTAAACACCCAAATGGGTGTTTAATGGTATTATCTGATTCATAAATAAAGTATGATTTAATAAATGCTTATCATGGTACCAACTGTTCCTTATCAAGATCAAAAGCCTGGTACATCAGGCTTGCGCAAAAAGGTTTTGGTTTTTCAAAAGGAAGCATATGTAGAAAATTTTGTGCAATCAATATTTAATACAATTGGAAATTGTGCAGATAAAACTCTTGTTATTGGAGGTGATGGTCGTTTTTATAACCGTATTGTCATACAAAAAATCATCAAGATGGCATCTGCTAACGGATTTGCTCGTATAATAGTTGGAAAAGAAGGAATACTTTCAACTCCAGCGGTTTCTCATATTATTCGTAAATATAAATGCCATGGAGGAATTATCCTTTCAGCTTCGCATAATCCTGCAGGACCTATGAAAGATTTTGGCATTAAATACAATACTAGTAATGGAGCCCCTGCTTCCAAACAGATAACTGAGGCTATTTTCGCAGAATCACTAAACATTAAATTTTATAAAATCATGGAAGCGGATGATATAGATATTGATCATATTAGTACAAAAGAAATTTCTGGTATGACTATCTCAATTATAGATCCCATTGAGGATTATGTTGCTTTAATGGAAAAGATTTTTGATTTTGATGCAATTCGCAATTTAATTAGTTTTGGATTTCGCATAGATATTGATTGTATGAATGCTGTGACCGGCCCTTATGCAAAAGAAATACTGGAGGAAAAACTTGGAGCTCCTGCCGGATCAGTTCGTAATTTTATACCATTAGAAGATTTTGGGGGCATTTGCCCTGATCCTAATCTGGTTCATGCGCGTGATCTATACGATAAAATGATGAAGGATGATAGTGCAGATTTTGGAGCTGCATTTGATGGAGATGGCGATCGCAACATGATTCTTGGAAAAGGAATGTTTATTAATCCATCTGATAGTTTAGCTATTATGGTTGCCAATGCTGTTTTGATTCCAGGTTATTCTAATGGTTTAATAGGTGTGGCACGTTCAATGCCTACCAGTACTGCCCTTGATCGTGTTGCTGAAAAGCTTGGATTAAAACTATTTGAGACCCCTACTGGCTGGAAGTTTTTTAGCAATCTTTTCGATTCTGGATTAATAACAATTTGTGGAGAGGAAAGTTTTGGAACTGGATCTAACCATTCTCGTGAAAAGGATGGTATATGGGCTATTTTATTCTGGTTAAATATATTGGCTGTCCGCGGAGAAAGCATGTCGGATATAGTATATAAACATTGGGCTACTTATGGAAAAAATTACTATTCAAGATATGATTATCACAATGTTGCCACAAGTAATGCACAAGAATTAATGAATTATCTTCGTTCAAGAGTAAACAATTTTGTTGGTAGATCGTTTATTGGAAAAAAAATAAAAAAAGCTGATGATTTTGTATATATAGATCCAATTGACGAAAATATAAGCGATAAAAATGGTATAAGGATTATATTTGATGATCATTCAAGAATAATATATCGCATATCTGGAACAGATACAAACAATACCACACTTCGAATATATATTGATTATTACGAACCAGATTCATCACAACATTTGCAAGATACACAGGAAAATCTTGCAAGACTTGTTGAGGTTTCGCAACAAATTTCATGTTTGAGACATCATATAGGATCAATAAAGCCTGTCATTGCCTCATAATGGTAATGAATGATAGATAATCAAATTTTATTTATATAAAAAGCAAATTAACTTACTTCCAAATGAGAAATATTTTTAAAGATTACGTTAAAAAATTTTCTGTCTTGCAATGATATTGATCAATATTTGTATAAAAAACAATACTGTTTTATCTAAGAGGGTGTTATCTAAACAAGTATTAACAATGTTGTTTTATAAATATCTTTCTTGTTAAATCCATGTCTTCATTACTTTTTATGTAAATATAAAAAAATTTATCACAATGATTCACAATCATATTTTAATGCAGAAAATCTATCCTATTTCGTTACAATATGAAGCAATTTTAACGATATTTTTTCTATAATATAAATAATTAATTGTAATTTTTACTTTATTGAAAATAATTAATGGTAAGTTTAATAAAAATAAAGATAAATTTTTATATTATGTACTTGTATTTGTACAATAATTATACAGAAACTTTTTCTAAAGTATAGTATTATTATAGATAGGAATAATGTTCATTTTTAATAAGAAAAGACTATTACATAAAATATACTTTTACTTAGAAACCAAAAATGGTATGTTTCTAATTATTACATCATTTGTAATAATGATCGTTTTCTGTTTTATAGCTTTTGCCATTGATATTTCACGAATTTATTTTATAAAACATCATATTAAATCTTCAATAGATAATTCTATTCTTCGTGGATGCTCTGATATTGCAGCTAGTAAAAAATTAAATACAGAAAAAACACACAATATAATAAGAAAAAGCGTATTACATAATATTTCCCAAATATTACCTCAAGATAAAGCAATAGAAGTTGCGCAAAATACAACAATATCTATTCAAGAAATTAATCATATGCAATATAATATTGAATTAAAATCAGGGTATCAGTTACCGGAGAAAGATTTCTTTTTTGGTTCTTTAATAACACGAAACATATCTAATATATTGTGCGAGGGTAGTGGATCAGCTATAAAATCTTCTACGAAAGATAATATTTCAATACAAATGGTTTTAGATGTTTCTGAGTCCATGAACGGTTACATGTATATGAATCAAAATAATATTGTACGTGCATATGGATTTCAACAACCTACAACGTATAATCAATCAAAAGAAAAATCATTTTTTAACAAATATAAAAAGACAAAACAACCAACGACAAAACAACCAACGACAAAACAACCAATGACAAAAATCCAAGCTCTTAAAAAAGCATCTTTACAATTTATTGATTCGTTGCAAAATAATAGATCAAATGAAAGAACATCAATACGTGTTGGACTCATAAGTTATAATGATCATATAACTAGTGATAGTGTTGAGATGTCAAGTAATTTAAAATATATTACAAATCAAATTAAATATAAATTAAAAGCAAGTGGTGCGACTAACACATTTTATCCTATGCAATCAGCTTATAATAGTTTAATACAAAATTATGAAATAATAGCTCATGGTATAAATCAATATGAAACATTAAAAAAATTTATTATATTCATGACTGATGGAGAGAATAGTAATTCTAATTTAGACTACCTAACTTTGGAAATTTGCCAAAAATGTCGTGATCAAGGTGTTAAGATTTATACCATTCTCATAGGAAATAGCATCCGAGGAGAAGATCTACTGAGAAAATGCTCCAACTCTGCAGAGAATTTCTATTCTACCACAGATTCTAAGGGATTAATTGATTGTTTTGAAAACATTTCCGATCGGATACAAGAAAAAGTAGTGAAAATCAATCCTAATTAAAAAAAAACGTCTTAATGACATAAATAGCAAAATTTTAACCTAAATAAGCATTAAGTTAACTATTTGATCAATGTAATTATAAAATAATCCTAGACTGACTTATTCATTAAAAAATATATTTATTAATAAATAACATCATAAATCTAAGAATTATAATTAAATATATTGAGAACAAAACGAAACGACGAATACCACTAACTGGTTTACACAACATGATCAGCACAACCAATACTAAATTCATCAATAAATCTACTGCAAAATCAATATTGCTTTTATGCCTATACCATAATATTATTGAATCAACGAAAGCAATAATAAGTATGAAATTCCTCATGATTAACATAAATGGTCTGTTAACTTTAAACTTCATTGATATCCTTTGCAACGTATATAACATTTCCAGAAAAATTATTTCCTTATAACTATATGAAATAATAATTACATAAATAATATTAAGGAAATTTTAAAATGAAAAATCTGCTATATCCGTGTATCTATAATCTTTTAGTACATCTACCATGGTAAAATTGTTTAATAAAAAACTCATTATATATATGATGGAAACATGTTTTAACAACATGTCTCATGAGATATATTATATATATTAAGTGTCTTACACACAACTAGTATATTCAAATTAGTGATATTTAACAATTAAAATATCAATTATAAATCAACTTATAAATGATATGCTAAGCGCATCGGCTAGAAATTTTTATCAAAATCTATCAAAACATTAAGATAACCAATAAATTAAAGATAAAAAACTAAAACCAAAAATAGTTGTTTTCAAATTATATACAATATAATCTAACAATAATTGCTCAAATGTTCACTTATACGTTCTAACATTATTGATGGACAATACTAAATATCAAAAATCACAATGATTGTCGTGAATAAAACAACTAGTACTTTTAACATTACTAAAAAAAATAATAAGGATCATGCTACTTATAAATTACGTAATTTTAAAAAAATTTACAACGTGCCGTTTTACAACGATTCTATCATCAGATCAAATGCTTTTTTTATAATTATATGAGTTGATGTGGGCATATTAGCTTCAACAGATAGAATATGACGACAACGCCGCGCATTAGGAAAACCATAAAACAAACCTAGAATATGACGAGTAATACGTCCTAATTTTTCTCCTGTAGCAACATGCTGCTCAGCATAAGCACTAATATCATCGCTGATCTTTAACCAAAAATCCTTATCTACTATTTGTGAAATTGTAGGATACTGTCCTGTTAAAGGATTCATAAAATACCTGTCTACAGAAGTAAGAATATGACTATTTTGATAAGCAGCACGACCCAACATCACACCATCTACGTTAGGTAATAACTGCAAGGCTTGTTGCATATTTTTAATTCCTCCATTAATACCAATAAAAAGATCTGGATTCTCTTCTTTAATAGCATAAACTAGTTTATAATCCAGCTCTGGGATATGACGATTTTCACTAGTTGATAATCCCTTGAGCATAGCTTTTCTAGCATGAATCCACACACCATTGACACCTGCTTGTTTAACGGATTTGATTAAATTTCGAAGTGCAATTGCAGGAATTTGATCATCAACTCCTATGCGACACTTGACCGTGACAGGAATACAAATGGCAGATCGTATTGCTGCGATACAATCTCCAACATAATCTGGTTCCAACATCAAACAAGCACCAAAAGATCCTGATTGCACTTTAACGGACGGACAGCCAACATTAAAATTAATTTCATTGTATCCAAAATCTTCAGCAATCCTTGCTGCTTCAATCAATTTAGTACTATCCATTCCTCCAATTTGCACAGCAAGTGGCTTTTCTTCAGGAGTAAAACCTAAGATATGTTTTTTATTCCCATGAATAATCGCATTATCAACAATCATCTCTGTATAAAGAAGAGCATTTTTAGTTAATAATCTTGCAAAGAAACGGTAATGCCGATCAGTCCAATCAACCATCGGCGCTACAGCAAAAACTTTGTGTGATAAACAAGGATCATCATTTTCCTTAGATGGCCTATTCGTTGCTGCATCATATGACAACATTTATCTTACTTCCTTAGATTTTAATAAAAAATATCCTATAATAACCGCTTCTTCATTTAAAAACTTTTATAACATAGATACAATCCATATAAAGTTTGACAAATTATATACTGTTATTTATGTTTGGCCATGTGTGTTTTTTATTTTGCATCGTATTTTTGTGATTTTTATAAAGTTCTTTATATATTTGAATAGCATTCTTCGTGAATTTCTTCCCAAGTCTTGCAATTAGATCAACATGTGCCGTTTTTGTGCAAATTTATTTGGTTTATTAAGTAGTAATATCTCGTAGGAACGTTTCACACGGTCTATAACTTCAGTTTATCATATCAGGAAATAGCATGTTTTTTTTTGCGAGTTTCTTAAATTTTTTTCATAATCAAATATTGATTAAGCCTGCTTTTATGCTTGGAATTATTGTGATTTTAGGCAATATTATGCTCTCTAAAAGCGTTGCATCAATTATTTCTTCTGCCATTCAAACTATTGTCGGATTTCTACTTTTAAAAGTAGGAGCTAATATTATTGTAAGCAATTCTACAGCCATTATTGCCAAAATTTCACTAATTCATCAAATAGAGGGATCAATTGTTGATCCATACGTATCTATGCTCTCTTGCATTACTGCTTTGGGAGATAAATATAGCCTTGTGGGATATACAGTTCTTATAGCATTTATACTAAACATAGTTATGGTTTTTATGCGTCAAATAACAGGAATACGCACGATTGTACTCAATGGAGAAGTGATGTTCCAACAAGCTGGTCTCACAGTTCTCTTCTTTAATTTGTCTTTACAAATGGATACATTGCAAACTGTTGCATATTCATCATGTCTGATTGCTTTATATTGGGGCATAACATCTAATATGCTATATAAACCAACACAAGAAATCACGCAAAATGCCGGTTTTTCAATTGGACATCAACAGCAATTTGCGTCTTGGATTGCTTATAAATTAGCTCCCTATTTTGGTAATAAATCAGAAAATATCAATAGTTTAAAATTACCTAAATGGCTAATTCTATTTGATAATTCTATTGTTGCTACTGGAATAACCATGATATTATTCTGGGGCACTGCTCTTTTATCCTTGGGAACTGATGTAATTCAAGAAATGGCAGGGAAAACACATTGGTCACTCTATATTATAGAAGTAGGTATGCTTTTTGCTGTTGGTATTGCTATTATTATGCAAGGAGTAGAAATGTTCGTTAAGGAACTATCCGTGGCATTTCGTGGAATTTCTAAATCTCTTATTCCAGGTGCAGTGCTTGCCATTGATTGTTCTGCGATTTATGGATTTGCACCAAATGCTTTAATATGGGGCTTTATCTGGGGATCAATTGGACAAATATCAACAGTTCTTATAATGTTGCTATTAAAATATCCATTATTAGTAATTCCCGGATTTATTCCAATGTTTTTTTCAAATGCAACTATAGGAATTTTTGCCAATCATTACGGTGGATGGCGTGCTGCAGCAAAAATTTGTTTTGTAATGGGAATAATTGAAATTATCGGAAGCGTTTGGGCTATAAAACTTGTACAAATAAATAGCTGGATGGGAATGGCAGATTGGTCTCTTGTAGCTCCATTTATTATGCAAGGATTTAAATTCAACCGCCTTTTTATTGTTCCAGTACTTCTAGCTGCCGCTATTTATATGTTATACGCTAGTAAAAAACTAAAAATAGAAGAAAACTAACCTAAAAGCGAATTAATATATAAAATCAAGCGCTTAAATTATCCCAACCTAAAAATCTCGATTCATTGATTCTACAGCATTTTTTAATACGCTAACACGTACTTTTTAGGTGTAATTTGTCTTCTTAGGACTATCTTATTGGCATACTAAAAAAGCCTAAAATGCAAACAGCCTAAAATGCAAACAATGATTTCTTGCTCTTAATTTCAGTTAAGCTTGATAGCTGACTCTCATATGCCATACCTGTTTTACAACTACCAAAGCATTAAAGGATAAAGGATTACCCAAAAGACTTATATCAAAGGGGTATTAAAGAGTTGAAAAACCGTCTATTCAACGATTTTTATTTGGGTATTGCCTTGAATTTCAACTTGCTCAATCTTCATCCGCACATATTCACTGAACGTTTGATGCAAGATGATGATCATAAACCCAACCAAGTCCAAGATAGAAGGAATAACTCTAAGCGCCCTCACCTACTCCCTGTGAAGAACGATATTATGGCCCTTACTATCGGTGAATATATTGACAATTTGCTTTCTTATGATCTTTAGTTTTTTTATGGGAATACTTCTTATAAATATATTCTTTAATAATTGCTAATGCGTAGTATTTCTATTTATGATTGAAGTTTTCGTTTGTTGTGCAAAGGTTTTGGTGATAAGGTCGTTTTATTTTTAAAGCGTCTTCGCAAAAACACAGGTAAAAAGTTTCGTTATTTTCTTGTATTTGAAAAACATAAAAGCGGTAACCCACACGCTCATGTGTTGATACATCAGGATTCAGGTTTTGATTTGTTAAAGAAATCTGAGATACAGGATGAGTGGGATAGATATGGTTTTTCTTATGTTCGTCTTTTAAAAGAGGATTTAAATACTGCACGGTATGTGTGCAAATACCTTCTTAAAGAAGGTTCGAAAGGCATTATAATTAGAGCGTCCTTTCGTTATGGGTCGTTAAAATGACCCATCCACGGGGCAACCGTGGCTTGCAATTATTTTAATATAATTGCGATTTCCGTACACGTGAGTGTCGGAACATTCATTGACTTATACTAAACTTGATTACCACGTTAGAGGTGTATTTTTTTTAGTTTCTACCTCAAGGTTTTCAAGTTATTGCGAAGCGATATATTATTAGCACACATACCTATTAATATTGGAGTTATCGGATGAAGTCTTTTGTTAGATATTGTTTTAGAATTATTGTAAATTTTTCTATTTTTATCTTTTATTTTTTAATGTATGCTTTTGTTAGATGGTTTGTTCCTTTTGTCTTTTTTTATTCTCTATTAGAATCTTTGTATTCTTATATTTTTGGTGTTTATTCTTCTAATATTGGTAATTTTACTTTCTTCTTTATTTTTCTTCTTTATCGATTTGTATTTTTTATTTGTCTTAGGATTTTTAGTAAGGTGTTATAATTATGTCTTTTGCAATCCCATTAAGATATTCTAGGTCCTTGTTTCCTCATTCAATAAAAGGCTTGGCTAGTGATTTTCCTTATGAAATTATTTTAGCTTGTTATTTGGTTTCTGTTGCCTTTACAGCTGTAGGTTTAAAGGCTGATGAGGGTATGATTTATGCTATTTTAACAAATCCTAGTACTGTTAGATATTTTTTAAACATTATGTCTTATGAGGAGCTTTATGGTTATGAGCGCTATGTACGTTCTCATAGGGGGCATGGTCTTATTGGTAATACTATAAAAGATATTTTGGCTTATTTGGACAAATTACAGAAATCTTCAGTTATTTCACATTCTACTATTGTTTCTTCTGTTGGATAATAAGCACTATTTTTAGATATTTTCTTAAAAATATTATCAAAATCAAAATTAGCTATAAACCAATCGGTGAGCGATGCTTTTTAAGAAAACTAATATGAATAATTTATTATGTTTTTTGTAATGAAAACCATTTTATTTAAAAATATTTTTTGATATACGTGACTTGTAATTCCATTTAAACAAACAAAAACCAATCAATAAAAAATAGTGAATATCTATCAGCAACAAGGATTTAATTTTAACGATAATTATCAAACTTTAAACTATTTAATAATTTAAATTAATTAAAATAAAAGATTAAAGACTGCTATTTCGCTGTTTAATTATAGCCGACATCTAAAATTGAAAGAAGAAAACAAAATGACTGATACCCGCACTGAAAAAGATAGCTTTGGACCCATTGAGGTAGAAAAAAGTCGTTATTGGGGAGCTCAGGCACAAAGATCTTTGGAAAATTTTAGGATTGGAGAAGAAAAACAGCCTATTGCCATAATACGAGCTCTTGGCATTATAAAACAAGCAGCAGCACGTGTTAATATGGAGTTAGGAAAACTGGACCCAAAAATTGGACAGGCAATTATCAAAGCATCAGAAGAAGTTATAAGCGGTAAATTAGATGATCACTTTCCTTTAGTTGTCTGGCAAACAGGTTCTGGAACACAATCAAACATGAATGTCAACGAAGTAATATCGAATCGTGCGATAGAGATATTAGGAGGAATCATTGGTTCAAAAGATCCTGTTCATCCTAATGACCATGTAAATCTATGCCAGTCATCAAATGATACTTATCCAACAGCAATAAATATCGCCTGTGTAGAAAGAATAACTTATCGTTTGTTACCAACTCTTCGCAATTTGCATACAGCCCTTACAAAAAAAGCCGTTGACTTCCAAGATATTATCAAGATAGGAAGAACTCATACTCAAGATGCCACCCCTTTAACTTTAGGACAAGAATTCTCAGGATATGCTACACAAATAAAACAATCTATTGAACGCATCAAAGTCACTTTGAACGGTCTTTATGAACTTGCACAAGGAGGAACGGCTGTAGGTACTGGTCTTAATGCTCCTGTTGGTTTTGCAGAAAAAATTGCTCAAAATATAAAAGAAATTACCGGATTACCATTTATCACAGCTCCAAATAAATTTGAATCTCTAGCCGCTCATGATGCTATCACTTTTTGCCATGGAGCAATAAATACAACTGCTACTTCTCTATTTAAAATAGCTAATGACATTCGTTTCTTAGGCTCTGGGCCGCGTTCCGGACTAGGAGAACTATCTTTGCCTGAAAATGAACCAGGATCCTCCATCATGCCAGGAAAAGTTAATCCAACCCAGTGTGAGGCAATAACTCAAGTTTGTGCACATGTTTTTGGAAATCACGCAGCCATAACTTTTGCCAACAGTCAAGGTCATTTTGAGCTCAATGTTTATAAGCCGATGATTGCTTATAACATTCTTCAATCAGTACAACTTTTAAGTGATTCTATTGATTCGTTTACTAATAATTGCATAGTTGGCATTAAAGCACGCACAGAAAATATCACAATTTCTTTAAATCGATCATTAATGCTTGTCACTGCCCTGACATCTAAAATAGGTTATGATAAAGCATCCATGATAGCCAAGAAAGCTCATCTTAACGGAACGACACTAAAAGAAGAAGCTGTAGCTAGTGGATTGATCTCTTCTGATGAATATGACATAATTGTTAGACCTGAGAAGATGATCTATCCTCATTAAAAATCATATCTAAAACATAGTACAATAAATCTATAATATCCATTTTAAATGATTTTGCGCCTTGTTCATTATTATATGATCAATGATCTTTTTCAAAAAAGTCGTTTATCAATCTCAAAAATCAATAAAAATTAGACATCTTTATTTTGGCATCTGACATACATTTTAATAAATAAACGTATTATTTCTTAATTTATTATTATTATTTACATACGTTATAAAATATATAAAGAATTAGTGTTGATACTATATTAATTTTAATGCTACGTTATAGATTGAATTTTTAAATAAAAAATTAACGATATCTACGACATTCAATATAGTTTATGTCGTGCTAAAAAAATTATAACAAGAAAGTGTTATCAAAAATGTTTAATAAGACAAAAATAAAATTATTTTTCGCACTCCTCGCAACTTCTGTATTGAGCGGTTGCATTATTGATACGGATGATCCCCTAGCGAATGAACATATAAATGTCGAAAATAATCCTAATAATGGCAATAATTCCCCAGCCGAAGCAGCGGATGTTTCCTGAATGGGGAAAAATACAAATGGCGAAAATAATCCTATAGATCTTTTGCTAGATGTAGCAGTAGATCGAAAAATCAATAGTGGATTATATAAATATAATAGACAAAACATAACCCATTGATTTTACACGTTTTTTTAACAAGATTCTCACACCTTTTTAATAGGGTGTGAGGTTTGTTGCTATTAAGTTTTCAACAACAATTCCGCCTCTATTTCTTGTCTAACAACAAGACCTTTACAGGCTTTTAATCTTAATCCCTCAAAAGGTTTAATCGAATTAATTAGCAATGATAGGATCTTAACCCTAACTGACTCTATTTTTAGTTAATTAACAATTAAATGTAATTTAGAGTTGACTAAAATAAGCAAAATGTGCCTTTAATACACTTATTAATTGTTTATTAAAACTAAGAGAGTGGGTACTTATATGGATATCAAAAAAATAGTGTTAGTTTCTTTATTATCATCAACTGCTATTATGATGAGTGGATGTGATTTATCTGGTTCTAAAGCAGTTGATACAATACCAAGTGATAAACAAAACAATCCTAAAAATAATGATGATTACGGTGATGAGAACCAGCACCCTGGTAATAAAGGAGGATTAGGCGATGACGAAAAGTAAAAATAACGAAGATAAATCCAATTGATTCAACCCCGCCTCTCTTCTGAACAATTTTATCAGTGTACCAAAATCCAAGGATACAAGCGATAATCTCTTGTTCAAAATGGGTTAAGATTGAAAGAGGGCTTCTGTCAAAGATGCCCTCTTTCACACTCCACCATACCAATAACGGATAAACAATAATCCAAAAAAGCGTTGTTAATGGTCTAATCAAAGCGTTGAAACCATCAATCCACTTAACTCCACTTTTGACATTTTGTGATTTAATGCGAGCTAGTCTTATTGGTTTATCTGCTTTTAACTCTTCAATACCATATTTGATATCAGCCAAATCAAGTTGAGTAATACTATCAATTTTGATTTGTTCAAGTTTCATTCTATCATGTTCAATAGAGCGTTTTTGCATAAGATGCTCGGATACAACATCAACTATTTTCTCAAAACTTGATGGGACAAAACGTAGTAAAAACCTGAATATACCCCCTGCTAAAAACGATGTAATCAATGTTTAAACCATCCTTTCACATTCAATATCCCATAGATAATTGCGGTAATAGAAGTGACTATGATAGCTACGTTCTTCAACGTCGAAAAAAGCCATTTTATGCTTTTTAAGGTATCAAGAATTTCGTTAACACCTTTTTGTTGTTCTCTGTAATGTTTTTCAAAAACCTTGCAATGAGATATAAGACAATCCTGTTTAGCATTTGATTTAGTACAGAACTCAACAAACTCTTCTCTTGTAATATATTGGTCTTGTTTCTTAGCCATTATTTGAACTTCCCTTTAAGCGCTTCTAGCTTCTAGCTCCTTGATCCTTTGTTCCATAGCTTTCAGATCCTGCGGCAGATCTTTTACTATAGCCAAAAGCTTAGAAGCAAATGTTCTATTGGATTTATCAGCATTTTCTAATTGGCTAATTTTGGTTTTATCGGCTGTAAGTTCCGTTTCTAATTGGCTAATTTTGGTTTTATCGGCTGTAAGTTCCGTTTCTAATTGGCTAATTTTGGTTTGCAATGCATCTATTGTATTAATCTTATTTTGCATTGTTTTAAGATCAATGAGATTATCTGCTAAAGTAGATGATCCAACTGTTTTAAAGACGATATCTGTAGGCTCAATAACCTCTTGTAGCCAATACCATCTGGTGTAATGGCTATTAGTACTGCCTACAACTTTCCAATTTTTACGTTTATCCTCATCGCTAGGATTGTAATCGCTAGTAGAACTATAAGTTAAATATCCACTGCTATTTTCCGATGGATAACACCATACGCTTATTCTACTTCCCGATATTATTTCATTTTTACTTGGTCCAATTCCCTCCAATATAGCGCATCGTGCCATAGTACGATCTCTAAGCAAACCTAGGAAATGGGGAGTTAGCCGTTTAGCCATTTCATCAAAGATACTTGGACTACTACCATCAACGAACGTTTCACTATTGATATCGATACCGCCATTAGGACGAAAAACTAAATAAGATGCGAAGCCTCCTTTATCGTTAACCCGTCCCATAACCAGATTATCATATGTATTGTACCAAATCTGAGCTACGAGCTGTCCAGCTTTGTTTTTCATATGTATAGTAGGTCTACCGCAACTATCTTCCTCTTGTAACGTAAGACGTGATGCATTTAACTGCTTTTGTATGGTTTGCAGATACTTCTGTGTTTGAGGATCTAATCCCTCAATCTTCGATAAATCTATTTGTTCTATTTTCTTACAGACTTCTTCGGTTTTACCAGATAAATTATCTACTTTTTGCTCTATTGTATTAGTTGCTTGGGCTAATGAATCTACTTGTTTAGCTTTTTGATGTACTGCTTCTATTCGTTTAGCTGTATCACTAGCGTCTTTTGCTATTTGGTCAGTTTGCTTCTTTAATAATTCTACATGTTCAGCTTTCTTCCGTACCTCTTCTAACTCCGTTGCTATATCATCTATTTTATCTACTTTTTTAACGGCAGTTTCGACCTCTTCTAAACGTGATTTTACTGGGTGCAAATCTGCTTCTCTCACAAGATGATACGGAGCTTTGGCTATACTACTTGATGATGCTTCGTTGCCCTGACGTGTGTTAGGAGGTACAAGTGTTGAAACCGATATGTAAACTTCCGTACCCTCTGGCAAAAGATCACGAAATGTTATAGATCCACCGGGTATCATCCACAGAATATTAAGATCATATATATATTTTTGTGAATCAACAATCTTGTCTTCATCATCTTCTAACGCATCTATAAGATGCAATCTATTAAGACCTTGTACCGTTTTTCCGTCTGGAAAAGTCAGATGAACCTTAACACTCTCTCCCAAAGAGTTATCCAAACTTATTACGGCATAATCATAAAACCAAAAAGTATTGGTATCTTTTCCAGATATGTATTTAAGAAGTAATCTTTTCATTGTTCTTCCTTACAATAGTATTATCGACCCAAGTGTTCTATGATGTTATCCGTGATAAGTTTTTTCTTAGCTCCTACAACATAAGGCAAATTTCCACCTGGTATATTTCCAGATATAAACCGTGCTAATTTCTTAGATACATTTTCTCCAGCTTGAGCTCCTTTAAAAATACTCACCAAATCTACACCCATTGAAAAACTAGGGCCTATAATTCCCTTTGCAATCGTACCAGAATCAGACCTACCGCCTGTATTAACCATTGCGTTTAGTCCTAACGGTGCGATGCCTGCGATGGCCTTTAAAGCTGTTTCTACACTAAATATTGGTGGGGGCTCTTCAAACTTAGCCAAATGTTTTAACTGGTCAGCAACCAAATTAGATATCATAAGAACTGATATGTACTTTGCCCTAATTTCCCAAGGCGATAAAGGTATTCCAAGATCTGAATAATGCTTGGCCGAGCGTGGAAGATCAAACATAAAACTACGAAACATGGAATAAGGGGTTAACTTAAATTGCAACAAAAACCTTAAAAGTTCACCTGGAATAGTTCCTGCTGGAGCGTCTAACAAACCAAGACGTTTTTTATCCAAAAGTCCAGCTCCTGAAGCCCCCCTTGCCCATGTCTGTCGCTCTTTCTGTAATATCGCATAAATCTGCTTACTTGTTTCATCTTTGAGTATTTGTGCCTGCTCTAAAAGGAAATTTTCCCTTTGTTTTTTCAAAAACTCAATTCTTCCTTTTTGGTTTGTTATGAAAGCTTGATGCTTTGACTCTGCTTTTAATCTTTCAATTCTTTTTGATTTCAAAGCATTAACTATTCCTTGTTTGTCTGATATAGAAGCTTGGTGTTTTTCCTCTGCTTTCAGTTTTCCTTTGCTTTTCTTTGTAGACCATTTAGCTTCAAAGGCTTGCTTTTCCTTTTCTATAGCTGTACTCATAATCTTTATTTTAAGATTTAATTGATCATTGCTTTCTAAAGAATGCTCAAGGTTTTTCTTTGTTTCAAAGGCTTTTGTATTCTTTTCTAAAACCTCATGCATCTCCTGTATTTTAGTCTCAAATGCTCCCCTGCTCTCTAAAGCTCCTTTACGGATTTGCTCATTTTCGATGTAAGGAACAAGCCTTTTAGGGTCAATATCTTGAATAAGCTTGTGATTAACTATGTGATAATCACCATGTGGGCCAACATCACGTTCAGCTAAATGGGTTACATGCCAATGGTCTTTTGTAAATTCACCATGCTCAAATATCCCTGCATGAATATTACCCTCTGCAGACCGAAACTCATTTAAACTTTTGTATTTCTTAGTCAGTTTCCCTATCGTATTCAAAATAGGAAGAGTGATAGACTCTTTAAGGGATCTGTCCAAAAAACTAACACCAGACGCCTTATGAAGCAATTCATTTGATCTCCGCATAATACCTGATCCATGATTGCCTTCCTGATATCTGCGAGAACCTGCTGATATACCCTCCCAAAACAATTGGGCGTTTTGAATAGTGCTTTTATCAAAGCGTTTTAATCCCTCTCCTAATTCTAACCCATTCTTCTTAAGCCCCATGGCTACAAATGGTATATCCTCCAAAGATGGTATTAAATGAAAACCAAGCTTAGTTATAGACTGAAAGCCTCTTAAGGTTGCCATATAGTTGGCCCAATGTGAGTTACCCACATTCTCACCATGAAACATAACATCCATTATGCTATTGATTGTTGATTCTCTTTTTTGCAATAACTTTAAAGCTTGCGGGTCTCTTGATAATACCTCTCTATCCTTAACAACAAGACTATTAAGAAGATTTTTAGTATAAGTCTCAGGATCTGATCCTAACTCTTCAGACCATACAACACTACGAACAAGTCTTTTGAATGAATTGTTAAGATTTTCAATAGGTGTACCCTCTTGCCCATAAAGCTTCAAATATCTTAATTGTGCATCTGCATTTACAAAATTTAACTGTCGTTCTTTTTTAAAAGAACCTATGCCCCCAAAATTGGATCTTGAATATTTCGCATCTGCAATAGGCTTGTTTCTACCTCCATGAGCTATTGTTTCCCAAGCTTCTCCTACAAAGTCTCTCATCTCTTCTTCAGAAAACATCTCTCCATCAATGTGTCTGTATTCGTTCATATCAAGATCGCCTATGACATCATCAATGAAACCCTCCTTACCCCTAATTAAAACTTTTTCAGGGTTGGCAGGTTGGGATACATAGCGATCCCTTTTTGTCACGGCCAAACCCGACCTTTCAGCTCTTGCAAATACTTCATCACCTACTTTTTTATATCCGTCTGCTATTTCTTTGGCTGTTTTATCCCCTGTGTGTTCACCCCAAATCTCTTTAACAATCAATTCATGTTTTGATGGATCTTGCAAAAACCCATAATGCGTATCCCCATAGTTTTTAATTGCTTCTGATAAACCGGACATATACTTTGTTGTTTCAGCTTCAATCTTGTTTTCAACAGAAACCCCTATACTGCCGTTTTCATGAAAAATCCTTTGAGCAAATATATCAGTTAATTCACCCTCTTTGCCATTTTCATGTATTATTTTGACAAAATCAGCTTGCTTTCTTTTTTCTGTTATCTTGCGTTCAAAGTTCTTTGCGAATTGTTCATGTTTGTCTTCAATGGCTTTTTTCAATGCATAACGTGTACGTTCTTCCTTATTCATTTTATTAAATGTTGCAGGTTCTTCTTTAGCAAAATTTTTGTGAGCCTGTAATATAGAACCCTCTAAATCTCTTATTTCTTCTTTAGCCAGCTTTCTTCCAGCGACTTTATTTAAAAGATCAATACATTTTTTTTTCATATATATTCCTTAGGAAAAATGACACTCTACGGCTTCATTCAAAAGTGTTTTCCATTCCTTTAATTCTTCAATTTTAGATGATATTTCTTCCCTCAAAACTTTCGCTTCTTCAGGATGTGTTTTTTCAAATCTTGCTAAGGATAAATCACCATCAGGGACAAATTCTGAAATCTCTGTTGTAGGTGCTTCTATGTCATGCAATAATTGAGCAGGCTCTTCTTTGACCTCTACCCTATCTTTTTCCTTATACTTTTCTAGGAATTCAGGAGTTTCAGGCTCACCCTCAGCAATGCTATTGTCATAAATAATTTTTGCCTCTTTAGGGGTCAATTCTGTAGGCTCATCCAAAATAAGATCGTTGTATGCTCTCTCTTGTACTTTTTCTTTTGTATACATTGCATCCGGTGTTGTAGGTATTCCATCACCAGTACTTTGTCTTGCCCTTGCATCTTTTTTAATAGCAAGAGCAATCTCAACATCTTCTGGTGTAAAATCGCTAGCTTTTGGAGTATCTTTGTCAAGATGCTTGCCTTCACCATGTGTAAAATGTCCTAACCCTCCAAAAAATGCCCCAAGTATAGCATCTGCCATGCTTGTTTTGTAATCCCAATCCTCTAATAATTTTGCTTGTTCTGGGTGTCCAAATTGACGCAATAAAGTAGAAGAAGACGTACGATCTAAAATCCCTCCAACAGCCGTTTGTGCTGATCCTGAAACTATATTACCAAACAATCCAAGACCCTTAAAAGGCCTAGGAATACTAAACTCTACTGCACTCCAAAAACCGTGATTTGCACCTACCATTCTGGCCGTGGACGTATCAACTCCCTTGCGTTTATATTCCTCTGTTGCGTCATGTCCTTGAGCAAAGCCAAGAGTAACCAATCCACCTATAGGATTGGCTCCCGTAGATAAAAAACCAGCCCCAAATATGCTAATATCTTCTGCAACTTTTCCTATAAACTGAGATACAACCCCCGCATCTCTAGGATCAACATTAAACGTTCTAGGGTTGCTTAACTTATCAGTGTTAATCCAATCATCAGACAACAATCTCCATAGTTTTTCAGCACCTGTTGCGACACCTTTGGACAAAGCATCCCCTGCCCCTTGAAACGCCGACGGTTGCGGATAAAATACCCCGCCATGCGTCTTTGCTTCCTCTTCAGGAGTTTGTATATAGTTTGTTGAAAAAGTTAAAACACCAGACATTTTTAAACAGTATCCCTCATGCTTTTACCAAATGCGGCTCTTTCCCTATGTGTCCTCCACTCATTTGACGGTTTGGGTTGGTTAAAATCAATCATGATAGGCTCGCCTGTTTTAGGGTCGATAAGCTTGGTGCGAGCAGGGCCTAAAATGCCATAGGTGTTTTTTCTGTCAGCAACCTCAAAAAACTGGTAGTTATGAAATCTTGAATAGGATTTGCCCCCGCTGGTATTATCAAGATACCCTGCCTTGTCTAAAGCTTCCATTCCACGATCCATAAACTCATAATAGAAATCATTATCGCTCATTCCACGTATTCTAACTACATAGGAACCTCCAACCTTTTGCATCTTCCCGCCAACAGCTTTTTCAAATGCTTTTTCAAGGTTGCTATCATCCCACCACGTGAAAGGATTTAACAATGAAAATGTTGTATCTTTACTATGAGTTTTTACATCTTGATGAGAACTAGACGCATCAGAAGCTAATATTGCTTGTGTAACTTTAATCAGTCTGTTTTTTAAATCAGCTCTCTGAGAACCATATGTTTGATTAAATCCTTTCTCAAACAATTCATCAAATTTCTTGTAAAAACCAGATTTTTCTTCTCTGTCAAATTTGCCTCTTGGGTCTGTATGCTCTTGGCTTTTCATAACCCTAAAACCATCAATAACTTTAATCGCCGTTTCATAATCACCATCAGAAATATACGGCATCGCATATCCTATTTTGGTTTCTTTTAAAGTTTCATTTAACATTTTTTGAGCACGTATATTTTCACCAGCAGATATAGATAGATTTCGCATGAAAGCACCTGCATCCCTAGGGTTTAATCTATCAATGGTCTGCTCTATATCTTCTATCTCTTTATTTTCAAACAAAGGCATATTTACACCCTTGTGATTTTTCATAACATCAACTGCTTTAACTCTATTACCTATCTCATTACCCCAAGTTTCAGGGTGCTTAAGATTAAGTCGTTGAATTCCCGCAATATTGTTTTTCAAAGCATATTCTAAAGGGTTGTTTGCTAAGTTTTTATATGTATTTTCAAAGGCTTGCTCAGCTTTCTCATACTTTCTCCATTCTTGAGCAGAAGAACCCGCTTTTGGCTTAATTTGTGCTAAATAGTCCTGACCTTGAGTGAACGAAAGAGAACCAAACTGTAAATTTTGCTGACTAACATATTTTACAATATCAAGATGCTCTAAAATATCATTTGCGTTTTTTGGAAAATGAGCTCTAATAGAATCTTCATTAAACATTGGATTGCTAAAATCTATCACCCCACCGTTTTTAACAACAATATCTGCATCTTTTAAGAATTTGTCTGCTGAAGCTCTGTTTTCTTTAGAGTTTCTAGAAGCAACACCAATAGACTTATTAAGGTATGCATGTCTCTTCTCAGGGCTTAAATCTTCCCAGCCACGAAACGGCACAGTTTTTTTGTCTTTAGACAATTCTCCCAATGTAACAGGCTTAATATCCTCTTCTTTGGAATTAGCGGCGTCTATAGCTTCGGTTAGAGATGTAGTTTGTTTCGGTGTTTTTTCAGCATCAGCCGAATCAGAGGTTGCCGTTGGTGCTGTTTCAACATTAACTGCAGCAGGTGTTGATACTAAAGATTTTTTAGTATTAACCGCAGATGTTTCACTACGATGCCAATTATAGATCAACAAAGGATTAGTTGCTGAAATAGACTCTGCCTGTTGTATAGCTAGCTTTTCATCACTTTGTTTTTTTAGTGTAATCTTTTCTGTAGTCGTTGCGGGCAAAGCATCAATAAATGCATATGTTTCTGACTTATTCTTTGTATAATTTTTATCTGATCCATCCTTGCTTAAACTGAAATCAGTTTGCCCCATAAATGTATCATATCTAACAACATTATGCTGTTTAATAGCGTCAATTTTAAACTGCTTAATCCTGCCAATTAAATTAAGTTTTACCTCATTAGCGGATGACATAATTTGATTTCTTAGATGCGACTTTTTCCCCGAAATAGCTTGGTTAAGCTCCTCTTGAAAAGCCTCTAACGCTTTCTCACCTATGTTCTTAAAACCCTCAGTATCTGGGTTGAGATCTTTTACGGGTATCTTGTTAGTATGCAAATAAAACAAGTCATCCGCTTTAATCCTAAGATCCGCACTTTTTTGTATGGCATATGTTTTGTCGTTTTGGTCTTCATAATATTGAAGCTGCTTGTCTAATGTATTAGACACATTGCTCAATATCTTGCCAACTCCAGAATACACATCTTCCGATGGCGGTACCGATGACAAATCAGGGCTAACAGTAGGAGAATATTTTAAAGGTTCATATGCACTCATAACAATCCTATTAGGAGTTTGGTGATAACACTACCCGCCACCTCAGCAACATCTATGAAATCATGTCCTATCCAATTCAAATCATCCTGACGTTCTTGTAATTTTTTCTGCAAAGCATCATTCTTGTGCAACACGGCTTCTCTTTGACGTATGCTTTGATCTAGAGATTGAGACAAAAGCAAAAATGATGTACCCTCAGTCATAGAAGTCCCAGAACTAGCTAAACTAGACTGCAACCCAGCAATATGCTCTTGACTTACAGACGAGAATTCCTTGGAACTTAAAAGCGATTGCTCTTCAAGAAAGCTCTTTTTTTCTCCTAGGGCTTGTATCTCTGATTTGCGTTTTTGACGCCTGCTCATATATTCCGCCCCACCAGACAGAATTGTAGAGACACTAAAAAATTCTTTCCCGTAGTTTTTTGTGATTTTTTCTGAAAAAGGCAGTTCAAAAGAACTCTTTTTATCTGACATTTTGCAACTCCGAAATTGTCATTACTTGCAATATTACGCCTGGACTACCCTCGTCTTGTACGATACACAACCCTTCATCTCGTCCATACTTAGCATCAAGAATAACTTCCACTAATCCTAATCCATCAGAAGGGTCTATCTTAGCTTTGACTAGACGACTGTTGATAGTTCCACATAATAAACTTTCAACATTTGAAGTTCTTATTTTGGCTGATATCAATCGTCTTTTCCCACCAACATAAGCAGGCTCAACAACATCATCTATTCTTGGAAATTCCGCCCTAGAAATATATGAAGACTCATTAGGAGAGCCGTAAAAGTCATTATGAAATGTAGACTTGTCATGAAATGATCTAATTTTCATCAGCTGTAACGATGCTTTAGATCCTAAAATTATGCCTTCTTCCCCTGATTGATCGGCATAATCAACAATCATATTGAATATATCACCTTGGTCATCTTCTATTTCATGAGAATGCCATGCATAAACAGAATTATCCAAATCTACAGTGCATCCTAAAAGTCTACCATCATGAGTAACCGCCCATAGGATGGAATGTGGATTTTTCTGATATACAAGCTGTTTGATTTCTCTACCAAAACCATCAGTCAGATGATTAGCATACATAGTAATATCAATAGCTTTGTATACGTTGTTTTTAATGGCTTTGAGTTCTCTTATTATTCTTCCTGCTCTTTGTATAAATATCAAAGACCTGCCTATTCTGACTGGGGGTATTTTCTCACTGCCATAAGATGAAATACAATTAAATCCAAAGTTTAAAGGAGAAAAACCATCAGTATTTCGCACTGGCCCTAATTCCCACTCATTGGAATCCGTCCCTACCAAAAACCTATGATTAAATCCCTCCATCCATTGTATTTTTTCTTCTTTCCTAGCACCAAAATCCATCGACAAAGACAAGGCAGAATTCTTCTGAACTTTACCCTCTCCATCAGTTTGTTTAAATCCAATATCTCTAAAATTAGAAGAAGTAATAACTTCTGAAAAATCAATGTGAGATGGTCTTTTTTTGTATCCTGAGAACACTAACCGTCCATCGTATAAAGTTACAAGGGATGGATAGCCCTCTAGTTTACACCAAGCTCCTAATGCCCATTTATCTGTTGTTGCCTTTCCATAAAAACTATTAGGTCTACTGAAAATTAGAGCTTTAACTTTTTTATCGGAAACATACTCTTTAATAACCCCATGATACTGAAAATATATGTTATCCTCCGTAGAGGGATAAAGCTTCTTCCATATGTGTCGGCCATCTTCAAAATAAAACCCACTCCCGCTTGGGATAGATATACTAGGTTGGGGACTATCATTTAATTCTTCAACCAATTCATAAATCATATCATTTTTTGATGATATAACCTTTGCACCCTCTCTGTATATCTGATGCTGTTCCCAAAGGGATATCTCTGACTCAAATGTTATGTGTCTACCAGCATCTGAGGTGCTAAAGATAGGTTCACTGGATTCTATAGTGTTTTCATTATAAATGTATAGCTCAGTTGCTCCAACTGGATTCATATAGGGCATTGCAAAGTAAGACCAGCCAGGCAAACTAAAAAAATCATTTTTATGTAATACTTTATTATCCTTAACGTCAGCTTCATCTTTACTTATCGTAAGCGTTGACAAGCTAGATAAGATATTAGAGCCAGAATTAGCTGTTAAATAAGGACCAGTTGGAGGGGTATATCTTTCAGAAACCCATGAACTTTCATCATCTTGTTCAGGATACAATAAAACAGGAAGATAATCTTGATGAACAACAAGCAAATATTTTTTAATCTGCACATAATCTAAATGGTCAACGTCTTCTAATTTCCAAGGCGTGTTTATCTCTGTAACCTTTGTTTCACTGCTAGTATCAAAAACTATTGATTTTTTGTTCTGTGGAATAATTAAAAACTCATTATTTGTTTTTTCGTCCCTATATTTTAGAGCTTTACGGGGGGTGTCACTAAATTTAACCCCAAGATCCACCATAGGAGGTCTTCTAATCAAAGACCCCTGCAAAAGAGGTATGTAATTACTACATTTAACCAAACATTTGCGATAAATCTCTAAATCCGTTCGTGCTTGATGAATCACAGGAGAAACTTCACCACCACTAAAAGTATGTTGAACTTTCACTATTTTCATCTATGTTGTCTCACATTTTTACTCAACACGATCGGAGGTCCTTCACCACCAGAACGAGCTTTTGCTAGTGTAATAGTTCTTTCAAATTCACCTAACAACAAATTCTTCTTAGCGTCAGACTCAACCAATTTGTCACAAATCTCAATTGCTAGCTTGAGCACTATACATTCTCTAAAAATAGCATCCCATTCATCAGGATTTAAAACCAATTTAGTATAGGATATCTCTATAGGACTGTTATCATCCGAAAGCAGATAATTCCCCTCTAAAGTCCATGGGCTGTCTTGATTATTAGTTCGTAAATAGACGCAATCAGCTGGAAGAGGAAATACATATTTCCCATTCTTTTTATCATTAAACCTTGCAAGCTTGGTGCTCGTATTGGCAAAACGCCAATCGTAACTTCTAAAGAGATAACCAAGAACAAAAGGAAGTGCTAATTTGCAATTCTCTGCTTCTTCTGATCCCTCGTCAAAGCTTTCAATCCTACTCACACCAAGCTTTTGCAAAGCCTTGTTAGCAATTATAAGGAAATCTTCCGGGATAAATGCTTGCATGGTTACGCTGGCATTTCAATGTAACCAATACGGCTTTCTTCCGTACGAACACAACCCATCTGAAACGATCCATAGAGCAAATGAGAAAAACTTCTTTCTGTTCTTAACCCAACTTGTAGTTCCAGATTTTTCCATATTGCTGTTTCAAGAGCTGCCTTATCCCAATACAAAGCATAGCTTTTAACTTGAAGAGCGTCTTTAGGGGCGTCTTTAGGAAGCTGTGGAAGAGGAATACTAGGTGTAGTTGTTCGTTTCCCCTCTTTATCATATTCACAAGGTTGTTTTCTTCCACCTGGCAAGAAATCAGTTATGACAAATTCAAATCCAGCAAAATGGGTCATAATTCCATTTTCCCAATTTGCATATTGTACATAGTCTTTGCTAATAAGACGAATATCACCAAAGAGAGTTGTATATGCATCAGAAGTCATTGCAAGATAAACAGATTTATTCTTGAAGTTGACACCATTCTTTTGCAGATTTCTCGCGGCCAACAACAACCTGTCAGCAGTCGTGTTATCAAATTGGCTTGATCTTCCTGGAATTCTATCACCAATTTTAACAATCATATTTTTATCAAGCTCCTTAGGAGGCTCATTTGCATCATATGGACCTATGATACTTGGCCCAAAAGCAGATCTAACAACCTCTCTCTCCATAGCCTCTTTAAGCGAATTAGTAACCACTTCAGAAAGTGGACCTCTTGGATTATGGTTTAGTTCATTGATGGACTCCCAATCCGTTGGGATACTAACGTGAAACGCTTTAGGTTTAATAATACGTTGCTCAAGTTCAGAAGTTTCTTCAGGAGTTTTAGGGGAAAGACCAATTTTTCTATGTGCCTCAATTGGCTTATACATATTAAGAGCAATAATCTCATTCCCCGTTTGGTTAACACGCATAATCGTATGTCCAGTAATGCCTTCCTTAACCCCATTAAGGGCAATTCTAATATTACTTGCTACTTTGGGTTCTGCAATTAGTTTAAAATCTTGTGTAGCCATTTTTAAATTCCTCTAATGATAATTTCATTAAGTTTGTCATGCTCGGATACAGTTTGTGCATCTCCACTGTTATATTTTTCAATCCATTCAGGATCATCAATGAGTTCATCCAATTTCCGTTGGGCGGATTTTGCTGTTGGATAACTCGCTTTAAAGTTTTTTACTGTTGGGGATGGTCCTAGTTCTTTGCTTTTCTGCCCTATAGTAAGTAATACATTTCTCAATTTCTTAGGACCTAGGACATGCTCCAACTGATTAATCGTCGTTGTTGGAATTTTCAGAAAATTCACACCCTCCCGCATTAATTTCACATTATTATCATATTGATCTCCCCATTCTTGACGTACGTCTGTTACTTCCTGTTGATAAAAAGCTCTGTTTTGCTCCTGAATCTTTTTATCCTGTGCTTCTATGGATTCCGCTAAGCGTTGGGCTTGAAAATCGTTCAACATCCCGTTATGACAATGCACACGAAAGTCTTTGCCGAATTCATCATCTCTTCCTGCAATAATCTGCACACTATATTCTTCTGGACTATTCGGACGTCCGATTGTCCGGCCGTAATTTTCAATTTGATCAGTAGAATTAAAGTTGTCTGGTGGTGATAAGGTGCGGTTAATGCTATCTTCTAGTGACTTTTCAAGAGTTTGAACCTCTGTTATAACCTCAAGTGGATTTTGCCATTTCTTGTTTGCAATATATTGACGTGTATGTTCATCATCTTGCGGAATAAAATGAAAAGGATCGTTTACAACCTCTAAAACATCTTGTTCTTTTTGAGGTTCTAAGTTTATATCCTCATCTTTCAATCCCATCTCTTCTACAAAAGAACTAACTTTTGTTTCTATTTGATTAACGACATTTTCTTCTAACATTTAATTTTCCTTTTGATTGTTTAATTCTGCTATTTCTTCTGGCGTAAGATTAAGAATTAAAGATATCTGCAACCACACAGCTCTCTGACCCTCAAAATACGCATGAGCCCTAACATCTTCTCTCCAACATGTACGATTTGAACTACAATATTCGGCAAGATAAGAAAGAACCCTCTTGCCCTCTGGAGTTTTAAAAACCGCCTTAAAATCCGAATTAAGATTTTTTGGTTTTCTTTTCAGAAAATTACTTACATCTATCCAATTCATTACATCCCTCCTCCTTTTTGAGCATTTTCAGCATATGGAGCAAGCTTTCTGGCAATTTCTGCATTTTTCATTAAGTCGTCATCTTTGGTTTGGTTCTCGTGCTCTGTCTTTGCTTCATCAGAGCTCAAATAGCATGTCGAACTGACGTTGTTGGCATTCATTATTTTAACAGATGTTTCGTATGGTTTTTGAATTAGATACCTACGATCTTGAGTTTGAGCATACATACCAGCTAAGATTTCTGACGAACGCGTTATCCCTGCTATTTCTTCTGCTTTCTGCATCATCGAAACGTAAGAATGGTATTCTATTTTGTCGACTAAATCCTTTAAATAATTGATTAAAGGGGATTCTGCTTGTTTTTTTTCAAAGAGTTTGTAGACCTTTCCAATATCAATCTCCCTTGCGATCAAAGGACTTAAAAGATCCTCCTGTAAACGACTCATGATTGGAGTTATAAGCCTGTTCTTTTCTCTAATACGTTCATTAATTTCAGTCGTTGTTCTGTGAGTTTTGGTATCTTCAGATAGGAAAGCATCAATGTTAAAAACATTCTTAATATTCTGCTTTTCACGCTCCACCAAATCCCCATAAGCATTTGGCTCACCTATTTTCATTGCTGTTATGGCTGAACTACCATCAGAATCTATACCACCTGGGATTATCTCACCTGGCCGCATAGGATATCTCTCAAAAATAGATTGACCTATATGAGATTTTGCAAACCATACCGGATTTGAGAAGAACTCTCGTTGGATAATATCGTTCTTTTTAATCTTGTTTATAAACATAGATGACGGCAACGCTTGCAAAGCATGCGAATATCCATATGCATCCATCTGTGCCAACAAGAAACGAACAGCTATGTATGGATTTTTCCTATATCCGCCCTTGCGAATAATATGTTTTTCTTTCTCTTCGAAAAAAACACCCTCAAACTCAAAATGAGACGCTACTATATCTCCACTTCCCTCATTTTTCGGCATAACAACATGCAAAAAGGTTATTGGGTCATTTTTCTTCTCAGCAATAGCTCTTTGCGTAGATTCAGATAATTCAGAAATATTCCAATCTTTACAAGAAGCTATCTGCCAAGGCTTCAAAGAAAATCTACGAAAAACAGTATTAACCTTTCTTTCGCTGTTTTCCTCCCAATATAGCTCTCTCAACGGGATACAAGAATATTTAAAGCCAATAACTTTATCTGATGCATCTCTTCTTTCAAAAACACTCAAACATGCATTGCCATAAACACATAAATCCAAATAAACATCGCTTAAAGCAGATTTAAAACCAGAGTCTGGTGAATATCTTATGCGAAATAATGTGTCATTGATTGTTTCAAGCCATATAGCAAGATCTTTGTGATTTGTATCATACACATGACCATTATTAGCTGTGATCTCATCATACAAAGCATTGTCAACCGGTTTTAAAGTGTGCCATTTACGGTCATGAGGCGTTAACAATGTCTCCATGATGGAAGAATACTTTGTGCAACAAGAAGAAAATGTCGGATCCATGATTTCTTCTGTTTCTTTTGCACTGCTAATACCAAACTCATTATTTTCTGAGGAAAAATCAACAGGTAAAAATGGCAAAGCATGCTGAGAAAGCTTTGTCCAAGTCGATTCATGTCTGGTTCTTGCTTCTTTGACATGTTGATATCTTTGCATCAAAAGTTCTATGAAGTCTTCTTGCCCTATCAAGCCCAGTTATCCTCTCTAGCTTTAAAGACTGAAAGAACAGGTCCAATATCTACTTGAGAACGACGACTGAAATTAATACCGATGTCTTTGCGTGCAGGTGTCACAGCATATGTGTATGCCAATGCATCAAAGAAGTCTGGGCTAACAACCCCGTATTTAGATTTATTCCTTTGTTTAGGCTCTATTGCTAATAAACCTGTATTAGGCTCTATAAATGAAATAATAGATTTCGCTTCATTAATTAATTCAGGACAATCATTAGGAAGTTGTAAAGTAGTCATTATCGCTTGTTTAGTATAGTCATATATCTCAGTTCTTATATTCCTATAGAGATGTGGTTTACTACTCTTGCGTTGACCTAAAATACCATCAACTATATATCCCTTGCCTTTTAAATAACTCTCTACAACAGCTCCCGGACCTTGAGCATCAACCACAATCGCATCAGGTGAATGATTGCGACAGAGCTTAGCGATTTTCTCATTAGTGATTTCTATATTCGTTTCAGACCAGTGATAAATACTTTCAATAATGTTCCCACGACGCAATATTACAACAGTTTTATCCTTGCCCTCTCCCGCAACATCACATCCCATAATCAACGGTGCATACAGATCAGGATATGCTTTTCTCTTAACCGCTTCTTCAATATATTCATGAGGGATAAAAGAATTCTCTTCTTGATTTGGAAATTGACCCAAAACATCAACTTTAACTATGTCAGAATCAAGACCATACGAAGATATCAACCCTTCATGAAAACTTGGATCAATCCCCTCAACTGTTCTTGTATCTATCTGGAAGCGTTTCCAATCATCTAACGGTTTGTTGAAAATATCATAAAACTTGCCAGATAAACGACGAGGATTAGAGGTCATAATCCAGAAACGATTAGCATTGATTTCCGTAAAGAAACCATGACATGCCAAATCAATGGAATAAGGTAAATCAGCACCCTCATCAACAACTAAAAGTGTGCCAATGGGATTATGCATACCAACAAATGTACCAGGTCTTTCCTCAGAATATGTACGGCACATAATGCTGTATTGTTTGGAATCTATACCAGTAGTCTTTAAAAGAGATGCAGCATACCACTGAGAAGGATGCATAGATAACGATTGCATCTCAAACCAATGACTGTTTGGCATCATCGATAACCAACGACTTGTATCAGCCCATAATGTCGTTTTTAACTGAGTTTCACTATTCGCAACACAAATAACCGAAATACCCGGCCGTGTAGACATCGCCCATAACATCATCCACGCATTAATCGCAGATTTTCCAATTCCACGACCACCAGCAATAGCACATTTATATATTTTCGGATTAGGATTATCTACATTGAATAAATTATTCTCATCAACTGATCTAATGACATCTAATTGCCATGGTCTAGGTCTTTCAAAGCTTTCAAGCGGAGTACCAGGCTTTTTCCAAGGGAAAAAATCTTGAACAAAATTCTCAAAACTTAAAGCATAGTAAGGGCTTAAAGTCTTTTTAAATAACTCTTGTTCCGTTTTTGGATTTGTTGGAAGTTCTCGGGACAATGCAACTCTTCTAAATAGAAATTCAATTATCCCTCTAAGGAGATAAAATAGAAGAGGATTGCAGGAGCCTAAGCAACCCTCTCCAATCTCATCTATTAGAGAGAGCGTGGTTAGGCTCAAACCACAATCAACATACTAACATACGTTGAATCTACTTACAAGCCCTAAATGGACAAATAACACTTGTTAATTCACCTTTTCTAGTTTTGTAGTGTAACTGACAAGTTATATCTGATTCAGTTATTGACATAGTGTTTATGAGCTTAGGAAGTGGTGTTGTTGTTTTTAAAAAAAAATATAAAAAAATTTTTCTATAAAAAAAAATTATAAAAATTTTCTGGGGGGGAAGCCTCTAATCTCAAAAGAAAGTTCAAGGGGGGTTTTGCCTTTTTTGGCTATCCCTTTCGTATTTTCGGCCATATATTGGCCATAAAAAAACTATACTTACTTTTACTTGGATTTACTTGTTTTTACTTAAATATACTTAATTATACTTTAACCAAAATAAAACCACAGAACATAGGCTAGATTTAGCTTTGTATTCTTAGTCGCCTAATCCTTATGCTCTATTGTTTTGGTGTGTTCTGGTGCCTGTTCTATCGATTTGTGATGGCTTTTTATAAGCTTCATAGCCTCACGTTGGGCTTGCCTATCGTTCAAATGCTGTATAGCCGGTGCTAAATCTATCATATGGTTCTGTGTCACTGTAACATGATTACCATATTGCTTTGGATGTCTTTTTTCCAGTTCCCATTTCAAATGGTTCATTCTTGTTTCACGCAATTTAAGCAAATGTGGATATTCAAGTTCTTCTGGTGTTGGAGCAGAATGAACAATTTTATACAATTCAGCACTTATTGATTCTGCATGGCTTTCTTTCACCAGTCTATAACGTTCTTTTAGGCTGTCATGGTCTTTTTCTAGCCATTCATAAAACGTCATTACTTTAACCCCATGCGCTTTACACGATTCAACTAAGGTCTTTCCTGTTGCATAAGCAGTTAAAATATTATCTGTTTTTTGTTTCGTGTATGTGGTCTTAGCCATTCAAATTATACCATTAAATCAATTGGTTAACAAATTATATCGCGTGTGCGAACTTCGGGCATTAAAAGGCTAAAAAGTATCCTATCACACACCCAAAACACAATCTCTAAATATAGCTCTTAAGAGATATACCTTAGCCTTTTTTCAAGCAATAATCCAACAGAGCTAATGCGTCAGCTTCGTTATCGTCGATTGGATTGAAGCCTAATTTTTTGACCTCTGAGATAACCAATTGTTTATTGGCGTTTCCTTTGCCTGTGATATGTTTTTTGATTGTTTGAACGGGTATACCGCCATAAGCTATTTTTTGTTTTTCGCACCAAGAAGCAAGAACAGCGAGAAACCCACCATAAGCGTGTGATGCATCAACGCCTAAATGCCGTCTGACCTCTTCAAACCAAACAACCTTGATACCCTCAAGAGAGTTTAACCAGTTTTGGAATTTCAGAAACCGCATACCTCCACCCTCAAACCTGCCATTTTCAAATTTCACAACACCAGAGAATACTTGGCCATCCCTTTTGACAGCAAAGCCCATCTTTGAACCTAAATCTAAAGCCAATACGCCCATAATACACAAAATCCATTTTAAAGCCCCTACAGTAACGTTTTGTATCATACCATGGTAGATTGTCTTAGTCTACCCCCAAAACAGCATTTACAAGCTATTTCTGAACCATTTAAAGCACATCAAAACACACATCCAACCTCATAAGGCGGTTCAACACATCAAAAACCTATTCTGAGCAGTATACACCAAACCCTTAGTTTCTGAACAGTACACAGCACACAAACGTTTCAACATTGGCCAATCATACCATAGCACCTATACCGATACACCGAACAACTCAAAAACCAGTTCAAAAACCAAAACCAGCCAAAACCAACAATAATCCGAAAAATCCGAAACGGCATGTGTGTATTTTGTGGGGCGATTTTTGGGCTTGCCAATGGGTAGGGCTGAAAAATAACCCCAAACTTACATACGTAAGTGGGTTATAGCCCCCAAAACCACATGCCCGGGGGGTTGTGTTGTATATTTGTATATTGCGTGTAACATACTGATTATACAGTGTTTTTTTCACGATTAACACGCCTAACAAAAGTTGCTTGTAAAAAAATTCATTAGTCAAACACTGACTAATAAAATTAAGCCGGTTCTGACCCGTTATGAGGATTTTACTGTTTTTTTTTATGTCATAAGTCAGAAAAAATACAATAACTGACTAATAAACTAACTAATAAATCATTTTTAAAAGAATATCGGTAAAATTAAGCCGGTTCTGACCCGTTATGAGGGCCTTAAATTCATTAGTCAAACACTGACTAATAAAATTAAGCCGGTTCTGACCCGTTATGAGGATTTTACTGTTTTTGAGGTTTTTTATAGTCTATATAGTATTTAATTCAATTAAAAAACAATAAACAATTCAAATACCAAATACCATATTTCAACACGGTACAGACTATACGATAAACTGCCAAAATGGTTGTTTTTTTAGTTGTTCAGACTATCATTTTGTTTGTGTATGTATGCTTGCAATATCGAAGAAATAGACTAGTCTAGTTTGGGATAAACAATATAACTCCCATGAAACTTATAAATCTCATGTATGGAAGTATAGAATAGTATATTTGGAAGTATATAATAGATTAGATAAGAAAATATAATGTGATATTAGATTAGTTGCATGGTATAGGGATATTCGCGTTGAATTAAATGTTCATATGCCTTGTTCTAAGGTTTGGCTCTGCGGAGCCTATAAGCTTTAAGTTATTTTAGTTCTGCTTGTGTTTTTCATTATATCTAATACGAACTTCTTTTGCTTCCTTTTGATTATATGCTCTAATCAAATTGCTTATAATAAAAATATTCTGCAAATAATCTTCAGCATCTTCAAACTCTACATCAGACGCTAAAGGTGGTACTCCGTATGGTTTTAAAAATAATTCTATAGTGTTTATACTTTCTTTAAAGTTCTCTTTGCTTAGATATTTTTTTATATTGTAAAGGTTCTTATAACTCTTGTTAATATTATCCATATCACTGAAACGTATCTCATGTTTATTCTTTATTATATTTTCTTGATTTTTGGATGCTATCAAGATTGTTGATATCATTGAGAATACAAACCAAAAAATAACAAAAAATAAAATAGACCTAATGGTTGGATCGCCTTGATACAAACCATGGTATGAGAGAGCTATTAAAGCGGTATGTAACAACCTAATAAAACTAACAGGTAAAAAATAACTGATTATTTGCGAAATTGCTTGATTTTTACTATCTTTTAAAAAAAATGACATAAGGGACATATCCTCGCCACTAAAAGCGTTTTTTAGCAAAGATAATGCGGGCTTGATCCAATCCATGTTCACGCCCTACACCCCCAAACAAACTAAATATTTGATTGTTATGTAAGACATCATCTAACCCCTTGAAAAATTGGGCTAAATACCGTTTTGATACAGTAAAAAAATGTATCAAAAAGGGAATTATTCGCTTGACTTTGGCTTGGATTCTGGTGAAACACGTGTTGTGTTGTGTTGTGTTGTGTTGTGCCTAAGTTCTGCATTATTTAATGCCTCTTTTTCCATTCTCATACGTGTTACAAACAATGCTAATTCGTTAGCATCTAACGTTTTGATGTGATGCATGACTTCGTCTTTCAACGTTTTCTTGACCTGTTTTAAAGGTATAGATGGTGGTGTGATATGTCTATTAGTACCACCTTTAGTAGGTATGCATGTATCACCAAAATAAATCCAGTCCAAAGGTTTGTTTAAGGCATCTTTTATTAACAAGGCCGTTTTAACCTCTGGGACATTCCTACCTTTTTCATAGTTGCTCAAAGTTGTTAAGGGTATCCCTATCCAATCGCTAAACGCCTTTAGAGTCATACCCTCTTTTTTTCTAATAGAATTAAGTCTAGCTCCAATAGTATAAGCCTCTAAAGTTCTTTCTGTGTTCCTGTCTGTATTTGTAACCTTTACATTAATACCACAATACAACCATTCGAAAGGCACACCGAATTCATTACGTAGGAACAAAGCGTAGTTAATGCTTGCGGGAGCTGTGCCTGATTCAAACATTGCTATAGACTGCTGTACTTGATTAGATATTTCGCTCATTTGGGCTTGAGTATAGTTACATTCCAAACGTAACGATTTGAAACGTTGCCCTATTTCCTGCCAATCTAATATATGTTCAGCTTTCTTCTTCATAACTCAATCATATCTCAAATTAAAGCTTTGGTAAAGGCAATGTTAGCTTGTCTATATAAAAATATCGAATTATTTGTTTTTTTTATCTTGACATATTACAAATTAATCGATAATACTAGCCCCAATTCAACTAACTTTAAAAAGTTTAAAAATCTAATGGATAAATGAGATGAATAGAGAAGAACAACAGAAGTTTAAAGAGAAGTTCAAAGATGAGTTTAAATGGCGTTACATAAATAATTTTTTGTCTGATCCTAAATTAATCAACGAAATTAAATTAGTGGGGAAACATGATATTCAAACAGCCGTATTAATGATCCGAGACTTGATATTGGAAGATATGAAAAACGCATATGAAAAGTTTTTTAATAGCAGTTATCGAAAGTTTTTAAAAACACCTAAGAACTTTGAATTTAAACAAGAGCTTCCCGCTATAGCGAATGAATTGTCAGCAATTGTTGCATGCGTTTAGCGCTAAAAATCTTAATGGAGAAATGAGATGAATAAAGAAGAACAAATTGATATATTCGAAGAACACTACATGAGCAGATATGTACCGAGTTCAAAGGTATTGCGTAGTTTAGAGAAAATCCTTGATGACATAGTGACAGGTGGACGTAAGAGTGAAATTTATTTTGACCAAATACTTTATGAGGATATAACCGAGATTTTAGAAGAAGATATGCTCAAAAGTTATAATGATTTTCTTTTTCTTAATGGGTTAAAAGCTTCAGATCTTCCTGATTTTTACGAGCTTATCGAGTTTACCAAAGAAGAAGCAGACTACATTATAGATAGAATTATAGAAAACCGCCTTAAAATAGAAGTGAAATTTGCGTAAAAACGGAAGTAAGAAACAAGGAGTAAGAAGATGACTAGAGTGGAACAGATGAAAGAACTTAGTATGAGATTGAGGGTGGTCAACACTTTGATATCTGTAGAGGATTTAGACGGATGTTTGCCAGAGGATTTAAAGCTGATGAGAGTTAAGTTGATGAATAATGTTATAACCACGGCTGATAGCTTGAAGGGAAGTGATACTCCTTTCTTTATTCCATCTAGATAATCAAGGAGTAAGGAAGAAGTCATAGCCAAAGAGGCTTAATGAGTTAAGGGGATAGCAAACACTACCCCCCTTATAAACCAACCCTATATCAAAGGGTGTTATGCAAAATCAAATAAAAGGATATCAAATGAAACTTAAATCAACCTTAATTATGTCAAGTTTAGTTATTAGCACTTTATCAGGGTGTAATTTAGCAGATGAGAAGAAAGAAGCTGATATAGAAATTTCTGTTTCTACGGATAGTGTAGAGCAAATTGACAATTCTATTCCTATTAATGTCGTTGAAAATGAGGAAGATGCCGTCGTAAAAAATGAAAATGATTACGATATTGAGCTAGATTAATGATAAGATGGGGTGCACACAACTACACCCCATCTCACAATATCAACAACAAGAGAGGAAAATTAATACGGCCAGTATAATACCATTTGAATTTGAAAGCAACAAGATCCGTACCATTGTGGATAAAAAAGGAACCATACATTTTATTGCTAAAGATATAGCAGAGGCTTTGGGGTATAAAGATAAAGTAAACGCAATAAAAGAACATTGCAAGGGGGGTGGTAAAACGCCCCCCCCCCTTAAGACTGAGGGCGGAATACAAAAAATACGTATTATAACTGAACCTGATGTTCATAGGTTAATAGTTAAAAGCAAATTGCACTCAGCTCAATTGTTTGAACGTAAGGTATTTGAAGATATATTACCTACTTTACGCAAAACAGGTAGTTATTCAATTAAGAAAACTCCTAAACCAGTTTTACCTACTTCCTATATCAAAGTTCATCAGTTCATTAAACAAGAACTAAGCCAAACAGGTTTGAAAGAAAACCAATTGATGTTGGCAACTAATAGAGGTGTTGCAAAACTTACAGGATTTGACCTTTTAGATTCTGCTGAATAACCAATCTGCCCTCTTCCGATAATGACGAATACCTAACACCTACATTAATAGGTAAAAGACTTAATCCCGTGATGAATGCGAAGAACTTGAACAAACTTTTATTGAGATTGGGATTGCAAAAACACAAGACAGATGGTGGCTCTATATCCCAACTTCTAAAGGATTGGAGATAGGAGGCAAACTGTGTGATATGTCTATGCAACATGTGGATAGATCAACTCAACAACTAAAATGGAATTCAAACCTATTAATCCCCTATTTACAAAATGAATTCGATAATAGCCAGAATGAAAGGGTTAATCAATAATGATTTCTAATATTTTCGTCTTTATTTTATGTTGTATATCGTTTGTAGGTGTTGTCCTCTTTTTTTTTGCATGTATTAGATGTAGCGATAATGTGCGTAATAGGGAGTTTGTTTAGTGATAGGAAGGATACTCTAAGATGTTTGGCTAAGTGGCAAGAGTGGAAAGTAGATTTTTCAATATTTAAGGGGATTTGGGGGATGGAGAAGCAGAAGCCTGATTATATATTTATGTCAGAAGGGTTTAAAGAAACGATAAAGGAGCGATAAGAGCGTATTGACGAAGTTTATAAGCATAAAGGCAGTTTGTCTTATGAGTATATTTTTAGGGAGCTATACGGATGATTTACGCGAAAGAGGTACGGGTGAAATCAGAAAACAAAGCATTTTACATGCTTATATAGATAGGTTTATGCCTTTTACTTTGCCGTATTTTAAGAGAAAGCGGAAAAGATTAATTAACGATATTGTTGATAAGCAAATATCTTTTTTACTCCGTTACTATCGTTTATATGACACAAGCTAAAGGAGTTAGCCCATATTGAATATAAGAGGTTTAAAGAAGAGCAAATAAGGTTAAGGAGACCGTTTGATGAAAATCTGTTGCGTATAACTCCTTTGAAAAATCAGGGTCCTTTTAGATATTTCGAGATTACATAGGAGTAGATCAGATGGAAGATCATTATGAAAAGATGATAGAAGATATGCTGAACCCTCCGATCCTTTTTCATCATCAGCTGAATTAGATGTAATGACGATAAAGGATATGGTTAAAGAATGTAAGAGTGGTATTATTTTTATGAGTATTGCGTTGTGTGTAACATTTACATCTACTATAGGTTATTATAATAATACAATTTCTAAGATGGATGATATGAATAAGAAGTTAGATACACATGTGATACTTAAGAAGTTGGAATAGCATGATAAAACAATAGTTGAACTAAAGTAATAAAGGAGATGAAAATGATTTCAATATCAGAAGATAAAATTACAAATAAAAGTTCAATTGATGTGAATTCACAATCTGTTCAATTACACCTGACGTTTTTACAAAATGTAATATCCCGCATGGCATCTAACAGTTCATCCATGAAAACATGGTGTATCTCAATATTATCTGCGATACTCATTTTTGCTGCAAAAGCTAAAATACCTCATATGTATTTAGTTGCGCTGATAAATATTGGTGCCTTTTGGATTATGGATGCAAAATATTTGGCATTAGAGAAAGGATTTAGAGCTAGTTACAATCACTTTGTCAATAAAATTCACAACAAAACTTTAAAAGAAGAAGATTTGTTCATTTTAAATCTTGAAAAAATTAGCTTCATAGACACCACGACGTCTTTTTCAGTCTTTCCTTTTTATATGGTTCTTTTGCTTGGCTGTTTTTTAACGCACTGGTGGTTATCTTAAAATCATTAATAAAAAAAGTTTAAGATCATAATCCACGTTTCTTCTCTACCCTTTTAAATTCTATGGTATTCACAGCCTACACCGTAAAAGCTCGTCCTTTAGGATGGATAGGATGTCATGGAATATAGATAGTTATTAAAGAGTTAATGACTAGATAGTTTCAACAAGATACCTATAGTAGAAACGAGTATAGATACTATTATACCCATAAACCATTTAGTTTGATTGTTTATTGCGTCTTTAAGTTCTGTCCTAACGTTTGCAACTTCTTTGCTAACCTTAGATATATCTTGTTTAAGTTCAATTTTAGTATTAGATATATCCTGTTTAAGCTCTATTTTAACATTAGATATATCTTGTTTAAGCTCTGTTTTAACATCAGCTAAATCAGCTTTAGTTGCAAGAAAAGGTAATGCCGTTTCCAATTTAGATTTTTGTTTTATTACTGTATTTGTCATATCACTATTATACCTATATATTAGGTTAACAGAGTCAATCAATTGAACTTTTAAACTGTGATATTTAAAGCTGCTTACAATATAATTTTTATCCTTTAGAGAATAAAATTGTCAATTTTTCTACAAAAAATGTAGTTATACAGGATCATCTAGGTAACTTAGTGAACTTTTTTCTTGCTCTTTATTATTTAAAGAACTGGATCTTGTTTTGACATATCTTTTAGAAAGAGACTTTAATTGTCCACAAGCTGCTAAAATATCAAGTCCACGTGGTGTTCTAATTGGGGAAGAATAACCCGACCTCTTTATGATTTCAGAAAATATTTCAATATCCTTCCACTCAGAACAAATGTAATTAGATCCTGGCCATGGATTGAATGGTATAAGATTAATTTTTGCTGGAATTCCATTAAGTAGCTTGACTAGTTCAATGGCATCTCTAGGACTATCGTTTATGCCTTTAAGCATAACATACTCAAAAGTTATTCGTCTTGCATTTGAAACCCCTGGATAATTGCGACATGCTGCAATCAAATTTTCAATAGGATACTTTTTATTAATAGGTACCAGAACATTACGAAGATCATTATTGACTGCATGTAAAGAAATAGCCAACATCACTCCTATCTCTGATCCAACTCGTGGTATATTAGGAACAAAGCCAGAAGTAGAGAGAGTAATACGACGTTTTGAAAAAGATAACCCCATACTATCACTAGCAATTAACAATGCTTGTTTTACATTTTCAAAATTACATAGAGGTTCTCCCATGCCCATCATCACAATATTAGATACCTTGCGACCTACTAATGGCACTACCATATCTGTTACATTTTTAGAACCAGCAAAATCTCCTAAAATATTTCTAACTAGCAGTATTTGCATAATTATTTCTTCTGCTGTAAGATTGCGCACTAATTTTTGAGTTCCTGTATAGCAAAAAGAACAAGTCAAAGAACAACCAACCTGACTGGAAACACACAGGGTGCCACGTGATTCTTCAGGAATATATACGGTCTCAATATCTACAGGTCCACTGGAACAACGTGAAGGAAAACGCAATAGCCACTTATGTGTGCCATCACTGGAAACTTTATCTTCTACAATTTCCGGATAAGAAATACTAAAATGATTATCTAAAAGAAGACGTATCTCCTTGGAAATATCTGACATAACGTTGAAATTGCGTGCTCCTTTGACATAAAGCCACTTCCAGAGCTGATATGTTCGCATTTTTACTTGTAACTTGGGAATACCAATCTTTAAAAGCTCATCTTCTATTTCTTCTAGCCTTAGCCCAATCAAAGATCTTTTATTTACGAAGGTCATTTAAATTATTCCAATGAAAAACTAATCATTATTACCAAAAACGCCGATTATCCAAGTTGTTAACTGCCTAAAATATCAAGCCAAAAATAAATAAAGTAATTCAAAAATTGACAATAAATACTGGTCTGAATCACTGACATCTACTGATATCTTCTAATGCCTTTGACAAACCATCTAAAGAATATACATAACGTGTATCTGTTCCACGTTTAGATCTTGCATATAAGACCAGTTCTTTTCCCATCTTCATCATGTTGACCAGAACATCGTTATCTTCACTACCTGTAGCAAAGGCTGCTCTGTTATCATTATAGAAATCCATTGTAAATATTCTACCATTTGAATGTTTTCCTATAACTTGAACAGTTACTTTTTTATTTTTATCAAGCGGATAATCCATTACTATTTCCACAAGATAAGATGGTTTTTTTTCAGGATTTAATACAATAATAAAATGGTTATTACCATGGTTAATATTTTTTAAAGGATGAGAAATTACTGGCGAAGATATTGCATAACAAAAATATTGATCGCGATTTACAGACCAGTGGCCAAAATCACTAATCCAACTTACACTAGTAGTAATATCATCAGCATAAACAATTAGTCCATTACCGCTTACCAATAAGACAACAAATATTCCCCAGTATTTTAACAATCTTCTCAAAAAAATTGAAAACATTTTGGTT
This sequence comes from Candidatus Liberibacter europaeus, assembly GCA_003045065.1. Taxonomy (GTDB): domain Bacteria; phylum Pseudomonadota; class Alphaproteobacteria; order Rhizobiales; family Rhizobiaceae; genus Liberibacter; species Liberibacter europaeus. Next base: position 47,734 of record PSQJ01000005.1, read on the forward strand.
CCTCCATTAATATTTTATGTAATACCTGTTCAAGCTCAATCTATGTTATATTTTTATCGCCTCATACAATCTGCAAAGTATGAATTAATAAAATATCAATAAAAAATATATCCAATTTTTGTGATATTCTCAGTTTTTTTAAGTCATAAAGCAAGTTGTGATATAAAATTTATCAATGCAATAATTTTTGTTGCCGCAAATAACTTTGAAAAATTACAGAGCAATATTTAATATATATAGTATATTAATACGCTATTTAATATGCTCAATCGTGTTTAAATATTAAAACTAATTAAGATATAACTTTGTTGATTCAATATATGACATATACTATGGTTCACAAACAGTATAAAATATTCAAGTATTTACAAATAAAATAATATATCAAGTAGAGTAATGTCATTATCTAATATTAATAAATCTACTAATTTTGCCATATTGCTTAATGGAGATGTAAAAGCAACAGATAGGCTTCTTATCTCTGTTAAAAACTGTCGTGTTATTGCCGCTGATGGAGGCATATCTCATTCTGACAAATTGAAAGTTATGCCGGAACTTTGGATAGGAGATTTTGACTCTACAAGTCGTGAGTTGCTAGAAAAATGGTCATCTGTAAAACGTCTTTCTTATCCTCCAAATAAAGATTTGATAGATGGAGAAATTGCTATTGATCAAGCCCTGCAATTAGGTGCAAGTAAAATTTTATTGGTAGGAGCTCTTGCTGGGAAACGCTTTGATTTTGCTTTGCAACATGTAGCTATTGCGATGTGCTTGAATAAAAATAATATAGATGTTGTGATGACCTCTGGTACTGAAGAAGCTTTTATTCTGACACCTGGAAAACATAGTTTTGATCTTCCGAAAAAAAGTCAGTTTTCTATTATTGCTCTCTCAAATATAGATAATCTCAATATAATGGGAGCTTTATATTGTGTTTCAAATTTTTCTCTTACGTTTGGTTCTTCGCGCACTATTTCAAATGTAGTTGAACATAATCTCACAATTATTCTAGAAAAGGGAGTGGCTGTTTTAGTTACACGCCCCTATGTATAATTTGCAAAGGTTTTAATTCCAATGGAAGCACCTATTCTAAGACTTGATCATATTAATGCTAACATATGTGGCGTGGATTTATTACAGGATATTTGTTTATCTGTAAAATCAAAAGAGCGTATATGTCTTGTAGGAAGGAATGGATCTGGGAAATCAACCCTATTAAAAATAGCAGCTGGACTGATAGAATCTCAATCTGGAAAAGTATTTCTTAAGTCTTCTGCTAAGCTGGGATATTTAGAACAAAATCCTACTTTTCCCAAAAATTCCACGGTATATGAATATATTGAGTCAACAACAAGGAATGATATAGATTACAGTTTTACCTCTTTATTGAAAAATTTTAATCTAACGGGAAAAGAAAAGTTTTCTCAGCTTTCTGTTGGAAAAGCACGTTGTATTGCATTTATTAGAATTCTTATCATGCGTCCAGATATTCTAATTTTAGATGAGCCAACTAATCATCTTGATTATAAAACTATCAGTTGGCTTGAACAAGAATTAATGAATATCAATTCTGCAATCATTTTTGTTTCGCATGATCGTCTTTTCCTTAAAACTTTATCAACAACAACAATATGGTTAGATCATGGTTGTTTACATCGTCTTGATAAAGGATTTGCACATTTTGAATCTTGGCGAAATCAAATTTTAGAACAAGAGAAAATACAATATCATGATCTCAAGAAAAAAAATGAGGAAGAAGAAAGGTGGTTACGATATGGAGTTACTGCTAGACGAAAGCGTAATGTTCGTAGAGTCAAAGAATTACAAGAAATACGAACACAATTGCTTAAACAAAAACAATCATTTCATAAAGAAATACAAACTAATATTCAATCTACTAAATCTTCAGGAAAATTAGTCATAGAAGCTAATCAAATCACAAAAGAATATCTTGGTATTCCGGTTATCAATAAATTTTCACTTAGAATAAAATATGGTGAACGTATTGGCATTGTTGGTCCAAATGGCATAGGAAAAACAACTCTCTTAAAATTATTAACTGGCGAATTACATCCAGACTCTGGCTCAATAACATTAGGCACAAATCTTAATATTGCAACAATTGATCAAAAACGCGAAGATCTCAATCTCAATGAAACCCTTTCTTCGTATCTTACAGGTGGTTCTGGAGATAGTTTAATAGTTAATGGGCAATCACGTCATGTTATGGGATATATAAAAGACTTTTTGTTTGATTCAGATCAGGCTAATTCTCTTATTAAAAATCTCTCTGGTGGTGAAAGAATGCGTGCTATTTTAGCACGTATTTTAGCACAACCATTCAATTTTCTTGTTATGGACGAGCCAACCAATGATCTTGATTTTGAAACATTAGATTTTTTAGAAGAAATAATTTCCAAATTTCAAGGTACAATACTTCTTGTCAGTCATGACCGAGATTTCTTAGATCGCACTGTAACCTCCACTCTTGCTATTAACAATATTAATGATCCTACTAACAGACATTGGATAAAATATGCCGGGGGTTATTCTGATATGATTTTACAACAAAAACAAAGTAATAAAACACCTAAAAAAAGTTCTGCTAATAAAGATACAAATAAGATTTCTTGTTATTCTCAAAAAGATGCAAAACAAACAAAAAGAAAAAGGATTTCGTATGGTCAAAAGTTGCTTCTTGAAAATCTTCCTAAGAAAATACAAGAAATTCAGCTAAAAATAACCGAAAGAGAAAATAAACTAAATGATCAAACATTGTTTATAAAAAATCAAACAGAATTCTATAAAGTTTCTAATGAGCTTGAAAAACTTTATAAAGAAATCGCCAAAAAAGAAGAGGAATGGCTCAAACTTGAAATATGTCGAGAAGAGGAAATTAAAGATAGTGAATAACAAATTTTTCATAATAGATATCAAAAAAGTCTTAATTACTCATATAATATAGCACTTATGACATCTTGAAATTTTCTATATATTAGAAATTTTTTATCCAAAACGATACCATACTTCCGCACTTTTTGTAATTACTAAATTGATTTGAGATATACGCTCAAGATTTGCTTAATTCTTTGAACGTTCAACATATGAGTTATCTTCTGTCATAATAACAATTTTATCCCCTATATTGATATGCGGTGGAACTGTTGTACGTATCCCGTTTGCAAGGATTGCTGGCTTATAGGATGATGTAACCGTTTGGCCTTTAGCAGATGGTTCTGTTTCAATAACTTCAAGAACTACATGACGCGGAACTTCAATAGATAATATGGATCCTTCATGTATCAGAAGGCTTACTTCCATACCTTCCTTAAGATACAATCCCTGATCACCAATAATCTCAGGAGAAGCAATTAATTGATCATAGGTTTCTGGATTCATAAAATGAAAACCTTCAACATCGTCATATAGAAACTGAAAACGCTGATCTTCAACAAAAGCACGCTCTACCTGCTCTGTTGTACGCCAACGTTCAGAAACTTTTATGCCATCAGAAATGCGACGCATATCAACTTGTGTAGTGGGAGTACCTTTTCCTGGATGAAAATTTTTTGCAAAAAGAACCACATATAACTTTCCATCTATATTAATCACATTACCCTTGCGAATGGAAGAAGCGATAACCTTAACCATATTTAATTTATTCCTCATATTGACTATAGGAAAGAAACATTGTGTAATGATCTCCCTAAACTACAGAAACATTAATCTCATTTTGTCTATCTATATGATATACAAAACCCTTCTATAGGGGATCAGTTTTTATCAAGTGATTGCAGATAATTTTATGAACAAAACTCCTTCCCTTCCTTGGTGGAATTCTACTTTTCATCAAAATCGTCGTCCTTATCTTATCAAGCGTAACATGATTCAAAAAGCTATACGAGAATATTTTTTCAATAATAACTTTATTGAAGTTGATTCCATTTCTCTACAGGTTTCTCCAGGAAATGAAACTCATATACAGGCTTTTTCTACAGATTTTATTACTAGCGACAATAAACGAAAGACCTTTTATCTGCAAACTTCTCCAGAGTTTTCTTGTAAAAAACTTTTAGCGGCAGGAGAAAAAAAAATCTTTTGTTTTGCACATGTTTGGAGAAATGGAGAACATGATTGTCTACATCAACCAGAATTTATTATGTTGGAATGGTATCGCGCTCAAGAATCTTATGAACAATTAATGAAAGATTGCATGGATATAATAAGATGTGCTGCGGAAGTTGCAGGCAAATCAGAATTTTGTTTTCAAGACATTTCCTGTAATCCTTTGAATGATGCAGAGTATATAACTATCTCAGAAGCATTTAAAAAATATGCTAATATTAATCTTGATGCTACCTTAGATATTATTGAACAGCCAAATCGGAATCTTTTAGCCTCACAGACAATGAAGTCAGGAATACGTGTGGCAAATGACGATACGTGGAGTGATATTTTTTCTCGAATACTTGTAGAAAAAATAGAACCAAATCTTGGAATTGACCGTTGCACCATTCTTGATCGTTATCCATCTCCGGAATCTGCTTTAGCTAAAGTTTGTTCAAATGATCCACGTTTCACAAAACGATTTGAACTTTATGCTTGTAATATTGAATTATGCAATGCTTTTGAAGAGCTCATAGATCCTATTGAACAACGTCATCGTTTCGAAAAAGAAATGTCCGAAAAACAAAAAATATATAATGATAGTTATCCAATAGATGAAGATTTTTTATCATGTCTAGCAGAGATGCCTCCATCGTCCGGTATAGCATTGGGTTTTGATCGACTAGTTATGCTTGCAACTGGCGCAAATAATCTAGAAGAAATATTTTGGGTTCCTTTTGCTAAGTATTAAAGAAAGAAATAAAATGAAATCCCGTGATAGAAAATTATCTTCAGTAGAAGAATTATACGAGGCTAATCTCATTGATAAGCAACAAATTGATTCTTTGAAAAAGATCTCAGATCGTTATGCAGTTGCACTAACTTCTACTATTGTCAATCTCATTGATACTAATAATCATAACGATCCAATTGCACGTCAATTTATTCCCAGACAAGAAGAAATGAATGTTCTACCGGAGGAACAAGAAGATCCTATTGGAGATTTATCACATAGTCCTATAAAAGGGATAGTACATCGTTATCCAGATAGAGTATTGCTCAAATTATTACATATATGCCCAGTATATTGTCGTTTTTGTTTTCGTAGAGAAATTGTTGGATCAGAAGACAGCGGAGTGTTATCCTCAGACGATATGGCTTCTGCTTTTTCCTATATTAAAGAAAATCCACAAATATGGGAAGTTATACTAACAGGCGGAGATCCACTGATTCTATCAATCAATCGTTTAAAAAAAATAATAAAAACTTTGATGGATATAAAACATGTCAAGATATTACGTTTTCATAGTAGAGTTCCTATAGTTGATCCATCACGTATCACGCATGAATTAATCCAATGTTTTAAAGAATCAGATAAATCCATATATATTGCCATACATGCTAATCATCCATCTGAATTTTCGAAAGAAGCTCTCTCTGCGATTTCTAGACTTGTTGATGCCGGCATAATTCTTTTAAGTCAATCAGTTTTGCTTAAAGGTGTGAATGATGATCCTGAAATTATGTCTAATCTTATGAAGATTTTTGTAGAATCGCGTATCAAACCATATTACTTACATCATCCAGATCTTGCTCCTGGAACGAGCCATTTTCGTATTACTATTGAGGAAGGACTAAAAATTTTTTCAAATTTAAAAGAGAAAATTTCAGGTTTATGTCAACCTTCTTATATTCTTGATATTCCTGGAGGATACGGAAAGATTAGGCTTGATAGCTGCCATATTAAAAAACAAGATAATGGATCATACATAATAACTGATTATAACAACATTGTTCATCGCTATCCATAAGGATCATCAGCTTAATTAACAGATTAAACAAAATTATACCATATCATTATAATATACAATATAAGACAATTTAATTAGAATTACTTGATATAACTTTGATATTGTTAAAACACGCAGCGTAACTAAAAATACTGCGATATATAATAAATAACTTCACATAATTGATATTAATACTTTTAGTAAATTATAATATAAAATTTATGCCGTTAAATCAATATCTTAATCGACCCCTAACCCTAGATTTAACAGTAATTTAAGACGGTTGATTCTACTTTATTTTCTTTTTGCAATCCCGTACCTTTTCAACAACAATTCTGCCTCAACTGCTCGTCTTGCAACTAATCACTTTAACCTTTTTCCACCTGCAAATACCCACTTTTTACATTCTTGAGAAGCGTTAGTCCAATCTTCGTTATCAACACATTTACGTAATGTACTAAACTTATATTGTCCTATACCTAGATTAAAAACAAAATCTCCAATTGTTGATATACGATTTTCGCTTGTATTCTAAAAAATTGGGGAAACCTTAAAAATTTGGCTTAAACAATTCGAAGAATCTTGGTTGAAAAAACCTCTTCCATAATTGCTGATATACGATTTTCATTTGTATTAAGTAGGATTGGAGAAGTGTTAAATACCTGATTTTAAAACTTTAAAAACATTGAGTATAAGTAAATCATCCGCTCAATCTTTTGATATCTGCATATTCTCACAAACATCAAATCCAGTATGGCCATAGCCTATACTCCTAACAACCGCAGGATATCTATAGGGTTTTAAGCCTAAACCATCAAAATGTTTAATCAATGTGATTAGTAATGACGGGAATGTAATCATACCTGCCCTTCTTTAAATTAATTATCAGTTAAATATAATTTAAAGTTGACTCAAATAAGCAAAATATGCCTTTAGTACACTTAATAGTTGTTTATTAACGATAAGAGAGGTAATATTTTATGAATATCAAAAAAATAGCGTTGGTTTCTTTGTTATCATCAACTGCTATGATGAGTGGATGTGATTTATCTGGTTCTAAACCAGTACAGCCATCAATTGGTAACAACAACACTGAAGAAGCCGCTCAGCAAGCAGAAGAACTAGCAGAGCAAGAATCAAAGGCTAAAGCAGACCAAGAGGCAAAGGACAAAGCAGACCAAGAGGCAAAGGACAAAGCAGACCAAGAGGCAAAGGTCAAAGCAGAGCAATAATCAAAGGCTAAAGCAGACCAAGAGGAACAAGCTAGAAAAGCAGAGCAAGAGAAAATCAAAGTAGAGCAAGCTAGAATCAAAACAGAGCAAGAAGCAAAAGCTGCAGAAGATGCTAAAATAGCAGAACAAGCTAGAATAGCAAAAGATGCAGAGGATGCAACAACACCAACTGATAGCAGCGTTTCAACAGAAGGTATCACACCAAATGAAGATAAATTAAAACAAGAATAAGCTAAAGTAACAGAAGCTAAAAAAGACCAAGTGAATCTTAATTGATTCAATTATGTCTCTTCTGAACTATTTTATCAGTATACCAGAAACCTAGTATACAAGCGATAATCTCTTTTTCGAAGGGGTTTAAGATTGAAAGAGGGCTTCTGTCAAAGATGCCCTCTTTCACACTCCACCATACCAATAACTGATAAACAATAATCCAAAAAAGAGTTATGAACGGGTAGCGGTTATTAACCCCGCCTCCTCTTTTTAATTCTCATACTTCTATCGCAAAACCAATAACCAACAATACAAACAACAAGTTCCTGTTCAAAATATCCAAGAACGATATTAAATAATTCAATAGAGATACCGTCTTGAATTATAGCTGATGTCAATATGACTATTTTAAACCCACTGAATCGTTATTAAAGGTCATATAAGAGAACCCAAACCTTCTATCCACTTAATTCCACTTTTGACATTTTGTGATTTAATGCGAGCTAGTCTTATCGGTATATTAAAGATGATGTCATGTCTATCCCAACTCAAAAGACAAAAGTACAGGTTCATATACCTATCGCCCCTGCTCTAAAAAAGCGACACCTTATAGTGCTGAGGTATTTTTACCATCCGCACGTGGGAAAATGTTTGCTAATCCTGTGGCGTTCGGGGATTGGTTTAAAGGTCAATGCAAAAAATCGGGATTACCTAATGACTGTGGATGTCATGGATTGCGAAAAGCAGGAGCAACTATATTAGCAAATGCAGGAGCTAGTTCATATGAATTAATGGCTATGTATGGATGGTCAAAATCAAATATGGCTGAAGTATATACCAAAGATGCAGATAGGAAAAAATTAGCTTCTTATACTGTAAATTTGCTTGCAAAAAACATATAAAAGGTGTGCAAGATCGTTGCAAAAACCGTGTAAAATCAAGGATTCAATCTTTGATAGAAATTTACTTAAGTGTTTGACTTTACAGTATAATAGTATTACTTAACATAAATATGCAGATTGCCCATTGAAATGAAAAACCTTCTTGAAATAAATGGCTATTTTACCTTACTACTTTAAGAAGGATGTATTTCAATTTCAATGCGTTTGTTATTTTGACGTCCTTCTTGAGTATCATTTGTATATATTGGAAACTTATAAGCATATCCTCTAGAATGAATTCTTTGCTGTATCACATTATTGGATATTAATTCATCATAATAACATAAGCATACTTTTGTGAAAGATCCATATTGTGCTGCAATGTTCCAACTGAATCCGTATGCCCACTAATTGCAATTGATGTGTTTTTAAATTTATTCAAAACAACAGAAATTTATTCTAAAATAGGCAAGATATCTTCGTTTAGTACCAATTCATTGGATCTGAATACAATGTGAGATGGCATGTTTAGTATAATTTAATCGTTAATAATTATACTAACAGTAATACCTGTATCCTGTAATCGCATACGCAGTTCATCTTCAGCCTTGTATAAATAACTTCCAAACCTTCTGCTAAAAACAGTCTCCATATTTCCCTTATAATATTTTGATTTCAAAAGATTATTGCGGACATTTATATTAGTTACACAACTTTTGAGAATAGTTGCTATAAGGACAAAAATGCCTAATTCATCTATCATTCCAACTATTCCTTTTCAACTTATTTATATGAATAGTAAAAATAAGAAAATGATTGTGCAATCCATTAATTGATAATTAAAAAAATTTTATTACCTAAAAAAATACATTGATTCCTTGTTTTTTTGTAAATTATTTGTAGATTCAGATTAACGCACTATCCTATCCATATCAGTTTTCAAGGTAGTAAAGTTAGTAGTAGTAAAATGTCGCAGAGCAAAGAAGAATCTTTTTTTTCAAAATACAAAACAAATAAAATTCCTTTAAATGAAGATTTTGATTATCTTGATCAATTAAATCCTCAGCAAAAGTATGCTGTCACAAATATTGATGAAAATCCTCTTTTAATACTGGCGGGCGCAGGTACTGGTAAAACTAAAGTTTTGGTATCTCGCATGTTTCATTTAATCAGTCAAAAAAAAATCCCTCCTTATAAAATAATTGCTATTACCTTTACCAATCAAGCAATGAAAAATATAAAAGATAGATTTTCTCTTTTTATAAAAAATATTCCAAAAATTAGCACTTTTCATTCTTTTTGCGCTGAAGTACTACGAAGACATTGTAATGTAATTAATATGTCTTCGAATTTTAATATTCTTGATAGGTATTTATGTCGCAAAATTGTAAAAGAACTTATACATTACATGAAAATTGATGAAAAAAAATGTTCTATAACTTGGATAATGGATAGAATAGATCATTGGCAAAATCATGGATTTAATCCAGAGGAAATAGAAACTTCTTCTTTAGCAGAAAATGAAGAAATTCCACATAAAATTTATACTAGCTATATGAAGCGTTTACAAGAACAAGAAAATTTGGATTTCGGAGGATTAATTATAAAAGCAATTGAAGTGCTACGTAATCCTCATGTTTTAAAACAATATCATCAAAAAATTTCTTATATAATGGTAGATGAATATCAGGATGTTAATCCTGCTCAATACATGTTGTTACGGTTATTGTGCCAAAGAAACGATATAGAACAAGGAATTAATTTATGTTGTGTTGGTGATGAAGATCAATGTATTTATGAATGGAGGGGTTCAAAAGTTGATCATATTACGCATTTTCAAAAAGATTTTAAAGACTCTAACATAATAAAACTTGAACAAAATTACCGATCGACATCTCATATTTTAAATGTAGCTAATCAATTGATTTCTAATAATAAAAATCGACTTGATAAAAGATTGTTTACACAACAAGATTCTTACAATGCTTCAAAGGTTAAACTACATGTGAGTCGAAATAGTGAATCCGAATTATTCACTATAGTTTCAGAAATTAAAAAATGCATAAATATAGGTATTCCTCTAAGCAATATAGCAGTTCTGGTACGTATATCTTTACAAACACGCAGTTTTGAAACTGCATTTATGGATCAAGGAATTCCCTATAAAGTAATAGGAGGCGGATTTTATGATCGCCTAGAAATTCGCAATGCTATTTCTTATTTGCGTTTAGTATGTAATAAAAAAAACGATTCTGATTTTATAGAAATCATCAATTTGCCTAAAAGAGGAATAGGCAAAGAAAGCTTAAACAAAATAAAATCACACGCAGAACGAAACCAAATATCACTGTTTAAAGCAACAGAAGAAATCATTGAAGCAAAAGCATTACAACCAAAAAAAATCAAAACGCTACAAAATTTTGTAAATGATATTTATCGTTGGGGAGACAACTTAAAAAACCACTCCGAATCTAACAATGTTGCTAAAATCATCCTTGAAGAAAGCGGATATCTTGCCATATGGAAGGATGATAAATTTTCAGAAGAATCGCGAGAACGTTATGAATATCTAACAAGCCTTATCTCAATTGCAAGAGAATACGAAACCATACAGCAATTTATTGTAAATGCATCTTTTAGAGAAGATAATAATAATCATTTATCTCAATCTCCTGATTATGTACAAATTATGACCTTACATGCTGCAAAGGGACTGGAATTTGATACAGTTTTTATTTCAGGATGGGAACAAGGATTATTTCCCCACCAACGTTCACTTGATGCACAAGATTATGAAAAAGAATTAGAGGGAGAACGTCGACTCGCATATGTTGGCATTACTCGAGCACGAAATAATTGCCACTTATTTTATGTTCTTGATAGAAGACCTAATATTTATTCTAAATATAATTCAGATAATTATAAAAATGAACCTTCCCAATTTTTATTAGAATTATATAATCCAGATTGCGTTGAAGAAATAATTCATGATGATATTTATGGGCGATTATCTGATTATCGGGATAATTTATACGATAAAAGTCACATTTCGAGCACAACACATACTAAATTTCAAGTTGGAAATCTGATAGAACATGAAAAATTAGGTACAGGTACTATACTTTTAGTTTCAGGTAATAAAGTATACGTTGATTTTAATAATGCTAATCCAAAATGGATATCAGATAGCTTTATAAATAAGATCCAAGCGCTGTAAAAATATCAATCCTAAATATAAAAATAAAATTAGTATTTCAGTATTTTTTAAAATTACTTTTCGCACTTTTTAACAGCAACCCTATATATTTTCACCTTCTTACAATTAAACCTTTCAACTTCTTACATCATAAAAAAACTCAAATTATAAATTATACCATTAGTGTAAGAATGTGATTTAATCTTGTAAATGAATGAATATTAATTTAAGAAGGTGAGCTGCTAAATAAGCAATAAAGCTGTTACAAACATGATAAGACTAAAACCAATTTCAAGGTATTTTTTCCTTATCATGTAAGAAAATTTAGCAGATATCGGACATATTATGATACTAATAGGTAGAATTATCATGATAGCTCCAATATTAACAAAACCAATAGACATTGGATGATTTCCCGCAACACCCAATCCAGTATAAATACGAACGATCAGTCCAGGAATAGAAATCAAAACACTAACTCCTGTTGCTATTGCTGATGCTTGATTAATCGAACGTCCGTATAACAACATCAAGATAGTACTTAGGATACCGCCACCCACTCCTAGGATTCCAGATACAATACCTATTATCATGCCTAAAATATATTTGAGAAAACCGTCGGGAAAATCATGTTTCAAAACCCAACGATCTTTTACTAACATTAAAAAACCTATCAATACGCAAAAAACAGCAAATGCTCTTTGTAAATATGTATGATCTATATTAGAAACCATAAATGATGTCAGAATCGAGCTAGCAGGAAGTACAATCATCCAAGATTTAAGGATTTTTATATCAACCGTCCCTCGACGTTTATGCTCTATAAATGCCATAATAGAAGTTGGAGCTATAACTCCTAAAGATGTGCCTATTGCAAGATTCATACAGATCGAATGTTCTACTCCAATTAATTGAAATCCTTTAAATAATATTGGAGTCATTACCAAACCGCCGCCTATTCCAAATAATCCGGAGATAATTGCAAATAGCAAACTAGAACCAAAAAGCAAAAAAACATAATCCACAACAAAAGCCCTTAAAAAATGTGGTAAACTACTATAAATATACATGTACATAATACATAAATCAGCTACAAGCGATATATCAACCGTATATATACAATCTATAATAGAAATAGCGGATTGTTTGACTAAAAATCAGTATAATTATACAATATTCATTACATCAAAAGTGTCACTTGATGTATAATGCAATTAATATAGGACAAAATATTTAATGAATACACAACATCATTCTTCTGGTAAACTAACACTCAAAGTTCAAACCATGCCAACTGATACTAATCTAGACGGAAATATTTTCGGCGGATGGATTATGTCTCAGATTGACATTGCATGTAGCATACATGCATCTCAGATATGCAAAAGCCGTGTAGTAACGAGAGCTGTAAAGGAATTGTTATTTGAAAAGCCTATTAAAGTAGGAGATTTAGTTCATATTTATACTAAAACTCTTGCAGTTGGTAGAACTTCCATAACAATATATTGCGATGTGTGGACTTGTTGTCGCGACGATCAGGATACACTAAAAAAAGTATCAGAAGCAACTGTTACTATGGTTTGCGTTAATGATCAAGGTTTACCAAAATCAATTAACAAAATATTATGAATAAAATGTACCTTCTATAGTTTTATTGATAATTGTTTCCGTGTGAAAAATTATTCTTTAGGCTTTTTAAAATGTCAAAAGAAAACAAGCATCGCAATATAAAGAAATCTTCCTATAAAATGCTGAGTATTCCTTCTGATGGAACAGATGTTGATTTTGACAAAATGCAACTTGAAGAGGAAAAAAGAACTATTGCAAACACGATGCGTCAAATTCGCTCTGAAGCGGGAAAACATCGTAAAAATGTGGCAGTACGTGAACGTAAGGAGAAATTTTCGTCTAAATTACAAAAGATAAAGTCAAAAATGTCTGCTCAATCTAAAATGATATTCGATTCTAATGATAAAGTACTTTTTACATCCAACGGAATCAAAAAAAGGGATATTGCTGGAGATCAAATGACTCCATCAGTGAAAAAGCTGACCCACTTAATACAATCAGAGAATCCTATTTTTAAAGAAGGAAAACTTTGGACGCCTCATCGTTCAATGTGTGTAGAAAAAAAATTACAAAAAACCACTGCTTTTCAAATACAAACAAATTATGAACCTTCTGGAGATCAGCCATCAGCTATTTCTAATCTAATAGAGGGAGTATGTTCAGAAAAAAAAACACAGCTTTTACTTGGTGTTACAGGATCGGGAAAGACTTTTACCATGGCAAAGGTAATTGAAAAAATTCAGAGACCAACTATCGTGATGGCACCTAATAAAATTTTAGCTGCACAGCTTTATTCAGAATTTAAGAATTTTTTTCCAAATAACTCAGTTGAGTACTTCGTTTCTTATTATGATTATTATCAACCAGAGGCTTATGTTCCTCGTACAGATACTTATATTGCAAAAGAATCATCTATTAATGAACAAATTGATCGTATGAGACACTCTGCAACTCGTTCTCTTTTAGAACGTAATGATTGTATTGTCGTTTCTTCAGTTTCTTGTATATATGGTATAGGATCCGTTGAAACATATTCCCAAATGACTTTACAAGTTAACATTGGAGATGAAATAGAACAAAAAGCATTGCTTTCATCTTTAGTCAAACAGCAATACAAAAGAGAGGAAATGGGAATTATAAGGGGATCTTTTCGGGTTTGCGGAGATTCAATCGAAGTTTTTCCTTCTCACCTTGAAAATACTGCATGGCGAATAAACATGTTTGGTAATGATGTGGAAACGATTACCGAATTTGATCCTATAACTGGAAAAAATATTAGAAATTTACAATCAATAAAAATATATGCTAATTCTCATTATGTCACTCCGAAACCAACCCTTGATGACGCTATAAAATGCATTAAAAAAGAATTAAAATATCGTATTATTGAGTTAGAAAAAGAAGGAATGTTGATTGAAGCTCAAAGGCTTACACAACGTATAAATTACGACTTAGAAATGCTAGAGACAACAGGATCTTGTCAATCTATTGAAAATTATTCATGCTATCTAACTGGTCGTAATCCCGGCGAACCTCCACCTACTCTTTTTGAATATATTCCTGAAAATTCTCTATTGTTTGTTGACGAAAGCCATGTTACGATTCCCCAAATTAGGGGTATGTATAGAGGAGATTTTCGACGTAAGGCAACTTTAGCAGAATATGGTTTTCGCCTTCCTTCATGTATGAATAATCGCCCTTTGCGTTTTGAAGAATGGGATTGCATACGTCCAATCACTGTCTTAGTTTCAGCAACACCTGGGCAGTGGGAATTAGAACAATGTAACGGACATTTGGTCGAACAAATTATTCGTCCCACAGGTATTATTGATCCTCCTGTAGAGGTTAGGCCTGCAAGAACACAAGTTGATGATGTTATTGATGAAATAAAACAAACAATTCATAATGGTTTTCGAGCTTTATTAACAGTGCTTACCAAACGCATGGCAGAAGATTTAACCGAATATATGTACGAACGATCTATCCGTGTGCGCTATATGCATTCTGAAGTTAGTACTTTAGAACGTATTGAAATTATACGCGACCTACGTATTGGAAAATTTGATGTGCTCATAGGAATCAATCTAATGCGTGAAGGGCTTGATATTCCAGAGTGCGGACTTGTAGCAATTCTTGATGCCGACAAAGAAGGTTTTTTACGATCAAAAACATCCTTGATACAAACTATTGGACGTGCAGCACGCAATATCGACAGTAAGGTTATTCTTTATGCTGATAATATTACTCAATCTATTCAACTTTCAATTGATGAAACGACAAGAAGAAGAAAAATACAAGTAGAATACAATATAAAACATCACATAACTCCCAAATCAGTTAAAGAAAAAATACTGGAAGTAATAGATCCTATTCTGCAAGAAGATCAAAAACCCTATCAGCAAATAAATACAAAATATTTGCCTAAAAACAAAGAGGAATTGGATACAAATTTAAAATATTTAAGAAAACAAATGCTCATCGCAGCTGATAATCTTAACTTTGAAGAAGCTGCACGAATACGTGATGTAATAAAAAAATTAAAAAACAATCTTCCCTAAATTATTTTAAAGAAGAAAAATAACTTAACTATTATGCCATGTGGAAAAGATCGGAATAAGTTTCTGAAAAACTTGCTAAAAAGCAACGTTATAATCAAAAATATAAAATAAATGGAGCTCAGCGTAATCCAAACTTGAAAATACTATAATTAGCATTACTATGTTGTTATAGTCAGCCTTAATTTTTTGAAAATGATGTGGGTGAGGTTTTTGTATTATAAAAATACAGAAATAGTAGATTAATTTTAGAATTGATGTTGTTTCGTGGATTGCACAGATTTGATATCATATGAATAGAAAAAACATGTTCTAGATAGCATCTTATCAAAATGAGCCCAAAAAACAGAAAAGGCTATTTTTTCCTCCCATATTGGATCTTTGCAAACATATTTTAATACATTAGGAGTACATGGTGATGTTTTTTAAGAAACCGACCATAGAAATTATTTTTCTTCTATATTTTTCGGCAATTGGCTAATTGAGTCGCCCTCCCCCTTTTTATAATCCATTAATCTATCATATACTAATGATAGACGTAGAGAAAATAAGATAAAATTTAGTCTCATATATTTTTTATATCCTTTTAAAATAAAGCCAATTGAACTAAGAGATCACCCTAGATACAATTTTAAATTGTTTTTATGGATTTGTTAATTTTTTGTCACTAATAAAAATATAGATTTTTTGCTATTTGATACGATTAATAGAGTATTACATTAATAATCAATCAAAATTAAGCATCTAACTCAGAAAATATTAATTTAATTTTTCTCATATAAAAATATTTTTTACATATTGCATGATATTATCATATATCATCTATACATGAAACATTTTCTTGTATAACAGTCTTCTAAATGTTGCGTAATTTTTACAATAATAAAGATATTTGCAGAATATAAGTTGTAGTTATCTAATTAAAACTTTGTATTATCAATCTAGGCTAAGTAATCATTGATGTCTAAATCATTTTCTACAATTGAACTGTTCACTATGCATGGTCTAACAAATAGCGAATATGATCAAGTTTTAAAAATCATCAAACGAAATCCAACTTTGACAGAAATTGGAATTATATCAGCAATGTGGAATGAACACTGCTCATATAAGTCTTCAAAAAAATGGTTGAAAACACTACCAACTACTGGAAAGAATATTATTCAAGGACCAGGAGAAAATGCTGGTGTTGTTGATATTGGAGATGGAGATTGTGTTGTTTTTAAAATGGAAAGCCATAATCATCCATCATATATTGAGCCATATCAAGGAGCTGCAACAGGTGTTGGGGGGATCTTAAGAGATATTTTTACCATGGGTGCCCGTCCAGTCGCTGTTATGAACTCACTGCGTTTTGGATCTGTTGAACATCCTAATACCAAACGCTTAGTTTCAGGAGTTATAGCAGGTGTTGCAAGTTATAGTAATTCTTTCGGAGTTCCTACGGTAGGAGGAGAAGTCGAATTTATTGATTGCTATAATGATAATATTATTGTCAATGTCTTTGCCGCAGGACTTGCCAAAACGAATGCTATTTTTTCTTCAAAAACAGAAGAAGTTGGACTCCCTATTGTATACTTAGGAGCTAAAACAGGGAGAGATGGTATCGGTGGTGCATCAATGGCATCAGAAGAATTTAATTCTAATGATTCAGAAAAACATCCTACTGTACAAGTAAGTGATCCATTCACAGGAAAATGTTTGCTAGAAGCTTGCTTGGAATTAATGAAAGTAGGAGCAGTTGTTGCAATTCAAGATATGGGTGCAGCAGGATTAACATGTTCAGCAGTAGAAATGGGAGCTCAAGGAAATCTTGGAATCAAACTAAATCTTGATTTAGTTCCAACATGTGAAGAAGGAATGTCAGCTTACGAAATGATGCTGTCAGAAAGTCAGGAGCGCATGCTCATGATTCTCAAGCCTGACAAACAGAAGCAAGCTCACAATATTTTTCAAAAATGGGGTCTTCATTTTTCAATAATTGGAGTTACGACAGATGACATGATGTTTAGAGTTATGCATCATGAAGAAGAAGTCGCAAATCTCCCGATTAAATCACTAAGCGATGGCGCTCCTGAATATGACAGAGCTTGGTGTGAACCGATTCTTATTCCTCCATCTGATCCCGTACTATTTAATTCTCATGAAGACTATGCCTGCATACTCCTAAAACTGTTATCTTCACCTAATCTATCTTCTCGTAGGTGGGTATACGAACAGTACGATACTATCATCAAAAGCAATTCTATACAACTTCCAGGCGGCGATGCAGGTGTCATCAGAGTTGAGGGACACGATACTAAGGCGCTAGCTTTTTCGTCAGATGTAACGCCAAGATATGTCATGGCAGATCCTTTTGAGGGAAGTAAGCAGGCCGTTGCTGAATGCTGGCGCAACATTATAGCAACTGGAGCTATGCCATTGGCTATAACTGACAACCTTAACTTTGGAAATCCTGAAAAAGAAGATGTTATGGGACAATTTGTTTTTGCCATAAAAGGTATTAGTGAAGCT
Source organism: Candidatus Liberibacter europaeus (assembly GCA_003045065.1). Taxonomy (GTDB): domain Bacteria; phylum Pseudomonadota; class Alphaproteobacteria; order Rhizobiales; family Rhizobiaceae; genus Liberibacter; species Liberibacter europaeus. The sequence continues at coordinate 65,791 of PSQJ01000005.1, forward strand.
TGTCAAATTTTAGACTTTCCTATCGTTTCGGGAAATGTGTCATTTTATAACGAAACAAATGGTCAACCTATTTTTCCAACACCTACAATTGCTGGGGTTGGGATAATTCCGGATTGGTCATTAATGAAACGAATTGACAGCGCAAATGAAGGTGATCTTGTTTTTATGATCGGAAATGATGGATTACATCTTGACTGCTCAATATATAGTCTTGAATGTACGTCTTTAGGTATAGGACCTCCTCCGAAAGTTGATTGTCATATTGAAAAACGTAATGGAGATTTTGTTCTTTCAATGATTAGAAATAATCAAGTTACAGCTTGTCATGACATTTCTACGGGAGGATTAATAATTTCTTTAGCTGAAATGGTCATATTTTCCGGAAAAGGTATGAATATTTTTTTATCTGATGATCAAGATCCCACTCCATTTCTTTTTGGGGAAGATCAAGGACGATACGTGGTTTGTATTTCTCCAGAGATGCGCGATTCAATGATATATCAAGCTTCTAAAAATAATATTTGCATTCGTTATTTAGGATATGTATCAGGAGGTAATTTGTCTATTCAAAACATATTGAATATTCCTATATCTATGTTACAAAAGCGGTACGAATCGTGGTTTCCCGAGCTTATGAATGATAAAAAGTTATAATAAATCAAACTTTTGGAGGTAAAATTTATGTCGATGGATCCACAAGAGATAGAAAAAATGATAAAGCAAGAAATACCTGGGTCAAATGTTACTATCTATGATTTAGCAGGAGATAATAATCATTACTCGGCAGAAATTATTTCTGATAAGTTTCACGGAAAAACCCGTATACAACAACATCAAATGGTTTATGCAGCATTAAAAGGAAAGATGGGAAACACTCTACATGCTCTTTCCATCAAAACTTCAGTACCTAATAATCATAACTCAGATAAATAGATAAATTATTCCATTTATGGTTTTGAATTCGGAATTTAATTTAATCCTATAATAATATAAGTGTGGGAGTATAATAAAATATGGATGACGTGATTAATTCTTATATTAAAGATGAAATTAAAAAAAATGAAGTTGTACTTTTCATGAAAGGAACTCCAGAATATCCGCAATGTGGATTTTCCGGAAGAGTTGTACAAATTCTTGAAAGTCTTAATGTATGCTATAAAGGTATAAATATTCTTATAGATGAAAATCTACGACAAGCAATTAAAGAGTATTCACAATGGCCAACAATTCCTCAGCTATATGTAAAAGGTGAATTTATTGGTGGTTGTGACATCATATGTGAGATGTTCGAATCGGGAGAGATTCACAAAATCTTAAAGTAAATAATAATATTAATATGTTAAAAATGATCATCTGTATCTAACTGATAAACGCAGTAGTTATATCATAACTGCGTAGTTATATATTGTAATCTTAACAACTCTGCTATCTAATTTCGAAAGAATCTTTCCGTGACACATCAGATGCCCTTAAAGTTAAAAAATTCAAATGTTGGCTATAAAGAATTTGCAATAATAATAGCAATGTTGATGGCTATTAATTCTCTTGGCATAGATATAATACTACCATGTTTACCACAAATTAGTGATTTTTTAGACCTAAAAAATGAAAATCACAGACAACATCTGATATCTTCCTATCTTGTCGGTTATGGAATAGCTCAAATTTTTTATGGACCATTATCAGATCGATTTGGTCGCAAGTCTATAATGGTTTTTGGATTAATTATATACATAATATCTACATTACTCATGCTAGCAATCAGTTCATTTTCTGAAATGCTGTTGGTACGATTTATTCAAGGAATAGGAGGTGCTGCCCCTCGTATTATAGCAATTTCAATTGTTCGTGATGTTTATGAAGGTAAACAAATGGCAAAAGTTTTATCTATTGCTATGATGATTTTCATGATTATGCCGATTGTTGCTCCAAGTATAGGTCAAGTTACAATGTTTATTTCGGGGGATTGGATCGGTATTTTTATTTGGATGGGAGTTATCACTACAATTATTACTATTTGGTATTGCATACGCCTTCCAGAAACGCTTAATCCACAGAATGTACGTCCTTTGAACTTTCGTTTAATAATTCACAGTTTCTCACTTATATTCAAGAATAGAATTTCTACTTTATATAATATTGCTAATAGTCTGACTATGGGAGCGATATTGGGATTTGTAAATTCTTCACAGCAGATATATGTTGAAGTTTATAATATTGGTAATTGGTTTCCCATAGCTTTTGCAATAGGTGGGGTTGCAATGTCAATTTCTTCTTTTGTCAATTCTGCCCTAGTTGATAAATTTGGATCACGTCTTGTATCACACTATGCACTGTTAGTATTAATTATCATTACAGGGACATGGCTTATAACACAAAACTTCTATGATCATCCTATTAACATATTTTTGTTCATTTTATTTTTCTTTTTTGCATCTTTTCAGTTTGGATTAATCAATTCTAATTTCAGTACTATCTCAATGGAGCCATTTTCACACCTTGCAGGAACTGCGTCATCTGTATTTGGTTTTATGAATACATTTATCAGCACGATTGTTGGAATTATTATAGGACAATCGTTCAATGGTACAGTTTATCCACTCATCATAGGTTTTTTTGTAATAGCAATTGTGAGTTTAATTTTTATTCTCATTGCTGAAAAAGGAAAATTTTTCATAAGATAATACAAGGTCATACCTAATTTACTAAAATAGTATATAGAATAATAAAAAATAGAAAGAAGCCTTCTACAGACGCAAGGAAGGCTTGATGAATTTTAAAATAATAATAGCTATTTGTTAATTAAAATTTGTAGAAATCAATACTGATAAAAAAGTAATGTATTGACTATCAATGGTATTTTAAAAATGACATATTCTAATAAAGTAGATTATTTTGCAAAAATAATGTTTTTTGTTTAATAAATTACTGAAAAAACATATTTTATAACATACGGTGTTATAATTATTCTTTCTTATACCATTGAAACATATCATTTTTAGATAGAATTACATATATAGGAATGGATAAAAATTAAAATCAATCAAATCATTCTGATTCTCTAAAGCAAATGACACCTTTTATATTTTCTATTACATTATCTACTAGTGGAAAAAACATGATCCTTTCGGGATCAACGGGACCAGGAAATTGAATGGCTTTCCATGGAACTTTTTTAAAACCTAGCTTGCTATAATAAGAAAAATCACCAATTAATACTATAATCTCAGATCCTTTAAGGGAAGCGGCTTTGACAGCCATTTTTATTAACTTTTGTCCTACACCCTTACCTCTATATGATGGAAGAACAACTATAGTGCCAAGGAGATGTCCTTTTACCATACCTATATAAATCGGTGTCATTCGTACCGATCCAACAATATCCTTTTCATCCTTACAAACAAAAGATAAAGATATATCATGCTCTCCTCTTTCACGTAGCAACATAGCTGCGCGCACAAAACGACCAGGGCCAAAAACTTCCTCATTTATTGCATAAATAGCAGAATTTTGATCAGGTGTTTCAGAAGAAAATTTCAAATTGTTTTTTAACAATAACAATCCCCCAAAAAATAAAACAAATGCTCATTATAATATTTATTTATTCCAAGTGATAAAAACATTAATTATAGGATGATTTTTTTTCAACAAGATCATGCTATTTTATAGCTGATAACATTCATGCAAAAATATAATATAAAATAAAAACACTATACAATTAAATGTTTTAAATCTTGTTTAGAAATAATATATAGTCTTATAGACGTATCTATAAGGTATTTTTCTCATGCTCACGTTTGGAGACAACATGCAAATACTTTCTTTACGTTATCCTGATGACTGGCATCTCCATCTACGCGATGGAGAGATATTAAAAAATGTTATTTGTGATACATCAAGCCATTTCAAACGGGCTCTAATTATGCCTAATCTTATACCTCCAATTGTAACTACTGCTGAAGCAAAAAACTATCGTGAGAGGATTTTATCCTCAATACCTAAATGTAATCAATTTACTCCTTTGATGACATTATATCTTACAGAAAAAACAGATCCAGATGATGTTGAATTAGGATTTAGCTCTGGAATAATTAAAGCTGTAAAACTATATCCAGCTGGTAGCACTACAAATTCTCATTATGGAATACATAATATTGACCATGTAATGCCCGTACTTGAAAGGATGGAAAAGCTAGGAATAACTCTTTGTATACATGGAGAAATACCAAATAATACAACCGATATTTTTGATAGAGAAGCATTTTTTATTGAAAAAACCTTAGATCCTATTCGTAAAAGACTACCAGAATTAAAGATTACTCTTGAACATATAACAACCTTGAACAGCGTGGAATATATTACCGATAATTCTAATATTGCAGCGTCCATTACTGTCCATCATCTTATCATAAACAGAAATGCAATATTTTGTGATGGAATTAAGCCACATTACTATTGTCTACCAATTGCTAAACGAGAAGAACATCGCATTGCTCTGCGTAAAGCAGCAGTTTCTGGTAATTCTCGCTTTTTTTTTGGAAGTGATTCTGCACCTCATTTAGATTGTTTTAAAGAGTCACCTTCTGGGTGTGCTGGAATTTATACTGCTAAAAATGCTATAAGCTGTCTTGCACATGTATTTGAAGAGGAAAACAAACTTGAAAATTTAGAACGCTTTGTATCTTTAAACGGAGCAATATGGTATGGAATGGCGATAAATTCAGATAAAATTTCTTTAGTTAGACATAATAAGCCGATTACTTTTGACAAAAAAAAGATAATTGGTTCCATGGGTAAAATAACTATATTTGATCCAATGTTTCCAATACATTGGGAAGTATATGATGGACAGAAAGATATTGATTAGTATGTGAAAAAAATTTTATCGTAATATATGAATGCATATTGTTCATATGTATTTCTTTAATAGTGATAATTTGTTTATAGTATTTAAAAAGGATATTAATAGTGATCTTTAGCGACTTTTCGGAACCAGATGTTATGGCAGAATTAGTATCAAAGATGCTATTTGAAATTAAGGCCGTTAATTTTTCCCCAGACAAACCATATCATCTTACTTCAGGCATTGTCAGTCCTGTATATATTGATTGCCGTAAGTTGATTTCTTTTGCGCGTGTTCGCTCAACAATTATGGATTTTGCTACTACAATAGTACTACGTAATATAGGATTTGAATCTATTGATGTCATAGCAGGAGGAGAAACAGCAGGTATTCCTTTTGCAGCATTTTTAGCAGAACGTTTGAGTTTACCAATGATTTACGTCAGAAAAAAACTAAAAAGCCATGGAAAAAAATCTCAAATTGAGGGTTTTATTTCCAAAGGAAATAGAGTTCTCATCATAGAGGATTCAGTAACTTTAGGAGGTTCAATGCTTGATTTTGCCAAGATTATCCGCAGTGCTGGAGGAATAGTACAAAATGGGATTGGATTGTTCTTCTATGGAATATTTCCTGAGATACCTATACGTCTTCGCGAAAATGGCATAAATCTTAACTATATCGTTACGTGGAATGATATTATAAAAGTAGCTGAAAAAATGCAGATATTTGATCAGCAGGTATTACAAGAGGTGCGGTGTTTCATAGATAATCCAATGCAATGGTCGGAACGCCATGGTGGAATTTCAAAGATATAGAATCAAAATCACTTTCTTTTCTCAAAATTAAAACTTTCAATCCTTTCCCTCCTCCTTAAAATAATCAGCAGAATGTTATTAAAAAATTAGATCCAAGCCTATATAGTAAAGAAAAGTGGTTGTTCTTTACTAAAAGACAAGGTAAAGAATCAAGAAATACAACAACTTGGAACTTCATATAAAAAAGAAATAATTCTTGAAACCTTAAACCTTGAAGAACTTGACGACCTATTTGATGACTTAAAGAAACAAAGCCAAGAAGCAAGCCGCAATCTTTCGGAGGTGCGCTACGCAGAGATTCAAGCCAAAGATATTTTGGAAGAAGAACGAAAAAGTGGAAACGAACAGGCGATAAAAGAAAAATTAAGATTATATGATAGAGCTCGTGATAAAGCTGCTGAATATGCTAGAAGATCTATGATAATAGGAAACGATATGAATAAATGTATTAAACAGCTGGAAAAAAATTAGTAGAAAAAAATCGAATCTAGGAACAGTGATAAATGATACTTGATCGCTAGGATAATTTAAAACGTGGAGTTTAATTAAACTTCATTCAAGTCAATAGATGAATAGATAAAATAATTCCGCAAAAATCATCCAATGAATACAAGAGTGAGATTAGCGTTATAGTTAATGCTGTTTCTTGGGATACACTCTGATGTTATGAAGATAGGGAAACTCCATGTTAACATCTCAATCCGGCGTCCAACAAGAAGGAAAGACTGTTCACATTTCCATTTTTAAATCTTTGTAAAAGTATTTGGATATGCAGTAAGAGAAAATGGAGATACTGTTTTATTAACTGACTGTGGACATCCCTTTTCATCTTCTGGTTCTTTTGGAAATTGGTTTGCAGATTGATACAAAGAAAAAAATCCTGATGAATACACTTCTCTCATGAAGTAAGGAAAAAGCGGGAGCAACAATTTTGCTGCCAGCCGCCAAATTCAGGTACTATCCCCTACGCGTTTATGCGCTGTAATACGGATGATTAAAATTAGCAATATCTGAGATGTATAAAAAAGAAGTTGGCACTAAAAAACTTGCCTATAAAACCGCTAAAATGATCGCAGATTGTATGTGAAAAAATAAGACTATACGGCTTGTAAGCCATTGATTATTCATAATTCGGATTTAATATTACTTTAATGTAAGATATTGATTTTCCGTTATTTTGGCGGAAGGAGTAGGATTCGAACCTACGGATGGTTTCCCATCGCTGGTTTTCAAGACCAGTACCTTAAACCACTCGGTCATCCTTCCAAATATATTACATGTACAACACGATCAATTATAACATCGTCTTTTATTAATGCAAGCATGCATGTAATAACCATATTGATATTAGCAATGCTTAATATAATATCTGTTAATATTTATTCAAAGAACAATTTGATAAAACAAAATAACTTAAATACTAAAAACACAAAAATGGAGAAACTTTAAAAATTATCCTCTTATATACCTTTTTTAGTAGAAATATTAATATAAACAATTTAAATGTTTTCTTGTCCGAACAAGCTGTGACGCCAGCGTTGTTGTATTGTAAACAATCAAGTTAATTAAATATATCGCAGAAGTAATCAAGTGCTGTTTGGGATAGATATTTAGTTATTTGAATACTTTGAAAGCAGGATTAAAGTAAAAGATCCATGGCTACAAACTAATTACAAATATTTTTCAATCAAAGTTAGGATGTGATGATAGCATCAGTAATTCAATTAAATTAAGTAATAAATGAAGATATTTATCTACATTTTATTTTAAATATGTAATTTGTTCATTGATGATGTTTATCTATCATGGTAGAGTAAAGGAATTATTGTCATTATTGTTGATATATGAATGTTTATTAATTATTGAGTGACATGAGATGCTCTAGAAATTTTTACACATTCACATTTTAATATAAGGTATTTAGCTTATTAAAAAGCTATTTGATTGTATTATATGAATTGATATAAAAATAAATAAGCCCTTGTAGCTCAGCTGGTAGAGCGCCTGATTTGTAATCAGGAGGTAGCGGGTTCGAGTCCTGCCGGGGGCACCATTGAAATTTTAAACTATTTATTTTACACTGTTTTTTGTGAACAATAGTCTTACTTCTTAAAATGTGCGACTAACCATGTAATAATAAAGTTGCCTTAATTCTTGCAACTAAACCTTTTAACTTTTTTCCACATGCAAAATAGAATAACGACTTAAAAACAAATACTTAACAGCCCCAAATACTGAATCAGAGAGTCCGTATTTTCCTGCATATTCCCTTACCCCATCACGCACTTTTTCGACAACAATTCTGCCTCTATTTCTCTTAGTATTACGAGTCCTCTTAATCGCTTTCTCCATCAAAAACCCATTTACGTACCTCACTTAATGCGAACGAATATAAAATTCAATTCCTAATTACTAGAAGATTCTTATCTATTATGTTTTGGTACGATATAAAATTTTATGAATTTATTACAAAAATCAGAAGAGCCGTTCATGATATCAAAAAAAAATACATTCACTTACTTACTCTTATCATCAACTATATTGTTAAATGGTTGTGATTGGCTTGACTCTAAACCTCTTAACACTATTGCGGATATAAAAGCAATTAAATCTGATAATAATGCGGATCCGCTGGATTCGCTTGACTCTAAACCTCTTAACACTATTGCGGGGATAGAAGCAATTAAATCTGATAATAATGCGGATCCGCTGGATTGGCATACTCTCATAGAACTATCAGATCAACAGTTCAACGAGTTAGCGAAACAGCATTCTCAGAGTGAGTTTTATAAATCACGTATTAAGTATCAAGGAGAGATGTTCTATATTGCTGACTACAAATTGAATAGAGCAAAAGAAGGTTTACGGTTACAACCTCACAATGAAAAGATGCAAAAAGAAGTAGATGACTGTGAACAATACCTCTCTAGATTAAATGAATTGACGTACAAAATGCAGCTTCTATCTATGATAAGAACTTAATTCTTATTTAAACTGTCCACAACTAAATATTTCCAAATATTGACTAATCACTGTGAATAATTAACCATAAAGACTGTTTGTTGTACACATAAGATGAAAAATAAACTGGAGATACACTATGAATACTAAATCCAAGATAGCTGTCGCAATGATTTTCAGC
>PSQJ01000006.1 GCA_003045065.1 Candidatus Liberibacter europaeus
AAATCAAGTTGAGTAATACTATCAATTTTGATTTGTTCAAGTTTCATTCTATCATGTTCAATAGAGCGTTTTTGCATAAGATGCTCGGATACAACATCAACTATTTTCTCAAAACTTGATGGGACAAAACGTAGTAAAAACCTGAATATGCCCCCTGCTAAAAACGATGTAATCAATGTTTAAACCATCCTTTCACATTCAATATCCCATAGATAATTGCGGTAATAGAAGTGACTATGATAGCTACGTTCTTCAACGTCGAAAAAAGCCATTTTATGCTTTTTAAGGTATCAAGAATTTCGTTAACACCTTTTTGTTGTTCTCTGTAATGTTTTTCAAAAACCTTGCAATGAGATATAAGACAATCCTGTTTAGCATTTGATTTAGTACAGAACTCAACAAACTCTTCTCTTGTAATATATTGGTCTTGTTTCTTAGCCATTATTTGAACTTCCCTTTAAGCGCTTCTAGCTTCTAGCTCCTTGATCCTTTGTTCCATAGCTTTCAGATCCTGCGGCAGATCTTTTACTATAGCCAAAAGCTTAGAAGCAAATGTTCTATTGGATTTATCAGCATTTTCTAATTGGCTAATTTTGGTTTTATCGGCTGTAAGTTCCGTTTCTAATTGGCTAATTTTGGTTTGCAATGCATCTATTGTATTAATCTTATTTTGCATTGTTTTAAGATCAATGAGATTATCTGCTAAAGTAGATGATCCAACTGTTTTAAAGATAACATCCTTGGGGTCGATAACTTCTTGTATCCAATACCAAGCAGGAATATAATATCCACGAGTCCGACCTATAACCTTCCATTTTTGCTGTTTTTGTTCATCGCTAGGGTACAAATTCCACGCATGAGGACTACTAGTTAAATAACCACTATTATCCTCAGCTGGATAAGACCAAGAATGTATATCTGTTCCTGATATTACCTCATTCAAACTTGGATCACGATTTAGCCGAGCACATCTTGTTGTTGTACGACCTTGAATCAAACCTAGGAAATGGGGAGTTAGCCGTTTAGCCATTTCATCAAAGATACTTGGACTACTACCATCAACGAACGTTTCACTATTGATATCGATACCGCCATTAGGACGAAAAACTAAATAAGATGCGAAGCCTCCTTTATCGTTAACCCGTCCCATAACCAGATTATCATATGTATTGTACCAAATCTGAGCTACGAGCTGTCCAGCTTTGTTTTTCATATGTATAGTAGGTCTACCGCAACTATCTTCCTCTTGTAACGTAAGACGTGATGCATTTAACTGCTTTTGTATGGTTTGCAGATACTTCTGTGTTTGAGGATCTAATCCCTCAATCTTCGATAAATCTATTTGTTCTATTTTCTTACAGACTTCTTCGGTTTTACCAGATAAATTATCTACTTTTTGCTCTATTGTATTAGTTGCTTGGGCTAATGAATCTACTTGTTTAGCTTTTTGATGTACTGCTTCTATTCGTTTAGCTGTATCACTAGCGTCTTTTGCTATTTGGTCAGTTTGCTTCTTTAATAATTCTACATGTTCAGCTTTCTTCCGTACCTCTTCTAACTCCGTTGCTATATCATCTATTTTATCTACTTTTTTAACGGCAGTTTCGACCTCTTCTAAACGTGATTTCACCGGGTGCAAATCCGCTTCTCTCACAAGATGATACGGAGCTTTTTGTGGTTCAGCTATACCCCTCTTAACTTCCTGTTTATCTCCCTCAAAAATCCTCAATAAGATATTACCACGTGGCTTATCTTGAAGATTTAAGATCAAATCACTTTCATATGCATCAACTTTAAAATCTCTTTCAGGGATTAATTCTTTATTACCATCAATATTCTCAATTTCGGCATGAAGCGTAAACGGATCTTTGATAGTCCAAGGAATAACAAAACGAGATCCTAAAACCCAATAGGTAACCGATTTAGATTGTTCAAAATTCTGTTGCATCATCTATTCCTATACAGTTTTGGTTCTGGCATTCTACTTGGTAAAAATTCATCTAAATTCCTGAAATAGCTTTTATCTTGTTTTTTACCGTCTCTAATCTGTTTTCGTGTTGAATGCCCTGGATCTATTAAGTTTAAAAGTTGGTAATATATAAGACTGTCAAACGCCCCTTGCGTATACCACATACGCATCAAAGGTACGAAATTACGACTTGACCTAATGGCATCTTTGCCTGATCCTCTTGCTATTGCAGAGGCTAAATCCACTGTAGAACTTGGCAATGAACCTAATAAAGATGTGGCTTTTTGCAAACCCGGATCTAACAACAGCTTTTCTAATTCTTGATAATATGGGACAATAGCTCCATTTTCCAAGGTTGCTTGCTTAAGCGTCTTGGATACAATTGGATCTTCCCCTTTAATCAATGTCTTAACTATTGCTGATACTAGCCCCATTCCAGCCATTGTCGCAACAAACTTCATTCGCATAAAACTTGGATCAACCGAAAGACTTGCTCCTTTTGGTGATTTTTCCGCTTCTGGCAAAGTATGTAGATGCATCATATGCAATCCTATCGGAGTCATTTTGAATTGATACGCACATCTCAATAATTCTCCTCCTAACGTCCCTGCTGGATATTTTATCAATCCCAATCGGCTTTTATCTTTTATGGTCGCTCCCATTGCACCACGAATCGTGGTTTGAATAGTAGAAAGAACTAATGCATGATAGGAATTAGCCACTTTCTCTTTTAAGATATTAGACTCCTGTTCTAATAGCTTATTCAACTGACTGTGAATCTCATCTAATTCAGATTTCATATAGTCTTGCAACGCGGTTTTAACCGAAGTGTATTCTGATTCAAATTTTGTCGTAAGTTCTTCTACTTTTGTTCGTTGATCAGCAATTGCTTTATTCGCTTTTTTAAGATATTGCTCCCTACCCTCAGACGTTTCTAAATATTTACGTTTTTCAGCAAGCGAACTTTGCTCTTTTCTCAATTCAGCAAGCTTAGCTTTTCTTGGTGCAATATGCTTTGCTTCAAATAGTGCAGCTCTGGCCTTTATGTCCTTTTCCGCGGATTTAATAGCCTTTTTATCCCCACTAGATATCGCACGTTCTAAGTTTTTCTGAAGATTTTGCGGTACAGCCCTTTGCTTCTTAATCCATACATCAAGTCTATCTTCATCTGAAACAATCCTACCTACAAGGGTTCCAAATCTTCTTTCAAGATTAACCATCCCCTTGGTTGTTTCTTTTTTAAGGAGTTTGTCAGTCTTGTTCAAAAGATGTGTCTGTTCTTTTTTCTGTTTAGCAATCTCAGTTTTAAGCGGGTTAATATGCTTTGCTTCAAGTAGTTTACTTCTAGAGTTTATCTGTTGCTCTATTAGTTTGGCAGTTTTGACATCCCCATTAGCTTTTGCTTTTTCTAGGTTCTGTTGAAGATCTTGTGGTATGGTTTTTTGCTGTTGGATTAATGCGGCAAGTCTTTCTTCTTTGCCGCTAATCTTGTTTTTAAAAGATTTTATCTTCTTTTCAAGAGCAACTACTTCCTTAGTTCTTTTCACCTCAACATCTGCAAGTGTTTTCTCTCTTCTAGCTAATTCTTTCGTTGCCTCTTTGATTTTCGGATTGTACTTGTCCTCTATAGACTTCAAAGCCGGATCTATTTTACTTTGCCTTTTACTTTGTATCTTCTGCAATTCCGCTTTGTGCCATGCTGTTTTTTCTTCTACTATAGGTGCAACTATGTCTTTTATGCTATCATTCGATAAATCTCTAACACCATTCGAAGTACGCATAGATAACGAACCATCATGGCCATCTATCATTTCAGCTCTTTTGATCAGTTGAAAAGAAGTGTCATCTAATTGTTTAAAAAACTTCTTCACTGAACTTTCAAGTTTTGGATCATTCATCAAATCTGTAAGTGAACTATACTGTTCAGTCATTCTACCCACTTGGTTATGAATAACCAAAACGTTATTAGCAATGTTGCGATGATCTATGTGTTCCGCAAGAGATAGTTTATGAACCAAAGTTTGTAATTGTTGTCCTACCGCAAACAAATTAGAATCTTCGGACATATGACGTCCTTGAGCTATCATACCTTCTGATAAAACAGCTACGTCACTTAACAGGGCTTTCCGCTCTTTCCATGGAAGTTTTGTTATTTGTTTAATATCTTTTCTTGTCACACCCATACGATTCAGCATTTGAGTACTAAGCACCCCATCTTCCAAAAATGCATCAATAGGATGTTTACCTAATAAATTCGCTGAATTTATCGCCCTGCCTCCAGAAAAGAAATTGCTCATTGGGATACTATCTATTTTCGCTCCACGAGACATAAGCTCCCATTCTGTAAGCATGTTCTTTCTAAGTACATCAATCTTATTCCGACCGAAGACATCTACCGCTTCTCTACCCAATCCCGCACTGGCTAAAGCGTCTTCTGCACTAAGTTTCTCAATAGTGGATTTAACAAAACTATCAGCGTTAGCCCCCATTTCACGAGCTATAGTTACATCACGAGATAATCGACGAATATCCATAGTCAAAATATCTACAATGTTTGTGCTCGTTCCAAATTTCTCCATAAAAGTCATATAAGCTTGAGAATCACTAAAATTCAAAAAGCGTTCAAACTCTCTTTGCTTTCCGATCTTTCCTGCTAAAGTAGTATTAGGTGTAGAATAATGACGATTGACTGTATCTACATAGATGTTTCCCAGTGTTTCAGCTATTTTATCATCTGATAACCTTTTACCTTCATGGTCTTTATACATAGTTTTATCTATAAGACCCATCACCGTATCAACAAAATCAGCTTTGGTATGAGAAGATACTTTAAGAGCGTTCATAGGTTGCGGAAGTCGGTTTTTTCTGTATTTAAATCCAATACCCGCCTCTTCAGCATTTCTATGATGCATCCGTGATTCTGATTCATATAACTTAGCCAATTCTCCAGCTTTAGGATTATTGGTCTTTTCGCCTAATATCTCTTTGGCAACATCCAATCCTGCTTCTTTATCCGATGAAAAACCTAGATATTTTGATCCAAACTTTTTAAATTCAGCGAAAGGCGCAAAGGCCTTATGTAGACTTGCTTCTATCTTCTTTTCTAACGATATTTCAGTTGAACCTGCACTATAAAAAAGCTTCTGATCAAACGCTTTCGTTTTCCCATAAATACCTGGTTCAATCGCGTCTAAATCCTTTAAAATAACTTGTCTTTTCGACATCTCATATAAGGAGCTTTGTATGGTTTTAACTGTATCCTTTACCTGAGCTTCTAAAGCTTTACTAGCAGATAATCTATATTTCTGAGAAATCGACAATCCATGTTCCTGTGGAATTTGCTTGATTTGGTCAGTAATACCCTCTTCAATACGATTCAGTTCCGATTTTGATAAAAGACGACCTGCAGTACGATTTAATATACGAATACATTCACTTCTCATTCAACACTCCCCGTGCTAAGAAAACATTCTATAGCTACATCGTATAAATTCTTTTCTTTAGCCAATTTGGTAAATTCCATGTCTTCTTTAAGGGTTTTAACCACGTGGTCAGCAAGTTCTGGAGAGGACTCTTCTAATTTCTTAAATTCATATGCCGATTTTTCATCAAAATAAGAAAATTCGTTTAACGGCTCTGGTGCCGTTCCAGAGGTTTCTATCTGTGTTGGTTTCTTCTCAACAGTTTCAGCTATTGGCTTATCCACTAAGCCAGATTCTGCTTCCTTGATTTTTCTTGTAGGTGATGGTTCTAAGTCTAATTCTAGTTTTGATCTATTGGGATTATCCAAAGAATTCTCGTGTATTGTAGATAATTTATCAGAGTCAAATTCTAATGGTTTGCCCTTAATAATGCTATCTACACTTTCCTGCATTATATCTATGTGATCTGAATAGGCTTTAGTCTTAGTTGGAATGCCAATTTGAGAGTCTTGATGAAAATACCGATAAAGCTTAGATTCCATAATGTAATCTGCTAAATCATCTAATATAGACATTGACTCTCTAGCTTTTGTAGAAATCGTCTTTAATCCCTCTCCCGCTTTCTCCCCCACATATCGACGAGACGGTTGATGCCCCATAACCGTCGCAAAAGCTCCCATAGCTCCATCTAATATCATCGCATGTCCATCAAACACTTTATAAAACTCCGACATCTCCTTATATCCCGCATTATAAAGTATGGATGAATGCATTTTGCGGTCTACCCCCCCTGCACCTATAGATAACATAACTCCTGACGCTATCTTAGATGGTGCCGATTTCAACGGCAACGCCGGCGGTAGAAACATAGTCGGTATCCCAATCGTTGCTTCCGTAAATCCTAGTTTGTTAGCTGTTTCTTCATCAACTCCTTGACGCATAAACTCTTTACGGGTTTCACTTTGTTTAGAAAAAAACGCATACCCTATCCCTATAGCTTCAAGCGCTACTGAAAGTGCTTTAGTGTGTGGAGACGGTAGTGCCCCTAAAAGGAACTTGCCCCCTTTAGCTACCGCCAAATACGGAGCAAAATCCGACATTTGCTCAATAAAACTTCCTACTAATCCCACTCCATGTGGATCTGTACGATGTGTGTCACTGTCATTAGCTGTAAAAGGAGATGTCAATTTATCAATAGAACGAGGTACTATGTTGTAAATCTCATGTCCCATCCCTTGAAAAATACCAGGAGAAACGGTAGTTTCCTCCCCACGACGAAAAATAAGTTCCCGTCCTATATCCTCTTTCTCTTCTGGATTAAGCGGTAAAAACATTTATTGCCCCTTACCTTGCTCATTTGACGAACCTACCAAATCTATAAATATCACTTTCCCTTTTGAATCCGTCAAAGGCACATGAGCGTTAGTTACAATATATGTACCAAGCCCTACAGCTTCATAGTTATAACGTGATCTATCTGTTAATGAAGATGACCGTCCGTACTTCTGCATTAACGCCTGATCAACTTTTTTATCCATCTGCTTTCTAAATTCGGTATCTTCCATACCCCAAGGATGTAAAAGATATGATCCCTCATATTTTACTAAACCTCCTCCAGTAACCGCTTTAAACGCAGTTTCAATCATAGAACTATCCATTGTTTTTTTAGTATAATTGGCAGGATCTGATCCAGCTAAATAGTCTAATACCGCGGTCTTTAATTGTCTAAAGGTGTTAAAATCCCTATCAGATACAGGCGCACCCACTATTGCGGTAAACTTTGTATCAAAAACATCCCCTGTTTTTAGTAAAGATACCGAATCCACATTTGAAGCTTTCCTGCGTATACGATGTCCTGCTATAATAGTTTCCGCAACTTGTTGAGCTTGATATGTAACATTAGAAAACCAACCTTTATCAACATATACTTGAGGAATACTCGCTATGGCATAAGATGCCAGTGGTATCTCTTCCTCTAATTGATGCATGTACTTCTTAAACACTGGGGAATCCACCCCACCTAATTGTTGCGAAACCGAACTAATGTGCGATACAACATCCATAGGTAACATATTTCTCAATTGTTCTTTTCTAATTTTAGCTTCTCTACTATCCAAAAGCTCATTTGGAACTTTGACTTTCCAGTTATTAGATATCTCAGATAATGCTACATCTCGACTTTTTAATTGAGCTGGTGTTGCATTTAAATCTTCATCTAAATCCGTCACTCCATGGTAGTTATTAGCTTTAGCCCAAGCTATAGGATCAGATGCTATTTTAGCGTGGTAGTTAGCAATGAATTGCTCTTTTGCATCATACGAATTCATCCCTAAAGCTAATTCTTTCGGATCTGATACCTCGTTTAATCTATCTCGTTCTGCTTTTAATCTGCTTTGAGCTTGAGGAAGTGATAACCCTTTAACTTCATCTTGAAACTTCCCTTGTATAATAATCTCATTCGCCTTGTTTAAATAGCGATTTGCTTGTTCTTCCCCCCCCAAAACATCAGAAAGATGCATTTTATCTAAATCTAAATTCGCAAACACTTCAGATGGATTTTTACCTGCTTTTAATAACGTTTCTCCATTAATAAGTGCATCACCATATTCACCACCTAGCTTTTGTCGCATTCTGTTAACACTAGCATACGCCGAATTAACCAAATCCACCCTTTGACTTGTATTTAAATCATTCCAGCTCTCAAAAGGAATTGAACCATCTCTTGGATTCTTCACTTCTTCGATCTGCTCTAAAGGTGGTGCTTCCATGCTTTTTAACGTTTCAGAAGCTGATTTACTATTCATAACACCAAAAGCTAATTTAGCTGTAGTCTTAGCAGTTACCGAAGCTCTCGGACTTACCCCCACCTGTTGAGCTTTCTGCGTACGCCCACTCCACTCAACAATCCTCCATGGTTCTCTTTCCGCTATACCTCGCCCTTGGGCTTTAGCTAATTCCGATTTAAATTCTTCCCATTTCTTGGCTTTTGCACCTAACTCTAAAGGAGCTGAATCAATCATATCCTTTAATATTCCATATTTGTCCTTATAATTACGATCACTCGGATCAGACATCAACGAACTTGTCAACGACTTAGAAGCTGAATTTAAAGCCATTTCAGCTCTTATAAATCTTACCCCTAATTCATACTGCTGTGCTTTCAACCGAAATTGCGCTAGTTGCTTATCAGCGTTTTGTGATATATGATGTCCTACTTCCGGATGATCTATCTTCGCAATCATCTTTCCATAAAGGGGCTTAATATCATTAACTAGAATACCTTCTAAATTCTTCTTAACTTCTTCCTCATCCTGACCTTTCAAACCTTGCAGTTTATCCGCAAATACTCTTTCCGCTTCTACCGTAGTCTGCAAAAACTCGCTATCCGCCTTAAACGCAGATTGATTCCTTACTGTCGCTTCTAACATTTTGGCAGTTTGACTTAACGTATTAGCTATATCACGTAATCCTTCATCAGGACTATGACGCTGTTGCACATGCTCCTTAACCGGAGAAAATGGCGTTGCTCTTGATATGTATGGAATCAGTTCTGACATATCATCCTCCTAAACGCTTAGAAAGACCAAAACTGGCTATATCCCCAAGCGTGCTACTCGCATGCCTCCAGCCCAGATTACTTTTACTCTTAACCAAATTATCAATATTCCCACGTAACCAATCAGACTCATCCTCATAGCGCTGAACCTTCTTCTGCCCTGCTCCTAAAATAGTCTGTTGCTCTTGTTCCATCTCCGTCAACATTTGACCTATCCACAACTCTTTTGTAACTGAGGAAAGTCCACGAGCCGACATCTGCAACTCCAGTTTAGACCTTAAATACGCTTGCTCTTTCCGCTTTTGAGACGCTTGGTCTAATGCTTCTAAATCCGCAAGATGTGCATTCTCCTGTGCAAGCTTCTGACGTCGTCTCTCTGTCTCAATATTAGCATTCGTTTGCGATATATCCGCTTTGTAGTCCAAAATGCCTTTAGTAATGGAAGATAAAACAGAAAATCCAATAGCAAGGAACGGTAATAACGCTACCATTATTACCCCCCAACACTAAAATTGGTTACAACCGCTGTTATCGCTCCTGTACTAGTCCCTTTTTGACGTAAGCATAATCCATCTTGTGAGGTAAAACTCCCTCCAATCGGACAATCAAACTCACCAGTCTTCGCTTCGTCTTTCAATTCTCTAACTGGATACATCTTGTCGAAAGACGTTCCTACCTCTAAACCTTGGGCGTTTAACACTCGGACACTACTTGATACAACACGTCTTTTCCTACCACCCAATCCATTAAAGGCTTCTCCAGTATCTGTACTAGGCAATTGTGCTAATGACGTATAGGTATAACCAGTACTCTCTCCCTCAGCTATAGGATCACCTGGTTTGTAAGGAACCACAGACCCATCTAACGATACCTTGACCATTTCACTTTCATGTTTCATCGCATCTATCGGGGATTGATGATCAGAGGAGATAGGAGCTTCTCTATCACGGTATTTGAGATAAAGCCCTATTTCCTTATCCACATGGTCAGCAACCTCTTCAGCTTTCTTGAGGCTAGCGTCTATTTCCTTTAGTTTATCAAAAGTACTAAGATCAATATCAGCAGAACCAGAAGCTGAATTTGCCATCTTCGCTAGAAACTCACGTTGCTCCCTATTATAATTATCGGCTTTAGCCCGTAAATCTGGCGAAAGAGTCGTATTAGGAAAACGGATATTCAATAAGTCAACGAAACTAGAAGCTCTGATGCTAAGTCTTTGGCTCTTTCCGGCAAGACGATCTGAGGAGCTATAATTCCCAGCTTCCCTCTCTTTTATTGCTTCTTGTAAATAACCCGTTGATTTAACTAATAGCTCAATAGCAAGCTTCGTGCACTCTTCCTCAGTTAAATTAGATGTTTTTAAATACTCAAATTCACTAGGCTCCATAGATTCTAAATTATCAAGATCATTAACTAGCTTATCCACTTTATTTGCTGTCTTAGCACTAGAAGCAGTTAATAAACTGTTATTACCCCTAAGCGCCCGAACCTGACTACAGGCGGTATCCATAGCGTCCTTAATCTCCTGGAATTTGTCATAAAACCTTTCTATGTGAAGATGCGATAGTTCATAATCATTATGTTTACGAGCCTCTATAGCGTTCTTAAGCCTTTCTTCGGATTCTTTAACAAAGTTCTCAGCTTCTACAAAAGTCTTCTCAATATCCTCATCTCTAACCTGTTTAATCAAAGTCTTTTGTTCTTCCAGCATTTGTCGCAAAGAAGAAACTTTCGTCCATGCATCTCGTATGGAATCTAGAGATTTCTCAGAAGCCTGAATATGAGCCTCTTTATTGGAAGTCTCTGTTACTAGCTGAGCGCTAAAACTAGCAATATCTTTATTCCAAAAATGTATTAAAGCCTCCCAAACTTTGTTCAAACGGCCAACTATACTATTTGTGCTTACCCCGCTATTAGCAAGATCAGACGCATACAATGCTAAACTACTGCGGATTTTTTCCTCCTGCAATGCTATAGCGTTCAACTCGTCTAAAGGAAGTAACCCTTTCTTAGCTTGTTCGAGTTTGGTCTCTAAAAGGCTTATTTGCTTATCTATATCTTGCAAATTAGCTTGTTTATTATCTGCCATTTTGTTATGTCCTGTTTGTATATTCTTAATATTATTGTTCTCTACACCTAATAAGTTGCATCCTCCCAAAAATAGACTTAAAACCGCAATACTCACTAATCCTTGATTCATATTTCCTCATCCCTCTGTAGAACATCCATCAATCACATCTGTAGGTTGATACGTATTCATCCTACGGAAATTACCCAACTTTTCAAGGAATTTAACCTTTTTGCCTGTATTATCCTGTCTTTCAACCAAAAGCCACAAATCGTCCTGTCCATCAGAAAAGCTAGCAAAACTAGTTAAGGAATGAATTTGTGTAGAAACTCCGCCTAAAACATGTGTATGCCATGCACATACCTCGTTTTCTGGATCAAATGTACATCCAACTAATCTACCATCTCGCAAAACTACCCAGATAATAGAATATGGACTATGTTGTAAGGCTGTTTCCCAAACTCCTTTAGTTAATATATGTTCCGCCCATACATTTAAATCTGTAAACCGATAGTCGTGTTGTTTCATATCAACAATGCTGATTAAAGCTCTTCCTGTATCTTGAACAAACACACAATGAGAACCTACTAAAATAGGTGAAACTGCAATACTACCAAAACTACCAAGCGACCTCACTACTACCGATATATTCGAAATAGACTCATCTTGATTAGTTCGTGATATCAACCACAAAGCTGATTCCGTACCTACTAACAAACCATTGTCTTTATGTGATAACCACTGAATACCCTGTCTGACATTTGAACCTAAGGCAACATAGAAAGAATCGGTTAAATAGGTAGTTCCTACTTGTTCAGATGTTTGAGTAAAATCAGTAAAATCATCCAATTTCGAAAAGTGAACTGTCTGAGTGTTGTTTTTATTACCCCCCAAAACTAGGCGATTATCAAAAAATGTAACAAAAGGAGGATATCCCTCATCTTTTCCCCATTCACCAAATGCCCAATCCGATGTCGGTTGATCATCTTGTAATGGAAACTTTCCTTTAAGCTCCAACAAAACATATTTAGCGGTTTTAAAAGTCTTAATAACCCCTGTAACCCAAACTACATGTAGATTTTTGGTAGTGTCCTTATAATCTTTATTGCTTTCTGCCTTTTCCCATAAACATCCCCCGTCCTTTTGCTGATGTTCCTTATCGGCAAATGTCCAATCAGTCGATTGTGACTTACCTTTTCCTATACATTTCAAAAGTCTGTCATTATGCACAACATAGGAATTCTCTAAATACCACGTATCAGGTTTCCATTTAGGGGGACGATACCCCAGTGTCAACTCTCTTCCAACATCCGTCTCCTTAAACACTCCGCCATCTGCCTCAACTGGAACTAGACCCGTTTTGCCTCTTTCACCATTCTCATAAGGAGTTTTTAGGGTTATGCTAACTTTCGTATCATCAACAAACTGCTTATTAAGTTGAGGAACCTGTTTAAACGAAACTTCTTTAAACTCCCAAGCTTTGCCTTTTAAAATTAGCTGACATGGCACATGTTTCGGATGAACTATCCATAACGTATCAAGGTTTTGAGCTACATTAATCTCTCCAATATCTTCCTTTTTATAAGGAACTTCTATAGTTGTAACCTTTGAACAATCTCCCATACGTCGTTCAAATATATGAAGCTTTAAATCCCCTAAAACAATGATGTATGCCGTATATGCATCTTTCACAAAAGATACGAGACGCTGTGGTTTATCCACATCATCAAAAACATGATAAACTCTTGTTCCTGGCCTTCTTGTCAAAGCTCCTGTACGCAGTGGTATGTAATTATGACATTGTACCAAACTCCCTTGATAAATCTTCAGATTTGAACCTGATTGATAAACAAATGGAGATACCTCACCTGTAATAAAAGAGTTCTTAAAATGGGTCGCCTTAGTCATAATACTCCTGCTCCCCTGGGTATTCTTTGCTTGATGCTAAAACTGCTTTATCCCATGCATCTTCAAAATCTCTTGATAAAGAACTCTTTAATCCCTCCGCTTCTCTGATCCGAACACACAACTCAAATGCAAGTTTACACGCCAAAAGCTCACAATATAAAGAATCACAATCAGATATTTTAACCTCTTTAATATACGTAACTGACAATGCTTCCTTAGTAGATGAATACAAAGTCATCCCACGTCTATTAAGATTTTGCGGTTTAACAACTCGCAAACATAACCGAGGTAACGGATATGTCCAATTTCCTGCTTCCTCTTGCTGTAAAGGCGAAAGTTGTTCAGTAACCGTTGCAAAACTCCATTCATATTGTCTCAATAAAGATTGATGAAGAGGTTGTAAAAGAGCTTTACAGCGTAGTGCATGAACATGATTTACATCATCTAAACTCTCTAACGGTGCTTCTCCTAATTTGGCTAAAGCCCAGTTACATACCTCTAAATCAGTCATTATTTAGACTTAGCTCTTTCTGCAATATTCAGATGTTCAGACTCTACCATTTCTGCTTTTTCTGCTTTAACTCTTGCTATGTTTTCAGGACTCTTTGGTATTTCCAACAAAACAATCTTTTTAGGTTCAAGTCTTGCCGAACCCATAGATGAAGTTGCTAAAAGCTGTTGTGCATTGTGAAAGGTTGGCAATCTGTCATAAGATACTTTAACAGCTTCCCACACACCAAACTCAACTGCAGACGTACACCACATTGGACAATAATAATTCTTCTCTGTATCCAAACCCTCTATCTTAATATCAGTAGGAAATTCTGCATCTCCAGGAACCGCTTTATATAGAAGAATTTCAACCCCAGCAAAATAATGAAATCTACCCGCGTCTAAATTAGCATTCTTAACATAGTCCATATTAATCGCTTGATCTACATCAAATAAAGTACGATATACATCAGGTGGAAACGTAACAACCATACGCTCACGATCCGTATTCACTTTATTATTTGCAAAAAACATCATACCATCTAATATCAAACCTGCTATAGTATCTTTAAAACCTTTAGTAACATTTGAATTAGTAGATGCTTTAGGCATTCTAATGACATGAGCTTTAGGAAAATCCTCAACTGTTGTGCCATCTCTCCCAATCTTATTTGGACCTAGCATTCCTCGCATAACCACCGTATCTTGATGGCGATTAAACGCATGAATCGCCGATTTAGCATAAGGAACAAACGGATTAATGTTTTGTTTCAAATGGATAAAAGGATTAACCACTTCCGCCCAGGCAACCGTCTCAAAATTTATCCATCTTCTTTCTTGTGGTGTTTTGTTGTATTTGGTTTCTGGTAAAGTCCTTTCATCCGTATCAACCGTATATGCTTCTGTAGGACTAAAAACCTGCAAAATCGCAACTCTTTCCCCATGATGTGTACTTTTTTGAACTCTAGGACTCAAAAGAGATTCACTTTTTTGAAGCCCTAAAGCCACAACCTCTTCAAACCCAATTATATTAGCTTTTGATTGTTCAGTTATTGTAGACATATTATTTTTCCTTTTCTTAACTTATTTCTGTAAACGCTTTATTCGCCTTAAACTTAGCGTAAGCATCCATCTTCTTATGAGCTTCCTTATCTTCCGCCAAATACTTGGCTGTAAACTCGGGATCTTTCATAAAATCTTTTGATATCGGCTTATTTGAATTTAAACCTTTCTGCGAAACCGCTTCAGGGGCATAATCCGCATCACGAACGGAACTCGTCAACTTATCCAAAAACTTGAAAGCGTCATAAGCCCCAACCGTCGACAGGAACATATCAAAGGTTTCTCCCATTAAACCTCGCTCTTTAACAACTCCCTGTACCCTGTTTTTCAATACTTTAAAATTCTCTGGGCCATATTCCTTCTTCAACCTTTGAATGTCTTGATCACATTTTAGATTAAGCTCCTTTTTCAGTCGCTCCCCATTATCTTGAAACGCCTTTGATATAGAATCCGTCAACAATTGAGCATTCTCTTTCGAAATACCTCCTTTCACAAATTGCTCTTTCACATAATTTCTTTCCTCTTCAGGAACTCCATCAGGAAACTCAATGTTGTAATCCGCAGGTATCTCAACCTTTTCATCACCAAACAACTTGTCTGCTAATGACACTTTCTTCGGAATATCTTGTTTGTCTTCTACATCTGCTTCAGCTTTCTCAATCTCTTTCGGATCCTCCAGAAGTTGCTCCATTGACGAGGCTTCTGGAGTTACTGCCTTTACAGATTCCGTTGAAACCTCTTCATTTGCTATTTGATTAGATGTTTCTGTATTCGGTTGAACCTTAGTTTCTTGTTCCATATTTTATTCCTTTAATTGCGCATGTGTTCTATGTTGGGATACAAATCAATCAAAATCCCTGAATCTAAAGCGAGATCATCAACTATTGAGAGTGCAACCTCCCTTTTACCTACAGTCTTTGCCATCTCTATTGGATCGTTAGTTATAATAGACTTCAAAAAACCAGAGGCGTTAATGATATCTAGTAGTACCCAACGACCCTCTGATGTCGCAAAAACCGTTTTATAAATTCGCTTCCTATATTCGTCTTCCTCTCTTAATATTCTTCTCTCTTCTTCGCTTAATCTTCTTTGATCTTCCTCCATTATCCTTGCTCCTTAACTCTTGATTCTGCTATCTCACCACCTGTCTTAATAGATTGCTCTATAGCTAGTTGTTTCATCTGAGCTTCTTCCGCTTGTTGTCTTTGACCCTCTATCTTCTTGTTCGTATCTTCTTCAGATGATATCAATCTTTCCGACATACCCAAGTCTCGCAACGTTTCTTCACCAAACTCATAAGTTTTTACCATCGCCAGCAAAGTAGGATCTCCAGTAATATTCGCAGCTTCCGCAATAGCTCTCAACGCTTGCATATTACTAGATGCTATTTCCGCCTTTTGGTATTTATACAATGGCGAAGTATAAGAGATTCTCACCCCTTTCAACTCACCTCGATTAGCCCCTTGACTATGAAGCAATACATCAATCTCTCTTTTAACCATCGCTCCTACAAATTCAGCCTGTAATCCCCCAACTATCGCTGATATGAAAACTCCTTTTTCACGGGTCTTCTCCATAGACTCAGTCGCTGAACGAGATGCACGATCTGCAAGTAATTGAAATAAATCCAACATATACGTCTCACGAATCTGAAGCTCTAATCTCTGAATCTCTGTATGTGCAGGGCGAGGATCATTCCTGTTTTCTAGCGTTTGTATAAGAGGTGCTCCAGTACGACGGTCCAAAAAACCGTAATTCATAGAGTTCGCCTTTACAGAAAACCCTTTGCCTCTAGCTTCCTCTGTAAGCAACTTAGGAGGTTGAATACTCTGATCCGAATAAATAGAACTTGCACGACTCAAAGTGTTCAATCTTCTAATCGCTGGAAGGGCTTTGTATGTTGGAGAATATCCAAAAGGCGTATCATTGCTCGCTTCATAACGCCCTATTATATACGGCATAACACGATGATATCCCTTAGACATAAGTCGGTTCTCTTTTTTACACACCACCACTTGTTGATAGCCTTGATACTCATCCTCTTTGTCAGGAAAAACTGCTTGAAAAAACTCATACGTCTTAGGATCCGAACTATTAAGATCAGCTTTCATCTCATCCGATAACGCTTCCATACCCCATTTCTTAGCCACATCTTCCGCTTTTAACGTAAATTCCTCAAATACCGTATCAATGACATTCTCATGATTAGTCGAACATACAATTGAGGATACAGGAACAGAAATATATCTTAATCCCCCTCCTTTTCTCGCTGTGATGTAAAAACACCCCATGCCAAAAAGGACCACTTCCGTATAAAAATCTTTCAAACACAGATTAAATCCTGATTCAGATACTTCACGTTGCGCAAACAACTCATCTACCAAACGCTCACATCCCTCTCGTAATATCTTGGCTTCCGAAAAATACGCAAAAGAACCAGAACGCTTGTCAGGTGCTATCAACCCATGCCAACGAGAACCAAATGGTGTAATAAGATTATGTAGTAAAGATGCTAGTTTATCACTTGCTGAAGTCGCCGTTGTATCCCATCTTGCGTTCTTCTTATATCCTCTCCTACGATACGGACAAACTAAATCAAAAACCTCTTCTCGACGTATAGATTCACTCTCATCTCTTTGAGCTTTTAACAGGTCAAATCGGGAAACTAACTCATTTACAAGTTGAATATCTTTGTCTTTATTTCGAGAGGTGGATGTATATATAGACATTACGTATACACCTCATATTTAAATCCTGTATCAACCCCTTCATGCTGTTCAACTCCTCCTCTAGAATAAAGATAAGAATCTTTCCTTGCTGGTTCATAACCCCCAAAAGTATAAGATAACGCATCCGAATAATCTGTACTCTTCTTCCCTTTAGCCCTTTTGTCTCCAATGGCTAAGCGTCCTGTATTAGGCTCTATGAAAGCCTCTAAAGATCTTAAATCTCGCTTTAATAATGGATGATCTGGTATACTTCCTAATATCATCCAATCCGCCGTATGTGCTGTAAGTTCGGCACGGCTGTTTCGATATAACTCCTTATCTTTCGCGTTTCTTTGTCCTTTTTCATCGAAAAGCAAAAAATAATAATCACTGTTATTATCTTTGTATTTGCTCAAAATATAATAAACAGTCCCTCCAATACCGTTGATATCAACCACCACAGAATCAGGACGATGTTTTCTAATAATATCAATCAGTTTATGTGCCGTTTCATCCGCCTCTGTATGAGACCATTCAAAAATATGCTCAACAACCAATCCACGACGTAACACCACAACTGTGTTATCACCCCCCATTTCCGCTAAATCACAACCCATAATCAACGGTGCATACGGATCAGGAGCCACTTGTCTGTTAATCGCTTCTTCAATTCGATCCAATGGGATGAAACTGTTGGTTTCCTGATTTGGAAATTGCCCTAAAATATCAACTTTAACTATGTCAGAATCAAGACCATGACGGGCTATAATCTCCTCATAAAAACTTGGATCAATCCCCTCAACCGTTCTTGTATCTATCTGATATCGCTTCCATTCTTCTAACGGTTTGTTGAAAATATCATAAAACAGTCCAGTTAAACGACGAGGATTAGAGGTCATAATCCAAAAACGATTAGCGTTGATTTCTGTAAAATTTCCAGGGAATCTAATCGTTATTGACTCTGGTGTATCAGACGATTCATCAACGATTAACGCATATCCTATACTATTGTGATTACCCACTATCGCACCCGGATTCTCCTCAGAATATGTACGTCCCATAATGTAATAATGTCTTGAATCTATGCCTAACTTAGTCTTCAATAAATCCGCATACCATGGAGCTGGATGTAACGATAACGATTGCATCTCAAACCAATGACGGTTTGGCATCATTGCTAACCACTTACTAACTTCAGCCCATAATGTACTTTTTAACTGCGTTTCACTATTCGCAAGACAGATTATCGACATACCTGGTCTTGTCGATATCAACCATAACATCATCCATGCATTCAACGTTGTTTTGCCTATTCCACGGCCTGCTGATATCGCCGCTTTAAATATCTTAGGTTTGGGATTATTGACATTGCCCAAACAATGAATATCAACATCATTCATGATATCTAATTGCCATGGGCGAGGTGCATCAAAATGTTCTAATGGGGTTCCAACCTCTTTCCATCGGAAAAAATGCGTTACAAAATTAGTAACACTCAATTTGATCTCAGGTGACAACATCAGAGCAAATAGCTTTTGTTCCGTTTCTGGATTTGTTGGAAGTTCTCTAGACAATGCAACTCTTCTAAATAGAAATTCAATTATCCCTCTAAGGAGATAAAATAGAAGAGGATTGCAGGGGACTAAGCAACCCTCTCCAATCTCATCTATTAGAGAGAGCGTGGTTAGTCCCAAACCACAATCAACATACTAACATACGTTGAATCTACTTACAAGCCCTAAATGGACAAATAACACTTGTTAATTCACTTTTTCTAGTTTTGTAGTGTAACTGACAAGTTATATCTGATTCAGTTATTGACATAGTGTTTATGAGCTTAGGAAGTGGTGTTGTTGTTATAAGCTATATAAAATTCTCAAATATCTAAAATTTTATAAAAATTGTCGGAGGGTAGCCTATCTATAGTTCCAAAAACCCCGCTGGGGGGGCTCCCCCCTCTCTCAAAAACTCCAAAAACTCCCAAAAACTCCAAAAACTCCTAAAACTCCCATACCCTAAAACTCCAAACCCCAAAACTCCTAAAACTCCTAAAACTCCTAAAACTATTAAAGTTTTATTAACCATATAAAACTTAGTTTTTACACTATAAAAACCTCTATAACTTCTGAAGTTTCTATAGTTTCTATAGTTTATATAGTTTATATAGCTATTTAGGCTTTAAAGGCTATGTCAAGTTCGTTTAATTGGTTTGATGGTAGAATGCTCAATAAGGTTGTTATTCGATGATTCTAAAGGTGTTTCTGTGGATTTAGAAATAACATTAACTGGTTTTAAGCCTTTGGTTTCAATACTCTTTTGCACTTGGTTTAATAACGGTTTCAAATCTATTGTATGGCTTTGTTCAATCTTTACTTGTGTACCATAAACATTACGATGGCGTTTTTCTAATGTCCATTTCAAATGATTCATTCTTGTATCACGCAATTTAAGCAAATGGGGATATTCTTTTTCTTCTGCTGTTGGCTCAGAATGAACTAAGTTATGTAACTCTTCCGCTATCGCCTCCATACACGCCCTTTTAGCTTCTTCATAACTTTCGTTCAAACCCTCTTTATCTTGTTTAAGCCAACTACGAAATGTTCTATAGGGTATTTGATGTTGTAAACAGGATTGAAACAAGGACTTTCCCGTACTCATCAAATCTAGTATAGCTTCAGCTTTTTCTTTTGTGTATTTAGATGGTTTCATAATCAAATTATACCACAAAATCAGTAGTTTAACAAGTTTTAATCGCGTATGCGCGATATGATTAATAGAAGTGGACGATGGCTCCAAAAGCCAATTAAATGCTGTGGTGGGTCAATAAAAGGTAACTCTAGGTAACTCAGTGAGACATTCACAGAGTTACCTATTTTATACAGTGAAATCAATATCTTAGCTATAAAAAGTAACTTAGAGGTAACTCAGTGTTTTTCACAGAGTTACCTATTTTATATAGTAAAAACAAGTACTTAAGCTAAAAGGTAACTCAGTGATTGATTTTTAAGGAAAAAAACCCACGTGAGGAGTGTGTAATTTTAAAAAATTTTCTTTTACACACACGCTATATATAGAGTTTTCCCCCGATCACTGAGTTACTGAGTTACCTTTGCATCTAAGTGTTTGTTTTTACGGGGTTTTATAGGTAACTCAGTGCTAAAAACCAGAGTTACCTAGAGTTACCTAGAGTTACCTTGTTGTTTTTACAGTGTTTTTTGAGTTTTAACTGTGTTGTAACTGCTTTTTTTCTTGCTTTTTAGCCTTTGCAACACTTTTAGGTACAACGATTTCGTCACCAAAGTAGATCCAATCTAGTGGTTTACCTATTGCTTGTTTGATTTTCTTAGCTGTTTCTATACGGGGGATTCGTTCACCTTTTTCCAAATCGAATATATAGACACCTGTTACTTTTCCGAATTCTACCCTGTTCAATCCAAGTTTCTCTCTTATCTTTTTAAGTCTCAAGCCAATAGCTATAGGATCTAATGTTTTACACCTTACGTTTTTAGGCTTATGCTCCTTAAGGAATCTTTCACCCTCATAGATCCAATCGAAAGAGGCCCCGAATTCATTACGTAGGAACAAAGTGTAGTTAATACTGGTGGTGCTTCTACCGTTTTCAAATTTACAAATATCTGCTGTAGATATTTTAGATTTAGATTCCATTTCCTCTAAGGTCATATCTTTAGACTTACGTATTTCCCTGATACGATAGCCGACAGCTTCCCATTCTTGTCGTATTTCTGGTGTTATGATCATGGGATAGTCATGACTCAAATTCCATAAACTGATCAAGGTAGATTCCCTAAACATTGTTAACCCTTTGTAAACACGGTGTTATTAGATATTAGGTATATTTCCTAATTATTCTCTTGACTTACTAGGAATTATACCTAATAATACCATAAATTAAAGAGAAAGTCATTAAGTAAATGAGTAAAAAATCTCTTAATTTTCAAAGGTTTAATGAGTTAATGGAGCAAAGAGATGAACAGAGAAGAGAGAATAGCGAAACTGACAGAGGAAATAAGCGAAACTGACAGAGGAAATAGATGATTTAACGGAAAAGTGTATTGATCGTCTCGGGGATGAGAGATTTTGTGAAGAGCTGGAGCCTATTTTAAGAGAGATAAAAGCTAAGTTAAAGGAGTAAGAAGATGACTAGAGTGGAACAGATGAAAGAACTTAGTATGAGATTGAGGGTGGTCAACACTTTGATATCTGTAGAGGATTTAGACGGATGTTTGCCAGAGGATTTAAAGCTGATGAGAGTTAAGTTGATGAATAATGTTATAACCACGGCTGATAGCTTGAAGGGAAGTGATACTCCTTTCTTTATTCCATCTAGATAATCAAGGAGTAAAGAAGGAGTCATAGCCAAAGAGGCTTAATAGGAAGATGGGGTGCACACAACTACACCCCATCTCACAACTCCAAAAACAAGAAGAAAAGAGAATGAACAAGAGATTTGCTTAACCTGATAAGGGGATACGCAACACTACCCCCCTTATAAACCAACCCTATATCCAAAGGGTGTACTCAAAAATAAATAAAGATACAAATGAAACTTAAATCCAACCTTAATTATGTCAAGTTAGTTATTACACTTTATCACTGGTTAATTTAGCAATGAAAAGAAAGAAGCTGATAAGAAATTTCTGTTCTGACGATAGGTGTAGAGCAAATTTGACAATTCATCCTATTAATTCCGTTGAAAATGGAGAAGATGCGCGCAAAAAATGAAAAGATTCACGATATGAGCCTAGATTAATCATAAGATTCACAACTACACCCCATCTCACAACTCCAAACAAAAGAAAGAGAATGAATAGGGCTACTTTACAGAACCAATAAAACTCACGGGTAAACGACATGATCACGTTCTTCGTGATATCGAGGTTATGCTAAAAGACTTAGAAGTTAACCACCCCAAATTTGGGGCGGTTGATTTTCAAGGAACGTACAAGGACAAGAAAGGTGAAACTCGCAAATGTTATCATCTTCCTAAACGAGAATGTTTAATTTTAGTCTCTGGTTATGATGTTAATTTGAGAGCTAGAATTATAGACAGATGGGCAGAATTAGAAGTTGAAAAACGACAACAGGTTAAAGTTCCTAAAGCGGTTTCGCCTAGTACACTGTTAAGGGTACATAAGCATCTTGAACTAATAGCTAAACAAGCCGGTCTTACAGACAATCAGCTTTTGTTAAAGGTTAACCGAGGGGTTACGAAGATAACCGGAGTTGATCAGTTAGAAGCTATGGATATTAAACATCTGTCCTCTTCTGATAATGACGAGTATTTAACTCCTACATTAATAGGTAAAAAGCTTAATCCAGAGATGAGTGCTAAAAATTTAAATAAGCTTTTATTGAGATTGGGACTACAGACGTCTAAGACAGATGGTGGCTATATACCAACAGCTAAAGGATTGGAGCTAGGGGGTAAATTGTGTGATGTGGCTATGCAGCATGTAGATGGTTCAACTCAGCAATTAAAATGGAATTCAAATTTGTTAATTCCTTATATACAGGCTGAGTTTGATAGCAACCAAAACAAAAGGGTTAATCTACAATGAATGAAACAGAAGACATAATGAAACACACATACGCCTTTTGGACGTTACCATACAGGACTGATAAAAATTATAGGATCGGCGTATGTGTTGATGGGGAAAGTAGTAATACATTAACGGTAGTAGATTTCTTTGCTTATGATTATGACTCATACCATTCTGATATTCTTGGATGGTTCGATGCTGAAAGAGGTTGGTATGATAGTAGTTTAAGCTCCTCTGAAGACCTTTTTAAGTTCCTGAATGCCGATAAAATATCAATTGTAGGGGACGATGACAACCCAGAAACTCTAACCATAATTTTAAATGAAGATATACCCCCTGTAGATGCCGAAGAAGATGAAGAGGATGAAGAAGATGAATCGGATATTACCCTCGAAGATATCAAATCTGGATTATATACTTTATCAAAAGGGGAATTGGAAGCTTTTAAGAATATAGTAAAAGCCGCCTATGATTACAAAACAAGCTTTTTCCCTTCTAAGGAGCCTAAACAATGATGACCCCTACAGCGGGAGCTATATTAGCGTCTTATGTTACGCTTATGTTCATTAGTGCGGTTCTCGTAGGATGCTTTATGGCTATATCTGCTGCAAAATATGAGTGTTCACATACTGAAGAAGACAAGCACAACGCAAGAGCATTTGCTAAAAGAATATCAATATTAATTCAGATTTTCGTAATGAATGTTCATTTGTATTGGTTATTTAGCTCTGTGTTTGCCTTTGGCTTATTGGCTGAATGGTCGGCTATTCCTTTTATTATCATGTGTAGTTTTGGTTCTATTGGCTGGTGGAAGTTTAAAAACAAGGAACAAAGCGAATGAATTTAGAAGAGCAAGTGGGTAGTTTGCGTAAAAAAACAACGTATCGAATTTTAGAATATCCAATCGAAACCATTTTAGAAAAATACAATACTAAGCAGGAAGAAATAGCTTCTGCGGATTATGAACATGCCGATACGGCGATATATGTACCTTGGTATCAACGTAGATTTATATGGAATAAAACAAGACAATCTAAATTCATAGAATCTGTGTTTATGGATTTGCCAATACCTTATGTGTTCCTTGCAGATATCGGACGGAAAGATGCGTTCCTTGAAATTATAGACGGTCGCCAAAGAATAGAAACTTTGAATCGCTTTGTGCGTGGACAGCTAAAAATCCAAAATCTGGGATTGCTAAAAGAACTGAGCGGTTTATATTTTAAAGATTTTCCCGTGGGGATGCAAAGGAGATTTCTTGCGACTCCCCTTAGAGCGGTTATGTTTTTAGGTCAATGTGATGAACAGTATATAGAGGAAATTTTCACTAGATTAAATTTAGGGGTGCCTGCCCTGACCCTAAAGGGTTTTCGTAGGAAGTCCTCCGTTTGTTGGAAGAACAAGCTAAATTCATAGATGAAGTTATGGAGCAAGGATTGCAATCTGTGTCATAGTCTTTTTTTTTTGGATTGGTAGTATTAGTAGGTTGTGGAGTATGGAAAATGGTTGAAATAAATGAAGATAATACTATAAAGTTGAATTTAGCTTCTCAAGAAACAAAGAAGGACGATTCAATGGCGAAACCCAAAAAACCTAAAATAACATTTAAAGGGGACATAGAAGAGCTAAAAGCTATAGTAAAAAATGCAGGGTTGAAGGGGCAGTGGGAAACGTCAAGTGATAACAATATACAGTATAGATTCAATAGTTCCCTTGGAGGGATTCTTGTGTGGTATTTAAAAGGAACTCTTCTTTTTCAAGGCAAAGACTCAGATAAAACTTTCCATGAAAATCTGTATAATGCACTATCCCAAAATCGTACGGATGAAACTAGCTTACGTAGTAT
The DNA here is from genome assembly GCA_003045065.1 of Candidatus Liberibacter europaeus. Taxonomy (GTDB): domain Bacteria; phylum Pseudomonadota; class Alphaproteobacteria; order Rhizobiales; family Rhizobiaceae; genus Liberibacter; species Liberibacter europaeus. Next base: position 24,593 of record PSQJ01000006.1, read on the forward strand.
TAATCAGAAGTCAGTATTTGTTGTTCATGGTCACGATAGAGACTCTAGAGATCAGTTGGAATTGATACTCCATAAATTAGGAATCTCAGAACTAGTTATACTTCAAAATACTGCTGGATCAGGATTAACTATCATTGAAGAGCTTGAAAAGGAAATAGGGAAACATAACAAAACTAATCACTTTGGTATTGTTCTATTGACTCCTGATGATTATGGATATCCAAAGTACAAAAGCGATAATGAAAGAGAACCCAGAGCTAGACAAAATGTAGTATTGGAAATGGGAATGCTTCTTTCTTCTGTTGGCAGAGAAAATGTAGTTATTCTACAGAAAGGAAATTTAGAAAGACCATCAGATGTACAGGGTATTATATATTTACCTTTTAACGAGCATGTAAAAGAAATAATACCTAAATTAGCTTCAAGATTGACAAAGGCGGGATTTGCAATTAGTCCAGACGGTATCAGTAAGGCATCCTCATGACCTAAGACCCCCTCTAATGCATAGATAATTTCAACAATATACCTATAGCAGATACGAATATAGAAAATATTACACCCATAAACCATTTAGTTGGATTGTTTATTGCGTCTTTAAGCTCTGTCCTAACGTTTGCAACTTCTTTGCTAACCTTAGAGCTATACCCTGTTTAAGCGTTAAAACTACAAACTTAAGGTAAGTGAATATCTATTAGTCTTATGCATGACCACTACATTCATTCTTCATATAGGGTAAAAGCTCCGCATCCCTTTTACGATTATAGGATTCAGAGTCAAGATCTAAGGCTTCTACTAAGTTTTTTAGTTGATTCAATTCCTGTGGATCGTGTCGATCTTTGTTATTACGCTCCATCATTGCCTTACAATGGCGACTTATTTCACTCAACATAAGATCTAATGCTTCATTCCCTGAAATAGAAATTTCTTTAAATTTAAATCCCTCTTCTAAAATTCCATTTAGAAAAGCAATAGGAGCATTTAGGGAAACGCTACCAGGAGACGGAATACTAATTCCTCTTTCCTCAGCTTCGTCCAACCATTCAAGCATAGCCGGTTCTAAATGTTGTAGTGCCTCTTCTGGTGTCTTTCCAACAGCCATACATCCTATGAAATCTGTAGAAATAGCAATGAAATCATCCTCATCTTTGATGATTAATTTTGGGTAGCGATTAATATCCACACTTATCATCTCCTTAACCTTTTTTTTTCTCCATTGGCTCTATGCGCACATTCTAAGTGTGCGTTACATAGGTTAACAAAAGCCTTTATATAGATTTTATGTATAGGTTTTGCATATGGAATAGTTAAATGATTTCTTAAATATGGGCTGGAAACCTTATAGTGGCTCCCTCTTTTAGGGGGGCTCATCTTCAAAGTAGTTACTTCACAGACCTTTTTAACATCTTCTAATCTCCAATTTCCTTTAGGGTTAGCCTTCATTTTACGTAATATTTCAGCAACTTCTTCAACTTTAATCATAATTTAACCCAAAAAGAAAGATAAATATGATTTGCAAGCGTTATTTCTATTGCTTTTCAATTTTTTACCTCTCATACGTACGTTTAAGCAACTATAGGTTAGGTAGTATCCCATGTGACACGCTTTGGCAAGTAAAGAGTCTGCTGCTTAAAACCTTAAACTATGTATCTTTTGTCTAAATATTTGATTTTGTTTTATATTATTTTTTTTTTGTAAAACAGGCATCAACCGTTTGTTTTTGTGATCTTTTGCCTTAAGATTTTGGAAAGGGTAAGACATTACTAGGTTCTTCATCAATAGATTCAAAAGTAGATCTGAGTTTTAAACCTTTGATAACCCGCTTAGTTTTCCATTGATTGTCTGTTTTTGTGCATTTGCTATCTTGCTCAAACCCCTTTGTTTTCAGATTGCGAGAGAAAGTCCGAGATTGGACGGAATGACGCGATTTTTCCTCAGTTTTTAAATAGTTGTTATAGCTTTCAGTTAAAACCGCAATTTCTTCATAGTACTCATTCCCTATTTCACAACACTCTTCAATCCATGTTTTATATGTATCTAAATCGGTTCTACACGCATCTACCGCTTTTAAACATATTTCGGGAATAGCAAGGTCATGACCCCTTTGGAGATAATCCCGCAATCCTTGTAAAAACCATTTTTTAGCCTCAAGTGCATATGTTGGTAATTTACGTTCTACGGTTGGATCAACGTTTGCTATTTCGCGGTTGAACGGAATAACAACTATTCTTCTCCATATACTGTTATCTATACTTCTAATTAACGGAAATTTATTAGTAGTGATGAAAGGAGTAAAACTAGCTTTTTTGCGGATCATCGCATTTGAATAAAGTAATCTAGATGCTAAGGTATCCCCTCCAGTTATGGCTTTAACTATAGCTTCGTTTAAAGGGGCATGTTCGTTAGTTTCATTAATTACTGCAATACGAGATCCAAAAGCGTTAATAATACTAGGACTAGGTCCGCCTGAATCTCCCTCAAAAGCACTCATGATATCTGTGAATTGTAGATGAGCTATATAATCATCGCCGAAAGCATGTTGTAACAGTTTTATTAAAGTACTTTTACCACTATTTCCAACTCCTAAAAGATTTACTATTTTTTGAGCTTCGTTACCTCCATATAAAGCCATACCAACTATACGTGCGAAGAAATGCATAACCTCTTCATGTTCGAAATAGGTAGAAACTAATTTTATGAATTCTTTAGAAGGTTTACCCTCAACAAAAGGAGTGTTTGTAGATTTGGTGATATAGAGTTCTTCCTTTGGTATGATTTTTTGTCCAGTTTCTAAATCAGTAATACCGTCTTTTTCGCCTATATAACGTAGGGAATTATCTAGTTTATCAGATGTTATGTTAAAAAGGCTTTTTGACTCAATAGCATTGGCGGTTGATTTAGCCCTTGATTGTTCGGTAACATTGCGTTTGTTATAAGCTTTGAAAAACAATTCTCTAGATTTTTTCTTATTCCCTTTATCGTCTTCGTATTCTTCGCAAATATCAAAAGCGTCCTCTGCTATGGAAGTAAGAAACTCCATGACGTAACCCGCTATTTTATCATTTGTGATTTTCCAAATATAACGGTTGTTTTTGTCTTTTTTATACCATTCTTTAGTATCCGCGGTGTAAAGGAATTGTCCCCTTTTACAAATGGAAAACAAAGCTTTATTGTAACTATCGCAAAACCGATCTGCTAAAAGGCCGTTTGGGATTAAGTTTTTATGATGATAAAACAATGATGCAAAGGTAGAGCGTTTCTTATCTTTATCCCCTATTTCTTCAAAATCGAATGTATCCCATTTGTAATTGAAGTTTTCCTCATTATAGGTACTACCCTGTTTACTCCAACGTCTAGCAATTTCTTTTCCTTTATTTGAACCTCGTGTTTCGTGATGAACCGCCATGACAATAGGTATCCATTCATCATGAGTGCCATTGTAGAATTCTTCATTAAAACAGGATAAAAAGGCGGTAATTTCTCTATTGGTATATTGTCTATTACCAACGTTATTCCATTCTTTGACAGGTTTTTTTGTTTTTTGTTTGATAATCGGAGTTGTTTGTTCTGTAAAAAGTTCAAAAAGATATTCAACATCCTTTTCGGATAACAGAGGTAGCTCTTCCGCTTTGAACTCATGTGGTGGTTTTGACCATGTGTATTCTTCTTTTGTTACAGGATGGATATTATAAGCAACGAAATACTGCCCATCACCCAAAATATCAAGATGTCCTTGTTGGCTATCTGGGGTTTTCTTCTTTTTAATTCCGGTTTGTTTCATGCGGAAAGGAATGAGGAATTTAGGTTTTTGTCCTATTCTGATATGTGGTGTGCCATAGTTAAGTTCGAAACCTTCCATAAAGGTTTCAGATGTTTTTGCATCTTTTGAATCTACATCAAAGGCGTAAATGGGATGTTTACCAATTCCACAAACCATTCCGAAACCACACAAAGGTAGATTGTCGATAGAGGTATGTGATAATAGTTGTTTTTCCCATTTACCAGCTTGTAACGGTCTTTTATCTTTATGGCGTAAAGCAATGAGATTAAACCCGTTATTGATACAGGTTTTAGCTTGGTCCTTCCACATATTTAGACCTTCATATAAATTTTGTCTTCTAACGGTATGGCTTTCAACCGTGCTATTTCTCTGTCTAAAGCTATTAGCTCAGCTTTAGTCTTACTAAGAGGCTCTTTTGGAGCTATCCAGCTTTCTTTGTTTTTTAAGTAACGTTCTTTTATTTTTTCTTTGTTTTTTAAGCGATATCGACGTTGACGTTCATTTATTTTTTCTGGGTTGTTTAAGCGGTATTGACGTTGTTGTTCTTTTATTTTTTCTGGGTTGTTTAAGCGATATTGACGTTGTTGTTCTTTTACTTTTTCTGGGTTGTTTAAGCGATATTGACGTTGTTGTTCTTTTACTTTTTCTGGGTTGTTTAAGCGGTATTGACGTTCTTGTTCTTTTACTTTGTCTTTGTTGTTTAAGCGGTATTGACGTTCTTGTTCTTTTACTTTGTCTTTGTTGTTTAAGTAATATTGACGTTTTTGTTCTTTTACTTTTTCTTTGTCATTTAAGTAACGCTGATGATCGTATGCCCGCCTCCGTCGTTTCCTCTCTTCATCTGTTAATTTGATTCTGGACATGACTCGGAGGTTCCATTAGACTCACATACATCTTCATCAGGATTAGATGATTTGTTTAAATCTTTAGTTTCAATGTTTCTGATGGTTTTCATGAGTGGTTGTAATAGTTCTTTTACTGCTTTTTTAGCCTCTAATTCAATGTGTCTTAAGCCGTCTTCGATGCGTCTTAAGTCGTCCGGCGATAAAGCGATATCCAGTTGAAGCTCTATTTCTATAGTCACCCTTTTTGTCATGTGATCTATAGAAGAGGTGAAAACCTTAACTTCTGGATTGTCTTTATTCCTTCTTAAAATTTCAATATGGTTCTCTTTGCCCGCTTTAATGAGTTTTGCTATTAATTCAAAATGGTTCTCTATTATTTCAGTATGGTTCGCTAGTAGTTCCTTATGTTTCTGTACTATTTCACTATTCATTGGCATGCCTCACATACATCGTCATCAGGATTAGATGATTTGTTTAAATCTTTAGTTTCAATGTTTCTGATAGTAGTTTTGAGTGGTTGTAAATGTTCTTTTACCGCTTCTTTAGCCTCTAATGTGATGTGTCTTAAAGCATCATCCGATAGTCCATTATTTAGTTCTAATTGTATAATCAACGTACTTTCCTCAAAATCTACCCGACGGGTAAGAACCTCAAAATCTAAATCGTTATTTGTCATTGTCTTTATTCCTTTCTAGAATTTCAGAAACTATTTCTTGAAACGGATGGAGCAAAGGTTCGCTTTCTTCAGCTTTTATCTTAAGTGCTTTCATAATATCTTCTGACACTTCAGCATCTGCCATAACATGGAAAGTTATTATTATTCCTTTCTCATCTTGATCAACATTAGACATGACACGGGTTTTAACTTCATTCATTTCTTTATCTCTTTCTGAATGTGGGAGTTGCCCGTGTTATAGCACGGTTAATAAAAGGTGTCTATAAAAATATTAGGTATATTTCCTAATTATTCTCTTGACTTACTAGGAATTATACCTAATACTACCACCACACAAACGTATAAATATTAGTTGTGCAAATAGAAAAATTATAAAGATCAGTTGCTAAATAGATACAAATACAAAGACAAAAGAGGATGAAGATGGGCAAAGTTAAAGACCAATTTATAGATATCCCTACGTTTTATGACGATAACTTAGAAGAGAGCGAGAGACTAAAACTTACGCCAGATGTCCGAATGATTGAAGCTGAAATCCAGAGCTATTTAGTTTCTGCTCTTGAAGATTTTGAGGATCTTAAAGATCCCGACGGAGACACTTTAGACAAGATTGAAGTGACGGACAGTATCATCATTAAGATTTCAAGAGCACTAGGATGGAGTCAAATACTTATGACTCTCTTAAAACAGAAAAAAGAAGAAGAAAATGTCAGAGAGAGCAAATCTTATGCAGGACAGAATTAGATTATGAATTTTAGAGTTACCCAATAATGGGGTTCGGGGGTGGTTTTTTTGTTTCTCCAGCAATTTCCCACCCCCAGTAGTAAGCAGAATGAGAGATTTAACATGAACATAGAAACAATCGAACAAGCTATTAAAACCAGAGACACCACGACTTTATTACAGTTTCAAAAACTTATTACAAACGGATTATCTCAGATTTTACAAGATAAACCGCAAATTGGGCCAGCTACTATTACTCCTCCTAAAACAGATACTTCGGGGTTAAAAAAGCGAGTAACGAATTTAGCGTTAAGTTTCATTGAGCGGGGTGGGAAGGAAGGCAAGGTTAAATTTCTGAATGAAGTTATAGTGCCTACTTTAGGCGAGCCTAAGACCTTTGCGGATTGCACGATTGAGGATTTGGATAAGTTAGAAACGAGGTTGTTGGAGCTAGAAGATGCTTGATTTCATGTTGGTTCTTAGTGGAGTGCTCTGTATCGTTTACGTGGTTTTTTTCTTATATGACAACGAACCTCCGTCATCCCCATCAGCTTAAATAATTGAAAACAATTTAGATAATTGAAGAGATTGAATAATGACTAAACACGCTTTTATATCGGCTTCTGGTAGTCATCGGTGGTTGAAATGCCCTGTCGCACCTACCCTTGAAAGCAAAATCCCCCAAACAACAAGTATTTATGCTTCTGAAGGTACCTTTGCTCATAACTTCTTAGCATATTGTATAACACAGAATTGTGATGTTGAAAGTTTCAAAGACAAAGAACTGACTTTTGAAGATGATACCCGTGTGGTTGATGCGGAAATGACATCAAGTGTTCAAATGACATTAGATTATACACGTTCATTTTCTGGAGAAGTTCTATCTGAAACTGAAGTGCCCCTTGAGCCTTTTACTACGGAGAAAGACGCAACAGGAACAGCGGATATTATTATTTTTGATGATAACCATTGGATTATAGCGGATTTTAAGTATGGAGCTGGAGTTGAGGTTCAAGCTGAGAATAATACGCAATTGATGTTGTATGCATGTGGAACATTGCATTTATACGCTGATATTCTCGGCAAACCTGAAACAATCACATTAGCTATTATTCAACCTCGTATCAGGGCGGGTGATCCAATCAAAGAATGGAAGATATCTACTGTTGATTTATTGGAGAAAGCACAAGAGTTCAGAATTAAAGGAGAACGAGCATTAAAGCTTAAAGGCAAAAGGGTTATTCCACTTGATAGTTATGGAGTGGATGAGAACGCTTGTAGATTTTGTCGGGCTAAAGTTCGTTGTCCTGCGTTGAATAGACATGTGTTGTTGGAATCTTTGCAAGATCCTGCAAGAGGAACTGAGGTAGATTTAGCTAAAGCCTATTCGTCGTTATCACTTATTGAACAATATGCCAAAGCGTTAAAAGAAGAGATGTTTAAACGTTTAAGCGATGGAGTAGAAATTAAGGGATATCAACTAGTTGAAGGACGTAAAGGCAATCGGACCTTTAAAGATACGGAAAAAGCCACGGAGCTTTTAACCGATATCTTAGGTGATAGAGCGTTTAAGAAATCGTTGATTACACCTAAAGAAGTGGAGCAATTCCACAAAGAGCGAATTGTACCGACTGAAGTTTGGGAGAAGATACAGGAGTTTATCACAAGAGGAGATGGAAAACCAGTCATCGCCCCTCGTGATATAACCCCAAAAATCAACCAAATTCAAAAAGCACAATTAAGTGATTTTGAAGTAATGAGTTAGAAAGGATAATGAACATGGCTGATATAATACCATTTGAATTTGAAAGCAACGAGATTCGTACAGTTGTGGATAAAAACGGAACAATTGCTTTTGTGGCTAAAGATATAGCTAAGATATTGGGATATGAAAGGACTACTGATGCGATAAACGCCCATTGCAGGGGGGCGGTAAAACACCGCCCCCTTAAGACAGAGGGCGGAACTCAAAAAGTACGTATTATATCCGAACCTGATGTTTACAGATTGATTGTTAAAAGCAAATTGCCATCTGCGGAGAAGTTTGAACGTAAGGTATTTGAAGAGATATTACCTACTTTACGTAAAACGGGTAGTTATTCAATTAAGAAACCACCTAAAGCAGTTTCGCCTACTTCTTATATCAAAGCGCATCAGTTCATTAAACAGACATTAAGCCAAACAGGTTTGAAAGAAAACCAATTGATGTTGGCCACTAATAGAGGTGTTGCGGAACTTACAGGTTTTGACCTTTTAGCTTCTGCTGAAATATCACATCTGCCCTCTTCTGATAATGACGAGTATTTAACTCCTACATTAATAGGCGAAAAGCTTAATCCCGTGATGAATGCGAAGAACTTGAACAAGCTTTTATTGAGATTGGGACTACAACTAAGTAAGGCAACTGGTGGCTATCTACCAACAGCTAAAGGATTGGAATTAGGGGGCAAACTATTTGATGTATCTAAGCATCATACAGATGGTTCAACTCAACAGCTCAAATGGAATGCAAATTTGTTAATTCCCTTTGTACAAACCCATTTAAACAACCATTCACAAAACAAGGAGAATAAAAATGCAATCAATTAATGTCAAAGGTCGTCTTTCCTACCCAGCATTAGACAAGATGGTAAGTATGACATCGCCCGATGGTAAATCGTATGAATACTATGGTGCTGATATCATTATACCAAAATCGGATACAACACAGCTTAAAGCTATTATGGACGTGATGAAAGCCGCTGTGAAAGAAGCTTTCCCTAATGCCGATGTTGGGAGATTCATAGAAAACGCTAAAGTTAAAAACAGGATTATCCTTAAAGACGGAGATGCAAAAATAGCTTCAGCATCTAAACCTGAAGTTTATGAAAAATCATATACAAATTGTATGTATATCTCAGCAAAAAACAAGATAACTCAACCGTTATTAATTGATCGTCAAGTCCGACTTGTGAGTAATCCAAAAGAGGTATTTTATCCTGGTTGTCATGTTATAGCGAAGCTTAATATCTTAGCATATGAGTTAGAAACATATAAAACTAAAGGGCTTTCTTGTACTTTAACTGGTGTTCAGTTCTTTAAGAATGATGAACGTTGGGGATCGTCTCCAAAAGCGGACCATGATGATTTCGAAAACTACGGAGATGAAGAAGACGAAACAACTAATTCAACTTTTGCATCTGCTGAACTTAATGAAATGCCTTGGTAATCATGTTAAAGTTGTTGTTCATAGACATAGAAACGAGAAGTCCTAAACCCTTACCCAAAGTTGGGGTTTGGGCATATGCAGAAGAAGCTATTATAACTTTATGTGCATATGCATTTGAGAATGAGGGAGTTAAATTGTGGGATCGTACTAAAACATCCCTCATTCCATCTGACCTACTCGCCTATTTACAAGATCCAGAAACTATATGTGTTGCTCACAATAGTTTGTTTGAGCGGGTATTGTTTAAAAAGTCTTTGAATATAGATATCCCTATTCACCGTTGGATTTGTACAAGTGTTTTAGCACGGGTGAATGGTTTACCGTCATCTTTGAAGAACGCATGTCTTGCATTGAGGTTTCCTGAACGTCTCACTAAAATGGATGAGGGCAAAGCTCTTATTGCTCGTTTTTGTGGGGGATCCATTGATACCTCCCCTTATGATATTAATAAACCTAATCATAGACACGCATGGGGGTTATTTGGGGAATATTGCAAACGAGATGTTGAAGCAACAAGAGAGTTATATAATAGATTAACCCCTTTATCAAAATCAGAAAGAGCTTTGTGGCTTCTTGATCAAACAATTAATGATCGGGGTTATGCTATTGATTTGGAACTTGTTACCAAACTACAAAACCTCATAAGCACTGAAAGAGAACGTTTAGATGCGGAGATACAAACCTTAACAAATGAGGTTGTTCAATCCTCCCGTCGTACTGAGCTTTTAAATAACTATCTATTTGTGATGGAGGGTGTAGATCTTCCTGACATGAAGGAGGATACAGTTAGAACTGCATTAGCTCAAACCCCTATCACAGAAAACGCACAAGTCATTTTGACTAATAGATTGTTATCCTCCCAATCGTCCATTTTGAAACTAAACACGTTATCGAAAGCTATTAGTAGTGATGCTCGACTTAGAGGAACATTGCAGTTTTACGGAGCAAGCCGAACTGGCCGTTGGTCTGGTTGTGTGTTTCAACCGCAAAATCTTCCACGTCAACAACGTAGTTCTACAGAACTTGAACAAGATGTTCAAACACTGTTGTCTGACGGATCTATTACAGATCCCCTTAGTTTTGCTAGTGATTGTGTCCGATCTTGTATCATAGCTTCAAAAGGTAAAAAACTCGTTGTTGCGGATTTAGCAGGAATTGAAGCGCGTGTATTGGCTTGGATAGCAGGTGAACAATGGAAGATAAACGCTTTTCTTCAAAACGAAGATGTCTATGTAACCTCCTATGCTAAAGCGTTTAACGTCTCTATTGATGTTGTAACCAAAGATCAGAGAGCTATTGGGAAAGTTATGGAATTAGCCTTAGGCTATCAAGGAGGTGCTAAGGTTTTTCAAAAAATGGCATCTAATTTAGGATTAGATCTAAAACGGTTTAGCGAGAATGTCAGAAAAACCACAAGTATCGAAGATTGGGAACAAGCAGAAAATCGTTGTATTTGGATGCAAGAGACGTATCCAGAATTTGCTGTAGAAGATTTGTTTATTGGAACAGCTTGTGAATTAGTTAAAACGGCATGGCGAACCAAACACAAACAAGTAGTTCAGCTATGGAAAGATTGTGAAGAGGGATTTGACTGTGTTGTGAAAGAAGGTCGGTCAATAGTGGCTAGACGGGCGAGTTACGTTCCTCGTCTTATAATGAAGAAACAAAATCAAAATGTTCTAATCACCCTGCCCTCTCAACGAAATCTTGTTTATGTCGATGTGAAAAATGATCGATCATATCTTAATTCCGCAACATCTCAGTTAATGCGAGAACGAACCTATGGTGGGAAATTAACTGAGAATATTGTGCAAGCAGTTAGTAGAGATATTTTAGCTCAAGGAATGATTAATGCAACTCAAGCTGGATATCCAATAGTTCTCACAGTTCATGATGAGATTGTTTGTGAAGTTCCTGATACTTCGGAATATAACGCTCAAACACTTTGTGAGCTTATGACCCAAAATCCTATTTGGGCAAAGGGGCTTCCCCTAAAAGCCGAAGGCTATGAAGCAAAGAGATATCGGAAATGATAGCGGAATCAACTTTAGAAAAACGTTTAGTTAAAGGAGTTCGTGAGCTTGATTGTTTTATTCGCAAAATCCAGTTCATCAGCCACAGAGGCTGTCCTGACCGCTTGATTATTACACCTCAAGGAACTCTCTTTTGGGTAGAGATGAAGAAAAAAGGAGGCAGATTGTCAACAGCTCAAAAACGGGAAATCCTCACACTTAAACGACATCAGCAGAAAGTTGAAGTTTTGTCATCTGTTCATGAGGTAGATAACTTTTTGGAAGAATTGAAATGTTACTTAAATTAGCAGAACATCAAAAAACGATGGTTGATTGGATTTTAAACCATGATCGCTGTGCAGTTTGGGCATCTATGGGATCAGGTAAAACCGCTTCTGTTTTGTTTGCTTTATCCATAATACGCATAGAAGATCCTAGTCCTATTTTAGTTATTGCACCTTTGCGTGTTGCGACTACAGTATGGAGAGATGAAATAGAGCGTTGGTCAGCTTTTTCTGATATGCGAATTTCCTGTATTGTCGGAACGGAAAAAGAACGTTTATCAGCCCTTTCAACTGTTGCCGATATATACACCATTAATTTTGAAAATATCCCTTGGTTAGTTCAACAAGATAATTGGAAGTTTCCTACTGTTGTTGTTGATGAAAGTACAAGGTTAAAATCCTTTCGTATTCATCAAGGAGGTAAACAAGCTAAAGCTTTAGCCAAAATGTCCTTTTCCAAAATAAAACGTTTTATTGAATTGACAGGTACACCCTCGCCTAATGGTCTAATTGATTTATGGGGGCAGATCTGGTTTTTGGATAAAGGAGAAAGTTTAGGACGGGTATTTAAAAGTTATGTTCAACGTTGGTTTGATACTCAACAAGTTGGTAGTCATGTTGGAGCCGTTCGCCATTATCCTAAAAGCTTTGCTCAAACAGAAATTGAAGCTAAACTTGCTGATTATTGCTTATCTCTAAATATAGCTGATTACAAAGATATTGATGAACCTGTTATTCTGACACATCTTCTATCTTTATCTACATCAATGCAGAAACTGTATAAGAAGTTTGAAAGAGAGATGTTTTGTGAGATTGAAGAACAGTCTTTAGAGGCGTTTAGTTCCGCTGCTAAAACTATCAAATGTCTTCAACTAGCTAATGGAGCAATTTACTACAATGATCAAAAAGATTGGAAAGAAGCCCATAATATCAAAATAAAAGCTTTGGAATCAATTAAAGAGGAAGCTGGTGGCACACCTATTTTAGTGGCTTATCATTTTAATAGTGATTTAGACCGATTGCATAAAGCTTTTCCACAAGGCAAGAAATTAGATAAAAACCCGCAAACTATAGTTGATTGGAATAAGGGCAAAATACCTTTATTGTTCGCACATCCTATGTCGTGTGGCCATGGGTTAAACCTCCAATATGGGGGCAATATTCTTGTTTTCTTCTCCTTGTGGTGGGATTTAGAAACTCATCAACAGATGATTGAACGTATTGGAGTAACCAGACAACGACAAGCTGGTTTCAACCGAGCAGTGTTTGTTCATTATCTCATTGCTAAAAATACCATTGACGAAATCATTTTAAAACGTTTGCAAACCAAAGCTTCAGTTCAAGAATTGTTACTTGAAGCTATGAAAAAGGAGGCAGTATGACTAAAGACATTAAAGAGGCAATACACGATTATGAGGCTTTCAACCCTGACGCATCTGCCCGTCTCAAACTCATACAAAGGGCACAAAAGCATGAAGCACAATATCTTCCATCTGAGAAGACGCTATATTCAATAGTTAAAAACTTCAAACCTTGCCATCAACTATCTACCATAGAAGCCCTGATAGAATTCGAGTATTTAACTCTTATTTGTCTACACCATCGTAGGAATTATTATAGACTTTATATTGGAATACCAGATGGGCTTTATGATGATTTAGAAGCTAGAGTTGAAGCTCTAAGAAAAGTTATCCCACCAGAATTCATCCCCCCTAAACACATATTATTAGACAATATAGGATATTAATCATGTCCTATCTTTTTATCTTAATCGGAGCATCGGGAGTTGGCAAAACCACTTTAGCTAAAGCTGTTGTCGAAGTTTCTAATAATCTAGTCATGCCTTTAGGAGTAACCACAAGAGCACCTAGGGAGTTTGAAGAAGATGGCGTAGATTATCGGTTTATATCATCTAACCTATTTCAAGTTTGGAAAGAAAGAAATTACTTCATAGAAACTACGATTTATCGGGATAAGCATTATGGCTTATTGAAATCTGATATCATTGAAACTTTGAACAAAGGATTTGATGTTTTAACGATACTCACAAATGAGGGATTAGCGGAATTTGAAAGACTGTTTCATAAACAGATAATTCCCATATTCATCGCTCCTCCATCCACAGACGTTCTACAACAACGAAGAGAGCAAAGAAGAGGTAAACACGTCCTAATCCCAGATGAAGACATTTACGGAATGAAAAGAGCGTATCAGTTCAAAATTGTAAATGACAATTTGAAACATGCAGTAGAGCAAATCCGTCTGATTACAACAATAGTCAAACAAAAGGAGTAAAACAAAAGATGAGTAAAGAGCCACATCCCCAAACAGGGCGTATTAGTATTCGTGATACAGCAAGAGTTGTTCAAGAGACCAATATAAGAATTGAGATTGAACGAGATGGAACCCTTTATCGGTTTGAACCTTTGAACAAAAAGAAAAAGCCAATATTGGAAGATGATAGTAATCCTTTAGGGCGGTGAGATGAGGAAAAACAAACTCCCTCCTTATGTGGTTAAGGAACGTACACGTCATGGAAAATTAGTGTTTTACTTCAGGAAAAACGGTGGTTTACGTACTCGTCTCCCCTATCCTAACGATCCTAAATTTATGACCTATTACCTTGCTGCATTATCAGGAATTCCAATAGAACAAGGGTTTATTAAACCACACAAAAAAGAGCCTAAAACCCTACGATGGTTGATATCTCAATATCGTAAAAGTTCACATTGGGCGAGATTAGCAGTTAACTCCAGAAAGAGTTTAGGTTTGTATTTTGACCAAGTTATTATAAAATCAGGGGATTTTGACTATAAAAAAATCACATCCAAACACATTAAATTAGGATTGGAAACACGTAAAGATACACCGGCCAGTGCAACCCAATTTTTAGTTTCCATGCGGACTTTATTCGGATGGGCACATAAACAAGAATACATTGATACTAACCCATGTATCGGCATAGAAAACCCAAAATATAAAACAGACGGATTCAAACCTTGGACAATTGAAGACATGTATAAATTCCAAAGTTATTGGAAAGAAGGAACTATTCCACGATTAGCTTTTGAATTTATATTGCTTACTGGATTGAGAATTTCTGATGCATGTAGAGCAGGACACCAACATTTAAAGGATAATATCTTTTCTATTCAAACTCAGAAAGTCGGAACGGTTATAACAGTTGAATTACCAGATAGTTTTATGAAATTGCTTGAGATAACCCCAACAGGCAAAGAAAGTTTCTTTATTAATAGAGAAAAAGCAAAGATGAATTCCCCTCAATTTGGCCTGTGGTTTTCCTATAAAGCTAAACAAGCAGGAGTTAATAAATCGGCACATGGTGTTAGGAAATTGTCAGCAACTTTATTAGCAGAAGCTGGAGGAACAACCCATGAATTAATGGCAGTATACGGGTGGAAATCAGTATCACAAGCAGAAAGATACACAAGAGGAGCGGATAGAATACGTTTAGGGATTCAAGCTTCTAAGCTAATTTCTAACTCATTAAACCCCGCACCCAATAAAAAGGTAAGGTAGGAGTTGTAAAAAACCATGTTAAATCAAATACTTAAGTCTATTTTAGACATAATTGATCAATATTTATAGTTTCAATGCGATTGACGACGTAAAAATGCGGGTATTTCTAATTTATCATCGTCATAATCATCAAATGACTTTGATTTTACTTTAATATCATCCGCATAGTTCTGATCATCAGATAAATTGCTATCCCCTCTCTTTAAGATTGAAATATTTGTATCAGTATCTTTAGGACAAACTTCTGAATTTATAGGAACATCTGCACGTAAACCAAAAGAATAGGCAATACGTCTTAACAAACCCATAATTCCACGATCTTCTAAATTATTCAACTCCCCTACCATTTGAACTTTAGAGATATAGTGTTTCGGATTTGATGATTCTGGAACAATATCTTTGTGAATCAAACAATCTTTATCTAAATAATTTTCAACAATATTTGAATCATTATTGTTTGAATTATCTATTGTATTTGAATCTTCAGAGGACAGTTTTTGGGAAGAAATGCCAAACAAATTTGATGTCTTGAGAGGATTATTATCTAAATTAGGAAGAATTTCATCATCATTTTTTTCTTCATGCAAATTACGATCTATACCAGTAGCCACAACTGAAACTCGAACAACTCCTTCAAGAGCCTCATCAAAAGTAGCACCAAGAATAATATTTGCTTCAGAATCAACTTCTTCTCGGATACGAGTAGCAGCCTCATCAACTTCAAATAACGTTAGATCACGTCCTCCCGTAATCGAAATCAATAATCCTTGCGATCCCTTCATGGAAGCTTCATCAAGCAAAGGATTAGCAACCGCTGCTTCAGCAGCTTGTATACCACGCCCAGGACCAGAAGCTTCTCCTGTTCCCATCATTGCACGTCCCATATTACGCATTACTGAACGAACATCCGCAAAATCGAGATTGATTAAACCCTCTTTAATCATGAGATCTGTTATACAAGAAACACCTGAATAAAGCACCTGATCCGCCATAGAGAAAGCATCCGCAAATGTTGTTCTGTCATTGGCTATTCGAAATAAATTTTGATTAGGAATGATAATCAAAGTATCAACTGTTTCTTGCAACGCTTCTATACCAGCTTCTGCTATACGCATGCGCCTAGAACCTTCAAAATGAAAAGGCTTAGTAATAACACCGACAGTTAGAACTCCTTTGCTACGTGCTATTCCTGCTATAATTGGTGCTGCCCCCGTTCCTGTACCACCTCCCATTCCAGCGGTAACGAAACACATATGTGCATTGTCTAAACTACTTGCAATCTCATCAATACATTCTTCAGCTGCGGCACGACCAACCTCTGGATGAGATCCAGCTCCAAGCCCTTCCGTAACACCAACTCCAAGTTGGATCTTATTATCAGCTTTAGACATCGTCAAAGCCTGTGCATCGGTATTTGCAACAATAAAATTAACACCTTGAAGCCCTGAAGAAATCATGTTGTTCACGGCATTTCCTCCAGCTCCTCCTACACCATATACAACTATGTTAGGACTCAACTCAGTTACATCCATATTTGAGCGTTTTAATGCCATGAAATCCACTCCTTTTCATTAATATTCGATATTATGCAACCTAAAACCATATATTTTATCTCATTTTTTACAAATATAATAACAATAAATGTTTGAATTAAAAAGCACTCTGCAACCATTTTCCTAGAAATGGAATTTTACTTTTATTCAATCCATAAAAAGAAGAATAATCGCCAATATAATCAATTTCTTTTGAAGCCAACTGTGGATATACCATTAAACCTACAACCGTTGAAAAAGATGTTCCTTTAGCAGGAAATGGCAAGCCGGAAACTCCCATAGGCCTTCCTATGCGCACATTAGGAGATATCATTCTCCTTACAAGCTCTTGTAATCCAATCAATTGGCTTGCACCCCCAGTAAGAATCACACGTTTGCCAGAAATGGAACCAAATCCAGACTTATTGGCACGTTCAGTAATCAACTCTAATGTCTCCTCAACGCGTGCTCGAACAATACGTGAAACCATAGCCCTAGAAACCTGAACCTGATCCTCTTGCTCATCATCACCAATAGATGGAACAGATAAAATCTCATTCTCATCTACGATACTAGAAATAGCATTAGCATGAACAACCTTAAGACGCTCAGCATCATCAATAGATATAGATAATCCTCGTGCTAAATCGTTTGTAACGTGGCATCCTCCTATAGCAATCATATCAAGGTATACCAATTTTCCATTCTCAAAAATTGATATTTTAGTTGTACCACCTCCCATATCAATAACTATACAGCCTAATTCAAATTCATCATCTACAATAGAAGCCAAACCACTTGCATAGGGTGATGCTACCATTCCTTCAACAGAAAGATGAGCTCTATTAATAGCTACCTCTAAGTTTTTAATCGCAGATTTTTCAGCTGTAACCATATGAACATCCATCTCTAATCTCTCACCAAACATTGATATAGGTGAATGTATGCCAGGCTTTCCGTCTAAGGAATAATTGGTCACGATAGAGTGCAATACATTATAAGACTTTTCACATGAATATCTTTTAGAAAATCTTATAAGATCTTGAATATCTGTTTTTTTAATTTCTCTCCATCCTATTTCCATTCCTACAGAATGATTGATAGAATTTAAACGTCCAAAAGAAACATTTACAATGAGATTATCTATTGTTAATCCCGCCATATGTTCAGCAGAATCAACAACCTGACGTATAACTCCTTCTACAGCATCAAGGTCAACAATTGCACCCATTTTCACCCCACGTGACTTTTGACATCCAATTCCGACGACTTCAATACGATGCGTCCTACCAGGCAAAAGATTACTAGCATCCATAGGAATAAATTTACCAATCATACAGACAATTTTTGTTGAACCAATATCTAATACAGGAATGATATATGTACGATTAGGTGACAAGCGCTTACTATACTGTGGACTGGTGCAAGGTATCGTAAAAATACTCATTAGTTAACCTTATCCAATATTTTTTTACGCAAATCAATAATCGATTGACGATCTATAAATGATCCAACTGTAAGACGAATGGTAATACGATCAGGAATCCTCATATCAATAACACTAATATCTCTATCAAAAATTTTATATTTATTTTGTAATTCAAGCAACTTAAACAATGCATCACTAAATTTTTCTTCAGGAAGATTAACAACTATACCGTTTTGAAGGTGCATATCCCAACGTCTTTCAGCAATCCAATTATAAGCTTTAACAAGCTTTGCAATTTCTGAAAATTCTAATAATTTTGCAAAAGATTTAATCTCCCTATTAACACCCTTTCCGATCAATTTGGGTAAATACGAAAATTTTGCGTTACTAAATGATTCAATTATATCCCCGTCTTTATCTATAAGGAAAAAATTCGCATCACGTTGCCATATTGCATAAGGATCACGTTCTTTGATACGAATTTCTATAGTATTAGGATAAATCCTGTGAATTTCAGCATGTGAAATCCATGGTAATTTCAACAAATTATTTTGAACTATTGCCGCATCAAAAGATATTAATGATTTGTTCCAATTAACTCCCAAACAGCGAATTATATCAACTTCTGAAGTTTCAACATTACCAATAATTCTAATCTTCTCAATCGAAAAATCGTATATATACCCCAACATATCCGTGGATAAACGCGTATTTCCACCGACTAAAAACCCATAAATACCAACTATTGAAAAGAAAAGTATAGTAAAAGCAATTCCAGAATAAGGAGGGAAAATCTTCTCAAGAAAAAAACAAAAGTTCAGAAAAGCTCTCATATCTTCCAAACCCCATCCAATATAAAAAAGAAATGACATTACAATAGAAAAGCTAAGTAAAGTATTAAATGCCAAATAATACCTATCACTTAACGCATACATGAAGCGTCCTCCAACATCCAAGACAGAAGGTCTTCAAAACAATATCCCGCATATGAAGCCATTTCAGGAAAAAGAGAAGTGGGAGTCATACCTGGCTGAGTATTTATTTCCAACCAAAAAATCTTTTGTGAAACATTGTCAAAGATAAAATCTGATCTACTTATACCACAACAACCAATGGATTTATGTGCAAGACTAGAAAGTTTTTGTATTTCTTCATAAATATCTGGAGGAATATTTGCTGGTAAAATATGTTCAGATTTCGCCAGTGAATATTTGGCATCATAATTATAGAAATTTGAGTTTTTTGCAACAATTTCAATAACATCAAGCGGTTTGTCTCCAATAATTCCACACGTTAACTCAACACCATCAATATATTTTTCAACAAGCAATTGATTTCCATAGCACCAATCAGAAGATTGCAAAAAATCTAGAGGAACGGATTCTCCCTCCTTAACCAATACAATTCCTAAAGAAGATCCACCATTCACAGGTTTAATAATGTAAGGTGGAGTCATAACATGATTTTCGTCCATACTTAAACGATCAACTAAAATTGACGGACAAACTGGCACACCAAGAGCACCCACAATCTTCTTAGAACGAAACTTGTCCATGGATAAAGCTGAAGCTAAAATACCAGAATGCGTATAAGGTATTTCCAAGCATTCTAGTATACCTTGAATACCTCCTCCTTCTCCAAAACCTCCATGTAAAACATTTAAAGCCACATCCGGCTTTAAATTAGAAAGAATATCCATGGAAGAGCGATCAAAATCAACTTTGCTCACTTTAAACCCCTTGTTTTCTAAAACAGAAGAACAAGCTTGGCCAGAAGAAAGACTTACACTTCTCTCTGAAGAAGTTCCACCCATCAAAACAGCTATATGTTTACTTCTAATCACCGTTTTACTTCTCATAAACCAATTTACAATTAAATCGACTAAATTCTCTAACAACTAATTTATTTATAAGTACATCAAGGTTAACGAAGCGTTCATTTTTATTAATTTTTTAATAAAAACATGTATTATTTCTTCTTTATATAAAATTAAAAACATGAAATTGAAAAGTATCCTATATAACCACTTGATATGGTTTATATTATTATTAGAAAAAAAATTAATACTAATTTGCATACCAATATCATCCCATGTAATGGGGGGATGATGTTGGTGTTAATAGCAAATATTTGGTAGATTTTTCTAATTTACAATAATATTTTACGACATATTGATGGATATTTGTTGTTTCTAATAACAAATATCCTAATTATCTGCCAAAATTCAGATGGGAAAATCACGCTCGTCAAAGTAAAATAAGTGATATTTTAAAGAGAAAGTCGTTAATAAAATTTACAACATAGCAAAATAATTACTTATTAATCCAAAGGTATAATCCTAAACTTGTTTCCCATATGGCTTTTCTAGCAGGTGATCTTTCAATCACTCCTATTATTTTTGCTTCAAGCATCAGATATTCTAACTCTTTCTGTAGAATTTGTTTTTTGATTTCAGAGTCTGTGAGAGATGCACACATCTCAACCGCCAAATAAGCTGCTAAAATTTCAAGAAAAATTTGATTGCAAATCGCGCCAAACTAGCCATTATAAGCAAATCTAAATAGAAAAAAGCCGCATTAAATGCCCGCTTGAACTCGTTGACTGAGTTTAGACTTCCCCTGCAGGTATTATCTACAGAAGGAAGAACCAATTTCCGAAGGGAGAGATTGATTAGATTTAACATGGAAATCACCTACTTTTTTAGGATCTTGGACTAATATCTTAGCAACATGCTTTTCGTTAGTACGAGTTGCATCCATTTTCATGGAGTACAAGATCTGGTAGTTTTGGCAAATGCTAACTGATTTTTTTTATATCACGCCATTTGCCTAAAATTACTTATTTTTTCACAAATAGTGGAAGCATTTTTACTGCTTTTGGATCATGTTTTTTAATGGTAGACTCCCAAACTCCAACCACTTATGATGTTTTCTCTTGTTTATAGGCTTCAGAGGTACGACTTCACTATAATAGACTTTAATACCAAGTATTTCACCTATATAGCCGCAACTCATCTTCTGTCTGTAAAGAAAAGCAGTAATTAAACTATGATCTAACACTAAATTATCACTGGTCAGCATGAGAAATAATTAAACTAATCTATATCTCTCTCTTGATTTAATAAACACGAGATTGATCCTCCAATATCTTATCAAAGGTCAAGCCTAATTGGATTAAATATATCCCCCCAACGATTTTAAAATCTTGTATATTAATATTCGGATATATATATGATTGTATGATAGTCATTAAATTAAATTTTATATGACTTTTTATAACTATTATAGGAAAAATGATGGATTGTCGATCTTTTTTGGGAGTTGACCGTTCTGTTTCTGGATTGCGTTGGATATCCTTATTGGGTCAGAACGAAATTAACAATGCTCTAAAGATCGCCCAAACTTACGAAATTCCTGATATTATTTCTCGTGTTTTAGCAGGTCGTCATATTGCTATTGAACATGCTCAAGATTTTCTCAACCCGACCATACGTTTATTGATGCCAAATCCCACAACTCTAACAGATTGTGATAAGGCAGCATATCGTATTGTTCAAGCAATTTATAATTCTGAGAAAATTGCTGTTTTTGGTGACTACGATGTAGATGGTGCTGTTTCGGTTGCTTTGATGACGAGATTTTTCTCATATTTTGGAATTAATGTTAATACTTATATTCCTGATCGAATCTTAGATGGATATGGACCTACTCCCAATCTAATGAAAAAACTTATAGATGAAGGGGCAAAAATTATCATTACTGTGGATTGTGGATCTACTAGCCCTGAGGCAATTCAATTTGCCACTAATCAAGGCATTGATGTTATTGTTATTGACCATCATCAAATGAAAACAGAACCAATATTTGCTTATGCTTTAGTAAATCCAAATCGAGGAGATGATTTATCTGGTCAAGAACATTTATGTGCTGCAGGAGTTGTCTTTCTTGTTCTTGTATTGATTTGTCGTATTTTGCGTCAAGATAAAAAAATTCCGATGGAAAATATTGATCTATTATCTTTATTAGATCTTGTAGCACTTGCAACTGTATGTGACGTTGTACCTTTAATTGGATTAAACAGAGCATATGTTGTGAAAGGTTTAATAGTTGCTCGTCATAAATGTAATCCAGGGCTAAAGGAATTAATTAAACGTATTGATATTGCTGAACCTATAACAGCTGAACATTTAGGATTTATGATAGGACCAAGAATAAATGCAGGAGGACGTATAGGAGAATCCGATCTTGGAAGTCGTTTATTAATATCAAATGATCAAAAGGAACTTGAATCTATAGCAATGAAATTAGATGTTCTAAATCAGAATCGTCGTCTAATGGAATCCGCCATGTTGGAGCAAGCAGAAGCTGAAGTTTTGGCTGAATATGAAGATATTCAAAAATCCTATGTCATAGTGGTATCGGGCAATAGTTGGCATCCCGGTATTGTAGGATTGCTTGCTGCACGTTTAAAAGAAAAATTTGATCGACCTGCTTTTGCTATTTCGTTTGATGACGACGGAAAAGGAATCGGTTCGGGTAGATCCATTGAAGGTTTTGATATTGGAAAAATGGTTTCTATCGCAGTTGAAGAAGGACTATTAATAAAAGGTGGTGGACATGCTATGGCAGCAGGTTTAAAAGTGGATAGTATGCATTTAAATCGCCTGAAAAGTTTTTTTCATATATTCGCTCAAAAGGTTGTCCCAAATTTAATCGCAAGTCCAGTTTTAAAGATAGACGGCGCTCTAAATTCTTCTGCTGTGAATATCAAACTAATCAATATGTTGGAATCAGCAGGTCCTTACGGATCAGGAAATCCTCATCCTATTTTTGCATTTCCTTTTCATAAATTACAGAGCATTCGTATTGTTAAATTAGATCATTTACAAATGACATTTAAATCACAGGATTCATCTACATTGAAAGGTGTCGCATTTCGTGTATATGGAACTCCTCTTGGTGAGTTTTTAATGAAATCTCGTGGCAAATTTATACATGTAATAGGTAACTTATGTGTGAATTACTGGAAGGGGAAAAAAAACGTCCAACTTCGTGTAATAGACGCATCATCTGTAGTGGAGTAGATATATCCAACAATAGAGCAAAAATACCTTAAAATATTAGATATTGCTAAATAGAGTAAAACAAATAAACCATTCAAAATAAATATCATAGCAAATGGGGTTAGTTTTATAATAAACTAATCATAATTATGATCAAACAAGCAAAAGCGTCATATTATTGAACTTGAGGATGTAATATAAAACTCAAGCACAATATATCTTATCTCAATCAAAAATATAGCAAACTATTAATTGAACTGATAATCGCATAATCCCCATTACTATAACTGGTGCGAAACTAGACATTATAATATGTCAGAATATAGCAATATAGATGTCATATCATCCCCTACCTACTCACTTTAACTATAATAGCTTCATTGGATTGGGGATTTGTCATTGAGAATCGCTTATTATAAATTTTCAATACAGATAACACGAGAATATATTACATTATCATTGTTCTCATGAATGAACTTTATTGCTTTACGAACTGATAATTCCAACATTGCATGTGTTATAATAAAAACAGAAAATTCTTGAGAGTTTTTATCCTCATGTGGACAAGTTAATATACGATAAGAAATGTTATTTTCTTTTATCTGCATAGTGATTTTGTCTAAAATACCCAAGTCATTAAGTATCTTCAAACGAATAAAATATTCCCTCTCTTGTGCTACAGTACTTGATTGATAATCATCTAAGGCAGATACCGAATTACCTAAAGAAAAAGATACAGATTTACCTTCATCAATTTTAGCAATATCACAGATATCTGTTAATACTGCTGATGCAGTTGGATTTCCACCAGCTCCAGGACCTATCATTACTAATTGCCCTAAAACATCTGTTTCTATAACAACTGCATTATCTACTCCTTCCACTAGAGCCAAAATGGAATCACACTTCAACATGACGGGATATACACGCCTTGTTATGTGCTTGCCTGTAAGTTGGGCAATCGCCAAAAGCTTTATGCGGTAACCCAAAACAGAAGCAGCCTCAATATCTTCTATAGTAATATCAGAAATACCTTCACAATCTATTCCATCAATAGATGTATTTATTCCAAAAGCTATAGATGATAGAATGGATAACTTATGAACCGAATCCAATCCAACAATATCAAACTCTGCATTACCTTCAGCGTAACCACACATCTTAGCTTCATGTAAGCAATCATTAAAATCCAATCCCGTCTTTTCCATATGCGAAAGAATATAATTAGAAGTTCCATTCATTATGCCATATACACGAATCACTTTATTGCACACCAAATAATCTTTTAAAGTTTTGATTACAGGAATGCCACCAGCAACAGAAGCTTCAAAACGAAAAGTAGATCCATTGTTTTTTGCTAAAAGTGCTAGTTCCGTACCATATGTAGCCAATAAAGCTTTATTAGCTGTAACTACATGTATTCCTCTCATTATAGCCGCACGAATAGAATCATAGGCAGGATATCCATCTCCTCCTATAAGTTCTACAAAAACATCAATATTGGCTTTATCTGCCATCATTACGGGATCATCAAACCACTCGATATTGAGAAGATCTACTCCCCTATCAATATCTCTATTACGTGCACTAACAGCAGAAACAACAATTGGTCGCCCACATGAAATCTTCAAATGATCAAATTGACTCTGAATGATATTTATCAAAGAAGATCCTACCGTTCCAAGCCCTGCAATACCAATTTTTACAACATTTTTCATTCAATTAATCTCAGACACCTAAATGATTCCAAAGCAACAAGTTAAAAAATTTATTTATTTAACCATAACACATATGGCTAGCAACATAGAACAATTATATATTAATCTAATCCGCAACCTAATTTTTTTAATTATCCTCAACAAATTAACTAACCTGTTCGAACAATAAAATACTAGAACATATTATTATACAATCTATGATAAATTATTAGAACAGTGATCTCAAAATCATTTATATTCGTTTTAGTTGTACAGTAATTAGGATTTTTTTATAAATATTAATCTAGACTACACTGTTTTTAACTAAAAAATCATCATAAAAAAAAAACATAATGGAGTACTCCTGTAATATAAGTATATAATTTAATGAATATCATGATCCAAATTACAATTATTGCAAAAAGTGGACTGTTGCAATCTAAAATATTATTATTTTGTAACACATCAAATTATGAGCATATCTTGAGATTCTTATAAAATCATACAGCAAAATAAATACTCATTTGAAAAAATGCTATATGGACTAAAAATAAATTTTCTTCCATTCTGTGCGAAAATCTAATAGAGTGATTGAGATGGTTTGATTTGCATAATAATATTTATGATGCGCTGCTGATGCAGAAATAGTTGTGTATTAATGATTTTGTATAAATATTTGAATGATAAAAATGCTTTTATTATTTAAAACAGTACTGTGTATTATAATATGCCATGTGCTATAAAATAATCTTCTCTCATAACCTTTTATAAAAAAGATAAGACATATCCATGCTAGCTTATTCCCTAAAAAAAATCAAATCCAATAATATATACAATTCGGAAGAATTACAGGGCATCCGCGATGCATGTCAGTTAGCTGCTCGCTGTCTTGATAATCTAATACCTATAATACAGCCTGGCACAACCACTGAAGAAATTGATGATTTTGTTATCAAGTTTGCAATTGATAACAATGCAGTGCCTGCCACTCTCAATTATAGAGGCTATAGAAAATCATGTTGCACTTCAATAAATCACGTTGTGTGCCATGGTATACCTTCAAACAAACAACTACGTGATGGAGATATTGTTAATGTTGATGTAACATATGTTCTAAACGGATGGCATGGTGATACTAGTCGTATGTATCCAGTGGGTAAAATAAAACGAGCGGCTGAAAGACTACTCCAAGTAACCTATGAATCTCTTTACAGAGGAATTGCTGCAGTAAAGCCACACGAGCATATATCAGATATCGGTAAAGCAATAGAGAAATATGCCCATAGTCAACGCTGTTCTGTCGTAAAAGATTTTTGTGGTCATGGAATAGGTAGATCCTTTCATGAAAAACCAGAAATTATTCACTACTATGATCGGCAATATTATGATCAATGTGGTTCTACTGAAAACCAATTTCAAGAAGGGATGGTTTTCACCATAGAACCAATGTTGAATTTAGGATCTTATTCTGTCAAAGTACTATCAGATGGATGGACCGCCGTCACTAGAGATCAATCTTTATCTGCACAATATGAACACACATTATGCGTTACCAAAAAAGGATGTGAGATTTTTACTTCATCTCCAGCCGGATTGGGAAGTCCTGGCATACAGCCTATTTAATAATAAAAAATATACAATTAAAAGTTTTACTAATGATAGATACTACAATACATAACTCCAATATATACAAAATAGATTGCCTCGGACACCGTAGACGATTACGAGATCGTTTCCTTACAGTAGGAGAATCTTCATTAGCTGATTATGAAATACTTGAATTGATCCTTTTTAGGCTTATTCCACGTAGAGACACTAAATCCGTTGCAAAAGCGCTACTCAGGCGTTTTAACACATTAGGAGGTGTATTCGGCGCGCCTATACATCTTTTACAGGAAATTAAAGGAATTGGAGAAACGGTAGCAATCGAATTGAAAATAATATCAGTAGCATCACAACGTATATTGAAAGGAAAATTAATTAACGGAAAAGTACTCGATTCTTGGTCAACTTTGCTTGATTATTGTAAAGTGACATTAGCTCACGAAGAACGTGAACAATTCCGTATACTATTTCTCAATAAGCATAATATTTTAATAGCAGACGAAATACAAAGCCAAGGAACAGTCGACCACACCCCAGTTTATCTTCGTGAAATTGTTCGTCGTTGCTTAGAGCTTTCTGCAACTTCTATAATCTTGGTTCATAATCATCCCAGTGGAGTCCCAACACCTTCTAGTGCTGATATTGGAATGACCAAAAATATTATATCAATACTTAATCCTCTAAATATTGACGTTCATGACCATATTATTGTGGGAAAAAATAATACTATAAGCTTTAAAGGATTGCGCTTAATCTAATTAAATGAAATAACTTGTAATTTTATATATTACAATCTCATTTTGTATATAAACAATCAAAAACTAGGAAATTTATACAGCATGAAAATTTTCATTTATCTCAAAAAGTATCTCTTAGGAATTATTGTTCTGCCAATCATCTTATTAGGATTATTTGTATTTATAACTATTAATTATAAGAGCAATCTTCATATAGTATCACCAGATAAAGTATATCGCTCTGCACAACCAGATAGTAAATTTATAAAATACCTTTGGCAAAATCACGGTATCCGATGTATTCTAAATCTTCGTGATGAAAATAATACCTCATGGTATAAAGAAGAAGAAGATACAACTAAAAGTCTAGGAATAAAATTAATAAATTTTCCTATATCTGTATCCAAAGGATTGAGCGAAAAAGAAATAAAAGAACTTGTTATATTACTTAAAGAAGCTCCTAAACCCCTTCTAATACATTGTAAATCTGGAGCAGATCGCACAGGACTCGCCTCTGCTCTATATCTCCACTTCCTATCAGAAGATCAAAAAGATAATGCCGGCGGCCAACTATCCATATTTTATGGACACATACCATTTTTTAAAGCTAGAAAAATGGATCAAGATTTTGAAATAAGTAAAAAAATAAACCCTGACGATATTTTTAAAACGGACAAACAAGATAACAAAAAATCTTAACTTTTAATAAAACACTCAGATAGTATTTTTAACTACTTACCATGTTTTAATTACAATGGAAAAATTTTTCTATCGTCGTTAAGATGATTCATCTTGAGATGTATCATCACATAATTCATGAGGATGAGATAAAAGATAACTCATTGTTACTTTTCGATCTTTGATTTCTACATTTTCTAATATGTAATTAATTACTTTCTCTTCAAATATTGGAGCACTCAACGTATTTATAGCATTAGGAGTTTTTTGAAAATAATCAATGATTTGTTTTTCACGTCCGGGAAAACTACGTAGCTGCTGGGACAAAGCTGATTTAATTTCATCTTCTGTCACTTGTATATTTTGACTTTCTCCGATTTTACCCAAAACCATACCAGATCTAACACGACGATTTGCCAACATCATATAATCTTGCAAATCCTCTTCTTTCAAAATATCGCTGTCTTCAACATTTTGTCCTGAGGAATTGATCTCTGCATTAACCTGTTGCAAAATATTCCTATATTCGTTATTCACCAAAGATTCAGGTACATCAAATTTATATTTATTATCCAAATAATCTAGAATCTGACGTTTAATTTTATATTGCGCAATCATTTCAGATTTTCGACGAATTTGATTTGATACCTGATCCCTCATATCTTTTTCTGATTTAAAACCTAATCTAACAGCCAAATCATCATTAACAACAATAGGAAGAGACCTCGCAACTTCCTTTACAGAATAATTAAGTATAGCTTTCTTCCCTGCCAGATCTTTAACAGAATAATCATCTGGAAAACAAATTTCTATTTCCTTATTCTCACCTGACTTAATCCCAATAAAAGCATCACTCGTTCCTGGAAAAATTTCATCAGATCCTAAAATAAATTGAAAATCTTTTTTGGAATAATCATTCATAATTAAACCATCTAAAGTAAGGTTATAATCCATCTTAACCCTATCACCGACAGCAGACGCTTCTTCCTTTGGTTCAAACAACCGATTGTTTTCTGCAATTTCAAGCATATGGTCATCAATGCTCTTTTCATCAATCTCACAAACTTCCCGAATTATTGTTAAATCATCCAAAGGATGGATTTCAACTTCAGGCACAACTTCATATGATAAATGCAGTTTTAAATCTTCAGATCCTTCTAATAAGAGAGACATTGCCTCTTTGCTACCATCATTAATTGTAATTTTTGGGCTAGCAACAGCTCTTTCATTACGTTGCGAAATAACATCTGGGATCTTTTCTTTAACAATTGCATCAATTATCTCAGATAAAATAGATTTTCCATAAATTGATTTAATATGCGATGCAGGAACTTTCCCTGGACGAAAGCCTTTTAAATTAGCCTTGCTTCTTATTTCTTCTAGGCGGCTACTAAAACTACTCATCAATTGATCGGATGACATAACTACATCCAATTCCCTTTTTAAGCCCTCTGAAACATTCTCAACAACCTGCATTTTCAACTCCAACCAAACAGCATATCAACTATATAACCTATGAAAGACAATCAATTTTCAAAATATTTTGAAAATAAGATATTAAACAAATAACAATTATAATTTGAAAAAAGTAGAAGCAATTCACAACCTCAATATATTGTGCAATACAGTATACAGTAATATAACAAATATACACAGAATTCCATATATCAAGTCTATCTATCAAAAAAATAGCCAAGGCAATATTTTATTATGATTCGAAAAACATAGACACAACAATTCTCACGTTAGAAACTAATTAATACAAATGCAATAGACATAAATATCTCCCCCCTAAAAATATTATGTATAATTTTATTATTATACATAATATATTGCTTAGTTGATAATATTTTACTCATATCCTTAACAATTATATCCCCTAACTTATCAGAATAATATAAAATAAATAAATGTTAGATACATAAATAATTCGTTATTTATCGTAAAAATTCCTTAGAATTAAATGGGTACATCAACCCTATCCAAGATTTGTAGAATCCTGATTTTCCTATGTTTTATTTATGGCAGCCCCGCACCTTTCCTAAAATATCGCATGATGAACAAGCCTGTTGCCAATCGTATCTTGGAAAAATCACTAGTAAATAATAAAGGTATACATTCTCTTATTGTTCCATATCTTTTAATACTTATTTACTTCGCCCATGGATGGTCTCTAGCATTTAGTGATGACTAACTTGTGAAATAAGCCAAAAAATGATTTACGCTAGGATTTATAAAATATTCAGTCACGGTTCTCTGAGTATGAAAAAATATTAGAGGATAGAGAGGTGCATCAAGATGCATGCACTACATAATCTCACGTTTTCTTCAACCTAAAAGAAAGGTTAGAGTCTATACGCCCCCTCATTCAAAACGCCATAGAAATTACTGCAGACACAAACGAATCTGAACAAGTAAGTAGTGAATTGTGAGCGCTATGGGGAAAATTAGCGTGCACCGCACCACTGAAGACCGTGTTTCTTATCTGCTCCAATTAGGATGGGATTTTTGTTTTTCATCTAAAGACAACCCAATTGTAGTTTATTATATTCAATATTCTGATTTTTTGTGAGACTTTGCGGTATTTTTGCGGGAATCGGTCGCATAATTCTGCCCGAAGGATGAGATAGAAGAAAACTACAGAAGAATGGCGTAAATAGTAGAAGGTCAAGAGGAATTAATCAACTTGGAAAAACTAGAATCAGAAAAAACAACAAGCGAATTAAAAAAAACTAGAAGAAAACTACAGCGACCTAGAGGTAATACTAAAAGGTCTAGAAAAATTACTCAACTTGGAAAAAACAGAAGATGCTTCAATTAAAGATGCAGTTGAACTTTATCATGCTGCGAAAGTAGTTTTCACACGTATCATCTTTGATAAAAATAATGATGACGAATCTGACAGCATTATTAAAAAAATGGCTAAAAACACAGCTAAGAGGTTGTTTTTTATCTAATAATTCAAAAATCAATATAAAATTTATTATCATGGATAAAAAGGTAATTAGTGGATTTACCCTTAATTTCTTTGCATGTGATGGAGGGATGATGCTGGGCATTATTTTGAGTTATAACTGAATCCCCTTATCAAACTTCTCTTTAAACGGTTCTAATTATTGGATTATTTTCTCCATAGTCTCTATAACAACTATAACATCATGTTGTGCAAGCATTTCCGAAGTTATTAGGAACTAATTTCCTATCATAATCAGTATTTTTATTCTGATTATCTAAAGTACATGAAAATCCGCACTAAGCCAATTACCTCTTTAATTGGCTTTACGGAAATTAAGCATGATGGAAAATATTAGTTGGTAGCAAATAGTAATCAGATCGAAATTACTGCAATCAAAAAAGAAGTAAAGCTTGTTGCCAAAGAAGATCAACTTTTTTCAATTGGCATTATAACTCTGCAGTAACTAATAGAAATTGGCAGTAAATCTTATAAAAACTGCCAATTTATTTCCAGACAATTTCTTCTTTAAGATAATTTATATCTCAAGTCACTTTTTTGATTCTAAAAAAGGAGATGGTTGACGTAACCTACTTAAAGAATAAGATCTTATTAAGACCACTAAAAACAACAAAACAATCAATAAAGCAGTGCGGAATTCATGAAATGAGGGATTAGATCTTAATAATGGATTCAACATATTTGAGATACAAAGAATTTCTATTCCGCCAATAATAAAAACAACAACTCCTGCGATTTTCGAAAGGGAAGTCATTCCTCCAAGAATAATAATAGCCACAAGAATTATACTGTCAGAAGATGTGAAAAAGTATGGTGACACATATCCATTCAATGCGGCTAACAAAGCTCCACAAACTCCTGCAAACATAGAACTTATAACAAATGCAGATAATTTGGCAAAAACAACGGTTCTATTTAAATTGACAAAGGCTCTATGATTATCTTGAATAGCCCTCCAAACATTTCCAGTATAGGAACGACGTAACCGCATAATAATCCACGCGGATAACAAACATAAACAAAGCAATAGATAGTATAATAAAATATTATAATAAACCATAGAAACCGGCAGTCGAAAATATCTAATCATACCTTCAAGATCAACGCCTAAAAACATCAAACGTTCAGAAACATCAATCCCAATATTCCCATTAGTCCATTTTTTCCATCTAATAATTAGCATTTGAAAAATTTCATTCATAATCAATGTAATTATAGCAAGAAAATCTCCCCGAAATCTGAGAGAAGGAATACATAATATCACCCCACACATACCAGAAATCAATGCTGATATAAGCAACAACAACCATGGAGAAAAATAGTAATAAGATCCTAAAATAGCATACGAATATGCCCCTACCGCATATGCAATAATATAATTAAGACTCAATAACCCAGCAGAGCCCACTACAATACTTAATCCCCATGCAAGAATTATATATATTAGGATTTGAATTCCAATACCATCAATATATCTTTGAGATTTACTGACACCAAAAAAAAACAAAATAGCAATAGGATATATAGCAAATACAAAATAAAAAATTTTAAGAAGCATTTTTTGGGGAATTTTTACCCTCGGTAGAAATTTTGACATAATTTTTTAATTTAACCCCTTATTTAAAAAAATAAATGAAAAGTAATAATCTAAACGTTCTAACCAAAAACTCTACTAATCATCATTAAAGCCAAAACACCCTATAATCCAACCTTTGACTTATGACTTTCAAAAGTACATTCTAAATAACATAATGCACAATACTGTGGCATTTGATTCTTTGACAGATAAAAACACAATAAATTAATATTATCAAGTAATATATGCATGCTTATTAAATTATAAGTTGAAAATATCTCAGCATTACATTTTTATCACAGATATTGTCTTAAAATATATACAATAAAGCACAATATAAAAAGATGTCTTTTAAAAAAGGTTTTGTTATTAACGTGTAATATAAATTATCCGAATATCGCAAAAAACGTATTTTATCGTGATTTTATCAATTTTTATGTCATTTTTATATGATTACATTAGTTCTTCATTAAACCTAATATAATAAACTCCACAGACAGTATTGGTCTTTAGTTTATTTAGAGAGTATGATGACCGAAAAATTGCAATATTGCACAAAATATGTAATTGGCCCAGATGGAAGCCCTCTTACTATGGCAAATCTTCCTCCTCCTAATACGCAACGTTGGGTTGTCAGAAGAAAAGCGGAGGTTGTAGCTGCAGTGCGGGGTGGTTTGCTGAGTCTTGAGGAGGCGTGCCAAATTTATTCCCTTACAATAGAGGAATTTCTTTCATGGCAAGCATCAATTTTACAACATGGCCTTGCTGGTTTGCGTACAACCAGGGTACAAAAATATAGGTAATGTGACCGAGGGCATCAGATAAAATTCAATAATTCTCAACTCCATTCAATGCAAGCATGTGACAATTAAGAAACTATTGAATTTGTTTAGCCAACTATACACATGATTTTAAGCAAATTTAAAAAATAACTCTATTCGTCTTAATACGATCTTCCGCCGCAGCACAATCATCAATCTCGGAGTCTATCTTTTCCAAATCAGCTTCTAAACTTTCTTGTTTCAATAGAAGTTCTTTTATTGAGATAAGCAGATTGTCTACTCTCTGTCGTGTGGATTTAGCAAAAATGGAATATGCAAAATGATTGATATCATAAATACCGGATTTTCTTTCTTCTATGGAAATCTGTTCTTCCAAATTAGCAACTGTTTTTTTAAACGATAATATTGTAGCACGTAGCTGTTGCAATTGACGGCGCTTATCTTTTACTTGAGAATCTTTCAAACGCATTTTTTGCTCTTGCGATTTCATGATATATACTCCAATGTGTACACAGTACTCTGTTAAACATCCTCAAAATTTGACATTTAAATATAAATATTTGAAAAAGTTGATGCTAATATATAGAAATTTATAAATAGTAACCTTTCATTTACGAGCATGGTTAATAATAGAGTAGTACAATTAAAAGGTAGTAAACAAATTACTTTTAATTAATATTAAATAATATTTGAGTATAGGTGGGAAAAATAGTTGTCGAGATTGGTAGTCGGTTGTGAAGATATAGGTTTTTCTGTCTTGCAAAAATATACTAAGACAGATTACAGGTAGTAAAATAATTATTCTTCCTTAGCAGTTGTTCATATTAGTGTGGACTTGGTCTGCCGGCAACATGAGTGTCAATCAGCACTGTATATGATAAGTTGGAATGGTGTATGATTGGAATCAAAATTGAAATGGTATAAATTAAAAGGGAGATAGTTAATGCGAGTTCTACTGATTGAGGATGATAGTGCCTTAGCTCACAGTATAGGGCTTATGTTGAAGTCAGAAAATTTTAATGTCTATGTTACAAATCTGGGTGAAGATGGAGTAGACTTAGGCAAGATTTACGATTATGACATAATCCTTCTTGACCTTAATCTTCCTGATATATCTGGTTACGAAGTCCTGAAAACATTACGTATGGCAAAAGTATCTACTCCTGTATGCATACTTTCTGGAATGTCTAGCATAGAAGATAAAGTGAGAGGACTAGGATATGGAGCGGATGATTATATAGGGAAGCCTCTTAATAAAGACGAACTAATAGCACGTATTCATGCTATTGTACGTAGGTCTCGTGGACATTCTCAATCATCAATAACCATCGGAGATTTAGTAGTTAATCTTGATGCAAAAACTGTAGAGGTTGGAGGAACTAGAATACACGTTACGGGGAAAGAGTATAAAATGATAGAGCTGCTTTCTCTCCGCAAAAACACTACTTTGACCAAAGAAATGTTCCTTAATTATTTGTATGATGGTATGGATGAGCCAGAAGTAAAAATTATTGATGTGTTTATCTGCAAACTACGCAAAAAGCTCAGTGGTGCTAGTGGTAATAAAACAAACTACATAGAAACAGTCTGGGGAAGAGGATATGTTATGAGAACAACAAATGAAGAAGGCGAATACCTTGAAACAGCGTAGTGAATTTATACATAAAAGCAATGTAGGGAGAAAAAAATACTTTCTCCCTATAATGTATTCTATTCATTTATAATAATAGCAAGAAAACAATCTATTTTTCAAAAAAGATTGATGATGTATTAATCTATACCTGTTGCATTTGTGGCAAGTTTCTCATTGCAAATTTGAGAGTCTCTTTATTGAACGGCTTTAATAAAAAGCTGTTTGCTCCGGCTTTAGCTCCGGAAATCATTTTTGTAAAATCAACTTCAACGAGAAGATAGTAAATAAAAGTATTTCCTCCTGACGGTATTTTCCGAATATCAGAAATGAATTCCAAAACACCTTCTATAGCTTCATCAACAACTACATAATCAGGCATGGATTCTTTTTCAAAAAAATCTTTCGCTTCACACAAATTAGAAGCTTCAAAAAATATAAAACCGAAATCGCTGAAAAGTTTTCTACCTATCTTTCTAATAATATGGGAAGGATCAATGAGAAGAATACTTTGCATAAAAATTAACTCCTTATATAGATCAAGACAATATTATTCTCTCATAAAAATCCTAAACTATTCCTACCGACAAAGGTAAAATGAAATAAATTATGATCATTTTAGCTAATTTTTTATAGTCGCAAAAAATACAGCACTGCTATCATCGATAATCTTATAAGATAATTCTACATCATTTTCATGTGCTAACAACGAGGTGTAATAAAATTGTACGTCATACGAATCAATTTGAAAATCCATATCTCCTGACATAATTCGAATAAATTTCTCTGGAAATCGCACAAAATCACTATTAATTTTCAACGAAAAAATACTCTCATCAACTGAATGATTGATAGATATTTTCAAATCTCCACCTTTAGGAAGAGAAATATAGGCTATCATAAAAAGATTCAGCAATAGCTTGGCATTTTGTCTAGAAACAACCACATGTCCTAATGACCAATATACCTTAACTTTATTATCAATAGCAGAAAAATCATTTATAATATCTTTAATTTCACTTAATTCAATAGTAGTATTATTATAACCTGGATGTCCAAAAGCTAATCTGGAAAATTTAAGACGAGTTATTGCATTCACAGTACTCAGACGAATCAATTGCATTGCTTCGTCTTCAATACCATCTTCATCTAATAATTCTAAACCATTATTAATTGCACCTACTGGCGAAATAATATCATGACAAATACGACTACAAAGCAATGCAGAAAGATCCGCCGAAGAAAGATTAAAACAAGGATTTTTTAGCATATGTATTTTCTCCTAATAAATTAATCGCATTTCTTTTCATACAATTCTGTCTTATTATATTCAAAACAACATCTACTATACGTTCCATTCAATTTTTCTTAATTTATATCACATCATATGTATAGCATAACAATATAGTTATATTAAAAAACAATCTTAAGTATAATAAGACCAACTTACTTATAATAGTCATTTCTCTCATTATTATGTGGATATAAATATATTATTTTGCAAAATCCAAATAATCTCATAGAACTATCTATGACATTCAAGAAAAATATACGATGGAAATTTGTTTATAATTGCAATCTCATATATTAAGTTAATCAACAAAATACACAAGGATAGTAGTAACAAAGATTATATATAATCAATTGATACAAAAATACATATTGCCGATTGATTTTCAGAAAACATGTACATATACCAGTAAAAATTCATATATTTATATTTGTTGACAGAAGGCGTTCTTTTCAATAATAAACCCTTAAGTGCACAGTGTTTTCGTATAATATGTCTGCATGTTAAAAAACATATTCTTATAACTACCATTAATTATACTTAATATGAACTTGTTATTGTATTCTGTTAAAATAATGTCAATTAGCTATAATGTAAATAATATACTGGTAAATTAACAACTTATATGAGGTATAAATATTGTTTTCTAATCAAAAAATAAAAGATGGTTTAGAATCCGATATAATACGCAGTATACATCTTCATATAGAAGAAATATCAAAAATATTGTCTGAAGAGTCTAAAAATAGTTCAGAAAAAGAGTTGCTTGAAAAAATGTATCTCGTTTCTGCTCGTATGATAGCGTTAACCGCTTTGCGTGAAGGAGATAAGTCACCTATACCTGGCTTTCTTAGCAAAAACAAAAAATACGATAGCCCTCTGACAAGGATAACAATAAGAGAAATAAATGCTATCAAACATCAATCCTCTTTACAAAAAAACCAATCATAAATATTATTAATAGGTAACATAGTATAAAAAATGCTTCATATGAAACTGATGAAATTTGTTTTACACAGCATCAGAGTAATTAGGACTTTCACGCGTAATCGTCACATCATGAGCATGAGATTCTCGTAACCCAGCAGGAGAAACACGAATAAAATTTGCTTTTTGCTGAAATTCATCTATGTTGGATGCTCCGACGTAACCCATAGAAGACTTTAGACCTCCAGACATCTGATCAAGGACTGATGATACAGGACCTCTATAAGGAACTCTACCCTCTATTCCCTCAGGAACTAATTTCAATTTATCGACTATTCCCTCTTGAGAATATCGGACAGCAGATCCATTAGCCATAGCAGCAATAGACCCCATACCTCTATAAGATTTAAAAGAACGACCCTGAAAAAGGAAGGTTTCTCCTGGACTTTCATCAGTCCCCGCAAGTAAAGATCCTATCATGACAGATGAAGCGCCTGCAGCAATAGCTTTAGCAATATCACCAGAAAATCTAATACCACCATCAGCAATAACTGCAATACCCGCTTTCTTCGCCACCTCAACAACTGACATAATAGCAGAAAGCTGCGGATAACCAACTCCTGTTACAACTCTAGTAGTACAGATAGATCCAGGACCTATACCAACTTTTATAATATCAGAACCAGCATCAATTAATGCCAAAGCCCCTTCAGAAGTAGCAACATTTCCCGCCATCACCAACATAGAGGGAAAATTCTTCTTAATTGCTTTGACTGCATCTAAAACTTTCTGAGAATGTCCATGGGCAGTATCAACCACCAAAAGATCAACACCCACATCAATTAGTGGACCCACACGATCTTCGACATCCTCAGCAACAGATATAGCTGCTGCAATCCTAAGACGTCCCTTACTATCTTTTGTTGCATGGGGATAAAGTTGTGATTTCTCTATGTCTTTAACAGTAATCAATCCTATACAACAACCGTTATCATCTATCACTAATAACTTTTCAATACGATGTTTATGTAGCAAAGCCTTAGCTGTTTCAAGGTCAACCGTTTTTTTAACTGTAATTAAATCTCGAGTCATCAATTCACCAACGGCTTCTTTTGGATTTGAAGCAAAACGAACATCACGATTAGTCAATATACCCAATAATTTTCCTGGATTATGTGAATCAGATTCAACAACAGGAATGCCTGATATACTATGATTTTTCATTAAAGAAAGAGCATCTGACAAAGTAGCAGATGGAGAAATTGTGACTGGATCAACGACCATACCACTTTCAAATTTCTTAACTTGATGAACTTGTTTAACCTGCTCAAGAGGAGACAGATTTCTATGTATTACACCTAAACCACCGGCCTGTGCCATCGCTATTGCAAGACGATAGTCTGTTACTTGATCCATAGCTGCAGATATGATAGGCAGATTTAGCTTAAAATCCTCAGCTAACTTCGTGGATACATCAATATTCATTGGCAAAACGTCAGAAAATTCCGGTCGCAACAAAACATCATCAAATGTCAATGCGGTACACCCTGTATTTGTCTCAATAATTCGCGCCACTAAAAACTCCTACTGAAAATATCACCTCTTGATCTTATAATTCGTACCACTGTATTTATATTTCCAAAATAATCAACGGTTTACAAAAATCTTACGCATATTATCACAAAAAAAGAATCAACTAACTTAATATACCATAAAAATAAGGGGGGTGAATTATCAATAGCAAACTAAAATATCTATACTAACCAAAAATAATTTTCACTCAAATTCAACGAAAAAGAAAAGGAAATCCAAAATGATAACTTGTATAAATAACGATCTTTATATCAAATCACCAAAAGGTCAATTATACATATCTCAAATATACAATATATTTATAATCAATGATTTAATCACTTATTCGCCTATAAATTATGAATATTTGTATAATCCCCTAACTTTTTAATGACAAAAAACTTGGTAGGTTTCCAATCATAATTATTTAAATCTCGTAATTAGATCAACCAAAAATAAGGAAAGGTAAGTAATGCAATTTAAAATATTGAATCCTTTTATCTATCATATATAAAATTGTATTTTGTCAGCCTCATCTACGAAGATAAAGTTAATTTACAATCAATATTTTACAGATACCAGAAAAATATTTCCGACAAACTAAAATTCTATATCATCTTTATTAGCAATCAACATAATCTTTTCTGCTAATTTTCTTTTAGTATTTTCAGAAGCAATTATTTGTATTACATATCCTCTTTTGTCATCAAAATTTATAACTTTACCTTTTATACGTCCAATTTCATCAATTAAAACAGTAATGATTTCTCCAATAATTATGTTATTAGCATCACAAAAAGCACAAAGCCCTCCTGGAGAAATTACCTTTACAAGACAGTCATATTCTTCACCATTAGATAATAAAAAACGACCTTTAAGATCACTATTAATACGTTGAAAGGCACGCTGATCTACAAATTGTAGATTATTAATTCCTAAGTACATGATAAATTTCTCTTAAACATAAAACACTTTAAAAGTGTATAAGTTATGTATTAAAAACACATTATTTATTATTATGAAAGTAATCATTATAATGGCTATACTACGATTAATTTACTTAGGCTGTAAAATAATTTTAATTTTTCTGAGCTAGATCTATTACAACTTAACTTTGTATAAAAAAATCAATCTATTCAGAAAAATGTTTTAAATTAGATAAAATTAGAATTAGATATCTTAATAAATATATTCCTGATAAAAAATATCAAAGATGCTATCTAAATTATTAGCATTTTCAATACAAACAAATTGAAGGCATGACTACTTGAAATAAATTATTAACGATTATTAACCATTTTAATAAATGTATCCATATTTTCTTTGTTATTTCTGAATTCACCTGTAAACTCTGTGGTAACTGTTATTAAACCCTCTGATTTAACTCCACGCATAGACATACACATATGTTGACCTTCAATCAAAACAGCTACACCCTTAGAAGCAGTTATCTCCTCTAATCCATTAGCAATTTGCATAGTTAATCGTTCCTGTATTTGCAAACGACGTGCATAAATTTCAAGAACACGTATCATCTTTGACAAACCAATTACACGTTTATTAGGAATATATGCAACATGTATTTTTCCAAAAATAGGAAGAATATGATGCTCACAGTAAGAAAAAAAAGATATATCTTTTATTAGAATCATATCTTGGTAATTTGATACTTCTCCAAAAGAAAAACGTGCAGTATTTTGTAAAGAGGAATCTTTGTTGTAACCAGAAAAAAGTTCTTTATAAGATTCAACAACACGTGCAGGCGTATCCCTAAGACCTTCGCGTTCAGGATCATCACCGATCCAACGCAAAACAACTCTTATAGCTTCTTGTACATCTTCAAGTGTTGGTTTTTGAGATTTCATGCCAGAATGGAACTCCAGTCCTTAAAATTTTACATCTTAGAAATTATAATTTTATACACAAAAACTTGCCGATAAAGACGTCAAATTATCAATTGCATTATAGATAAAGTACTAAATAAATAATACAAAAAATATTTAATAGTAAAATAAGATTGTGAATATATCCTATAATAATATATGTAATATATTTTGTAATTTTTTAAAAAAAACAATGAAAAATCCTATTTTCTGTAAAAATTATTTTTTATTGTCCAAAACAGCTAGTTATCAGTAACTAACTCTTCATAAATCGGATAATCCTTTACATAAATCTTAATTAAATACCTTTGTTAAAAATAAAAACAACACTAAATCTAACATTATGACAAACACTATTAAGTTATATTCTTGTTTTATTTTCTAAAAAATCTATCACACATTTAATAGCTTGTTCTACATTATTAGCATTAGGACCACCAGATTGAGCCATATTAGGACGACCACCTCCCTTGCTGCCACCCAACTCTTTTGCGGATAAACAAGCTAGTTCAATTGCATTAAACCTATCAAGCAAATCTTTCGTAATAGAAATCACAACTGCTGCTTTTTTTTCTTTTGTGATACCAACAAGCATAATGATCCCAGACTTAAATTTCCGTTGAACCCCATCCATTAATACTCTGAGATCCTTTGGAATCATATCATCAAAAACACGACTCATAAAATTGACATCCGCAATCTTGCGAACAGATAGCTCATCAACATTCAATGTCAATTTTCTTTGGGAATCTATAAGCTGATGTTTACGAAGATCTTCCCAAATCTCTTTCACACGCTTTAGTACATTTTTAGGTTGCACTTTAAGAAAAACAGAAAGTGATTTTAATATTTCATCCTGCTCAACAAAATACGCACGAGCTATTTGCCCAGTAATAGCTTCAATACGACGAATACCAGAACTTACAGAACTTTCAGCAACAACATGTAACAACATGATTTCTCCTGTAGAAACAACATGTGTTCCACCACATAATTCAGCAGAGTGAACGTTACCATCTTTTGATTCTATAGAGACAACTCTTACTTCATCACTATATTTTTCACCAAAAAAAGCAGAAGCACCAGATGCAATAGCATCATTTATATTCATAACTCTTGTTGTGATAGGCAAGTTTTGAGCAATAACATCATTTACTTTATCTTCAACAGATTTTATCTCTTCCTTGGTTATTGGTTGAGAATGTGTAATATCAAAACGTAATCTATCAGGGGTAATAAGCGATCCTTTTTGAGAAACATGAGAACCAAGTACCGTACTCAATGCCCAATGCAATAAATGCGTAGCAGAGTGATTAACACTCAATTTAAAACGATTTTGCAAATCTACTTTTAGTATAGCAGAATTGCCCGTTTGCAAAATACCACTCTCAACAATTGCATGATGTATAAATATTCCCCCTGCTTTTTTTTGCACATCAACAATCTTAAGCTGAAATTCTTCACCAATAGCAACACCTATATCTCCCATTTGACCGCCAGATTCAGCATAAAAAGGGGTTTGATCAAAGATAATTGCAACCTTTTGTCCTGACTTAGCTACATCAATGATCGCATTTTCATGAACAATAGCTTGCACTACAGATAAAATCCCTTTATTTGGATCATTATTTACCAAAGGATTATTACGAGAAATGTTCTCATATCTTATTGTATTATCTGTAGTATTATAATTAATATCATAACCTAAAAAATTGGTAGAGCCATATTTTTCCTTAAGTGAAAACCAAACTTTTTCTATCTTCTCTCCCTTTAAACCAAGACAATGAGATCTTGCTTTCGCTCTTTGCTCTTCCATAGCTTTGTTAAAAGAAGGAATATCAACACCACCCAAACCACGCACCCACAAAATATCTTGCATGATATCTAAAGGAAGCCCATGCGTATCATATAATTTGAATGCAACTTGACCATCAAGCACCGCATTCTTTACTAAATGAGACGATGCATCATCAAGCAATTCTATACCTCGATCTAATGTTTTACTAAATCGCGTATGTTCTAACTTGAATGTATCCGAAATTAATGACTTTGCTTGTATTAATTCAGGATATGCATCGCCCATTTCCGCACAAAGAACGGGAAAAAGATGATCCATAATTGGATCAACAAATCCTAATAATCGAGCATAACACATGGCACGACGCATAATACGTCGCAATACATATCCACGTCCATCATTAGTCGGCAACAAGCCTTCTGCAACTAGAAAGGCCGATGAGCGAAGATGGTCTACAACTACACGATGATTTACTCTATTTTTGCCATCATATTTCACCCCTGTTATTTGCTCAGAAGCAGATATGAGAGTTTTAAAAATATCTATATCATAGTTGTCATATTTTCCCTGTAAAACGGCTGCAATACGTTCTAATCCCATACCTGTGTCTATTGATGGATTCGGTAAAACTATGCGTTCATCTTTGCTTTTTTGCTCAAACTGCATAAAAACAAGATTCCACATCTCAATATAACGATCACCATCTTCGCCAGAACCAGGTAATCCTCCTGGAATTTTATCACCACGATCAAAGAAAATTTCAGAACAAGGACCACAAGGTCCTAAATCCGCCATTGACCAAAAATTATCGCTACCAGCAATACGAATAATTCTATCTGCGGGCAAACCAGAAATTTTTCTCCAAAGATTAAATGAATCCTCATCACTTTCATAAACCGTTATCAAAATTCGGTCACGATTAATATCGAATTCTTTGGTAAGAAGATTCCAAGCGAGATCAATAGCCCTTTCCGCAAAATAATCTCCAAAAGAAAAATTTCCTAACATTTCAAAAAAAGTATGGTGACGAGTAGTCCGACCAACATTGTCAAGGTCATTATGTTTTCCACCGGCGCGGACGCATTTCTGTACCGTTGTAGCTGTCTTACATGTACGAGATTCCTGTCCTGTAAAAATATTTTTAAACTGAACCATACCCGCATTCGTAAACATTAATGTTGAATCATTCCTCGGAATAAGAGAAGATGAACTCATAACCTGATGTCCATTTTTTTTGAAAAATTCAAGAAATGTGGAGCGAATACTATTCAAATTGCTCATTGCAATAGTCTTTAATCCCTATTTTAACATCATTTTAGTATAAATAACCTCGGTAAATTCCCACTTTACAGAGCAAACACGACATATCACTTGCCGTTTAAAACGCCAAATAACTATACTATATATTAATTAATAGCATAGGATAGATATCCATCGTATTTGACGACACTTGAGATATAAAAAAATTTTCAAAATTGTAACATCCAAAAATATAATAATTTCTACTAAATTATTGAACAACAACATCATTAGAATTAACTAAAGGTTCTTGTAAAAGACTATCTGAAACTAGTCCGGCATTTTGACGCAACAAACTCTCTATCTCATTGGCAACTGTAATATTATTTAGCAAAAATGTCTTTGCATTTTCACGACCCTGACCCAAACGTTGTGATTTATACGAAAACCAAGATCCAGCCTTTTCAACAATAGAAGCTTTAACTCCTAAATCAATTAATTCACCAACATGAGAGATTCCTTCTCCATACATAATGTCAAAATCTACCTGTTTAAATGGAGATGCCATCTTATTCTTCACAACTTTTACTCTCGTTTGATTGCCAACAACTTCATCTTTTTCCTTAATAGCACCTATACGACGAATATCTAACCGGACAGAAGCATAAAACTTAAGAGCATTACCACCTGTCGTTGTTTCATGCGAGCCATATGTAATTCCAATTTTCGATCGCATTTGATTTATAAAAACAATAATACAATTAGAGCGGGAAATTGAAGCGGTGAGCTTACGAAGTGCTTGACTCA
Source organism: Candidatus Liberibacter europaeus (assembly GCA_003045065.1). GTDB lineage: Bacteria > Pseudomonadota > Alphaproteobacteria > Rhizobiales > Rhizobiaceae > Liberibacter > Liberibacter europaeus. The sequence goes on from PSQJ01000006.1 coordinate 68,878, forward strand.
TTAAACGAGCCTGTATTCCAGGCAAACTTTCACCCATATCCCCTTCAATTTCAGCACGAGGAGTCAATGCTGCAACAGAATCTACCACTATCACATCAACTGCACCTGATCGCACCAACATATCTGTTATTTCTAATCCTTGCTCACCTGTATCCGGTTGAGAGACTAGTAAACTCTTCAGATCAACTCCTAATTTTCTAGCATAGATAGAATCCAATGCATGCTCTGCATCAACAAAAGCACATATCCCTCCTTTTTTCTGAGATTGAGCGATAATATGAAGCGCCAGCGTAGTCTTTCCAGAGCTTTCTGGCCCATAAATTTCAGCAATACGACCTTTTGGCAAACCACCAATACCTAGCGCAATATCTAATCCCAAAGAACCAGTAGAGATAACATCAGCCCCCTCAGAGATATTACTTGTAGATCCAAGTTTCATTATTGACCCTTTGCCAAACGAGCGCTCTATCTGTGACAACGCTGCCTCTAAAGCCTTATTCTTATCCACAACATTCACCCCTTCATTTAATCTAAAACATTTTATTGAGATTTTTACCAATCAGAAGACGGTCAGATGCATATAATGTATTCAATAATTTGTAATATCCTAGAGATAAGCATTATAAATTACTTGATTACATATCCATAAACTATTTTATATTGAGAAAAAACATCCAATTAAAACTGATATTCTATTGATCTACCGTAGCATAATCTTTGCAGAAAATTAACATATAGTTTTAGGCAACTGTAATCCTACTAAATGAGAATAGAAACCTGATTTATTTATAAGTTCATTGTGCAATCCTTTTTCTAATATCACTCCATCTTGTAATACAACAACCGTATCTGTTTCATGAATTACAGACAATCTATGAGATACAAGAATAGTTGTACGATCTTTCCTGTGTTCACGTAATAAATTCCATATTTTCATTTCATTTTCAACATCAAGGGTTGCACCTAATTCATCTAATAACAATATGGGTGGATCCCTTATAATAGCACGAGCAATGGCAATACGCTGAATCTGCCCTGCAGATAAAATAACCGCATTATTACATAAAACTGTGTCATATCCTTCATCCAAACATATAATAAATTCATGAGCCTGAGCAATCATTGCCGCACGCTGAACATCTTCACGAGTTGCATTAGGCAATCCTATAGCAATGTTATCATGTAAAGTTTCATTGATCATAATGGGATTATGAGGAACACATGAAATATATCTGCGAATATCCTGCAATGGAATTTGAAGAAGGTTTACCCCGCCAAGCTCTATAAAACCTGAACAAGGATCATAACAACGCAATATTAGAGAAAGAATACTGGTTTTGCCGGCACCAGACAATCCTACTAAAGCAATTGTTTCTCCTGGATGAACTGTAAGGTTTATATTTTTCAAAATATAACTTTCTGATTTTCCAGAATAAGAAAAAGAAACATTATGAAAAACAATACTTCCTAATGGCTTAGAAGGCAATTGTATTGAATATATTGGAGCAGGTATAAATAAATTACATTCTATAAAATCACGTAGTCTTTTAGCAGAGTCTATCGCATGTGACATTCCACTAAAAATTATTGAACCAGATCTCACCCCTCCTAAAGCAACAAACATATAATACATAAAACTAAACCAATATTCTGATGGTATCATCGTTACATCAATTTGGTGAAAATAACGAAGAAGCAATAAAATAGAAACAGCACAAGATGGTACAAAGATAATAAAAAATGACTTATATGTACGACTTAATATATGTTGCGAAATACATTTATATGCATTTTCAGACTGCATATTATAACGTTGCAAAATCTCCTCTTCTGCATTGAAAGATTGAAACATCTTCGCAGATCTGACAACATCAGACGTAATAGTAGATAATCTGTTTGCATCAAATTTAATAGAAACAAGTTCTTTAAATACAAGTTTTCTAATAACCATCAATAAAATAGCTATAACACATATTATCAATATAAATATTACAGTAAAATAAAAATTTGTTCTAAACATCATGTATGATGCGCTAACAAAAAGTACAATAGATCGGAATGCAGAAGAAAGACCAACTCCTATTACGGTTTTAATTTTGTCCGCATCCTTTACTAAAGTTGAAAATATTTCGCAATCATTTTTTGAATCAAAAAAAGAAGGAGATAATTTGATGATTTTTGCTACAAAATCCCTTTGCATAGACAAAACTATACGCTCTCCAAACATCGTTGAAAAATAATACCGCAAGGCAGTCGCAACAGCTAAAGCAAAAAATACAATAGATATATCTAATCCTGTGCCCTCTTCATGCACAACACTTCGTAGCATATTTGGGATTGTCAAAACAACTATAGAAGACACTATTACAGATAGTAAATCCCCTATAAAAAACCACCAACAATATTTAAAATAAGATAATTGAAATCTAATTAATGAAATAATATCTTTACGCTTGTTGTTTTCCATATTATATAAATTGTGATGTCCCATTTTGTGCTAAATCAAAAACACTACCACATATGTTGTAAATAATAAAGGATGTTTTCGTAATTTGATTGCTAAATTAATCTGTGATTATGTATTTAGTTGAAATATTCCCAAGGAGAAAAAATATGAAACCAAACATTCATCCAGAAACTCACCTCATAACAGTTGTGATGACCGATGGAACTAAATATCAAACTCACTCCACTTGGAAAAAAGAAGGAGCTGTTATGATACTTGATATTGATTCTCTATCGCATTCGGCTTGGACTGGAGGGAAACAAAAAATAACTGACCGTGGAGGAAGAATATCCAGATTCAAAAAACGTTTCTCTGGATTATCAATAGAATAATTCTTTGCGTATATCCCACAATTAATTAACAATTACAGCATATTATTTGAATAATGAGAAACTTTATGTAATCTCACGGAATATATATATAATGGTGTAATTTATACATTTTCATCCATCATATATCTATTATATACTGGATTAGGAATGATGTATGCAACCGACATCAAGTCGGGCAACATATTCCTATCAATCTTTTAAAATAGCCTGAATATGGCGTATAAAGCCATCTAGTTATAGTATAGTAATCAGGAGTAGTATTTAAAAAATTTAAGAAGCATGTATTTCAAATATTAATACTATTTATCTTTATCCTAATAGACGAAAAGTATTTCATGATCTTTATCTGCGATAATTAATCTATCACTTGATAACAACAAGGCTAAAACTATGATATAAGTTTTGTTTATGGTATAGTGCATTAATAACACCGTTAAATCAATTGCTTACATAATCCCCTGCCCCGATTATGGAGAATATTTATTCTACTGCATTTTCTTTGTTGCAACCCCGTACCTTTTTTTGAATAAATAGAAACATCGCATGATGTAAGAGCTGTTGCTAATCGCATCTTAGAGAAGTCAATAGTAAATAACAAAGGTTACAATGCTTTTGAAACTTTTTTACTTTGCTCATGAATGGTCTTTGGCTTTTAGTAATGTTCCGATTGTAAAACAGTTTCCAGAAGCTTGGAAATTATTCAGATATTTGTCACAGTTTGGTCATAATTGGAGAAAAAACTCTATTAAAACCCTAATAATTGACGAAGAGAATAAACTACCTTATTCAAAAAAACCTTTTCCGATACCACGAGCAGATGATTGATTTTGTGTTATAAAGATATGAAAAGGAAATTAGATACACCTTATGATTTAACAGTTAAAATATATAGGGAATATTCAAAGATATCTAATGATTTTATGAACAAGCACTACAGATAAGCTGGCAAAAATAGATAATTGATAGGATATAAAAGAGCAAGAGGCAAGACTAACCATGTAACAACAATTCTGCCTCAACTGCTCGTCTTGCAACTAATCACTTTAACCTTTTTCCACCTGCAAATACCCACTTTTTACATTCTTGAGAAGCGTTAGTCCAATCTTCGTTATCAACACATTTACGTAATGTACTAAACTTATATTGTCCTATACCTAGATTAAAAACAAAATCTCCAATTGCTAATATACGATTTTCGCTTGTATTCTAAAAAATTGGGGAAACCTTAAAAATTTGGCTTAAACAATTCGAAGAATCTTGGTTGAAAAAACCTCTTCCATAATTGCTGATATACGATTTTCATTTGTATTAAGTAGGATTGGAGAAGTGTTAAATACCTGATTTTAAAACTTTAAAAACATTGAGTATAAGTAAATCATCCGCTCAATCTTTTGATATCTGCATATTCTCACAAACATCAAATCCAGTATGGCCATAGCCTATACTCCTAACAACCGCAGGATATCTATAGGTTTTTAAGCTTAAACCATCAAAATGTTTAATCAATGTGATTAGTAATGACGGGAATGTAATCATAATTGCATCTATTTTAATTAATTAATAACTAAATACCA
>PSQJ01000007.1 GCA_003045065.1 Candidatus Liberibacter europaeus
AGATTTCTTGCGACTCCCCTTAGAGCGGTTATGTTTTTAGGTCAATGTGATGAACAGTATATAGAGGAAATTTTCACTAGATTAAATTTAGGGGTGCCTGCCTTGACCCTAAAGGGTTTTCGTAGGAAGTCCTCCGTTTGTTGGAAGAACAAGCTAAATTCATAGATGAAATTATGGAGCAAAGAAAGGGTTAATCTACAATGATTGTTAGTATTTTAGTATTTTTCATAGTACTTTTGCAATTTGTCTTATTTGAGGATTTGCTAAATTTTGTGGATTTTCAAAGATATAGGGCTAAGTGGAAAGATCGAATAATGGCTATTCGTAGTTATTTCAAGATTTGAAAGGATATAGAAATGGATAGGATAGACAAAAGAGAAGCATTATTAGACTTCCCGTATTCATTGATGATTAGTAGCCTTGGAGCGTCCGAGCTCGGCAAATATATATATAATCCCCGTACAATTGTAGACAAGGAATTCCTAAGAAAAATCAAAGATGCGAAGACACTGCACCGTCAATCAATCAAATATCTTACAGAGATGCAAAGGATTTTAAAGATGCGGAGATTTGAAGATGATGTATAAGACACTTATGGCACTGCCGGCGAAGATAGCAATTCCTTTTCTGTATGACAAGATAGCTGAGATAGAGAAAAGACTAGATAGAATAGAGAAAAACCTAGATAGTACCAAACAATAGCTGAAACCAAGGAACAAAGAACGCAATAAATATGTATATGATTGAATCTTTAGTACTCTCAAAAAAAAACGTAGTCCCTTAAGATATCCGGGGGGTAAAGCAAAGCTCTTTCCTATCATTTTGGACTTTATCAGAAAAAATGAATTGCAGGATTGTTCTTATGTAGAACCATTCGCGGGGGGCTGTGGTTTAGCTCTTGGGCTTCTAATGGAAAATGCTGTTTCTACCATCCATATTAACGATATTGATAAAGGAATTTGGGCGTTTTGGCATTGTATCTTAAACAGCAATAGTGCTTTTATTGACAAAATGCGTCAAACGCAGATTACAATAGAAGAATGGTATAAACAAAAACGTATCATTCTTAATCCCAATAGTTATAGTGTTTTTGAACTAGGTTTTGCAACTTTTTTTCTGAACAGAGCTAATCGGTCTGGTATTATTTCGGCTGGAGTTATTGGAGGTTTTAAGCAAAACGGCCAATACAAAATTGATTGTCGTTTTAACAAAGATTACTTAGAAAAACTCATAAAACATATTGGATTGTATGCGGATAGAATTGAGTTATCTAATATGGATGCTTTAGATTTAATCAAAGATATTGATAATTCAAATCAGAAATCATTTTTGTATATTGACCCCCCTTATCATAAACAAGGTAAAAGTCTTTATACCAATTTCTATAAAACGGAAGATCATCAAAGACTTGCCAAACAGATATCTATATTAAAATCCCCTTGGATTGTCACGTATGATGATGAGCTTGTTATTAGAGATTTGTACAGAAGATTCCGCACTGTGGAATTTAATTTAAAATATTCATTACAAACTAAGAGGTCTGGAAGCGAACTAATGATAGTTTCAGAAGGAACTATACTGCCAAAAATGAGTGTAATTAATTAATTTTATTTAGGAAATGGTAATTAAAATAAATCAATTATTAAAAAGACTTGATAGAATAGCTAAAGTCATAGCTGAATGGAAGACACACCAATGAATGAAATAGTTTTTGAAACCACACAGACAATCATCAATAAATACAATGATAATAAATTCTAATCCATGATCCATCTTCACGAAAACCCGCCGTGCACGATGTTTCAATATATTTGTCAGAAAGTATTGGATATGTTTTAACAACAATAAATATTTTTTCTTTAACCATATCCAACTCTCAAATATGACATATTTCATATTTCCAATCAGGAAAATTTGAAAGGGCATTTGCAATAATACCACGATGGCACATACACTTATCGGCTTCAAAACAAGTAATTGCAATACGGTGATATTCTTTGAAGATCTCAAAAAGATAATCTAAAGAACTTTTATTGTTTTTTAATTCATTGTTTAAATATGAAACAAAGAGAAGATCATAATCTTTCTGAGTATTCAAACTCTGACGTTTTTCGGAAGATATTCCTAAATTAGGAATATGAACATACTTAATACCCAAATTATTTAAGGTTTCAGAAAGATTTTTTTTAGAAAATCCACGTTTACGACTTATAGGATTTTTACGTACATCAACAAGCATTTTAATATTGTTTTTAATGATCCGATTCAAATACTCTTCAAAGGAAGAACCTTCATATCCAATAGTGAATAGACATGGCGTATTAGGTCTCTTTCTAGCAGAAGCAATTAATGACAATTCATTCGCATTCATCAAATTTGTTTCCATTTTCTCAATAAATTATTACACTCATTTTTGATCTTTTGTTAGAACTTTAGCTAAACTAAGTATGTTTTTCTTTCCTTTTTCGCTTATGTCGTCTAAATCAGGTTCATCTATCTTTTTCAAAGATCCATGTGTTTTTAACAGTGTTATTCCTATGTTAAAAAACAATTTTGTCAAAGTATCTGCCTCTGACTTAGGGGGATGAATAGCAATAGATTTAGTTATGCCTTTCTTGCTGTTCCATTCTACTTTGTATTCCTTTTTTTTATCCCCCCAATCAGTGCCTAAATAGATTTGGTCCCCGTCTTTAGTGGTTATACTGATAAAACTGTTTGTATCACTCATTGTTGTTTCACTTTCTTTGTTTCATATAAATTTTGTCTTCTAACGGTATGGCTTTCAATCGTGCTATTTCTCTGTCTAAAGCTATTAGCTCAGCTTTAGTCTTACTAAGAGGCTCTTTTGGAGCTATCCAGATTTCTTTGTTCTTTAAGTAATATTGACGTTGTTGTTCTTTTACTTTTTCTTTGTTTTTTAAGCGACGTTGGTAGTCGTATTCTCTAAATTTGTCTTTGTTCTTTAAGTAATATTGATGGTTATTTTCTTTTACTTTTTCTTTGTTATTTAAGTAACGCTGATGATCGTATGCCCGCCTCCGTCGTTTCCTCTCTTCCTCTGTTAATTTGATTCTGGACATGGTTCGGAGGTTCCATTAGACTCACATACATCATCATCGGGATTAGATGATTTGTTTAAATCTTTAGTTTCAATGTTTCTGATGGTTTTCATGAGTGGTTGTAATAGTTCTTTTACTGCTTTTTTAGCCTCTAATTCAATGTGTCTTAAGGCATCATCGGATAAACCGTCTTTTAAGGTAAGGTATATTTGCAATCGCTCACCACGACTATAATTATCTCTATGTGTAAGGCTAGATTCTATCATATATATAATGCTAGATTCTATTTTAAAATCTAAATCGTTATTTGTCATTGTCTTTATTCCTTAATTTCAGCTCTGCTTTCATCTTGTTCTATTAAGTCTTTTTAATAATTGGTTTATTCGTCTTTAATCATGCCCAGAGCACGCAAGTAAATTTCTATAATTTGTTCCTCTTCCATCCTTTCTTGTTCGTCTTTTTTACGCAATAAAAGAACCTTTTTTATAGCCTTAACATCAAAACCCTTCGCTTTAGCTTCGGCATAGACATAGCTAATATTCTCAGAAACTGTCTTTTTGTCTTTTTCAAGACTTTCAATGCGATCTACAAGAGAACGCAACACCTCTGATAGATCTTGTGTATTGTCTAGTATTGAATTCATCTCTTTATTCCTTTCTGAATTGTGGGAGTTGACACCTTTATAACAAATGGTGTAGATGGTGTCTATATAAAAATATCGAATTATTTGTTTTTTTTATCTTGACATATTACAAATTAATCGATAATACTAGCCCCAACAATAACGAAGCAAAGAAACAAGTGAGGTGAAAACGTAATGGAAATAAAGAGAAGAGAAAGGAAGCCTCCTAAAGGATGGGTAAAGAGCAAAGTTAGAACAACGATGTTTAAAGGCGAGCTTTGGTTTGTTGCACGAGATGTCGAAATGATACTAGACGGCAAAATTGTTTCTAATTTGGTTAGGGATTACTGCGAGGGAGATAGATTTTATCAAGATTTCTTTGATGATAATGTCGGTTGGCGTCGAATGAGGATTATTAATAGAGCGGAACTATACCGATTGATAGCACGGTGCAAAACCCCAAAAGCTAAAGAATTTTCGGATTATCTGTTTCGGGTTGTATTGCCGACACATCTTAAACGCTTTCCTCTTCCATTTGAGACGATTGAGGGCAACCCAGTAAAACAATTTTCTTATCCTTTTCCTTTTAAAAAAGTGATGCGTAGAGACCCCATTATGAAAAATGAATATCACCGAAAACCAAAACACGAAACATCGGCATTACAAACAACTTAAAGAAAATTGAGAGAAAAACGGAGAATGAAGATGGGCAAAGTTAAAGACCAATTCCTAGATGTTCCTGCGTTTTATGACGATAACTTAGAAGAGAGCGAGAGACTAAAACTTACGCCAGATGTCCGAATGATTGAAGCTGAAATACAGAGCTATTTAGTTTCTGCTCTTGAAGATTTTGAGGTTTTTAAAGATCCAAACGGAGGCATTTTAGACAAGATTGATGTGATGGGCAGTATCATCACTGAGATTTCAAAAGCACTAGGATGGAGCGAAAGACGTATGGCTCTTTTAAAACAACAAAAAGACGAAGAAGAGGAAGCAGAATTAATACAGGAAGAAATAGACAAGGAAGAATACGAAAACGACATGTCACATCAAGCGGGTCTTCTGCGTGAAAGACTGTGGTTATATTAAGTTTTAGAGTTACCCAGCAATGGGGTTCGGGGGTGGTTTTTTTTGTTTCTCCATCAATTTCCCACCCCCAGTATTTAGCAAAGATAGGAAAGAAAATGAACATAGCAACAAAAGAGATTTTGGATGATTTGGACTTATATGAGCGGGTAGTTGATTTAATTGAAAAGTATATTGAGCGTCATGGAGAATGTAAATTTTACACTGAAATACTAGAACCTAGTGTGGGGGCTGATAGGCTTTTAGATCACGACCTGCCGTTGGAGGAGTTTTTGTTTGAGAAAGTTTGGGACGAAGAATTAGTAAGAATTGAAAGCAAGTTATTGGAGCAAAGAGAGGAAAGAAAATGCTTGGTTTTATGACATTCCTTGGGATGTGTCTTTTTATTGTTTATTTAACAATTCTCATTTTGAAGAACGACTCATCCCCACCACCAACAACTTAATCAGAATTATTTAGGAGCAAACAATGAACAACGTAATTCCTTTCAAATCAAGAACTGAACTGAATTTAGAACAGCTTTCAGATAAAGAATTAGCAGAGGTTTATGAGTATTCTTTGGAATGCAAAAAGTGGGCTAATGAAGTTGAAGAGGTTGTACAAGCAAGAATTCTCAAAGAGAGAAAAGACATTATACCCAATATGAAACTAGTGGTTATAAGAAAATCCCCTAGAAAATGGAATGCAAAATATATTGATGAAATACATGAAATAGTAGGTGATAAGTTCTATCAACAAAAAAGACTTATGGTGAGTGAAGCTGAAAGGCTTGTAACAAAAGGTGAGCTTTCGCAAGAGCAATTGTCAAAACTTAGAGAATACATGATTTCTTCTGGAAGCGATGCTTATGGTCTTGTTCCTATTGAAGCTGAGAAACCCTCTGTTTTTGAAAACCAAAACATAGACACTCTGATTTATCAAAAAAACCACAAAATTTCATCTCAAAATACAAAAAAGGTTTTAGACAACAACACCACTACAGAAGACTACCTATTTTAAAAGGAGAATTAAAAATGTTACCAATTATTAGTATTGATGAGCGATTGAAAGAAACCAAAGGTATTAAAGGGTGTATTTTTGGTCAAAGCGGTATTGGTAAGACGTCTTTGTTATGGACTTTATCAGAGGATAAAACCTTGTTCATTGATTTAGAGGCTGGGGATTTACCAGTGAAACAATGGAAAGGAGACTCTTTAAGACCTACCACTTGGCAAGGATTACGAGATTTAGCTGTTTTTATTGCAGGATTTAATCCTACTTTAGAAAAAGCAGAAGTAATCAAAAAATCAAACGTAATCAAAGACGAAGATGAGGATGAATACATCCCCTATTCCAAAAAGCATTACGACCTTGTTTGTAAAAGATTTGGCGACCCAAAACAATTAGATAAATACGCAACCATTTTCATAGACAGTATCAGTCAAGCAAGCACTCTAAGCTTTCGTTATTGCGAACAACAACCAGAAGCAAGAGCTCGCAGTGGTTCAATAGATTTGCGAAATGTCTATGGTTTGCATGCAAAAGAGATGCTTGACTGGGTAAAGCATCTCCAAAAAGCAAGAGACAAAAATATTTGGTTTGTTGGCATCTTAGATAAGAAGTTTGATGATTATAATATTCCTACCTATTCATTCCAAATTGAGGGATTAAAAACAGGCCTTGAGTTGGCGGGTATCGTTGATGAAATTTTAATCATGAAACCAGTAATAGATGAGAAAGATTCATCAAAAACTGTTCGCAGGTTTGTATGTCAAACAAACAACATTGAAGGCCTGCCCGCAAAGGATCGTTCAGGAGCGTTGGAACTCTACGAAAAGCCTCACTTAGGTTATATCATGAAAAAGATCATCAACAGTCCCCGCCCTACAGCCAATAGCTTTACTTACAACTAAAAGGAAAAAACTACAATGTCTGTAATTAATTATGTTGATGTTGAATACGTTGATCACGCTAATCCTATCCCAGACAAAACAATTGTCAAAGTTTGTCTAACTCTTAAGCAAGGGTATTGCGATAGATTGAATGATGGAACACCGTTAGGATTTCCAGCAACAGAGTCAACACAAAGTGGATCAATCTATTTGGAGTGTGAATATACTGTTATAGAGGGAGAATATCACAACAGGAAGATATTTGATATAATCGGTCTGTACAGCCCTAAGGGTGAAACATGGGCAACCATGGGACGATCATTTATTAAAGGCATCTTATCTTCAGCTAGGAGAGTGTCCACAAAAGACAAGTCCCACATAGCTCAAAAAGCTTTCATGATTAATAGCTATGCGGATTTAAACGGTCTTGTGTTCTTGGTTGAAGTCAAAGTTGAACGTAGAGATGGATATGATCCTCGCAATAGAATTGCAAGAGTAATCACTCCAGATCACAAAGACTATGAACGGTTGATGAGGGATACTCACAATCCTTATAGAACCAGCAATCAATCACCAACCCAAGCACACGCTGAAGATAATGATGTTTTAGATGACGAGATACCGTTTTAATCATGTTGTTACGAGATAGACAAAAAGAGCTGGTGGAAAAAGCATGCACTGCCCTCATAAGTCACGGGGATACATTGGCTGTTGCACCAACTGGAGCTGGTAAAACAATTATGTTCTCTGCGGTTTTGGGGCGTCTCATTGGACAGGGACATATTAGAAAAGCATGTGTTGTTGCTCACCGTGATGAACTGACAGAACAAAACGAAACTAAGTTTAAAATGGTTAATCCAAATATCACAACATCAAGGTTTAATTCCACAGTGAAAAATTGGAATGGGCAAGTATGTTTTGCCATGGTGCAAACTTTAAACAATCATTGTATGAGCATGCCGAAGATAGATGCCTTGGTGATTGATGAAGCACACCATGCAACGGCCAACAGCTATAAAAATATATTTAATCATGTCAGAGAAAAGAATACTGACTGCAAAATATTAGGAATGACAGCAACTCCTAATAGAGGAGATGGAAACGCTTTAAACACTATTTTCAGTAACATTGCGGATCAAATTACCGTTAAGGAACTGATATCTTCTGGCCATTTGGTACACCCTGTTTGTTTCATTATGGACGTTGGCATTAAGAACGAACTAGACAAGGTACGCCAATCGGGGGCGGATTTTGATATGAACCATGTTGAAAAAATCATGAATACCCGCCCTATCAATGATGCTGTCATTGAACATTGGAAAGAAAAAGCAGGAGACCGAAAAACAGTAGTTTTCTGCTCAAAACTAGAACACGCAACTGATGTTACACAAGCCTTTAAGGAAGCTGGAATTAGTGCGGATATGGTGAGTGGAAATATGGGATCTGCTCAACGTCAAGAAGTTTTAAGTGATTTTGAACACAATAAAATTCAAGTAATTGTTAATGTCGCAGTTCTAACTGAGGGATGGGATTACCCGCCTGTAAGCTGTGTTGTTCTTCTCCGTCCATGTTCTCAAAAATCTATCCTAACGCAAATGATAGGTAGAGGATTAAGGATTGTTGACCCAGAAACATACCCTAATGTGATTAAAAAAGACTGTGTCATTTTGGACTTTGGGGCGTCTTTAATAAAGCATGGTTTTGTAGATCAAAAAGCAAACTTAGACGGAAGAAAAAAGAAGCTCTTTATAGCAGAAGAAGAAACAGAAGAAACAGAAGAAATAGAAGATGAAGAAAAAGAGGAAGATGAAAAATCCATAATTGTCAAGTTCGGGATGAAAGAATTTGAAATATTCAAAGCTTCTCCGTTTGAATGGGTGGATTTAGGTAATGATATATTGACGGCAACAGGTTTTGAAGCTTGGAGCTGTGTAACACGTCGTAATGGCAATTGGCATGCTATCGGTGGAATTAAAAAATCTAGTATCGTTCGTTGTTTAATGATTGGAGAAAGAGCCAATTGTTTAGCTCGTGCTAATGACTGGCTCAACTCAAGAGAAATGTACGACTCTGCCCACAAAACCAAATCGTGGATCAAAGCACCTGCAACAGAAAGACAATTGTTAAAATTACCACCGCAATACAGGACGGATTACTCATTAACCAAATACAAGGCATCTGCCTTAATCACAATGTATCAACACGCAAATCAAGTTAAAAAAATATTAGGTATACATTAATGATTGATTTTAACCCGACATTTTCAGATCAAATAAATTCATTAATTGAAGAGAATGTGCCAGAGCAGAATACAAGAGATTATTTAGGGGCTTCTCTTCTTGGTGACAGTTGTTCACGCAAGCTTCAATACCATTTAACACAAACACCAAAAGACAAAGAATATTCAAGCAGAACACTTCGTATCTTTGATGCTGGGCATTCCTTTGAAACATTAGGCATCAAGTGGATGAGATTAGCTGGTTTTGAACTTCTCACTGAAGATGATAGCGGAAGACAGTTTGGGTTTTCTCAAGCAAATGGTGCAATCAAAGGACACATTGACGGTATCATTAAATCTGCTCCTATTGGAATTGATTTGTCTTGTCCGTGTCTATGGGAATGTAAATCCATGAACAACAAATCATGGTATGACACAAAGATAAAAGGTGTTGTTGTATCAAAGCCGATCTATGCATCGCAGATTGCTTTGTATCAGGCGTATATGGGATTACATGAGCACCCTGCTCTATTCATGGCAATCAACAAAGACACATCCGAATTGTATTTTGAGCTTGTGCCTTTTGATTGTGCAACTGCTCAAGAGTTAACTAACAAAGCCGTTAATATTATCGAAGATACACAATCGGGGCATCTATCACCTAAAGTGTCTGAAGACCCCGAGTATTTCCATTGTCGTTTCTGTGAATACAAACAACGGTGCTGGAATGAATATACTTGATTTTAGCGATGCTATCTTAGAAGAAGAAAAGCTTGAGTTCACTAGAGAAGACGCTGAAAGATTGTTGTTTGATAATCTGTTTCATGTGGTTAGGTATTTATTGCCTAATGGAACATCCAGAAACGGCAAATACAGAACCGCTGATATTAACGGTGGTAAAGGCAAAAGTTTAAATGTCAATTTGGAGGGTGATAATCGGGGTCTTTGGCATGATTTTGCGACTGATGACAAAGGTGATATTTTTGATCTTTGGGCGGTATGTAAAGGATTAAATGCCAGATTGGATTTTCCTAAGGTTTTGGAATCAATCCAAGAATTCTTTTGTAAAGATTTTAAACCGACACATACAACTAACATTCATCGCAAAGAATGGATTTACACGGATGTTTTAGGCAATCCTTTAGTTAAAATCACTCGTAAAGATGTAGATGGCAAGAAAACCTTTTTGCCATTTGATTATTTGAATAACACACACACAGTACCTCAAACAAAGCGTCCTTTGTTTAATCAAGTTGAATTGGCAAAAGTTCATAAGGTAATTTTGGTTGAAGGAGAAAAATGTGCAGAAGCTCTAACACAAATTGGCATCACTGCAACAACAGCAATGCAAGGAGCAAATGCTGATCCAGCTAAAACCGATTGGACACCATTACGAGACAAGCACATATGTATTTGGGCTGACAATGATGAAATAGGTTTAAAATATGGCCAAAGACTAAAACATTTTCTGACAGAATTAGATTTGCTAAAGTCAATAACCGTTCTTAATATTCCAAACGATAAACCGCAGAAATGGGATGCATATGATGCGGTTAATTCTGGCATGAATATATTGGAATTTATCCGAGATTGTCCAAAAGAAAAGATCTTTCATAAGTCTGTTGTTAACCTTGTGCAATTTGGAGATTTAATATCTGATCAAACGCATAAACCAGAAGATATCATCTCTTCAGGTCTTTTAGTGCAAGGTGGTTTAATGGTTTTGGCTGGAGCACCTAAGATAGGTAAAAGCCATCTTTTGCTGTCAATGTTGGTTCATTTGTCAGCAGGAATTCCATTCTTAGGTTTAAAACCAGATCATCCTTTGAAAGTATGTTATTTGCAGTCGGAAAACAGTCATTTTACGATGCGTGACAGGTCACAACAAATATCTAAGAACCTAACACCCGAACAAATAGAATTGACAAGTCGAAATATGGTTGTGACCCCTAGTCGTCTTGAAGTTACATTTAACGAAAACATCATTAATAGCATTTCTCAAGAAGTCAACAAATTACAAAACAACGAAACAGAACTAATTGTTGTTGACCCATTGTATGACGTTTTTGATGCAGGAGACAACAAAAGAGGCGAAAACGACAATGACGCTATGCGGTTCTTTTTAAAAAACCGTCTTCAAACCTTGAGAAAAAACATAAATCCTCAAGCTGGAATGATCCTTGTTCATCACACTAGAAAAATGAGGAAACAAGATGTTGAAGAAAATCCTTTTGAGTCATTGTCTGGGGCAAGTGGATTACGTCGTTATTACAACTCAGCAATGCTTTTGTTCAAACCAGATAAAGACATTAACGAAATAGAAGTATTTTTTGAATCCAGAGATGGCGAAGAAATACCTACAAAAAACATCTATCGGGATGTTAATACGGGACAATGGAAAGAAACCCCGCATGGTGAAATTCGCCTAGCTAACCATAATTACGGTAAGGTATTAGACGCTGAACGAGACCGTAAACGAGATATGATTTTAGACATCATTACAAATGAAGCTTCAAAAGGCAAAGTCTATTCAACTACTCAATTTAGTAAAGTCTTTGATAACAAAGCAGGTCTTGGCAGTTATAATACAATTAGAGAGAAAATAAATGTTTTGATGACCAAGGGACACATCAAAATATTCAAAAACGCTAAAGATTACGGAATAAAAACACATCATAACTCTAACGGATTCATGTGCATCAAAGACATGGAATTATTAGTTGATGGTGAATTAAAGCGGATTTTACCAACACATTACGAACATTCACAAACAGGGGCAATGTTGCCAGTAGAAAATCCTAATTGTTGGGTGGATTATGATTAAAACAAAAGGAGTAAAACAAAAGATGAGTAAAGAGCCACATCCCCAAACAGGGCGTATTAGTATTCGTGATACAGCAAGAGTTGTTCAAGAGACCAATATAAGAATTGAGATTGAACGAGATGGAACCCTTTATCGGTTTGAACCTTTGAACAAAAAGAAAAAGCCAATATTGGAAGATGATAGTAATCCTTTAGGGCGGTGAGATGAGGAAAAACAAACTCCCTCCTTATGTGGTTAAGGAACATACACGTCATGGAAAATTAGTGTTTTACTTCAGGAAAAACGGAGGTTTACGTACTCGTCTTCCCTATCCTAACGATCCTAAATTTATGACCTATTACCTTGCCGCATTATCAGGAATTCCAATAGAGCAAGGGTTTATTAAACCACACAAAAAAGAACCTCAAACCCTACGATGGTTGATATCTCAATATTGTAAAAGTTCACATTGGGCGAGTTTATCAGTTAACTCCAGAAAGATTTTAGATTCGTATTTTGATCAAGTTATTATAAAATCAGGGGATTTTGACTATAAAAAAATCACATCCAAACACATTAAATTAGGATTGGAAACACGTAAAGATACACCGGCCAGTGCAACCCAGTTTTTAGCTTCCATGCGGGCTTTATTCGGATGGGCATATAAACAAGAATACATTGATACTAACCCATGTATTGGCATAGAAAATCCAAAATATAAAACGGATGGGTTCAAACCTTGGACAATTGAAGAAATGTATAAATTCCAAAGTTATTGGAAAGATGGAACTATTCCACGATTGGCTTTTGAGTTTTTGTTGCTTACTGGATTGAGAATTTCTGATGCATGTAGAGCAGGACATCAACATTTAAAGGATAATATCTTTTCTATTCAAACTCAGAAAGTCGGAACGGTTATAACAGTTGAATTACCAGATAGTTTTATGAAATTGCTTGAGATAACCCCAACAGGCAAAGAAAGTTTCTTTGTTAATAGAAAAAAAGCAAAAATGAATGCATCTCAATTTGGCATATGGTTTACCCATAAAGCTAAACAAGCAGGAGTTAATAAATCAGCACATGGTGTTAGGAAACTGTCAGCAACTTTATTAGCAGAAGCTGGAGGAACAACCAATGAATTAATGGCAGTATATGGGTGGAAATCAGTATCACAAGCAGAAAGATACACAAGGGGAGCGGATAGAATACGTTTAGGGATTCAAGCTTCTAAGCTAATTTCTAACTCATTAAACCCCGCACCCAATAAAAAGGTAAGGTAGGAGTTGTAAAAAACCATGTTAAATCAAATACTTAAGTCTATTTTAAATATAATATTTTATTATCTAATTTGCTTTAATCCAAGTAATATTATCCGTTTTAATAAATTACGACCGCGCTTAATTATTGAATACCTTTGTATCTATTAATTTTTTGATGAGATTAATTCAAATTTTATGATTATACAGAATGCATAAATCAAAACTAGCCAAAATGCGATTTAATATCGCTTATTCCTTTCTGAAAAATTTGAGAATTAAGGCTATCACTCATCTTTTCGGCAATTATTCTTTTGGAAAGATCCATAGAACAATCCGTCAATTTTGCATAAAAAGAATGCTTAGCTTCTAATTCCATACGATGAATTCTTCTTTCCAAATCGGCGAGACGCAAATCAAAAATATTTTTGATCTTTATTTGGCTTTCTTCATCAATAATTTTTACTTTGTTTTCAGCAGATGAAATAATCTCAAGAACCTCTTGTTCAATCTGACTATACCTTTCTTTATGCTTAATCAAAGTAATTTTTGCTTCTTCAAGAGAATTCCTTGCCATCAAAAGATCATCACGAATTCCATCAGCACGACAATCCAAAAAAGAAAACAAAATAGTAGGAACACGCAGACATATCAATGTAATAACAAAGATAATAAGAGAAATAAAAACTAAAAAAGTCTCATCAATATGCATCTATTACCCTTTTTTACTGAATTGTCTTTGCCATAGATTGCAATTTATCATTAGATACAGAAGTTCCAACCATTCTGCGAACCAATTCTTTTACCACTACACAAGAAGCAGAAGAAATTTCTTTCAACGCTTCTTCTTGCATATCATTTATCTTTTTCTGACTATCTGATAGTTTCTGAAGATAATCTATTTCAGCTTCTTTTGTAGCAAAATTAATTTTTTTGATAGAACTATCAACAGCCTTATCAATCATCGCTTGCGCATTTTTACGAGCTGCATCCAACTCATTTTCATACGAAGCAACTAAGGAATCAATCTGTTTTTTGATATTATTAACCTCATCACAATCATGCAATATCTGATTACGACGCAATTTTATAACTAAATCAATGCGAGGCAAAACAAAACGATGCACGATCCAATGAAAAATAGCAAAAATAACTACGAGCCAAAAAAACTGCGACACGAACGTAGATGTATCAAAGGGAGGAAATTTACCTGAAACATTAGATTCAGCAATATACTCACTCCTAATAATAGAATTTTCCACAGCTTTATCATCTTTGGCAAGTGATTTTACATAACCCTTTGAAGCAGAATCCACGATTCACACCTCCCTTATTAAACCACAGTCTAAATATCCAAATACTCTTTCTCTAAACGACAAAAAGGAGCAATATCACTATAAGAAGTAAAAATATACCCAATGATTCCGCAACTGCAGCAAAAACCAATACACGTGCATTCTGATCAGCTGCAGCACCTGGATTTCTCAATGCACCTGATAAGTAACTAGAAAAAATATTCCCAATCGCAAGCGCAACAAACCCCATACCTAAACAAGCCATACCAATAGCAATATATTTAGCCGCCGTAGAGTAGTAAGCTATTGCCGTAAACGTAGCCTCTGTTTGCATTTATAAGCTCCTTATAACTAAGTTATTATTTAATAAAATATGCACAAAATTCCAAATAAACCATCGCCTCAAAACTAATGCTGATCAGCGTGATATACATCACTAATATATAAACACGTTAACATCATAAAAAGATATGCTTGCATAAATGCAACAAAAAACTCAAGCCCTGTTATCACAACATTTACGAACAATGGTAACAAAGAAAATACTATTCCTAATAAACCTAAAGAAAACATAGAAGAAATAAATCCGGCAAACACTTTCAACATGATATGCCCTGCCAACATGTTAGCAAATAAACGCAATGACAAACTAATAGGACGAGCTAAAAAAGACGCTATTTCCACAAAACAAACCAATGGTTTCATGACAATAGGAATCCCCGAAGGAATAAACAACTTAAAGAATCGTAAACCATTTACATAAAAACCGGATATTATAACTGTCAATATAACTATAAATGCGAAAGTTGTTGTAACAACAATCTGACTCGTAAACGAAAAAAGATATGGAAACATACCAACCAGATTAGCCATTGTTAAAAAAGTGAAAAGAGAAAAAACAAAAGATAAAAACCTTTTAGCTCTAAGCCCTGCAGATTCCTGCAAGTTAGACATTACAAACTGATATATTATTTCCAGCATTGATTGCATTCTCGTAGGAACCATCTGACATTTTCGAACAGCCAAATAAGAAAAACCCAAAAATATAAACACGCTAACAATCATAGATAGGGAAGAGTTCGTAAAAGATAAATCAATTCCATCAATCTGGATTGGAATAATTTTATGTACAACGAATTGACCCATTGGAGATTTAGACACTAAACGCCCCTTTTTTAAACAAATAACACTAAAATCCTAAGTCATATCCCCGCACCAAATCCCTACAACAGGTAGGGAATAATAACTCAACAGAAATAATCCAAACCACAACCCAACATTAAAAAAAATATTGATCACAATATCAAATAAAAAAAATGTTCTTTCACATACTAAATCATAGAAGACACTTCTTACAAAATAATAAAAAAATCAAATACTATTTAACGACTTTTAACAACTATAAATCAAAAAATTAGCAAAATCCTATCCTACATAGGATAAATTTAAATAACAAAAATTACAACAAATTTTTTGAGAATTTTTTTTATAATAGAGTTGAAAACAAAAGATAATAATTAAACTGCTAACCAATCACATCAAGTATCAAAAGTATGATGCACCGTATCATTTTTTTTACCAATCAATGTATCCACCTCAGAATTACAAACTCAAGCCATCATCATAATCAAATATTGACCAACCTGTTCTAATAGCTAAAAGCTCAAGAGCTCTGTATCCCAATAAGGAATTACCAGCTTTATTCAAACCAGGAGACCATACAGCAATAGATGCCTTTGAAGGTACAATAGCAAGAATACCTCCGCCAACACCACTTTTCCCAGGAAAACCAACACGATATGCAAAATCACCTGAATTATCATAATGTCCACATGTAAGCATTATGGAATTCACACATCTAGATTGTTGCGCAGATATAACCTGTTTATTAGTCATTTGATTATATCCCCTAAACGCAAGATATAGACCTGATCTTGCAAGTTGCACACAATTCATCATAAGGGCACAATGATTACAATAAACTCTCAAAACATCTGCAACATCATTAGTCAGATTTCCATACGAACGAATGAAATTTGCAAGTGCAAAATTACGATAACCAGTAGAAATTTCCGAATTGGCAACAACAGAATCTATGTAAATAGATGAATCATTAGAAACATCCCTCATAAAATTAAGAAAATTTTCTATCTCACAATCCGCCGAACTTTTCTCAAGCATTGCGTCAGTCATAACTATAGCGCCAGCATTAACAAATGGATTACGAGGAATACCATTCTCATGCTCAAGCTGAACTATTGAATCAAAAGAACATCCAGAAGGTTCTCGACCAACACGTTTCCAAATACTATCACCGATATCTTGTAAAACCATGGTAAGAAGAAAAACTTTTGCAATACTTTGAACAGAAAAACAAATTTCATAGTCACCAGATGAATATACTCGACCATCCGATAGAGCCAGAGAAATACCAAAACGATCAGGTCGTACCTTAGCCAACTCGGGTATATAATCTGCAACATCACCTTGTCCAATACAAGGTTTGATATCTTCATAAACGCTGTCCAAAACCTCCTTTATATCCAAGTATTCCTCCATAAGATCAGAAGGTTTAAAACACTATACTTAACGAGAATAAAACTCAACAACAAGATTTGGTTCCATAACAACGGGATAAGGAACATCACTTAAAGATGTAGGAACTCTTATAAAAGTAGCAACCATATTATCATGATCAGCCTTTATATAATCAGGAACATCTCTTTCAGCAAGCTTTACGGACTCCAAAACACAAACAAGCTGTTTTGACTTCTGCTTTACTTCAATAACATCACCAGCCTTACAACGGTATGACCCAATGTTAACAGAAGAACCATTAACTAAAATGTGCCGGTGATTAATAAACTGACGTGCAGCATGGAATGTAGGCACAATCTTAGAGCGATATACTATAGTATCAAGTCGAGATTCAAGAAAAGAGATTAAATTTTGAGAAGTATCCCCTTTAGCACTATCTGCCTTTTTAAAGATGGCAAAAAATTGCTTCTCACCAACATCTCCATAATACTTCTTCAGTTTCTGCTTAGCTCGTAACTGCAAGCCAAAATAAGAAGGTTTTGATTTACGACGTTGACCATGTAATCCAGGGCCATAAGCACGCACATTAACAGGTGACTTTGGTCGCCCCCAAAGATTTTCACCCAAACGACGATCTATTTTATACTTAGATGATTCACGCTTGCTCATTGCATTCCTTTCATATTACCGCTTCCATAGCCTTTAGTCATAAAGGCAAGACTAGGAAACGCACCCTCCTCTAATTTTGCATCACAAAATTTGACAGGCCATAGAAAAATCATATGGTATAAGTACAAAAACTACGACCATGGGATACGTTTAATTAACAAAATAGCAGAACTACAGTTCTGGATTATAATAATATCTAAGCAGAATTACAGCTAAGGTCAATCCTAAAATATTATTAACTGATTTATACTGGTATTTTTCAAAATTACGCAAAATTGATCACTGGTTTAATAATCAAGCACAAATTATAAAATATAGATTGCATAAATTATTGAATAATAATCATAGTGTGAAATAGTGATGTTTTTTGTAAACTACATAATAATACATTATATATTATATTAAACCAAATCATTTATATGCAGGTAATATAAACGGATTATATCAAATTGTATTTTTATGATTTACAATTATTTTATTATTCATAAAAGTAATTGTTTGTTTTTTATTAAGAATAAAATTAATATTACAGTAATCATAATCTTAGTTAACCATAAACAGAATATAAATATTTTTATGATAAACATTAAATTTACCAAATATACATACGATAAATTAACATGATATAGGTTATTATTATTGGATGAAGTACTTGAGTACTGTATAATCATTTTAATATGATATGATAGGAGAAAACTTAATGAGTGATAGAGGATTTCGCACAATAAGATCTAAAATGATATGTAGCACGGTTTGTTTAGGGCTACTGTCTTCAACTTCACTTGCTGCAGGCGATAATTACTTTGCATTTATACCTCCACAATCTAATGGTAGCAATGTTATGGCGATAAACAATCCTATATCATCATGGGAAGGAGCATACATTGGGGCTGAGTTTAGTAAAAATGCAAAGTCCTCCGGCAATGATACTAAAGGTATTATTAGTGATCCTAATGCTGAATCTTCTGTTAGAAGAGTTTTTACAGGTTATGACATGCAGGACGGAAGTCTTGTCTATGGTTTGTCACTTGCTGCTGAAGATCATCATTTGTCCACAGATCAAAATCAATCGATAAGTAACGCATCTTTATCAATTGGATTTCGTAGTGGGTTTACATTGAACAATGATAATGCTTCGATATTACAAAACACTCTTTTCTATGCAACATCTGGATTGCGTGAAAAAAACATACCAGTAGAATCATTCAAAAGCATGAGTGGTTTAAAGGATATAATAAATAATATAGCAAATAGAGATTTTGATGTATTTATAGGTACTGGTATTGAGAAAAAATTAGCAAGCTTCTTATCTGTCAAGGCTGAATATCGCTATAATTTCAAAGATATCAAAGAGTTAACAAATTGCTCTGATTTATGGAATAAATCTAGTATTACAGCCGGTTTTGCTTTACGTTTTTAAAAATTGATTTGAATTTTCATCAAATGGTACTTTAAAATAGCAAAATTACTAAGCTAATGGTCTCAAAAATTCAAAAAGAATGTTTGAGACCATATCTTTGAATATGATTAATTAAAGAAATAGTAATTAAAAAATATAACTTGTAATATTCTTTCTCACGCCATAAAGAAAAATTTTTAAAAAACAAATTAGTAGAACAATATCTTTTACCATACTAAGCCAACAAAGAGCATTCCTTGACAATATACTTTACAGATCCTGCAAATAGGATGATGGTCTATGAAATATCAAGCGAATCAACGACATAATTATCAATAAAGTCTCCTACTCGCTTTATTTCCCATTCTAAGATAATACCTGATTGATCAAACACTTTTTTACGAACAATCTCGCCAAGATACTCAAGATCATACCCTGTCGCATTTCCTGTATTAATCATAAAATTACAATGTAATTCTGATATTTTTGCTCCTCCAAAGGTCAATCCACGACATTGAGCATCATCTATTAATTTCCATGCGGAGTGTCCTATAGGATTTTTAAAAGTAGATCCTCCAGTCTTTTCTTTTATCGGCTGTACTAATTCACGATGCTTTATCACATCAGATATAGCAGAACGAATAACATCTGAATCTTCTGCAAATCCCTGAAATACCACATGTGTTATAATAAAATCTTTCGAAATAGTTGAATGACGATATCCATATCCCATTTCAACTTTAGGAATGATATGCTGATTTCCCATACGATCTACAACATGAACCTCTATGATAAGTTCAGAAGTATCGTAACCATTAGCTCCAGAATTCATATATGCAGCTCCTCCAACAGAGCCTGGAATTCCACATAGAAAATGAAATCCCCCAATACCATGTTGTAGAGCCAAATTAGCAATAAGCTTACCCGAACAACTTGCACCAGCAATAATTTTAAAATCACTAGTTACTTCTGCTTTACCAAAACCAAACTGGGATAACCGTAAAACAACACCTCTAATCCCAGAATCACGCACTAAAATATTTGATCCAAGTCCCACAACTTGTAATGGATAATTTATGGGTAAAATTGCCAAAAAATCCTTGAGATCATCAATATCTTGAGGTTGAAACATAACATCAGCGCATCCTCCAGTACGAAACCATGTAATCCTCCGCATTGGAAAATTTTCCTGATATTTCCCTCTTAATAATTTTATCATTGAGTGTATGGATTCTTCCATGAATTATCCATTTGCGTTGTTTTGAAGTTTGTCAAAAATTGAATATGCCAACCGAGTTATGCTTCCAGCACCCAAGAAGATAACAAAATCACCAGGCATTGTAATTTCTAATATTTGTGGAATAAGAAAATCAAAACAATCCAAGTGATATACTGAAGGGTGTCCATTTTCACTGATTTTTTCGACTAATTTTTGGGAAGAAATCCCTTCTATAACCTTTTCTCCAGCTTCATAAACAGGAGATATGAAAACAGTATCAGCATCAGAAAAACAGGTAGCAAATTGATCCAAAAGTGTAAAAAGTCTTGAGTAACGATGTGGTTGATGAATAGCAATAATTTTTCCTGTACATACTTCACGAGCAGCTGAAAGAACAGAGGAAATCTCCACAGGATGATGCCCATAATCATCAAAAAAATGCACATCTTTCCATATTCCTATAGAAGTAAATCTTCTTTTAACTCCAGCAAAAATAGCCAGACCATTAGCAATATCTTGAGGCGATAATCCCAATTTATAAGCAACGGCAATAGCAGCAGCTGCATTTGCAACATTGTGTGTACCAATCATAGGCAAAACAAGATCTTTTATTTCTACGGAATTTTTGATCAAATTCCCTCGTATATTAATATCAAATACCGTACGATCAGAAAACTTCTTGATATTATAATAATGGATATCAGCTTGAGAATCCTGACCATATGTAATAATTTTTCGATCTTTAATATGATTAATAATAGAACGAATTTCTGGATGGTCAAAACAAACAACTGCAAAACCATAAAAAGGAATATTACTAATAAACTGACTAAAAGCAGAACGAATAGCGTCAAAATCACCATAATAATCTAGATGTTCTGGATCAATATTAGTAACTACGATAATATCTGAAAGCAGTTTGAGAAAACTACCATCTGATTCATCTGCTTCAACAACAATCCATTCACCTGTACCTATTCGTGCATTGGTTCCATAGGCATTAATAACTCCTCCATTGATCACCGTCGGACTCAAATTGCCCATATCAAGTAAGGATGCAATGATTGAGGTTGTTGTTGTTTTTCCATGAGTTCCACCAATAGAAATAGATCTACGAAAACGCATGATGCCTGCAAGAATTTCAGCACGTCGTATTATAGGTATGTTTTTTTCACGTGCCGCAATACATTCAGGGTTGTTATAATCAATTGCTGTAGATGTAACAATAACTTCAGAATTTTCTATATTTTCTGCTTTATGCCCGATCGAAATCTTAATTCCTTGTTCAAGAAGTCGATTTACATTTGATCCTAAAACTATATCTGATCCTTGCACCTGATAGCCCGTATTATGCAATACTTCGGCGATACCACTCATCCCTATTCCACCTATACCTATAAAATGTATAGATCCCATATCTGTTGCAATCATAATACGATTATCTCCTCTAAACTAGATACAATATTCTTTATAACGAGATCGTCAACTATATTTAAGAACAGTAAATATAATAAATTAGAGGATTGTCCTTCGTATAAAATTTTCCTAACAATATGCATCAGGATAACCCTAATCCATGTAGGGAAAACTCATTCATCTAAAACAATTGATCGAAATTGATTATCCCCCCAAAGATCATCTTATATATCGAAGAAGAATAATATATTCTACCTATTAAAGGACAATTTCAGGCTTATAATGCTCTTGCTGCTGATTGGTTTATGTTATTTCAATAGGATTTGATCAACTATATTAGAAAGCAACAAAACAGAATCTGTTTTTCCTTTTTTAGAAACATTATTAGCCATACGAGCTAGATAATCTGGGTGATTCATAGCATAAGAAATAGATTTAGCCAATTTTTCTGGAGAAAGAAAATCTTGTGTTATCACTTCAGCCCCTCCTCCCTCTTGCAAAAACTGTGCATTCAGCAACTGATCATTATTAACAGAATAGGGATAAGGAATAAGAATTGCAGGGCGTCCCATAACAGCTATTTCAGAGATTGTCAAAGCTCCAGATCTGCATATCAATAAATTTGCTTTAGCAACGTGCTCATCAATGTCATAAAAAAAAGAAGCAATGTGAACTGTTAATCCCAGATGATCATATTGTTTTTTTACTTCCTCTTGTTCTTCTTCCCTAACCTGTTGTGTAATTATCAATCTCTCACGTTGTTTTGCGGGGATAAGAGCAATACTTCGAGGAATAACTTCTGAAAAAATCTTTGCACCTTGACTTCCTCCAAATACTAACAAACGAAAAGGTTCATTTGGACCACTTGATTTATAAGGAATATTCGCCATTTTCATAAGAGAAGATCTGATAGGATTGCCCGTTTCAATAATTTTATGCGATAAAAATCCTTTTTTCTTAGAAAAAAGTCCACCCGCAATCACTTTAACACCTAAAGATAAAAGACGATTTGCCCTCCCCATAATTACATTTTGCTCATGAATTATAGATGGTATCCTAAGAATGATAGCAATCAATAAAGGAAATACCGTGGGATACCCTCCAAAACCTATAATAACTTTTGGTTTGAGTTTTATTATAAGGAAAAAAGAACCTATTAATCCTTTCCAAGATATCGCCATGGAGCAAAAAAAATTAGCAAAATTTGATAAATTAATTTTAGAAGAACTAATTTCGTATATCGTGCCTGCAAAATTTTTTTGCGAAAAATGCTTAGCTCGACTATCTGTAGCCAAACAAACAGTATATCCCCTTTTTTTTAATTCATGTGATAATGCTATTGCAGGAAAAACATGTCCACCTGTCCCTCCTGCTACTAATAATACAACATCATTTTTTGACATACTATAAACCCAATATTATTATCTAATACCCTGAAAAAATCATTTATAAGACCGTTTTTCAGGCATACGACGTGTCAATGCTAAAAGACAGCCTATGGTAATACACATCCCTAACATGGAAGATCCACCATAAGAAATAACAGGCATTGTCATTCCTTTTGTAGGTAAAAGATGTAAATTAACACCAATACTAATAGCTGCTTGTAACCCTATCTGCAGCGCAAGACCAAATGTAGCAATACGAATAAAATCGTCATTTTCCCTCAATGAGTACAATAAAGCTCGTAAAACAATAAAAGCAAAAATGCATGCTACTACTATGCAAAATATAATTCCGAATTCTTCAGCCGCAACAGAAAAAACAAAATCTGTGTGACTATCTGGAATAAGACGTTTAACAGTTCCTTCACCAGGCCCCTTACCAAACCATCCACCATGTATAATAGCCTCACGAGAATTATTTACTTGAAAAGAATCTCCTATTCCAGTGATAAAATGATTAATTCGAATAGCAACATGAGGCATAGTTTTATAGGCCAACATTGAGCTAGTTGCCCCGAATATAACAAAAATTATTATCCATAACCAAGAAATACCAGTAATAAACAACATGCATCCCCATATTAAAGATATCAAAATGCTTTGACCAAAATCAGGTTGTGCAATCAATAAAGCTGTGACGATTCCAAATAAAATAAGAGAAAAAACATTACCAGGAACATCCGGATGGCGCACTTGTTCGGAAAAAAGCCAAGCACATGTAATAATAAAAGATGGTTTCATAAATTCAGAAGGCTGAATTGATACTCCAAAATAATATAACCAACGCTTAGCTCCTTTAATTTCAATTCCAACAAACAAAACTAGCAACATAGCTATCATGGATAAAAAAAGTAATATAAAGGCTGTATTTTTGATTTGTTTCAGCCAAAAAAAAGAAAAAATAATCATTAAAAATATAGAAGGTAAAAGAAAAAGGGCATGTCTTTTTACAAAATAAAAACTATCAAGCCTTAACTTCTCGGCAACTGGTATTGATGCAGCAAAAGACAACATAAAACCCATACCTAATAAAGATAAAAATGACACCAATAGAAACCAGTCTACAGTCCAAAACCAATCCGCTAAAACTCCTCTTTCAGTGCGTTTTACCATTTAAACAGTCTTTCTTCTTCTATATCAACTAACATTTCTATCCCTTTTATCTCAGATACATGAGACATAAAAGCAAATCCTCGTTCTCTAAAATCTTTATATTGATCAAAGCTTGCACAACCTGGAGAGAACAAAATAACTGTTGGAATATTCGTATTACTCACATGACGTGAGGCACTTAAAACTGCTTTATCAAGCGTTTTAGACAACTCAAAATCTAATTTACTTTTTAATTTATAAGCAAATAAATCCGCAGAATCACCAATAAAATAAGCTTTAGTAATTTGTGACAAAAACGGGGAAATAATTGAGAGATCGTTTGATTTAGACAAACCACCAGCAATCCAGTGAATCATACGTTGTTCACCTAAAAAAGCATCAACTACAGCATGAATATTAGTCGCCTTAGAATCATTGATAAAAACCGATTTTCCTAATCTAGCTATCTTTTGACGACGATGTGTTAATCCTCTAAAAGAAGATATTGCATTTGCTATATCGGTTTTTTCTAATCCTAATTTTAAACAAACTGCAATAGACGCAGCAACATTTTGGATATTATATTCATAATTTTTCTGAGAAAGATCTAATAAAATATCATTTGTCGGAGATAATTTAATATATGATCCATCAATATAAATATCTCCATCTGATATGATTGGATAATGAAATATCCGTGTTATTTTACGACCCGAAGCAATCATATCAGAGGCAATCTTTTCGCATATACTATCATTTATACAAACAATAGCGTTTTGACTCATAGTAACAAGATTTTTTTTTATACGGGCATAGTTGTCTAAAGTATGATGTCTATCAAGATGATCAGGAGAAACATTCAAAAGAACTCCTATCGAAGGATCAATAGTTGGCGCTGTTTCTATTTGATAAGAAGAGCATTCTATAATATAAAAACGATCATCAGCAAAATCTGCAAGTTTCATAACTGGATTACCAATATTTCCACCCAGTTGAACATCACGACCACTTTTATTTAAAATGTGAGCAATCAAAGCACTAGTAGTAGATTTGCCGTTAGTTCCTGTTATCGCGACAAATGGAGAATTAGAAGAAGAAATACGTCTTTCTCGCACAAATAATTCAATATCACCAATAATTTCAACGTTAAACTGACGAGCTAATTTAACGCACCAATGGGCTTTATCACCAGTAGAATAGATTCCAGGAGACAAAACAAGGGATGAAACCTTTGACCATTGGACTTGACGAAAATCAGCAATTGTAATTCCAATATTTCTAGCTTTTAAAATAGATAGAGGATTATCATCCCAAGCAATAACACGTACGCTAGAATTCATCAAAGCATTTGCCACTGCTAATCCTGAATCACCCAATCCAAGAACAGCGATCAAATGATTCTTCAAACCCCTTATTTTCATGAAAATATTACCGTATCTTCAAAGTTAACAGCCCAAAAACAGCTAATATAACAGCAATAATCCAAAAACGAATTACTATTTGGCTTTCAGTCCATCCTTTTTTTTCAAAATGATGGTGAATAGGAGCCATCAGAAAAATCCGTTTTCCAGTTATTTTAAAATATAATACTTGAACAATTACAGATATAGCCTCAACAACAAATAATCCTCCTATAATTATCAAGACAATCTCATGTTTTGTCGCAATTGCAACACCTCCAATAAGCGCACCCAAAGCCAAAGATCCTGTATCACCCATAAAAATAGCAGCTGGTGGAGCATTAAACCATAAGAAACCAAGTCCTGAACCGATAAGAGCCCCTATAATAACTGCCAATTCACCTACACCAGGCACAAAGTTAATTTGCAAATAATTAGCAAAAATAATATTCCCAGAAACATAAGCAATAAAAGCAAATGTAGAAGATGCAATCATAACCGGAACAATAGCCAAACCATCAAGACCATCTGTTAAATTCACAGCATTAGCTACTGATAAAATAACAATAGCACCAAAAGGAATAAAAAATATTCCTATATCCCATATACAACCTTTCAAAAAAGGGAATGAAATAGAAGTAATAGTATCTGTACCAAATAATGTAGATTTTGAAAAAACCATCAAAGCATAAACAGCCAAACTAGCAATAATAAACTCTATAAAAATCCTAGTTTTCCACGAAAGCCCACAATGGTCATATTTTTTGATTTTCAAATAATCATCACAAAAACCAACAAGAGCAAAACATATAGTTAATAATAGAATAATAATTACATGTGGAGAAGAAAAATCAGCCCATAAAAGAGATGATACTATGATCCCTATTAAGATCATTACACCACCCATAGTTGGTGTACCAATTTTTTTAGAATGTATTGGTAAATCTTCAATACGAACGGGTTGGCCTTTATAGCCTTGATAGGTAATGAGAAGAGATATCATCTTAGGCCCGAAAGCTAGAAGAATAAAAGCAGCATTTAAAAATGCTGCAACTGACCTGAACGTAATATACTTAAAAATATTAAGAGTTACCATATATTCTGAAAAATCAGCTAACCTGACAAGCATCAATCCCTCTTTTATAGTCTATAACATAATATGTTGTTGATAAAAATCACCATTAAAACAATAAGTAAATAACACTATATAATTCAAATAATATACGAGAATATTTTACAACAATAACCTATTCTCACATAATGAATTTAATAGATGACGATAGGTACATCATTTATTCAAAAAAAATGAATACAGATATTCCCTTGGCAGAGATTGTCTCAACGATAATATACATATAAGTCAACCAAACATATGACATCAGAGCTGACACTAGATCTTTAATGAATAAGTTTAAATTCTTCAAGTAATAACTGAACAATATGATATAGCCTACATGCATGAGAAGACTTTACAACCATAATATCACCCTCAATAATAGATAGTTTAATGAATGATAATAAATCCATCATATTTTCAAAATGCTGAACATCAATATTTCTTGGAAGAGATTCTTTCAAAGCCATCATATGCATACCAGTCAACCAAACATGTGATATATTATGCGATAATAATACCTTTGCAAGATTGATATGAAATGATTCCGACATTTTCCCCATTTCATTCATATCCCCAAGAACAGCAATGCGTCTTCCTTTCCCATATGGATAGGTTTGAGATAGAACAGCGATAGCTGCTTGCATAGAAGCAGGGTTGGCATTATAACTCTCATCAATCAGTGTAAAATATCCATTTGCTAACGAAAGATGATATCTCTTACCTCTTCCTTTCAGGGGATGAAAATCAGAAAGAGCGTTGATCGCCTTATTAATATCGGAATCAAGCAACAATACGACCCCTAATGTTGCGAGGATATTGTAAGCCATGTGTTGCCCCGTAGCATAACTCATCACTTCTAGTAATTTTTCTTTCATTTGTATTCTAATACAAGATTTTTCAGAGAGTTCTTCAACTTTAAGCATCCTAAAATCAGCATCAACTGATTTTCCAAATGAATATACTTTGCCAATACCCATTTCATTGGATTTATTTTTAAGAAATTCAAAATAGTGATTATCATGATTCAATAAAACAGAGCCTGTTTTTTCTAATCCTTCAAAAATTTCTGCCTTGGAAGAAGCTATTTCCTCCAATCCTGAAAAATTTCCTATATGCGCAGGGGCAATTGTTGTAATAACAGCAAGATCAGGTCGTACTAATTGAGTCAAAAATCGTATATCACCAGGATGACTCATACCCAATTCAAAAATCGCAAACTCCGCATCATCTGGCATGCGTGACAGGGTTAATGGAACACCTATATGGTTATTATAAGAAGACTCACAAACATGTGTTTTGCCTATGGCGGATAAAGCCAAATTTATCATTTCTTTTGTAGTAGTTTTACCCACGGATCCAGTAATAGCGATCACTTTTGCCTTAGAACGAAGACGTGCCGCAATAGCCAGCTGTTTAAGAGCAGATAAAACATCATTTACTAGAAAAACCGGAACTGATAATCTTCCTATTGATGAAAGCATATTTGTATTTATGATAACAAGAGCAGCTTTTTTTTCCACTGCATCTAACACATAATCATGGCCATCATAACGATCACCCTTTAGTGCAAAAAACGCCTCTCCCGGAGAAATAGTACGACTGTCTATTGAAATTCCTGTTACGAAACCTTCTGGAATTTTTGCAAGAGACTTTCCCTGTATAACTTTCAATAAATCGTGAAGATTCCATAAACGATTCACAGTGAACCTTCTAAAATTTCACGCACTATATCACAATCAATTGATAACATAGTTTTTCCATTTTTAACAATTTGTACTTTTTCTTGTCCCTTACCTGCAACAATCAATACATCATCTGCTTTTAACATAGAAATAGCCATACGTATCGCTTCCTGACGATTGCCTTCCTCAATAAAACGATGAGAACCATCAATAATCTCGGCACGAATTTTTGCAGGATCTTCAGAACGAGGATTATCATCGGTCACAATAGAAACATCAGATAACTGCAAAGCAATCTGTCCCATAATCTTGCGCTTTCCCCGATCGCGATCACCTCCGCAACCAAATACCAAAATAATACGACCTAATGTAATATTTCGAACATTTTCTAAAACAGCCTTCATAGAATCCGGTGTATGGGCATAATCAACATAAATCTTTCCTCTATTTGAATTCCTTCCAACAAATTCAAATCTTCCAGGTACAAAAACCAATTGTTCTAAAGCTTTAACCACTACAGGTACATCAATTCCTATTGAAATACATAAACCAGCAGCCACAATAGCATTGTAAGCCTGAAATCGTCCTTGAAGAGGTAGAATTATATCATAATTATATCCTTCGACAGAGAAGATGAGCCGTTGTTTATTATCAATTTCAATCAATTGTTTGAGATGAATGAATTTTCCCTTATATCCTACTGATAATACACGGCAACCTGCTTTCTGAGCATGTTCCATAACTTTTTCTGACCATAAGTCATCTGCAAAAATAACTGCTGGAGATCCTTTAGGTAATAATTCTTTGAAAAGACGCATTTTTGCGTTAAAAT
Source organism: Candidatus Liberibacter europaeus (assembly GCA_003045065.1). Classification (GTDB taxonomy): domain Bacteria; phylum Pseudomonadota; class Alphaproteobacteria; order Rhizobiales; family Rhizobiaceae; genus Liberibacter; species Liberibacter europaeus. Next base: position 29,020 of record PSQJ01000007.1, read on the forward strand.
ATTTCTCTACTGTTTCATGGTAATCCATGTGATCACGACCAAGATTTGTAAAAGCTCCTGCTACCAACTTTATACCATCTAATCTATATTGATCTAATCCATGGCTTGATGCCTCAATTGATACATGCGTTGTTCCTTGCGAAGCAAGTAAAGGTAATAATTGTGCAAGATAAACAGGATCAGGAGTTGTTAATCTATTTTCACCATTTTGGTAAAATGGAACAACACCAGATGTCCCTATCTGTATCGCAGAAAAACCTGAATATTGACAAATCTGCCGTATAAAAGAAGATACTGAAGTCTTACCAGATGTCCCAGTAACAGCTAATATTTTTTCAGGATGTCGACCGTATAATCTAGATGATATAACAGATAAAAACTTTCTTGTATTTGTAACAATAATAATCGGAACATCCGAATTACAATCCTGCAATTTGTCATAAGAAGAAACGACAATAGCTGAAGCGCCTTGTTCTATTGCTTGTAAAACAAAATCATGACCATCATTCACACTACCAACAATCGCAACAAACATCCATCCTGGCTGAATTAAACGACTATCTGCAGAAATATGATAAATTTCTCGCTCTCTCCACTGTATAGAAAAACGCAGTATTTGTTGCGTTAATTCTGGGAAATCCTTACATATTAGATCCTGTAACTTCAATAATATCTCCTTGAAAATAATATTTAATAATGATTTAACTTGTTTTTATAAAGATCTTATAAAAATTGTACAAAATCAAAAAATTGGTTTTACACCTAACATAGATGCCGATTTACTGATAATTTCTCCAACCATAGGTGCGACATTTACCCCAGCAGTAAGCTGATTGTGTTCCTTTATTTTTGGGGAATCAATAAAACTCATAATAACATATTGAGGATTACTTGTAGGAAAAACCGCAATAAAAGAGTTAAAATTTAATTCTCTTGAATAACGTCCATCAATTACTTTCTGAGCTGTTCCTGTTTTTCCTCCAACCTCAAATCCTGGAACAAAAGCCCTTCTTCCTGAACCTCCAACAACACCCTGACGCAATAAATAACGCATCACATCTACCGTACTCTTTTTTAATACTATACGGGATATTTTTTCTGCTTCTTCACGATTCCTCTTCATAAAAGTAGGGGGAATTAATCGTCCGCCATTCACAAGAGATGCAGCAGCAACCGCAGTTTGCAATGGAGTAGTAGCAAGACCATGTCCGAAAGCAATTGTCAACGAATTAATTCTCTTCCATTTAGTAGGATAAGAAGGATCCTTAATTTCAGGCAATTCGGTTTCCACCCTAGTTAACAAGCCCAGCTTATATAAAAAATCTCTATGTATATCAATTCCCAAAGCGTCCACAATTTTGGCTGCCCCAATATTAGAAGAGTACTTAAAAATCTCTTGGAGACTTAACATACGATTTTGCGGATGAAAATCTTTGATTAAATATTTCCCTTCCCTAATAGGATGACGCGTATCAATCTTATCATCTATCGTAAATAAACCACTATCAATACCCATGGCAACAGTGAACGCCTTGAAAACTGAACCCATTTCAAATACTCCAGAAGAAATAAGATTTAGCCAACCTTCTTTTTTCTTTTCTATTGGTTCATGTGGATTATGATCAGGAATTGCAACCATAGCCACCACTTCCCCTGTAGCAACGTTCAGAATAACAGCACCCGCCGATTCTGCCTTATATTTTTTTTTATTTTCAACCAAAACTTGGTGAACTATATTTTGAACACGCAAATCAAGAGACAATCTAATTGGATCAAGAGATCTTTCTTCCATATCTGTCTTCGATAAACTAGTTAATCCTTGCATATCAATAAATTTTTCAATCCCTGCAATACCATGATTATCAATGTCAACGTAACCAACAACATGTAATGTGTTGGAAGCAGAAGGATAAAGACGACATTTTTCAGGACGAAAACCTATTCCTGGAAGACCTAAATTTAAAATACGCTTTTGCTGTTGCGGGGTAAGTTGGCGACGTAGCCATTGAAATTTCGACTTAGAAGATAATTTTCTACGAATCTTGTCTATATCAAGATCTGGTAATACCGTGAGAAGTTTTTCTATAATTTCATCAGGAAAAATAATTTTATACGGCTCAGCATATAGTGAAAACGTCCGTATATCAGTTGCAAGAATATACCCATTCCTATCAAGAATGTCAGGGCGAGACGTCATATGCCATTCTGCAGATATTGGAGCAATAGCCGTTGCATAATCTAGGTTGCCATATCGAATCAATCGTGTTGCAATAATAATATATATTAACCCAAAAACGATGATTGTCATAAGAACGCGATTTTTGCTTTTTACAACTAAATGTTGGCGCCGCCTCTGGAAGAAATATTCCCTTTTCTTGTTTGGAAATATTTGATCTTCATTAAAAAAATTACGTGCCATATTCATAGAAAAATGCGTTTGTAATCGTGAAGTTATGCCAAATGGAAACAACATTTTAAGATTAAATAACTCCTACATCAAAAACGCTTTTTGCCTAAAAATCAATAATTCAATATTTTTTAATTGCTTTTTTGGGATGTCTATTATTTCTAAATATCTTGTTATGCGACAATACAATATCATCCTGATATGAAACAGAACGCCATTTCAACTTTGACAAATCATCAATGGTAATCAACTGTACCGGATTAGTTGGATGTAATTTCAAATCTTTTGAATAATAAGTAACTAAATTATTGATTCGTTCAGGCTGAGCTAATACCGCCAAGTTGGCTTTCAACAAGTCAATATAATTTTGTTCGGCTATTATCTTGTTTTCCAAAATCCTCAGATCTTCTCTCTTGATCTCTGATTGGTGTTTAATGTAGTATGTTGCTGCGGCAGATATAAACATTAAAACAAAAATTACAAAATCAATTGTTCTAAACATTATGAACTCCAAATTGAGAAAGAGCTGGCAGTCTAGGCAAACTAGTAAAAGAAATATCGTCGCTCATGTGCTGAGTTGAGGTACGAATTCCAACTCGCAATTTTGCAGAACGTGATCGTCTATTCTTATCGGTATCATTTTTAGTTGGGACAATGACCTTTTTGCTCACAGGATAAAATACTATTGGTGGCATTTCGTTAGAAATCATATGCCCAACAGTTGTAACTTTACCTGAACGACTCGAAAAAAAATGTTTAACAATTCGATCCTCCAATGAATGAAAAGAAACAACAACAAGGACTCCTCCGCACTTTAAAACTTTTTCTGCTGATAATAATCCTTGTACTAATTCTCCCAATTCATCATTTACAAACATACGCAATGCTTGAAATGACCGTGTTGAAGGATGAATACGACTTTTTTTGTTGATATATACTATATCTCGAATAAAAGAAGATAAATCATGTGTAGTTTTAAAGGGAACAGATTGACGACGTTTAACAATAGCATGAGCAATACGAGATGCTTGTCTCTCCTCTCCTAAAATTCCCAAAATACGAATAAGATCTTTAACATCAACATGATTAATAACATCACATGCCGATACTCCAGAACAAGACATTCGCATGTCTAATGGACCATCTTTTTGAAAAGAAAAGCCCCTCTCAGGGCAGTCAATTTGCATAGAAGAAACACCTAAATCAAATACTACACCATCAACCCCACCATCAGGAACGTAGTCTTCTAATTGAGAAAAGGTCGCATTAAAAAGAGAAAATTTTTCTTTATATTTTTCCATTATTTCTTGCCCTTGCGACACTGCTAATGGATCACGATCTAAGGCAATAACATTTGCTCCCATTTCACAAAATGAACGGCTATAACCTCCGGCACCAAATGTTGCATCCAGAATAATTTTACCGGGAATTGGATTCATCAAGGTAACAACCTCTGATAACATAACAGGAATATGAGAATCCGCATAATTTATATCAGGACAACATATCTCAGATCTAGCAGAAGATATTTCTTTAAAATGTCCTGACTTCATAATAGACTCCATATATTTTATTGCTTAGTCTCTTGGAGACAATATTTTCTTCTAGATTCTTCCCTCATGTTTTGAAAAGTTTGAGGATTCCACAATTGGAAATAACTTCCCCTTCCAACGAAGGTGATTTCATCTTTGACTCCAATAAATTCACGAATAAAATCTATTATTACGATTCTTCCTTCATTATCCATTTTTAAGAAAATTCCCCCACCATGAATTAGTAAAGACAACTGATTGGCTTTTACTGACATAGGATCATTATCCTCTATTTTTTGTTCGAAACGTTCAAGTAATTCACTATCTCCAACGCTAATAGCCGGAAAGAAAAAATCCTGAAAACAATATAAATTGTTAATACAGCGTTCTATTAAAATCGTCCGAAAAATAGAAGGAATAGATATACGTCCCTTTGAATCAATCTTTTTAGTTGCATTTGATAAAAAACGGCTCATATTATGTATGTACCAAGTATTAAATATCACCGCCAAAAAATCTCAAGCAGATTTCATATATAACCAAATATGGGATAACATGGGAAAATTTGGGCGTCAATGGGACAAAATTTGACTATTCATTAAAAAAGAAATAAAACTGGTTATAACTATGAAACTAATTTGCCATTTAATATTTATCCCATCATAGTCGCTATTGCGAGGATTGGAATAGAAATATTTTGGTGTCATTATAAATCATTCAAAAAATGACGCGATTTAGATAATAATATAATATTAATTGGTAATCTTAAAAATGGATGTAGAAAGCTTATACGAAAAAGCTCTGCCTATCCTGATGACCAGAGAGGCGTTTGGTTGGATATCAAATACATCAAGACAGACAGGCAAGGACATTATTATATTTTAAAACTTGCTTGAAACATACTATAGATATCCCATTTTATAATAAAAAAACAAATTGTAGAAGATCCCGAGATAGTTTCCATAAACTATCAGTTAAATATTCTGATTCATCGTATAAAAAACAAAGTTTTTAATATAATTCAATAGAAAGACATCAAACTACATCTCACATCAAAAAAGTTTGAAAAAGTAGAAAAATATAACCCAAATATCAAATATAATTCTGTTAGATCTAAGCTAATATATCAGCAGACAAAATAATAATTTCCGCATAATCACCCATCTCATTTCAGAGATAATTTATGATTCCACCAAAACATGAAATCGCTGATTCCAATCCTTAGTAAACTCTTTACTCAAAGATTGCGCCACTAAAATAGGCTGCCTAATTTCATTTATTTCGAAATATTTGGATTCAGTGCTGGCACATCTGCGTAAAAGTTGTCTAGTGGCAACATCCGGCATAATTCCTAAGGAAAAAATCGTAACCAAATCTCTTTTCCGAAAATTAGATCTCTTTATATCATCACATAATTTTCCTAGTCTAGTATGAGAATTATAAGCTGTAAGTTGATTGCCTAAAGCTATCATCAACATATATTTTGCCTGAAGCAAATTAACACCTATAAAACACTTAAAAGCTGAATCTTCTTGCAAATACATATAATCTGCTAATTTATTGTCAAACTGTAGCACTTTTTTTATTCTATTATAAGGAGCATTATCCCATACTGTACGATAATTTCGTGTCTTTGTGTCCCTTAATTTTTGTAAGGTAATTGAAGTACTACTTGTAGATCCTCCAATATATGTAAAAACTCCTTGATTCCAAAAAATAATATTTTGATAATGATAAGGAGCAACGCATAATCTTTCAGATGGAATTAGTTGGAAAAATTTATCCAAAAACAAATCTCTCTTTTGGATGATTAAGGGTCTGTGAAGTATCTTAACTTCTGCAGGAGATGGTCTAAAAAATTTTAATATCTCTTGTGAAAATTCTTTGCTTTCGTTGTCAATTCCCCATGTAAATGGAATTGTAATCAACGCAAAATCATATTTTTGAAATAAAGCAGTTTTATGTACACTAACATTAAAAGTTTTATCTGATTTTCCAAAAACATTAAAAATAAAAGATTCAATCTTAACTTTTTTTTCCATCGACACCTTAACTCGAAAAGAAATAGATCTTGAAGATAAACGCGCATCTTCAAACGATATTATGGATCCGTTTACAGTATAATTAATCTCATCTGTAGACATTGAAGGATAATAGGTTATAAAATTGTATCGTAGCTGCTTCTTTACCTCTTCAATTTTATCTTTTTCGCTTAAATTTTGTAAAACATTTGGAATTAATCCGTACATGGAGCGAGTACAAATTTCAGAAAGATTATCCCTAGTCTTTATAATATTTACAATATCAATTATTGTATCACCAATGGTATAAAAACTACAAAACAAGACCACAAAAATAATAACGAAAGAACCTTTATTACATTTTTTTAGACGGTCTATACCTAATAAAAAATATTCAACTGAAAACATTTGCTACCTAAAAATTAGTATATAAAAATCATATATAAAAAAAACTGTAATATAAATAATGTCCTGATATACTAATTACGTTTCAAATTGAACCCCTGTTGAAAATAAATGTGTATTACAGTAAATTTTAAGAGTGATTTTCTTAATTAAATTATGATTGGCACAATTATCGCCTGTTCATTGTTACAGTAATTTTATCGGAACACATGATTCCAATAATAAAAGTTCATACAAATTTTTATTAATTGATAGAATGTTCTGATTCAATTTTTGAATTCATATTAAAAAAAATTTTTGATTAATAAAAAGCAATTTTTCGTATCTTGACATAACAGATTTTATCAACAATAATGTCAGTTAATATCGATATCTATTCGTATTTTATATTAGTTCTTTGTCGGTGTTGGGTCTTAATTTCTTTGATGGTATTATCATCTATATCTAATTTATATGATCTTTCTCGCATTTTTCGTATGTAAAATCCATGTATTTGGAGATTAGGTATCAATTTGTTCTAAATTCGAAAGGAAATAAGTAGTGGCTACTGGTTGTGTTAAGTGGTTTAATCATGACAAAAGATATGGGTTTGTTACACCTCATGATTCTAGTCAGCGAGATGTTTTTTTACATCAGTCTGCTCTTGATAGTGCGGGGATACAGAATATTATGGAAGGACAGGAAATTTCTTATGATTTCTTAGAAGATAAAAATTCAGGAAAATCATCTGCAGTAAACATTAAACTTCTGTAGTTTCCCCTTCCCCCCACTAGAGTTAGAATATTACTGTAGGGTTTATTCCTCTATATTGAAATATATCCTTAAATCAGCTTTGTTCTAAATTCGTTGCGAGAAAATTCTTTGTTAAAACTAGAATTTTCTCCCTTTTCTATATTGGAATAATTTGGTTCACGTCTGTCTATTATAATAATACATTGTTACTAAATAACTTTGGTTTTATACGATACAATCTTGATGATAGCGTTTGTGTATTTGGATCTTCCTTGTTGTTTTATTCAATAAATTTTCCCTCTCTATAATTATATCATAGATATCATTAGTCATTTTGTATTACGTCTTTTGGGATACAGAGATTATAAGTACGTGACAATAATTTAGTTAATCAAGTATGTATTAATTAGTTGAAAAACAGTTTAATCTAAATATCTGAAGTTTTCAATTCATAGTTGTTTATAGTAGTATACACGATCAAATGTATTTTGTATTTTCTATAGCATCAAAAATAATTCTTAATATAGAAAACATAGTTCAATATTGTGATAAATGATTGTATACTATATTGACCATGGGTAATGATCTAATTTATTTTTCTTATAAATAAATATCAAAAATTGATCCATGAACATACTATGAAAAGGAAAGGTTGATTGCAAATGCCTTCAGATATAAATTTGACATTCCCTGATGGTTCAATCAAGAATTTTCCCGTTAATACAACAGGATATGATGTAGCTGAGTCCATATCGAAATCTCTTGCAAAAAAAGCAATAGCCATTGCATTCAATGGCAAAGTTTGTGATTTGTCTGATACTATACAGGCAGGATCAATTGAAATAATAACTAATGAAGATCCGAGATCTTTAGAGATAATTCGCCATAGCTGTGCCCATATTATGGCTGAAGCAGTGCAAAGTATCTGGCCAGGAACCCAAGTAGCGATTGGTCCAGTTATAGAAAATGGATTTTACTATGATTTTAATAAGACAGAACCTTTTAGCACCAGCGATCTTTCTAAAATCGAAAAGAAAATGCTTGAGATTATTCGTCGAAATTCCCTTTTTTATAAAAAATACTTGTCTCGTGAGCAAGTAAAAGAACTGTTTGCATCTAAAAAAGAAGAATTCAAGCTAGACATTATAGATAAAATTCCCATAGAACAGAAAATTACTGTTTATCATCAGGGAGACTGGTTTGATCTTTGTCGCGGACCACATGTGAGATCAACAGGACAAATTAAACCATTTTTCAAATTAATGAATGTTGCTGGAGCTTATTGGAGGGGTGATAGCTCTCGTACTATGCTATCTCGTATTTATGGTACGGCTTGGAATTCTCAACAAGAACTCGCCCAACATTTAAATCTTATCGCAGAATCTGAAAAACGTGACCATCGAAAAATTGTAAGAGAAATGAATCTTTTGCACATTTCAGAAGATGGATCAGGGGTTATCTTTTGGCATAAAAAGGGATGGAAAATATTTCAAAATCTTATATCCTATATGCGAAGGAGAATAAGAGACGATTACGAAGAAATCAATACTCCGCAAATATTAGACCAATCTCTTTGGGAAAAATCAGGGCACTGGGATTGGTATCGAGCAAATATGTTTTCCGTACAATGTGCTGATAAAGAAGTAGAAAATTTGCGTTCATTCGCACTCAAACCTATGAATTGTCCGGGACATGTCGAAGTTTTTAAGCATGGATTGAAATCTTATCGTGAACTTCCTATTCGTTTAGCAGAGTTTGGGTCTGTATATCGTAATGAATCTTCTGGAGCTCTCCACGGGCTAATGCGTGCTCGCGGATTCACACAGGATGATGCTCATGTTTTTTGTACGAACGATCAGATGGCTGATGAATGCATTAAAATTCATCATCTTATAGTATCAGTATATAAAGACTTTGGATTTGATAAAATCACAGTAAAACTTTCTACTCGTCCTGATAAACGTGTTGGATCTGATGCATTATGGGATAATGCTGAAGAAACTATGAAAAACGTACTTAATACCATAGAAGAATCATCTAATGGAAATATTAAAACTGGTATTTTGCCTGGAGAAGGGGCATTTTATGGTCCAAAATTTGAGTATGTTTTAAAAGATGCAATCGGTCGAGATTGGCAATGCGGAACCACACAAATTGATTTTAATCTTCCTGATAGGTTTGACGCATTTTACATTAATAATAACTCTGATAAATGCCATCCTGTAATGATACATCGAGCTATATTTGGTTCCATTGAACGTTTTATCGGTATTTTGATTGAAAATTTTGGAGGACATTTACCATTATGGATTTCTCCAATACAAGTGATTGTAACAACGATTACTTCATCTTCTATAAATTATGCTAATGAAGTAGCAGATATTTTAAAAAACAATGGTCTATCAGTTGAAACAGACTTACGTAATGAAAAAATAAATTACAAAATACGAGAACATTCTGTCAAAAAAATTCCTATAATAATGATATGCGGAAATAAAGAAGCTACTGAGCGATCTGTAAATATTCGTCGCCTTGGGTCACAAACCCAAACATCTCTAAGCCTATCAGATGCTATACAAATGTTAAAACATGAATCTACGCCACCTGACATAGGAAGGACAGAATAAAACAAATCTTATTACAGGTCATATCTTATTGATTGTCAATTTCCACTTTATAATATGCAGGATTTTATAATAAAGCTTATTTGAATAATAAAATATTTATTGCATATTAACTATTAATCATTACTGCTAACTTATTAAATATGTCTTCTATACCAAATTTTAGAAAACTAATTCTAAAAATTAGAAGTTATAAAATATTATAGCAATAATTATGGTTTATCCTTTGATAAAAAGTATAAAAATAGCAATAGCACAGCTTAATCCAACCGTTGGAGATATTGCTGGAAACATCTATAAGGCACGCCATGCACGCATAAAAGCAACCAGTCAAGGGGCAGATCTTATATTATTTACAGAACTATTTATATCAGGATATCCTCCAGAAGATTTGGTTTTCAAAACGTCTTTTATACAATCATGTTATGATGCAATTGATACTTTAAGAAATGATACTCATGATAATGGAGCAGGAATAATTATTGGATTTCCTCGCAAAGATGCCGAGGGTGTTTTTAATTCAGTTGCGATTCTTGACGCAGGTAATATCATTGCCATTCGCGATAAGATTAATTTGCCAAATTATGACGAATTTCATGAAAAACGCACCTTTGTACCAGGACGTGTAAATGATCCAATCGAATTCAGAAATATTAAAATTGGAGTGATCATATGCGAAGATCTATGGAAAAATTCAATTATTTGCCAGCATTTAAAAGAAAAAGGTGCAGAAATCATCTTAACTATAAATGCTTCTCCTTATTGTCGTAATAAGCTAAAAGCACGACATGAAACGGTTTGTAAGCAAATTTCTCAAATAAATCTGCCAATAATTTACTCTAATCAAATTGGCGGACAAGATGAGTTGGTATTTGATGGCGGAAGTTTTTGCTTTAATTCCAACAATAAACTAGCTCTTCAAATGAAACAATTTGAAGAACAAAACATAATAAGCAAGTGGATATATAAAAAAAAATCCGGTTGGTATTGCACAAACAACATTTCCAAATCAATTATTTACACTCATAATAAATATGAGGAAACAGATTATAGTGCCTGTGTTATTGGCTTACGTGATTATGTCAGAAAAAACAATTTTCATAAAGTCATCATCGGAATATCTGGGGGAATAGATTCTGCTTTATGTGCCACAATGGCAGTAGATGCTCTTGGTAAAGAAAATGTACAAACAATTATGCTTCCCTATATATATACATCAAAGCAAAGCTTAGAAGATGCTGCTGCTTGTTCAAAGGCATTAGATTGCCAATATGATGTCTTACCAATTAAAGATATTGTTGATAATTTTTATTCTATAATGTCAAACTTCTTCAAAGAAAAAGTAACCGGTATAGTAGCAGAGAATATCCAAAGTCGTATCAGAAGCAACATTTTGATGACAATATCTAACAATTCAGGAGCCATGTTGATAACAACAAGCAATAAATCCGAGATATCTGTAGGATATGGAACGCTATATGGTGATATGAGCGGCGGTTTTAATCCAATTAAAGACATTTATAAAACACAAGTTTATAAATTAGCACATTGGCGAAATTCACATTGTATGTCTGGAGGTCTAGGCCCTTTTGGAAAGATTATTCCTATTAGAATTCTTGAAAAAAAACCTTCTGCTGAATTAAGATATGATCAATGCGACCAAGATTCTTTGCCACCATATCCCATTTTAGATGATATTATTGAACAAATGGTTGAATATGAGGCATCTTGTAGAACAATTGCCAAAAAAGAATACAGTATAGAAATCATTAATCATATAGAAAATTTGTTATATCAATCTGAATACAAGCGCCGTCAATCTGTACTAGGAACAAAAATCACTTCTAAAAGCTTTGGTAGAGATCGCCTATATCCAATCAGTAATAAATTTCGTGACCAATAGAGATATATGAATATATTTTATAATATGTGGCAATTATAACATACCACCGTAATAACACCGTTAAATCAATTGCTTACATAATCCCCTGCCCCGATTATGGAGAATATTTATTCTACTGCATTTTCTTTGTTGCAACCCCGTACCTTTTTTTGAATAAATAGAAACATCGCATGATGTAAGAGCTGTTGCTAATCGC
>PSQJ01000008.1 GCA_003045065.1 Candidatus Liberibacter europaeus
TTAACATCAGCTATAATTCAAGATGGTTTCTCTACCACATTGGTTAATACCTTTCTTGGTGATTTTGAACAAGAACTTGTTGCTTGTATTGTTGGCTATTGGTTTTGCGATAGAGGTATGAGAATTAAAAAGAGGCGGCGGGGGTAGATTAGAATTTATATGAATATGACAAGGATAATGATAGCATAATCGTATTATCATCATTGCTCAATTTTCTAAAACCAATTAGAATTTTCGAATCTCCTGTTGGTCTGTGATATATAAAGCTTAATCTAGGTATTGGTATGATTGGGAAGAACTCATCATCTACTGATACTAATGAATTAACTAATAATGAGCAACCGTTAAGGTAAGAATGTATATCAGATAAAATAAAAGTCTCAACCTTCGCACCACCAATACCATAAATAGGAAATTTTAAGCTCTGTTCAATACCTAGCGAAATACTTGGTGTTATTTTTGTATAAAAATTCAAATCTAAACCAACATTAAATAATGTAGCCAAGCTTTTGTTTTTAATACCAATCGAAGCTTCAGATATTATTCCTAGTTCTTTAAAGTAATAATCGTTATTTAAAAATAAATTACTTTTTTGTCCGATAGCAATATCACTTCCAATATATGGAAAAGTCAATTCTTTGTTTTGATCACAAACGTTAAATCCTACAATGAAATCACCTTTAACATATAATGTTTTCAAAGGTTTCTTAATAGAATAATTGATGGATATATTATCATTCTTTTCGGGTTTTGTTCCCTCTTCTAGATATCCTATCACAGTATCTGAATCTACAGACAATGCATGTATAATACGGTTCTCATCAGTATTAGATATTTGCTCCTTCGCCAAAGTAGTAATAGGAAACAACATCAAAACACCTAACATTGAAGAGCTCTTCAATATATTAAATGCATACATTTTGCATAATTCAATTTTTGACATTCATGTAATCTCCAGATACTCATTAACGCTGTTGTGTATTTTAATTTCATTTAATGTAAACTTTATTGAGTAATACCTAAGATTGCAGGAGTCAATACAATGATACAACTTTTAGTTAATTTGATTAAGGCATTTGAGGGATTAAGGTTGAAATCCTGTAAAGGTTTAGTTGCAAGAAGAGAAGCTGAGGCAGAACTGTTGTTGAAAAGTTAGTGATAATTTGATACTTAAAAGGTGCGGAATTGCAACAAAGAAAACATAGTAGAATTAACACCCTTTATTCCATGGTTATGGGACGTTTAAGTTGTTGATTTAACTGTTATATTTTCTTTCTAAAAGTAATAAGGTTTTGATGGTGATGATTTATTTTGTACGCGTATGGGTATCCAAATGGATATAATGGTTTGTTTGGTTGTAATAAAACAGTAGTGCCTGAAAACTCAAATCCTATATCTGACATTAAGTTAACAACATCACCCTGTACATTCACCTCTTGTTTTTCTACTGTAAAATCGCTTATTACAATAGTGCAGTATTTTTTATGTTTTAATAGTTTGTATGCAATTTCCATAATTTTACCTAATGAGTGAAGAAAATCTTGATAAGTTGCTTTATTGCCTAAATCATTTTCATTTTCACTATAATAAACAATCCCTGTTCTTCCTCCATTTCTAAAACCCTTTGCCGTTTTATCGCTTCTTATGCCATCGGCAGTATTTCTTAAAATATTATGATAAGGAGGTGAGGTGATTACATAATCAACGCTATCAATTGTCTTTAAGACATCAATTGCATCACCAACTAAATAATCAAAATCTATTCCTTCTTGATAATTTTTAGCTTTTAGTCTGTTTAAAGCTAGCTCTCTATATTTTTGGTTAATGTCTATTCCAATACCTTTTCTTTTTAAATTGCATGCAGATAATAATGTCGTGCCGCTTCCACAAAACATATCAAGTACGGTCATACTTTGTTTCGTAAACATACTAATAAGTTTCTCGATATCCTTGATTAAAAATGGAGCAGGATGCTTCATTGCTTCTTTATCATCTTTACATTTTTCGGTAGTCCGAAAACTAGATGTTAATTTCAACCACTCCTTTCCTGTTAGATCATTTAGCTTATTTCTATCATCATATCTACTCATAGCCCTACCCCACACAATCCTTTTAACTATTTTAGAAAGTTATAATAATGCGCCTCTTAATAGTAATTGAGGAAGGAGTGTTGCTCATGTTTTAAGATATGTTCAACTGTTATAGTTCGGATCAAATCTTGATCTTTGGGATTGTATACTTTTTTCCATGCTATAGATGTACGGCTTGTTCCGCTTAATATCTTATCCGAATAAATCCCAAATATTTCCCAAACCATTTTCATTATATTTAGTACATCCTTGTCTTTGATGACGGGGAATATATCAAAAGCTAAATCCATGGGAAAACGAATTGTACCTTTTCCGAAATACTTGAATCTGTGATAGATACCTGAGAATACAGGCCCATTACGCCAAGCCTGTGGTTCCTCGTCCAGCATGGCTTGTTTATGCCGTAAAACCAAAATGCAATATGTGAAATAAAGCAAGCTTTGCAATTTTAAATTCGTTACAGGTGAATCATATCTCACCCCTTGATCAATGAAAAAATTTGCCATTGCCAAACAAGTAAAAGGGGGTTCGGATTCCATACGATATCTGGCATTCTCTTTTGACGTTCTCATGCTCTTATCTAAATGTGGCCGTATAGTTTTTGATTCAAAAAAGGTGCGGGGTTGTTTTGAAGAAAATGCAGTAGAATCAACAAAGCCCGAATCAGGGGTAGGGTCTATATAACCATTTGATTTTACATGGTTTTTATGATAGTAAAATATTATATGTATTATCATATTTATCATGTTGCATATTTGAATACCAAATAGATAACTATAAAAAGTTAAAAGAAAATACTTATCAAATAATCACTAATAGCAACAAATTATGCTATGATTGTTATTGTATTTTTTATGAATTGAATCTTTGTGCTGGAAAAAGAATAACATCTCTAATAGACGCAGCATTTGTCAAAATCATAACCATACGGTCTATGCCTAAGCCCAGTCCACTTGCCGGAGGCATTCCGTATGTCATAGCATCTAAAAAATCTTCATCAAGAACTGTTTGTTCGCCACGCTCACGTGATTGTAGTACTTGCTGTTCCATTCGCATACGTTGTTCTATTGGATCATTTAGTTCGGAAAAAGCATTGCATATTTCCCATCCATTACAATATGTCTCAAAACGTTCTACAAGCCTGCTTTCGCCAGGCACTTCTTTAGCAAAAGGAGAAATATCCTTAGGAAAATCTGTAATGTGTGTTGGATTCAAGATATTTTTTTCAATTTTTTCTTCAAATAAAGTCATCATTACTTCGCCCCATAAGGCGTTTTCTTCTACTTTAATTCCAATACTTTGTGCTGCGTTACGTGCCTCTTTAGCACTTTTTAAAAGCATAAAATCAATACCTGTTTCGTCTTTAATTAATTGAGGCATTGATTTACATGCAAAAGGTGTTTTAAATGATATGGTTTTTTCTCCAAAAGGAATATCATTTTTTCCATGAATTTTAATAACAAGATTTTGAAATAGATCTTCAACAAGTTTCATCATATCTCGATAATCTGTATATGCCCAATAGGCTTCAATCATTGTAAATTCTGGATTATGTCTAGAAGATACCCCTTCATTACGAAAGTTACGGTTTAGTTCAAATAATTTATCGGCAAGACCTGATATCAAAACTCGTTTTAGATAAAGCTCTGGTGCAATGCGAAGATACATATCAGCTTTGAGGATATTATGATGTGTTTTAAATGGATCAGCAGTAGCTCCTCCGTAAATAGGCTGTATTATAGGAGTTTCCACCTCCATGAATCCATTTTTTTCCATGAAACAACGTAAATATGAGATAATAAGACTTCTTTGTTGGAAACGTAATTTGGAATCTTCATTGCTGATAATGTCTAGGTATCGTTTTCGATACCTTGTTTCTATATCTGAAAGACCATGATATTTTTCTGGAATTGCATTTAGTGATTTGGTGAGCATAACTATTAGCTGTGCATTTACTGTCAATTCGCCGCGTTTAGTACGACGTACTTGTCCTGTTACCCCTATTATATCACCGATATCGATCATAGGTAATAGGTTGTAAGAATCTTCGTCTGCTATATCTTTATGAGTAAAAATCTGTATTTTACCACTTGCATCGTGAATATCCATAAACATACCAGAGTTTCGAGAAGAATAAACACGTCCTGCAACGGTTGCTATGTCATGGGATTTTTCATCGTTTTGTAGATCACAATATTTTTTGCTTAATTCAATATTTGTTAAATCACGATGAAAATTAGTAGGATAAACCTCTTTTAAGGATTTTCTCAGAATATCTAATTTTTGAGATCTAACTTCAATTGAATTAGAAGATAAAGAAGAGTTTGAGATTTTACTATTCATTTTTTTTCTTTCTTATTATTTTTAATCAAATAAGAAACCAACGTTATTGCGTTTCTTAAGCGACAATGAACCACAGCACGTCCTAAAATCTCAATACTGTCAAAAAGTGGCAAAGAATATTTAGAACCAGATATAGCTATAAAAAGAGGTTTTACAACTTCTTTAAGAGATTTATTTAAATTATTGGCAACGTTTCGAATCGCAATCTCAATATTTTCTTTTTTCCAAATTGGAATATTTTCTAATTCTGTTTGTACTTTTTTGATAATATTTAAAGTTTCTTCTGGATTTACAGAAGTATTAGCAAAAGATAATTCTATTAGGTTGAGATCCTCTTTAAATAAAAAATCTGTCATTGTAGGAAGAGCGCTAAACTTTGAAATACGAGATTGTGCAAGTTCTAGAGCTCTATTAAGACGATTTTCCTCTTTCATCCATTCTAATACTCGGCAGATAAATTGTTCAGAAGAAAGTTTTTCTCTAATCCAACGTCCGTTCAACCAGTCTAATTTCTTTCCGTCAAAAACAGCTCCCGACTTTGGTAATTCATGAAGATGAAAATTTTTGATTAATTGTTGAATATCCATCAATTCATCATTTTCATTTGTATTAATAAAGAAAAGCCCGAGAAAATTAATTATAGCTTCTGGCAGATACCCCATTGAATGATAATATGAAATAGAGGTGGGATTTCTTCGTTTTGATAACTTTGATTTATCAGGATTTCTTAGAAGTGGCAAATGGATAAATTCAGGCAGAGGTAAATTTAAATATTGATAGATCAATATGTGTTTTGGGACAGAAGAAATCCACTCTTCGCCTCGTGCTACGTGTGTTATTTTCATTAGATGATCATCCACAACATTTGCTAGGTGATATGTTGGCATTTGATCTGATTTTAGTAAAACTTGCATGTCCACAGCATTCCATGGAATCTCCATATCACCGTATACTATATCTTTAAATTTACATATTCCTTGATCAGGAATTTTTAGACGAATGACATGAGGTTTTTTCTCTTTGAGAAATAGTTCTATTTCTTGCGCAGATAATCTTAAGCAATGACCATCATATTTTGACGGAATATTGCTTTTTCGTTGTAACTTACGCATTGTGTCTAGTCTTTCTGAAGTGCAGAAACAATGAAATGCACATTTTTTATCTAAAAGATGCTTCACATACGGTTGATATATATCCTTACGTTCTGACTGGCGATATGGTCCATATGATCCTCCTATGTCTGGTCCCTCATCCCAATCTAGACCACACCACCTTAGATATTTTATTACTGCATTTTCTGATTCAGGTGTTGAACGCTTACTATCGGTATCTTCGATGCGGAGAACAAATTTTCCTCCTGTGCTTTTAGCAATAAGATAGTTAAAAAGAGCCGTATAAGCAGTTCCAACATGTGGCTCTCCAGTAGGAGAAGGTGCTACACGTACCCGAACATTAGATTTGGTCATATTTTTTTCTTTCCAAAACGTAAAATGCCAATATGGCAAAAACAATATGTAAATGTAGGGTAGATAGATCTAGTCAGTCAAGAGATTAGACATAGTAGATTATAATAATCAATACTTACCAAGAAAATCCGTCTGGTTACAAGGCATTTTGAGACGGTTAGTAGATCCCGTTGAAGGAAATTTTCTGCTCGTTCTTTCACCGTCAATCCTGATTTAAACCATGCTATATCCAGCGGTGTTTATTTGGATGCTATGCATAAAAATAATTGAAGTTGATCCTTTCATTAAATATTGATAAGGAAATAGCAGTACTTATTTTGTGTATAAATGGATTATTATTATTTCTAACTTAGTTATTTACTATTTATAGGTTATTTCCTTATTTGCTCTTGTATTTTTCCTTTTGATTTGAGAAATTTTATTAAGGAAGTACTATCAGAAAAATTAATTATAAATTTTATATCCTTTTTTATGTTTTAATGGGGTTTTTATGAAACATAAATGTCTTGCTATTGTTCTTGCCGCTGGTAGTGGACAGCGTATGAAATCTTCTTCTTCTAAATTACTGCATCAAATTGCAGGAAAACCCATGATCTCGTATGTTATGGAAACGATAGTTGAAGCAGGTATCAGAGATGTTGCTTTAGTACTAGGTCATTGTGCGGAATCGGTTTCTAAGATTGATTTTCCAAAAGAGCTGTCAATAGATTGTTTTATACAAGATGTACAGCAAGGTACTGCAAATGCTGTTTTATCTGCTAAAAATGCTATAAAACGAGGATATGATAGAGTTATTATCATGTATGGTGATGTGCCATTTATTTCTGCTCATACTTTGAATAAAGGAATTGATATCGTTGGCCAAGAATGCTCTATTGCAGTTATAGGATTTAACACTAATAGCCCTCATGGTTATGGACGCTTATTAATGGAAAATGACAAATTAGTGGCTATTAGAGAAGAAAAAAATGCAACTAATGAAGAAAAAAAAGTTTGTTATTGCAATAGTGGATTGATGGTTATTGACGGTCATAAACTTACAAAATGGCTTTCGCAAATAAAAAAAAATGAGACAACCAATGAATATTATCTAACAGATATTATTGAAATAGCTATTTCTGATGGAGATAATGTTTTAAGTATTAAATCTGATGAACAGGAAGTTTATGGTTGCAATAACCGTCATGAATTATCTATTCTTGAGAATATTTGGCAATCACGTCGTCGCCGTAATATGATGTTGTCTGGTGTTACAATGATTGCACCAGAAACTGTTTTTTTATCACATGATACTTTTATTGATCAGGATACAGTGATTGAACCTCATGTAGTTTTTGGATGCGGTGTTACTGTTGAAAGATATGTAAAAATACGATCATTTTCATATTTAGAAGGAGTACATATTGGTAACAATACTACCATTGGTCCGTTTGCTCGTTTAAGAAATGGTTCACAAATAGAGCAAAATGTTATGATAGGAAATTTTTGCGAGGTTAAAAAATCTATTATTGGGGAAGGAAGTAAAATAAACCATCTTAGTTATATTGGTGATAGTTTTTTAGGAAAAAATGTTAACATAGGAGCTGGTTCTATTACCTGTAATTATGATGGAGTTAATAAACATAAAACGCATATCGGTGATAACGTTTTTGTTGGCTCAAATTCTTCGCTGATCGCTCCCATTTCTATTGGGTTGGGTTCTTATATAGCGTCTGGAAGTGTTATTACAGAAGATACTCCTGATAATTCTCTTGTGTTAGCTAGATCTCGTCAGGTTATAAAAGAAAAAAGAGCTCTATCATTGCGTAAGAAAAAGTAGTTTTTGTTTTTTTTATAAAGATTGTAGAAAAATAGATTTTTTGCTTATCAAGGTATTTTTATCTATTTAATTGCTTGATAAAATAATTTTTTGGATGAATAAAAGGCGGTTGTTGGTATGTGTGGAATTATTGGCATTGTTGGAAAAGAAGCAGTAGAACAACGTTTGTTTGAGGCTTTGAAACGTCTTGAATATCGTGGATATGATTCTTCTGGAATGGCAACAATTTATAATGGTAAAATTAAATGCGCGCGTGCGCAAGGTAAGATTGTTGCATTGAATGAAAGTTTAAAAGCACATCCATTGAAAGGTAATACAGGAATTGCTCATACCCGCTGGGCAACACATGGACTTCCTAATAGAGAGAATGCGCATCCACATTGTGTTGATGGAATAGCTGTAATACACAATGGTATTATTGAGAACTTTTCGATTCTTAAAAAAGAATTTTTAGATCCTAAAACTGTTTTAGCAACCGATACTGATACTGAAGTTATTGCATGTCTGCTAGCAAAATTCAAAAATGATGGACTTAGCAATAAAGAATCGGTTGAGAAAATGATGAAATGTCTAATTGGATCTTATGCGCTTGCTATCATTTTTGAAAATGATCCCGATACAATTATTGCTGCACGTAGAGGTCCTACGCTAATTATCGGACATGGTCAAGATGAAATGTTTCTAGGATCCGATGTAAATGCACTAGCCCTATTTACCGATAAAGTTACTTATATGGAAGATGGTGATTGGGCTATTATTCGACGTTCTGGAGTTGAAATTTACGACTCGCGTGGGGTTATGGTAGATCGTAAAAGTCAGACCATACAGATGTCTTCTTTGCTTATTGATAAGGGTACTTACCGTCATTTTATGGAAAAGGAGATTTATGAGCAACCAGAGGCAATTTCTAGAGTATTAAGTCATTATATCGACCTTGCTGATGAGATGATTATTCCCAGTGCTTTTGGTTATAATTTTGCAGAAATATCTGGTTTGCTCGTTTCTTCTTGTGGAACTTCTTATTTGGCAGGATTAATAGGAAAATTTTGGTTTGAGAGGTTAGCTGGGTTAAAATCAGAAATAGATGTTGCGTCTGAATTTCGGTATCGAGACTTTACATATTATTCTGATTGGGCCTCGTTGTTTATTTCTCAATCCGGTGAAACAGCGGACACACTAGCATCATTGCGTTGCATGCGTAAAAAAGGTTTAACGATAGGTTCATTGGTGAATGTTTTGGAGTCAAGTATTGCGAGGGAATCTGATTTTGTATTTCCAATTAAAGCTGGTCCAGAAATAGGTGTAGCTTCTACCAAGGCTTTTACTTGCCAACTATTAGTTTTATTAATCATGGCAATATATGCTGGGAAAGAAAAAGGTAAAATTAGTCTAGAAGAAGAAAAAAAATTAGTTAAATCTTTAATTGAAGTTCCTCGTATAATGTTTGATATTCTACAAAACATTTATTCGCAAATGGAGGGATTGTGTGAGGAACTAGCAAAATGTCAAAGTATATTGTATATAGGAAGAGGCTCAAGTTATCCAGTAGCATTAGAGGGAGCTTTGAAACTCAAAGAGGTTTCTTATATTCATGCTGAAGGTTACGCGGCAGGTGAGTTAAAACATGGTCCTATTGCTTTAATCAACAGTGGCACTCCTGTGATTGCCATAGCTCCATTTGATAGGTTTTTTCAAAAGACTATATCTAATATACAAGAGGTGGTGGCTCGTGGAGGACGCATTGTTTTTATCACAGACGAAAAGGGTATGGAAATGAAAGATTTTCCAACTTTAGAGACAATTGTTCTTCCAAATATGGGAGAGATTATTTCTCCGATTATTTTTTCCTTACCGGTTCAACTAATCGCTTATTATACAGCTGTATTTATTGGTACAGACGTTGATCAACCCCGTAATCTAGCAAAATCAGTAACAGTGGAGTAAGTTTTTATGTATAATATAATAAATACTGCTTGCTGATAAATAAATCATCAATCTGAGGATAGTATTATATGCAAAATAAATCAGTTTATTCATTTTTTGTTTCCAAGATTAGAAATAATTTTTTAACTGGTTTAGTTATATGTGCGCCAACTGCGATAACTGTTTGGCTTACGTTATCTTCAATTTATTGGGTTGATAGTTTTATTGTTCCGCATATTCCTAACCGTTATAATCCGGAATACTATTTTGATTTTTCTGTTCCTGGATTAGGAGTTTTGATAGTAATAATTATTATAAGTATTGTGGGATTTATTGGAAGAAATCTTCTTGGCAAATTTCTACTTTCTTTAGTTGAATCTATTTTAAATAATACACCTTTTGTGCGCAGCATTTATAAAAGTATCAAACAGATTTTCAGAACTGTTCTTAAAGAAAATTCAAATTCTTTTAAAAATGCATGTCTTGTGGAATATCCTAGCGCTAAAATTTGGTCTTTATGCTTCCTAACAACAGATGTAAAAGGAGAGTTAAAGGAAAAGTTTTCAGAAAGAGGTGAGCATGATATGGTCACTGTTTTTATACCACCAACACCATTGCCAACTGCAGGAATGTTAGTTTTCGTACCTAGGAAAAAGGTCATTATGCTTGACATGACTTCTGAAGATGCTGCGAAGATGCTTATATCTGGAGGTCTTGTTATTCCTAGATATATCAAAAACAATGATGATAATAATCATCATAGCCATGATTCTCACTAGATATTATAATATTGTTTTTGATCTGATGTAAAAGTGACATTTATTGAACAATTTTATTGGCATGTCTTTTTTATCTGGGATTAACTTTTGCAATATTTATTTTAAAAAGTTAATTTGTTCCGATATCACGATTTTTTTATTATTATTAAATGATTTTTTGTATACAAAGTTATTTTGTTTAAAAATTTATATAACGAAACACCGATTTTATATATAACAGATCACGTTATTTCATTGCTTTACTTTATCCTGCACCGATAAATTGAAATTCTTCATTATATCGATATAAGTATAAAAGTATTCGTATAGATTCTCCTCTTATGCTTGTTAATTTTGGATCTTTTTTAAGAAAAAGTTTTGCATCTTTACGTGCCATTTCTAGTAATTCAGTCTGTAATTCAGGTTTTGCTATGAGAAATTTTGGCATACCTGATTGTTTGATACCAAAAATCTCTCCTTCTCCTCGTT
Organism: Candidatus Liberibacter europaeus; assembly: GCA_003045065.1. Classification (GTDB taxonomy): domain Bacteria; phylum Pseudomonadota; class Alphaproteobacteria; order Rhizobiales; family Rhizobiaceae; genus Liberibacter; species Liberibacter europaeus. Next base: position 10,889 of record PSQJ01000008.1, read on the forward strand.
GTTTTAAATCTTCTTCAGCAATGATAAATCCGTCATCTGTATTTCTCAATATAGACAACCTTGAACAACTTATTTTGCTTAAGGGAGGATAATACAGTAAAATACAACTGGAATGTTCTTGTCCACGTCCTACACGACCTCTTAACTGGTGAAGTTGTGATAGTCCAAAATGTTCTGCATGTTCTATAATAATAATAGACGCATCTATAACATCAACTCCTACTTCAATAACAGTTGTTGCAACTAAAAGTTTATATTGTCCATTTTTAAAAGAATTCATGATTGATTCTTTATCAATATCTGACATGCGTCCATGAATTAAGGATATTTCGGATGAAAAATGTTCTTGGAGGGTTTTAAAACGCTCTATAACTGAGAATAGAGTCGATTCCTCTTTTTCTTCTATCTGAGGACATATCCAATAAGCTTTCTTACCCTTTGATAAAACATTTTTAAGTCTTTCGATAACTTCATTGATTTTAGTTATAGAAATAATTACTGTCTTAATAGGTTTTCTTCCTAAAGGTTTTTCTGTTATCTTAGAAACATCCATGTCACCTAAACTAGTTAAAATCAATGTGCGGGGAATTGGGGTTGCTGTCATAAGCAATACATGAGGAGAAATGCCTTTTTTGGTCAATTTTAGGCGTTGTTGTACTCCAAAGCGATGTTGTTCATCTATTATTACTAAAATTAGTTTATGATATTGAATTGAATCTTGAAAAAGAGCATGGGTGCCAATAATAATTTGTGCTTGACCATTAGCGATTCGTTCTAACGCAATTCTTTTTTGATTTTTTGGCATATTGCCTGTAATAATTTCGACATTAATTTGAGCTTTTTTAGTATATTTTTTAATAAACTCATAGTGTTGATGTGCTAAAATGGCAATCGGAGCCATAATAACAGCTTGACCTCCTGATTCCACAGCTGCAGCCATAGCTATCAGTGCGACGATAGTTTTTCCAGATCCTACATCTCCTTGTAGAATACGGAGCATTCTCTTTTTTTGAGACATATCTTGGAGAATGTCGTTGATAGCTGATTGTTGGCTTTTAGTTGGAGAAAATGGCAGACTTTGCAATATCTTTCTAGATAAATATCCTTTAATCTGTATGGGAATTACTACTTCTCTTTTAAATTTTGATCTCATCAGTAAAAATGTGATTTGTCCTGCCAAAAATTCATCATAAGCTAGCCTTTCTCTGCATGGAGATGACCAGCTAAAATCTTTCTCATCGATAGGATTATGTATTCTTCTGAATGCTTCCACTATGGATGGAAAGGATTTTTTTTGCAATAAATCGTTTTCTAACCATTCAGGTAGATTTGGCAATCTTGCTAATGCCTCTGAGATAATTTTTTTGAAATAATCCGTAGATAATCCAGCAGGCAATGAGTATATTGGTTCAATAATAGGAAATATATTATCTTGAGTATTATGAAAAATATAATTAGGGTGAATCATGGTAAGGTGGTTATTAAATTTTTTTATTTGTCCTGTAACGGTAATTTCCCTACCTTCAAAAAATATATTTTTTAACCAATTGGTTTTTTTGTAAAAAAATAATAGGAGTATTTCACCTGTTCCATCGTTTATTATTATTTTGTAATGACGATTTTTTGTATATTTGGAGGTATTAAGATGTTTAATATGACCTGTTATTGTGACAATTCTATCGTCACAAATTTCAGAAATTTTTGGACGATATCTACGATCAATAAAAGATGAAGGATAATAAAATAACAAATCAATAAAACGTGGTTCACTAGAATTGCCTGAATCTATAATTTTAGAGAGGAGTGCAGTAGACTTTGCACCGATACCACGCAGAGTAGATATAGGAGAAAAAATGGGATTAAGAAATGAAGGGCGCATATTTTATGTTAGTATAATCAATTATGTGAAAAATCTATGTTCAGTATATCAGTATAATAAGTAGAATCATTATATGGCAAGTATATCTATAATGAGAAAAAATATGAATTTGCGTTGTCGTCGAATTGTTTATCGATGTTGGAGACGAGGTACTCGTGAAATGGATCTTATTTTAGGGTCTTTTGTTGATAAATTCATTTTAGATCTTAATGAAAACGAATTGGATATGCTTGAATCTATTATGAATGAGGATGATACCAGTCTTTTTAAATGGATCACAGGTATGGAAGAAATACCAGAATATATTCGCACATCAATTTTCCAGAAGATTTGTAGTCATTACTCCTTTAATTATGATAAATAATGGCATTTTACAGGGTATAAAATGATTTTGGGATTTGATATTGCAAAAATTAGTGCAGAACACGATAGAAAGATAACAGTTTCTCAAGCTTGTTCTGGCATAGAAGCATTTTTTATTGCAGAAATGGCTCGCTCTGGATTGTCTATTATATATATCAGTGCAGATGAAAATTCTTTAATAAATATTAAAAAAACACTTAAATTTATTATTCCCGAAATTACCGTTCTTATTTTACCACCTTGGGATTGTCTTCCATATGATCGAATATCACCTTCTCCTCGGATTGTGGCAGATCGTTTTTTCTGCCTGTCACATTTAATTTATTGTGATATAAAAAAAGAAACAACCATTATACTGACAACAGTAAGTGCCTTGATGTATCGTTTTGTTGATCCTGTTTTGATCAACAATTATAATTTGTCACTACGATCTGGAGATAAGATTGATATGGTGAAAATTATAGAAATACTTGAAACTAATGGTTTCCAATGCGTCAATACTGTTCGTGAGATTGGTGAGTATGCTGTTCGAGGAGGTATTCTTGATATATATGTTCCATCTGAGGAACATCCTGTGCGATTGGATTTTTTTGGAGATAGCATAGATAGTATGCGTCTTTTTGATGCGATTAATCAGCGTACGATCAGAAACATTGATTCTATTGAAATAAAAACTTTAAGTGAAGTTGTCCTTACTCCTAAAAGTATTAGTTGCTTTCGTCAAAATTATCTTGAAAATTTTGGAGCGGTAAACCAGGAAGATTCTCTTTATACATCTATTTCTCACGGACGTAGATATCCTGGAATGGAACATTGGTTACCTTTGTTTTATGAAAAGTTGGAGACAGTTTTTACATACTTAAAGGATTTTTATATAGTAGTCGATCATACGATAAAGGATACAGCCCAAAAACGTTCTAAATTGATTCAGGATTATTACGAATCTAGATGTAATTATTCTACTACTAAACATAAATCTTCTGTATATAAACCAATTTTACCAGAAACACTTTATATAGATCATCAAAAATTCAATGCAATGTTGGAAAAATCCAAAAAGCTGATTTATTTAATACCATTTAATCAACAAGAAACCTCCAAAAAAAGTGTTGTTTCTCTTGATGCACGTCCTGGAAAATCATGGGTGCCATCTTATTCGAAAAAAATTGAGTTGCAGGAAAATTGGGAAGCTATTGGAAGATTTGATTGTTTTTTTAAATATATTGTTGATCAATATAAAATAGGGAAAAAAACATTAATTACTGCGTTTTCCAAAGGTGCTCTACAACATTTAATACAACTTTTAGAAGACAATGGATTCAAAAAAATCAAAATCATACATTCTTTAAATGATATATCTTCGTTAGAAGAAGATGTGGTTTCAGCAACAGTTCTGCCGATTGATCACGGATTTGAAACAAAAAAAATAATTCTTGTCACCGAAAAAGATCTTTTGGGAAAGCGTGTTATACGATCTGCGCGTCGCAAAAATTCTATTAATTCTATTTTTGAAACTTCAAGTATAGAAGAGGGAGCCATTATAGTTCACTCAGATCATGGTATAGGACGTTTTATTCGTTTATGTACTATTCAAGTATCTGGATCATCACATGATTGTCTTGAGTTACATTATGCTGATGACGCAAAATTATTTTTGCCAGTGGAAAATATTGATCTTATATCGCGTTATAGCACAGAAAATTCCACGGTTATTTTGGACAAGTTAGGTGGAGTTGCTTGGCAAACACGCAAATCACAGTTGAAAAAACGCCTTGAAGATTTAGCTCAAAGGCTTATTAACATTGCGGCAAAAAGATCAATTCATAGTGTGCCTGCATTGACAGCACCTCAAGATCTTTATGAAAAATTTGTACAAAGATTTCCTTATGTAGAAACTGAAGATCAGGAAAACGCAATTGAAGCAGTTATTCAAGATCTTGCTAGTGGTCATCCTATGGATAGATTAATTTGTGGTGATGTAGGTTTTGGTAAAACAGAAGTAGTGTTACGAGCTGCATTTATTGCAGTTATGAATGGTTTACAAGTAGTTGTTATAGCACCAACTACTTTGCTTGTACGGCAACATTTTCGATTGTTTTCCACACGTTTCCAAGAATTTGCCGTTCGTATAGCAAGCATTTCACGTTTTATTAGATCCAAAGAATCTTCTCTGCATAAGCAGGAAATAACGGAAGGAAAAGTGGATATCATCATAGGTACCCATGCTTTGTTAAATCCCAAAATCAAATTTTCTAATCTTGGATTGATTATTGTTGATGAAGAACAGCATTTTGGTGTGAAACACAAGGAAGCATTGAAAGAAATTAATCCAGGTGTTCACGTATTAACTCTTTCTGCCACACCTATTCCTCGTACTTTACAACTAGCGATAACAGGTGTTCGCGAATTATCTTTGATCAAAACTCCTCCAATTGATCGTATTTCTTGTAGAACTTCTGTTTCAATATTTGATCAATTACTAATTCGTGAAACTTTGATGCGTGAATACTATCGTGGCGGTCAAAGTTTTTATGTATGTCCACGTCTATCAGATTTAGATAAGTGTTATGATTTTTTTCAAGAAATAGTTCCAGAATTAAAAGTTGCTATAGCACATGGCAAAATGTCATCAAGAACTCTAGAAGAAACGATTAATTCTTTTTATGAAGGGCAATATGATGTTTTATTATCTACTTCTATTGTTGAATCCGGATTAGATTTACCAACGGCTAATACAATTATTGTTCATAGAGCTGATATGTTTGGATTAGCTCAATTATATCAGCTTCGTGGTAGAGTTGGGCGATCAAATATTTCTTCATTTGCTTTGTTTCTTATTTCAGACAATCATCCTTTAACAGAATCTGCTCAAAGACGTCTAAAAATTTTACAATCTCTTGATACTCTTGGAGCAGGGTTTCAGCTTGCAAGTCACGATCTCGATATTCGTGGAACGGGTAATCTATTGGGAGAGGAACAATCTGGTCATATTAAAGAAGTGGGATTTGAATTATATCAAAAAATGCTTGAGGATACTATTCTATCAATTAAAGGACAAGAAGAGTTAGACGATATTAATTGGTCTCCACAAATATTAATAAAAGCATCAGTTATGATACCTGAAAGTTATGTTGCTGATGTTAATTTACGTCTTAGTTTATACCGGCGTCTTGGAAATATTACTAATTTTGAGGATATTAATCACTTTAAAGCTGAAATGATAGATCGTTTTGGAAATTTGCCTGTAGAAGTAGTTCATCTACTAAAAGTAGTTGTGCTCAAATTTATTTGTCGAACTGCTAATATTGAAAAGATGGATATAGGTACAAAAGGTATTGTTGTACATTTTCGAAATCAAAAATTCCATAATCCGGAATCATTGCTTAATTATATTTCTCTTCAAAAGGAAAAGGTTATAATTCGTCCTGATCAGAGTATCGTTTTTAATTGTTTCCTACCAGATATCAACAAAAAATTTATGGAAGCAAAAAGGATTGTTTTACAATTAATAGATCTTATAGGATAATTAGCTTTAACAATTTTCTTGGAATTTAAACTAAAATAATAAATATAAATACGATGCTATGACTAATTTTATCTCATTATAGTAAGAGTTGAGGAGTAGGTTTATAATTTGCAGTGGCAGGATGATGCAATTATTCTTGGAATGCGTGCTTATGGCGAAAAAAACATTATTTTGGAAGTTATAACTCGCAATTATGGACGCCATTTAGGATTTGTGCGTAATGGGCAATCACCCCGTATGAAATCCATATTGCAAGCTGGAAATTTAGTAATGATCAATTGGCGTTCTAGATTATCACAAGATCTAGGTGAGTTTCGTCTGGAAATTATTGAACAGCGTTTTACTAGTTTCCTTTATTCTTCTATTTTTCTCTATGGAATACAATCAATAATTATTTTGATAAAACTTTTACCTGAACGTGATCCCTGTCCAGAGCTATATGAATTAGTTAATGTATTTTTTGATTCTTTTAATGTATCATCATCTGTTTTAGGCAAACTTTTCGTTCAAATTGAACTTATTCTTCTAAAAAACCTTGGATTTGGTCTTGATTTAACAAAATGCGTTATAACAGGTGATAATTATGATCTGTGTTGGGTCTCTCCTAAATCTGGTTGTGCTGTTTGTCGTTCAATAGGAGAACCTTATGCAAACAAAATGTTGATACTACCACAATTTCTTTGTGAAAAAGATCAAATTATAGATATTGATTCTCTTAAACAGGCTTTTCAATTAACAGGATATTTTATAGGTAAATATGCTTATACACATAATATCGTAAACAATAGCGATTTTAGAACAAATTTTTTGAATAAATTACTGGAATCAATGTAGGTTTGTGAATTTATTTACCAGAATAAATCTAGATTGCTTTTGATTAAGCTAGTCAATGAAATTATCTGCCTTATTATCACTTGAATCACTTAATTTAATATCATTTTTTAAAACAAGTAATTAATTGCAAATATGAAAAATCATATGACGTTTCTTTCCGAAGATAAGCGTAAGCTCACCGTCAGAATTAAAATCTTTCAAACCAATATGCGTTGTTTCGTCAGAGATTGTTTTATCATTAATTTTTATATAATTGCCTCTTACGTATCTACGCGCTTCACTATTTGAAGAAGCAAAACCTGCTTTTACAATAAGCGTTAACAGTCCAATTGTCTTATTTAATTCATCTTTTGTTATAGGTATTTTCGGCATATTATTCGAATTAATACCCATATCAAATATTTCTACAGATGTAGATGCGGCTTTTTCAGCATTAGATCTTCCATGTACTCTTGCTGTAATTTCTGTTGCTAATATTTTTTTTGCTTCATTAATTTCTTTTCCTTTTAATTTCGAAATTTTATGAATTTCAGACATTGGTAATGTTGTGAGAGTTTTTAAAAAGCGAATTACATCAGTATCCTCTACATTTCGCCAATATTGCCAAAAATCATATACAGAAGTCATGTCACTATTTAGCCAAACAGCTCCTTCTGCTGTTTTGCCCATTTTTACACCAGAAGAAGCAGTAAGTAGTGGAGAAGTCAGAGCAAATAATTTTTTCTTTACCAAACGATTTCCCAGATCAATGCCACATACAATATTTCCCCACTGATCTGATCCTCCCATTTGAAGACGACAATCGTAGTTTTTTGCAAGTTCTATGAAATCATACGCCTGCAAAACCATATAATTAAACTCAAGAAAAGATAGAGATTGTTCACGTTGCAATCTTAACTTCACAGAATCAAAAGAAAGCATTCGATTTACAGAAAAATGACCTCCTATGCCACATAAAAAATCAATATATTTGATTTTTGACAACCAATCTGCATTGTTTAACATTAAAGCATCGGTGGGACCATTTCCATATTTTAAAAAGCGTGAGAATATTTCTTTAATAGATGCAGTATTCTTTTGAATTTCCGAAGCAGATAAGGCGGTCCTGCTTTTATCCTTAAAAGAAGGATCTCCTATCATACTTGTTGCTCCACCCATTAGAGAAATGGGCCTGTGACCTGTTACTTGTAGCCAATGAAGCATCATTAACTGAGTTAAATGACCTACATGTAATGAAGTAGCTGTCGGATCATAGCCAATATATGCTGTAACTATGGTGTTACATAATAATTCATCAAGTTCTTGAGTATTAGAAATCTGGTGAATAAATCCTCGTTCAGAAAGGATTTTAAGAAAATCAGATTTAAATTCAGACATAACACATCCTTTTACGCACAGAAAAAATCATATATGATTTATATCCACCAATTATGTATAGGAAATTACCACAACTTTTATAATAGTCTAGGTGAAAATTACAATAAAAAGGTACAATTGTCAATATTGCCTAGATACAATAAGACAGTGCTGATTATTTACATTACCGAATATTTTATTACCACTTAATATTTTAAGAATGGAAAAAATTAAATAATCCATAAAATATATCAAATTAATAATTTTAGTGAATAATTTTTGAAAACCAAATACCGATACCTATGTATTCTTTGAGTGCTATTGCAGTAAGATGAAAATTAAAAATAGAAGGTATAATTCTGTAATGAACATTAATATAATCAGAGCGGGATGCTATTGTCTTGATGCCAAAATGATTAAAGTACAATTGACTGCGTTTTAAGTGATATGCCGAAGATACCAATATTATATTTGTATCTGATTTTTTCTTCATTATAGATTTTACAATAGACAATGATAGTTTTGCGTTTTGAAATGTATTGAACGATTCTGTTTCTAGTTTAATATCTTTTTGTTCTATCCCCGATTCTAATAATTTTTTACCATATACAACAGCTTCCGATATACTATAATTTTGCGGATCACCACCACTAATTATAATAGTACAATTTTTTAGATTTTGTTTGCATAATTTATAAAGTCGCATAGTTTCAAAAATTCTAGAATAAGATTGTGGAGATGGTTCAATATCTACTACATTCGATTTTCTAATAATCGTTTTTCCATTTCCAAGTAATACTATTATATTATCCTTTTTCCACTTAGGAGATGGTAACCCATCTTTATATTGATACTGTAAATTCTCAAGTAATAAAGCAGGAATAGGACCACAGCCAATGCACATAATCAATACAGATGCAATAATAAAGGATATCCAACTTGTCATAATAATAATGTTTGGCAGCCAATAAAATGAAAAAAATATAATAAAAAGCGAAAAGACGAATAACTTAATCACTAATAATTCTCTTATTGTTTTCTTCAGTAGGATTTTAATATTTTTCATTAGTCAATCAAGTATTTAGGTACTAAAAAATCTCTTAAGTGATGATTTTATAGGTTATATATTGCAGAATATGCTAGTAAGAAAATGCAAATACTTTATTACTAAAAACATTCACCCATATTTCGTTTTTTATAATTATCATGTCAACATGTAATTATCATACCATTTGTAATAACAATAATGTTTTTAATATTTTATGACATAAAAAGAAATTGTTGTAATAATTATTATATGAAATAGTTATCAATATGAAATAATTTATAATTATCAAAGGCTTCTTTGATAGTAATTATTTGTATGTATGCTAATTTTTTAATTTTTATATCCTATGATTTTTCATGTTGTTCTAGTTTTCTAACATCATTTACTGTTATCTTTCCATCACTAGATTGCCTTGCAATATCTGATAAGTAATTAAAGTTAGTTATAGTTTTTTGGCTTAACAGTTCCTTATAATTACTATTTTCAATATTACAGCTATTTAAAATATAAATTGATAAAGTTATAGAAAATATTCCTATACTTTTTGTGTTCATTATTTTCCCTATAATTATAATATATTTTCTCAATTATTGATTATTAATAAAAATAATTATAGTTCAAGTAATGTTTTTGAATATTGTATGTATACAACAGGTATTTTTTGTATAGTAAGTTATTGAATATGATTCTATTATTTATTGCTCAAGATATGTTTGACGTTCTTTTGCTGGGCAATTAAGACACATCAATTTAAAATATTTGTTTGTGTAGCAATATTTTCTCTTTATGTATAAATAACAAATACTACACGACACTAAATCACAGTCCAATGCATTAATAATAACTTTCGTATAAATGCACATGGCTTTTTTAGCATTAAAATAAGCTAATATACAGTGATTTTTTGCTATTTTAAAACAAGCATATCTGACATATTACAATGAACATCATAGCATCTAATTAAGAGTTGATTAAAACTATTTATTGGACATAACTACCGCAGTGCTAACTTTATAGTATCATTTAGGGTACTTGATAAAAAATTATCAATAATAAATGATAGCAAAAATTAAAGCAATTTTACGCGTAACATAGTCAATAGTATTCCGAACCTATGCGGATAACCATTCTTTTTTATTTTCAATCCCTTATAGTAAGAAGATGATATTCACTAACATCTATCATCTTCTATTTTTACCAAATAATCCTTTACCTTGATTTTTATTTTGCTTGGATGTTTTTGGATGTTTTTTCTGTGGAGGGTTAGACTTAGAACCACAACTAACCAAAAGAGGACTGGTTAAAAGCATAATCAATGCACTTATTTTCTTAATATTCATATTTTTATCCTTTATATAGCAACTTTTAAAGTATATGTTGCCATATAAATACATCAAATTTATTAAAAATGCTTCAATTATTAAACAATTAGTTGAGTATTGTTATTATTTTTATACTATTAAATTGCTTTGTATTATTATTTTGGATTTTATTTGTTATAAATTCTTTTAATTATTTATTACTTTTTAAACTTTGAGGAAAGTTCTATGTTGGTAATGCTAAAAGTTAGCTTATCTCTTTTGAAAAATGAGTTATTACTCTTCAATATGAATAATATTGTATAATGAGAAATAGTTTTTGTATTGTAAAATTATTATAACCAATTATCAAATATCAAGAATTTCAATCAGGAAATTATTAGATAAAAAATTAAATACAAATGTTATCATATTACTGGAAAAATAATGGAACGATATATTTTTTAATAAAAAACATCGCGATAATATGATACAGAGCAAGTATTGTAATGGATGAAAGGAAGATCATCCATAAATAATGTTTTTTATGTGAGCTGAAATATGAGTCATCATGAGATAAAATCAGGATTTCCAGACAATATTGAAGAAAAAAAAATAGAAGTTCAAAAAAAATTTCAAAATCTTCAAAAAGTTATTTGTTCTGAATTTGAAAAATTAGAGAATGAATGCCATAAATATCCATCAAATATTCCTGCTAGATTATTTAAATCAAAAAAATGGTTGCGTGATAAAAACAAAACAAAAGACCTTGGAGGAGGTCATATGGCAACATTGTCTGGTGGGTGTGTATTTGAAAAAGCTTCTGTTCTAAGATCAACAGTTTATGGAGAATTATCTCAAGATTTTAGAAATCAGATACCAGGAACATTGCAAAGTCCAAAATTTTGGGCAACAGGACTGTCGGTTATTGCTCATCCTTATAATCCACATGTTCCAGCCATCCATATGAATACACGCATGATGATTACAAATTCTTATTGGTTTGGTGGAGGAATAGACTTGACTCCATTTTTAGAATCTCGCCGAAAATCAAATGATCCAGATGTTGTATTGTTTCATGATTCTTTGAAAAAATTATGTAATTTGCATAAAGTATCTGATTATGAGCGTTATAAAAAATGGTGTGATCAATACTTTTTTCTTCCACATAGACAGGAATCACGAGGGGTAGGCGGAATATTTTTTGATTATCTGCATTCTAATGAAATAGAAGGTGGTATTGATGCGGATTTTTCTTTTATATCTTCTTTAGGAGATTACTTTATCAAAATATATCCATTACTAGTGCGTCGTAGTTATCGTTTTCCATTTACTCAAAGAGATCGACAAGAACAATTAATGCGTCGTGGAAGATATGTAGAATTCAATTTGCTATATGATAGAGGAACAAGTTTTGGATTAAAGACAGGAGGAAATATAGAAAGTATTTTTTCATCAATGCCACCGATGGTTTCATGGCTGTAAGGGTAAAAAGAAGCATTATAAATACAATTAAATAAAATAAATATTAGGTAAAATATTCCAGTATTCATAATGATATGTTTTGTATCGTTTTAAATTTAACCAAGTTATTTTTATAAAATTATAAGTTACTGATTTTTCAAGGTAAAATATAAATAATATATGATGTCAAATGATATGTGCTTCAGATTTATTAAAAAATAGGGGAAATATCAATGGGGGAGGTCAAAATTCATGATAGTTGGAAATCATTGCTAATGAGTCATTTTGAAAGTGATTATATGCAAAATCTTAAAAAATTCCTTATTTTAGAAAAACAACTGGGTAAAAGGATTTTTCCAAAAGGATCTGAATATTTTCATGCTTTCAATATAACTCCATTTGAAAAAGTAAAGGTGGTTATAATAGGGCAAGATCCTTATCATGGTTATGGTCAGGCTCATGGTCTTTGTTTTAGTGTTCTTCCAGGAATTCGTATTCCTCCATCTCTATCTAATATTTATAAGGAACTACAAGCAGATGTGAATTTTATTCCGCCTTCTCATGGTTTTTTAGAACATTGGGGATATGAAGGAGTGTTGTTATTAAACACTGTGCTAACAGTTGAGGAAGGACGTGCGGCTTCTCATCGCGGACAAGGATGGGAAACTTTTACAAATCACGTTATCCAATTGATTAACGATCACCGTCAAAATATTGTGTTTATGTTATGGGGTTCTTTCGCTCATAAAAAACAGTATTTTTTAGATCACAAACGACATCTAATTTTAAAATCCGCTCATCCTTCGCCACTTTCAGTGCACAATGGTTTTTTTGGTTGTCGCCATTTTTCTAAGGCAAATCAATATTTGCAAGATCATGGATACAAGCCTATTGATTGGCAATTGCCTCTTTAAATAATCAGCAAATAAAAATCTTAATTAAATCAATACTATTTGATCGCATCAATGACTATTTTAATAGTGTCATTTTATAAAATTACAAGTAAAATGATTTTCTAAACAATCGCCTAAAATACAAAAAATTATTTATTCTTAATTTTATTAATAATGCTAAACAAGATTGTCTTATCACTAATTGCAATATTTTTGAAAAGCAGGAGATAGAACAACAGAAAGGCATTAGCAAGATTATCCCGTATTCTTAACAAGACAAAAGGTCTTATTTCGTTTATTAAGACCTTTGGAGTGCGGTTGGCGCTATAGATTTTTTCCATAATATATTAAGATAAAGTATGGCTTAAAAAATGATTACATCGTTTTTATCAGGAGGCATATTCAGGTTTTTACTACGTTTTATTCCATCAAGTTTTGAGAAGATAGTTGATGTTGTATCCGAACATTTGATGCAGAAGAGATCTATTGAATATGCCAAGATGAAACTTGAACAAGCCAAAATTGATAGTGCTACTCAAGTTGATTTGGCTGATATCAAATATGGGATTGAAGAGTTAAAAGCAGATAAACCGATAAGACTAGCTCGC
>PSQJ01000009.1 GCA_003045065.1 Candidatus Liberibacter europaeus
ATAGTTGATGTTGTATCCGAACATTTGATGCAGAAGAGATCTATTGAATATGCCAAGATGAAACTTGAACAAGCCAAAATTGATAGTGCTACTCAAGTTGATTTGGCTGATATCAAATATGGGATTGAAGAGTTAAAAGCAGATAAACCGATAAGACTAGCTCGCATTAAATCACAAAATGTCAAAAGTGGTATTGGAGGATAGAAGGTTTGGGTTCTCTTATATGACCTTTAATAACGATTCAGTGGGTTTAAAATAGTCATATTGACATCAGCTATAATTCAAGACGGTATCTCTATTGAATTATTTAATATCGTTCTTGGATATTTTGAACAGGAACTTGTTGTTTGTATTGTTGGTTATTGGTTTTGCGATAGAGGTATGAGAATTAAAAAGAGGAGGCGGAGTTAACCGCTACCCGTTCATAACTCTTTTTTGGATTATTGTTTATCAGTTATTGGTATGGTGGAGTGTGAAAGAGGGCATCTTTGACAGAAGCCCTCTTTCAATCTTAAACCCCTTCGAAAAAGAGATTATCGCTTGTATACTAGGTTTCTGGTATACTGATAAAATAGTTCAGAAGAGGAGAGGGGTTACTCTCTTGCTATCTTAGACTTATGATGTCTTAAGTCGTTTGCTCTGATTCTTTCTTATCATCTTTTTCAGGCTGTGGATTTTGATCATTTTGATTAGCTTGATCAGAATCATTTTTTTCAGGCTGTGGATTTTGATCATTTTGATTAGCTTGCTTAGAATCATTTACTTTAGAGCCAGATGAATCACATCCTCCAATTATAGCAGTTGATGATAATAAAGAAACTAACGCTATTTTTTTGATATTCATAAAATATTACCTCTCTTATTATTAACAAACAATTAGTAAGTGTATTAAAGGCACATTTCGCCTATTTAATTCAATGTATAATGGTATTTAGTTATTAATTAATGAAAATAGATGCAATTATGATTACATTCCCGTCATTACTAATCACATTGATTAAACATTTTGATGGTTTAGGCTTAAAACCCTATAGATATCCTGCGGTTGTTAGGAGTATAGGCTATGGCCATACTGGATTTGATGTTTGTGAGAATATGCAGATATCAAAAGATTGAGCGGATGATTTACTTATATTCAATGTTTTTAAAGTTTTAAAATCAGGTATTTAACACTTCTCCAATCCTACTTAATACAAATGAAAATCGTATATCATCAATTGGAGATTTTGTTTTTAATCTAGGTATAGGACAATATAAGTTTAGTACATTACGTAAATGTGTTGATAACGAAGATTGGAATAACGCTTCTCAAGAATGTAAAAAGTGGGTATTTGCAGGTGGAAAAAGGTTAAAGTGATTAGTTGCAAGACGAGCAGTTGAGGCGGAATTGTTGTTACAGGATTAAAACAAAATCTCACACCCTATTAAAAAGGTGTGAGAAACGTGTTAAAAAATAGTATAAAACAAATGGTTTACGTTATACAAGTTTGTCTTATTATCAAACATTGATGTATTTAATTTCTTCTATAAATTAGTTAATTGTTGAAATTTATTTATAAGATCTTCTCCTCTTGTTGCAATGTCTAGTATAGTCTCTCCTGTTTCTAGGAAATTTGTTCCAGCTTCTTTTACATTATATTCCAATTTTTTAAGTTTTTCATTACATTGATTCATTGTGGAATCATCGTCAGTATTAGTCATTTCAGGAGATTGGCTGTGATTGTTAGTATTGCCAGGGTTATTTGTGGGTAGTTTGGGATTTTCAAGATGTGGTTCATTGACTACACTTCTTGTTTGTCGTATAATGTTTTTATTGTGGTCTTGATTGAGAGTATTAGTAGTGTTATGGCTCGGTGGTGCCATATTGCATGATGCTAGTTCGGTGCTTATAATCAGTAGTAAAGGGACTTGACATTTTCTTAATTTCATTATAAAAAATCCTTTGTTGTAAATTTATTTTTGTAATTTTATTTTTTTGGTTCTGCGATTATTTTGGTTTATTTTAGAAAAACTTTTTTGAAATATTTTATAGGAAATTATTCCTTAATTTTTTGGTGAATGTTGAATTTATTGTAATATTATCTTGCTCCTTTTGTGCTCATTGTTTAATTTAATGTTTTAGGTGGTATCCATATTAACGAGTTAATATGGATGTTTATTCTACTAGATATTTACGTTTTATACGGTTTCAGTTGATACCTCATCTAATGGATCATCTGGATTATAGCTGTTGTACACAGCTATAGCAGCATTTGCTGCAGTTACTGCCGCTGCGCAAGCAGATGACTTTCTATCTCCTGAGCATGAAACGTGTGCTACTTGTATAAGATTGAGTGCAGTACTTTTCAAGAATCCCGGATTTTCTTCTTCATCAGTCAAATCACAGGAAATTAGGCTAAAACTCATAATAAACAGTAGTAGTATAATTGATTTATATTTTAATAATTTCATTATTTATGCAATTTCTTTTGTATCTTTTCATTTGTAATAATCGGTTTGATGCTAGTTGAGATATGTTTCAGTAGTATAATTTGATGTCATAAATCTCATTTTGTATTTTTTCCTATTCTCAATTACCAATGTTGTGCCTTATTGCTAATTGGTTTTCTGTCATTAGGAATTTACTGTTATTTTTTCTATTAGCGGCTCATTTGGATTGTTGAAATGAAAAAAGTCGATCGCTGTGTTTACGATTGATACCCCTTTTTTACATAGTTTTGATTTCTTACTTATTTTGCACCACGTATGTACTGTTGCTTTAGCACTCTCAATGGCTACGCGTGTTGTAAGAGATGCAAGGCTAAGTACTACTCCGCCTCCTGATATAGTATTGGTATTGCCGTCATCACCAAGATCACAAGCAAAGAGAGTGCCGCTTATTAATACTACTAATAAATATTTTTGATATTTTAATATTTTCATTATACGACCTTCACAATGTTTTATTATAGTAATAATACTATTCTAATTAATCTAATTCCTATTTTATACAATAATTA
>PSQJ01000010.1:0-15000 GCA_003045065.1 Candidatus Liberibacter europaeus
AAAATATAATTTTCTATTATTGTGCAATAAATATTGTTTTATACTGTTTTTTATTTAAATAATATAATTTATTTATATTAAATACTTGTTTTTTATAAATATGAGGGGGGCAATAAAACTTAAAAAATTCTAGCAACTATGTTCTTGACTTGATATTAATAATTTTTTAATATCTATTGCCATAGATCATAAGGTTAAGAAAATTATTTTCTCGTTGAACAAGTGTTAAGTTATTATTATCAATATTGGATAATCTATTTATAGTATTGATGTATATAGTATGGGGAACTAGTTCTTTTTTTTAAATTGATATAATACAGCAATTAACTTCATTCAGTATATGATGTATATTGTTTTAATATGTTTTTTGATTTTTATAATTGTTAGTTTGTGTAAAGATAATATTGTGGGTAGAGCAGTGAATTATTTTTCCAGAAAATTCCAGTATGGAGCATTGTATGAATCTGGATTATAGTTCGCCTGTTGCTGTTGATCGTAGAGGTATTATGTTGATAATTTCTTCTCCTTCTGGAGTTGGAAAATCAACTATAGCAAATCAGATTATTCAATCTGATCATAATTTTACAATGTCTGTTAGTGTTACGACTCGTGATTGTCGTCCGGATGAAGTAGACGGAAAAGATTATCATTTTTTAGGCTTAAATAATTTTGTAAAATTGCAAAAAGAAAATTCTTTTATAGAGTGGGCAGAAGTGCATGGTAATTTTTACGGCACTTTGCGCAATCCCATAGAGAAAACAATATCTCAGGGGAGAGACATGCTTTTTGATATTGATTGGCAGGGATCATATAATCTTCAGAAACGCATGAGATCAGATATTGTATCATTTTTTATTTTACCTCCAACAATGCGTGAGTTACGATCTCGCTTGAGTTTGCGTGCAGAAAAAAATAGGGAAGGTCATGAAGCAGTTCAGTTAAGATTAGCAAATGCTTATTTAGAGATAAAACAATGGGATAATTATGATTATGTTATTGTAAACGATGATTTAGAAACTACTTTAAGAATAGTTAAGTCTGTTATTGAGGTTGAGAGGATGCGCCGTGGTCGTCTTTGTCGAGGTATAAGTGATTTTGTAGGCGGGCTATTGGGGGAAAGTTTAGATTGATTATCATTTAATAATAGATTTTTATTATGAAGAATATTCACCAGAGTTGGCGGGGAATACAATGGTTTTACCTTGATTGATAAAGACGCGATGTTGTGTATGTGCTTTGATGGCGTCAGCGAGTACTTTTTTCTCTACATCTCTTCCTATTGCAATATAGTCAGCGACGTTTTGTACGTGTGTGACACGTGCTGTTCCTTGTTCAATGATAGGGCCCTCATCAAGTATACGGGTAACGTAGTGTGCTGTCGCACCGATGATTTTTACTCCAGCGTCATAAGCTTGTTTGTAGGGATTTGCTCCTTTGAAAGACGGTAAAAACGAGTGGTGTATATTAATGATATGTCCCGACATTTTTTGACATATTTTATCGGAAATAATCTGCATATAGCGTGCTAATACTATCAGTTTTACGTTGTGCGTTTCTATTATATCAATTAATTTTTTTTCGGAATCTATTTTATCATTCTTTGTTATAGGAATGTAATAATATGGTATATCGTAGTCCGTAACTAACTTCTGATGATTGGGATGATTTGATATCACCCCTACAATGTTTATAGATAGTGTGCCAGTGTGCCATCTGTGTAGTAGGTCGCTTAAGCAATGATCAAGATTTGATACCATTATAATGGTATTCATGGATTCTGTTGTGTTTCTAATAGAAAATTCTATTGAAAATGTTTTAGAAATTAGTTTGAAATCTGCAATGACATTTTTCAAGCAAGTGTTACTACCCAAGGTAAAATTTACTCGCATAAAGATTTTTTTGGTATTCAAATCATCAAATTGAGATAAATCTAATATAGTACACTCTTTTTCAGATAAATAGCCGGAAACGATGGAAATAATTTCTTTATTAGAAGGGCAGGTAAGGCTTAAAATATAATTAAACATTGGAAATTCAATCTTTGCAATTAAGAGATTTTGCCAATATATGGCGTTTTGATGACATATATTTGGTATTGTTGAAAATAGTAAACAAATTTATATGTCATGGTATAAGCTATTTTAATCATGTCAAATCTTATTTTAATCATCCTTATCTTTGTATACAGATGTTTTTAATGCCAATATAAAAGCACTGATAATTATGATTTAAGGATAACAAATCACTTAGACGTTACAATGTATACATAGGAGAATATTTGCCAATTTTTAGTATGTATTATTATATGATAATAGATAATTCATAAATCAATTAATTATTGTAAATTATTTTTTTTATTACTTTAATAGATGAGTAATTTGTTGTTTTATGTTATAAAATATATATCTATAATTTTGCTTTTACGAATAAAATACTCATAGATAAAATCTGAATAACACAACTTTATTTATGGGAGATAGCTTTATAGATATAATGTGAATAATTACTATATCATGTTCAGTTAGTATTTATAAACTATTAGGCGATGTACTTTATTGATACTATGGAGTATTTTTATCTGTTAGTATGCAATATATATTCTATGACTGGCAGGATATCATAAATTGATTTGTTCTGTTAAAATTTGAATGGATGTATTGAAAGTTTGTTTGTTAATTTTTTTTGTACTAGGTCTAATTTCATAGACTTAATACTAAAAATAGATCTGTAACTAGATTATTACTGATAATAGATCTGTAACTAGATTATTACTGATAATTGTGATTGCTTGCAACTTAGGGAAAAGATTCTATCTTAGAATAAGTTTGTTTTAAACAAATGGTTTAAATGAAATTAATTTAAATTCTGCACTTATTTTTAACATATAGAGCACTTAATACACAATTTATTAGTATTTTTCTATATAAAGTAATACTATAATCTCTATACTTGATATTCTGTGCATTTTTGTATGATTTTTATTTATTCATTTGTAATTGGAAGATAAGTTATGGAAGATATATAGTATATAAAGACAGATTTTTAAATGCTAAAATAAAGTATTGTGATTGTATTGACAAAAAGTAAGATTAGCAGGAAGTTGTATTTCCATGTCTTTTATTATTTTTTTTTCATTTGATTCCAATATGTTTAGTAATATCGTTTTTGGGTTTTAGTAGGATTATTGATTAATCAATCCGACGAGGTTTTGCATGTCACACGAGACGCCTTTTATGTCGACCATTATATGGGGATTTGTTCTCGCTTTTGTGTTCGGAGCGATTGCAAATCGATGCCGTTTGCCGACATTAGTAGGGTATTTAGTGGCTGGTATTCTTGTTGGTCCTCGCACTCCAGGATTCGTGGCAAGTCAATCTTTGGTTCCCGCGCTTGCAGAAATAGGAATTATTCTGCTGATGTTCGGGGTTGGATTGCATTTTTCAGTAAAAGACCTCATTTCAGTACGGGGTATTGCTCTTCCCGGTGCTCTTATTCAGATTACTTTGGGTACATTACTTGGTGGTTTGATGGGTCAACTAATGGGATGGCCTTTTGTAGGAAGCATTGTTTTTGGCTTGGCTCTTTCAGTTGCATCTACTGTTGTTCTTTTAAATGCCCTGCAGGAGAATCGTATCCTTGAAACAGAACGTGGCAAGATTGCTGTTGGTTGGTTAATAGTTGAAGATCTTGTGATCGTTCTTGCTCTTGTTTTTATACCTGCTGCGGCTAGTATGGATTCTAGTGGTTCCAACTTATCAGATCCTTTGATTTTTATCATTAGTCAATTTGTAGGTTTTGATCTCGGCATTATAGGATTGATTATTGTTACCTTATTAAAAGTAATGGCTTTTATTTGTGTGATGTTAATCTTTGGTCGTCGGGTGATTCCTTGGATACTGCATATGATATTTTATACGGGGTCCAGAGAATTATTTCGTCTTGGCGTCTTAGCTATTGCTCTAGGTTTTGCTTATGGATCTTCAAAACTTTTCGGCGTTACGTTGTCGCTTGGTGCTTTTTTTGCTGGAATGATTTTGGCAGAAAGTGAGCTTAGTCAAAGTGCTGCGCAGGAGAGTCTTCCTCTCCGAGATGCTTTTTCTGTACTTTTCTTTATTTCGGTAGGCATGTTGTTTAATCCTGATATTCTTATCAGCAATCCCATGCTTTTATTGATGGCTGTAGCAATTGTTATTTTTGGTAAATCTTTAATAGCATTTATGATAGTAATTGCCTTTGGTAGATCTGTTGCAACAGCTTTGACAATTTCTGCAAGTTTGGCGCAAATTGGAGAATTTTCCTTTATTTTAGCTAATCTTGGAGTCGATTCCGGCATGTTACCAGATCTAGCACGAGATCTTATTCTAGGTTCTGCTATCATATCCATTATCTTAAATCCTATTGTTTTTGTTGTATTTGAATATATACAGCCTATGCTTGTTTTTCGTTTTGCGCGGTATATTGGCACATCAGAAAGTAATCTGGCTGAATCAGTTGCAACTACACGTGTAGAAAAATATGTGGAAAAAGAATTAGAAGAAGCATCTGCAACTGTTTCAGATCAATCGGATGTTGTGTACCAAAAAACAAAACTTTTTGATCATGCTATTTTGGTTGGTTATGGTCGTATTGGTAAAATAATAGGTCAAAACTTGAAAGCTGCTGGTATTTCGATTCTTGTTATAGAAGATTCTGAAAAAAGAATTGAGGAGTTGCGCTCATTGGGAATTGAAGTGATATATGGAAATGCTACTGTTAAAAAAGTTCTTTTAATGGCAAATATTGAAGGAGCTCGATCTCTTGTCGTATCTATCCCAAACGCTTTTGAAGCGGCATATATCACGAAAGAAGCTAGAAATATTAATCATTCTATTTTGATTATAGCGCTTGCTGATTCTGAGGCTGAAATGGATCATCTTACTCACTATGGCGCAGATACTGTTGTTATGGGTGCTAGGGAAATTGCTTTTGGTATGCTGGATAGATTGAATCAAGTGCATCATGAAAATGTGGCATATAATCAATCTAGTGCTGATGATGAGATAAACTTGGATTCTAAATATAATACCAAAAATTAGGTTTAATACGAAGTGTCGTGGATTTAAATTATTGGGAACAACTCATAGATGTTTTTTTTATATTTTATCGTATAGCATTGTTTTTTAACAATGTGATTTTTTTGTAAAAATAATGGCATAGCGATACTGTTACTATTTATTTTATATATATGATTGCAACACGTTTTTTCTTGGATTTTTTAAAATGAGAGTATAGATGAGGAATAATTCTTGGCTTGTTGGATTATATACAGTTGTTTGTGTCTTGGGATTCTTAATTGCCCTACCTAACTTTCTCACACAATCTTTAGTTGAAAATCTTCCATTTTTTATGCCCAAGAGTCGTATTGCCTTGGGTCTAGATTTAAGGGGAGGATCTCACTTAGTTCTTGAAATAGATGAAGAAGATTTCTTTCGCGGATATTTTCAAATGCATTTGGGGGAACTGCGTTCTTTTTTAAGGAAAGAAAATATAAATTTTGTTTCAGTTCGACAGGTTAAAGATAAAATAATTGTTTCTTTTTCTGATTCTGTTTCCAGAGGAGTTGTTATTGAGAAAATTAGAGATTTTGTCCAAAATATCTCCTCTAAATTAGCTATGAGACAAAAAGATAGCTTTTTGATTACAGAAAATGGAGAAAAGGACATATCAATTGGACTAAGCCAAAATAGTATTGAGAAATCAATGTCTTCTGATCTTGAACAAAGTATGGAGATTGTTCGTCAGCGTATTGATCAAATTGGTATAACTGAACCAACTATACAGCGTTTGGGGTCAAATCGTATACTTGTTCAGCTTCCAGGGGAAGAAAATCCACTACGTTTGCGTCAGCTTTTGGGAACAACTGCTAAAATGAGCTTTCATAAAGTTTTGAAAGATGATCGTAGCAAAGGAATTTATCCTACTGGGACAAGTATTTTAAAGGATGATAAAGGGAATGAATACCTTGTTGATGATCAAGTTGAGATTCCGGGCATATATTTAAGAGGCGCTTCTGCTAATTTTGATGGTAAAACGGGTAAACCTGTAGTTGATATTATTTTTAATGATGTTGGTACTAGTCTTTTTTTTGATATTACGCGTCATAATATAGGTCGGCCTTTGGGTATTGTTCTTGATGGAAAAATATTAACCGCCCCGATCATTAATCAAGCTATTCCGAGTGGTATGGCACAAATATCTGGTGATTTTACAATAGAACAAGCTGGATTATTAGCTACTATGTTGCGTTCTGGCGCTTTGCCTGTAAAATTAAATATTATAGAAGAGAGAAGTGTTGGCGCAGATCTTGGATCTTATTCTATCTATAAAGGGATAAGTTCTAGTTTCATAGGATTCATTCTTGTTACCGCTTTTATGGTTGTTGTTTATGGCAAATGGGGTTTGCTAGCTGATTTTGCGCTTGTTTTCAATATTATTTTTACTGTTGGGTTATTAACTTTCCTTGGTGGCACTCTCACTCTTCCGGGTATCGCGGGTATTGTTCTTGGTATAGGATTAGCTGTTGATTCCAATGTGTTGATTAATGAACGTATACGATCAGAAAGTAGAAAAGATCGAAGTGTTTTTTATAATTTAGACATGGGTTTTTCTCGTGCTTATTCTACTATCATAGATTCTAATATGACGGTACTTATAGCTACAGCTGTCTTATTTTTTTGTGGGGCTGGTCCAGTCCGCGGTTTTGCAATTACAATGGGTTTATCAGTTTTAATTTCTATGTTTACTTCAATTTCTATCGTCAGGTCGATGATGATTTTTATTGTTAGATACAAAAAAATTAGATTTATAGAAATCAAACCTTTATTGAAGTTTTTTTTCATCCCTGATAATACTACTATTCAATTTATGAAATTACGTTTTGTAGGCATTGGTATTTCTATTCTACTTTCGATTTGCTCTATTATTCTATTGTTTTCGCATGGTTTAAATCGTGGCATTGATTTTGATGGGGGTATTCAGATTGGTGTTTATGCAAACAAGCCTGTAGATTTATCGGTAGTTCGCTCTAGTTTAGAATCATTAAAAATAGGCGAGATTTATTTTCAAACTTTTGATGAAAATGATAATTTTCTTGTTCGATTAAAATATCAATCTGATGTTGGTAATTCTCAAAATGATGTTTTAGAATTGGTAAAGAAAAAAATAATGGATGTTATTCCTTTTGCCAATATACAACATACAGATATAGTTGGACCTAAAATTTCTGGAGAGCTAATAGAGAAGGGAGTATTAGGGGTAATAGTTGCTTCAGTTGCAATGTTAATTTACATCTGGATTCGTTTTGAATGGAATTTTGCTATAGGTGCAATAATAACTTTGATATTAGATATAACAAAAACCATGGGATTTTTTTCCTTGACAGGAATTGAATTCAATTTAACTGCTGTTGCTGCGATTTTGACTCTTATAGGTTATTCAGTTAACGATAAGGTTGTGGTATATGATTGTATGCGCAAAAACATGCTTTTATACCCTTCGACCTCATTGCTAAAACTGATAGATCAATCTATCAATGAAACTTTAGGTAGAAGTATTTATACTTCTATGACAGCTTTTCTTTCTGTATTGCCCATGTCTATTTGGGGAGGAAGTGTGATAGAAAGTTTTGCCTTGCCAATGGTATTTGGTATTTTTATAGCAGCAACTTCTTCTATTTTTATTGCTGCCCCAATAATATTGTTTCTTGGTGATTGGCGTCGTCATAAGACTAACTAATAAAATAAATATCTTACACTATAGATTTTTTGCTTTTATTTAAAGAAAATTACTTGAGCAGGTATGAACTTCTATTGTGGTTACTGCATACAAATTTAATAGTTTTTCTTTTAATTATGATTAGCATCACATGTGGTGCTGCAGAAGAGAATCGGACTCTCGACCTCTCCCTTACCAAGGGAGTGCTCTACCACTGAGCTACTGCAGCAGTACTAATTCATTCACATTCACTGAATGTATAGTATAGTTAACAAGCTATTTCCATAGTTTATTGTTATATAAAGGTAAAATTTTTTTTTATATATAAAATATTCAACAAGTTTTGTATAAATTATCTTTATGTAATTGAAAGGGGGTAATCTAGTGAAAAATAGTAAATATAATGATAATAATAGCAAAACTTCTGATAAAGAAAAAAATATAGATTTGAATGCAGATCGCAAAGCACGATTGGCAAATATGTTACGAAAAAATCTTCGTCGAAGAAAAGATCAGGGAATAGCGCGTAAGAAAGATCACGATATGGAATAATGATAATTATATAGGATAAAAAAGGTTTGTCTTTCATGTTATGAATTTTTTTTGAAGGTTGATGTGTTTTATTATGCTTTTATTAGAATATAATAGCATTGAAATTTTATTAGAAAGGATTGGATTTTTAAATCCCTATATAGTATGGATCGTATAAAAATTTTTGGAGGTAATAGACTAAACGGAAGTATTCCAATTTCTGGTGCAAAAAACGCGTCTTTGCCATTGATGATAGCATCTTTACTAACAAGTGAATCGTTTATATTGGAGAATGTTCCGGACTTAGCAGATGTAAAACTTCTGATGTGTATTTTAAGGGCATATGGGGTTGAGATGTCTGTTGATAGTTCGGAGAATATTTATTCTTCAAAGATGTGTTTTAAATGTCGCAATATTAATAATATTACTGCGTCATGTGATCTTATTTCTAAAATGCGAGCAAGTTTCTGGATTATTGGCCCTTTATTAGCGCGAGATGGTCATGCTCGTATATCTCTGCCAGGTGGATGTGCAATTGGAGAGCGTCCTATAAATTTATTCATTGATTCATTGAAATCTCTTGGCGCTACTATCAAAATTGATGGTAATTATGTTGATGCTCGTGTTTCTAGCAAGGGATTGATTGGAACATATTATACGTTTCCAAGAGTATCTGTCGGTGCGACACAAGTTATGATGATGGCAGCTAGCTTAGCTCATGGAGATACATATATTAATAACGCAGCATGTGAACCAGAGGTAATAGACCTTGCTAATTGCCTTAATTCTATGGGAGCGAAAATTTCC
Source organism: Candidatus Liberibacter europaeus (assembly GCA_003045065.1). GTDB lineage: Bacteria > Pseudomonadota > Alphaproteobacteria > Rhizobiales > Rhizobiaceae > Liberibacter > Liberibacter europaeus. The sequence goes on from PSQJ01000010.1 coordinate 9,091, forward strand.
GGCATAGGATCTTCTACCGTCAAGATATCAGGTGTTACTAGTTTGTCTGGAACACGACATAAAGTTCTTCCTGATAGAATTGAAGCTGGCACTTATGCATTGGCTGTAGCAATGGCAGGAGGTGATGTTTTATTGCAAATGACAGATATTTCCCTTTTAGATACGGTTTTTGAAGTAATGCGTTGTTCTGGAGTAAATGTAAATCCCGTAAAAGAAGGAGTACGTATATCTTGTAATGGAGATAGGCTGATTCCTGTTGATGTTGCTACATCTCCTTTCCCTGGTTTTCCTACTGATCTACAGGCACAATTTATGGCTACTATGTGTTGTGCAAAAGGGACTTCTCATATTACTGAAACTATTTTTGAGAATCGCTTTATGCATGTGCAAGAATTATCTCGCCTTGGTGCTAGAATATTTCTTACTGGGAGAACAGCGAGAGTTGAGGGTGTAAATCAACTTCAAGGAGCTCCTGTTATGGCAACAGATCTACGAGCTTCAGTTTCATTGGTTATAGCGGCATTAGCTGCTAAAGGTGAAACTGAAATTTCTCGTGTTTATCATCTTGATCGCGGATTTGAATGTTTGGAGCAAAAATTAAGAAGATGTGGTGCATTGATAGATCGTATTAGTGGATAATAAAGCCCTAACATATATTCAGACATTTTTCTGAAATTAGTGGCGGGATAAAATCGTTAATATCTACAGATATTTAATAAAGTTTCCTGTAATACTCTTTAAGCGTGTTTTAAAACGATCAAAAGGAATCAAAATTGGAAATTTTACCATTTTTCCCGTTACTCTTGATTAATTTAATTACAAGTAGCAGCCTACCAATATTTTACATAAGGAAAGCGTATATTAGGATTGTTGTTTGAAGATAATTAGAAAAGAAATACAGCTAAAAAGGTACAGGCTAGGGTATACAAAAAAGAGTGTAGAATCAATTACTTTCATGTTCAATATGATATCTACTTAAATCATTGATTTTAATATATATTTTTTTTAAAATGACTTATATTATTCAATATGCAATAAAAAATAATATAAATGTATTTGGCACAAATTATATGGATACTGATTATTTCAAATAAGACTTATCTTGTAGAATTTTTTTAACGTTAGAAACTAGTTCAGCTTCAGATATCATGATTTGTGCTACTCTAGATTCGCGCCAAAACTTGTTGCTTTTAATTTCTTGGGACATTTTTTTCCCTTTGAACAAATCTTTGATTTGTATCATCCCCTGAGTTAATTCGCTTTTTCCTTGAATAATGGCAAGAGGGCAGTTTCGTCTATCTGCATACTTTAGTTGATTGCCGAAACTTTTCGTTGATCCTTGAAACATTTCAGCACGTATACCTGCATCGCGCAACAATTTGGTATATTTTTGATATCTGCTTAGGCTTTCTATATCATGATCCATTACTGTTATAAGTACAGGGCCTAATTCTAAATTATCTTTTGCATTTTCCATGCTTTTCAAAGCAACGATAAGACGCGACAAACCTATCGAACAACCTGTTGCAGGTACTTTTATTCCTTTAAAGCGTGATATAAGCCCATCATAACACCCGCCACCGCCAACAGACCCTAATGTTATCGATTGGTTTTTCTTGTTCATTACTGAAAATCGTAGGGACGCTTCGTATACACATCCCGTATAGTATTCAAGACCTCTGACAACAGCCGTTGATATTTTGATACGATTTGAATCATATCCAGCCTTTAAAACTAGTTCATTGACTGCAACTAATTCATCAATTCCTTCTTCTCCATACTTTGTTCCTTTTATTAATTCATATAACTCTTTTATAGATTTTTCACAGTCAATAGAGATAAACGAAGTAATAATATCTATTTGTTCGGATGTGAGATTAGCTCCCTTTGTGAAGTCACCGGAATCATCCTTCCGTCCTTCACCAAGCAGATATTTTATTGCTTTTAATCCTAATTTGTCTAATTTGTCAATTGCACGTAAGACAATTAGTCGTTGTTCAATCTTATTTTCTCCACATAAATCAGCTTTTTCTAGGACAGCATCAAGTATTTTGCGATTGTTAACTCCAATCTGGTAATCATTGCGTTTTATACCTACAGCTTCTAACGTATCTGCCATTATCATGCACATTTCCGCATCGGCTGTTCCTCCTGATGATCCGATATTATCTATATCGCATTGTATGAATTGTCTAAATCTTCCTGGACCGGGTTTCTCATTACGGAAAACTGGGCCTATACGATATGTGCGATATGGAAATATTGTGGTATCAAAGTTTGCTGCGACATGACGTGCTAAAGGAGCTGTCAAATCATAACGTAAACTTATCCATTGATCATCATCATCTTTAAGGGAAAAGACGCCCTTATTGGGTCTATCTTCGTCTGGTAGAAATTTTCCCAGAGCGTCAGAGTATTCAAACAGAGGTGTTTCAATAGGATCAAAACCATATCGTTCATATACACTACGAATAGAATCAATAATCTTGGTTCTGATACGCATTTCTTTTGTTTGGTAATCAACAAATCCACGAGGTAGCTCTGTTCTTATTTTGCTTGATTTATCCATATTTTATCAACTCACAAAGTCTAGGATTTTTTTTTATGAAATATTATATATCTTACAATTTATGTAATGCAACTTATAATAAAAAATTTGATAACTATTATATAAAAACATTACTGTTCTTGAAACAATAGCAAGAATTTTATGATATGATATATATCATAATTCAATTACCGTATATTTACATATATTTACGTAAGTTACCACGAATTCTATCCATAATAGAACAGTCAGAATTATCAGCAGGGAATTTTAATCCAGTTATTTTTTCATAAGTTTTGATGTAGTTTGTTGATATATTCAATATGAGTTCATCTGGAATTTTAGGAATTTTATCTTGATAAGGATTGCAACGTGTTAGCAACCAATTTCGAATAATATCTTTATCCAGTCCGTATGGGGTAATTCCTTCTTTTATACATTTTTGATAGTATTTCTTTTCCCAATAGCGACTAGAATCAGGTGTATGTATTTCATCTGCTAAGACGATATTATTTTCTTCGTCTAGCCCAAATTCATATTTGCTATCAACAAGAATCAAGCCACTCTTCGATGCTAACTTACATCCACGTTCAAAGAGAGCGATAGAATAATCACAAATGATATCCCATTGTTTTTGTTCGACAATTCTATTTTGAATGATTTCATGCGCAGATATCGGTTGATCGTGATCAGAATCTATAGATTTTGTGGTAGGGGTTATTATTGGATAAGGTAATTTTTGATTATCGTGCATATTATCAGGAAGATGGTGTCCATATATTACACGATTACCATTTTTATAAAATGTAAGAATAGAGGTTTTGGTATTTCCTGATAAATAGCCACGTACGACCAACTCCAATGGAAACATTCGTAATTGTTTCCCCACCAAAACATTAGGGTCTGGATAATCCAGTGAATGATTTTTGCAAATATCCGATGTGTTTTCGAACCAATACCGTGTCATCTGATTCAATACTTGTCCTTTATGAGGAATACAAGTAATATTTCTATCAAAAGCACTCAATCTATCAGTTGCTACAGTTATACGAATACCCTCATCTAAGGAATAATTTTCACGAACTTTACCAGAATAATAATTTGGCAATTCAGGAAAATAGGCTTTAGAGAGTATTCTCATTTTATGACCTTTTACATAGATAAAATTGTAATAATTAATGCTCCAAAGATAATCTTTTTATCATGTTGCTTTTTAAACATTTCATCAGGAGATATAATTTTTAGTGTCAGGAGTCAAATGAGAGTTTGATAATGGGTTATTTGGAAGAGGTATGGTTATTGAGGATGGAGTGATATTATTGTAGAGAGGATTTAGAAAAATATATAATATTAGGGGGTTATTTTTATTGACTAATGTTGGATGATCTGTTTAGTATTGAGCTGGTTATTTGAAAATTGAATAAGGATAAGGAAGGGAGACATGGACGGCGATTTTTCATATTAGTGATTATATTAATAGTTGCAATATGATGAGGCGTTTTTTGTTCATGTGTTTTTTTTTTTTGAGACGTTGAGAGACGTTTTGACAATGGATTATATACATGTGGCCTTTTTTTTTAACATGAGAGTTTGATCCTGGCTCAGAACGAACGCTGGCGGCAGGCTTAACACATGCAAGTCGAGCGGATATGAGAATATTAGCGGCAGACGGGTGAGTAACGCGTGGGAATTTGCCTCTTTCTACGGGACAACGCATGGAAACGTGTGCTAATACCGTATACGCCCTAAGGGGGAAAGATTTTATTGGAGAGAGATGAGCCCGCGTTGGATTAGCTAGTTGGTGGGGTAAAGGCCTACCAAGGCGACGATCCATAGCTGGTCTGAGAGGACGATCAGCCACACTGGGACTGAGACACGGCCCAGACTCCTACGGGAGGCAGCAGTGGGGAATATTGGACAATGGGGGCAACCCTGATCCAGCCATGCCGCGTGAGTGAAGAAGGCCTTAGGGTTGTAAAGCTCTTTCGCCGGAGAAGATAATGACGGTATTCGGAGAAGAAGCCCCGGCTAACTTCGTGCCAGCAGCCGCGGTAATACGAGGGGGGCGAGCGTTGTTCGGAATAACTGGGCGTAAAGGGCGCGTAGGCGGGCGATTAAGTTAGAGGTGAAATCCCAGGGCTCAACCTTGGAACGGCCTTTAATACTGATTGTCTTGAGTTTAGGAGAGGTGAGTGGAATTCCGAGTGGAGAGGTGAAATTCGTAGATATTCGGAGGAACACCAGTGGCGAAGGCGGCTCACTGGCCTGATACTGACGCTGAGGCGCGAAAGCGTGGGGAGCAAACAGGATTAGATACCCTGGTAGTCCACGCTGTAAACGATGAGTGCTAGCTGTTGGGTGGTTTTACCATTCAGTGGCGTAGCTAACGCATTAAGCACTCCGCCTGGGGAGTACGGTCGCAAGATTAAAACTCAAAGGAATTGACGGGGGCCCGCACAAGCGGTGGAGCATGTGGTTTAATTCGATGCAACGCGCAGAACCTTACCAGCCCTTGACATGGCGAGACGATATCAGAGATGGTATTTTCTTTTCGGAGACTCGCACACAGGTGCTGCATGGCTGTCGTCAGCTCGTGTTGTGAAATGTTGGGTTAAGTCCCGCAACGAGCGCAACCCCTGCCTATATTTGCCATCATTAAGTTGGGAACTTTATAGGGACTGCCGGTGATAAGCCGGAGGAAGGTGGGGATGACGTCAAGTCCTCATGGCCCTTATGGGCTGGGCTACACACGTGCTACAATGGTGGTGACAGAGGGTCGCAAAGTCGCGAGGCGGAGCTAATCCCAAAAAGCCATCTCAGTTCGGATTGTACTCTGCAACTCGAGTACATGAAGTTGGAATCGCTAGTAATCGCGGATCAGAATGCCGCGGTGAATACGTTCTCGGGCCTTGTACACACCGCCCGTCACACCATGGGAGTTGGTTTTGCCTGAAGACGGTGTGCTAACCGCAAGGGGGCAGCCGGCCACGGTAGGGTCAGCGACTGGGGTGAAGTCGTAACAAGGTAGCCGTAGGGGAACCTGTGGCTGGATCACCTCCTTTCTAAGGAAGATGTTTTATTATTATTGATGTAAGTTGATGATGGTAGCATTTTTTAAGGACAGAGCATTTAAGCTCAAAGCAATGAGTTGTTAGAATTTATTTTAGCAATTTTAAAGGTCGCCGTCCAAGTGTCTCTTTCTTATCTGGGAAGAATTTGTGTATGATGGGTTCGTATTTTGTTGTTGAGGGGCCCATAGCTCAGGCGGTTAGAGTGCACCCCTGATAAGGGTGAGGTCGGTAGTTCGATTCTACCTGGGCCCACCAAGAAGAGGGGGGCCGTAGCTCAGCTGGTAGAGCGCC
>PSQJ01000010.1:20000-38781 GCA_003045065.1 Candidatus Liberibacter europaeus
TGTAAAGTTAGTTTTGATACACCTTTATCAATTTTCAATGAATCAAGCCAATTTTGGCACTCCTTTAATAGTTCTACTGCCACAATTTCATGTAATTTGTTCATATCATGTATTATCTCCTTATTGGACAGTAAAATAAGATGTAAGTATTTGATATTATATTACTTTTTATTATTTATCTCAATCTATTTCCTGATGGGAATTATTAAGATTTTTAATCTGGGATGCAACAATATTAGAAGAAATAATGCCTAAACGTGATCTATATTATCCTTTATTTATACTTCTGCTTGTGATACTATCTTCGACTCTATCAAGCCATTAGTTTATGTGTTGTTGCTTCTGCTGAGAGAGTTGCAGAAAACTTACTAATGCCATGAGTGGTTTTCTCAACTCCGCTTATTCTGAAATAAAAAACAATCTTCCTATGTATCTTGTACGCTCTCTTACAACATAAGGAGGTTATAATCCTAAAGGATTACTGTTGTAATTTGCCATCATATTGGCTTTCTCCTTTTCTTCAAAGGCTCAAGCCTGATAGTTACATCTCTTTCAATCTCAATACGGATTATTGGTCTCTTGAACAATTCTTGTTGTATCACGGATTATGATACGCCCTCTTGGTGATTGAGTTTTTTGCTCGTTACTCCATATTGTTATCTCCTTATAGTATGAATTAATTAGCTATTTTTGAGTAGTATCCGTACATACTCAGAGTAAGTTTAACTGGATAATTCATATGATGCTTAAATCCAGAGGATTTACAATAATCTTTGTCATATCGTTTCATAATAAAATTCATAACTTCTTTTTGCTATTCTGAAAACTCCCCCCTTGTAGGGCGTGTTATATTCATCAATAATCAGATAATCAACAGGTTTGTAGCTATACCTTATAGCGTTTTTTGTAAACTTCTGAATAAAAAGATCTTTCTAGAAGTTTGCCAAGCTTCAAAAAATTGTTTAAAGAGCGGAACATCATTATCACAAAGGGCAAAAGACCATCAATGCGAAAAATATACAATTTTTATAAACCAAACTACGCTAATAGTATCCACGTCTCTTATTATCAAATCTTAACTTTTTTATTATATATTTGGAAACCGATATAGTATCCTGTGGAGTATTATTTGTGGGGGTATCGGTAAACCCTTCATATTATTACTTTTTTATCCATAATTGTGAAAATTTATTGCTTTTTAATGCAAATAATATTATATCATTCAATGTTCTTTCTTGTGTTTTTTTAGTTATTCCACCTAGGTGGGATTCTATTGTTCTCTTGATTTAAGTTAGAATGTTTCTTTCTGTTTTTTGTTGGTTGGGTAGATCGGTTCAAAAATGAGCCGATCTATTTTCTCTTCAATTTATATCGTTTATATGGTCATTTTAGTATTTTTTCCATCCATATGAGTGGCCATATATTATATCTCCGTTTGTTCTCTGCTCTTGTCTACGAAAATCAAGTCGGCGGAGATATTTTTTTATTTATTATTTTCTTATCTAAATTTGACAAGGTAAAACTCTCCACAATCAAAAGTGATTTATAACCTCCGTGGAGATAAATTACAAATTCAATGACTATAATTTTAGTGTTAAGAATTATCAGCTAAGCATGAGAGTTGATGCTTCAGTGCCGCAGATAGCATCCGACACGTGTTGGAGTTTGGTGGGTACCTACCAATCCATCTAGAATCAATTCCTGTTTTTTGATTTTCTAATCTCTATCGGAACATTGTTTAGGAAAAGCAATCAACAAGTTATAATTTTTTATTCTATCTCACCCAGATAATGTGTTGATCAGATTCATCTGTTCCACTTTACCACATGATATTTCCATTAGTTTGGGGTTGGCGACCACACGACATCCAGACATTGTGCGCGAAAGATCCGCAACATTCATTCCTATAGAAAACTCAATGTTGCGTGGGCAAGTCTTGGTCAATGGGATGTTATACCGTTACCCCATGGAGATAATCAACAAGATGGGTGCTTCTTACCCCTTGCCCTTGGAAATTTATCAACGGTGCCGACATTGGCATTTTACGGCAGGATGGGAACGTAAATAATTGACCTATAAATTGTATGTCGGGGTTGATACCATAACATCATTTTCGGCGATCGATCGCGTGTTAGTGAACTTTTTACCCATCAAGGCATGATATATTTGGCTTTTATTATTTTACCTTCTTTTATGTTCTTTTGTGAGAAGTATTCATGTGTTCTCCTAGGATCATCACATACCCTAATTGTTAAGATCAACTCCTTGCAGATTTCAAGCTGCATTCAGCGTTTCTTTCATAAGCGGTCAGGATAGCATCATAAAAGGCATTATAAATAAATTTGCAGATGCTTGTGCGCATTTTCGACGGGTTTTGCCAAGAAAAATATCTTGGTCGGCCGAGGATGTGTGGAACGATCCCCAAGCAAAAACTCCAGCGCTGACAATACAGATTAGCATAGATGCGTGCCTTGGATTTTTATATAAGATAAGATTAATAGTGACGTAAAGACTGAACACTTATTGCCTGCAAAAGAGGATTTTTCAATATATCCAAAAACAAAACCCCTTATTGGAAATTTACAGTGGTATCCTGAAAAGGTTCTTAAAATACTTAAAAGGGCAACGGAAAGATATCATAAGGATCATCCTGATTACGCTAGCAATATACCTCGGGATGTGCCGTACTTCGCTAGAAATTGATTGCCATCAAAAAGATATCAAAGATGATGAATGGAATACTGTATTTTCTGCAGATAATGATAAAGGGATCACATATCTGCAGAAAAACACTTGGATTATCAAAGTTATAGCTGATTTAGCTCACCATCTCCGCATTACGGGCAATAGTGTCGTTCATGAAGTCGAAGATACTATTGGCGAAGGATCGCCTTGAGTTCGTTAAGATGTTTTACCATTAAAAAGATAAAAAATCCCATCAAATTGTTACATAAGGGGCATTCCAGCGATGACGATCATAGCTAGCAGTTATCTGTAGTTTATTCAATGTTAATAGGTGATTCAAAAAATGATAACGTCATAATATCTAGGTTTTTTCTTTGTTTTCTTCCCGATGCGTTTGAGAGGGTTGTTTATATGGTTTCAGATCATCTTAGGCGGAAGTTACGCAAATGAAACTATAGATAAAAGCGTAGTACATGAAATCCCGCTATCAATTAAAAATTACTGGTGAGATCATTAAAAAACGCTGTAGAATTAATGACTTTAATTTTATGATCTCTTGCTATTTAATCCCTTTATTTCAATGAATAATTATTCGTCCCTATAGGACTTGATTATCAAATATCAATAATCTTATTATACAAATCATATGCAATTAGATGAAAATTAGCCTTTTATAATAACTGTTTTTTTATTTTTTCCAAAGAGATCGTATTGTTTTCTTCTTGGATATATTGTTTGGAACAGGATCAAATCCATGTGATCCTAATGGATTGCATCTTATTATCCGAAACAAGGTTAACCATATTCCAATCCATAATCCATATCGGGCGATAGCTTCATAAGCATACTCAGAACAAGTAGGTAGGTATCTACATGATTTTCCGAAGAAATTAGAGAAAAATAGCTGGTAAACCCGTATAATACCTATACCTATCAAACGTCCAGGAGTTTTAGGAAATTTTCCAATCCAATTGCGATATTCTGGGACATTTTTTTTTATCAAGAATAGGATTTCCTTATTATTAAAATGATTTTACAGAATATGAAAAAACTATAAATCACAATTTTCCTATGGTATTTAATTATCAAAAGATACATTGTATTATATAACCGCTTTATACTGTAAAGTCAAACACTTAAGTAAATTTCTATCAAAGCTTGAATCCTTGATTTTACACGGTTTTTGCAACGATCTTGCACACCTTTTATATGTTTTTTGCAAGTAGATTTGTGGTATAATAAGCTAGTTTTTTCCTATCTGCATCTTTGGTATATGCTTCAGCCATATTTGATTTTGACCATCCATACATAGCCATTAATTCATATGAACTAGCTCCTGCATTTGCTAATATAGTTGCTCCTGCTTTTCGCAATCCATGACATCCACAATTACTAGGTAATCCCGCTTTTTTGCATTGACCTTTAAACGAATCCCCGAACGCCACAGGATTAGCAAATATTTTCCCACGTGCGGATGGTAAAAATACCTCACCACTATAAGGTATTGCATCCATGCATTCTTTTAGTAGAGCAGGGGCGATAGGTATATGAACCTGTACTCTTGTCTTTTGAGTTTGGATAGACATGACATCATCTTTAATATGTTGCATACCAACTCGCATAACATCAGATCTTCGCAATCCTAGAAACAACATTATCTCAAGGGCTAATCTCGCTTTTGTTCCTAATATCTTATGCGTGACAAAAAATTTAAAGAAATGAATATTGAGTGAAAGGCGTATAATGCAAAAAGTATGAGATCCGCCCCGTCCTAAAAACAAGGATTCCTATAGTGTTTAGACTATTGCCTGATTCAACTCGGCGGGTTGGTTACTGATTCACTGGATAATTTATATCCTCCAAAAGTCAAACACTATATGCCCTACCGCTATAAATTGGTGTTGAATAAATCATATATTACAGGCTACGAAGAGCCAAACTTTGGAAAAGAGTATATGAGCGAGATGATTAACTAGAATATCCTTTACTATCATGTTTCATTTGCTCATATATTCCTAATACTTGCACACCCCCTAAAATTTATCTATTTCGGTTGATCATGCAATCCAATATGCGCAAATGAATTAATACTTTGACTTTGAGCGGTTCAAAAAACAAACATATATGCGTACACAAATTAATACTCTGGCATGGGTAATTTTTTGTTTTATATTTTAAATCGTATTGAGAAAAAACAGTAAAATCCTCATAGCTGGGCAAAAAATGCTTAATTTATTTAGGATGCTGTGGGGGGATTGTTCTTTTGCAAATGAGTTTTTGGACGTTTGGCTTTTCAGTTTAATTGGTTATAAAAAATACTATTTGTGTTGTAAAATCGAAATCAAGATAAGTTTTTTGCCGTTTTAGTCTTAGCGGGTTGTCTTGACGAGAGGATTTCCTTGTGATTAGTGTAATGTCAGTTGTGTGAGGTTGGTTACAATCTCCACCAATATATTTTTCTTATTAGAACAAAATTTTAGATTTACAATACACAGATCCTATCATTTATTGACATATATTTTGGTATTGAAACCAATTAATAGTAAAAATATAATTGTATTCTATTATAAATTATTAATACTTTGTAAAAGTGTTGACATTGTTTATTGATTTGAACAACTTTTAGTTGTGAGTATATTTTTTCCAAAATTACAAAAATTATAATTAATGGAGTATTCAGGTGTTTGCCTTCAAGAAAATACTGGCTTTGCAATCTATTATCGCATTAACCAGTTTGTTGTCTTCTAGTAGTAGTTTGCAAGCAAGTAGTGGTTCGAAAGTAAAAACTTTGGTTTTTTGTTCTGAAGGTTCACCTAATGGAAAGTTTAATCCGCAATTCACTAATTCTTCTATAGAAACTGATTCTATTGGTACTACTATTTATAACCGTTTGATAGAATTTAAATCAGGTTCTACAGAAATAGAGCCAGGATTGGCTGAGCGCTGGACGATAGATGATAGTGAAAAAATATACGATTTCCATTTGCGTAGGGGCGTAAAATGGCATTCTAACAAACATTTTAGACCAAGTCGTGAATTAAATGCCGATGATGTAATTTTTAGTTTTATGAGGCAAAAGGATCCTAATCATCCATACCATAATGTTTCTGGTGGAAACTATCAATCTTTTGTTACCTATGGTATGAATACACTCATTGATAAAATAGAAAAGGTTGATGATTATACTGTTCGTTTTGTTCTTAATAGTCCAGATTCTATCTTTTTATCTAGTATTGCGTCGGGTTGTGCTTCTATCCTGTCGGCAGAATATGCTGACATATTACTAAAAAGAGGTAAGCCAGAGCAAATTGATCTTGATCCGATTGGTACTGGGCCGTTCCAATTGATTAAATATCAGAAGGATTCACGCATACTATATAATGCCAATATTAATTATTGGGAAGGTAAGCCTAAAATAGACCGCCTAATATTCTCAATTACTCCAGATGCTACAGTGCGATATGCAAAATTGCAAAAAAATGAGTGTCAAGTTATGAATATGCCAAACCCGTCTGATATTGATCACATTAGAAACAATAAACAAGTGGTATTACTGGAACAACCAGGGATGAATGTGGGTTATCTAGCATATAATACTGAAAAGAATCCTTTAGGAAATATAAAAGTTCGCCAAGCGCTGACAATGGCCATTAATAAGGATGATATTATTGAGTCAGTTTATCAAAATAAAGCTCAAAAAGCGATAAATATTATACCTCCAACACTTTGGGGATATAATTCTGAAATTAAAGATTACCCTTATGATCCAAATAAAGCAAAAGCTTTGCTTCAAGAAGCTGGTTTTCCTAGAGGTTTTTCTATCAACCTTTGGGCACCGCCAGTGTCACGATCTTATACTCGCATGGCGGAAATGATCCAGTTTGATTGGGCGCAAATTGGTGTTAAGGCAAATATTGTTTCCTACAATTGGGGTGAGTTTATAAATCGTATGCTGAAAGGAGAGCACGAAGCATTACTTATAGGTTTGACTGGAGGTTCTGATCCTAATTATGCCATTGGTGATTTCAGTTGCAGTAGTACTAACATAGGGCGTAATTTGGCTAGATGGTGTAATAAAGATTTTGACGATTTACTTATGAAGGCTCGTGTTTCATCTGATCTTAATGTGCGTACTCAATTGTATAAAAAGGCTCAGGTTATTATGCATGAGCAACTTCCTGTTTTAAATATCGCTCATTCAACGGTGTATATTCCTATTCGCAAGAACGTTGTAAATTATGTTATTGATCCTCTATCAAGGAATAATTTCAAAACCGTTGATATTAATAATTAGATCAATTTATCGCAAATATTTGAATGGTGTTATCTATTATTTTTCTGATTTAGTGAAGCCAAGCGATAGCAAATTATATTGATCTGTATTTAAGCGGAGTTAAATAGGTGTTACAATTTATTTTGAGGCGGTTGGTCGTGGTTATTGCCACGTTTATCGGTGTTACGTTTCTTGCTTTTTCTCTAATTCATATTATTCCTGGTGATCCAGTTTTGGTTATGCTAGGTGAACGTGGTTGTAGTGCCGATCATCATGCGAAGATGATGGCAAAACTGGGTTTAGATCGTCCATTGTGGGAACAATATATAAAATATGTTTACCGTCTGTTACAAGGTGAATTGGGTATTTCTTTAACGAGTGGATTGCATGTTTGGGAAGAATTTATTCCACGTTTTAAGGCAACACTGGAGGTAGCTATTTGTGGCATGGCATTTGCGATGAGCTTAGGTATACCTATTGGAGTATTAGCTGCTATTAAACGTGGATCTTTTTTTGATTTTACCTCCGTTATTTTATCATTAATTGGCAGTTCTATGCCTGTTTTCTGGTTAGGAATAATACTTATTACGTTATTTTCAGTACATTGGAATATAACGCCTGTTTCAGGTAGAGTTGGTGATAATATTTTCCTTGAAGAGAACAATTCTTTACTAACTGGATTTATGTTAATCGATACCTTATTATGGGGAGAAGATGGTAATTTTATTGATGCGGTAAAACATTTAATATTACCAACTATTGTTTTAGGCACCACCCAATTAGCAAAAATCGTGCGTATTATTCGGTCTTCGATGTTGGAAGTTCTCGGATGTAATTATATTAGAACAGCAAGGGCAAAAGGGTTAAGCAAATTTCGGATTATTTGGATTCATGCGCTACGTAATGCTTTGCTTCCTTTTATTACGTCGATGGGTATTCAGATTAGTGCATTATTAGGAGGATCTGTCTTAATAGAAAAAGTCTTTTCTTGGCCAGGTTTAGGGCGCTGGATACTTGACGCTTTGCAGAGTCGGGATTACCCAGTTATTCAAGGTGGAGTTGTACTGATATCGATGTTAATTATATCGGTTAACATACTAATTGACTTTTTATATAGCGTAGTTGATCCAAGAATAAAGTATAAAAAATAAGAAATAAATGATGTAACCTCAATTAGTTAAGAGTAAGGAATGTAGATGTCTAAGCCTTTGTCTCCATTACAAGAATTTTGGTATTGCTTTAGTTATAACAAGGCATCTATTTTTGGAATGGTATATATTATAATAATGGTATTTGTTGCATTATTTGCTGACCTTATTGCATATCATTCACCTATTGAACAATTCCGACAATTTTTACTAATCCCTCCAATTTGGCAGGAAGGTGGTAATTGGCAATTTGTTCTTGGTACTGATGATTTAGGGCGAGATATTTTGTCAAGACTTATATATGCTACTCGCATATCTTTATTTGTTGGCAGTTTAGTTGTTCTTATCTCTCTTATTATTGGTGTATCAATAGGTTTGTTTTCTGGTTATGTTGGTGGCTTAGTTGATGTTTTTATCATGCGCATTGTAGATATTATGTTAGCTATACCTGCTTTATTACAGGCACTGGTATTAGTAGTAATTTTTGGATTTTCAATTTTTAGTATGTCATTTATACTATCATTTACTGCTTTGCCGGGTTACATAAGGTTAACTCGTGCGAGAGTATTATTGGAAATCAAACGAGAATATGTTGTGGCATCTCAAGTAGTTGGTTCAAGTGCACTTCGTCAAATGTTTATTAACATTTTACCTAATTGTTTTGATTCTTTAATAGTTCAGGCCTCTTTAGGTTTTTCTGGTGCTATTTTGAATATGGCTGCACTAGGATTTCTGGGAATGGGAGTGCAACCACCAACTCCAGAGTGGGGTAATATGTTATCTGATGTTTTGCAGTTCACACAGACTGCTTGGTGGCTCGTGACATTTCCTGGTTTAGCTATATTGCTCACGGTATTATCACTTAATTTGATAGGTGATGGTTTACGTGATGCGCTTGATCCAAAAACTAAGTCATTATAAGAGTATATCCATGGTGTTATTAGATGTAAAAAATCTATCTGTTAATTTTCGATCTCCAAAATCCCGTTTTTGTTTTCGTGCTGTAGATTGTATTAGCTATGAAATAAAAAAAGGTGAAGTAGTTGGGGTTATCGGCGAGTCAGGTTCAGGTAAGTCAGTTAATGCACTAGCCATTATGGGATTGATTGATTATCCTGGATATGTAGTAGCAGATAATATTACTTTTGATGGACATAATCTCCTCAACATAACAGACAAAGATCGCCGTCGTTTTGTCAGCTCTAAAATATCAATAGTTTTTCAGGATCCAATGAATAGTCTAAATCCTTGTTTTACCATTGGTTGTCAAATTATTGAAACACTAAAAATTCATCAAAATGAAAAAAGTCATGTTTATTATAAACAGGCTATTGATTTATTAACGATGGTAGAGATTTCTGATCCAATATCATGTCTGAAAAGATATCCTCATCAATTATCGGGAGGCATGAATCAACGTGTTATGATTGCAATGGCACTTGCTTGCAAACCCCAACTATTAATTGTTGATGAGCCCACGACGGCACTTGATGTTACCATTCAAGATCAAATAATGAAACTATTGTTACGCTTACAGAAAAAAGAAAATATGGCTTTAATGCTGATTACCCATGACTTAGCATTGGTAGCGCAAGCATCTGATAGTATTATTGTTATGTATTCTGGACAAATAGTGGAATATGCTAAAGCCAGTAATATTTTTACCACCCCACGTCATCCATATACCCAAGCACTGTTAAAATCTTTACCTGAGGCGTTTGCTATTAATAAACAGCGCTTATTTTCTCTACCCGGTGTTGTTCCAGGAAAGTATGATCGTGTATCTGGTTGTTTACTTAGTCCTCGTTGCCCCTATGTTAGTGCAAAATGTCAAAAAGAAGGGCCATTATTACGTTTTTTTGATGATAGAAAAGTGAAATGTCATACTCCACTTGACGATCACGGAAGTCCAATAATATGAATAAAGAAAATAATCAAATAACAACGCCTTTGCTCAAGGTAACAGACTTAAAGAAACGTTATAGAATAAAATCTGGTATATTTTCATCGTATAGCATAGTTAAAGCCCTGAATGGTATTTCGTTTGAGTTGGAAAAAGGTAAGACTCTGGCAATAGTTGGAGAATCTGGTTGCGGCAAATCTACTCTAGCTCGTCTATTAACTATGATAGAAACGCCCACATCTGGTGAAATTTGTTATTTTGGACATAATATATCATCTAAAAACAAAACAAATAAAAAATTATTACGACAGAAGATCCAAATTATCTTTCAAAACGCTTATGGGTCCCTTAATCCTAGAAAAAAAATATATAAAATATTAGAAGAACCTTTATTAATTAATACCCAACTTTCTGTTGATGAACGTAGAACAAAAGTGTTAGATATCATGGAAAAAGTTGGTTTAAATAGAGATCATTTATGTCATTATCCTCATATGTTTTCTGGAGGTCAATGTCAACGTATAGCTGTTGCACGTGCTCTAATACTTGAACCTGATATTGTAATAGCTGACGAGCCAGTATCAGCATTAGATGTCTCTATTCAAGCACAAGTATTGAACTTAATGATGGATTTGCAACGGGATTTTGACCTGTCATATATTTTCATTTCTCATGATTTATCAGTAGTTAAACACATCGCTGATGAAGTAATGGTAATGTACTCAGGTCGTTGCGTTGAAAGATCAACTACAGAAGGAATCTTCAATCACCCATCTCACCCTTATACTAAAAATCTATTATCGGCAATACCTAGACTAAATCATACCCTTACATAGTGAAACATATTAAATTAACTCAGAGCCTTGTTAATCATACTTTATCTATATATTTTACAGAGGATAACTAAGAACAAATCCCCCCCCATACGAGCAATATAAAGTTGTTCCGCTTCATGAAAGTTGTAGGGTGTTGCATAAGACTTAATAACTTCTGGTGATCTCAAACCTATAACCAAAATAAACATCATTTGCTTTTTGCCAAAAACAAATAAAGCCGTCTTATCATCCCCTAAAGCAAACGAAATTACACGTCTTGCTTGAAGTGGAAGTTTTATATTCCCATAAAGACGTAATGGAGGTCTTCGCACTATTGAACCATCTTGCAAAGATATCATATTAAAACACTGCGACAAACCTCGAGCATGCAGTTCAAGATCACTGCGAGATTGAATAATCTGAGGAGAATATTCACCACCTGCAAAAGACCGTTTAGTAAATAATGCATTGGGCATTCTTACTTAGTAGCTTATCTCAATTGCATCCATGTCTTGTGCCTTTTGCCTCAATTTTTCAGCTTCTCTTTCTTGAGACGCAAAGTCAGTTGCGAATCCGTCGTCAAAACTGGGCAAAGTTCACTAGCTAACTTGCACGTAATCGCCTCTTGATAGATAGGATCACAATCACTTAAAGCAACTTCCTCAATATACTGGATTGCAAAAGAACTAGAGGACTTGCTATTAACAACAATACAATCACCCCTTAATTCGCCCTCAGTGCCCATAGTTTTAACTTTAAGATACTTTTTAGGAAGGAGTTTATAATGCGTCTCATCTTTTTGAGATAAAGGAGCTAAACAAACCGATCTCACTGCGAAATTCCATATAAAAGTTCTCAAAAAACTTCTATGAATAAGAGTTAAAAGCAGGTTACACAAACCAGCATTCAGAGTTACCTTTTCGTCCTTTAAAGATGTTAGTGGGGGGGCATTGTCTCCCAATTTCAACAACGCCCAATTGCATACCTCCAAATCAGTCATTAAGCTGCTTTATCCTTTTTCTCTTATTTCTTTTATACGTAAGAATCCAATTGCGGAACGCCCTTTAATGATTCATGCGATATTTCAATACCTAAAATCTTCTCAGGCTCTACCCTAGCTGCACCAAAAGACGCAGTTAAGGTAACCAGCGGTGCATTCCATTTGTTCGGATCCTTAGCATGTTCCACCGTGAGCGCTTTCCTTTGAGAAAAAGCAACAGCAGATTTACAATAGATCGGAAGAACATACTTAATCTTTTCGTTTTCAAATCTAGCAGGCTTTATTACCTTCGGCTCTCCTGGATGGGAATTGGGATCAAGCTCAGAATCTATTAATCCAGGAAACTTCGTACCAACTGGAAACCATGGGTCTCCAGGAACTTTCTCCATATTAATCAAGTTAACTCCAAACAAAGATTTAATCTCATATCTATAATAGATGTCGATATCGGCTGTCATTATTAAAGATAGCCATACATCACTTGGCACAAGAACATAAATGTCTTCATAAGTAATGTCTATATTACGCTTCTTAAAAATAGACTTAGCTGTGATTAACTGTCCTATAAATGTTCGGAAAAAATCATCGCCTTCAATCGCAGATATAATATTATCCTTTGGGAAATCTTCGGGTTTGCTTTATATGTCCCCGTTAAATTCTTCCCAAGCATTCCTTTCAATATCACCTCATCCTGCGAACGGAGCATCGCATAAGCTGTTGATTTAGCATAGGGAAGCAAAGGGTTAATACCAGAATCAAGAGTTGCAAATGGATCAATACGTTCCGCCCAACAACGCCAACCATATTGCTTATGACTAATCCATCTTCTTTCTTGATCTGTATTATTGTAAATGGTATCAGACATATCCCCGACGATTTCATAAGCTTCTGAAGCCTTAAACGCCTCAACAAACGCTGATGCCTCCTCCCCCTCACCTGATTCATCTCAGTCACCGTAGGACGTAACTTCGACGGTTTCTGCTGAAGTTCCATTTGCACATTCTTCTTAAAAGCTAATATATTAGCAGTTGCTAATTCTTGTTTCGTAGCCATTTTTTTTATCCTTTATATATAGGGTTACTTTATTGTTCAAAAGGAAGTGCTAATTTGCAATTCTCTGATTCTTCTGATTCCTCTTCAAAGCTCTCAATCCTAATTACAAAGCCTTGTTAGCGATTGTAAGGAAATCTTCCGGGATAAATGCTTGCATGGTTAATTACGCTGGCATTTCAATGTAACCAATACGGCTTTCTTCCGTACGAACACAACCCATCTGAAACGCTC
Organism: Candidatus Liberibacter europaeus; assembly: GCA_003045065.1. Lineage (GTDB taxonomy): Bacteria > Pseudomonadota > Alphaproteobacteria > Rhizobiales > Rhizobiaceae > Liberibacter > Liberibacter europaeus. The sequence continues at coordinate 33,109 of PSQJ01000010.1, forward strand.
CATAGAGCAGGTGAGAAAAACTTCTTTCTGTTTGTTTCCCAACTTTTAGTTCCATATTTTTCCATATTGCGGTTTCAAGAGCTGGCTTATCCCAATACAAAGCATAGCTTTTAACTGGAAGAGCGTCTTTAGGGGCGTCTTTAGGAAGCTGTGGAAGAGGAATACTAGGTGTATCTGTTTCTTTCCCCTCTTTATCATATTCACAAGGTTGTTTTTTCCCACCTGGCAAGCATTCTGTTATGACGATCTCAAATCCAGCAAAATGGGTCATAATTCCATGTTCCCAATTTGCATATTGTACATAGTCTTTGCTAAGACGAATATCACCTAAGAGAGTTGTATATGCATCAGAAGTCATTGCAAGATAAACAGATTTATTCTTGAAGTTGACACCATTCTTTTGCAGATTTCTCGCGGCCAACAACAACCTGTCAGCAGTCGTGTTATCAAATTGGCTTGATCTTCCTGGAATTCTATCACCAATTTTAACAATCATATTTTTATCAAACTCCTTAGGAGGCTCATTTGCATCATATGGACCTACGATACTTGGCCCAAAAGCAGATCTAACAACCTCTCTCTCCATAGCCTCTTTAAGCGAATTAGTAACCACTTCAGAAAGTGGACCTCTTGGATTATGGTTTAGTTCATTGATGGACTCCCAATCCGTTGGGATACTAACGTGAAACGCTTTAGGTTTAATAATACGTCGTTCAAGATCAGCAGATTCAGGAGTTTTAGGGGAAAGACCCACTTTTCTATGTGCCTCAATTGGCTTATACATATTAAGAGCAATAATCTCATTCCCCGTTTGGTTAATACGCATAATCGTATGTCCAGTAATGCCTTCCTTAACCCCATTAAGGGCAATTCTAATATGACTTGCTACTTGGGGTTCTGCAATTTGTTTAAAATCTTGTGTAGCCATTTTTAAATTCCTCTATTGATAATTACATTAAGTTTGTCATGATCAGATACAGCTTGTGAGTCTCCGCTGTTATATTTTTCAATCCATTCAGGATCATTAATGAGTTCATCCAATTTCCGTTGGGAGGATTTTGCTGTTGGATAACTCACTTTAAAGTTTTTGACTGTTGGAGATGGTCATAGTTCTTTGCTTTTCTGCCCTATAGTAAGTAATACATTTCTCAATTTCTTAGGACCTAGGACATGTTCCAATTTATTAATTAGAGAACAATTGCTCCTATTATATAATTCTTTTGATATAAATATACACGTTATAAACTAAATTCATATATCTGTGATTATACATTAATTAACAACCTAAAGTATAGCCTTTTTTTAATTTGTTATTTTAGATTGCTTACATATCTTTCAAACTCTATAATATTACTAGTTTCCACATGTTCAAGGTTTCATGCAAGATTTCATATATAATAATTATGTTTTAGTTTTGTAAAATAGATACACCATAAGCAATCTTAAAATCTATACAGATTGATAAGTAAAAGTGTCTGTCATTAATCAAGATCTAAGATGGACTTTTAATAGGAATAGTTCAAAAGTTCTGCTAACGAAGCAATAATTTCCATAATTTTAGAAAAGTATGAAGCTTAGAAAACAGCATATTATATATCAATTTTATTGATTGTTAATTCGTTGTTTTAATCTTGTTTAGGTCAAAAAGCATCATAATACAACTTTGAATGCATTTAAGTAATATAAAACGATTTTCTCTAATTTCTTTATCTTCTACATTTACTAATACTTTTTCGAAAAAAACCTCAATAGGTTCATGTAATGAGAATAAGATATTACCAATTTGATGATATTTTTGTTGATGCATACTTTCTTTAATATCTATATTTACTGTAGATATAACTTTATATAATTCTTTTTCAGGTTCTAAAGACAATTTCCTAGGATCAACACAATCAGATATTTCTTTTCCCCCTTTTTCTTCTGCAGCAATAATATGATTAATACGTTTGGCAGATAATAAGAATTTTTCTCCTGGCTTACTACTCATAAATTCATTTAAATTTTTGATGAGATCAACAATGATTAACAGATTGTCATTTTCAGGCAACATTATCGCCTCTATAAGATCATTTCGTATTCCAATTTCACGTAGGTGTAATTTAAGGCGATCATGAAAAAATAATATAAGATCTTTATCTTTTATAAATTCCGATAGTGGAATATGTATCTTATTTTCCAATATAATACGAATTATGCCAAGCGCTGCACGACGCAGTGCATAAGGATCTTTTGAACCACTCGGCTTTTCATTAATTGACCAGAAGTTAATAAGAGTATCAAGTTTATCAGCTAACGCCAAAGTAATTGCAACTTTATTTTTAGGGATATTTTCTAATGGCCCACGTGGTTTGAGATGCTCCTCAATAGCCAATACCACACTTTCATCTTCTCCTTGTAAAGCAGCATATTCTGCCCCTATTTTCCCCTGTAGTTCTGGAAATTCCTTGACTATCTCCGTACAAAGATCTGCTTTAATCAAAACCGATGCACGTTCTACCAAAAAAGCATCAGCATTTGTAAATCTTGATATTTTTTTTCCTAATGATCTAATACGCAATACTCTTTTTCCTTGGGTTCCTATTTTAGCATGAAACACCACATGTAACATATCAAGTTTAGCCATACGCTGATCAAGAGGCTTAGAAAGATCAAGATTGAAATTAAGCGCTGTTTTTTCCATAGAAGAGATTTGATGCAAATTTTCTTGATCTAGCCTCCAAAAATGTAAAGCATCTTCTAAACGAGCGGCTATGACCCTACTATTACCTTTAATAATTGCTGTTCCATCATCAGCTGCTTGAATATTTGCAACAAGTATAAAACGATTTGCTAATTTCCCTTGACGAGTACGTGTTACAAAACACTTTTGATGTGTTTTAATAGTTAAACGAATAACTTCTTCAGGAAGACAAAGATATTTCTCATCAAATGAACCAATAAAAACTTGCACCCATTCTACAAGACCTACAATTTCTTCTAAAAGATCATTATCTTCTACTAACTCTAATCCTGATGCAAAGGCCAGTTGATGAGCATCATGGATAATAATTTCTCGACGACGCTCAGGATCTAACAATACCTTGGATTTTTCCAAGCTTTTAATATAATCCTCCAAACACCTAACCTTGATAGGTTGAGGTGAATGAAAACGATGACCATAGGTTATATCACCAAAAGGTATTCCTTCCAGATTAGCATTAATTACTTTGCTTTCACCATATTCAAAAGTAAGTATACAAAGAATCGACTGTAACGGTCTAATCCATGATAAAGAACTTAAAGGAGAATTAATCGTACTCCAACGCATTGATTTTGGCCAATGTACTTTATGAATGGCTAAAGGAATAATTTCTTCTAAGATTTCTTCCGCAAGGCGTCCTGGTTTTTTGACTATAGATAGATAAAAGTCCCCTTTTTTAGGATCTTTTTTAATCTCACATTCATCAATTGTTTTTAAACCTGTAGAACGTAAGAAACCATCAATTGCCTTCTGCTCTGCACTTATTCTAGGACCTAATCTCTCTTCTATTCTTTCGGGAGCAGATTTTGTTAGACCATTAATACAAATCGATAAACGACGTGGACTCCAATATTTACGCATACCCTCATACATTAACCCAGATTCAATCAATAAACCTGTTATGATATTGCCTAAATTCTCGGTAGCTTTCCGTTGCATACGTGCAGGGATCTCTTCAGAATAAATTTCAAGCAAAAAATCAGGCATCACCAATTCCCATATCAAAGGATCAAAAATCACTAATAAATTTCGAAGTACAATGCATTAAAACATAATATACAAGTTTTCTCTCCGAAAAAGAGATTTTCTTTTAAAAATGCAATAGATAACACCTTATATAAATTATACGCATTATAAACACAATAATTCACTAAAAACACATGAGTATACGAAGAAATTCTTCTCTAGTTAATGATCAAAGATTCAAAAGTATATAACAATAGGAACTTGAATATGAATCTGATAGATATATCCACTATGGATTTATACTACCAGTTTTTTTTGTAGATAGATAAGTAATTTCATGTAAATATTTGGTATATTATACACATCGTATCTATTTTTTATCATTACATTTGTGGTGCCCGGTGAGGGACTCGAACCCCCACGCTTTCGCGTTTGGACCTAAACCAAGTGTGTCTACCATTTTCACCAACCGGGCGGCATTAAAAAAAACAGTATTGTCAAAATCCTTTTCGCATCCAAAAATTATTTTAAAATACCTGCGCAATATTATAAAAGTAACTTGTAAACTAATCAGGTGTTTTCATCAACCTACTTTTTGATATTAAACTCATAATATGAGAACATATATTATCAGTCTAATTATGTCTATAATTGGGTTATTGTATATTCTAATACAATACGATGTAAATATTTGATACTTAATAAAGTTTTAACATGAGTTATGATACGTGGTATAATCGATAGACTATTTGTTTAAATATACAGATCTTTTTTGGAATATATTTTGTCCAATTCCATTGAATACATTTATCATATCATTCTCGTTAATAGCATAATGCATGTGCTTCCTATCATTATCATCAGAAGAAGCACAACTTTCGGGAAAAGGACTTATTTTCAGTTGAATATTATTAATAGTTGAAGCTTCTTCTTTCTTTCTCAAAGAAACCACAAAAATTTCTATACCTTGTTGTTTTGCTAAATCACAGGTTTTAATAGTACTATAATTATACCCAAGACTTGAATTTTTTCCATCTGTCATAAATACAATATACTTTTTACTTTCTTTTGCAGATCCATTTACACTACTAATCATCTGATATCCTTTTTCCATTGCAGGACTTGAATTAGTAGATCCACCAGCAGTTATATTTTTTATCTGCTTTTTTAGATTATCTATAGTAGTTGGTATAGAAATTATATTTTTCACTTTATCATTGAATGTTACAGCTCCGACTTCGACCAATTGCTTATCTTTTAAATTTATCGTTGTATCCAATCTATTTATCAAAATCTCGACAGATTTTTTCATAATATCAATTTTCTTTTTTGTGGACTTTTTACCCTTTTCAAATGTGTCATTCATTGAGCTAGAAGCATCTAGAACGAAAATAACTTTGACTGAATCAACCTTTTCTCCTCCTAATTTTGCAATAACAGAACTATGACTTGATACAATAATATTGGTCTGATGTTTGATCCAATGAAATATATTGATTTGATGAATAGGCATTTTATAATAGGAGATTGTTGATATATTATATTGTCCTAATTTTATATTTTTTTGAATAGAAATACCCGCATTTTTTATAATGTACTGCGTATCGCTATTGGAAAAATAATCTTGTAATTCAAAGGTAAGATTATTAATTAAAGTATTAAGTACTTTATCCTCAGCTGGTAATTCATTTAAAGAAGTTATATAAGAAGCCGTACGCATAAGGGCGCGGTCTACCATTTTATGTAGCGTAAATCTAGTAAAAAACATATTTGTAGTATCAATTGCAAATCCAGCAAAAACAACTATGATCGGGATAACAATAGCGGTTATCAATCCAAAATTTCCTAAATTATGATTTGTAAACTTTCTAATAACCATAAAAAATATTTGCCAATCTATAACAAAACAATAACCTTGTTTCAAAGATCATATCTTATATTATAATACAGTATATTTATAAATT
>PSQJ01000011.1 GCA_003045065.1 Candidatus Liberibacter europaeus
TATATATATATTAATTGTTATTTATATAAATTATAACTATACTTACAATTAATGAAAATATTTTTTTATATAAATGTACAATTATAAATATATAATATTATTACTATAAAAATTATAAAAAACCACTGACAACGCATATAAACACCCCTAAATTTAGAGTTTGCTTAGGTTTTTATGGATTTAAACAATAAAATTAAACAATGCCAAAGACTACATTTTCATATTTTTTGAAATGGTGCAAAATTGGTATTTTTGGGGAGGAGGTAAAAACTGGGTTTTTTGGGTGATAAAAATTATTATTGTTTTGGACGTTAACCCCCCCCAGATTTGGAGGATTGAAATGTACTATTATTTGTTACACTGATTTATTGAAATCATTCCAGTGTTTTTTAGCTTTTATGTAATCTAATCTAAGTAGTGATCTTCCAATCAAGTGTATTCCATATGCCCAATACTTAATATCACCATCTCCAAAGGTACGCAATTGAAAAAACAAGCCATATTTCATAAGTATACAATTGATCAGATGTCTCATTTCTTCATTCAAAAATTCAGGATTATTCTTAATGTGCAAACCATGAGCAGATAACTCTGCTCCGTCATGCATCATTTCATCCTTATCATTTGTAATTGGCGGCTCAAGAGATACTAAAATCAAAGATATGAACACAAAAAATGGTAATACAAACAGTAGATGAGGTTTTATATTCCAATATACAAATATAATGACTGGATATCATACCAATGTACTGACGGGAAATAATAATAACACAAAACTAAAACATAACATACCAAAGGATAAGCGCAGTTAATCATCAATCTACAAATAAAAATCCATGTGTAAGATATGTGTATGAAGCTACACATTTTTGACACTTCTTTAGGTGCAAGCATACGAAGCAATTTAACAAGTGACCACCCTGATTTTATTACTCCTAATGAATTTGGAAATTCTTTTTGCGGATTAGGACCAACTTATCCCAAGGTGCAAACTAAATAGTTATAAATGGCTGTGTACAACATTCATATTATCCTTGTATCCTAATGAAAAGACGGAATATCCATGATTAACTATACATAGATTTTAATACTTTTCTTATTTTTTGTTTCCTAAATTGTATGCAGAGAGAACAACAAGGCTGTGTGAATTAACTGTAATGTATTTATCTAACATGATCAATTCCAAACCTTAGATGCTCAATCTTCATCATACGAATCATTGATTTAAGATCTTCTTATCACAATTAATATTATCTTTTAAAAGATCCGACTAGCTTTATTTTGGCTTATTGCCTCACCAATTTTAATAAATGCCTCATTCATAGCGTCAACATCATTGATAAAGTATAAGTTATCATTAGATGAAACACATTGTATAAGCAAATCAGAAGCTATGTGCTTGGCATAAGAATCAAAAGCAATAGCAATTGCAAAAATTTCTATACCATCTCTTTTCGCTGCAATACAAGTCGAAATAGTATTATTATTTGAGTCTTTGGAAGAGTTAGCTCCATCTGTAACAAATACAATATAATTTTTACTTGTTTCTTTAGATTTCATTATATCACTCAACATCTTATATCCTTTTGCCATTGCATAGTGTGAATTAGTAGAGTATCCTTTCTTAGCCAGATCTAAATCATACACCTTTTTCATAAAAGATTTTGTACCTGATGAAATATCAAATGTCTTGTCAACTTCAGCAGCAAATGACACAGCTCCTAATTTAATTTTATCATGATGATTTGGTCTTGTCTCTAGTTTATTAACTAACAAATTGACTGCTGATTTCATGGCATCCATTTTCACAATACCGTCGCTCTTGGATTCATCCAATCGACGCAGCATTGAGCCAGAAGTATCTAGAATAAATAAAATATTTTTTGACAAAGAACCTTTGACTTCTTTTTGCGACAAAATAGAATTTTTAGTTGATATCGTAATGTATTCTGTATCTTTATAAAGATAAAGTACTCTTGAAATTATATTATAAGGCAATTTATAATCAGCAGAAATTGAAATGGTATAATGATTTGAATCATTATTACTATCAATTGAAATAATAGAATTATTAACAATATCATCTACATCTTCACGGAAAGAATATTGTAATTCTTCAGATAATTCTCTCTTTGCAATCTCTGTAACTTTACTTCTGTGAGGGAAATCATCTGATGACAATATATGTGCAGATATTTGAATAAGAGAGCGCTCAACCGAATCATTTAACTTTGATTTAGTAAAGAAAATATTGGCAATATCAATTATAAATCCGATAAACATTAATAAGATAGGAATCAAAATAGCTGTGAGAATTGCAAAATTACCTAAACTATGTCGTATAAATTTTACGATATTAAAAAAAAACATAATAAGTCCATATTTAAAAATATACAAAATATAACAATAAAATTTCTAAAATAAATAATGATATATACTATAATAAATAGTGTGGCAACTATAAAAATATTATGCTAAAAATATATAGTATAAAACAAGTCATATTTTAATTATTAAAATAACAAAATATAAGTTTATAAAAAAATATCATTTAAATAGATTTATGAAAATGTTTTATTGTAATTATACAATAGCAAAAATACAATTTAACTTATAATATTATTATTTGTCAATATTTTATACTATAAATATATTATATGTTATATTCTATTTGTTTAATGTGTATAAATATGTCTTATAAATATATTAGAAAGTTTTTGATTAATAAATTAGGCTCTTTTAGTACAATAACTGTTATTATTATTCCTCTTATAATTATGTTTTCTGGATTTGCATTTGATGTTGTAAATATGTTTTATGTGAAGTTAGAACTAAATTATATATTAGATCGTGCGCTTATGAACACATCTGAGCATATAATTTCTTCAAATAAAGATTTCCAGCTAAGTGATATATATAATAGTATAAAGCACAACATGAATATTGAATTGTGCAATGATTTTCACGATCAATCGGCAATAGATGGTATATTGAATAGTCTGGACATTCACTTTGATAAAATGCTGTCACAATACAGCATTTCAGTAAAGTCCAATTATAAAATGCATATGAATCCATTGAATATATTGAGATATAGCAAAAATAATGAATTTGTGAACATAGATGTTCATAGTTCTACTTTGATTAACATAAAAAATAATTTTACAAGTATTATGTTTATTGTAGATGTATCATCTTCTATGAATAGCACATTTGGTCACTTTTGGGAATTGTTTTTTAAGCCATCAAAACTTACTATTACGAAACGATCTATAAATGATTTGCTAAATAGGATTGAAAAAATTAACTCTTTTGAAGGAATGATTCTAGTTGGAGGCGTTACATATAATAATAGTATTGTAGATGTATTTCCTCTTAATCCGTCAATAAAAGAATTCAGAAAAAAAATAAATGCTATAGAAGCGTCGGGTGGAACTGATTCATTGCCTGCAGTTTTAGAGGGATATAATATGCTCATGTCGCAGGATACAACATTTGGTAAAAAACGTCATAAGTATATTATTTTCATGACTGATGGTAATAACAATATTTATTCACAAACTATTAAAACTATTAATGTTTGTGATAATGCCAAAAAAGACGGTATAACAATTTTTACAATTGCTATTGATACAGGTTCTTTTGATACTAGATTGGTTAAACAATGCGCTTCTGCTGGTGACGATTATTATGCCGAGAACAGCAATGATATGAATGATATATTCGCCAAGATTGCTAAAAAATTGACCGACTCTGCCATCAGATTAATTAAATAAAAAATATATTAAAATTTTTATATGTTTGTAATTATTTTTACAGTAATAAACAAAAAATAGTTATGCCAAATAGATATGCAGGCTACGTGTACAAAAAACAAGTATACTTAATTAAATCAGTTATATTAACATTAAGTTATTTTATGGTATGGCGATAATTTTCAATTATTTGTAAATAGCCCAAATTGAAATAACTGTAATCCAAGGATTGTTTTTTTTTCAATCTCACTGAAGTAAGCTGAATTTAACACTTTTATAATGTTGAAATTTACACACTCACAAATGCTATAAAAATTGATATTAAATTTCAATTATATTTTAATAATCTATTTAAAAAAACATCGCACAATTAATGATATCATTTTTGAAATCTCAGGTACGGTAGTAGATATGTATAATTTATTTTATATTATTTATTATATAAAAATATTTGTTATTTTTTCATCTTGATTTAATTTATATTGAGAACAATAACCAATAGAAGATTTTTTAATAAAATTTTCTAAATTATTATTAGTTGTCTCTATAAATATAAAAATATTATTTTATCATATAGAA
>PSQJ01000012.1 GCA_003045065.1 Candidatus Liberibacter europaeus
TATATACAGAATCTTTCCATTAGCGTCCAACATCTTATAAACTCCTGGTGATGCTGGCATTTTTTTTATAAATTTTTCTATAGTATTCATGTCTTGAGAATGATTTCTATTTTAATAAATTACCTTGGCCATTATAGATTGTATATCTCACAATCATCACCATTTGTTTAATTTTAATTATTGTGATGCCGTTAATTACAAGTTCTCTAAATTAATATTTTACAATGTTTTATAAAGATTATACATGGGAAAAGATACTTAATCTAGCTTTTATATAGAATGATAATAACAAATACACAATTGTTGTGTGTTTTATTTTACTTAGTTCTTTACAATATTTTAAATCATTGTATGCTAAAGGTTGTATTAATTAAGCTATAAGCATAGTTAATGCAGAGGTTTGCTTTTTGGCGGGATGAAATATATGTTGCTTTTTTGCCACTATTATTTTTGACGTTAAAATAAATGAAAAAAACCATTTTATCCTCTTTATTATCGTCCAGTTTGATGCTTAAAATCAATTGTGGTTTCCGATATATGCTAGCCTTTGGTGCTTTGTTGACGATGGGGGATAGTATGGAGGCTGTAGTGGTCTTTTTTTTAAGACCTTTTAGTAGATCTTCTTTTTGGAGATTTGCTTTTTTTAACATTTATGGAGAATATGAAAGATGCAAAAATTTTTTCTAGCTGTTGGAGTGTCGAGTCTTTCTCTCGCCTCTTTTTACTCTGCGCAAGCGGCTGATGCTGTTCGTCGTCAATATGCCAATAATTCTCGTGGGATTGTTTCTACGGCTTCGCATAATGCTGGAAGTCGTTATGTGCCTTACAACAATTATACGGATGGTATGTATATAGGTTTAAAAGCTCAAGGCAAGTCCTCTTTTCTTCCGCATGTAGATAAGGTTGAGAATGGTAATCAGATATCTGCTGGACCTGGTGTTTATGCTGGGTATAACATGCAGGTTGGTTCTATGGTTTATGGAATTGAAGCTGAGGGTTCTTACTTGTTTAATTTTTCCAACGATTCGGACAAAGATCTTAAAGCTGATTCTCTTTCAAATGATACTAGTAAGCCCGCTTTAAAAGCTAAGCAATATGGGCCTCAAGGTACTGTACAAGTACGCGTAGGAACTGAGATTGTTGATTCTGTATTGGGTTATGTATCTGGTGGGTTATCTGCTGCACAAAACAATTATCATGTTGCTAAAAGTACTGCTCCTGCAGTGACAGAGCATGATGAGACCGGACTTGATGTTGGTGGTGCTTTCGGACTAGGTGTTGATATTACTCTTGTTGACGACCTAATTGCTCGTGTAGGATATAATGTAGCTTACTATCCTAGTGTTGAAAACCAACAAAATAAGTTGCAACATAATATCTCCGTTGGTGTTGCGATGAAATTTTAAAATTTCTTATTCATTATAAGATCTTGAACCGGGCTTTTGCCCGGTTTTTCTTTTTTTATTTGTGATATAAAAAACAATTTTATAGGTATTAATTATTTTTTTATTATAAATTGTTGTTGCATTTTATTATATTGACTACCAATTATTTGCATTTTGCAAAATATCGATTGGTCTTTAGGTGTGTCCCTCGTTGCTTGATAAAGATCATCTGTGATCAACGCGTATTGCATTTGTCATTGATATTAGATTTTTTGAATATTAGATTTTTGGGAGAACAGCAATTTTTTTATATAACTTCTTACCATCATCTGTTTCTCGTGGGGTTGCTCCCAATATCTTTGATATTTTAGCGTTTATTCTAGCTATGGGAATAACGATCATGCTTTTTCATGGTTTTCATGAGACAACAGTAGCATGTAATATTACTGATATTACTCCTATCACACTTGACGTAGAATTTTTGCCGCAATATGCATTTCGCACTACCTTGCGTATGTTGATAGCGATAGTCGTTTCATTATTTTTTACGTTTATTTATGCAACTCTTGCTGCCAAGAGTCGTCGTTTAGGGATGATTCTTATTCCTATTTTAGATGTTTTACAGTCTATTCCTATTCTAGGATTTTTGACCTTCACAGTTTTCTTCTTCATGAATTTGTATCCTGGAAAGGTTATAGGAGCTGAAATAGCGGCTATTTTT
>PSQJ01000013.1 GCA_003045065.1 Candidatus Liberibacter europaeus
ATATCTTGTTTGTCTTCTACATCTGCTTCAGCTTTCTCAATCTCTTTCGGATCCTCCAGAAGTTGCTCCATTGACGAGGCTTCTGGAGTTACTTCTGGAGATACTTCCTTTTTATCTCCTGTTGAAAATGCAACCTCTTGTGGTAAATCCACTTTCGTTTGTTCTGCTTCCATTTACTCTTTATCCTTTAAATGTTAATCTACTTGTTTACCTACTGAGTTTATTAATTCCATATACACCGCACTATATATCTCCTCAAATCCTAGATTAAGCTGGCTAAGTATATAAAGTGCTATGTTACGCTCCGCGCTTTTCATCGCTATATCTATAGGATTATCTGATTTAGTAGGTAGGAAAAGACCGCATTGATTCAATATGTTTTGCAAAACCCATTTTCCCTCTGGGGTTGCATACACTTGCTTATATTGAGCTTGTTTATAATCCATTTCTATTAGTCTTTGCTCTACTTTCTCAATATCAACTGAACCCCCAAACGCCTCATTCAATCCCTCCGAAATACTCTTGTAATCCATTAATTACATGCCCTCCTTAGCTCTTAACTCTGCTATCTCTCCACCTGTCTTAATAGATTGCTCCATAGCTAGTTGTTTCATCTGTGCTTCCTCCGCTTGTTGTCTTTGACCTGCAACTTTCTCTTTCGTATCTTCTTCAGATAAGAGAATCCTTTCCGCTAGTCCGCAATCTCGTGACGCTTTGGCAACAAGCCCATGCCCATCATATGCTTGCATTAACGATGGATCCCCAAGTAAATGAGCAATTTCAGATCCTGTTCTAATCGCTAACAAATCACTCGCTACTGATTCTGCCATTTGGTATTTGTATAATGGCGAGGTGTATGAAATTTTCACACCTTTCAACCTCCCGCGATCACCACCTTGGCTATGAAGCAACACGTCAATTTCTCTTCTAACCATCGATCCTACAAATTCAGCCTGTAATCCTCCAACTATCGCTGATATGAAAACTCCTTTTTCACGGGTCTTCTCCATGGATTCAGCCGCGGATCTAGAAGCACGCTCCATAAACACTTGAAATAAATCCAACATGTACGTCTCACGTACCTGCGATTGTAAACTATTAATCTCTTCATACGGTGGTCTATAATCTCCTGACACTACAGGTCGTACAAGCAAATCTCCAGTATTAGACATAAACCCTAAATTAACCGCTTTCGCTTTTGTAGAAAGCTTCTTTCCTTTCATCTTTTCTGGAACAGCCACAGGAAGATCTAAACTCCTATCCGAATGCAGAGAAATCGCGGCTCGTAACGCATTCAATCTTCGAATACTTGGTAAAGCTTTGTGAGTTGGAGAATATCCATACAGATTATAAGGGCTTGCCTCATATCTACCTATGATATACGGCATAACTCGGTAATACCCCTTAGACATAAGTCGGTTCTCAGTTTTACACACCACCACTTGTTGATAGCCCTTGTATTGATCCTCTTTGTCAGGGAAAACTGCTTGGAAAAACTCATACGTCTTAGGATCAGAACTATTAAGCTCCTCTTTCATCTCATCCGATAACGCTTCCATCCCCCATTTCTTCGCTACATCTTGTGCCTTCAGCGTAAATTCCTCAAATACCGTATCAATAATATTCTCATGATCCGCCGAACATACAATCGAAGATACAGGAATAGAAATATACCTTAACCCCCCTCTTTTTCCCTCTGTGATGTAAAAACATCCCATCCCAAAAAGGACTACTTCCGTATAAAAATCTTTCAAACACAAATTAAATCCTGATTCAGATACTTCACGTTGCGCAAATAAATCATCTACCAAACGCTCACATCCCTCTCGTATCATCTTGTTTTCCGAAAAATCCGTAAAAGAACCTTTCTTGTCAGGTGCTATCAACCCATGCCAACGAGAACCAAATGGTGTAATAAGATTATGTAGTAAAGATGCTAATCTCTCACTTGCTGACGTCGCCGTTGTATCCCATCTGTTGTCCTCCCCTTGCTCTCTCCTACGATACGGACAAACTAACTTAAAAATCTCATCACGAACCGGCTCTACCGCCTTTCTTTGGGATTTTAACGTGTCGAAACGGGCAACTAACTCATTCACAAACTGTTTGTGTTTATTCTCTTCCTTAATATCGACTACATTCAAATTCTTCATGCATACGCCTTTATGTTGAGCCCTGTATCATGCCCCTCATACTCATAAACCTCACCCATAGAATAAAGATAAGAATCTTTCCTTGCTGGTTCATAACCCCCAAAAGTATAAGATAACGCATCCGAATAATCTGTACTCTTCTTCCCTTTAGCCCTTTTGTCTCCAATGGCTAAGCGTCCTGTATTAGGCTCTATGAAAGCCTCTAAAGATCTTAAATCTCGCTTTAATAATGGATGATCTGGTATACTTCCTAATATCATCCAATCCGCCGTATGTGCTGTAAGTTCGGCACGGCTGTTTCGATATAACTCCTTATCTTTCGCGTTTCTTTGTCCTTTTTCATCGAAAAGCAAAAAATAATAATCACTGTTATTATCTTTGTATTTGCTCAAAATATAATAAACAGTCCCTCCAATACCGTTGATATCAACCACCACAGAATCAGGACGATGTTTTCTAATAATATCAATCAGTTTATGTGCCGTTTCATCCGCCTCTGTATGAGACCATTCAAAAATATGCTCAACAACCAATCCACGACGTAACACCACAACTGTGTTATCACCCCCCATTTCCGCTAAATCACAACCCATAATCAACGGTGCATACGGATCAGGAGCCACTTGTCTGTTAATCGCTTCTTCAATTCGATCCAATGGGATGAAACTGTTGGTTTCCTGATTTGGAAATTGCCCCAAAACATCAACTTTAACTATGTCAGAATTAATCCCATGACGGGCTATAATCTCCTCATAAAAACTTGGATCAATCCCCTCAACCGTTCTTGTATCTATCTGATATCGCTTCCATTCTTCTAACGGTTTGTTGAAAATATCATAAAACAGTCCAGTTAAACGACGAGGATTAGACGTCATAATCCAGAAACGATTAGCGTTGATTTCTGTAAAATTTCCAGGGAATCTAATCGTTATTGACTCTGGTGTATCAGACGATTCATCAACGATTAACGCATATCCTATACTATTGTGATTACCCACTATCGCACCCGGATTCTCCTCAGAATACGTACGTCCCATAATGTAATAATGTCTTGAATCTATGCCTAACTTAGTCTTCAATAAATCCGCATACCATGGAGCTGGATGTAACGATAACGATTGCATCTCAAACCAATGACGGTTTGGCATCATTGCTAACCACTTACTAACTTCAGCCCATAATGTACTTTTTAACTGCGTTTCACTATTCGCAAGACAGATTATCGACATACCTGGTCTTGTCGATATCAACCATAACATCATCCATGCATTCAACGTTGTTTTGCCTATTCCACGGCCTGCTGATATCGCCGCTTTAAATATCTTAGGTTTGGGATTATTGACATTGCCCAAACAATGAATATCAACATCATTCATGATATCTAATTGCCATGGGCGAGGTGCATCAAAATGTTCTAATGGGGTTCCAACCTCTTTCCATCGGAAAAAATGCGTTACAAAATTAGTAACACTCAATTTGATCTCAGGTGACAACATCAGAGCAAATAGCTTTTGTTCCGTTTCTGGATTTGTTGGAAGTTCTCTAGACAATGCAACTCTTCTAAATAGAAATTCAATTATCCCTCTAAGGAGATAAGATAGAAGAGAATTGCAGGGGATGACCGCAACCCTCTCCAATCCCATCTGTTAGAGAGAGCTTGATTCATCCCAAATCATTGTTTCGATTCTAACATACGTTGAATCTACTTACAAGCCCTAAATGGACAAATAACACTTGTTAATTCACTTTTTCTAGTTTTGTAGTGTAACTGACAAGTTATATCTGATTCGGCTATTGACATAGTGTTTATGAGCTTAGGAAGTGGTGTTGTTGTTATA
>PSQJ01000014.1 GCA_003045065.1 Candidatus Liberibacter europaeus
ATATATTATATATTTATACTATACATAAAATAGTTTTATTATTGAAATAAATAATAATAATCCTATAATTAGCATTATATTAACTTTTATTCATTATCATTGAATGGCATAGATGAAAGGTTTTATATGTATCTTTATTGTTGAGGTATAGGTGTGGAATTGCCGTATGGGGGATTTGTTTCTGTAGTAAGTTGTTCTGTTATTCTTTCTAAATTTAAAGATAAAATACGAGATTATTAAAAAGCTCATCTGGATAGACAATAATGAATGATATATCAAAAAGAAATTTTGGAGATGTTTCTATAGTTCCTTTACCCTTATCAGATGATAACAAGACAATTGACGAGGATCGTTTAGAAAGAATAATCGTTGAATCCTTGGATCATTGTTTAAGATATAACTGTGATAGTAAATAGCAGATAATTCATATATCTATACATTAATCGTAAAATGACATATTATTGTTTACGTAAAAAATACAATATACATATCTATCACGCATTTTCTCAAAAAATACATCTGACATTAGTAGTCGTCTTGTATGGCGTTATGCGCCAATAATCCCCTTGGAATAATATCTATAATCAACATCAATGTTATGGATAGTAGAGATAAAAATAAATATACTTCAAATATTTATAATAATTTATATTTGATATATAAAAACTTTTTTCTGATAGTACTAGCAAAATTATCTAATAAAAATAAATAAAAAAGTAAATATTATAAAGGAGATTCAAATTGCATACCATCAAATGCTGGAACAACATGTTCAGGGATGTTTTCTAACAGCGTATTGTAATCCAAATCAACATGCATATGCGTTAGAATAGCATTCTTAGGCTTAATAATAGCAATATTTTTTAAAACCTCGGATAAAGAAAAATGACTTTTATGCAAACCATTCTTGAGTGCACCAATCACAAGAAAATCTAAATTTTGTAATTTTTCTAAACTTTCATCGGGAAATTCATTAACATCAGTGCAATAAGCAACATTGCCAAAACGAAATCCTAATGAAGAAATTTTACCATGACGCTGCAATATAGGAATAACTTTAATAGTGTCACCACCATTACCATCTACACAGAAATAGTCCTGCTTATTATCAATAATAAAGGGTTTAACAATAGAAGGATAAGTGTTACCGCCATGACTTTTAAAACAATAACCAAAACATTCAATGAGTCGACGCATACAACCAGAATCAGCGTAAATATTAATAGGTTTCTTATGCTTTAGAAAATATCCTCTAAGATCGTCTATTCCATGAACATGATCCGCGTGTTCATGAGTATAAAGCACCGCATCAATAGAACTTACTTTCTCTCGTAACATCTGCATATAAAAATCAGGACCAGTGTCAATAATCACAGTAGTAGAAGGCCCTCGTTCAGATATAAGAGAAACTTTTAAGGATGAACGAGTACGACGATTCTTCGGATTACTAGGATCACAGTTTCCCCAATCACCTGTAATACGCGGAACACCTGATGACGAAGAACATCCCAAAATAGTAAAGCGATAAAAGCTTTTCATTAACTAACACTCTCAGACATTTTTGAAAATAGATTAAAGGCATTTTCAGTAGTTTTATTCGTCAACTCTTCGTAAGAAATTTTTCTCTCTTTTGCAAGTACTTTAGCCGTATTAACAACATAAGACGGCTCATTACGTTTTCCTCTCCATGGAATAGGAGCAATAAAAGGAGAATCTGTTTCAATAAGCAATCTATCCATGGGAATAATATTTGCAATGCTTCGTAAATCATCAGCTTTAGGAAAAGTAACCATACCTGTAAAAGATATGTATCCTCCTAAGTCCAAACAGATATCTGCTAACCTTTTACTAGATGAGAAACAATGAATAACAAACGAAAAAGGACCTTTTTTCATCTCTTCCTGCAATATTTTAGACATCTCTTCATCTGCAGAACGACTGTGTATTATTAAAGGAAGACTAGCTATACGTGCAGCTTCTATATGACACAAAAAACTAGCCTTCTGAGCTTCAATTGTATGGGCACTATGATAACAATCAAGCCCAGTCTCACCAAGAGCAACTACTTTTTCATGTGAAGAAAGACATACTAATTCATCAGCAGATACTTCAGTCTCTTCATGAACATGACATGGATGAGATCCTATCGAACAAAAAATTGAAGAAGGATAATTTTGACACATTGTAATCAAAGGAAAAAAATCGCTTAACTTAACTGAAACAGCAATCATTTTAAGAACGTCTGCTTGATGCGCGCGTTTAATTACATCATGAATATCATTATCAAAATCGGAAAAAGTCAAATGACAATGCGTATCAATAAGCATAATAGTACATCCTTATAAGCAACGTGGAAAAACTGGAATATAGTCTTCCTTAATAACCAATCCTGGTTTTAACCTATCATCTAATAATGAAAAAAGACGTTTTTCATCCGGAATAGATAAAATATTTAAAATTTTGTTTGCTAACCCAGGAACGTAAGGTTGCAATAAAATTGCAAGTTGACGCACCACATCTACTGTAGCATATAAAACAGTATGCATACGACCGATATCACTCCTACTAAGTTCCCAAGGTTTCTGCGCAGAAAAATATCGATCTACTTCAGATGAAATGGATATAATACTAGTTAATGCCATATGTATTGACTGATTATTCATTTTCTCACGAATATCATGAAAACATCTAGAACAAGCAGATAAAATCAATTTATCAGCTTCAAGCAAAACACCAGGTTGAGGTATTTTACCATTACAGTTTTTAAAAACCATTGAAATAGAACGACTTAGCAAATTGCCAATACCATTGGCAAGATCAGCATTAACACGTCTCTTAAGGCTGTCTATGTCATAAAAGCCATCTTGTCCACAAGAAATTTCACGCAAAAGAAAATAACGTAAAGCATCAACTCCTACGTTATCTATTACTTCCATAGGATCAATAACATTACCCAATGATTTAGATATTTTCTCACCCTTATTAAGAATAAAACCATGTGAAAACACTGTTTTTGGTAGAGGCAAATTTGCCGATAACAAAAAAGCTGGAAAATACACTGCATGAAATAGCGTAATATCTTTTCCTATAATATGCAAAAAAGCTGGCCAAAACTTTGCTGTAATTCCCTTCGGATCATTTAAAACATTTGTAACTGTTAAATAATTTGTTAGAGCATCAATCCAAACATACATAACATATTCAGGATCATCAGGAACTTTTACTCCCCAATCAAATAACTTGCGAGAAATAGAAAGATCTTTGAGACCTGATTTGACAAAAGACACGACTTCATTGCGTCTCTCTACAGGTAAAATAAATTTTGGATTAGAATCATAAAAAGCAAGTAGTTTATCTTGATAAGCAGATAAGCGAAAAAAATAACTCTCTTCTTCCATCCACTGTACAGGGTTTTTTTGACAATTATAACGCTTACCATCATCCCCTATATAAACTTCATCATCTTGGCAATAAGCCTCATCTCGTAACGAATACCATCCGGAATAAGATCCTTTATAGATATCTCCACTCTCTAAAATCTTGTTCCATAATAATTTACAGGTATCATGGTGACGTTTTTGAGTTGTACGAATAAAATCATCGTATGAAATATATAGGATATCAGCCATTTCGCGAAATCTTTGACTATTTTGCTCAACAAAAGATTCCACAGGGATACCAGAATTTTGCGCAGATCTTAAAATCTTTTGTCCATATTCATCTGTTCCTGTAGAAAACAAAACATCCCGACCATCAAGGCGATGAAAACGTGCCAAAGCATCAGCTACAATCATCTCATAAGCATGCCCAATATGCGGCTTAGCGTTAGAATACGAAATTGCAGTGCCAATATATAGTTTATCACAAATTTTAACCAAATCTGATACCTTTTCAAATTAATCTAAGATCTATAATTTAATCCTACGATATCAATCAATTATCATAAAAATCTCTGCAATAAATATTACAGCAATCGATTGCTTTTTCAAGTAAATAAAGAATCGTTTGTTGACGATCTAAATGATAAATAAAAAAAGAATCTATTCTGTTTTTAATGGAGTGATAAATTTCTACAATCTGATCTGCTTCTTCAAGCTGGCCTAACAAAGCAGCTTCTTTAGCCCTTTTATATGTATCTTCAAGAATAAATTCTGTAAAAAAATTAAAAACCACATATTTATCATTATTAGCCAATTCATCAGCAATTTGTTGCATCATTTGACGCGTATGATTCTTATTACGAATTCGCATTAAATCTGCATATGCAGAAATTATCTTATCACAACCATAATTTAAAATTTTTATGGCTCTAGTAACACTGCCATTAGATGCATTTATTAATATGCTACGCTTTTCTTGCGATAATTTAATTCCCAAATTTTCGATAGCCTTACAAATATTATTTTCCGAAAGAGTCTTAAACTTAATAGACAAACAACGTGATCGTATTGTCGGCAAAATCATACCAGAAACATGCGATATAAGGATAAACAAAACTTTTTTAGGAGGATCTTCTAAAGATTTAAGCAAGGCATTAGAAGCGTTACGATTCATTCCATCAGCAGGATCAATCATAACAATACGCCAACCACCGTTATTCGCAGTAAGAGATAAAAAATTACGAATACGCCTAATCTCATCAACTGTAATAACCGTACGTAACTTTCCTGTTTTGTTATCTACCTGATATGATAGGTATAAAAAATCATGTAAGGAAAGAGAAGCCATTTGTCGCACAATCGGAGAATTTATATCAGGAGGATATATCTTAGAAGGAGCATATCTAAATTCAGGATTTTGAAAAATATGACATGCATAACGAAGTCCCAAAGTTGCTTTTCCTATCCCTTCTGCGCCTTGAAAAATCAATGCGTGATGCATCTTCCCAGAACAATAATATTGCGATAGAAATTCCTCTATTTGCTCATGACCAAATAACTTTTGATTATAAATAGAACCTAAACCACCATTTATTATCGTTGAAGTCATATTTTATGTTCCTACAAATGGAGAGATCGGATTTGAATCAATTCCCAAATAATATTCAAAATATGATCAGAAACATCTTTAAAAGGATTTGTAGCATCAACAATACGACAACGCTCCGGTTGATTGCGCGCGATATCCAAAAATATCTGACGTCTTCTCTCATGAAAATTTACGTCTTTTTGTTCAAAACGATCCAAAGCAGGCATTTTTTGTGCAGCACATCGACGATAAACTCTATCTAATCCTACATCGACAGGAATATCTAAAATAATTGTACAATCTGGAATTATACCTTGAACAGACACCTTCTGAAGATAGTCAAATAATTGAAGTTTTGAAACATCTCCTTCACCTTGATAGGCGTACGAAGAATCAAAAAAACGATCACATAACAAAATATTGCCTTGCATAAGAGCAGGACGGATAATTGTTTCAACGTGATCAGAACGAATAGCAGCGAATAAAATAGCTTCAGCGAAAGAATCAAATTCATCTACTCCATAATACAACAAAACATGCCTTGCTGCTTCTGCTGCAGGAGTACCACCTGGTTCACGCGTAATCTGGACATCACACCCCTTTTTTCTGAGCAACTTCGCCACATGGGAAATATGCGTTGTTTTCCCAGCACCTTCAATTCCTTCAAAACTGATAAACAAACCTTGCAAACTCGTTTTTTCTCCCTTGAACGCAAAATATAATCAATAATTTATCTTATATATAGTGTGCAAATATAAAAAAAACATCCTATAGTAGTGCTATTTTAACCAGTATATTTTTCATAAAATTTAAATAATAAATTTCTATACTACCTATATTCATATCATTACAGATATAATTAGTTCAAATTTTTACTCGTAAAATAAACATATCAAAACTTTCTTTAGCGACTTGACGACTAATATAATATAGAAATATTTTCCTTTCTTCTAAAAATATAAATGAAAATCATACTCTAACTTCTATTCTACGAGATCAACAAACAAATATAACATGTGTTTATTGATATTGGGATCGTGTTTTTGCTTTTTTGTTAGATTTAACATTAAATCTAACAAACCATATATAATAAAGGATGCAATTAACAATAATTTGAACACTCAATAAGCTGTGTAGTTTATTCACCTAAAGCATTAATATAGAACTATAAAAACCCAATCCAGCCAATGCCTAAACATCTGTACTTTATTAGGGAAAGAAGCCGATCGTATACAATTTGTACTTGATAATTGATTTATACTTTTTACAAGTGAAACTTGGTGTCTTAATTTTAAAAAGATAGCTAAAAATTTGAAATTTACAAATCAATAACAGAAAAGGTATAATTTGATAATGATTTATCAAGCAATATATCTTTTTGATTTTGGTTTTATTGTGCTGTATTTGTCATGCTGTTATTATACCTATACCCTTTAAACTCTAAGATACTACCAGAACCATTAAGCTTTGTCTAAGAGACCAGAAAAGCAACATTTTAAAGACAACATCTTTTCCATTAAAACACAAAAAGTAGGAACAGTTGTAACAGTTGAGTTGTCAGATATCTTTATCCAACTTCTTAAATAATACCAACAGGCAAAGATCGCTTATTTGTCAATAGAGATAAAGAAAAGATGAATGCATCTCAATTCGTAATTTGGTTCTCATCAAAAGCAAGAAAAGCAGGAGTGAAGAAATAAGCACATGGCATTAGGAAACTTTCAGCTACCCTACTAGCGGAAGCCTGTAAGAAACAAACCATGAACTGATATAGCGGTATACGGCTGAAAATCAGTATCACGAGCGGAAAAATACACGAGGGAAGCGAATATAATACGCTTAGACATTCAAGATTCAAAACTTATTTCCCGTTAATTAAACTCCTAACCCTGTAACAGGCGAGGAAGGAATAATTAAAAAAAACTGTTAATTAAAATACTTGAGTTGATTTATAAAATTTATAATATTATTTGCTGATACAATCCTCATTGTGTTGTAATTATCGCCATAAAATTAACCAAAAATACCCATATACCTAAATATCATATACAAATATTTAAATAATTCACATTAATGTATCCGATAATAATATTTATTTTTATAACAACCTTGATTATAAGGCATGTATTAGTTTAGACAATATTTATGGTAAATGACTTTATTAATACTTTCTGAAATGATAAAATGGACGATAACCTGGATCTTTTTTCGACATCATCAACACGAGATGAAAAGCCACTTGCAGGGCAAGATGCTTTGAAAGGAAAGTTGACAGATGCTAGCATAAACGAAAATCACAGTACTTATGATGAGTATGGTGCGTCATCGGTTCGCATTTTAGAAGGATTAGAACCCGTGCGAATGAGGCCAGGAATGTATATTGGCGGCACGGACGAAAAAGCATTGCATCACCTGTTTTCAGAAATAATTGATAATGCAATGGATGAAGTAATTGCTGGTCATGCAAATATTATTGAGGTATCTCTAGACAATAAAGGATTCCTGACAGTTGTTGATAATGGACGAGGTATTCCTATAGACAATCATCCAAAATTTCCAGACAAATCAACTGTTGAAATTATTATGACCACCTTACATTCTGGAAGCAAATTTGATGGATCTGCTTATGAAATATCTGGTGGATTGCATGGAGTTGGAGTATCAGTAGTTAATGCTCTATCGGATGAGTTGCAAGTAACTGTCATAAAGAAGAATGAGGCATTCTCACAAAAATTTTCCCGAGGTATTCCATTAGGCCCACTTGAAAAAATTGGAAAAGTTAAAAACAAACGAGGAACAATCATAGAATTTCATCCTGATCCAAAAATATTTGGAGAAAATGCTAGTTTTGATGCCAGTCTCCTTTTGAAAATAACTAAATCCAAAGCATACCTATCTGGACGTGTAAAAACTCGCTGGTCATGTGATAAAACAATAGCAGAAAAATGTAACATTCCAGAAAAAGCAGAGTTTTATTTTCCTGGTGGATTAGAAACATACATAAGTGCAAAATTGAAAAACAGATCACTGATTTCTTCTGAAATTTTTGCTGGAAAATCAGAAAGAGGAAAGGGAAAAAATCGCGGAACTATTGAGTGGGCAATAGCTTGGTGTATGGAAGATCCAGAAATTATATCTTATTGCAATACTATTCCTACCGATGAAGGAGGATCGCATGAATCTGGATTGAGGATTGCTCTTACCAAAGGAATAAAAAAATATGCTGAACTCATCCAAAATAAAAGAGCTGCTGCTATAACTAGTGATGACCTGATGGCTTCAGCTGTTGGAATCTTATCTATTTTTATTCACGATCCTGAATTTATGGGACAAACTAAAAACAAACTAGTATCTGTAGATGCACAACGTGTTGTAGAAAATGCTTTACGCGATCCTTTTGAACACTATTTGGTTAAAAATCCTGTTGAATCTAAAAAACTTCTAGAATGGGTTATTGAACGTTCCGAAGAACGTATTAGAATACGTAAACAAAAAGAGGTTAATCGAAAAACAGCAGTTCGAAAGCTACGTCTCCCAGGAAAATTAGCTGATTGTTCTCAAAGTATTGCCAAAGGAACAGAAATCTTTATCGTGGAAGGAGATTCAGCTGGAGGATCAGCCAAGCAAGCTAGAAATCGCAACAATCAAGCAATTCTTCCATTGCGAGGCAAAATTCTTAATGTAGCAAGCGCAGTATCAGATAAGATTTGCAATAATCAACAACTTACAGATCTTGTTCAAGCTTTAGGATGCAAAACAAGATCACAATATCGAGAAGAAGATCTCCGATACGAAAAAGTCATTATTATGACTGATGCTGACGTAGATGGTGCACATATAGCGTCTCTACTTCTGACTTTTTTCTATCAGGAAATGTATCATCTTATTGAACAAAAACACCTTTTTGTTGTGTTGCCACCACTGTTCAGGATTACTCAAGGATTAAAATCGGTATATGCTCGTGACGAACAACACAAAAAAGAGATTCTAAAAAACTTTACAGGAAAGGGAAAAATAGAAATCAGCCGTTTTAAAGGTCTTGGGGAAATGTTAGCATCTCAGCTAAAAGAAACAACCATGGATGCAAAAAAACGTACCCTTTTGCGCGTAGAAGTAGATAAAGATAAAAACGTTGCGTTAGAGACAAAAAAATCAATAAATAGATTAATGGGTACCAAAGCTGATGAAAGGTTTAAATTTATTCAAGAAAATGCAACCTTTGCAAATGAATTAGATGTATAATGTGGTATAAATTAATAACGATAATTAACTTCGTATTATACATCTTGGCTTAAGAAAAATATAAAATATCAATTTTGATCTTCAAAAGATCAAAATAATATTAAAAATTAGAAATATTGAGTAAGTTAAATATAATTAATTGAGGTATGATGCCCATGAGAGAATCAGTACTGCGGCCACAAGGAGCAACTCGTTGGGCTATAATCTTTATAAGTTTGTTATCCCTATACTTTCTTCGTGGATTTTTTGTTTCAATTACTATAGCAATCGTTATTGGTTGTGCAACTTGGCCGTTGTATAGTATGTTTCGTTGTAATCAAACAAAATCATCAACCTTTTTAGCAATATGTGCTGTTCTAATAATTATTTGTTTGATCATCCTTCCAATATCATTTTTTTCTTATTATGCATTTGTGGAAATTCAAGATATTGCATCTCAAGCGATTTTATTAAATGAAAAAGGAATTCCTGTTCCCCATTGGCTATATTCGATGCCTGCCTCTTCATGGTTAACAAAATTATGGAATACTCATATTGCCAAACCTCAAGGATTAAAAATCCTAGCTGAAAATTTTTTAAAAACAAATGGTATTGAATTTATAAAGGAAATCGTATCTTGCATTAGCATTTGTGCTATCGATTATTCTTTATCCACTATTTTTATGCTTATCGCGTTATTTTTTATTTATCGCGATGGAAACAACTTTTATCAACAGATAGATATATTAGGAGAGTATGTTTTCCCTACATATTGGAATAAATTATCAAAAATAATACCAAAGGTTATAAGATCAACTGTTCTAGGCATTACTGTCATAGCAATTGGAGAAGGATTAATACTGGGAAGCGCATATTGGATGGCAGGTGTGCAATCACATGTTGCTCTTGGTGTTATAACAGCTATTATGTCGATGATTCCAGGTGGAGCTCCTGCTGCATGTACAATAGTATCAATTTATCTAGCTATGAAGAATAATATCTTTAACGCTATCTGCCTATTTTCTTGGGGTACTATTGAATTGTTTATCGTTGATAAAACAATTAGACCATTCCTTGTTGGAGGACCTATAAAGCTTCCATTTCTACCTACTTTTTTTGGATTAGTTGGAGGGGTTAGAACTATGGGTCTGCTAGGATTGTTCATAGGTCCAGTACTCATGGCATTGATAACAACCATCTGGAAAGAATCTGTGAAAGCGGCAAAAGAAATCAATCAAAAACAAAATAACTGATCTAAATTAAATATATCTTGGTGATGTTTTTTAGCTAATATCATTTATTTTTTATATAAATTATTGATTTATAATATAAAAAAATAAGGAATAGAACTTCAAATTGAATGGAAAAATTATATTGATCATGAATTGAGTGAGTAAAAACACTTACCAAGACAAATATAAAAAAATAACTCGTATAATTACATAAATTACTAGAATAGATAATAATTATTTATGATTACTAATTGCCATTAAACTTTTTTATACCATCTTCTATCAAATAAGTTGGATGATACATCGTAACTAGTTCTTCTGCCGCAGTAGGATGTAGAGCCATACAGCGATCAAAATCGTCTTTTATACATCCAGATTTCAAACAAATACCTAAAATTTGAATAACTTCACTTGCTTCATGACCAAGAATATGTACTCCTACTACTTTGCGATTATCTGCATTGACAATAATTTTCATCATTGAATGTTCAGAACGTTTTGAAAGAGCAGATTTCATAGGATAATATTTGGTTTTATATATTTCTATCCTGCTAAATTGATCAATAGCCTGTTCTTCCGTCAATCCAATAGAAGCAACTTCTGGATGAGAAAAAACTGCTGTAGGAATTAGATCATAATCAGGAGAAGTCGGATTACCTTTAAATTGTGTCTCAATGAAACACATCGCAGCATGGATAGCAACAGGCGTTAATTGAATGCAACCAGTAACATCTCCAAGAGCAAAGATAGATTTAATATTAGTTTGCGAATAATTATCTGTAATAATACCCCCATTATCATCCATCGAAATATTCAACTTTTCAAGTTCCATATTCATAGTACGAGGTTTACGACCTACTGCCAACATAACTTTATCGGCACATATAATTTCTCCAGATTGTAATACCCCTTTTAATAATAAATCTTCACTAATAACACGATTAATTTCATCATTGTTTATAATTCTAATTCCCTTAGATGTCATGATCTCTGTCAATCCATCACGTATATCTGAATCAAAACTAGACAGAATACTATTTCCACGAGTAACTATAGTTGTTTTTGATCCTAGGGCATTCAAAATACAGGCAAATTCAACTGCAATATATCCACCACCTATAATTAATATAGACTGTGGCAAATTTTCTAGTGAAAATATTTCCTCTGATGTAATACAAAGATCATTACCTTCAAAATCCATACGATTTGGAAATCCACCGGTTGCAATAACAATATAATTTGCTGTAATAGTGCGATCTATATTTGTTAGATAAACAGCATGTGGAGAAGAAAGAATGGCATTACTTTTAACAAGATCTGCTCCTGCTGTATCTAAAATTCTACTATAAATAGATTCAAGACGACTAAGCTCTTTATTCTGTTCATGAATAAGCGACTTCCAATCAAAATTTTTATGATCAATATTCCATCCAAAGCCCTTTGCATCCTCAAAGTGTTCAGAATATTGTGATGCATAAAACATCAATTTTTTAGGAATACATCCCCTGATAACACAAGTTCCTCCGACACGATATTCTTCACAAATAGCTACTTTTTTGCCAATCTGTGCAGCCAAACGTGCAGCACGTACACCAGCAGAGCCAGCTCCTATCACAATTAAATCATAATCGTAAGGCATAAATATTCCTTAATTTTACTAAGCTAGAAAAAATACAAATTGAAGGCAAACATATTTACAATATTTTTTATATATTCATATAATTATATTCACCAACACGTATTTACACTATACTGAAATATACAAAATACCGTGAACAAACATATGTATATCTATGGTAGATAAAAAATTTTCAAAAAGTTTTAATAACTATTACAATAATCTTAATAGATGATAATCTAATAATTATTCAACGTATTTTATATCAATTAAAATCATGTAAAAACTAATCACAAAATATTTTACTAAATAAACATGAATATATATTGTGATTTACAATAAAACTAAGCGCTCTCATAAAAATAATTTATTATACAAATCAATTGGCAATAAAGGAATGACGTATATATTTGAAGAGATGGTTGTTAAAATATGATAATATTTGCATAACGTAAACCATTTATTTTACAGTATTTTTTAATAAGTTTCTCGTACCTTTTTAATAGCATTTGAGATTTATTTTTAATCTTGTAATAATAATTTCAACTTCAATTTCTATTCTGGCTATTAATCTTTGTAAACTTTTTCCGCCATCAAATATCTATTTTATGCATTATTGAGAAGCATACTCCCACAAAATCAACCTCAACTTTTCTTTTTAATGTACTAATCTAGCTTTATATCATCCTAAAAACAAAATCCCCAATGGCCGATATACGATTTTTATTTGTATTAATAAGCACTGGAGAAAAGTTGAATTATTGATTTAAACATTTTGAAGAATTATTGTATAAGAAGATCATTAGATTGCTATTCTGATATGTTCATGTCTTCACAAACATCTGATTCAGTATGCCTATAGATAACATACTCCAGCAGAACCATCTATAGGCTTTTAATTTTAATCCCTCAAATCTCTTAATCAATTCAATTAATAATGATGGAATCTTAGTCATGCCCCCTATAGTTTTAGTTAATCAACAGTTAAATATCATTTTAAAGTTGACTACATAGGAGAAATGTGGTGAAGACACAACTTTAAATTGCTTTGTGTATTTATGGAGTTGTTATAAGTTGTTCTTTTCTATTTGCTGGATGTTTTAGCTATTATGCATCACCTACTAAACATTCTATATCTATAATAGGATCGGTTCTGGAATCAATGAATGATTCAATCTCAGAACCATCAAAATTGATAACGGGATCGTATGTTTTCAAAAAGCCCTTGAAAAATAATGTAGATTTGAGGGGGCAGTTATGTATTACTAAGATATCACCGCCCAGAAATAATCATACTATTTGAGAATAAATATATATTGGTATCTTTAAAGACTTTAAATTAAAGGCTAAAAATAACACGGGTTACTTTGATCAAGTAGGAGTTTTGATATGGACAACTGGTTTATCTATAGAGTTTTTTCCTTATATAAAAATAACACCTAGCATAGACTTAAATTTAAAATTATCAATGAGTTTTTTAAAAAGAACTATGTCGATGGGTATGGGGATGGATTTCGATATCTACGATAATATATCCTTGAATTTTTCTAGCGCTGTAATCAAGCAACATGATCGGGATAATTATATGCACACTACTAGCTTAGGTTTGAAATATCACTTGTAACCTATCCGCTTCTGCACAATTTCATCAATGTACCAAAACCCAAGAATACAAGAGATAATTTCTTGTGTAAAAGAGGATAGGATCATCATTAAATAGTCTGTATATATTATACCTGCTTTCACTAGATAAAGAAGCACTAATAATGGATAAACAATAATCCAAAAGAGTTGTTGAAAGTCTGATGAAAGAGTTTTTTAAATAGATTAAAGCATCAATCAACCTAACACCACTTTTGGCATTTTTGGTTTTAATCTTTGCTAGTTTTATTGGCTTATCTTTCACAATAGAATATAATTTTTTAATAAGGAAAATATCAACATTATAGGCTAATGTAACGGACAAAATAGAAACAAAGGTAAAAAGTAAAATTTCATAAATTAAATCATCCTCTTGTATTAATTAAATAAACTGAAAATAACTATTTACTCTTTTAATACATAACAAGTACCATCAGACATTCCAATAATTGCAGAATCTGCCATACAAATAAATAAACCATGATCTATAACTCCAGGTATGGCATGCAATGCATCCGAGAGAAATTGAGGATCATAAATAAACCCAAAAAAAGCGTCAACAATATAATGCCCACCATCACTGACAAATAAATCTGATCCATTTCTACGCAATGTAAATTCTTCTTTCAACCCCATGTCAGATGCCATTTTTTGTAGAGAAGAAATAGTTGCACTTATACCAAACGGATCAATTTCTATTGGCAATTTCCCACGACCAAGAAAATCAACCTTCTTGCTTTCATCTCCTATTAATATTACACGAGAAGAAGCATTAGCAACAATTTTTTCACGTAGAAGAGATCCTCCATATCCTTTAATAATATGTAATTGAGAATCTACCTCATCAAAACCATCTATACTTAAATCAATACATGACACATCTTCAATTGATCGCAACGGAATATGATTTTTTTTACAAAAATCTTCTGTATCTCGCGAAGTTGCAACCGCCTGAATATGCAAACCATCCGCAATTTTTTGAGAAAGCAAAAGCATAAACTCTTTTGAAGTACTTCCTGTACCAATCCCCAAAACCATACCATTTTCAACATATTGCATTGCTCGCCCAGCTGCATTTCTCTTCATTTGAAGAGCTTCCATTTTATTCCTTCTTCCCTCTGATATATTTAGCAAAATAAAAAATAGTGAATGAAATCATATTTTAAAAACATAACTGCATTTTTGACTTTTTATATGATTTTGACAAGCATTACATATGAATTGGTTTATCAAAACTAGCCAATGCTGCTTCTCTTACTGCTTCTGACATGGTTGGATGAGCATGACAAATTCTAGCAAGATCCTCTGAAGATCCTCCAAATTCCATTAAAACGGCAGCTTCATGAATCATTTCCCCAGCTCCAACACCTATTATGTGCACCCCTTCCACACGATCACTCTCCTTATCTGCTAATATTTTTACAAAACCATCAATAGAATTCATAGAACGAGCCCTACCATTAGCACTAAAAGGAAATTTTCCTATTTTATAAGTCTTATTTTCACATATTAACTGTTCTTCAGTCTTTCCAACTGAAGCAATTTCAGGACTGGTATAAACGACATTTGGAATAATCGAATAATTAACATGACCTCTTTGTCCAGAAATAATCTCAGCAACAGCAATACCTTCATCTTCAGATTTATGCGCCAACATAGGACCACGAACAACATCCCCAATAGCATAAATATTTGGAATAGAAGTTTGAAAATTATCTCCTATCTCTATGCCCCCCCTCTTATCAACTTTGATCCCCATCTCTTCAAGACCAAGGCTAGAAGTATATGGATTACGACCTGCAGCTACTAGCACAGCATCAGATTCAAGTTCCATTGATTTACCATCTATGACAGATTCATAGACAACCTTAGCCTTCTTTTTTGTTTTATTTACAGAAGTTACTTTCGATCCAAGCTTTATATCCATACCTTGCTTAGATATGATATTTAAAAATTGTTTTGAAACTTCTTTATCCATACCATTCAAGATCATATTAGAATACTCAATAACAGTGACCTTAGATCCTAAACGCATCCAAACTGAGCCTAATTCTAAACCAATAACACCCGCACCGATAATCACCAAATGTTCTGGAACAGAACGAAATGACAAAGCACCAGTGGAAGATACAATGATATCTCCATCGAAATCAGTCAATACACCAGGAATTCCAGACGGTTCTGATCCGGTGGCAATAACAATATTCTTAGCCTCTATAATTTCTTCTGAATCTCCCTTGCAAATAGCCACTTTGTTAGAAGAAACGATTTTTGCAACCCCATAATAGGTAGCAATTTTATTTTTTTTTAAAAGAAAATCAATTCCCTTAACATTTGAATGAACTACGGAATTCTTGTAAGACATCATCTTTTCTAAGTTTAATCGCGAAGATGACACGCTTATTCCAAGATCATCCATTCCTTTAGAAACATGATCATAAACTTCTGAAGTATACAACAAGGCTTTTGATGGAATACAACCAATATTTAAACAAGTACCGCCATAAGTTTTTTCTTTTTCAATTATAGCAACCTTATTTTTTAATTGCGCAGCCTTTATGCCACAAGCATAACCAGCTGGACCAGCTCCTATAATAATAAGATCATACTTCATTATTTTTTTCCTGCTTTCAAATAATCAATATTCAAACTCATTAAAGAAATACTTATTAAATCAAGGATTTGAAATATATGATGAAACAACCGCTAACATCACTCATTCTTTCCCATATAAATCAAATAAATATTGTATATTTGTCTTAAAAAAATCTACCAATAACAAAAAAATATTACTACAGACAAACAAGACAAATAATCAGTTTTAACCATAAAAATACTACAAATCTAGTATAAAACGCTCAGGATCCTCAAGCAATTCTTTAACACGTACTAAAAACATTACAGCTTCTTTACCATCAACTATACGATGATCATACGATAGAGCAAGATACATCATAGGACGGGCTATAATTTGCCCATTTTCTACAATTGCCCTTTCTTGAATCTTATGCATTCCAAGAATACCTGATTGTGGCGGATTAAGTATTGGAGATGACAAAAGAGAACCATAAACTCCGCCATTAGATATAGTAAATGTCCCATCTTGCAAATCTTGCATAGAAAGCTGTCCTGCGCGTGCAGCTTGGCCAAGACGATTGATTTCCTTTTCAATTTCTACAATATTCATTTGCTCCACATTACGTAAAACTGGAACGACAAGCCCTTTTTCCGTACCGACTGCCACCCCAATGTTACAATAATTCTTGTAAATTATATATTCTCCGTCAATTTCTGCATTAATACCTTTAATTTCTTGAAGAACCTGACTAACCGCCTTAGTAAAAAAGCCCATAAATCCTAATTTTATTTTATGTTTCTTCTCAAAAAGATCCTTATATTGCGTCCTAAGATACATTATACGAAACATATTAACTTCATTATAAGTGCTCAGAATAGCAGATGTATTTTGAGCATCTTTAAGACGCTTAGCAACAGTTTGACGTAAACGAGACATTTTGACTCGCTCTTCTCTGAGAGTGTTTTGTTTGTTAGGAGAATGATGATCTGGGATACTATCACTTTCAAATGATGAAATTTGTAATGGAGAAATAGAAGTATCCCCTCCAGATATTGCAGATACAACGTCAGGCTTCAATATTTGTCCTCTTTTTCCTGTTCCCTTAATATCAGACGGTGACAAACCAGACTCTGCAATCAACTTAGCAGCAGATGGTGATTGTGGCATCTGATATCCCATATTGCTAGTTTGTTCGCATACATCATTAGAAACATCAGAAGTAGATTCGGTTGCAACAACTGATTCCTGTCTTGATTTTTCATCAATATATCCAAGGAATCCACCAGGAGCAATTGTGTCACCTTGTTCAACAGATATCTCAGTCAATTTTCCTGATACAGGAGAAGGAACTTCAATTGTTACTTTATCTGTTTCTAACTCTAGCAAGGTTTCACCAATTTCTACAATATCACCTATCTTTTTAGACCAAGCACCAACTGTTGCCTCGTTGACAGATTCTCCTAAGGAGGGTACTAGAATTTTCGTAGCCATAAATTCAACTTTCATTTTTTAAATAATCAACCAACTGTAAAAAAATATTGACACATATCTATTTTAATTATTATCAAAAGCCTCTTTAATTAAAACCGATAACTGTGCCATATGCCTAGATATATTACCCACAGCTGTAGATGCAGATTCTAGACGTCCAACATAACGAAAACGATTACACCGTGCATTAATAGATTTAAGAACCATTTCTAAATAAGGCTCAATAAAGGTCCATGCTCCCATGTTCCTAGGCTCTTCTTGACACCAAACCATATCAGCCTGCGCAAAACGAGAAAGAACTTTGATTATATAATCCTCGGGAAATGGATATAACTGTTCAATACGCAATAAATAAATATCACAAATATTATATTTATCACGATTATCTGAAAGATCGTAGTATACCTTTCCTGTACAAAGTATCACACGACGAATAATAGAATCTTCTACAAGTTTTACAGTATTACTTTCAGCACTATCTGCATCATCTAATAAAACTGGGCAAAAAGCACTCCCACAGGACATTTCCGACAAAGAAGAAACTGCCTGCTTATGTCGCAATAAAGATTTAGGTGCCATTATAATCAATGGTTTAGCCACATCGCAATAAATCTGACGACGTAAAATATGAAAATAATTAGCCGGTGAAGTGCAATTGGCAACACGCATGTTGTTTTCTGCACACATTTGTAAAAATCTTTCTAATCTAGCAGAAGAATGTTCTGGTCCTTGTCCTTCATATCCATGTGGCAATAAACAAACAAGATTAGAAACTCTTGACCATTTTTGCTCTCCAGAAGAAACAAACTGATCTAATATAATTTGCGCCCCATTAGCAAAATCACCAAACTGTGCTTCCCAAATAGTCAAAGAATTAGGATTTTCTAGAGAATAACCATATTCAAATCCCAAAACCGCTTGTTCAGAAAGAAGTGAATTAACAATATCACAAGAACCTTGATTAACTGAAATATGTCCTAAAGGAAGATACCTATGTTCTGTTTCTTGATCATATAAAACTGCATGACGATGTGAAAATGTTCCACGCTCACAATCTTGTCCTGATAAACGAACCTTATAACCTTCGTAACAAATAGAACCAAAAGCCAAAGCCTCAGCCATACCCCAATCAATTCCTGTACACGTTTCTATCATTTTTCTGCGATTTTTCATAAGACGTTCAACAATCTTATGAGCATTAAATGATTCTGGAATAGAAGAAATTTTATTACCTATTTCTTTAAGAATATCTTGAGAAACAGAAGTTTTACTAGACTTCCTATCGCCAGCACATTCTAATACATCAGAAAACCGATTACGTAGTACTACTACTTTTTCAGGACGATAATTTTCAGCTTCTTTAAATTCATTTTCCAAATGTGATTGACAATTTGTAGTTAAATCCTGCAATTCTTGTTTAGAAATCACCTTATCACTAATTAGCATATCAGAATATATTTGAAAAACCGACTTATGTGAACGTATTGTTTTATACATCTTAGGCTGCGTAAATGAAGGTTCATCGCATTCATTATGCCCAAAACGACGATAACAAAATACATCAACCACGACTGATTTATGAAATTTCATACGAAATAGAGTGGCTATTCTTATAACACGAATAACAGCTTCTGGATCATCTCCATTAACATGAAAAACAGGAATACCAGCTGCCTTTGCAATATCAGAAGGATAAGGCCAAGAGCGAGACGATAAAGGATTGGTCGTAAATCCAATCTGATTATTAACAATTATATGTATGCTACCAGCAACCATATATCCAGACAAACCAGACAATCCAAAACTTTCATAAACCACCCCTTGCCCAGCGAATGAAGCATCTCCATGAATTAAAATCGGCAAAACTTGAGAGCGATCTGACAATGCAACAGAATTTTCGCCCGATACAGATGATATAATATCTTGCCTAGCACGCACACTCCCCATAACAACAGGATCAATAAATTCCAGATGAGAAGGATTATTGCTAAGAGATAAATAAACATCTTTTCCATCAATATTGCGCTTGCAAAAAGTTCCCAAATGATACTTCACATCTCCTGAATGCCGTTCATCTTCAAAATCCACTCCATTAAATTCATAAAATATAGCACGAGCTGGCTTATCCACTATTTGAGACAAAACATTCAAACGACCTCTATGAGCCATGCCTATAATAATTTCTTTGGTCCCTTTTCTAACACCCTGTATAATAACCTCTTCTATAGCAGGAATAATTACCTCAGCTCCATCAATTCCAAAACGCTTCGCACCTTTATATTTAATATCAATAAACTTTTCAAAATACTCTGCCTTAACTAACTTATCTAAAATATATTTTCTTTCTTCTGTCGAAATATCATATGACAAATCAATTGTTTCAATTGCATTTCTTATCCAATCTCTCTCTTCAAGATTAATTATATGCATAAATTCCACACCTATATTGGAACAATATAAATGAGAAAGAATTTTTAAAATTTCAGAAATATTAGCATCGTCAAGACCCAAAACACCTTGCATAGGAATCCTGCGATTATAGTCTTTTTTGGCAAAACCATAATAAGATGGAGATAATTCTTGCAATTTAACATCATCTTGAACTAATTTCAGCGGATCAAGATGAGCATTAAAATGCCCCAAGCGACGATAAGCATCAACCATTTTCATTACCTGAAAAAAATCTTTTAAGGATTGATCGTCATTAAATGAAGAATGGGGAAAATAATCTTTATCCTGTTTACAATGTTCATTGTCATTAGATAGTATATGACCAGATATCTCTTCTTTTTTTATAAAATCATAAATACCATCTTCTAAATTACTCCAGCTTTCAGAATTGTCATTAACAAATGAAAAAAGTGCATGCCAGTCCTTACTCACACTAGAAGGATCTTTTTGGTAATTTTTATATAGATCTTCAATATAAGGCAAATTTGCACTATCTAGAAAAGAAGAAAAAGAAAATCCTTTGTTTAAATCTTGCTGTATCATTGTTTTTTCACTCTTCTAATCCTCAATTGCCTAATAATCAATCATATAAACAATAAAGATATAAATATTATAAATTATTTAAAAGCTCTGCTAGAGTTCTACCAATGCGAGCGGGAGAAGGTGCAATGCGTATACCTGCCTCTTGCATTGCAGCTATTTTATCCTCAGCCCCTCCTTTTCCACCAGAAATAACTGCTCCCGCATGACCCATAGTTCGACCAGGAGGCGCTGTCATTCCAGAAACAAAACCAACAATCGGCTTTTTGCGTCCACACTTGGCTTCATCTTTTAAAAACTGAGAAGCCTCTTCCTCTGCAGATCCCCCAATTTCACCAACCATAATAATTGATTTAGTCTCATCATCAGCTAAAAACAACTCAAGAATATCAATAAAATCTGTGCCTTTAACAGGATCACCACCAATTCCAACAGCAGTAGTTTGTCCCAATCCTTCTTGAGTGGTTTGAAATACAGCTTCATAGGTCAGAGTTCCGGAACGAGACAATATACCTACTGATCCCTTCTGAAAAATATAGCCAGGCATAATACCTATTTTACATTCTCCAGGAGTCAACAAACCAGGACAATTAGGACCAATAAGTTTTGAAGAAGATTTGGCAAGACTAGCCTTTATCTTAACCATATCTAAAACTGGGATACCCTCAGTTATACAAACAATTAAAGGAATATTTGCTTCAATAGACTCCATTATGGCATCAAAAGCACCACTAGGTGGAACATATATAACAGAAGCATTAGCTTTTGTACGATCTTTAGCTTCTGCAACAGAAGAAAATACAGGAACATTAACACCTGCCCCAGACCAAAAAGTACCGCCTTTTATAGGATGTATTCCTCCGACAATTTGAGTTTTACAATAAAGAATAGCTTGTTCAGTATGAAACGTTCCTGCTTTACCAGTTAATCCTTGAACAAGAACCTTTGTATTCTTATCGATTAGGATAGACACAATATTCAAACCCCTTTCACTGCATGAACTATTTTTTGGGCAGCATCATCTAGATCAATTGCGGTAATAACATTCAAACCGCTATCCAAAATCAACTGATTTCCAATATCAACATTAGAACCAGCAAGACGTACCACAAGAGGAATATCTACGCCAACATCCTTAATTGCAGACAAAATCCCATTAACTAAAACATCACATTTCATAATCCCACCAAATATATTAATTAATATCCCTTTGACAGAAGTATCCAACATTATAATCTTAAAAGCAGCAGCAACCTTATCCTGATCTGCGCCACCTCCAACGTCAAGAAAATTAGCAGGCTCTCCTCCATAAAGCTTAATTATGTCCATAGTCGCCATAGCTAATCCAGCTCCATTGACCATACAACCTATGTTGCCATCAAGCGCTATATAAGAAAGATCGTGTTTTCTTGCTTCTATTTCTCTTGAATTTTCTTCAGAAATATCACGCAAATCCTGAATATCAGGATGACGATATAATGCATTATCATCAAAGGAAATTTTTGCGTCTAATACTCTCAAATGACCGTTTTTCATAATAATTAAAGGATTAATTTCCAGAAGACTCATGTCTTTATCACAAAAAGCCTTATAAAGATTAGGCAAAAGAATCTCAGCATCAGCACGAGCATGATCTTTTAATTCAAGCGCATCGCATAAATCATAGATATCTTTGGGAGTAATTCCTTCTAAAATATCAATATATCTTTTAAAAATCTTTTGCGGAAAATTCTGAGCAACTTCTTCAATATCCATACCGCCCTGGGTAGAAACAACAAAACAAATTTTGCCAGAAAACCGATCCACTAATAACGAAACATAAAGCTCTTGAACAATATCAGCCCCATCTTCAATATATAAACAATTAACTTTTTTGCCATTAGCGCCAGTCTGCTTTGTCACAAGTATAGAATCAATCATCTCATGACTATCAGCAATAACGGATTCAATAGATTTTTCTACCCTCACCCCACCTTTAGCATCAGCAGGCAATCCCTCAAATCTTCCTTTACCACGACCTCCAGCATGGATTTGACTTTTAACAACATAAATCGGACCAGGCAGACTCTTTACTGCCGATTCCACCTCATCAGCAGAATAAATGACCACTCCTTTGGCAATTGGAACGCCATATTTGCTTAACAAACTTTTCGCTTGATATTCATGAATATTCATATTACGCAACTATTTCCGTCAAAAAAATTATACTAGAGAAGGCACAAGTCTAGTACAAGCATTGCATAAATCTACAGCAGCTTTAACCGACTTCTTAAAGGCATCTTTTTCGTCAGAAGAAAGATCCAGCTCAATTATCCTTTCAACGCCTCCACGACCAATAACTATTGGAACTCCTATATAAAATCCATCAACACCATATTGACCCGAAAGGTAGGCTGCACAAGGAAAAATATTCTTTTTATTTTTGAGATAAGATTCAGCCATTGCTATAGCAGATGAAGCTGGAGCATAATATGCAGAACCAGATTCGAGCAATTTTACTATTTCTGCACCTCCATCACGGGTCTTCTGTATAATCTTGTCAATTTTATCATTGGTGCTCCAACCAAGCTTCACAAGTTCGAGGATAGGAATGCCCGCTATAGCTGTATATTTTAACATAGGAATCATAGAATCTCCATGACTTCCCATTACAAGAGCTGTAACAGATTCAACCGATACACCAAATTCTTGTGCTAAAAAATATTGAAACCGAGATGAATCTAAAAGTCCGGCCATCCCAACAACCATATTGCTTGGTAAACCAGAAAATTTCTGAAGAGCCCATACCATAGCATCAAGAGGATTAGTGACACAAATCACAAAAGAATTAGGTGCATAATCTCGAATTCCTTTAGCTACCTTTTCAATAGCCTTTAAATTATCAGCAAGCAAATCATCACGACTCATGGAAGGTGTGCGAGGAATACCTGCCGTTACAATACAAACATCTGCCCCAGCAATATCAGAATAGTCACTTGTTCCGAATAAACTATTATTAAAACCTTCAATAGGAGAAGACTCGGAAATATCAAGAGCTTTGCCACGAGGCTTACCATCAACAACATCAAGCAAAACCACATCACCAAGCTCTTTGAGAGATGCAAGATGTGCAAGCGTCCCTCCTATCATTCCAGACCCTATAAGAGCAATCTTATTCGACATAACTACGCATCCTTCTGAACTCAAAATATCTTTTTTTTATAGATGCAAAATAACACCTTACTCATCAAAACAATAAAAACATTACCGTGATAAAAAAATCTTACAAGCATCCATTACAATTTTATGATTACTCACATATTTTTCACTAAACATCTCAAATAATCTAGAAACTGCTCTTTTACATTCGACATCTCCTAATACTACATGGATAAAAAAACTTTCTATATCCGTTTCAGATGACATTATCAAACAAATCTTATTCTCATAAAAAACATCAATAATCATTATAAAACGTCTAATCCAATCCCGATGGTCTCCCTTAAAAATCGGAACATTATCTATAAAAACAATATCAAATCTCCTAGCAATCTCCATAAAATCACTAGCTGCAAGGGGTTTGTCGCAAAG
Organism: Candidatus Liberibacter europaeus; assembly: GCA_003045065.1. Taxonomy (GTDB): domain Bacteria; phylum Pseudomonadota; class Alphaproteobacteria; order Rhizobiales; family Rhizobiaceae; genus Liberibacter; species Liberibacter europaeus. The sequence continues at coordinate 24,311 of PSQJ01000014.1, forward strand.
ATCAAAAAAAGAAAAGCGAGATACTTTTCCTGCGGACGCAGGAACATGTATATTATATCCTCCTTTAGAAAGAATATCCAAAGGAACGGATGAATTATCTGCTATGATATATTTCCATAATTGATTCATATTTTTTGATGTATATGAATTTAGTGGAGTCATGTAAATAGGTAAAATCAAGCGTTTTTTACGACGATAATCATGACCAGAATCCAAGGAAATTACTTCTACTTTTGTCTTTAATAGATCAATAAATGGAATGAAAAAATCACCATTAATACCATCTTTATAAAGATCTTCCGGAATAACATTAGACGTAGCTACTAAAATACACCCACGAGCAAACAGCTCAGTGAATATACGGGATAAAATAACAGCATCGACAATATTTGTAACCATAAACTCATCAAAACATAAAAGCGTAGCTTTTAAAGCAATGGAATCGGCCACCAATGGTATAGGGTCATATTTTGGTGATTCCCCAGATTCAATATTCTTGCGATGTATAGCAATTTGACTATGAACATCTTTCATAAATTCATGAAAATGGAGCTTACACTTTTTATCTAAGCAAGCCAGAGAAAAAAAAATATTCATAATCATACTTTTTCCCTGGCCAACATCACCGCATAAATAAATTCCTTTAATAAAATGGTTATTTCCTCTCCAACGATCCCATAATCGAGAAAGAAAACCCCATTTATGTATATTATTTTGTCGATATAAATCAATTAAAAGACGATCAAAGTAATATGCTACCCTCTGTTGCTCAGGATTATATTCTAGTTTTTCACACTGCAATAAAGATTTTAACCTATTACTAACTAGATGAATACACATCAATCACACCAAATCAATTATTGAATACTGAAAATAACTAATCATAAATATTTTTGTATATATCTACCGACTAATAGAAACCTTTTCATCTTCTCCATCAAAACTTCCTTCAAATAGTTGATCATCAACTCTACTCAAAACTATTATATTATTACCCCGAACATTTTTAAGTTCAAGATTACCATCAACCATATTCCACGCAGATAACAATGCTAATTTACCATAGCAACCTCGAGAAGTTCCGCGAAAATTTTTTTTTATTCGAGTTAATGTCAAAATAATATCACAATTAACATTTTGATGGGACATTTTCCACATACCAATCATGTCCATTTTTGACGCTGAATCATCTTTCAATGGTTGAGAAATATTTTGTATATTTGATAAATTATCCTCCGAAACCGGCGGGGGAATATTTTCAGATTCAATTGATGGAGTAGAAATTACAGATTCTTGCGACTTTCCTGAGGAAAAACCAATATATTCCAAACCAACACAACCATATAAGGACAATATGCAACAAAATAGCAAAACAAAAAAGCAATACCTCTGCATGTACTATCCTCAATTACTGTTATAACATCTATTTTAGGATACAACCGAATTAAAAATTAAAAATTAAACAAACCAATTATATTTTACGTTCTAACATCATCATTTTTATTTTTGCAATCGCTTTAGCTGGATTAAGACCCTTAGGACAACTCTGAGCACAATTCATAATTGTATGACAGCGATATAACCGAAATGGATCTTCAAGATTATCAAGTCGCTCACCTTGTTCTTCATCCCTAGAATCGACTAACCAACGGTACGCTTGCAACAACACAGCAGGACCAAGATATCTATCACTATTCCACCAATAACTTGGACAAGAAGTAGAACAGCAAGCACACATGACACATTCATAAAGACCATCTAACTTCTGACGATCACTATGACTCTGCAACAATTCTTTAGAAGATTTTGGTGAAATAGTTTTAAGCCACGGATCAATAGAACGATGTTGCGCGTAAAAATGTGACATATCCACAACCAAATCCTTAATAACAGACATATGTGGAAGGGGATATACCTTGATATCACCTTTTACTGACTTCATATCCTTAACACAAGCCAAAGTATTAGTGCCATCTATATTCATACCACAAGATCCACAAATACCCTCTCTACATGAACGACGCAAAGTCAAAGTAGGATCAATTTTATTCTTAATATATAAAAGACCATCAAGAACCATAGGTCCACAATCATCTAAGTCAACATAATAGGTATCAATACATGGATTACCTTTATCATCCGGGTTCCAGCGATAAATAAGATATTTTCGCAAATTTTTGGCTCCAGAAAGAGCCTTCCAAGTTTTTCCTCGTTTTACTCGAGATCTTTTGGGCAATAAAATTTCAACCATATTACATACCTATTACTAATAAACACGTGCTTTAGGAGCAATCTTAGAAAGTTCAATTCCACCACAAATCAAATCAGTATGAACAGGACGATAATCAATTTTTATTGCACCTGTCTCACAGTCAACCCGACAAAGAGAATGTTTGCGCCAGTTCAAATCATCACGCCCACTAAATTCACCATCTTTGTAGTCATCTCTTGAGTGTGATCCTCTACTTTCCTTACGAGATTCGGCAGAGTAAACTGTAGCAATTGCATTAACCATTAAATTATGCAATTCAAGAGTCTCCATCAAATCCGAATTCCAAATCAGTGATCGATCGTAGACTTTGAGATCAGCCATCTCATTCCAAATCCTAGAAATATTACTACATCCCTCAGACAAAGACTCTTGGATTCGAAACACTCCTGCATCCAATTGCATTGCCCTTTGCATCTTTTCACGCAATACAGCAGTTGGAACACTACCATCCATGTATCTCAAACGATCAAATCGTTCGATAATACGTTCACAAGCACCCATATCCAAACTAGGAATAGGTTCCGAATTGTCAATAATTTCCGTGGCACGAATAGCAGCAGCACGACCAAAAACCACCAGATCAATCAATGAATTAGAGCCAAGACGATTCGCTCCATGCACCGAAGCACAACCTGCTTCACCTATTGCCATAATGCCGAGGGCTATACTTTCAGGATTCTTGTCATCTGCACTCAAAACTTCCCCCCAATAATTCGTTGGAATACCTCCCATATTATAATGCACTGTTGGCAAAACAGGGATTGGATCACGAGTTACATCAACACCAGCAAAAATCCTTGCTGATTCTGAAATACCAGGCAAACGTTCACGCAAAATAGAAGGATCAATGTGATTCAAATATAGAAATATGTGATCTTTATCTTTTCCAACGCCTCTTCCTTCCCGTATTTCCATCATCATACAACGAGAAACAACATCACGAGAAGCTAGATCCTTGGCTGTAGGGGCATAACGCTCCATAAAACGTTCCCCTTCAGAATTTACAAGATATCCACCTTCTCCACGAGCACCTTCAGTAATAAGACATCCTGCACCATAAATTCCAGTTGGATGAAACTGTACAAATTCCATATCTTGTAATGGTAGACCAGCACGAGCAATCATCCCAGCTCCATCACCTGTGCAAGTATGAGCTGATGTAGCTGAAAAATATGCACGACCATATCCACCTGTCGCTAATATAACTAGTTTTGCAGAAAAACGATGTATCTCCCCAGTCTCTAACTGCCAAGCTACGACACCAACACATCGACCTTCTTCATTCATTACAAGATCAAGAGCAAAATATTCAATAAAAAACTCTGCATTATTCTTTAATGCCTGTCCATATAGTGTATGCAAAATAGCATGTCCTGTCCTATCCGCAGCAGCACAAGTTCTTTGTACAGGAGGACCATCTCCATAATTTTGCATATGCCCCCCGAAAGGACGCTGATAAATTTTACCTTCTTCATTGCGAGAAAATGGAACACCATAATGTTCAAGTTCATATACAGCCTTTGGAGCTTCCATAACAAGATATTGAATTGCATCCACATCACCAAGCCAATCCGAACCCTTTACAGTGTCATAAAAGTGCCACTGCCAACTATCAGGAGTCATATTAGCAAGAGAAGCAGCAATTCCTCCCTGTGCTGCAACGGTATGCGAACGAGTAGGAAAAACTTTTGTAATACAGGCAGTTTTAAAACCTTTTTCAGCCATACCTAAAGTGGCACGCAATCCAGCACCACCAGCGCCCACAACTACAACATCATAGGAGTGATCAACATAATTATAAGCAGATTTACAAACGGAATAGTCTTTCATAAATTACCCACCATTGCAATTTTCAGAATAGAGATCAAACACAAAATAGCAGAAAAAATTACAAAAAAATTATTAAATACAATAAATACTATCTTTAAAAATTTAGAATGCACATAATCCTCAATTACAACCTGCATACCAAGTTGCATATGAATAGCGGCAGAAATAATTCCTACTATCATAATAGAAGCTACAAAAAGATTAGAAGTTACTTTTATGATGTTTTCATAAGGGCTAGAGCCATAAATCATAAAGAAAACAACAAAAAACGTTATGCAAGGAATATTAGCAATAGCAGTAATTCTTTGTGTTAAAAAATGATCTGTACCGCTTTTGGAAGAACCCATTCCTCGTACTTTTCCTAAACTGCTACGCAAACCCACTTTATAAACCCCACTAATTCAAATAAATAATATTTATGAGATATATCAATATAACTATCAAGACAGAAGAAACTAAATTGATCTTTGCAAGCCTATTAGCAATATGCTTGTCAAAACAAAAACCTGAATCCCAAATAAGATATCTAATTCCACCTAACATATGGTGTATGACTGCCCAAGTATATAAAAAAAGACAAACTCTAAACAAAGCAAAATCAGAAAAATATCTAATAACGTTGAATTTATCTACCCCACCTGCCAAAGACATAAACCACAAAACAAACACGACAGTTCCAAAATATACAACTACACCAGATATACGATGTGCAATAGAAACAAACATAGTTGGAATCAGTTTATATATCTGCAAATGAGGAGAAATTGGTCGGTTATTAACTAAGTTTGACATTAAATTTCAACATTGTCCTTTAAAATAAATTTTGCAAAAACGATATAACAAAGTAACATATATAGCTTTAAAATAAATTATACAAATCAAAAAATAAATTTCAATAATATGATTAATAAACATTAAACATTTTATCATCCTAAAACTCACTAATAGGAGGATTAATCAGCTTACCCATGCGACATATTTCTAAATATTCCTCTGATGTCACAGGCTGAACTGAAAGGCGTGAAGCAATAACTAGAATCATTTTTGCTAACGAAGGGTTAGACTTTATATCATAAAGTCTAACGGGATAAGGCATGTTGCAAACCGCACGTATATCAACACATTCCCATCTAAAATCTTCATTCGCTGTTGGATCGTGATAGGCACGAGTTATCACTTCAAAAATACCTACAATTTCACGACCATGATTAGAGTGATAAAAAAAACCTTTTTCACCAATTCGCATTGTTCGCATGTTATTACGCGCTTGATAATTGCGAACCCCTGTCCATGGTTCTCCAATTTCCCCCTTATCTTTTTGCATTTCCCAAGACCATACATTAGGTTCGGATTTAACAAGCCAATATGCCATATTCATATATCCAGTCTAGTATCTAAAGTATCTAAATGATTTTAATTTAGATAATCCTAGATTTTATTTTATTCATGTGGGAGGGATAATTAAAAAACACATTTAAAACTTCATTTACAGTAATATTACCAACCACAACATCTGATATAGCCCTAAAAATGGGCAAATCCAGACCAAAATCAGTAGCCATTTTGACAACTAGTGATGCAGCAATAGATCCTTCTACAAGACCCATTTTATTAATATCAGTTTTATTTCCTTGCCCAAGCAATACACCAAAACGAAAATTACGAGATTTCTCACTTGTCGCGGTTAATATCAAATCTCCCAAACCAGATAATCCCCAAATAGTATCAATACGACCTCCCATAACGCGAGATAATTCAGCAATTTCCGATAAACCATGTACCATAATCATTGCACGAGACGAATCACCAAATTTTCGACCTTTTAAAATACCACTAGCTATAGCAATAATATTCTTTAAAGCCCCTCCCAATTGAACACCAATACGATCATCTGAACAATCAATACTAAATGAATTGTTAGAAAGAATCTCAGAAAGACGTTTCGACCTTTCCATACTTTTAGAAGCCAAGATAACCGCTACTGGTAATCCTTGAGCAAGATCTGTCGCAAATCCAGGACCAGAAAGCACTGAAAAACAATGCGATGAAAGAATTCTTTCAGAGTATTCACTGAGCAACATGCCACTATTATAGTCAAATCCCTTAGAACATATAATAATATCTGCAGAACATTTTATCCATTTTCCATAAAATTTAATCGCTTCTCCGTAACCTTGGGAAGAAGTAGCAAAAAGCACAATATCAGCTTCTTCTAAACTTTTATAATCCGTTGCAAAATTCAAACAATTAGAAAGTTTGATACCAGGCAAATATTTTGTATTAATTCTAGATTTTTTTAATTGTTGTATAAGGCTTTCATGTCTACCAAGCAAGGTAACACAATAATTACCTGAAGACGCAATAATACTAGATAGAGCCGATCCAAAAGCACCAGCACCAATAACAAATACTCTAGGATAATTGTTCATGATTTTGCCCCGCGTTTTCCAAATCCTATTTGAGCAAAGGACTTTTCATCTAATGGCCAACGAGGACGTGGCGCAACAGATAAATCATCCGACGAAAAACCGGCTTCAATTCTCTCCAAAGCAGCCCAAGCAATCATTACTGCATTATCAGTACATAAATTAACCGGAGGAGCAACAAACCGAAAATCATGTAAGGAACAAAGATCCAATAGAGAAGAACGAATAAAATGGTTAGAAGCAACCCCACCTGAAACAACCAGTGTAGGTTTTTTTTCTGGAAATTCTTTTCTAAATCGTAGTAATCCTTTTTCTAATTTTGTTCTAAGAATACGCGTAACCGTAACTTGAAAAGAAGCACAAATATCCGCAATATCCTGTTTTTCAAGATTGCCAATAGATCGTATTTCCTTCTGCACAGCTGTCTTCAATCCGGAAAAAGAAAAATCACATAACGAACCTTTTATAGACGGACATGGAAAATTAAAACGTTGACCATTTCCTGTTAAAGCATTTTTTTCTATAGCGACACCTCCTGGATAAGGTAATCCCAATGATTTGGCAATTTTATCAAAACATTCACCAAGAGCATCATCTAATGTAGTACCCCAACGATCGTATTGAGCAACACCTCTTACTAATAAAACTTGTGTATGTCCTCCAGACACCAATAAAACAAGGTAAGGAAAATCCAATCCATCCGTCAGACGTGCTGTCAGAATATGCCCTTCTAAATGGTTGATAGCATATAAAGGTTTATGGCTTGCATAAGAAATAGCTTTAGCTGTCATGATTCCTACTATCAACCCACCCATCAAACCTGGACCTGATGTCACCGCTATCGCATCCATATCAGAAATCTTCATACTAGCACGAGACAACGTTTCTTTTATTAAGGTGTCCAAAACTTCTATATGAGCACGAGCTGCAATTTCAGGAACTACTCCCCCATAACTACTATGTTGATTCACTTGAGACAAAACAACATCTGCAAGAACTTTACTACTAGCTCCTTCACGATGCACTATCGCAACAGCTGTTTCATCACAACTGGTTTCAATACCAATAATAGTGTATTTTTTTTTAATCATTGCAATACTTTAAATCGTACTATTTAAATTAAGAATAAATAATTCTGGCGTTAACAACTACAATAAATGAAAAAAAATGAAAAAAAAAGCTTTTACAATAGGAACAAGACGTAGCCCATTAGCAATAGCCCATGCTATCGAAGTACGATCTCGTCTTATTGAAGTTCACAAACTTCCCGAATCAACATTCAAAATTGTTCCTTTATCAACTAAGGGAGATCGTATAAAAAATATAGCATTACGAGAAATAGGGGGTAAAGGACTATTCACCGAGGAGATTGAAAAAAAATTAATATCCGGTGAAATTGATTTTGCTGTGCATTCGGCAAAAGATATGCCCATAAAATTAATGCAAGATCTTAAAATTTCAGCATATCTAAAACGCGAAGATATTCGAGAGGTCTTCATTAGCCCTACAGCACAATGTTTAAATGATATTCCCAAACATGGCGTCATTGGCACATCATCTTTACGTCGCAAAGCTCTCTTACGTCGATGGCGTCCTGATATATCAATTATAGATTTCCGCGGAAACATAGGAAATCGCCTTCATAAATTAGCAAATAATCAAGCTGATGCTATTTTATTGGCATTAGCAGGTATAAAAAGACTAAAACAAGAAAAAGTCATAAAAGAAATTCTTAATCTTGCGGATTTTCCTCCTTCCCCTGCACAAGGAGCAATTTGCATTGAAACACATAGTAGCAATACAAAAGCTCAAGAACTTTCTGCTGCTATTAATCATGAAAAAACATGGGATGCTGTAAATTGTGAGCGCGCATTTCTTGCTGAACTAGATGGATCTTGTAAAAGCGCCATAGCTGGATTTGCCAATTGCAATGGTCAATCCCTATCTTTTTATGGCATCATACTAACAGCCGATGGTAAAATGTTTCATGAAGTATTCAGAGATGGAAAACGTTGTGATGCAGTCCATATAGGATGTGATGCTGGCAAATACATACGACTTACAGCCAATAAAAATTTATTTAATTATTAACAACCTAAAAAACATCCAATAATTATACGTACCAAATTTACTACACAGGCAAAAATATTCACATAATAGTCAAAAGATATGATTTTTTATAAATGAGCACATATTATAATTAGTATATAAATTGTGAGAATTATACCATAAAATAAATGACTTAAATATCACTAATTATTAATCGAAATGGAATTAATTCTATAGAATTTTTCCTATCCCCCCTGACCTTTTAACTACAATTCTACCCCCCATACTTCTATTCAAACAACAATCTCAATAGTCGCTTTCCTCCTGTAACACATAGGTAGGATTCCAATCGCAATTATTCAATATTTTTAATTAAATCAATCAAAAACATTAAAAATTAAAATAGAACAATTAAAAAGTTTACCCTTTACTATTTGTCATGTTTTAATTGTATTATATTTTCATTAAAACCATAGGAGTAATTTATGATATCAAAAAAAGTTACATTAACTTCCTTACTTTTATCATCATCTGAACTGTTAAATGGTTGTGATGCTATAAGTTATAAAATTAATAGTACTGATATTAGATAATTTAATGTTATAAATAAGCCATCTGAAGGAGATACGTTTGATGTAGAGGAACGCTCAGTAATATCAGAAGTAATATCATTAATAGCTATTGATGACGAAGAGGAATAAAAAACAATGCTAAAATTAATATTAGAAATAAAAGATAACAATAGATGCTATAATAAAAAAATTAGACTAGCCAAAGCAATAAAAAACCAAATCAGTATAAATTCCGGAGGACATTAAACTGGTTAAGATTGAATAGAGTGTACGAGAAGAAAAAAGATGGTTCTATAAAATTTACAGGTAAGATTGCTTATGCCTATCATTTGTTAAAAAAAACCATAATTATGGAATTGCTGAATGAAGTGAATGAAAGCACTGGCTGAATCTGCCAACTTTCCTGAATGTTTTAATGAACGACACAATTCCTTTAATAGTGATTAATAGCTTATATTTATTCAAATTACAAAGTAAAATAACAATAATTCCATTAATATAATAGCATCACATCATAAAAACCAGTTGGCCTATAAGCCGGGTTCTGTATCTCTAAAATGGAGATTGGTGACCATTCATCTAGGATGACATTTACATGCCACCTCATGCAACCTACCCGGATGGTTAGACCGAAAACACATCTAGAACACATTACTACATGTTCACACCATCCCTATTTGGTCTTGCTCCCGACGGGGTTTACCATGCCATTTTTGTTGCCAAAAATGCGGTGAGCTCTTACCCCACCATTTCACCCTTACCTTTGATTAAAAGGCGGTATATTTTCTGTGGCACTTTCCCTGAAGTCACCTTCGCCGGACGTTATCCGGCATCGAGTTTTCGTGGAGCCCGGACTTTCCTCACCTTGAATATATTTTCATACATAAAGCGCGGCCACCCAGCCAACTGGTAAATTCATTATCACTCAGTTATGAAAAAAATACCACATAGAATTATTTTAATTTAACAATGATATAAACATGCACATATCACCAAAATTAATATTTGATATAATCATAATATAAAAGTATTAATTCATTGGAATCATCTTTTATATGACTACTATCATGTGTGGTTTTTATGACTTTTAAAGGACACTGTATTTTTTCATTATCGACCATTATCGTTGCAAAAAAAATTGGATTTTCAACAAATATTTCAAATGCAGAATGGGATATTGTAATCATAGGAGCACTGTTATCTTGTGTATTACCAGATATTGATCATCCTAAATCTATTATCTCAAAACATTTCAAAATATTTTCTTTTATCACTTGTGGTATATTAAACCATAGAGGTTTTACTCATAGCATTCTATCATTCTTTTTGTATATTTGGTTACTTAATCAAGTATTGCCATCTGAATTGGTTTCTTATAGGGGATTTCATGATGCCATGATAATTGGTTACGCAAGCCATCTGATAGCGGATATCCTTACTACAACAGGAATACCACTACTATGGCCCTATCGTTGGAGATTTAGCTTTCCCATATTAAATCCAAATACACCTTTAAAAGAAACATTGTTTTGCTTATTGGTGTTAATATACTCTATCATAGGCTATTATTGACATCATAATGCAGTTAAATTACTCAATATCCTAAAGCCAAATTATTCTATTAGATCATTATTTTAATTTTATAAAATTATTATTTGGACTAGATTATAAATTTTTACTCTTCATTGATAATATGAATAACTTAACAGTTGTTCCAATTTCCAAAGTTGAAAAGTACATATTTATTTTATTCTGATTATTAAAATATAAAATATAAATATAGTACTATTGGAAAAAATCTATTGAAAAGATCTTTGGTTGATTTATTGTTTTTAAACGAAATGACATGCAATATCCTGTAATTGAAAATATAAATATGAAACAAAAACCAAGTATCTTAATTCCAATGCGTTGGATTGGGCCTATAAAAATAACTGGCAACGTGATTCAAGAATCTATCAAAGTTCCTCTTGCAACGTATGAGATTCCTCTTTGGTATTCTGTTAAACGTGGAGCCAGTATATCAATGCTTTGTAAAGATGGAATACGAACAACATTAATTGACGATAGAATGACGCGTTCTATTTTTTTTGAAACAGATAATGCAGAAATGGCATTAAAAGCACTGCAAGAAATTATTATAAATAAGACAGAGATCGCACTAATTGTTGAAACAACTAGTAGTTTTATACGATTTATCAATTTAAATCATCAAATAGCCAGCAATCTTCTTTTTTTACGTTTAGAATTCTCAACAGGTGATGCTTCCGGACATAATATGGTGACAAAAGCAGCAGATGTAGTTATGAATTGGATACTTTCAAAATGGCCATACTTGCGTTATGGATCTATTTCTGGAAATATTTGTTCAGATAAAAAGGCAACTGCTATTAATGGTATCATGGGACGAGGAAAAAATTTTGTGGCGGAAATTTCCATTGCTCATGAAATATGTGAGAAATATTTGCATACCTCATCAGAGAAGATTGTCAATCTCAATAATAAAAAAAATCTGATTGGAAGTTTTTTGGCAGGAGGTATACGTTCAGCTAACGCCCATTTTGCCAATATGTTGCTTGCTTACTACTTAGCTACAGGACAAGATGGCGCTAACATTGTGGAAGGATCTCAAGGATTAACATATGCAGAATTAAGAGAAGATTATCTTTATTTTTCTTGTACTATTCCTAATTTGATTATAGGAAGCATTGGAAATGGCAAGAATATTCCTATCATACGAGAGAACATAGCAGCACTAGGATGCACAGAAGAGCGAGCGATTGGAGAAAATGCAAACCGTCTTGCTGCAATATGTGCAGCAACCGTTCTATGCGGAGAGATATCACTTATTGCCGCTCAAACAAATCCTGGCGAACTAATGAAGGCACATTTGCGTCTAGAAAGGACATGGTCAGGTGATAAATAGTAGAAAAATTGACCATATAAGGGTAATATGTGAAGACCCTAAAACTGATCGCAAAAAACATTTTTTTGATAATTGGCAGCTCATACACAGAGCATTACCTGAAATATCATTTAAAGATGTTGATCCATCAATTGATTTTTTAGGGAAAAGAATATCCTTTCCTCTACTAATTTCTTCCATGACAGGGGGAAATAATGACCTATTACAAAAAATCAATCGCAATTTGGCAATTGCCGCAGAAGAAACTGGAGTTGCTATGGCTGTTGGTTCTCAACGTGTCATGTTTTCTGATTCTGAATCTATTAAAAGTTTTAAATTACGAGAGTATGCCCCTAATACAGTTCTGATTTCCAATTTGGGTGCGGTACAATTCAATTATGGTTTCGGCATCAAAGAAGCTCGTGAAGCAGTTGATGTTTTAGAAGCAAATGGTCTATTTCTGCACCTTAATCCACTGCAAGAAATTGTTCAACCAAACGGTGATACTGATTTTTCTAATCTTAGTTCATCAATTGCCATGATATCTACCAAAATGGATGTCCCCATTATTTTAAAAGAAGTAGGATGTGGAATGTCCTCTATTGATATAGAATTAGGATTAAAAGCAGGAATTAAATATTTTGATCTAGCAGGACGAGGCGGAATGTCTTGGAGCAGAATTGAAAGTCATCGTGATGAACAAGATGATATAGGAATATTTTTTCAAGATTGGGGGATCCCAACTCCAATTGCTTTGGAAATGGCTCGTCCTTACTGTAAACAAGCCCAGTTTATTGCAAGTGGAGGTATCAGAAATGGATTAGATATATTGAAATCTATTATCATGGGAGCATCTATAGGAGGTATTGCCTCACCTTTTTTAAAACCAGCAATGGATTCGGCTGAAGCAGTTATCTCTTTAATAGAATCCTTGCGGAAAGAGTTTGTTGTATCAATGTTTCTGGTTGGAGCAAAACGCGTTCAAGAATTACATTTAAATACAGCTCTTTTATGGCAAAAATAATTGGAGTACTTGATTCATGACTTCCAGAATTGGTATTGAAGATATCTCCTTCTATACAACTGATCAATATCTTGATTTATCTGTGATAGCAGAAAAATATTGTGTAGACGTTGCAAAATTTTACGTTGGCATTGGACAAGAAAAAATAAGTATTATTAGTCCCGATGAAGATATTGTTACGATGGCAGCGGCAGCAGCACTTCCCATTATCAAAAATCAGGACAAAAAATCCATAAATTCTCTTTTTTTTGCTACTGAAAGTAGTATTGATCAGTCTAAATCAGCTGGTATATGGCTTCATAAACTACTAGGACTTAGTTCTTCCTGTCGTGTGATAGAACTCAAACAAGCATGTTATAGTGCTACTTGTGCTCTGCATATGGCATGTGCCTTGGTAGAACAAATGCCTCAAAATAAAATATTAATCATTGCATCAGATATAGCACGATATGATATTGGTTCATCTGGAGAGCCTACTCAAGGATGTGGGGCTATTGCTATGCTCATATCGTCTAATGCATCTATTTTAGAGGTGGAGAAGATAACGGGACTTTATACAGATGATGTTATGGATTTTTGGCGACCTAATTATCGCACTACAGCATTGGTTGATGGAAAATATTCCACTAAAATTTACCTACAATCCTTAAAATCTGCGTGGCAGGATTACCAACGCAATAATGGTCATGATTTTAGTCAATTTAAACATTTTTGCTATCATCAACCTTTTACTCGTATGGCAGAAAAAGCACATATTCAATTATCTAAAACTGTTGGAAAAAATCTTTCTTCTGATGAAATTGAACAATCAATCGGAGCGACAATGATTTATAATCGATTAATTGGAAATAGCTATACAGCATCTTTATATCTTTCTTTTGTGTCTTTAATTGATCATAGTTTAGAAAGCCTCATAGGAAAACGAATAGGATTTTTTAGCTATGGCTCTGGATGTATGGCTGAGTTTTTTTCTGGCATAATTCAAAAAGATTATCAGAAAAAATTGCACACGGAACTCCATAAGGATATCATTCATTCTCGCACGCCCGTTACATACCAAACGTATTGTGATTTACATCAGGATATGGTTCTATCTAATGAAGGAAATATTGAAATACCTCATAAAACAAAAGGTCCATTTCGTTTAGCAAAAATCAAAAATCATAAACGAATTTATGAAAAAACAAATTCTGAAAAATGTTAAAAATAACAGGTATATCTCCAGCTAAAGTCATCTTGAGTGGCGAATACTCTAATTTATATGGATCATCTTCTATAGCTATGGCCATTTCTTTTTTTTTAAAAGTATATTTGGAGATACATAATACTACTCTTATACGCATTATTAGAGAAAATCCTGTTTCTTATTCTTGGGAACAATGCAGAGTTATAGCAGAACGAATTGATCAAAAATATAGCGAATTTTTAGCTGGTTCTATCCCTATTACAGAGGTTTTAAGCCAACCAGATGATCTAATTTTATATATATTGAATCGTAATTGTAATAATTGTCCAATACAAGGCATATCAATTAGTATAAATTCAACTATTCCTATTGGTAGTGGTTTTGGCTCTTCTGCTGCCATGATTTCAGCACTATCTCTTGTTTTGAGAAAAATTACGAAAAAACCTTTTAAAAATAAAAAAGAGTTGATTTCTGAAACAAGATATATAGAACGCCTTCAACATGGAAAATCTGGTCTTATCGATTCTACTACTGTGGTAGAAGGTGGTATAATGTTTATAACTTCTACCACGATAACAAAACATGAAAACCTTGCTGGTGAATGGTGGGCTATTGATACAGGAAAACCTGAAAGTTCCACAGGGGAATGTGTCGCATTTGTTGATAAAAATTTCTCAAACAGTAGTATTTGGAATGAATTTAACTCCGTGACGAACCATCTGATAGAAAATATCAAAAAAAATAATATATCAAAGATCTATGATTACATTAGTATTAATCATTCTCTTTTACAGTCTATTGGTGTAGTCCCACCCTTAATAAGTCAATTTATTCGCTCTATTGAAAAGATGGGAGGATCTGCAAAAGTTTCTGGAGCTGGAAGCATAAAGGGAACAAAAGCAGGACTTGTTCTTGTCGGCGGTTGTAATCCACAAGAATTATCTTCTCTATACGGCTATTCATGCCATAAAATAAAAGGTGAAAAAAATGGGACAATGCTTGCGGGTAATTAATGTTAATGCACCGGGAAGCTTAGTTCTAATGGGCGAGCATGGGGTTTTGCATGGACATGCAGCTCTTGTTTTTGCGCTTAACAAAGGCATTTCAATTTTTCTCAAATTACGCAAAGATCGTATTATTTATATTAATTCATCATTAGGTAGTTATACGGGATGTCTTGATCTACCAATATATCATCCATCATTTTCTTTTGTCATAGCAGCTATTAATCATCTCAAACCACATTGTGGTTTTGATTTAGAAATTAATTCTCAAATTGATCATCAATCAGGTCTTGGATCTTCATCTGCAATCACAGTAGCTATGACTGCAGCTCTTCTTTTCATAAAATATTCAAAAAAACCGTTAGAAAAAGATATTTTAAGAACAGCACATGAGATTGTATTGAAAGTACAAGGAATATCTTCTGGAATAGATCTTGCTGCTTCTATTTATGGAGGATTAATTTTATACAGCATGCCAAATTATAGAATAAAAAATATCCCAACTATATTACCCATCCATATTGTATATTCAGGCTATAAAATGCCGACTTCTCAGGTTTTAGACAAAATATTGCACGTAGAAAATGAATATCCATCAATTAAAGTTATTCATCAAGAAATTTATTCTATTATGGGACAATTAAGTAATATGTCTGCCCAAGCAATTTGTGATGGAAATTTAAAAGTATTAGCCAAAAATATGAATATGCAACAGGGATTATTAGAAACATTAGGGGTATCAGATCAAAAACTATCTGATATAGTGTGGAAACTAAGAAAGCAATCAGGTATTATGGCGGCTAAAATTTCCGGATCAGGACTGGGCGACTGCGTGATTGCTCTTGGAAAAGCCGATCCAAATGATCTTCAATCCTATAATTCAATAGATTGTACAATGCATATAAAAGGAATACAAATATCGTTTGAATAATTAAGAAAACAAACAAATATTACTAGGTTACTAAGTCATTGTTCATGGAAAAGACAATCCAAATGATCTTCAATCTTATAATTCAGTATATTTATATAATGCACATCAAAGGAACATATCTTGTCCCAATCACTTCATAGTATCCTACATCTCTATTTAGGTAAAAATACTCCTATAATGAAGAAAGAAGGCAGCGCTTTTGTTTCCAGTAATATCGCACTGTGTAAATATTGGGGGAAAAGAGATAATTACTTAAATCTTCCAATTAACAATTCCCTTTCTATCAGCCTTGGACATCTCGGAACATATACACATATAACTGCCATTAATTCAAACGAGGATCATATTACTCTTAATGGTAAAGTCATGTCACCTGATAGTATTTTTTTTAAAAGAACAATCAAATTTTGCAACCTTTTTCGTCAATTTGAAAAAGTTAAATTTTTAATAGAAACTTCTAATAATATTCCTACTAAAGCAGGTTTAGCATCCTCCGCCTCGGGTTTTGCTGCATTAACTTTAGCGCTGTTTAGGCTATATTCTATTCCTGAAAAAAGTGAAATACTTTCACGTGTTGCTCGTCTCGGTTCAGGAAGCGCTTGTAGGTCTTTTTATCAAGGATTTAGTGAGTGGATAAGAGGAATAGAGAAAAATGGAATTGACAGTTTTGCAATACAATTCAATCATGATTGGCATGATTTACGAATTGGATTATTAAAAATTATTAAAACGGAAAAAAAAGTGGGATCTAGTGAGGCAATGGATTTAACTCGTCAAAATTCCCCCTTTTTTACAGAATGGACAAAGCAAGCAACTAAAGATCTTATTAATATAAAACAAGCAATTATTGATCAAGATTTTGTCAAATTCGGAGAAATATCCGAAAATAATGCACTAAAAATGCACGCTACAATGATTGCATCAAATCCCACAATTTTATATTGGCAAGAAAAAACAATAACTGATATGAAAAGGATATGGCAAGCGCGTGAAGAATCTATTCCTGTTTATTTTACCTTGGATGCTGGTCCCAATTTAAAACTCCTATTCACAAAAAATACAGAATATCTGATAAAAAAAAAATTTCCAGAAATAATGATTATAAATCCTCTTGATAACTATAAATGGAACACCACTAAAATTACAAATTTTTGATTGTAATAATTTTTATTTTTTATAAGGATTACATCTATAAATTATGTTTCCTTTTTTTATAAACGATTTTGTATTGGCATCAAGGATCTCCTGCTAAAAATGATATAGCCTATCAAATATAGTCCAAAATAGTAGTGTACAAACTATCAAAAACTTTATCTTTTCACTTGGAGTTCCGGTCTAAAATATTAGTCATCCCCCTCCTCAAGCTATTTATTTTAGTGAAACTATTCTTGCGTACTCTAAATTTCTGCTTAACACTTCTTGGTAAGATGTGGCAAAAATACTGTTGTTTTGGAAATGAAAAAAGCCTTTTTTTGGAGGTTATGGAGTCTATAATGTATCTTCTTTTGGTGGATAGATAATCTAACTTTGAAGATAAAAATTTATACGTCGTTTTTTGGCTATCTCAATATTTCCTTCTAATATATCATATCCTAAAATATTTAAGATGAAATATGTGTATTCAGGTATTAAAAAATTTTCAGATTAACCTATAGTAAAATTAATCTTACCCTCTTCATCAACATTATTGTAATTGGGTGTATGATTGTGGTTTCAGCGTATTTCCATAAAATGCTGTCCAATTTCTTTCCAATAAATGCTATTTTTGTATTCTTTTCTCATGCTATTTTTATAGCTTGAATCAAATATTTGGTAAAGCTTGCGGCAAAATAACAATTTTGAACACAATCATTACATGATAAAATTTCGATTACAAACTTAAGGCAACAACTATAATAAAATGTACAAAATTAATTAGAAAAACAACTATTATTTTATTTTAAGTTTTTCTTTCACTATTTTCTGAACAATATTAGGATTAGCCTTACCACCTGTTGCTTTCATTACTTGCCCAACAAACCAACTAGCTAAATTTGGTTTAGTAACTACTCGTGTAACCTTATCTGGATTAGAATTAATAACTTCATCAACTGCTTTTGCAATAGCAGATACGTCTGTAACTTGACGCAAACCAAGTTCTTCTATGATCTGCTTTGGATTACCTCCCTTATCCCATAATATATTAAAAACATCCTTAGCTATTTTACCTGATATCGTTCCATCGTAAATCAAATCAATCAATTCTCCTAACTGATCAGGTAAAATAGGTGTGTTTTCTATGCTTTGCCCTGACTTATTCAATGCACCTAAAAGATCATTAATAACCCAATTAGCAGCAATTTTTTGATCACGATTAACAGCTAATTTTTCAAAATAATCCGCGATTAATTTATCTGAAACTAAAACAGAAGCGTCATAAAACGAAATACCAAACTCAGCAACAAAACGTTCTATCTTGGCATCTGGCAACTCAGGAAGTTGATCTTTAATTTCATTAATAAAATCTTCATCAATCTCTAAAGTAAGCAAATCAGGCTCAGCAAAATAACGATAATCATGAGCATCTTCTTTGGTACGCATAGAGCGAGTCTCATTTTTTGAAGGATCAAATAATCTAGTTTCTTGCGCTACTACATTTCCATCTTCAATAAGCGAAATTTGTCGATGTGCCTCATAGTCTATAGCCTGCCCTAAAAAGCGAATAGAATTTACATTTTTTATTTCACAACGTGTACCAAATTCACTTCCTGGACGGCAAACTGAAACATTGACATCAGCACGAAGTGAACCTTCTTCCATATTTCCATCACAAGTTCCTAAATAACGCAATATACTACGTAATTTGGTCAGAAAAGCTTTTGCCTCAAAAGAAGAACGCATATCTGGTTTAGTTACTATTTCCATAAGAGCTATGCCAGAACGATTAAGATCAATACAAGATATTGATGGATACTGGTCATGAATAGATTTGCCAGCATCTTGTTCTAAGTGAATACGCTCAATCCCTACTTCTATTGTTTTAAATTCACCTTTTTGATCCGGACCAATTGAAACAAAAACTTTTCCTTCCCCTACAATAGGTTCATTATGCTGTGAAATTTGATATCCTTGAGGAAGGTCTGGATAAAAATAATGTTTGCGTGCGAAAACAGAACTCTTATTAATATTAGCATTTAAGCCAAGACCAGTCATAATAGCTTGTCGAACGCACTGAACATTTAATATTGGCAACATACCTGGCATCGCAGCGTCAAAAAAACTAACTTGCGTATTAGGAGCAGATCCAAAATTAACTGACGAACCAGAAAACAACTTGGATTTAACAGCCAACTGTGCATGAACTTCCATGCCAATGACAACCTCCCAATCACCACTTGTGCCAGATATAAGAAATCTTGAATCCCTAGAATTAGTATTAAGTGAAACCATAACAAACCTTTAGAACAGTAATTTTTTCAAATATTCATAAAAAATACAGAATAAATTGTTTAATCCATTTAAAATTCCAAGCCACAATAAAATAAAACTCATCGGTATGTTTACTAAGGACAATATTTATTTCCATGAAAAACAACCAAATGCCAATATTGTTTTACCACCATTGGGAAGGACGAAAATATCCCGCTTCTTTTTCAATGACTTGACCAACAGTAAAAAGCATATCTTCACGAAATGGTTGACCAATTAATTGCAAGCTAAGTGGCATTTTTTGATTACATAAAGCCGCAGGAATAGATATAGCTGGTAATCCAGCCATATTAACAGCAACAGTGAAAACATCATTATAAACATTACTCATGGAACCAGAATTATTTTCCTTTTTGCCCAAACGAAAAGCTGATGTTGGCGTAGTAGGAGTTAGAATTACATCTATTCCTTGCTTAAAAACATCTTCAAAATCACGTTTTATAAGAGTACGAATTTTACGAGCTCGTAGATAATAAGAATCGTAACAATCAGCAGAAAGAACGTGTGTTCCTATCATAATACGATGCTTGACTTCTTTTCCGAATCCAATAGAACGGGTTTTTTCATACATTTCTGAAATATCTTTTCCCATAACGCGCAAACCATATCTAACTCCATCATAACGAGCAAGATTAGATGAAGCTTCTGCTGGTGCAATAATATAGTAGGCAGAAAGAGCATATTTAGTATGTGGAAGTGATATATCAACAATTTTCGCACCAGCTTCTTTCAGCCAATTAATACCTATATCCCAAGCTTGTTCCATTTCAGGAGATAATTCATCAATACGATATTCTTTTGGTATACCTACTGTTACTTCATTTATAGATTTTCCAATTGCTGCTTCATAATCTGGAACAGGTAAATCGACACATGTTGCATCACGATCATCATATCCCGCAATTGACTTTAATAAAATAGCAGAATCTCTTACAGTGCGAGTAATTAATCCGACTTGATCTAAAGATGAGGCAAAAGCAATTATTCCCAAACGAGAACATCTACCGTATGTAGGTTTTATTCCAACAGTTCCGGTAAAAGACGCTGGTTGACGAACAGATCCTCCTGTATCTGTTCCTAAAGCAGCAGCACTTAAAAAACCAGCTACAGAAGCAGAAGACCCACCAGATGATCCGCCAGCTGTAAAATTATCAGTCGAATTGATAGCTCTCCAAGGATTAATCACAGATCCATAATATGAATTTTCATTGGAAGACCCCATTGCAAACTCATCCATGTTGAGCTTTCCGAGCATTATAGCCCCGTCATCCCATAATTTTTGCGTAACTGTAGACTCATAATTGGGTTTAAAACCATCTAAAATATAACTACAAGCCTGTGTATGAACACCTTTAGTTGCAAAACAATCTTTTACCCCTATAGGAATACCTTCTAAATCTCTCGCATCACCATGCATAATACGCTTATCAGATTCCTTAGCCTGCTCACGAGCTTTATGTGCGACTACATCAACATATGCGTTAATTTTATCATTATAATCATCAATAGATTTAATATATGAATCAACTAACTCAACCGCAGAAATTTTCTTTTTTCTCAACAGGTCTCTAGATTCTGAGATGTCCATTTGATTTAATTCTGACATATCAACTAACCTTCTATACAAAACTATTCAATAAGGTAATATATCCAAAAACTATTCCATAGTTTTTGGAACAAGAAAAAAATTTTTCTCAACCTGCGGGGCACTAGACAAAACAGATTCAGCCATTCCTCCATCACACACAATATCAGAACGACATTTCATTTTAACAGGAATAACAGATGTCATAGGCTCCACACCTTCAACATCAACTTCTGCGATTTTATCTAAAAAATTCATGGTATTGTTAAGATGCGACAAAATGCACGGTATATCATCTTCTTCTATAGCAATACGAGCAAGACGTGCAAGACGCCTAACATCTAAAACATCTATTGACATTTAACCTTCCTACATAACATTTAACGGATAAAAACCAATCATAAACAATACAATTTCATGAATATGTAATTATACTTGTAGCACTCTACCAAAAAATATGTTGAGTGACAATAATATACGATTTTTATTTATTATAATATCTTGTATGAAATTAGTTCATTGAAAAGTACCGTGACAAACTCCTTTTACTATAATAAATTGCCAAATAGTTTAAGAAAAGATATTATACCTATCTTGCAAATAAGTTCAGCAGCTATCTACGTAAATATATTTATTAGCTAAATATTGACTCAATTTAAACGTAAAAATAAGTACAATGCCGATTTAAATTGACCTAATACTATATTATTAATCAAAGAGAGTGCCACAAAATGTCAGTAATTCTTGTTGAAGATTTGGTCAACTATCTTAAATCTAATCAGCCTATCGCATCTATTGATTTAGGATCAAAAAATATTGGAATTGCAATTTCTGATTCTGGAAGACGATTTGCTAATCCTAGACCGCTTCTCGTCAGAAAAAAGATTTCTCAAACTGCATCTGATTTACTTTTTTTTGCCAATAAGGAAAATATTGCAGCTTTTGTAATCGGAATGCCTTTCAATATGGATGGTTCAGAAGGTCCACGTGCACAGTCTACTCGTGCTTTTGTAAGAAATATCAGTGATATAATAAATATTCCTTTTGTTTTTTGGGATGAACGACTTTCTACGGTATCAGCAAATAGAATACTTATCGATATGGATATATCTAGGAAAAAACGTTCTAAAAAAGTCGATTCAATGTCTGCAAGCCTTATCCTACAGGAAGTTTTAGACAGGATACACATGCTACAAACATAATGAAAACAAAAATAAATTTTTGAATATTACGTCAGGAATATCTTGCATATATTATAATTTGTGCTAGGGCACGCTCCAGTCAATGTTTTTCATTTATAGTTTTTAAATGATTAAAAAGTTGCGTTATTTTACATCTATTATTTTGTTTTTACTTATCCCAAATTTATCGTATACAGATGATCGTTTAGCAGTAAAAAAATCATATCGAAAATTTAAAATTTCTTCAATAATTCTATTATCACCAATTGCTAGATTTGATGTGGGAAGTAAATCCTTTGATACAGGTATCGAAAAATCTATAGGTATTAATATAAGTTATCCGATAAATTATAATATAGGTTTATTTAATTGGTCACTTAAATAATTAGGAGTAAGTTATATTTTTGTCCAGCAAGGTTTTAATATCCAACCCATTGAAAATTATGTTAGTTTAAATTTTTATTCCAGTTTAAATGTAGTTGATTCCGATATACCATTGGACTTAGTTATTGATCCTTTTGGCATTCAAAATAGAATAACAAACAGAAATACATAATGCTTTTATATACCTTTTTCAATTATACTAGAAGACTAGTCTATACCTGTTGCAGTTGCATTAGAATATGGTCTCATTTTATTTAAATCAAATGTTATTTTCCGTGGTACAAGATCAGGAATGTTATCGTCCAGTTTTAGTATAGGAGTGAAGATTTAATATCAGATAAAAGTGGCATAAAACCACGTTTCTTTAAATTATTATTCAAACAATCTACATATCCAGTTGAATTTTCCAATATCTCTCTTTTGAGATGCTTTCATAACTATTGTCAACTGATTCTTTAGCTTTATCCATCTCCCATATAATATGAGTAATATCTTCGGCAGAAACGTGATCAGGTACGAGCATAATATCTGTATTATCTAGCATTTCGTCAATATTTGATTTGATATATGGGGTTCGTAAGTGAAACCAATAGACTTAAATTAGCAAAGCTGACCCTCACCCTGATCAGGCTCATGATAAAATACCCCCCCCTATAATTCCAACATTTATAACGTTCCAAAAATTCAGGTTTTTTCTAAGAAAGCTAATGTTGTAAACTGTGGGATTTTTTCATAATTGTTCATCTTTTAATTTAACAATTTTATAGACCATCTCAAATTATATCAAATTGTCAATTTAAGATAGAACTTTATTTTTTTCAATCTTATCTGTTCGCTATGTTTTAATGATGTTATTTGGGACTTGTCCACAATAGTTTCAAAAGGAGATGTGAGATTTAATCCTTTTTATCTAACTCGTATTTTTAGACGTAGGTATTTGATGCGGAAAAATATGTAAGGCTTTGGACAACGATCATGGAAATAAGATAGATTAAATCCGCTCTACTTCTATTTTAGTAACAAGATCTATTCTATAGCAAAATTCTTATTGCAAAAACCCATCTGCGAATTTATTATTAGGACTTCTTTCCTATTGTTTATAGATAATTTCTACGTGAAAACTATTCTAAAAATATAATAAATTATGTTGCATGTATCATTAAAATATTGCACTATAAAGTTGTTGTTAACCAAATATAAAAGGTGATGTTCATGAAGAATATTATTATTACCTCTACTTTAATACTATCGAGTGTTATAATGTTTCAAGGTGATGCCCTAGCAGGTGCTTGTTGTGGAAAAGAAGCAAATGCTGCTATTCAAGAACGCGATTTTTATCCAACTGATGTTGATCAACTTGATCTTTCTCAAATTCCAAATGTTCCTGCTCCTCAACAAGATCTAGGTGATCTTGATCCAGTCAATCCTGTTCCTCAAGATGATATTTCTTCTCAAGATCTAGGTGATCTTGATCCAATCAATCCTGTTCCTCAAGATGATATTTCTTCTCAAGATTCAGGTGATCTTGAGCCAGTTCATCATGATATTCACGATCTAGGTAATATTGGTCAAGTACATCCTGTTCCTCAAGATGATCTTGATTTGCAACAAGGTATAATACAAGTAATACAACCTATAGAAAATATAGAAGATATGCAAATAGATTTTGAAAACGTCCCATTTGCAGACTTACAGCAACCATTGCATGATGTAATAACAGTTGACTCATTCGCGCCTTCTGATAATGATACTGATACCGCATCTCAAAATAGCTAATCTTAATTGTCTCATATACACACATATCATCTTACCCCCTATATAAATATGAGGGGGTAAGATATATCCTAGGTGATAATAAAAAATATTTTTCTTTGCTTTTGAAGTCTGACAAAATGTATAGGTTGTAATTATTGTTGTATCATAGTGAAAAAGGCTACCATTAGTCAGTCATGTGGTGAATGGTACGGTTAGTATCCATTTATATACAGTTTGCTCTTTTTCTGCTATATCCCTCAAATCCTTTGTCTTTCATGATCCATTTCTACCAACTTTTCACTTATCCATAATTCCTAAATAATCGTGAAAGTCATTATTTTGACATTTTTAATTCCATCAGACTACTGTAAAAAACTTTGTTCATATGCTTTATGAACATTGTTTATAGAATTCTATAATCAGATAAAGAAGAATTTTCGTCAATAATTTTTAGGAATTGTTTTTCAATCGAAAGGTCAGCTAACGATACAATAAACCAATCTCTTGCACTACCACCTAAAAAATCATTAAACCCCCACTCATCCACCGATATATATACGGGAGGCGAGGTTTATCAACATGAAAACATAGCAACAGACTACAAGTCAACCTCTTGATAAATGCTAGTAGACAGTAGTGTTAGGAAACTTGAAAGAAGATGTACGATCTGAAATGTAATACCTAAAAACACGGTTCACTGTTCTTAAGAGATTCTCAGTATCTTCAATGTTTTCTTCTATCTCTTTTATACCATAATCCTTTGCATGATAAGGTTTAATTCTATCTGCTTCAGCTTGGTATTCAACTTCAAATTTATTAGACTCATCCAATAAGCGCTGAATATTATTTAAAAGTATCTCCATTTCTCTATTTTCCGAGGTGAGAACAAGATTATGTAGATAATGTGCACTACGAGCGCTAATACGCCTAGAAAATATATAGTATATAAGCGCTTCATCCTTGTTATATTCTTTAATCTGTTCCTTTGCCTTTTGGTTGAATTTTGTTGCATCCGCAAGAAGCTGAGTGGCTTTGCTTATTCTATCTGTGGAATTTACAGTCTTAATCCAATCTTCCTCAGCCTTCCTACAATAATCAACCACATCATTAAAATATTCTATAATTTTACCAAATCTACCTTCAGCTTGGCTCAATCTATATATAATATTACTTGTGTTCCCTCTCATCTTAAGTATGCTATTATATGTATTTCTTATAGATTGCGACGTACGTTGGACAATTTTCTCTATCGCTAATATTTTTTCACTAGCTTCATCAAACTGTTTTTTCTCAGCTAGATCGCGAAGATCTAGTATTAAATTTGACATAGATTCAGACTCCACCTCAGCTAGCTGTATTGCTATCTCTGTCTCTTCAGAGGCAACCAGCTTAATTTCGTCTAGTTTTTTGGAGACTTGATCACGTAACTGGATTAACTTAGGATTTGGGTATCTAGAAACTGCTTTATCCAAATTTTCCAAAGCTGAAATAAGCCCTTTTTCTACTTTTTCGGCTTTTTTGATAATATTCAGCCTTAATCTAGCAAATTCAACATTTATAAAACCAGCAAGTTTGTTATTCTCAATAGATATATTATTTCTTATTAGATATCCATAACTCTCACCAAGTTCAATACGAACAGCCATTGGTATTATATCCAAATTATTTATAAAATTGAGTGATTTTCTTTGTACATCTATCATTTCCTGCAAAGGAACTTGATGTTTTCCAGCTATCAAGACAAAATCTGCTAGTTTTGGCAAAAATTCTCTTGATTCTCTAATGGTATTATATGCCATTGATTTCTTTCCTATGAAGAATCCTCTTTCTAAAGTGTAAAAATTATTGTGGCACCCTACTATTGGTAGGCTTGAAAGCAAGATATTTGCTAGTATTATAGTTTTATTGCATCTCATGGATTATTCTCCCTAATGCTTAGGTATTTAAATGGTTATACATCTTATCAGATATAATTGATTTAGTTACAATCTTTTTAATAACATGTGGGAGAATATCAAATGATAGAAGAAAATATCCATTGATTTATTAGAAAAGCCCAATGCCAAAAATGAATGAAAACTTTATTGTTTAACCTACGATAGCATCGTAGTTTCATACAAGAGTTAGTATTGACATGCATTACACTACATAATATAGAACATATTTTAATACAGCCAATGATATAAGCCCTACAAGCATGTTAAAGATATTCCTGAACATGCGGATAATTTCTTTAGCACAAGAAATAATCTCAATTTGGAGTATTTCTCTTATAATAGCTATCCACATACAAATAGTTAAAGAATAGAAATTATTCAACTCCCCCGCTATTTTTGATAAGTATGATCATAAACGCTATTAAACAACAAAACCCTTACTATGGTTGAATATATAGCCTATCCTAGTGGTCGTGAATAGTTTTATTTCGATGTTGCGTATATCATATAGCAAACTATATCATTGGCCATCTATCTTTTATTTAACATTGTGAATCATAATAACTTTTGAGGACACCAATAGGCACTAATCTTATTACGAAAACTGATCTATTTAATAATCTTATGTAGTTTCTCTAATAAAGTATCTATATCTTCCTGTGTTGTTGTATATCCAAAAGAAATGCGTATAGCACCATTTGATATATCATAACCCATAGCAGATAAAACATGATTTTTTTTGATTTTTCCCGACAAACAAGCTGATCCAGTAGATACAGCAATACCTTCAATATCAAGAGCAAGTTGTAATAATTCTGCTTTTAAAGAAGGTATGCTAAAATAACAAGTATTAGAGACACGATTAGCATCTTTTCCATATATAATGATATTGGGAATTAATCTATTCAAACCTTCTTCTAGATAATTTTTTATCATAGACATATGATAAGAACGTTCTTGTATATTTTTACCTATCTCCTTAACTGCAGCAGAAAATCCACAAATTGCCGCAAAATTCTCTGTTCCTGCACGATGACCCATTTCTTGACTTCCTCCTCGCAACAGGGGTCTTGGCAATAAAATATCATTTTGGAAAATAAGAGCCCCAACTCCCATCGGAGCACCCAATTTATGAGCTGAAATAATAATAAAATCCGCTCCTAAATCATTTATGGAAACAGGTATACGCCCAGCTGCTTGTACAGCATCAACAACTAAAATTCCTTGATGTTGCTTTACAATATTTGCAACCTCTTTGATTGGTTGAATAACTCCTGTTTCATGATTCACAAGCATAACAGCAACCATAGGTATATTTAAACTATCATCTCTGGCATTCAACAAATTAGCCAAAGCCTTAATGTCAACTATTCCTTCTGGTAAAACCGGTATTTTGTGAATCATATCTGCAGAAAATTGCCCTCCTGCATATACGGAAGAATGCTCTATACCAGATACATATAAAGATCCTATTCTAAATTCCTGGGATCCTTTATAAAAATTGGGAGTCAATATCCAATTAGCAGACTCCGTTGCGCAACTTGTAAAAACAACATTATCAAATTTCGCATCACAAAAATCGGCTATTACATGACGAGCATCTTCAATACAAGAGTGTACTTTCTGTCCTTCTCGATGAATAGATGAAGGATTACCGCATAAATATAATGTTTTAATAAAAGACTGACGGGCAACCTCAAGAATAGGAGCTGTTGCATTCCAGTCTAAATAAATTCTTTTATGTAACATTTTTCTCCGATATAACACATTTGTCTCTATTCTAACACGAATACAACATATATCTATCTTGAAAAATAAAATATAATTACTTTATAATAATATGGTGTTAGAAGTAATGAAATTAAGTATGGAATCAAAAATATTGGAACATAATATGCTGTTTTAGAAATACTATCATTATAATAATATAACAATTATCGCAGGATTTATTTTCAGTTTTTTAGAAAAAGTGGTATTACAATGCCTGAAATAGTATTCAACGGTCCGTCTGGTCGTCTAGAGGGACGTTATCAGCCTTCTCAAAACCCAAGGGCTCCTATTGCCTTGGTATTACATCCACATCCACTGTTTGGTGGAACAATGAATGATAATATAGTTTATCAGTTGTTTTATATGTTTAAGCAAAGGGGATTTTCTGCTTTAAGATTTAATTTTAGAGGTATTGGAAGAAGCGAGGGAGACTTTGATCACGGTGACGGAGAGTTATCTGATGCAGCTGCTGCACTAGATTGGGTTCAATCCATTAATCCTGAAAGTAAGGGTTGCTGGGTAGGCGGTTATTCTTTTGGCGCATGGATTGGTATGCAACTGCTGATGCGACGTCCTGAAATAAAAGGATTTATATCTGTTGCTCCTCAGCCTAGGACGTACGATTTTTCATTCTTAGCTCCATGCCCTTCATCAGGACTTATTATTAATGGAAGCTGTGATACGGTTGCTGCAACAAATGATATACAAGAATTGGTGGCAAGATTAATGAATCAACAAGGAATTGTCATAACTCATAAAGTTATTCCCGATACCAATCATTTTTTTGTTAATAAAATTGATGATCTTATAGCTGAATGTTCTAATTATCTTGATCAATCCTTATCATCGAAATTGATTGCATCAAAACCAATAGAGCAACTAGAATAAACATTACAGATTACTAGAATATATGTTGCAAACATTAATAAATACAGTTTAAGTAATTTATTTTAAGATCATAATTTTTTGTTTTATCTTTTAAAAAGTACTAAATTTCGGTTTATAGCCCCTAATATTTGGAGTCACAATACGTGCGAAAAGAACGTTACTGAAAAATAAAATCCTTTAATTCTCTAAATACAGGGGGCGATTAAATGCACAAGCCTACAAGCCCATCACTATAAAAAACCAAACCAAGATTACCGCATCACTCTTACCGAAAATAACTATGAAAAATTGAGTGACAAGGTTGATGTTGGATTTAGGAAAATTTATAAAAAGGGGCTGCGAATCTATATCTAGATCTTCGTATCGGAAATATCAAACGTTCATTCCGAAATATGAAGTATAATCTAAAAAATACCGTACTATCAACCATTATGATAATTATTACCTAATCGTCCAAAAGTACTCTGCCTAGATCCTAACAACCTCCCCCCATCAAAAGCAAACATGCCTCTGAATTTCTTCTCCTAACAAGACCAGGTAATGTCTTTTTACCTACATGAACCCATTTTTTAATTTCATCAACAGCACCGTCCCAGTCTTTAACATCAACACGTTTGCGAAGCGTACTTGACCGATAATTACCAATGCCAAGGTTATATACAAAATCCCCAATAGCTGATATGCGATTCGCTCCGCATTCTTTGATAATAGGAGAAACCTCAAATGTTTGTCTTATGCATTGTGAGGCATCTTGGATTAAAAACTCATACACTTGTGGCTGTGTTATAACCATCCCTTCAACAACATCAGGTCCTGTATGTCCATAACCAATAGTCCAAACGCCAGCAGGATCTTGGTAAGACTTTAATCTTAATCCTTCAAACTCTATGATTAAATCAAGAAGCATGCGATATTTAAAACATTTTAAAATGCAATTAATATCCATATAACTAATATCCATATTTTGATTCCTTATATACATAAACATTGGAAAAGAGGACAATTAATATACATCTTGCAATACTTAAGCCACCACATAGACACCTCTAAAGTGTGTTAAAATTTCAATAAACTGTCAAGATATAATTAATGGCATCAAAAAAATCACATTAACTTCTGTACTTTTATCATTATCTATGTTGTTAAATGGTTGTATTTATTGATCTGTAAAATTATTAGTAAATATTAGACGATATACTATTACATATCAAAACATCTGATAAGCCAAGTTAAGAAATATTCATAAGAAGAACGATTTCAAAAAGAATATGCAAAACAATGTACACTAGAAAACATATCTACTAGTGTAATTTGCGTCTTAGCCGCCAAGTGGAAAATACGGCAAAGGTATGGGTTAATACTTATTTTAAATCCTAAGGATGGATAAAGATGGAAAAATAAGTGAAAAGATAATTTGCCTACCTATACTTAAACTAATATATCAATGCATAATGATCATAGAGGCGGATGCTCCACTAGGTTTGCAAAGAAGAAAGCAATTTTGATCTTTTTCTACTTCCTAAATTAAAATTTACAGATAATTATTCTAAAACCTATTAAAATAAGCAAGATGGTTTTATAAAAAATACGATACATCAGCAATTTACGTGTTGTTTATCAGTGTAAAAATACATACAATTAGCGTATGACGACGAATTGAAATATAAATTTTGTGTCATCCTAAAAATACAAAATAAAATATGCGTCACAATAAGATATTGATATATTATTGTAAGCGTCTAACAAATAGTGAAATTATGCGTATTGTTGTAACTAGACCTAAAGAAAAAGTAATTCGCACATCGGAAAAACTAAAAGAAATGAATCATATTCCCATTATGATGCCACTATCATATTTCACCTATAAAAAAGAATCTGTATTTCTTGCTTGTAAAAAACCATATTCAGCTATAGCCATCACTAGTAGTGAATCTCTAAACGTATTGCCTCCTGATATTTCCCGACAAACCATTATCTTTGCTGTTGGAAAAGAAAGTGCTTCGTTAGCAAAAAAAAAAGGATTTTATAATACATTTCATGGAACAAGTAACAGTGTTGATTTAGCGCAGAAAATCATTCAGCAAAGATCGCTGTTTACTTCAGAAAAGCCATTATTGTACCTAGGAGGAAAGCCAAGAAGCTCTGATTTTGAAAATCATCTTATCAAACATAATATACCTGTTAAAATTATTGATTGTTATAATAATTGTGGAATTGTATATTCTAGAGATGAGATAAAGATAAAACTTAGAAATGCAGACGCTGTTCTTTTTTACGCAAAATCTGCCGTATCATATTTTTTCCTATTACCTTTACCAAAAAATATGGCAGTTAATTTCTTCTGTTTGAGTCAGAGTATTGCAGCAGAGATTCCTGAATTATATAGGAAAAACGTGTATATATCACATTTTCCAGAAGAACACTCTCTGCTAAAGCTTCTCATTTAATACTTTATGGAAATTAATCTGTTGATCGTATCTTATTTACAAATATAATGGACTAGAAGTTGTAATGTACAATAAAGTCAATAATCTATTTATTAAATAATAACGATATACTATTATTGGGATTAACATAGAATGAACCATACTTCCAATTATCATCCAGAATATGATAATAATAAATCTGAAAAATCATGTGATAGGAAAGATATAACGCCTAATCATATAAATGAAGAAGAACCTAATTGGAAAAATATAGATACAAAACTTAAAATGTATCATAAAATATTCATTAGAGTACTGATTGGAATCGTTGTATTATCATGTTTATTAGGTGTTTCATTTGCGATTATTATAAGTATGAGGTTTTATAAGGGAGACAAACTATTTTTTTCGCATAAAAAACCATTATTCACGCAAATAGAGGAAGATTCACTAGGTGTGAAAAAGAATGTCGCTGACATACGGGATCCCCACTTGCCAAGCGAAAAACATATTCCTTCAAATGATCAAATACAAGTGAAAAAAATATATGATGCTTCTCAAATTTTAAATGAAAATGGTAACATTATTTTAAATCAAGAAAAACAATCATCAACAGATAACAGTGCTAAGCAAGAGTACATAGATAACACCATTATAAAATCATTTTCAGCAGAAATAGCTTCCGTAAAGGATTTGCTATTAAATCTCAATAAATCTTATCAAGATCTTGCAAATCGTTTAGATAAAACAGAAGTTTTGCTTGCTAATCCCCTTCAAAATCCAAATGTTCAACGAATGATTTCTCTGATTATCTTGAAAAATACGATTGATAAAGCCGAATATCCATTAGATAAGAAAATTGTAGAAAAATTGCCTATATTGAATCCTTGCACAGCAGTATTAATGAATTTTGTGAACAAAAAAATTCCTACCATCTTAGAAATTATATCACAATTCCCAAAGGTTTCAGAAGAGATGATTGCTGAAAATGAATCGATTGAAGAAAATTCAGGGTTTATGGACTATTGGTATTTTCAAATAAAAAAATTAATCAAAATACGTTTTGTAGGAGATGTTGAGGGAGATACACTAACCGCCTTGATGTCACGCATAAAAAACAACCTAATGAATGGTGAATTAATAAAAGCAGCTGCTGAGTGGGATAAGATGCCAGAAAAAGCAAAAAAACCTGGTATATCACTGAGAAATGCCCTTGAGGCACATGTCTGCTCCGATCAAATAATCAAAGAAGAGCTACTCAAAATTTCACAAAAAGATCCCTAGTAGGAATCAATGATGATACGTTTTATATGTTATATTTGCTTAATATTATTTGTAATATACAGCTTCATAAACGTTTACTATTTTTCCTCAAGAGATATTTCTATCATATTGGGCAATCATGTTTATCAAACAAGCTCTATTATGGCGCTATCTTTGATTTATGTTTTACTATTAGCAGTGATATTGATAATATCAGTGTTACGATTTTTCTTTTCTTGCCCTTCTATTCTTATGAAGATTTTTCATAAATACAGTCATAATAAAAAATATAGTGCATTATCAACGGGACTTATAGCACTGGCTGCTCAAGATATAGTTTTAGCTCGCAAAATGTCTTCGGCAGTATCTAACAAAATCAGTCCTGATAATGAATCTTTGATTCATCTCCTAGAATCACAGATTGCTCTTGCTGATGAACAACACTTTACTGCACGTGAAAAATTCGAAACAATGCTGAAAATCCCAGAAACACAAGAATTAGCACTTTATGGACTATATCATGATTCGTGTCGCATAGGAGATTTGAAATCAGCAAAATACTACGCAGAAAAAGCGATGAAAATTTCTCCTAACCTATCATGGTGTTCTGAGGCAATCCTACAATACTATGTGTCTGTAAAAGAATGGTCAAACGCTATTAATTTTTTAAATCATCAAAAAAACAATGGCTGTATTAAACAATATAATAGCAAAAAATCTATACTATTAATTGCTAGATCTTTAGAAAATTTATCGGTTGATAATGCTTCCTATGCTTATAAAGACGCTATTGAATCTTTAAAACTTTGCAACGATTCTATTATATCTTCGATAGTTGCTGCTAAGGCTTTGATTTTAAAAAATAAAAAAGGCAAAGCAGAAGCAATTTTAGAACAAATGTGGACAATCAATCCTCATCCCGACATTGCGCATATTTATACCACTGTCTTGTCAAAAAATCCATCAGAACGCTTAAAAAGAGCTTTAAAATTAGAAAATCTCAACAAAAACAATGTAGAATCTTTGATTATTGTCGCTAAAGCCGCATTAGAAGAAGGAAACGCGAATCAAGCTCATAAGAAAGCAATGCTTGCTATTGAACAAGAACCTAGAAAAAAAATATTTTTAATTTTAGCAGAAATAGCACAAACTACTTCTGATGATCTTGAATCAGTTATATATTGGACACAAAAAGCATTATACGCAAAACCAGATCCAATTTGGATATCGGAAGACGGGTATTTATCTGAAAAATGGCTTCCTGTATCACCCATAAGCAACAAGTTATGTTGTTTTTTTTGGAAGATTCCAACTAACAGTCCAGAATATATATCTTATCAGAGGAGTTTTAAATCATCTTCAAACTCTGAAGATTATGCAACGGATTTACAATTATTCAAACAAAAGGCAATAAAGAAACCAAAACCTAAATTTAATAACAATCCAATTGATCACAATGGAAATAATGCAAGCATACGCGAAATTAATGCGTTGCGACAACCAGATGATCCAGGTGTGAAAATTCAATCTCTTGAAAAATAAATTTCATATTACACTAGCCCTATTCTGCTATACGAAAAAAATAATGGGACATTCATAAAATATGATAATATAGTGTTTGGAATTGTTATATAACATTTAATAGAAAGATTTTTGGTAAAAATGAAAATTACACAAGCTTTTACCTTTGAAGCAGCACATAGCCTTCCAAATGTTCCAAAAAACCATAAATGCTATAGAATTCATGGACATTCTTATAGAGTAGAACTTGTCATGGAAGGAGATGTAGATCCTAAAACAGGATTTGTAGATGATTTTTTTAATATTGAAAAATATTTTTCTCCATTGCTTGAAATTTTGGATCATCAATATCTCAATGAAATACCTGATTTATATAACCCTACAGCAGAAAATATTGCTATTTGGATTTGGAAACGTTTGTGCAATGATATTCCGATATTATCAGCAGTGCGCGTTTATGAGACCCCCATGTCGTGGGTTGAATATACGGGGGTATAATGATTGATAATATAGAAAACAAATCATCTGCTATCTTACTATTTTCCGGAGGACAAGACTCTTCCACCTGTCTTGCTTGGGCTCTTAACAAATTTAATAGAGTAGAAACCATTGGATTTGATTACGGACAACGTAATAAAGTGGAACTTGAATGTCGCCTCCGTATACGTCAAAAAATAATACAATTAATACCTGAATGGGAACGATCTTTAGGAGAAGATTTTATATTACCAATTACAACAATCGGAGAAATTTCTAATTCATCAATAATAAAAAATATTGAAATGAAGATGAATGATAATGGATTGCCTAATAC
Organism: Candidatus Liberibacter europaeus; assembly: GCA_003045065.1. Classification (GTDB taxonomy): domain Bacteria; phylum Pseudomonadota; class Alphaproteobacteria; order Rhizobiales; family Rhizobiaceae; genus Liberibacter; species Liberibacter europaeus. Next base: position 59,502 of record PSQJ01000014.1, read on the forward strand.
ATTTGTTCCTGGTCGAAACATAATTTTTTTAGTTGTTGCCGCTGCATTAGCATATAGCCGTGGAATCAAAAATATTGTCGCTGGAATGTGTGAAACAGATTATTCAGGATATCCGGATTGTCGAAATAATACCATACGAGCTGTTGAACTGGCTCTTAATTTAGGAATGGAAGGTGATTTTACCCTGCATACACCCCTGATGTGGCTAAAAAAGCAACAAACTTGGCAAATGATACAAAATATTGGCGGACAAAATTTAATTGATCTTATTGTTGAAGAAAGCCATACTTGCTACTTAGGGGTGCGAGATAAGCTTCATGAATGGGGATATGGTTGTAACTCATGCAAAGCATGCCAGTTAAGAAAGAAAGGTTGGATGGAATATAAAAATACAAAAAACACATCCTAATAAGTTAAATATATCAACAAAAATATCCAGTATTTTAAGTGCGATGACCAAAATATTCATAATATTGATCAAAAAATGTATAGCAACTCATCTAACTAAAAAATTATTTTATCTATAAAAGATTGTAAGCATACGATATTTACGGTGTTCTCTATGCAATCCTATCATAGGATGATATACGTAATAATAACTATGATGCCTGTACTTCACTAAGTTATCACATGAAAAAATAAATGTTACTTTTCTTTGTCATTGGTAGGTGTTATAGTATTTTCCGTTTTTACTAGTAATTGCGCTTTATTTTTAACATTTTATAGGATGATTTTTCGTGAAAAAAATAAAAGTTACCAACTATATTGTAAATATGGATGGCGATGAGATGACTAGGTTTATCTGGAAACTAATCCAAGAAAAGCTTATTTTTCCGTATCTTGACCTTAAAATTAAGTATTTTGACCTTTCCATTCAAAACCGAGACATAACAAATGATCAAGTAACAATTGACGCAGCTAATGCAATTAAGAAATATGGTATAGGTATTAAGTGTGCAACCATTACTGCTGACAAAAATCGCGTCAAAGAATTTGGACTTAAAGAAATGTGGAGATCCCCTAATGGGACTATTCGCAACATTCTTGGTGGAATTATATTTCGAGAGCCGATTATTTGTAAAAATGTTCCTAGACTTATACCTGGATGGAAGGAACCGATTATAATTGGGCGCCATGCTTTTGGAGATCAATATCGAGCAACAGATTTTAGATTTTCTGGAAAAGGAAAATTGATTTTAAAATTTATCGGTGAAGATGGTAACATTATTGAAAAAGAAGTTTTTGATTCTCCTGGAGATGGTATTGCTATGGCAATGTATAATCTAGATGATTCTATCCGAGAATTTGCTCGTACCTCAATGCAATATGCGTTGTTACGCAAATTTCCTTTATATCTTTCTACAAAGGACACCATTCTTAAGAATTATGATGGGCGTTTTAAAAATATTTTTGATGAAATATATGAGACTGAATTTAAAGATCAGTTCGATCAATTGGGTTTGAGTTATTCACATCGTCTTATTGATGATATGGTAGCATCATCCATAAAATGGTCTGGCGGTTATGTATGGGCATGTAAAAATTATGATGGAGACGTCCAATCAGACATAGTAGCTCAAGGATTTGGATCGCTTGGACTTATGACTTCTGTTTTAATTACAGCCGATGGAAAAACCATGGAAACTGAAGCTGCTCATGGGACGGTCACAAGACATTATCGTCAACACCAACAAGGAAAAGAAACTTCTACTAATTCTATTGCTTCTATTTTTGCTTGGACTCGCGGTTTGCTACATCGAGCTAAGTTAGATAATAATAATGAATTGAAGAATTTTGCTCAAAAATTAGAGCAGGTATGCATTAAAACAGTTGAAGACGGATTTATGACAAAAGATTTGGCATTACTAGTTGGACCTGAACAAGATTGGTTATCAACTTCTGGATTTATTGAAAAAATCAGTAGTAATTTAGAAATAGCCTTGCAACAAGACATGTAGGTTTAATGGTTTTTGAAAATATTAACTGATATATTGTTACAGCATAATTTACGATTGTACGCATTACCACCTAAATTTTTTTAATATTCAAGTTAAAGTTATCTGCAATATCTATAATCAAGGAGTGAAAGATAATATTACTTGTTTAAACTAATATTATCAAAAATTACAATTTGATTATGTGTGAATAAATAGCCAATATTTAATGGCAATCTACTTTGATTATAAAAGATCAGAATTTTGTTAATTTATTACTAATTAAGAATAAATAGTATGTGTTTTCTACACATCATAACAATCTAATAAATTGCAAAGTTGTTCATATAAATAAAAAATACTTAATACCATCCAAAACACACTTTAAAAAAACGATGTTTACTATTAATTATGAATATGAAAACCAGATAGCAAAAACATTCATTTATATAAATATAATAAACAAAATACAACCCATTGATTTTACTAACTATTTTCAACGACCTTTCACACCTTTTTAATAGGGTGTGAGATTTGTTGTTTTAATTATATAATAAAATGATTGTCAATTTCTGAAATTAAGTGGTATATTATAGAGTGCTAATAACGATTTATAATAATAAGTTTAACTCAATGGCTTAGATAGCCCTAGCCATGAAATATAAGGGTGTTTATCCCAGAGGTGGGACTTACGTAGCCCCGTACCTTTATTTTTTTAATTGAATTTCAACCAAAAGTGTGAGACTAATGAGAATGGAATTAATAGGAAGGTAAGTAAAAGGTGTTATGATGTCTAATATGACTGATGCTTTTGATAATAATCACAGAACCGCCTTTGATTTTAGTCTGTTGAACAAACGAGCTATCCATGATAGCGGGCGAAATGTTATTTCAAAGCTTAGGACAATTAAACCATATCTTCGTGAAGAAATTATCCAGACAATAGATAAACATTTTAAGTACTTAGACACAGTTTTTGACAGGAGCAAACAGGTGATTGAAACCTTATCTGATCCGAATCATCAACAGCAAGTAAAGGAAGACGAGTTGGCTATATGGGAAAATTTAGCCTATCAGTTTGAAAAAAAAGCATCAGAGCTTATCGAAGATGGAGATAAGCTTTATGGTGAACTATCTAAAGAATTAACCGATCCCATTGTGAAACCTATGGCGCTTAAGCACTTGGAAGAAAAGTATAAAAAATGCTCTGATGCGGCATGGGATCTGTCTAGTTTTATTCTTGCGTGGGTTATTGAATTAAGGCCAGAGGAAGATTATAAGGAAGAGGATGTGATTGTTCTTTCTTGCCCTGAAGATTGTGATAAGTACTATAACGAGTTTATAGCGTGATATGAAAGACTATATAACAGTCATTATCCCCAAAACAATACAGAAGAAACAAATTGATAGCCTGCCTAAAGAGATTAAAAAGTCTTTTTTTTTAACATATCTCTCTATTGTAAACGGGGATATTTCTAAATTAAGAAAACTTCATGGAATGGAGCGTTCATTTACTGTTACGTTTAGACATTCTTATAGAATGATCCTACTTCGGAAGTCAGCGACTCTTTACAAAGTGACGTGGGTTTCCCATAGAAAAGACGCTTACAATAAGTCACTAGAACTTAAGCAGATAAACTTCTGATAAAGCTACATATAAACCCTACCCCCTACGCTTTTGCACAATTTTATCAGTATACCAAAAGCCAAGAATACAAGCTATTATTTCCTGTGTGAAAGGGGCTAGGATAATCAAAGGATCTGTGTTTATAATATCTTCTTTAACTAGGTTAAACACCAATAACGGATAAACAATAATCCAAAAAAGAGTTGTTAATGGTCTAATCAAAGCGTTGAAACCATCAATCCACTTAACTCCACTTTTGACATTTTGTGATTTAATGCGAGCTAGTCTTATTGGTT
>PSQJ01000015.1 GCA_003045065.1 Candidatus Liberibacter europaeus
GATATTTTCAACAAACCGTTAGATGATTGGAAACGCTTCCAGATAGATACAAGAACAGTTGAGGGGATTGATCCAAGTTTTCATGAAGGGTTGATATCTTCGTATGGTCTTGATTCTGACATAGTTAAAGTTGATGTTTTGGGGCAATTTCCAAATCAGGAAACCAACAGTTTCATCCCATTGGATCGAATTGAAGAAGCAATTAATAGAGAAGTAGCTTTTAATCCCTATGAACCGTTGATTATGGGCTGTGATCCGGCAGAAATGGGAGGTGATAACACAGTTGTGGTGTTACGTCGTGGATTGGTTGTTGAGCATATTTTTGAATGGTCACACACCCCTGTTGATGTGACGGCTTATAAGATATCTAACCTTATTCACAAATATAAGCCGGATGCTGTAGTGGTTGATGCTAATGGTGGTGGTTTAGCTGTTTATTCGCTTTTAACGACCCACCTTAACCATGTAATTTTTGATGAAAAAGGCCAAAGAAAACCAGATGATAAAGAAGCATATAGCAACAGACGTACTGAACTTATCGTAAGAAAAGCTGATTGGCTGATATTAGGCAGTATTCCAAATCATCCAGGATTAATAAGAGATTTAAAGTCTTTAGAGGCTTTCATAGATTCAAATGGCAAATTAGCTATTGAATCTAAAAGAGCTAAAGGGAAGAAGAGTACGGATTATTCGGATGCGTTATCTTATACCTTCAGTGTCAATCCAGAAATCAATATGTTCCACAATTCAGATTCAAGCAAATATGAAGTTTCATCTAAACTTCCAGTTGAAGAGAGGTTAGAATTGCTATGCTGACATCAAAGAAAAAAGGATATTCGGAATATTTCAAGGATTCGTATAATGCATTTGGCGACAAGGATATATGGGGCGGTATATCTTCTGCAACAAGTGGGATTTTTAGCGGAATAGGAACATTTTTTGGTTCTTCTATTGGGGCGTTCAAGGAGGGATTTAAGCAAGGATACGGTGTAGAAGAAGAGGAAGACAACGCAACAGAAGATAACGCAACAACTGGTGATAAGTTGGATAATTTTTTGAGACAAGAGTCTGAGCGACGATCCTTTAGACCCAAATCAAGGAAGCCTATAACTTCATCCCTGATTTTGAGTGGAGCATATCAGAGATGATTAAATCAAATGATTTAACAGCAAAACAGATTGATAGTAGATTTAAACATCTAAAATCAGGTAGATCGGAATTGGATGAGGTGATTAAAGAGCTATCCAGCTTGTTATATCCGTACAAGGGTTCAAAAAAATCTAATATGTGGGATACTACAGGCTCTGAGGCCTGTATTAAGCTTTCATCTTTATTGTCTAGTTTAATCACACCAGCAGGTCAGAGATGGCATGGACTTAGTGAACCTTATTTCTCGCATCAACTAGATTATTTACGTGGTGCTTCAGATGCAAAAAAGATCAAAGAATGGTGTGATGCAATTACGGATGTTTTGTTTAGTTTTAGGGAGCGTTCAGGATCTGGTTTTGTTAGCTGTCTTCATGCTTTTTACAAGAGTATTGTCGAGGTTGGAACAGGCTGTATGTATATTGAGGCAGATGTTGACAATGACGGTATTGAGCATGGAATTAGATACATTGCGGTTCCTTTAGATTCGGTTTATATCAGTGTTAATCATCAGAATGCAGTAGATAGTGTTTATCGAAAATTTAAATTTACGGCAGAGCAAATAGCCCATAAATGGGGAGAGGATGCGTTGTCTTCTAGTATGAGGGCATCGTTAGAACAGAAAGAAGACGATAAGTTTAATTTCATACATGCGGTATATCCAAAAGGTATAGGTAGGTCTAAGGGTTTTCATTCTAAATTTGTTTGTACTGATGAATCTAGATTTTTAGAAGAAAAAGAACTGTCTACTCTCCCATATGCGATTGGTAGATATTCTGTTAGGGCAGATGAGATATACGGCAAATCTCCAGCAATGGAAGCGTTGCCTGCAATTAGACGTTTAAATGAAATTCAAACTGAATTAGCTAAATTTAGTATTTTGTCTATTCAACCTCCGTATAATGCAGTGGCAAATAGTTTGCAAACGAAGTTTAAGCAAGAGCCAAGAGCAATTAATTATGGTGCTATTTCCAAAGAGGGAAAAGAGCTATTTAAGCCAGTGCCAGTTGGCAATCCCATACCGTATTATCAGGAAATAGAGAGAATTGAGAAATCAATTCAAAACATGTTTTTACTTAACCTATTTCAAATTTTAGATGACAAGGCCAGCAGATCCGCTGCGGAATCTTTAGAGAAAACCAGAGAAAAAGGAGCTTTTGTTGCACCATTGCTTGGAGGCATTCAATCTGAGTTTATCGGAATGATGATTAGACGTGAATTAGATATTTTAGATTTGCAGAAGCAACTTCCAGAGTTTGGGGATCTTAGAATTCAAGTTTTAAAGGTTGAGTACACATCTCCTTTGTTCAAATATCAACAAGCCGAAGTAGTCGCAAGTGCATTTCAAGGGGCTAACAACTTGATAGAATTAGCTATCAAATCAGGAAATCCTGAAATTATGGATTATTTGGATTTTGAAACGTTTCCAGCATTTACTCTTTACCGTAGTGGGTGTCCGGCTCAATTGATATGTGATTCTAAAAAAGTTGAAGAGAAGCGTAAAGAAAGAAAAAACCAAATGCAACAAATGATGGAACGAGAGAAAGAGAATGAACAGACCAAAATTAGTAACAGGATTGGGGAAAAGGTAGTTCAAAATGAAATTAAAGAATCTGTGGATCATATGAGGGACAGCCGTAATGAATGAACCAACTATATATGAAGAAATTGAAGCAGAAGCTTTAGCTAATGGCAAAGTGGTTAGTGCGTTGACGATAGAAAAGTGTATTAGCAACGACAAAGAGAAATCAGATTTGTACAAGAGAGTTTTTGCGACTGAAGACGGCCGACTGGTTTTGATGGATTTAATGATATTTGGAGGTCTTTTGTCTGTGAATGAACATGAGGATCCAATTAATTTAGCACGCCAAGAGGGCAAAAGAAGCATCAGCATTAAAATAGTTAATCTTATTGGAATAACTGATGATGAGATTATCAAAGACTATCGTTCACGTATTTAAAGGAATATTTTTATGGAAGAAGAAACAAACGTAGCATTGGAAAGTATTGTTAATGAACCTACGAAAACTGAATCAGTTTCTGATACTACAAATGAACCAACATCAAGCCATCCTGTAGTGGATGATCCATTAGCAACTAATCCATTTAAAAGCAAACCAACGAAAGAGACCAAATCCGAAGAAAACCAGACAAAAGAAAAGTCACCTTCTGAAGAAAAACCGACGGAAGAATATCAGATTAAATGTCCAGAATTCATACCTGCAGATGAAGTAGAGGCACATGTTGACGCGTTTAAGCAAGCAGGAGTTGATCCAAAGACAGCACAGAAAGTTGTAGATCGTCTTGTTGCTCATGGACGGGAGAATGAACAGAAGTATGCGATGCAATTAAAGCAATCGTTGGATGCTGACAAAGGTCGTTTGCAGAAAGAATTAGGGAAAGAATACGACATTAGAGAACAAAGCATAGCTCGATATTTTGAACAAGAGAACATCCCAGACGATGCGATTAAAACTTTTATATCAACGTTAGGTTTTGAAAAGACCTTTAGATTGTTTGACCATCTTGCTCAAGGGAAAAGGCAGAAATCGGTGGGAGACACGATAGTTAAAACGGAGGGCGGAAATGAAGTGATGAGCAGTGATATATCGGATTATGTCAAAGATCCGGAATCATTTAAGAAATTAGTAGGGGGAGACCCAAAATTAAATCAAATTTTACATCAGACGGCCCTCCAAAAAGCAAAAGCTTATTTGAGTGCTTAATTAATTACAAAAAACAGAAAGGTTAAAAATCATGGCAAGTCCTCAAGAAATGCGAGTGGCGAATACCATTGCGTTCGAAGATACTCTTAAAACAGGTCTTCAGCAAACTAAATCTAAATTGCAAGATAAAGTAGAGGTGCGGAGTTATCATGGTGAGAAAGTGCGTGTTATGCAGGTTTTCCAGCCATCAGAGGCTCGTACGGCTGATCGTGAATCTATGTTACCAACTATAAAATACAACGAAACCAAACAAGAAGCTAAATGGCTTGATTTTGAAATATCTTACTATGCTGAGATTGTTCCTCCTTATATCAAATTGGAACAAAGCATTAACCCGTTAGGGATATATGCACAACAAGCAACTTATGCATTGGTACGAAAACGTGATGAAGTAATAATGAGAGGTTTGTTAGGAGAAAACCAAATATCAACGAGCAAGGGTAAAAAGGCAGAGCCCTTTCTTGAAAAACATATCATTCGTAACACCATCAAGCCAGACCCAGCATTTAGAGGGCTAACATCAGTTGTAACAGCTATGATTCGTGCGGCTTTATCGCTGATGGAAAACAATCACATCGATACGGAACAGGAGAATATTACCTTGGTTCTTCCTCCAAGTTTGTATTATCGCTTGTTCATTGATGAGCATATCATTAACCGTGATTATTCCAGTGCACAGGTTCTAGATAATCACAAAGTGCAGCGCTTCATGGGGGTTAATATCATCACCTTTAATAATATTTTAGGTCATGATCATTGTACTTTAGACAAAGATATCATGAGCGGTATTGATCCAAAAAACAATTACTATTGTCCGATGTTTTGTAAATCTGGAGCACTGCTTGGTGAATGGGATAACTTGAAAGTGAAAGTTGATACTCTACCGCAACACATGCATGCTACGCAGATATTAGCACAGTTTGCCATAGGAGCTACCAGAACACAGTCTGAAAAGGTACTTTGTCTTGAAATTCCAAAAGAGGAAACAGACGCTATACCAACCGTTGCTAAACCAGAAACTCAAGTAGGTGTTAAATCTCCACTTCTTCATCCTCAATCTGGACAAAAAACAGATGCTAAGAAAGGATCTGAACAAACAATAGATACTAAGAAAGGATCCAATTAATTTAGTATGAAGGATATAGATATTGTAAATTGGGCATTGCTTAAATTAGCTCAACGGCCGATAGCAGAGAATGAACAACGGTACGAGAAGTATAAGTCGATCATTCCTGCACTTCATCAATCCATGTTGCGATCCTTCATTTGGGGTTTTGCAAAACGTGTAACATCAATATCCCCGTTGTATTTAAAACGATGTGATATAACCCGTTTTGCTTTGCCTAAAAAGTGTCTTAGAGTTTTAGAGGTAAATTTATCAGGGGAGATTCGTGGGGGTGGGTTTGAGGCACAAGGTGAGATTGAGCAAAATTTAAATATCAAATACCTTAAAAGCGTACCTTTAGAAGATTGTGACCCTTTGTATAAAGAGGCGTTTGCTTTCAAACTCGCAAGTGAGCTTTGTCCGTTGTTAGTTGGAGACAATCAGTTAAGAGCGTATCTTGCGGATTGTCATAAAAACCTTATGGCGGATGCTGTGGACAAAGAGGCAATTGAGATAGTGGATGTTCGTGAAAATCAGGAGTCTTATTATGGCTAAACTGACTTTTGCAAAGCGGTCATTTTCTGCAGGTGAATTATCACCTAGAATATGTCAATCTCGTACGGATTTACAGATTCACGGCCATTGTTTCAGTGGTGCTATTAATCTTGTTCCGTTTTCAACTGGTGGATTGTCACATAGACCCGCAACGATTGCTTATCCAGAATTAAATTTAACATCAGATGCTAGTCGTTTAATATCTATATATTTGGTGGATGATAAGCATATGTTGCTGATTTTTGGGGATAAAACTTTAACTTTTGTGTTAGTTGATGGGGGAAAATCCCCTAAAGTGATTAAGATAGTTAAAACGCCATACAGCAAAGAACAAGCAGATCAATTAGACTATGCGATGTCTGGTAATTTGATGGTTTTAGTTCATCGTATGCATCGTCCGTATCAGATTGAAATAGCAACTGATGGCCCTGATTTTTCCCCTATGGATTTTTCACCTCCACCTTGGTTAGGAGAGAGGATAGTTGAGGGAAATGTAGTAGAAGCAAAGTTGACAGTAACATCACTTATATCTGAGGAAAACTACAAAGTCGTATCGGACACAGATGTATTTAAAACTACGGATTTAGGAAGACGTATTAGATTAGGTTTTTTACCCAAAGCTTGGAAAGCCAATCATGAGTATTCTGAGAACTCATATATTAGCATGGGTGGAAAGGTATATCAAAGTGTTACAAGAGGTATCACGAGTGATTTATGGAATGACAAAAGCACAGCAACATTTATTGAGGATGGGAGTATTAGTTGGAAAGTAGTATCTTCTTTTCAACAGTTTTCGTTTTCAAAAAAAGAATCTCAAAGCACAGTTGGTGACATATCGCCTTATTATGTTTGGGGTAGTATAGTTCGTGTTCTGAGCAACAAAGAAGTAGTTATAGGGTTAAATACTGCATTTATCATTCAAGATAATCAACCAATCGTTCATTGGAATTTAAGTGCTTGGGGTCAGAAAGAGGGATATCCTGAACATGTCACTTTTTACCAATCTAGGTTAGTTTTTTCAGGTACAGGGACTGATTATACCTCATTATATTTTTCAGAATATGGGAAATTTAACAGTTTTTCAGCAAGTGCCAAATACAACACCCCAGATTATTTAGAGGCGTTATCGGTTGCAGTGACAGATGACATTGTGAGGGAAATTAGGTGGATTGCACCATTTGGAACGGGATTGTTGATAGGTTGTGATAGTTCTTTATGGTTGTTTTGTATTCAATTAGATCAGGGTTTTAATTTTGTATTAAGGAAGATTTCAGGATCTGGTGTATCTTCTTGTTCTCCACTTTCTGTAGGTGAATCTTTATTTTTTGTTTGTGGTGCAGGACGAAGAATTAAAGCGATAGATGGCAATATTGAGCAAGGCTTTAGATTTACAGACATTACTCAATTTGTTGATCATTTATTCACATTTAGAATTAAGCAATTAGTTTTTCAAGCAGATCCACATTCGATAGTTTGGGTGATTGACAGATCTAAACCAAGCGATTTGCGGGGTTATAATTTGCTTGGATGCCGTTTTAGTTCTGAGAGGGAAACGGACTTTGCATGGCATGCTCATCGAATTAGTACTCCATCTCATTTATTGTCGTTGGCGACATCTCCTAGTTTGGTTAGAGGGGAAACGGATGTGTGGATTTTGGTGGCTCGCCCAGATGGTGCATCAGATCAAGTATTGTTGGAGAGATTAGGACGTTTTCATCATGCGCATAACTGTCATGCAGACGGTGCAGTTTTAGGATAAGGGAATTCGAAAATGGGTAATTGGTTTGGGGATATGATTGGTAAAATTATGCCGTCTGTTACCTTAGGAGGTATTGGCGGGATTCTTGGTGCCATAGTGGGTTCAATAATTCCTGTTGTTGGAACTACGGCTGGGGCTGCAATTGGTACGGGCATTGGATCGTATCTTGGGGCAACAGCTACAGATGATGCTAAGAACGCTGAACAGTTTGAAAAAGCGGTAAAGGAAGAAACTGATAAAATCAACAATATCACAAGTCGTGATGCCATTGAAGAATGGGTTAAAAACATTGGTGTTATGCTTGATGAAGCCGAAAGTATCAGGGAAAGCGTACGAAACAAGGAAATTAAAGATCCTGAAAAAGCCAGAAAAGAAGTAACAGAAATTTACGAAAGTGCTCATGTTAAATTATCTGCATGGGATGCTTGCCAAAATCCGTATAAAGAAGAGTTGTCGTCTAAGGTATTGGAATATTGGATTAGACACAAACAAGAAAGTGAATCTTTCCGAAACGAGCTTTTGACTGAAATAGCTCATGAAGTTATTCGGGAGGGAATGAAGCAAGAATTTTTAGTGGGTCAACTTAGAGAACAAGAAAAGCAATTAAAAGGAGAGCCATCACAAAAACTCAAGGATATTATGCAAGCACTGGATGGTGATATTCCATCAGAAGCCCGACCTTTAGCTGAACTAATTAAGTTATATAGTGAAGCACGAAACAACGCTTTCACTGCACTTGAAAAATCACGAGATGCTCTTGAAAAAAGTGATATTGAACTTTCTAAAACCTATCATGATCAGGCGGAAATTCACAATGAAGAAGCTAACAAAATAGATGAGTCTATTAGAAGTTTGCTTCATACCTTGATGGAAAAAGGTGTTCATCTCACACCTCGGCTTGTGACAGGTTTGTTGTTTGTCATATCAGCTCATCAGCAATTAGATCTTCAATTAGAAGACAATTTAAGAGATATAGTTAAATTTGAGCAAAACCGCATAATTGATCTCAAATCTCAAAAGATATTACAAGACGAAGCCAAAAGATTTATTCAAAAGGCAGATGAAGCTTTTGACAATTATGAGAAAGAGCGGGGAGCTGGCAATTTCATTAAGGCTCGTCAATATATCAGCAATGCACGAACCTATATTAATTCTGCATATTACACGATGCATGACGAGAAAGTTACTGGAAATTTTTGGGAGCGGGCTAAGACTGGGTTTAGCAGATGGTCAGGTAAGGGCCCTGAGCATGCAAAAACTGTTAAAGACCTTAAAGATAAAACTGTAAATATCACAAATGCTTACAATGTCACAACTAGTGTTATCTCTAAACGTAAAGAAAATAGAATTGAATCGTCTAATAATCTGTTAAAGGGGGTAAGACAGTTAAACGATTTTTTGAAAGACACAAACAATGAGTATCAAGCAAAAATCAAAGAAGCAGAAAAACAAGACGAAATAGAGAAAGAAGCAAGAGCAAAGGTTCAAAGAGAGCAAGCAGAAAAAGAAGATAAAAATAATCTTGAGCGTGCGAAGATAAATCAAAGAAACAGAGAAATAGCATTAGAAAATGAACGAAAAGAACAAGAGAGAAATAGGAATGAGCAAGAGAGACAATTAAAAGAGAAACAGGAAAAGCAGGAATTAGAAGTTAATATAGCTAAAGCGCAAATAAAGATAGATGAGGATAACAATAGAGAAGAAAGACGGAGAATTGAGAGAGAACGCAAGGTTGGTCTTGCGGAAATTGAAAATGCACGAAGAGAACAAGAGAGAAATAGAATTGAGAAAGAGAGACAATTAGAAGCAAAACAACAAGAGCAAGAAAAAGATCAATCTTTATCTAATGTAAAAAGCAACCTTATTCATAGAGATAGGGAGAAATCAAGCTATCGTCATAGATCTAATAGGGAAGAAATCAAAGAAAAGGCTGAGGCATCTGGTATTGGAGAGAAGGTTTTTGAGGGTGTACAAGAGGATGAAGAGAGGAAGAAAGCAAAAGATATTTTAAAGGCTATTGCGGTTGAAAAGGAGTTAGTTGAGCGGGAAGAGCGAATTAAGGAAGCGTTGAAGAAAGGCGAAGAAGCATTTGACACATGGGCTAATCTTCCTAGAGAACGATTGAAAAACCGCTTTATGTGTTTTGCTGATTTGTATTTTAAGGCATATCCGGATTCTGTAGATGATTTGATAGTGAGTGGTCAACAGGCGAGAGATGATTTAGAAGCAGTACTTTCGTCTGATGTTGGATATTATTATGTTTTTTCTTTTTTGAAAACTAATAGAGAACTAGGATTAACTTCATTTGAGCCTGTTGATGCTAGAGATGAATTTTTAACAAAATTAGATGTTTTGTATCGCAAAATCCTAGAAACTATAAGGTCACTTTCTAAAGCTACAAAAAACCTAATTGGAAGAGTAGGTGCTAGTGATAGCATCAAATATGATCATGTATTGGATTTGTTCATAGAAGAGCAGAATAGATATGCTATTGCCTGCAACAACTTTTTAGCGGAAATACGCAAGATTGTAAGAGATTTAGGCGACGAGGGTATTTCTAAAATTGCATCAGATAGAAACATACTTATTAAGTCGGAATTAGGCAAAATCAATGAACAAATTAGACAATATGAGAATTTTTTAAGAAAGAGATTAGGCAAAGAATACAAAGAAAGCACTTTTGAGTTTTTCAAAGAAACGCACCCATTAATTGAGGGAAGTGAGCAGATTTTAGAAGCAGGATTTTTCTTTTCGCAATTAGGGAAAGAGAAGTTAAAGAGCAAAAAAGATGATGTATTCCTCAACAGTCTTTTTGAGATGTTTGAGTATGATTTTGAGCAAGAAAAACAAAAAGTAAAAGAGGAAAAAGCCAAGAGGGAAGTGGCTGAATGGGAGGTTGATGATACCCCTTTGATAACAGATACGTTTTTTGAGATTGTGAAAGATGTTGAACGTTTTAGGATTATTTCCAGCATTAGCAAAGCATCTGCTAAAGGCACACATTTAGATTACAACAAAGCGGAAAATAAACAATATATCAAGGCTGACACAGAGGAATTGAAAGAAGCCTTAGCAAGATTTGATGCCCTTATTGAAAAAACCAAGGTCAAAAAAGCGATATCTCAAGAGGTACCTGCATCTTTTGAATTAGATACACCAAAAACAAAAATTCAAGAAGAAGCAAAAGAAACGGAAATACAAACGCAGAGCAAAAAGGAATCTTTGTTTCCATCTTTTGTTATGGATGCGGTTAGCAAAATAGACAAAGAAGACAAAGAAGACAAAGAAGACAAAGAGGACATTGAGGGAAACGCACGTGGTCTTTTTACAGGAGTTGAAAGGTATGTGACGCTTCCTAGAATTGATACAGGAGATGTTTTTAATAGTCTAAGTGGCAAAAGACGATTGATACACAAAGTATCATTGAGAGTGATTAATACTGCAGATATTGAGGTTTGTATAGCAGGACAAGCTTGTTATCCCGTTGAGGAATTGGAGAACAATCCAAAAACTGGAGAGTTTGAGGTTATCATGAATGGGGAATGTGATGTGGAGTCTGAAATCACAATACGACAAAATGCCCCATCTCCTTTTTGTTTAACATCTGTGACAGTGCATATGAGTATAGAGGATTAAGAAGATGGACATTGTGACAATGTTTTCAGGTGCCAAAATAGTAACAGACATGTTCACGTCCTTGACCAAGGAGTCAGGGGGAGCAGACCGTTATAGGGCTTCACTTGCTCAGGAGAATGCTAAGAGAGCCGATTTTTTGCATCTTGAACGAGAAGAGAGAGCAAGGAAAGAGGGTATATTAGATGCAGGATTATTTCGGATGAGATCGGAGCTGTCGGGTCTTTCGGGGGTATCTGCGGATATGTGGATTGGACAACGTTTCATGGATGTTAATAAGGATATTAACCGTGAAAGGGTTTCAAGACAACAAACAGTTAACAGGTTTCTCAAAGAGTCTCGTTGGCATAGGGATAATGCGGATACGGCTGACATTAATAAATTGTTGGGTGTTGGCTCTACAGCATTATCTGGTTCAATGGAATTATACAAACTATTACAATAAAAAAGGTTTATCAAAATGGCTGGGTTAGACATCAAAAAGCCTTTTTCGGAGTCTATAGCTCCTAATCAAGATGCGGTTAGGGACAAGATTAGTATACATACAGGGATGCAAGAGGTAACTTGGGCTATAAAAAAAACCTCGGAAACCGTAGAGAAGATGAAGCAAGATATTTCTTTTTCTGATGCTAATACTCAGTATACGCAAGTTTCAGCAGAAGCCGATAAAAGCTTTGTGGATTTCACTAACGGTCTTGATATGACGGATATTTCCCAATCTGGATCCCGAATAAATGAATTTGTTAATGTGAACTTAAGGGACAAACACAAAGAGTTTATTTCCAATATTCAAGACAAAGAAGTACGCAAGCATTTTCAAACACAAATGGAACAAGATTTAAGAACTCTTCAAAAAAAGGGTCTAAATGTTCAAAAAGCAGCGATGATTAAAAAAGTAGACGTGGACGTCACTGTAGCACAGAACAATTTAGCAGAAAAGCTCCGTTTAGATTCATCTAATGAAAACTACAATAATACAATAGCTTTGATGGCCAATCATATTAATTCGCTTCCAGTATCCTTAGAAAAAAAGCAAGGGTTTCTTAATGAAGCAAGACGGGTATTAAGCAGGGAAAAGATTATTACGGAATATGGTAAAGATCCTAATAAATTTGCCAACTATCTTAGTATTTCTATTAAAAAACCATCTAAACCAGATGACCCTACCTCAATATCTTCATTAGCTGATTCATCTGGAGATAATGTTTTGAGTGTGGCTGATGATATTAGTGGTTCAATTAATGATCCAGCATGGAATAATCTTGATACAATAGAGAGACGCCAACTTCTTGAACATCTAATTAATGGCGATAACGCATATAATTCTAAGCTAAGGAGTATTATATCTACCAAAGCCCGTAACATTGACGTTGCCCTTAACCAAGGCAGGAAACCCAAAGAAGAAGAGTTGATAACACTTGCGGATTATATGAAAGGCTATGGAGCTGAAAGGGGGCGGGAATTATTTGATTTACAGCAATTTAAGTTTGATATGGCGGATGCTGTATCTCATATACGTTTGATGCCAGAGACGGAGGCGAAAGAGTTTTTACATAAAGTTGCTGATTATGCATCTGATTCTAGCAACTCTATTGAGACCACAAACAAAGTTGCTAAATACTATCAAATGCTTAACAAAGCACATACAGATTCTATGCAAGAGCTTCATCAAGACGCTATTAAATGGGGTATTAAGAACGGACAGATTGATCCAATACGTTTTGATACTATTGAAGATTTTGCTGATAGCACGGCTCAACGACTTTCTTTTTTGAAAGAGGTTAAAGGGAAGTATGGCATAGTTGGCTCGTATTTTAGTGGTTCTGAAGAGAAATTGTTAAAAGACCAACTTATGAAACGCCCAGCCAGTGAGATGGTGGATATGGTTCAACAATCGTATCAGCTTTTGACCGATGGTGATAAACAGTCCGTTTCAACAGCATATGACAAACTACAAGATAACACCTTGGCATCGGCATTATCATTAAGCACGGAGTTCAGCGGGGAAGCCAATAGATCGGCTCATACGATAATTGTCGGGGCTAAGAATAAAGCTGAAGTTGAGAAATTATATAAAGCTCATCCAAATTCTGACAATAAATCTTTTGATACACATTACACGCCCCTTATTGCTAACCAACTCAGCGGACTTCAAGGCAACTCTATAGGAGGATCGTTTGAAAGAGATGCGGAAGCGATTAAACTTTTTATCTTGGGGAATATGAAATCAACAGGTGATTACAAACTTAGCAAAAACAGGGTAGATGAGGCTATTAAGATGGTATTAGGCAACACCATAGTTAAAGTTAATGGATCATCACTCATGCCTCCTCGTGGTATGAAAGAACCTGAGTTTTTAGATAGATTATGGACTGCAACAAAACAAGCAGGAGAGTTTAATCCGTATTGGTGTCATTACATGAATGTAGGTGGTGGAAGATACGCTTTAGTGGAGCATGGCAATCCAAAATTGGATAAAGAGGGTAACCCTATCATCATTAATTCTAGAGATGTTCCAACGAATAAGGTTATGGAGGCTAATAAGGAAAGAGAGCAAGCCAGAGAACTAAGACGGATGGAATCTGACACTACTTTTAACGAGTGGGCACCATAATAAGGATCGGTACATGTATTACAATACAATTAGTGAAGAGACAATAAAGGATAATATTGAGGAATGGAAGAACCAACCTCGTAATCCTCAAGCTGATCCTAAATGGTATACTGGTTTAGGAACAGAACTTATGAATATGCCAGCAAGAGCTATTGACAAGCTTATTGCTCCAATTCGTCCTGATGATGGACAGGTTTTACCATCTCGTTCTGATCCTAAAAATATGGGTATTGGGGCACATCTGGTTGAGGGTTTGACAGATCTTGCACCTTTTTGGGTTGGAGCTCAGATAGCTGGTCGTGCATTAAGTGTTTTACCTACACCAATTACTAAAATTGCAGGATTAGCTTTACAGCATGCCCCTAAAGTAGCGGGTGCGTTATATGCATATTTATCGAATAAGGCGGAAAACTCTATTCTTCACCAATCTTTAGGAGTTGATAAAGAGACGGCGGATGAACTGGCATGGAGAAGTGCTTTGGTTCATACTTCAGCGATATTAACGCCTGCTGCAATTGCTTCTCAATCATTGGCAAAAACTGTAGCAAGTGGTGCAGTATTAAACATTCCTTTCGGTATGGTGGATCGTGGTTGGTCATCAAAAGTTTTAGAAGATCACGGACATTCGGATATGGCAAAACAGTATCGCATATTTGATATGGAAGCTTTGATGCTTGATTCTATGCTTGGTGTGTTCTTTGGAGGGATGCATTCAAAACAATTTAAAGATACATCACTGCGTCTTATCAATGATTTAAAAGACGGAATTACAGATAGATTAATTACTAAACATGCTAATAAATCTTCAAGTCCTGTTTTGCATACAAACTATGAAGCTCACAATGATCATATGGATACTTTAGCTCATGGTGTAGACAGACTTTCTCGAGGTGAATATCCAATTTTTGATGAGAACAAACTAAAGAATATTGCTGAAAACAGTATTGAAGATCCACATTTTAAATCGCATTTGCCTGAACTTGAACCACAACCCGTTAGAGAGTTGCAAGAGCATATTAAAGAACAGAAAATATCGCCCCCATCAGATATGGAACAGGTCGTATCCGCAAAACTGGAAGATTACAAAACCATTGATGAACATGCATCACAGCGTGTTTCTGAATTAGAGAAAGTATCACCAGAATTAGCAAAAGAGGTACATGAGGCACTGCATGAAGAGGTGCAATTTAGCAAGTTAGTCAAGGATAATAACCTATTTCAAGTGGCAATAGACTGTTTCTTAAGGACAGGGGGACACTAAGATGAGACCAGAATGTAGACAAGCGATTAATAGTGTAGCAAAAAAGGTTTTGTCAGATGCTGAGCTTAACCGTTTAGAAGAAGAAATTATTAGCCAATATCACCAAACTCCGCAAGAGTTAGCAAAGGCAGAGCGTTATAGGCTAGCAGGGATAAAAGCCCAAGAGAATTTTTTACGTGATACCGCTAAGGCGATACATACACATACTGATGAAGCATATAAGAGACATGCTATTTTATCGGATATTGGACAGGTACAAGCAGGAATTTATGGGAAGACACAGGCTTTATTCAACAAGCTTTTTTTCCGTGCGGGGTCAAGTGAAGTGCCATTGGAAAAGAAGATAGAAGCTCATACTACTCAACTTCTTGCTCCGTTTTCTCGTTATGCTGAAATGGGATCAAAAAACCTTGGTTTTACTATTGATAAGCAATTTGGTCTTGATGTTTTTGATGAGATGTTTGGTAAGAAGACCCAGAACGAACATGCGTCAAGTATGGTTAAGCAGTATCAAACAACTATGAAAAGTCTTCATGCCCAAGCTGAAGAGGCAGGTGTTGGTTTTAACTTTCGAAAGAACCGCATTCCCCAGCCGATGAGTGTTGAGAAATTGTATGCTACTAAAAAAACTGATTTTGTCCAATCTATGTTTGATTTGGTGGATCGCTCCAAATACAAAAACACTGATGGATCGCTTTATTCTGAAGCTCAAATGTCGTCTCTTTTCGGGGCTATTTATGATGAGAGGATATCGTCTAAAGGCAAAAGTATTCAATCACCATTTTCTTCCAAAGTAGGTAAAAAGCGAGAATTTGAAAGACAGATTCATTTTAAAGACGGATCCGCTCATATGGAGTTTATGGATAAGTTTGGAGTTAGCACTAATATTAATGATATTCTTACATCAGATCTTAGATCCTTAACTAAGGATATTGTCATTGCTCGTGAATTGGGAGCGAATGCGGATACTTTTGTTAAGCAAACTATTGAGAAGTTAATTTCGGAGGATGTTAAAGCATCAAGTGGATATAAAGATAGTAAAGGTGTCTTAGGAAATATCAAGCTTGATGTTTTGAAAAAATACATGCTTAACATGTGGGATGTTTTGAAAAATGGCGAAACCCCTGAAAACGCTGTTTGGGCGAATCGGTGGGCAGGAACTAGAGCTGTGGCGTCTTCAAGCATGTTAGGCAGTCATCCGATAGGAGCGTTATTAGAAGATGGCTTTATTAGTAATCAAATGTTGTCCCGTATTGGAGTTGATAAGGAAGCAATAAATCAAATTACCAAGATGCCGTTTAAGGAACGGATGGATATGTTGAGTGATGTCGGTCTTTTTGCGGAAGGAGTTGTGGCTCACGGTCGTAATTTGATGGATAGCAGTGATGTGTTCCAAGCTGGGCATAATTTGCATTCTAAGATGCATAAATGGTCAGGATCTGAATATTTAGATAAAAGACGGATAAGTTCGCATGCTTTGATAGTTTATAATCAGATTGGACGGATGGCTGATAAATACAGTTCATTCAATGCTCTTATGAATGATCCAAAACTTGATCCATCAGTGAAGAAGTTTTTTAAGCAACTAGATGAGGTTGATTTTGAGGTTATTAAAAGAGCTAAACCGATAAGCAGTCCTGACGGGGATTTGTTAGCTAGAACACCAAGCACTATTAAAGAGGTTTCGAATGACAGTTTAAAGGATGTTATTGCACCTTTAGTAAAAGAGAAAACCTCATATCATGAGGCAGAGCTACAGAAATTAGAAGCCAAAAGACAAAGTAAAATAGATCCGGCTTTGAAGTCTATAGAGGACAAGTACAATCCGAAAATCAAAGAGGCAACGAAAGAATTAGCTAGAAGAGAGAAAACACTTGCAGATGTTGAGGTGAAAAGAACTAAGGAAGTAGTTGCTCTTGAAAAGAAGATAAAATCTTTTAAAAACA